>NZ_JAHCMU010000029.1 GCF_018449435.1 Flagellimonas sp. 389 | reverse complement strand
AACGGGAACATGACATCCGACCTTAATAAGGGGATAAGTTCAATAGAATATAACCATCTGAACCTTCCAACAAAAGTTACCGTAACGGGCAGCAATGCGGGTACCATTGATTATGTTTATGATGCCACGGGCGCAAAGCTCAGGAAGGAAGTAAGCACGGGCGCCGTGACCGAATACGCGGGCAACCACGTCTATTCGGGAAATGCCACGTCCACAAGCCTGCAGTTCTTCAGCCACCCCGAGGGGTACGTGAACGTGGAGAACAATGGGTATCGGTACGTTTACCAGTATTTAGACCATCTTGGAAACGTAAGGGTATCTTATACGGAAGACCCCAGCAATCCGGGGCAGCCCACGATCATAGAGGAGAACAATTACTACCCCTTTGGTTTAAAGCATAAGGGCTACAATTCTGGCGGCGATACCGCACTCGGCAACGATGTGGCGCAGAAGTGGAAGTATAACGGTAAAGAGCTTCAAGATGAAATGGGACTGGATATGTACGATTATGGAGCAAGAAACTACGATCCTGCTTTGGGAAGATGGTTCGGTATTGACGAATTAGCCGAAGATTACTCTAGTTTATCTCCATATGCGTTTGTTGGTAACAATCCAATGACCAATTTAGAGATAGATGGTAGATTTTGGATACGTACTGTTGACGAAAATGGGAATGTTTCTTACACAGCAGAAGAAGGAGATAGTGCCCAATCTCTTTACGAACAGTTTGGAGAACAAGATGGATTCGACGCAGAAACAGCGGATTATATGATTCAGAATCTTTTTGGGGAAAATAGAGTTGAGGACGGCGAAGCATTTTCCAACATTGATCCCGAAGATTCATTTACTCTTTTTTCCGAAGATACTTCGGAAGTTATAGATGGGGATCAACGCATACAAGTTGTTGACAATGATTCTGACGTTGAAGAAACCGATCTCAGCACAGTAGATATGGGCGGTACTCAGATTGACCAGACCACATTAGAAAAACGGGATAACAGGAAAGCACTTGTAATAATGGCAGAAGGTCTTCACCCTAAAAATAAAATACCAGAGTTCGGCCTCAAAGGACTTAAAATGTGGGGAGGGCGCAAAACAAGTCGAAGCAGCTTTGGTTCGAGAGGAACAACCAGTTCATCATCTAGGGTCAATACTGAACTCAAAGCACCAGTGCAAATAAACAGCACAAGGCCTGTGAATGTAAGAGGTCATTTTAGGACATTAAAAAGCGGTAAAAAGGTTTGGGTAAGACCACACATCAGAAATATAAAGAACACTTCGAATTAATCTAAATATATATTGTATGTTTAAACAATAGGGGCTTTCAGAAGCCCCTATCGTTTTTAAGTTTCATTACTAAGTAAACTTTTAAAAGAATACCAAAATAATCTACATAGATATTTTTATGATATTCAAAAGAATACTTCATAGACGGTCTTTTTTCGTAGCTATCGTTGTCTTAGTTATAGCGCCATTACTTTTTTACTATGTAAGAGAAGCAAGAAAAGTCAGTTATACCCCAACTGCATATGAAAAGGAATTAATAGACTATTTTAAAGAGATTGCTTTGCAATCGGAATATTACGATAATTCTCAAAAGACAATAAAATGGGAAAAGCCAATGTCGCTTTATGTTGTGAAAGAAAAAGAACTAAAGTCCCAAATGTCAGTTATAAAAAAAGCCATTAATAAAATTAATGATTTAGCAACTGATGGATTTAAAATAAAACTTACCAATAACCTTTCAAATAGCAATGCAGTTCTTTATTTATGTAAAAAAGCGAGGGTTGCGGAATTAGCCCCACAATTTTATGAAATACTTACTGATGGTATTGATTATGAAATCTCGGGCTATGCGTATTCACAATATGCCACAGACACCCACATAATCAATAAGGCCTTAATCTTTGTTAGTACCGAAGAAGCATTCAATGTTCAAGAATCCACAATTCTAGAAGAGTTGGCCCAAAGCCTAGGTTTGGCTTTTGATTCAAAAAAATATGCGAATAGTATTTTTTATAAAAACAAATCTGAACAAGAAATCAGAACAAGTGAATACTCACGACTAGATCGGGACCTTATTAGGTTATTGTATCATCCAAAAATGGAGCCTGGATTGGATTCTACGGGACTTAATAAAGCACTTAAAAAAATCTTGAAATCGGAAAAAAATTAAATTTGGTAAGTGGCTTTTGAATCTTTCAACAGGTCACTATTACTTTTTAATTCTACAATAATATCTTGTATTCCGTGATATTTTTCCCCAAATACGATGTTGCAACTGTATTTAATTTGATGTTTGTCGAGGACTGCATCTATTTTAGCTTTCCTCGATTTTACTTCTTTTTTCTTCTCCCGATATTTTATTAACCTTTTAAAGGCAAAATGGAATAAGATAAAACCAGTCAAAATAACCATAAAAGATATTGCAAATTCAGAATATTTCAGATAGGGACTAGACTTACTGAGGTCAAGTTCTTGGATAAAATCTTTTTCTATATAAACCAGGATACATCCTATTCCAATAAAACTTAAAAAATAAATGTATGTCCCAATTTTCTTTTTTTTAAGTTTTTCAATTTCAATATGAATCAAACCTAAATCCTCTATAAATTTTTCACTTAGTGGGTTTTTGGTCTGCACAGCCGGAGTGGTTTTTTATGCTATGGACTTTAGCTTCACGTTCTTGATGAGCGCATCGAGGGTATAAAGGATGTACCTTCTGTCCTCTTCGTCAAATTCCGAAATATCCTGAAACCGTTTTAGCATCTCTGGGCTTTTGAAAAGACCCGCATTATCGTTCTCGCCGAGCAAGTACCCGACGGAAGTATTTAAGAGCTGCGCCAGTTTTTTGGCCGTATCCACGGAAGGCGTCATCTCGTCCCGCTCGTAACGTGAAATAACGCTCACGGAAGTATTTAGCTGATTGGCCAGATCTGTCTGGGACATTTTAAGCTCCTTCCTCAAAGAAGCGATGCGCTTGCCGAATGACAACATAGAATTATACTTAAACGGTTATAAATGCCCGTAAATTACGGTTCAGGGCAAATATACGAACCTTAATCGACCAAAAGAAATACGATACGACTTGTATAATTTGTTTGATAAGATTAATTTTGACCGTAAAAGGTTAAAAAAGTTTTTATGAACAATCTTGACGTTACCAACCCGAACAGCTACGAGTACAGAACCGAATACCTAGAGATCCATATCCTCGGAGGGCTGAAAACGAACAAACTCGAAACCTTACGAATAACGCTTAGCGTTCAGAAACCAAATGCCCACAACATCATCAGGCACAGCATAGACCTGTACAACGACAACCAGACCGAAAGGCTGGTGCGGAAAACCGCCGAACGGTTGGAGATAGGAACCACCATCGTAAGGCGCACCCTTCAGGAACTGACAAGGGAACTGGAAAATTACCGCTACCTGCTCTTGGAGCAGCAAACGGCTGCACCCACCATAAAGGAAATGACCGCTAGAGAGGCCAAACAAGCGGAAACCTTCCTAAAGAAAAAGAACCTGTTGGAAAAGACCAACGATCTGATCGGCAGATCGGGCGTGATCGGGGAACACACCAACAGATTGCTCATGTACCTGATATTCACTTCACGCAAGACCAACAATCCCTTGCACTGCATCAGCCTCGGTAGTAGTGGCGTTGGAAAAACGCACCTACAATCGAAAGTGGCCGAACTCATACCGCAGGAGGACAAAGTTGAGATCACTGTTTTAAGTGCCAACGCCTTTTACTACTTCAACCGTACCGAACTTCAACATAAGCTTATACTCATCGAGGACTTGGACGGGGCGGAATCAGTGCTTTATCCACTTCGTGAACTCCAAAGCAAAAAGCGCATCACAAAGACCGTCGTCCACAAGGATGCAAAGGGAACGACCAAGACCATCCATCTAACGGTCGAAGGGCCTGTATCGGTGGCAGGCTGTACCACCCAAGAAAGTATTTACGAGGACAACAGCAACCGAAGCTTCTTGCTCTACATCGACGAAAGTGCCGAACAGGACAAACGCATCATGGATTACCAGCGGTTGGCAAGTGCGGGGAAACTTGACGAACAAGAACAAATCGAAGCTGCGAATTTGTTGTGCAACGTGCAGCGGACATTAAGGCCCGTGAAAGTGATCAACCCCTACGCCGAGTTTTTGGAGCTGCCCGAATCCGTCTTTAAACCGAGAAGGACGAACAGCCATTACCTACAATTTATTGAGGCCATCACTTTTTACAAGCAAATGCAGCGAGAAAAGAAATACGACCAACAAACGGGCGAGGAATTTATTGAAACCGCCATCGAAGATATTAAGGAGGCCAACGAACTTATCATTGATGTGCTGCTCCGCAAATCCGACATCATCACGGGGGCTTGTAGGAACTACCTTGAGGAACTCAAAAAGCACGGCACACGTTTTACCGCCCTTGAAATGCGCCGAAAACTGAAGGTCAAGAAAACGACCCAATGGCGTTACCACAAACAATTGTTGGAAAGCAACCACATCAAAAAAGTGAGAAAGAAGGGAGATAGCCTTGTGCGCTATGAAGTTACCGACCCCGACGAGTACAGGGAGTTGGAAGCTGCCATAGCCCAAGCCCTAAGGACTTGCCTTGACAAGATACATACAGGACTATCGGAATCGGGCTGTTCCACCGTTCCAAAGCGTTCCACTGCCAAAGTGGAACGGACAACCCCAAGGAAACGAGCCAGTTAGCCCCTCTGTTCCACAAAACCATAAAAAACATCAAGGGCCATGCAAAAATTACCATTACATAACCGTACCTATAAAGCGTTCCTGCTCTCCTTCAAGGAGTGGTTGGAAATCCTTGGCTATGGAAAGACCACGGTCAAATACTCGCCCATCCACTTGCGGGAGTTCTTCCATTGGTTGGAGTGCCGCGGACACTCCGAATTAAATACCATAATGAGAAGGGACGTGACCGAGTATTACGAATACCTAAAGCAACGCCCCAATGAAAGCTATGGCGGTGCACTCAGCAATGCCAGTCTCAACAGCCATATCAGTGCCATCAAGCGGTTCAACGAATACCTGAAAAAGCACAACGCCAAACCGTTGCCCATCCACCTGAGATTGGAAAAGCTGGAAAAACTCGACCATACCGACATCGTGAGCCAAGAGGAGATCAAGGAAATGTTCGAGGCCGCCGAACACAGTTATGTGATGCGCCATATGTGCCTACGGGACAAAGCAATGCTGACCGTACTTTATAGCTGTGGGCTTAGAAGAAACGAAGCGGTACACCTGAACCTGGGCGATGTGCTCTTTGGCCGTAACCGCATACTGGCACGTTGGACAAAAAATGGTAGGGAACGCCATGTGCCAATGAATGACCACAACATGGAAATCCTCGAAGAATACATTTATGACGGTCGCCCGATATTTTACAAAGCAAGTGAAACCGATGCCCTTTTTGTGAACCAACAGGGCGGACGGATGGGAGGCCAGAGTTTTAAGTTGCGCCTGCGTGCCATCATCAGGGCCACGGGCAACCCCGAACTGATGGAGCGAAGGATAACACCACACAAGATGCGGCACAGCATAGCTACCCACTTACTCGAAAATGGGGTCGCCATCGAAACGGTCAGCCGCTTCCTTGGACATAGCTCATTGGAAAGCACCCAAGTATATACCCACTTGGCAATGCCAAGAAATAATTAATATGATATGGACTTTAGAGAATATTTATTGCAGAACCGTTACAGCGAAAGCACCATCAGGGTACACCTGTTACGGATCAGGCGGCTACAGAGTTGGCTCAAAAATCAGGGCATCGAAGAAAGCGGGATGACCTACCCCCAGATACTGCAATACACCAAGCACCTACAAACGGAAAAGGGCTATGAACGACAATCCATCAACAATGAGCTTCGGGCGATAAAGCTCTACCACGATCATCTGATCGAGGAAAATATTGCCATGGAGAACCCCGCCACCGATATGACCATACGGGGAACACGTACCAAGGCCATCGGTGAACTATTGGAAGCGGAAGAACTGGAAAATCTTTATTACAGTTATCCAACAGGGCATCACGACACGTTCTTTAAGGCAAGCAAACTAAGGGATAAAGTTGTCATTGGGCTGATGGTATTCCAAGGCGTTACCACAATGGAGCTGCACCACATGCAAGAGGAACACCTACAACTGAAAAAGGGAAAAGTGGATGTTCCAAGTACCCGAAGGAGCAATGCACGTACCTTGAAACTACAACCTTGCCAAATGATGGAACTGGTGCAATATGTGGAAGAAGCCCGACCCTACCTATCGCAAAAGGACAGAGGCAACAACCCCGAAAAACTGTTCTTCGGCAGTATCGACCAGATGCACAGCATCACCAGTAGGATATTGAAGGCCATGAAAGAGAACAACCAAAAGATAAAAGGCTGTTCTTCACTTAGGACAAGTATCATCATCAACTGGCTAAAAAGCCACAGTCTTAGAAAAGTCCAGATCATGGCGGGGCATCGCTACATCAGTTCCACCGAAAAGTATTTACAAAATGATATTGAAAACCTACATGACATCGTGGATAACTTCCATCCGATAAACTGAAAAGTCCCCAGGGCAAAAAGCCCACGCCGCTCGTACCTCACGGCTCGCCCTGTCCTTTTTACCCTTCCGCACGCCACACTTCCGCAGATTTTTATGCGCCAGCGCACTTGTGGCACATTGCCTGTTTTGGCGTTCCGGCGCAACAGCCACTCACGGCACTCAAAAATCCCGCAGGCGGATATTTGTGCGTACCGCTCAATCGCGCCGCCAAAAAGCCAAAGAGCCACGCCAACGGGAAAGCTATTGCATAAAAACCTGCCCAAAGCAATGTTTACATAACGTTGCATTATGCTATCGCTGCGCTCCCCCGGAAAGGCGGGGGCGCATAATAACGCTATGTAAAATTGCCGCCATCCCCGCGCTCAAAACCGAACGGCTTTATCTATATTTAGGAAAATCCCAATAAATGGACAGTAGCATAATCCCTATAATCGTTGGTGGAGGAATAGCCATAGTATCTGGTGCGGTCGGTCATTTTATCAGTTACCACTTCAAATCCAAGAGCGAAAGAAAGAAATATGTGTTCGAGAAACTGGACGATATAATAAACTGTATCAGTAACATTGAACAGATGATGCAGGAGGACATAGCTGGAATATTCAAGCTCCTGAACCCAAATGAGAAACGGGAAATAAGCCTCTCCTTCCAACAGAACAAATTGGAGTGCTTGGTCAAGATATATCATCCCGACCTTTCCATTGCAATGGACAAACTGAAGAAAAAAATAAGGAAATACCATAGTACAAAATTGGAAATAGTGACCATGGAAAGGCGGTCGGAAACTGATAAAAAACTGATTAAAGATGCTTACAATAGATTGAGTGCCGTGTTCGATGAGTTTACGGAAGAAACCAAATCATTCATTACGGATTTGGCAGAATATGGCCACCGAAAGACACGATGAATTGGCTTGTCCGTTAAACTAGAAAATTACCAATATCAAGATGTGTGCGTGTCATGACAAACCAATGAAAAAACACCTACTTCGAGATGTGAGCTTGTGGCCACAAACTTCTTACTCTTGCGGGACGCTCAATCGCCGCTAGGTCTATCATTTTTAAAGCTGGCGAACGCCCCCGCTGAGATCTGCCGCAGTTAGCCACCTTTAAAAACGCTCATGGGGAAACCTTGTCCGCTGACATCGGGAAAGGGCGCCTATGTCCATCGGTTCGACCAAGCATCCACCTGTCCCAATCTTACCAGAACAAACCTATGAAGTGCTCGATTTTTTATTGGTCTTGAAATAGATGTGGGGAAAGTTTTTGTCCTTTAACCTTAAATCTTTCCTGATGGATTTTACCAAATCCGTCAAAAGCGTATCGTGCAATCTTTGGTCAACTTTTTTATTGGTGTTCTCCTCAAAAGCTATCATCTTCTTTATTACATCCTCGTTGGCTATCAAGAAAAGCCTGTCCCTAGCAAATACATACTTGCCAATGTTCTCATTGTTGTTGTCGGCGATCAGATAATGTAGTGCCTCAATGTACAACGTATAGTGCTGTTCCTTCAACTTCCTTGTCTGAAGGGAAATACTGTTCCTGTTGGCCAACCATGCCCCCACAAGAGAAACGATTATTGCCGAGACCGCTCCCAGGATGGATATTAACAAACCTGTCTCCATGAGATATTTTTAATTAAAGGTAGTTCATTGTTGTAAAGCCGCTGGCCGTAGCGGCTATTTTACATAGTGTGCTTATGGCTACCTGCACAGAGTACCATAAGAGCGCATTATGTAAAGATAGCTTGGGCAATCCCAACGGGAACCCATTCAGCAAGCCATGTTTATGTAAACAAAAACCCTGCTCACTTTGTTAGGAAAAGAGTAGGAAAAGCCTCCCATACCACCTATCTTTAAGGCACGTTCTTTTACATTTTTACCGCTCCGATGTACCAAAAAAAGTGGCCGAAACCCGCTTTTTTACGTAGAGTATGACCAAAA
>NZ_JAHCMU010000028.1 GCF_018449435.1 Flagellimonas sp. 389 | reverse complement strand
TCTTTTACATTTTTACCGCTCCGATGTACCAAAAAAAGTGGCCGAAACCCGCTTTTTTACGTAGAGTATGACCAAAATGGCAACCTAACATCCGATGCCAATAAGAACATTACCAGTATAGAATACAACTATATAAACCAACCGACCAAGATAACGGTTGGAGGCACCAACAGCGGTACGATCGACTATGTTTATGCCGCGGACGGTACCAAGTTGAAGAAGACTACAAGCACGGGTCTGGAAGTCGATTACGCAGGCGGGTACGTTTACAATAACGATGTTCTTCAGTTCTTCCCACACCCCGAAGGCTATGTTTCGGTCGACAATGGATCATACCAATACGTTTACAATTATTCTGACCACTTGGGGAATATCCGCCTTTCTTACACCGATGCGGACGGGAACGGCAGTATTGACCCTGCAAACGAGATAGTCGAAGAGAACAACTACTATCCCATGGGAATGAAGCACAAGGGGTATAACGAGGTGATTTCTTCCCTTGGTAATTCGATTGCCAAGAAGTGGAAATTCCAAGGCGTGGAGTTCGAGGAGGCCTTGGATATCGACCTATACGAAATGGAGTTCAGGAACTACGACCCCGCAATAGGCAGGTTCAGTTCCATCGACCCGATGGCCGAACAAAGAAACTGGTTAACGCCATACAACTTCGTACAGAACAACCCGATTGTTAGGGTTGACCCCTCAGGGCTTCTTGACGATTATGGTATTGACCAAAACGGTAACGTAACCTTGATAGAGGAAACGGATGATAAATTTGACAGACTTTATTCCGTAACATCGGATGAGAATGGGGAATTGGTCAAGAATGAAAATGGAGAAGTTGTTAAGAACGACACCAACGGAGATGGTAAGGTAAACAATAGGGATTCTTCGGGTAAAATAAGAGATAGGTCTGTATTGCCAGAGCTGGCCGAAGTCAAGGAGACTTCTCAGGACTCTTATCATGGCGAGAAAAACTTGAGAGATGCGACAAGAGGAGAAGGTAGCCAATCGGATTTGTTTAAGGTTTTCAATTTTGCAGCTAATAATTCAAATGTGGAATGGTCGTTGTACAGATTAAACATTGATGGAGAAACCCAATTTAATGTTGGTTCATATGGAAACCGAACATTATCGCCTGGCGGAAGCAGATTCGACCAATCGCAATTAGTTGCTGGAATCCATTCGCATCCAAATATCCCATCTACAAATGCCGAAGAAATAGGCTCTATGTTTGGCGACCGAAGCCAGACGTTGGGACAGATTAGAAGGAATGGTCAAGCCGCAGGGTTGAAATACGTTTATTTCCCTAACTCCAATAACATATATAATATAAACAACACGAATGGAAATACATCGTATATTAGAAATACAGGAGGGGACTATAGAAGGTTCTTTTTTGGAACTTTAAACTCACAGTAAGTATGAAAAATTTAATCTTGTTGTTATCCTTTCTCGTTGTCTTATCGGGATGCAAGGATAATAAAGAAAACAAAGAAAGTCCTAGTTTGGAAGAACGTCAGGCAGACAAGGAAGAAGTGGCAATAGCGAAGAAACAAAATCCTGTCAGCTATGGTTCAATAGATAGCGAATTGGCGGATTTAATCAAGGAAATCGTAAATGATTACCCTATTAAAAAAGTTGAAGAAACACCCAAAAACGTACACCAATCCTATTATGTAAGTTTTTTTAAGGTAGGTTCTGACACTCTTTTAGCACTTTGCAGACAACCTTTTTTAATGGAACTTTTTCCTGATTATGCTTTTGCTGAAAGTGAGACCCCGAAAGAAAAGCCCGAATATATAGGTATGGTCAAAAGTGCGGACTTGCCAATATTCATATTCGATTCAGGCGGTGTGGGCAATGGCCTTTATAACAATGCGTCTTTGGTCAAAGAATACCCAGAAAGATATGTAACCGATGAAGGTAAATCCCATGATGCTGAAATCCCCCCTATTTACAAGTATAAAATCCGAAACGGAAACTTTGAATTTTTGGGCAAGTCGAAAAGCCAATGGATTGATTAATGCTTAAACCACCCTTCGGGGTGGTTTTTTATTGCAACACGTTCTGCAACTTGGTCTGTTTTATAAAAGCGTCGAGCATTGCGAAGACATGCTCCCTGTCCTTGTCCTTCATCTGGGTAACTTCCTGAATGCGTTCGAGCATTCTGCTGTCCAGTTCCATATCGGTATGGCCCACCAACCAATCGAGGGAGACATCGAGAATACTGGCAATCTTTGCGGCGACATCGATACTGGGCTTCATCCCGTCCCGTTCGTACCTGCCAATGGCGGGGCCTTTGGTTCCCAATTGGCTGGCCAGATCTTCTTGGCTCAGCCCCTTGTTCTTCCTCACCTAACATCCGATGCCAATAAAGGAATTACGGGAATAACCTATAACCACCTGAACCTGCCGGTCAGCGTAAGCTTCAACAGTGGTGGCGTTATAAACTATGTTTATGATGCCGCAGGGATGAAACTGGAAAAGACCGCAAGCAATGGTACCTACACCGAATATGCGGGCAACTATGTGTACGAGAATGATAACTTGCAGTTCTTCAGCCATCCAGAGGGCTATGTATCGCCTAATGGCAGTGGTGGGTATGACTATGTCTATAATTATACCGACCATTTAGGGAACGTGCGACTGTCATACCAAGATGCCGATAACAACGGGAGTATAGACCCTGCCAACGAGATAATCGAGGAGAACAATTATTATCCCTTTGGAATGAAACATTCTGGCTACAATGGAAACGTCAGTCCGTTGGGCAGTTCCCTTGCCAAGAAGTTCAAGTACCAAGGCCAAGAACTCAATAACAGTCTCGGATACAATATGTACGAGTTCGAGCTAAGACACTACGACCCTACCATCGGGCGGTTCGTTACGACCGACCCATACGAACAATTTCATTCGCCTTATGTTGCCATGGGCAATAATCCTATTGTTTCCTTCGACCCTGATGGCGGTTATTGTTATGATGCGAACGGGAATCAGATTGCCTGCCCTACCGATGCCGGAGATTTATATGATGATTATGTGGATAGCGAAGAAAATCACATAACGATACTGGACGAAGCCGTTGTTACGGAAAAAAGTAAGGAGACTAAAGCCAATGAAGCCTATTGGGCAGAGATTAACAAGAGAGCCGAAATCTTAAATCAATTAGCTACTTTAGAGACAGGTAAAACATCTCAAGGAAGAGCGGAGGAAGCAAGGGTTGAAGCAACACCATTGTCTATTGTTTCTTATGAAATACCCCCTCCTAGTTATAGCTCTCCTTTGGATTATATTGGTGGTGTAGGTAGTGGTTTGAAAGGTCTATCGTTATTAATTACAAGGCTAAATCAAGTAAAATCTATTGGTTTACCTGGGTTAAAGAGCTTAACGATAAACATGAAGCATATTTTAAGTGGTCATGTGGCAGGTGGTGCTAGAGCATCGTCTATAAAAACACTTTTTGCTTCTAATTTAAGCCCTAAACAAATTGAAAACATGATTAAAACAGCTTACGGTAACGGAAAGAGGGTAAAAACGCAAGGAGATAGAATCAAAGTAGTTGGTCAAGCTAAAGATGGTACAGTAATTGAAATATGGGTGAATAAAACGACAAAAACCATTGAGACCGCATATCCTTTGAAATAATTATGAGAATAAAAATAGACACCACATCTATAACGAAAGATGGAGATAAAATCTTTGGGGAAATTTATTTCAAAGACTACCCGAGCTTTTATTTTCCAAGCAAAGATTGGAACGATTTTTTGGTTGTAATCTTAAATTGGTGGTGCGATACCATAATTAGACTACTCAGAAATGAAAGCATCCAAGATGACTTTTCATTTATGGACGGGCCATTTAACGTTAAGGTAGGCCATATCAAAGAAGGGATGTTGAATCTAACTTTTTTATCCGGTGATGAAACAGTTGTCAAAACATCCGAGGTTCCGATGAATGATTTTTTAAATGCTTATTTAAGTGAAATAAATGGCTTACTAAGGTGGGTTGCAAAGAAGAATTGGCAAAATCAGGAAATAGAGACTTTGGAAAGCAACTATCGAAAAATACAGACACTCTTAAAGACTTTGAGAATTGATATTTCTTGATATGACATAATTTTTACAGAAAGCCACGGTAGCAATATCGTGGTTTTTTTATGCCAGCTGTTTTTGGATGTCCTTTTGGAATACGAAGGCCTTTAGCATGGCCTTTACGCTGGTGACATCCTCATCACTCAATTGCTGAACCTTGTTGAACAATTGTAAGAGTTCCTCGTCGTTCAGTTTGTTGTTTATAATCTGCTCGTCCGAACCGTAGATTAGCGAATCCGTGGAAACTTCCAATGCATCGGCAATCTTCTTGGCCACGTCGATGGTCGGCGAAGTAAGGTTGCCCCGATGTGGATGGGCATAATGGAGGAGTGTGGAAGGCAGCCAAAAGTTTAAAAGACTTGGGAAGTAAAAAAAACAGATTAGGTACATTTGATGGACTTTTCCAAAAAATAGGAGACTAATGAAAAAATTCCAAATCTCTAAGTATAACCCAGTATTCAAAACAGAAGATGGTAAGTATATAAAGGACGACTGGACTTCTGTAAGCGACATTGACAAGATTTTTGATGGTAAGTTATTAACTGTTGATGATTACTTGGATATGGAAGCAAAGTATATTGCTATCGTCAAAAAGGTTCTTGATGAAACAGAAAGTTCTTATTTGAAGGTAGTTGGCCTAGAAAAATTTGATGATTATTTAGATAAGGCGGAGAATATCCCTTACGATAATAGAAGTGATGAAATTTATGAATCGTTGAAGGAGGGCAAAGTACTGAATTTAGATGATGCGCTTATTTTATTAAAATTGGTGCTAAGGAATAATGTATGGTGTTATCTAACAAATAAGTATGTAACAATCCAAGCGGGGGATGACTTTTATATTTACATCACTTTGGAGAATGAACCTAAATTTTTCAATACTTTGGAAGATGATATAGGGTTATTTGTTAAAAGCATTTAATAAGAAACCACCCCCGCTCCCGCTAGTCTGTGACTAGTGGCGGATAAGAGTAAGAAAACGACAGGCAAATGCCATTTTTTCAGAGAAATTGGCGTTCCGTTCATTGAAAACGGGCATACATCAACTCTGCAACCTTTGAATAAGGTCAATAGAGTATTATTGTAGTATGAGCAGAAACTATAAGTTTTACAATCCGAGCGGTGTATACTTTGTTTCCTTTGCTACGGTCCATTGGATTGATGTATTTACACGACAGGAGTACTTCAACGTTTTAGCGAACAGTATAACATTTTGTAGGGCAGAAAAGGGAATGGAACTTTTTGCCTGTTGTTTTATGCCGAGCCATGTACATTTTATTTTCCGTTCAAGTCTTGGGAATCCTAGCAGCCTGCTTCGGGATTTTAAGAAACATACCTCCAAAAAAGTTATAGAGGCCATTAAGGACAATCCAAGAGAAAGCAGAAAGGAATGGATGCTCGAACTATTCAAAAGAGCGGGGATATTAATGTCGAACAGTATTTGGTAATGGTAAGAGGTGAAATATATGCCTTATCATTTTTTATAGGGAAAAAGGCTATTTTGAACTATGAACAACTTTTTAGCGAAATAGCATATAGCTTTATGCTGAATCAATCTGCTTGATTATTTTGAAAATGTACTTTAACCCCCGCTCCCGCTAGTCTGTGACTAGTGGCGTGCCGAGTAAGTAAACCTATATTCGGGTACGATGACTTTAGTATTTTTAAATCGCAAGTTGAGATTGATAATTTCAGTTTTTTGGTAAATTTCAAATTGGATACTATTGTAGCCACCAGTTGCATAATGGCGGTAGCGGAGAAAGAGTGAGCATAGGATGAACCACTGCAGTTTTATCGTGGTTTTTTAATCTTATGGATTTAGGGAAATATCTTTAAAGAATTCGTTAAGTGTCATCTCATGGGCATCCAATATCTTTAGGAAACTGGCAAAGGTAAAATTAGTACCTTTTTCCATACCCCCCCGCTCCCGCTAGTCTGTGACTAGTGGCGTACTGAGTAAGAAAACCTATATTTGGGTAGACTGCCTTGCTACGGCTTTTGTATTTTAAGATGTTAGTCGAGATTGATACTATCAGTTTTTTTAGGTCAATTCCAAATTATATACTGTTGTAGCCACCAGTTGCAAACTGGCGGTAGCGGGGGGATTTAGTTACCCCTGGTGGTGCTCCAGTTGAGATAAAGCCTAACACAAGTACAGGGAAAGCAAAGGGTAAAAAGCAACTGCCACAATATGAGAGAGCGACAGGACAGAAAGGAAAAGTTATTTATTATAACCCTGATGACTATAAAAAAGGTAGTAATTAATGAAAAGTTATACTGACGATAAGTTCGGATTTGTATTCCTTTACCCTGACAATTGGACTCGGGAAAAAGAAGATAATGTAATATCTGTTTATGACGCTGAAAATGGCTTTGGGGCATTACAGTTCTCTATTTATTATGTTGGAAATGAAGTTCAAATAGACTTAAGAGTTGAGCTGGAGGATTTTTTACAGGATTATGACTCTTTTAAGATAGAAATGATAGATGGTTTTGCCTACTCAAAATTTAGGGACGGTGAAATAGCTTGGCAATACTGGTTTTTTCGGAGAGGAAACTCTTTAGTGCTTGCAAGTTACAATTGTGAAATAAATGACAGAGGCAAAGAAGATAAGATTATAAAGAACATTTTAGATTCTTTTGTCCAGAATAGTATTAACTAAATAAGAGCCACCCTTTGGGGTGGTTTTTTGTTCTATCCCGCCAGCTTTTGCACCTTCTTTTTGGTGATAAAGGCCCCCGCTCCCCGCTCCCGCTAGTCTTTGACTAGTGGCGTGCCGAGTAAGTAAACCTATATTCGGGTACGATGACTTTAGTATTTTTAAATCGCAAGTTGAGATTGATAATTTCAGTTTTTTGGTAAATTTCAAATTGGATACTATTGTAGCCACCAGTTGCATAATGGCGGTAGCGGAGAAAGAGTGAGCATAGGATGAACCACTGCAGTTTTATCGTGGTTTTTTAATCTTATGGATTTAGGGAAATATCTTTAAAGAATTCGTTAAGTGTCATCTCATGGGCATCCAATATCTTTAGGAAACTGGAAAAAGTAAAATTAGTACCCTTTTCCATACGCCAGTACTGCATGCGGGATATACCAAATTCAATGGCAAAATTTTCATAGCTTGAATAGCCCTTTTCTATTCTTAGGGTTTCCAACTTTTTGGCAATTGCCATAATTCTAAGGTCCAATTCTCTTTTTGTATCGTCTTCTTGCTTTGCCATCAGATTCTTTTAACGATAACAAAGCTGAGATTTTAAAAATATTCATGTTACATCATATAAATTACCACATTTATAAACATTTTATTTATTTTTGTGTCATGCAGGACCATCACATAAAAGTGAACAGACTTTCTGAATACATGACGGATTCTTATGGTTCACCTGAAGAGTTATCCATAATTCTTAATTCATGTATTGAGATGCTTTTTTATTTGGAAGAAGGTGTTTTTGATCGCCGAGAGATACAAAATGTGGTTTCCGTTCTAAAGGATGTTATCATCTTACTTAAGCAACAAGGATAGTAAATTACTTTCGTTCCTTCCTCCTCGCTCCCGCTAGTTTACCTCGGTAAGCTCAGTACAGATACAACTGGTAGCAAGCAAGCGTAAGAAAACAATAGAAAAGGCCAGCTTAAAAAAGGTCATCGGCACTTATGCTAAGTAAGAATTCGTAAAATCAACCTACTATCCTTAAATTTAGGCAACAACTTAATATGCCAACCCATGAAGTTTTCTACATCAATTTTAGTATGTTTTTCTGCCTTTACATTATTAATTCCAAAAACGGGTTTTACACAGAAACTAAGCCAAGAGAATTTAAATAGTACAGCTCAAGCGTATACGTTAAGCTCTTTTGAAACTTTAAAAGAATTGCTCAGCATTCCAAACGATGCCTTTTATCCAGAAGATATCGAAAAAAATGTGCAATGGTGCGAAAATGCCTTTAGTGCCAGAGATTTTAGCACAACCCGAATTCCAACAGCAACTGTTCCGTTGTTACTGGCCGAACGAAAACATAAAAAAGCCAAAAAAACGGTACTCATTTATCTGCAAATCGATGGGCAACCTGTAGACTCGACCCGCTGGTTTCAAGAAAGTCCATACAAACCTGCGCTTAAAAAAAAGGACGATAACGGGGAATGGGAGGAAATTCCATGGAGTACCATCAAGAACTATGAAGATGATTGGCGTGTTTTCGCAAGGGCCGCAAGCGATGCAAAAGGACCGGTCGCCATGTTTCTTGCCGCTTTGGATGCAGCAAAAGCGTTGAAAATCAATCCAAACTACAACATTAAGGTGATTATGGATTTTGAAGAGGAACTGGGCTCACCACATCTTCCAAAAGCCGTAACGGATAACAGCGAGCTTTTAAAAGCGGATATGCTCATTATCTTCGATGGTCCCCGACACATTACCAACAAACCTACATTAACCTTTGGTGCCAGAGGGATTTCCACGATACAATTAACGACTTATGGCCCCGTAGTGCCACAACATAGTGGACATTTTGGGAATTATGCACCAAATCCTGCCTTGCGACTTTCTAAATTGTTGGCTTCCATGAAAGATGATGAAGGTCGGGTTATCATTCCTGGTTTTTATAACGGTATCGACATCGACCAGGCTACCGAAAACATCTTAAAGGCCGTTCCCGATAACGAAGCACAGATAAAAGAGCGCCTTCAGATTGCCGAAACCGATAAGGTGGGCAGGTATTATCAAGAAGCGATTCAATATCCTTCGTTGAACATTAGGGGCATGCAATCCGGTTGGATCAATGAAAAAGTGCGCACCATTGTTCCGGGATGGGCCAGAGCGGAAATCGATGTGCGTTTGGTTTTGGAATCTGACCCAAACCGTCTTATTGATTTAATCAAAAAACATATAGCCAAACAAGGATACCACGTATTGGATAGGGAACCGACCAAGGAAGAACGGTTACGGCATCCTAAAATCGCTACGATGACCCACGAAGTTTCATACCAGTCCTTTAGAACCGATTTTGATTCCGAAGTAGGGCTATGGCTGACCCGGGCCCTCAAAAATGCTTTTGATGAAGACCCCATTCGCATACGCATGAGCGGGGGCTCCATTCCCATTTCACCATTTGTGAATACGTTGGGTATTCCGGCGGTGACGGTACCTACGGTGAACCGTGACAACAATCAGCATAGCCCCAATGAAAATTTGAGGTTGGGCAATTATAGGGAAGGCATCAAAACCATGATTGCTATTTTAGCGGAAAGGTTATAAGTTTTCTCGTTTAATCCATTATAACAATCAACGTAATCAGTATCGTTTTGCTATGGGAAGCTTTGAAATAACGGACCAAATGGGGCGCTTGGTGAATATAACAAAACCTGCGTCGCGAATCGTTTGCCTTAACCCTTCCCAAACAGAAACATTGGTTGATTTGGGGTTAGAAGAATCATTGGTCGGTATTACCAAATTTTGTATCTATCCAGATTATCTTCGAAAAACCAAGACGGTAGTCGGTGGTACCAAGAACATCAACTATGATAAAATCAAAAGCCTAAAACCGGATATTATTCTTTGCAATAAAGAGGAGAATAGTAAAGAAATCGTGGAGGCCTTGGAAAAAGAATATCCCGTACATGTTACGGATGTGGGTTATTTGACCGAAGCTTTGGAAATGATTCGCCAATACGGGCAACTGTTCGATTATACGGAAAAAGCTTCTGAGCTATGCACGCATATTTTAGCTGAAAAATTGGAATTCGAATCCACTATTTCAACAGCATCAAAATACAGGGTAGCCTATTTTATTTGGCAAAATCCCTGGATGGTAGTTGGCAAAGGCACTTTTATTGACCATATGTTGGCACTTAACGGATATAGCAATGCCTTTGCAGAACAGGACAGATATCCCGTCATAGAACTCGATACCTTAAAAAATAAGGCTTTGGATTATATTCTGCTATCCTCAGAACCTTTTCCCTTTAAAGAAGAACATAAACTGGAATTGGAACAACAACTTGGCATTCCGGTAAAGTTGGTCAACGGAGAATTTTTCTCTTGGTACGGCTCACGATTACTAAGGGCATTTGACTATTTTAAATCACTACATGGACATTAAGGAATATTATTTTAAAAATGATTTGGAATGGCGGGATTGGTTGCATGAAAACCATCCCAATAAAGAAGGTATTTACCTTATCTTTTATAAGGTGGACCATCCCAAACCCAGCATGCGATGGGAGGAAGCGGTGCGTGTTGCACTATGTTACGGTTGGATAGACAGTACCGTAAAAAGTTTGGGCGATGGCAAAAGGCGCCAATACTTCTGCCCCCGAAAACCAAAAAGTGTTTGGAGCAAGGTCAACAAAGACCATATCAAGGGATTGACCAAAGCTAAACTAATGCACAAAAGTGGCTTAAAATCAATTGCGATTGCCAAAGAAAATGGTTCTTGGACCGCTTTGGATGATGTTGAGAACGGAGTTATACCCGACGATTTGCAAAACGCCTTTGACAAGAACAAGGTCTCATGGGAAAACTTTCAAGGGTTTACCCGTGGACAACGCAAAAGCTATCTTTATTGGCTGAACAATGCCAAACGTGAAGAAACACGCCAAAAAAGGATAGCAGAGATTATTTCACTTTGCGAAAAGGGATTGAAACTGAACTTTCGTTAGATTCAGTTTACTTCTTTCAACAATTCTTCGATGGAACGTTCCAATTGTTGGTCAATCCCTTTATCGATGACATCTGGCATATTCTTTACCTTGATCATCGGCTCGGTCTGGTTGTTTTCCATCCACTCCCCTGCTTTGTTCTTTGCACTTACGGGTACCACACCCCATCTTCCGCCATCGGGCAAGCGTTCCCAACCTGCAAAACTGCACGTTCCCGGTACGGGCATTCCTACCGTTTTTCCAATCTTTAAGTCGGTATAACCACTTGCAAAGCAGTGTCCATCACTATACATGGATTCATTGAAAATAGCAAGTGTAGGCTTTGTCCATCTTGAAGTTGGCTCCCCTCCTACCTGTCTATCCTCCGTTTCATAGGTAATAAAAGGTTCTCCCGTAAAGAACATCGCCAAATCCGCAACCAAATCACCACCACCATTAAAACGGGTATCCACAATAACCGCTTCTTTGTAAAAAAACTTGCCCAGCATGTATTCGTAGATATTGCGATAGGGACCATCGCTCATGCCAGGAATATGCACATAGCCCAATTTTCCATTACTTTTCTCCTCTACTTCTTTTTCGTTTTGTTTTACCCATCTTTTGTACAATAGACGATTTTCTTGTGAGCGTGTGATAGGTTTTACCGTGATTTGCTTTCTTTTTCCCGTAACTGGTTCAACGATATCCAGTAACGTAAACTGGTCTGCCAATCGATTGAGGTATTTGGCAACATCGCTATCCGCTAAAATGGTCTCTCCATTAATTTTTTCGATAATGGTACCTGGCGCAATCGAAAAGGCTGATTTATCAAGCGGACCTCCCTTTATGACTTCCGCAATCTTTATACCATCACCCTCATGGTCATAGTCCATAAATATTCCCAAACTTGCAGTAGCATCACCATTGGGAATGTTTCCGTTGTATCGACCTCCGGCATGGCTTACGTTCAATTCGCCTAAAAGTTCAGAAACCAGTTCAGCAAATTCATAGGAATTGCCCAAATGTGGAATGTATTTTTCGTATTCCTTACGAAGCATTTCCCAATCCTTTCCATGAAAATTGGAGTGGTAGAAAATTGCATTGGTACGTAGCCAAACATGCTCGAACATATGTTGACGCTCGGCATTGGTATCCAACTGCATTTCGGATTTCATTTTTACGGCTTCTGTCTTTCCTGCTTTTACATCGACCTTCATGATTTTACCATCGCTCAATAAAAACAGATTTTCCCGTTCTTTGTCCCATTCCAGACTAGCTCGTTTGGCATTCAGGGAAATCAACATTTTGGTTTTCTTGGTGCGAAGTTCCGTTTCCCATAGATTCAGGTTTTTTTCAAATCGGGCCAAATAGTACAATTTCTCTCCATCTTTAGATAAAACTGCATCTGCCAGGTTTGAGGAATGGATGGTCAAACGTGTTTTACGCTCGGTCATATCTTCCCAATCAAACTGTATCGGTTTTACTGGCTCCTTTTCTTTTTTGTCATCCTTCTTTCCTTTTTTCTTTTTTGAATCGGAGGTGTCTTCGTCTTTTTTATCATCCTTTTTATCTTCCAACAACTTCATCAAGTCATAATCTTCTTTGCTCATATTGAATTTGTCCCAACTTTCTTGGGTCAGGAACATACTGTATGCATCGCCTTGGGTTCTACCGCTGGTGGCGTAACTTTTAAGCCCGTCCCTATTGCTGAACCACAAAAGCTGATTTCCATCGTTCACCCATTTGGGCTTATAATCATAATATCCGCTTTGGGTAAGGTTTTCTTTTTTAGAACCATCAGCGGACATCAATAAAATTTCGCCATTGCTCAACGTAGCGCCCCAAGCAATCAACAACCATTTGCTATCAGGGCTCCATTTAAAGTATTTGTCCCCATCGCTAAAATGATAGAGTTCTTTTGGCGTCAAAAGTGTCTTTTCTTCTTTGGTCTTTAAGTTCAATACCTTCAAGGTTCTTCGGTCCTCTATATAGGCCATGTACGTGCCATCTGGTGAAAATTCCGGCAAATAACAATCTACATCTTTACTAAGTAAGACTTCCTCTTTCAATAAAGTTGCAGCAAAAAAATAGGGTTCCTCATTGCGGACTTTTTTGGTTTGATAGATTTGCCATTTGCCATCACGCTCACTGGAATAGGCAACGGCATTTCCATCGGCCGTAAATTTTACAAATCGTTCTTGCTCTGGGGTATTTGTCAACCGTTTCGTCAGACCTCCTTCTACGGCAGTAACGAACACCTCTCCCCTGGCAATAAAAGCTATCTCTTTGCCATTTGGTGAAACTGCCATTTCACGCACGCCTGAGTTAATGGAAATAAATTGGTCTGTATTTATACCATTCTGGGTTCGAATTATAATATTGACCTTTTGTGGTTCAGCTCCATCGGTAAGCGTATAAATTTCCCCATCGTAGCTAAAAGCCATGGTTCCATTACCGTAGGACAATGATCTTACCGGATGAGTTTTAAGATTGGTCAATTGTTGATTCTGTGAAGGATTTTCAATGCTAAACTTGTGTACATTGAAACTCCCATTTTCTTCACTTAGATAATAGACCGTTTTTTCGTCTTTGGATAGCACCGGGTTTCTGTCCTCGCCTCCAAATGTCGTAAGCATGGTATGCTTGTCCTCATTCTTGTCATACATCCAAACATCCCGGGTTATTGCTGAAACATGATGCTTTCTAAATTCATTTTCATATCCTTTTTTATCATGATACAACAAAATATTGCCATCTGAATTTACCTGTACGTCTTGTGCAGGAACGGTCAATACCTGATTGACCTTACCTACTCTTGAAGCAACTTCATACAGTTCTGGCTGGGCACTAGTGGGATATTGCCTGTGCTTTACGGCATCTTGACGCACGGCACCAAACAAAACAGTACTATCATCATGCGAAAAGGTATAGGGTATTTCGTCAGTACTGTGGAACGTCAATCGGGAAGCTTCTCCTCCAAGAGCGTCCATTACAAACACATCAAAATTACCATATCGGTCAGAAGCAAAAGCAATCCGCTTGCCATCCTTGCTCCATGTTGCCTTA
This sequence comes from Flagellimonas sp. 389, assembly GCF_018449435.1. Classification (GTDB taxonomy): domain Bacteria; phylum Bacteroidota; class Bacteroidia; order Flavobacteriales; family Flavobacteriaceae; genus Flagellimonas. Next base: position 7,147 of record NZ_JAHCMU010000028.1, on the reverse strand, counting down.
TAATCATGGGCCTCATGAAAAGTAAGCTGTGTTGCCGTACCACCTGATGAAGGAACCCGAAAAAGGTTTCCCTTGTAGGTAAAGACAATGGTATTTCCATCAGGCGAAATTGATGGGTATCGAGCCCATTTGGGATTGACCTGACCAATCATTAGAGTGCTGAATAAAAAGAACAAACATACTGTTAGACTTCTCATGTAGTTGTAGTTTAATTAGGGCACGGAAGATACTAAAAAGACAATTCAGCAACTACATCTTTATTAAAACATTAGTCCTTTTTTCGATACATTTTATAATATATAAAAGCAGCAATAGCACCTACCGAAGAAAAACCTGTAAGCATCCAAAAAACATATTGATGCCCTTGCTCCCCTGGATATGCATCCAAAAAATAGCCGTAGGCCGGACCTGCAAAAATATCGGGAGTGTACCCTACAAGGGAAATAAGGCCAACCGCCGTACCTGTCAATACGAGTGGTATTTTGCCTTCCCGCATTACACCGAAGTACAAGGCTCGCGCTGCATACACCCCAACAGCAATGATAATTACAGAAATAAAGAACAATACGGTCGTTGAAGGACCTATAATGCCTGTCGCAAAAAGAACTCCGCCCAAAACACAGCACAAAAAGCTTAACAATAACCAAAATGTAATACGAAAGCGGTCTACCAACAAACCAACCAATATACCTGTTGTGGGGCGTAAAAATTGTAGAAAGGTACCGACTTGGGCAGATTTCACCTCATCATACAGCATAACTTCACGTGCATACAAGGAAAGTACATCCGTGATTTTGTAACCTACATAGGCACAAAGAATGATGACCATTAATAACCAAACCGAAGGGATTTTTAAAACACTTCCAATTTGTTTAATCGTGATTTGTTGCAACTGAATCTTTTCCTCGTTTGCCCCAGACTTCATAAACAACCAAACCAAAATACCGATGATACATATAATGACCGAAGCAATATAGAGGACATAGGTAAATGCTTCTTTTCTTTCGGATAAATCTGCCGCATTTACATCTTCTTTTAGAAACATTGAAAACACCAAGACCCCCAATAGCCCAAACAAAGCTCCGGTAAGCCCTCTACCTCCATCCAAAAAGCCAAACGCTCTTCCCTGTGAGGTTTCACCGCCCCAAACTCTAGTGGCCTTTATCATGGGAGCCCAAAAAAGGAATATAGTGGTAAAGCCCCAGTACCCATATAAAAGTCTTAAAACTTCATAGCCGGGATATGTAGCAAACAGAATTCCACCAAACGCAGTCATCCAAAGGGCTATGGCAATCAGTTTTCTTGGTGGATATTTATCGGCCAAAGGGCCACCTACCAAATAGGACAGCAAGGCAACAATACCGTACACCGAAAAACAGAGTCCCAACTGTACATTATCCAATTGAAAGACATCCAAAACCGTTGGTCTAAAAATACGTGGCAGTACAAAGGGAAGAATAAATACGGCTTCTCCAGCCAAAATTAAAAGGATAAGGTAGTACCAGGATGGTTTTCGCATTTAAGTGGTATTTGTTGGCATTGGTGATTTAGGCTTTAAAGTAATGGATTTTATTGGAAAAAATGTAATGCCCACCTCATCTTGACTTATTATAGAATTCTTTTTAACCTGATAAATTAGCACAGAAACATGAGTTCGAAGAATAATGGAAATAGCAAAAAAATCGTAAGAAAAGTATTATTTTCACTACTGTTTAAGGTGGATAACAGGGGGGTCTCTTTATTCAATGGGTGTGCTTAATGCTGAAAAAGAATGAAATCTATAAAATTAAATGATAGTTCGTCCTCATAAAATATTGCTGATTAAAAAACACTTTTTCGAATTCTCATTTAATGATGATATTGATAATGTAGAAGAAACAATTCCCGATTTTGAAAAGTTTAAATCTCTAAATTCAGCGGAACAATATTATTTAGCGGACATCTACAACTGGGATGATGGACCAATTGTTTTGCAATGGATTGTAGATAGTCCTAAATGTGATAAAGGAACAGCGTGCAAAATATTCTGGAGTGCGGAGCCCGACTATTATTTTGATTTTACTGAACAGACCATAGATGAATATGAAAAAGATGTTTGGAATTTACTTCAAAGTATTCTGAAAAGGTTTAAAGCGAATGATTTTGCTAGAAGTAGATTTAAGTTCATACCGACCAAAGAAGGTTATAAAACGGACTGGCCAACTAAACATGATATTTGGGAAATTCCGGACGAATTGAAAAGCGGAATAAATGGAAAAAGGCCGTTCGGATTCGGACTACGAATAGACAAACTGTACGGAAAGCACTAAGCACAACAAAACCTATAAACAATGCGGTCTTCGGGCCTAAACGAATGGTTTGTGTATTTTTATGATGTCAGCAAAATCTTTGGCCCCGACGCTTCGGGGTTGCTTTTTAGCGAGACAAAGAAAAAAAGAAAACCAAAAGATTTGGCTAAGTGCTTAATCGGAATTAATTACTTTTAATTCCCGTACTAACCATAGCCGAAACGTTATCTACAATCCTGACAATCAAAAAAAATCGTGCTAAAATCGAAATTTAGTGTAAAGCATACAGATTGTGACGATAATCACAGAAATTGAAGTTGAAATTGAATAGTATTACAGCGAACCAAAACGGAAAGGAATTGTACTCAGAAAATGAAATCATACTTCGCAAAACATTAGACAAATTTAATGTTCTAAATGATACGGAATTTTCAGATTTTTTGAATGTCTGCAAGTACAAGGAGTTTGCTAAAAAACAATACCTCTTGAAATCTGGCAATTACAATCACGGAATTTACTTTCTAATTTCAGGGGCGGTTGGACTTTTCGAGCTAATTGACGGGAAGGAGATGTATCAAAATTTCTTTTTGGAAAGCGAATTTGCCAATGAACTAAAAAGCCTTACTACCCAAACACCTTCTACAAAAAATCTTATTGCACTAAGTGACACTACCTTATTCTATTTAAACAGAAAGGAGCTTCTCGAACTCTATGAAAAATCTGTTTCATTTGAGCGATTGGGTCGCAAACTTTTGGAGCATTTATTGAACGGTCAAAATGAAATATCATATGTTCTTCAATCTTTAAAGCCCGAAGAACGGTACGCATATTTAGAGAACAAAAGACCAAATCTCTTAAATACCATACCCCTGACCTATTTGGCATCCTATTTAGGTCTGGCAAGAGAAACATTGAGCCGAATAAGGGCAAAAAGATAATTCTTCAACCGATTGGATTGTGATTTTGGTCACAGATTTTCTTCATATCCAAAGATAATTTTGGTTCATAATTTAAACTCAAAAAAATATGAAAAGGTTATCAATGGTACTTCTTACAATGATTTGCTTCAGCTCAACAAATTGTAAATCCCAAACACAAAACAATTCAATGAAAATGGAAAAAGATATAAAAAGCGTGATAGAAGCTTTTGTCAAAGCTGGCGAAGAGCGAAATGTGGCAATGTACAACGATATTTTACATGAAAATTTTCGAGTGATTGCCAACAAATATCCAACGCCCGATAAAATATCGATAATTCCGGCAGAAGGCTACAAAGCACTAATTACAAAAGAAGTCATTGGTGGAACTAAATACGAGGTAGTTTTTAAGGGTATTGATATTGCGGAACATTCCGCCACGGTCAGAGCGGAACTAAAAGCGGAAAAAGGTGGACAGTCAGTTACGTTTCTCTTGGTTCAAAACAAGGAAAACGAATGGCAAATCATTGCCGATATGGCTACGCAGAGGAAATGATTGCAATCTTCAACAGAGTAAAAGGGCAGTAGGTGACAATGGTCATAGGCAATAAGGGGCGTTAGTGCTTACCGAAAAGTAGTCACATAAATAGAAGACCGCAAAGCCTTATCTTGAGTTTTTATCGTTAAATTTAAAACCAAAAAATAAGGCTTTGTTATATGCCATACGAAAAGTTTGTGCTTAAAATCCCACATACTATTAGTTAATGCTCCGCTGCGCACCAACTCGAATGATACGGCAGCATTATAAATGAAACAACTAATTCACATATCGACAGTATTTATTCTAACAATAGGACTGATTTCCTGTGACCGAATCAAAAATAAGTCTGAACAGGTGGCAGAGAAAGTCAAAGAAAAAACGAAGAGCGAACTTAGAGCACAAACTCAAAAGGTGATTGACAAAATATATCCATCATTTGACCATGACAAACCCGACACTGAGAATAACAAAAAAAGGTTCAAGGATTTTTTAAAAATTGAAATTTCGCCAGATGTCAAAAATATCTACTGTTTCGATGATGCAATTGGTATTGATGCAGATTATATGTTCGCGTTTAACTGTAACGAGAAAACTTCAAAAAAAATAGTGGAAGTTCATAACTTGTCCATTGACCCACTAAATTCAGATAATGGATTTGGTATGCAACATGACTTTGCATGGTGGGATAAAGAAAGAATCGAGAATTTAAAGAAATACAGTTGGACAGACGGAAATAAGTACTTCAAATATTATTGGTACGACAAAGAGAATGAAAAGGCTTACTTCTTTGACTTTGATCTGTGAAAAGCAAAACAACAACAGTACAACAACTCCTATACGCAATGCCCGTTGGGACATTTTGCATAACCGAGACCGTTGGCAATCTGAATCAACATTACGTCTAATAGAAAAATTTGAAAAACGAAACTGATATAAATGAATACCATCGACTTCCCGTTCTTGACGGACTGGAATTGTTAAATGCCAAATCTTGTACATTTGATTTCCCATTTCACGCTCACGACACATTCAACATTTCACTAATTTTAAAAAACACTTTTAATACGAAACTTACCGATAGATTTTTAAAAGCACCTGTTGGAACAATTTGTATTACTAATGCTAAAGAGGTACACGCTACACCTTGCGACAAACTTATTGGGAATTCATTTTTTACATTTTACATCTCGCCAGACGTAATTAAGAAATTAAACAACGATCAAGATGTGTTTTTCAAGGACAACATCATCTATGACCAAAACATATTTAGTGAACTTTATTTTTTATCACTCAACTTCAACAAACGTGATGTTCAGCTTGAAAGGAAACTAAAATCAACGTTAATCTCGTTAATTTCAAAATATTCATATAACAAGGAAATTAATTACGGCACAAAACAACTTTTTCAAAGTTTTATCAACAATACGTCTTTTGATACTTTTTCGTTAAGCAAAACGGCATCACAATTTGGAATAAACAAGTATAAATTCATACGACTGTTTAAGCAAGAAACAGGATTAACACCTAATAACTTCATCCTTCTAAAAAAAGTTGAGCAAAGCAAAGAGATGTTGAAAAATGGAAATCGAATATTTGATGTTGCTATCGACTGTGGGTTTTACGACAACTCTCATTTCTATAAAAATTTTAAGCGATTCATTGGAGTTAATCCATTGGAATACCAAAATGCTTTCTTCTCTGTTTAGTGCAATATTTTACAATAGAAACGAATTTTAAATCTTCATTTTTGTTTATCAAAACCAAGAAAATGAAAATTTATCTTTCAATAATATTTACACTAATAACTGCCATTGTATTCTCACAAAAAAACGAATATGATATTGGGTTTTTGGAGAGCAAACTTGATTCTTTGATTGAAAAGACAATGGAATCCGAGCATATTCCCGGAGCTTCCTTTATCATTGTAAAAGATGGAGAAACCTTGCTTAAAAAAGGATACGGATATACAACTTTAGGCAGAAATGTGAAACCAGTCAATCCTGATTCTACAATTTTCAGAATTGGCTCAATAACCAAAACCTTCACCGTAACAGCGCTACTTCAACTCAAAGATGAAAACTTGATTGACTTACATAAGGATGTCAACCAGTATTTGAAATCAGTAAAAGTTACAGATACGTATAACGAACCTATTACAGCGTCTCACCTAATGGCACATAGTGCTGGATTTGATGAATTAACAGGTAGAAGAGTTTTTAAACAAGATCAAAAAATACCATTGGAAACTTTTCTTAACGGTAAATTGATACGATTGAGGGAACCCGGAATTGTCTCGGCTTATTCTACTTTCGGAATTGCACTTGCAGGATTGTTAGTAGAAAATATTAGTGGACTATCTCTTGAAGACTATATGAAAAGGAACATTTGGCAACCGCTCGGTATGTCAATGACGAGTATAGAATTGCCAAAACATCAAAACAACAATTTATCAATAGGTTATGAATATGAAAATGGAATCAATGTTCCTCAACCTTGGGAATGGTATCATACTTTTCCTGCTTCCTCAATTAATAGCACTACAGCAGATATGGGAAAGTATTTAAAAATGCATCTTAATCTCGGTCAATTAAACAACACTAAAATTTTGAACAGAGAAACAGCTTTGTCGATGCAAACACAACAACTCTCTGTAAATCCAGAAGTTTACGGTTTTGCGTATGGTTTTTATGAGAAAAATCAATTCGGAGTTAAAGCATATAATCACGGTGGAGATATGTTAGGATATAGCTCATTTATAACATTAGTACCTGAAATTAATTTAGGGATTTTTGTCGTTCATCATCACGAGAACACAAATTTGAAAGGAAAAGTTGTATCACAAATTTTAGAGCATTTTGGCACTAAAAATGTAATCAATCCCAATCCTGAAAGAATGAATAATGATGTTTCCAAATTTACAGGAAATTATAAATGGATGTCCAGCTGCTATACTTGTCCAAATAGTGACCAACAACCAATTCATGAACTTACAGCAAATGATGACAATACGCTTTTGGGCTTTGGCAGAAAATTTTATCAAGTAGAACCATTATTGTTCAAAAGTTACGATGGAAAAAGGATCATGGGGTTTTTACAAAACGAAAATGGAAAAATTAAATATATGTCTTTAGGGAATGTAAATGCATTTGAGAAAGTGGAATAAAAACTGTTGACAACAATACATCTGAATAATTCATAATCAATTTATTGACCGAAACTAAGGCATATTTGCAAGTCCGCTAAATTTTCTAATTTTCTTTTTGTCATACTAATACAAAAAGAAAATTAGAAAATTCGGTTCGTGTTAGTTTGAAAAAGTCCGTACTGTAGCCTTCCCTAAAAATAGGACAGCTTAAAATTAGAATTTTCTAACTTTAAATTTTAACTGTCACATGAAAAAA
>NZ_JAHCMU010000027.1 GCF_018449435.1 Flagellimonas sp. 389 | reverse complement strand
ATTCTTCCCCCAAACGATGAACATTGATCATAATTTTATGAATTTAGCAACGTCCTAAAACAGGTAAGGCTACATTTGCATATTAATTTGACTTACATTTCTAATAACATTTATATCATGAGGTCTAATTTAATCGTAAAAATAAAAACTATTAAACCATGCCATAATAAATGGCAATCATACTAATGGTATCAATTGTACCATGAATAATTATGTTCATCCACAGATTTCTTTTTCCATTAAGTATAAAAATTATCCCAAAAATCAATCCAACTATTCCTGTTTGAAAAATTCCTATTGGTCCTTGAACAAAATGTAACAGACCAAATAATGTTGAAGTGATTATTAGACTTATAATCCATGAATAATCTTTATCACCCAATAATTTTGCAATGTTCTTTAGGATATACCCTCTCCAAATAATCTCTTCAGCAAATGCCGCGGTAATCCACGAACTAATTAAAGCAATAATGAGCATAGAAGTATTTCCTTTTATTGCATCGTAACGACTCAAATCTTTACTGTCAGGTGGGAAAAATTCGAATAATAATGGATTTAATAGAAGATTAAAAACCACCAAAATAGCTACTGTAAGCAATAAGCTAAATAGAATTGTTTTCACCCAAGATTTAGGTCTTTGTAATCCTAATTCAAATAATGTAGTTTTTCTGAGTAGGTGTACAATAAGCATTAGAATTATAGCTATAAAGAATCCTATTTGCCCAAATACACCTAAGCCAATTAATAGTGCTATTACCAAAACTATTAATGACTTATTCGTCCTTAGTTGTGAAATGATTTTGTCCGTTGTAAATTTGTGTGTACTCATGATTTAACTTTTTTTACAAACTTAAATATGAGCCTATTATAAATCGTCCGTGCGGATTGGATAGGACTGGCTTTCAGTACTAGCGGATTGGGCAATACACCTTTACTATTAATTTATTGATAGGTCTTTTTGTATTGTGATGGGGTAATTCCATGTAAATTTTTAAAAAGAGAATTAAAAACAGATTTAGATTTAAAACCTGCGTCATAAGCTAATCCCAATATACTAATGTTGTTCTTAGACTTATCCTTTAACATATGGGCTACTTCAATTATCCTATATTCATTAACAAATGCATAGAAATTTTTGTTCGAAAATTGGTTGATAGTTTGTGATAATTGATGCGGTGTGAGATTAATTTGTTCAGACAATTGTGTTAATGTTAATTCAGAATCTAAAAAAGGTTTTTTTACTTTCATATACTCACATAAGTTATCATAATATTTTTTGGCCAATGCTTCTGATAAACCTGTTTTTTCATATTTGACTCTATTACTATCTAGATTATATGTTTCAGAATCATAAAACAAAGATGTATGTCTTATTCCATAATGCCCCAATACAACTTGAAAAACACAAATACTAACTATACTAACTATACTGATGGTCGTATAATTTAAGTCGTCAGAAATAAGATAGAAAAAATAGAATATAAAAATAGAACCAAAGACAAGCGTTGCTCCTAATAATATTGTTTCTAACCATTTTAAATTAATTCGGTCAATATTAGAATATTTCGATTGTACGGCTTTAGAATACACCTTTGTTAATTTATAGCATACTGGAAAATAAAAAAAACATTGGACAAATAGAATAATATCTGTAATTGAATATAATTTCTCTTCACTTAATTGAGATTTATAGATCATTAGTTTTTCATCACCCGGTAGTATAAAAAACTTAACCGAAAGAATAAAAAACATTCCAATAAATGGCAAAAGACTTAAAATCAAATACTTTTTTCTGATGTTTCCGTATACAACGCTTCTTGTATAAAAATAAATAAATGGTATGTGTATAAGTACTAAAGGGGTATCTAAACCTAGAAAATGAGGATAGTCCTCAATCAAATTAGAGTGTCTAATGTATAATAAAGAAAAATGAATTACCAATACAATCTGCCAAAGTCCAAAAACTATATCACTTTTAGATTTCTTTTTCTTATTAAAAAGAAGTAGAGCTAAGAAAGAACTAATAATTATACCTATAAAAAAAAAGATTTCCATAACAACTAATATAAAAACACACCGGCTCCTCTCACTCTGTAGCCTTGCCCCTTTTAGGATATCGCTAAATTCATAAAAATATCAGGCTACAGAACTACGAAAAGATTTGGATATTATGATTGCGAATTCGACTAAATAACCATTGCCCAAAGTATATAATTAAATAATCATTCCTCTTTAAAGATTTTAAGATGTTCTTCTGAACCTGTCATTTGCCAATGCCCTAAAGAAATTGGGATGTTCCCCATACTGTTCAAGGTATCAAAAAAGTCTTTTGTGACAAAAGGCTTGTTCCGTAACTCTTGTATTCTAGCATAATCCGCCAATGCATTTTCCAATAAGTACTTGCCAGTAATATAACTTGTGCCATACCCTGGTTGTCGCAAATAAAGATGTTGCTCAAAAATCAATAGTTCTTTTTCGGTTTTCATCCAACCACGGGGGGTATACTCGCTATGGATACCCCCCGCTTCTTCCATGGTCATTTCATTGGCATGGGCATATAGTGAACCCAATCCCCTTGCAGCGCGCTGGGCAATCATAATGTATACAATCTCTTTGGTTCTTGGACTGTCATCGTACAGACCCGCCTGCATGAACATTTCTTCTACTGCCGTAGCGGTTCCTTCGTTTCTCGAGTCAAATATGTTGTACAGTAAGGGTCCTCGTCTTATTTCGCTTTGATGTGGTTCATGTTCCATTCTTGCCAATTCGAACCAATGGTAAAAATGGGAATACAGAGGTCTTGGGTCATAATGTTCCCCAATCAAGAAGAAATTCCGTTTTTCTTTGGGCACAAATTCTCCTAAGTGTTCCCGCAATGCAGTATCAAAATAAGGTTTTACCGTTACGATATCTTGTTCATCCAAAAAACTGATCAAGCTTTTTGCTGCTTCGTCTGCCATTTTATCGTAGGCTTCGGGCGAATTCGCCGCGACCAATTGCGGTAAGTTCCTGTTTCTATGTTCTTCTAATTTAAGCGATGTCCAAGCACGTGCAAGTTCACGTTTAAGTATCATGACTTCATCGTCCCAAGTTAACGGTACCAAATGTACATTTTGTAGATACCATGTGTAATATTCTTTTCCAATACCAGACGGGCCCGTTTTTGATTCGGACTTGGATTGCAACCAAGCTACGAAATCATCCGTAGAAGTTATAGCTTCATCAATTATAGCGACCAATTGAGTATCATCCTTAACCGTGTCTTGATTTTTTAAACCCTTCAATACGTTACTTTGGTTTTGAATATCCCTAATCCCCGTAATCCATAAATCTTTTGCATTTCCCGTTAAATTAAGTTGTGCCTGCCTATTTAATACTGGTATCACTTTTAAATCTTCCAAAAGACGAGTCCTTTCTTTTTGGGATAAAGGAAAATCATAGGTCCATAGTTCGGTAGTTGCATGGTGCGTAGGCCCTTCATGGGCAGGAACGTCACTTTTATACGTCCAAACCGATTTGTAAAAAGCAGGGTCGCGAACCCAGGGTTTTAGAACACGATGGTTAAAATCGTATCCGTTCATCTCGGCCCAAACCACCATCCAGTCCACTTTATGTTCTACTGGCCATCCCATGGTGTCGATAGCTTTCAGGTTTGATTGTAATTCCTGAAATCTTGGCCAACGCTCTTTAAAGGTTTCTTCGGTGTAATCGGGCGCTCCATCAACAAATGGAGGTTTTTCAAATATTCGCCATTCCTTGAACAAGTCTACCAAACCAGAATATTTATGGGATGAGTCACTCTTCATCGAACTTGGAATAGCAGGTTCTTTTTCCTCAGTTTTACAACCATAGAAAAATGATAACAAAAGGCTAAAAAGGATAATTGGTTTATGTAAAAATTGATATTGGTTCTTCACTTGTAAAATCATTGGTGGTTTCTGTTTTTATAGAATAGGAATTATGAGCTTAACCATAGTTTACTTGTCATGTAATTTACCATTATTTCTATTATTAATTTACAACAACTTCATGTGAAACCTTTCGCTTATTTTTATTGACTAAGCTGATTATTCTTAATGACTACAAAAGACGAACAAATCTATTGGACCCAGCGCTATGAGGAATCGCGCACTGGCTGGGATATTGGATATCCCTCTACTCCATTAAAGACCTACATTGACCAACTTACGGATAAGAGTATAAAAATTTTAATTCCAGGTGCTGGGAATGCCTATGAAGCTGAATATTTATGGCAAAAGGGATTTCATAACTTGTATGTAATGGATATTTCACTCTCCCCTTTAAAGGCTTTTCAGAAAAGAAATCCCAAGTTTCCAAAAGCCCAATTGCTCCAAGAAAACTTTTTTGAGCACCATGGTCAGTATGATATCATTCTTGAACAGACTTTTTTCTGTTCTTTTGTTCCGACAGATAATAATAGATTTGTTTATGCCGAGCAAATGGCCAATTTGCTAAAACCCAATGGCAAACTAGTGGGCGTTTGGTTCGATATTCCATTAACTGAGGATATGGAAAAACGACCTTTTGGAGGTGACCGAGAACTTTATTTAAGATACCTGACCTCATATTTGCAAATGAACACTTTTGAGCATTGCTACAACTCCATTCCCCAACGGCAAGGGAATGAACTATTTGGGATTTTCACAAAAAAATAAGGCTTACAAGTTTTTTGGCTTGAAAAACCCGATTACCAATCTTGTCATTTTATAAAAAATATAGAAAAGTAAACATAGAAGACTACCAAATCCAATAGGAATAATAGCACCAAAAGTAAAAGCTGCACCAAATACCCATCCCAATAAATACTCAGATCTATAAAGTGGAAATACAAAGGCCAGCATAAAAAGTGACCCCATAATGTAATCTGTAACTTCGATGCCATATGAAAAGCATACCGATATGATCACTGCAAACAGTAATCCAGCTAAAAATCGTACTACAAGCTTTCCAAGTGATTTTTTGGTATGCTGTGGATTTGTTCTTTTGTGTATGCGATGGAGCAAGAAATACGTAAATATTGGTAAAACAATACCTCCCCACCAATTTGGTATCCCTGGTAAATCCTTATCATGTAAAAGATAATGTGTGGGAATACCTCCATGAAGATAATCCCAAGCGAGATGCGTCCAAACTAAAATAGTTGCTACAACGGTTATTACAACTCGTGATTTTTGATTTAGTACTTTTTTCATTTTTTTGATTTGATTGATGCATTCATGAGACGCCGTTTTTAGATTATTGTTACAAAAATATTTTCAAGAAAAGTCTTTCCCCATTCTTGGTTACTTAACAAGCTTTTAAGAAATCCTTTATCCCTTTTATTTATCTTTAGCTGACTAATTAACCTATAATGAAACAACACTACACTTTGTTGATGCTATTTGCATCTATTACCCTATTTGCACAAGATTTTTCCATGGATTTGATCCAGGATATGAAACCCCGAAACATTGGTCCTGCGGGGATGAGTGGCAGGGTCACTTCAATAGATGTAGTCCATTCCAATCCAGATATTATGTATGTGGGAACGGCCTCTGGAGGATTATGGAAATCCAGTTCTGGGGGTATTACCTGGGAACCTATTTTTGATAAAGAAGTTACTGCTTCTGTTGGTGCGGTTGCCATTCAACAATCAAATCCTTCCGTGATTTGGGTGGGAACTGGAGAAGGAAACCCTAGAAACAGTCTTAATGGCGGTTACGGTATCTACAAATCGCTAAATGGTGGAAAAACCTGGAAAAGTATGGGCCTTGAAAAGACCAGACATATCCACAGGGTGATAATCGACCCTACCGACCCAGATGTAGTTTATGTAGGAGCAATTGGTTCTCCATGGGGTGTACACCAAGAACGTGGTGTCTATAAAACAACAAATGGCGGTGAAACATGGGAGAAAATCCTCTTTGTAAACGATAAAACCGGAGTCGCCGATTTGGTAATGGATCCAACCAATCCAAATAAACTGATTGCTGCCATGTGGGAGCATAAACGCGAACCATGGTTCTTCAAATCGGGGGGCGAAGGTAGTGGACTCTATATGACGCATGATGGTGGTACCACTTGGAAAGAACTGACGGATGAGGATGGCCTCCCAAAAGGGAATTTGGGCAGAATAGGCATCGCTATTGCGCAAAACAAACCCAATGTGGTCTACGCCTTGGTCGAAGCAAAGAAAAATGCACTCTATAAATCCGAAGATGGCGGCTTCAAATGGAAAAAAGTAAACGATAAAAATGATATCGGTAACCGTCCTTTCTATTATTCTGAAATCTATGTCGACCCACAGAACGAGAACAGGGTGTATTCCATTTTTACGTTTGTGAACGTATCCGAAGATGGCGGTAAAAACTTTAAACAATTAATGAACGCCTACGGTTGGGATGTTACCAACGGTGTGCATCCAGACCATCACGCTTTTTGGATTCATCCTGAAAATGGACAATTTTTAATTGATGGGAACGATGGGGGAATGAACATTTCCAAAGACGGTGGCAAAACATGGCGATTTATAGGTAATCTGCCCGTAGCGCAATTCTATCACATTAATGTCGACAACGAATATCCTTATAATGTATATGGCGGAATGCAGGACAATGGTTCTTGGAGAGGCCCTGCGTATGTTTGGAAGACCCAAGGTATACGGAACAGTTATTGGCAAGAAATCGCTTTTGGCGATGGTTTTGATGTAGTACCTGATTTGGACGACAATCAATTTGGCTATGCCATGAGTCAGCAAGGTTACGTTTCTCGCTATGACTGGAAAACCGGAAACAATTACATCGTCCGCCCTACCCCACCAGATGCGGAAACCAAACTTCGGTTTAACTGGAATGCAGGAATTGGACAAGACCCATTTGATAACAGCACTGTTTATTTTGGAAGCCAGTTTGTACATAAATCAACTGACAAAGGACTGACATGGGAAGTGATTTCCCCAGATTTAAGTACCAATGACAAAGAGAAACAAAAGCAAAGTGAAAGTGGTGGACTTACCATGGATGCAACCGGAGCCGAAAATCACTGCACTATTTTAGTCATTGAGCCTTCTCCTTTAGAAAAAGATATGCTTTGGGTAGGTACGGATGACGGTCGGGTACATTATACTCAAAATGGAGGTAGTAATTGGACCGAGGTCACGTCAAATATTAAAGGATTACCAAAAGGAAGTTGGATACCACAGATCAAGGCTTCAAAAAACAACAAAGGCGAAGCACTTCTGATTGCCAATGATTATAGAAGATTCAACTATACGCCTTATGCATATCGTACTAAGGATTATGGAAAAACATGGACGCGTATTGTGGATTCTGACGATGTAGAAAGCTATACATTGTCCATAATCGAAGATCCGAAAAATCCCAATCTCATGTTTTTAGGAACCGATGATGGGCTCTATGTTTCCTTTAATGCCGGTGATAAATGGCAAAAGTGGACAGAAGGTTTCCCTACCGTTTCTACCAAGGATTTAGTTATACAGCCAAGGGAAGACGATCTTGTTTTGGGAACTTTTGGTCGTTCTGCATGGGTGTTGGACGATATACGCCCTTTACGGGAATTAGCACAAACTCCTTCCCTACTTCAAAAGGAAGTTAGTCTTTTTGATAGTCCCGATGCTTATTTGGCCGCCTACCAACAACCTACTGGAAGTCGATTTGGAGGAGATGCGCTTTACAATGCCGAAAACAGAAAATATGGGGCTATGATCACCTATTATCTAAAGGAAGGGAATAGTTCCAAAAAAGAAGAGGACAAAAAAGAGGAGGAGAATCACGAAGAGAAGGAAACCGTAAAGAAAAAAGAAAAAACAAAAGACTCTGTTTTCTTCAAGTTCTTTGACGGGGATAGACTAATACGAACATTAAAATTTAAAACTCCCGAAAAAGCCGGTTTTCATCGAATCTACTGGAATCTTGATGAAAAAGGTTCGGATAGGCCATCAAGAAAAATAAGTAAGGATAAAAAAGAACGTGGCGGTGTCGAAGTGAAACCAGGAACTTACAAAGTAAAAGTACACTATGGAGAACTAATGGATTCCACAATGGTAACGGTTAAGTCAGATCCAAGGTTAAAAGTTTCCACTGCGGCAATCAGCCAAGTCTACAATACGGAAAAAAAATTAGATGGCTGTATGCAAAAAGCAGCTGATGCCGTAAAACAACTTGTGGAAAGTAAGGACTTGGCCAATAAATTTCAAAAAGAACTGAAAGAATTGGATAAAGAACAATACAAAGAACAGATAACTTCTTCAAAAGATATTGTAAAACAAATCGATTCAATAACCGCGCTCTACCTTGGTAAGGATGACAAACGCCAAGGAATAACCCGAAATCCTGAAACTACCGTTATGCTCCGTATCAATACCGCCAGAAGGTATGTAGGCAGCCGTAAAACTGGAATGACCAAAACGGAAAACAATCTGATTCAATTTGCAGAAGAAGAATTGAATTCTGCGCTGGAAAAGACCAATACTTTCTTCAATACCGATTGGAAAGCTTATAGAGAAAGTATTGAATCTTTGGATGTATCACCTTTTAAAGAAACAAAAGAATTTAAACTCAACTAAAAAACAGAAAATGAAAAAACTAGTTTTTTTGATGGCATTCCTAACGATATGGGCATGCAAGGAAGAAAAAAAAGAGCCGCCTTCGGTAGCTGAGACAATGAAAACCTACACCATCTCCCAGATGATGGACAACGAAGCCATTGGCGGAGGAAGTTTCTCCCCGGACAACTCCAAATTATTGATATCCAACAACAAATCTGGAATTTATAATATGTACACCGTTGGAGTGGATGATGGCAAAATGATGCCAGTGACCGCCTCGGATAGCTCCTCTGTATTTGCCATCTCTTATTTCCCAAAAGATGAACGAATGCTTTTTAGAATGGATGGCAATGGGGATGAAATCTATCATATTTATGCAATGGAAGCAGATGGAACCCACAAGGATATTACACCCTATGAAGGTGCCAGAGCTTCCTTTTATGGGTGGGCAGATGACGATGAAAGCTTTTATTATACCTCCAATACTAGAAATCCGCGCAATGATGATATTTATGAAATGGATTTGGAAACTTTGACCCCTACGCTCCTTTTTGAGAATACGGAAGGTTATAGCATCGATGACATTTCAGATGACAAAAAATATCTCGTGCTTGGCAAACCTATAAATACGAATGATTCAGACTTGTTCCTTTACACCGTTGCTGACAAAAAAATGGTTCAAATCAATGAAAACCAAAGTGCCAACAGTGGGGCTGACTTTTCACATGATGGAACTTCATTCTACTACACTACGGACGATGGTTCTGAGTTTGCCTATTTAATGCGTTATGACATTGAAACTGGTGAAAAAGAAAAAGTGATGGAAAAATCCTGGGATATCTGGGGAAGCTATTTCACCGAAAATGGAACATATCAAGTAACCTACATCAACGAAGATGCAAAAAATGTTATTGAAGTAAAAAATGTTGCTTCGGGAGAAAGTATTGAACTTCCATCATTTGATAACATGGACATTACCAACGTTGGTTTTTCCGATGATGAAACTTTAATGCGCTTTTATGCCGGGGGGTCGCATACGCCTTCCAATCTCTATGTTTATAATCTGGAAACCAAGGAACAAAAGAAACTTACAAATGTATTAAATGACGAATTGCAACCACAAGATTTGGTAGCTGCAGAGGTGGTTCGCTACAAATCTTTTGATGGTGTCGAAATTCCGGCCATATATTACAAGCCCCATCAAGCTTCTGAAGAAAATCCAGTTCCCGCTTTAGTTTGGGTACATGGTGGGCCAGGTGGGCAATCCAGACAAAACTTTAGTGCATTTATCCAATACTTGGTCAATCATGGTTATGCTATACTAGCCGTAAACAACCGAGGTAGTAGCGGATATGGAAAGACATTCTATCAAATGGATGATTTAAACCATGGAGACAAAGACTTAAAAGACTGTGTCGAGGGTAAAAATTGGCTTGCCGCCCAACCTGAGATAAATGGAGAAAAAATAGGCATAATTGGCGGTTCTTATGGGGGATACATGACCATGGCCGCTTTGACCTATACTCCAGAAGAGTTTGATGTTGGTGTCAATCTTTTTGGAGTTACCAACTGGATAAGGACTTTAAAAAGTATTCCGCCATGGTGGGAATCTTTTAAAGATGCGCTCTACAAAGAATTAGGAGATCCACATAGCGCGGATTCCGTTCGGTTAAAAGCTATTTCGCCACTTTTCCATACGGATAAGGTTACAAAACCCCTTATTGTTTTACAAGGTGCAACAGACCCAAGAGTTTTACAAGTAGAGTCTGACGAGATTGTTGCCGGAGTCAAAAAGAATGGTGTGCCTGTTGAATATGTTCTTTTTGAAGATGAAGGCCATGGCTTTGTTAAAAAAGAGAACCAAATCACCGCATATAGCAAAATACTCGAGTTTTTGGAGATTCATTTAAAAGGTGAAGAAGGAACTCCAATAAAAGATGGCGATATTTAGAATTGAATAACAAAACTTGGGCTTACTAAAATCAATCACCCCTCTTCTACATATGAGGGGTGATTATTTAAAATAATCTATGAAGAAAATTGCAGTTCCTTTATGCCTATTGTTCGGTATGGTTATAAACGCCCAAACAGGTGAAGAAGAACTAGGAGCATGGTACATGTACTTTGGAATGAACAGAATTTCTGACAAACTCAGCATTCATACCGAGGCTCAATTTCGATACTATGAAACCACCTCGAACTTTAATCAACTGTTATTACGAACAGGACTAAATTACCACATTACCAAAAATGCCATCGTAACGGGGGGCTATGCTTATATTGACACAGATCCAACGTTTGTAGAAAGCCAGCCATCTATAGCTCCAGTTATGAATTTTACAGTAAATACGGTTTTAGAACATCGTTTGTTTCAACAATTAATTCTAACAAACAAGGTAGGGGAATTTCTTTTTGAGCACCGCTATCGATTAGAACAGCGCTTTTTGGAAAACAGGGATTTGGATGATTCTTTTACTGAACACCGCGCCCGCTATCGATTACAGGTGACCTTGCCTTTGACCAATACATTTTTCTTGAATTTTTATGATGAAGTATTCATCAACCTCCAAGATGACATCTTTGGACAGAATAGATTGTACCTTGCTGGGGGAATACATCTTACCGAAAACAGTAATCTTCAGATAGGATACTTAAAAAATCATTTCAACAATGCAGTTTTTGACCGCATTCAGATAGGTTTTTTCTTCAATCCCGACTTAAGAAAAAAGAAGTAGGTAACTGAAGTAAAACTAGTACAAGCATCTGAAGGCTCTCAAAAATATATAGGCTTTACATACGTTTTACATCAAAGCCAGTTTATGAAAACCATTTGTGCGATTACTATGCTTTTTTTTAGTCTAAGTTTTCTTAAAGCACAACAAATTACAGAAGGCCAGATAAAAAAATTAACTGAAAAACCTAAGAACCTTAAAGGCAAGATAATTAAAATTCAAGGTGAACGGTTTATCCAATTAACTTGGGGAGAACAACCACATGAAGACATTAAGGAACTTGAATACTTACTATATGTTTCTGGAATATGCAAGGAACTGGCTTTACAGGCATCCATAGATATCAGAAAAAACAGATACAATTACCCCGTTCACAATCGGTTTGGCAAATTGTACCAATTTCAGATTAAGGCACAATATCAAAGCGAACGTGTTTATGTATACCAGTTTCCAAACAAAGCACTTCATGAAAAAGAATACGAATACACAAAATCTCCGATGAGTGATACACTATCAGTTTATGTTCCTTCTAAAGATTTACCCAAGGTAAACATCTGGCCCATATCAAAAGACGGTTCCATAGTAACCCTAAATTGGAAGTATAGTGATGAAATCAATGACCTTGCCGGTTTTAGATTGTATGAAAATGGAAAACTGATTCTTTCTGAGGAAAAACTAACCGCCAAGAGCAGAAATTGGAAATCCAACTCGCTACAGCCCGGAAAATACAAATATCAAATTGAGGCAGTTTCTAAGTTTGATGTAAAAAGTGAGCTTTCACAAGCAAGAAACTTTACTATTACAACCGAATAGTAAACTACCTTGGGTCAACCTACGTGGCATTTAAGAAAACCTTAATTTTGATTTAGACGCAAGCGTTGGACACCTTAATCTCGATTATCGAGTAAAAAATAACTCGATTTTATAAGATTGATGTTGTAACTTGATAAGGTTCTAATCTAATATCGACTTAAGTTTAAAGTCAAAACCCTTATCATGAATCTTCAAAAAATTATATTTACCAATAAGGAAGGGCAACAACTTGTAGGCCGCATAGAGTTTCCTGTAGACAGACATCCTCACAATTATGCGCTTTTTGCACATTGTTTCACTTGTACCAAGAATCTTTCTGCCGTTAAGAACATTAGTAAAGCATTGACCGCTAATGGATTTGCTGTGCTTCGGTTCGATTTTACGGGTTTAGGTGAAAGCGATGGTGATTTTGCAGATACCAATTTCTCTGGCAATGTTGACGATCTAGTAGCAGCTGCTCATTTTTTAAAAGAAAACTATGAATCTCCATCATTGCTGATCGGGCACTCTTTGGGCGGTGCCGCAGTAATCTTTGCAGCGGCCGAAATTGAATCTGTCAATGCAATAGCCACCGTAGGAGCACCTTCTAATCCAAAACATGTAAAACATTTGCTCAAAAGTGGATTGGAAGAAATCAATGCCAATGGAGAGGCAGTTGTCAATCTAAGTGGTCGCGACTTTAAGATTAAAAAACAATTTGTGGATGACCTAGACACCAAATCACTTCCTGAAACTGCCAAGTCACTCCGAAAGCCATTGCTCATTATGCATTCACCACAAGATGATACCGTGGGCATAAAAAATGCAGAGGAGATTTACGTGGCCGCCCACCATCCTAAAAGTTTTGTTTCCTTGGATGGCGCCGACCATTTACTGTTCAACAAAAAAGACTCCACTTATGTTGGGGAAGTTATTTCTGGTTGGGCAAAAAGATACCTGTCCATAGAAAAAGGAGTTGATGAAAGTTTACGAACAAAACACCAAGTTGTGGCAAGCCTGGATGGGGATGACTATTTTACAACGCAGATGAAGGTTGGAAATCACTATATGATAGCGGATGAACCTACTGATTTTGGAGGAAATGACTTTGGTCCTTCGCCATACGAATTAGTCTCTGCCGGTCTTTCCGCATGTACCGTAATGACCATTCAAATGTATGCCAGAAGAAAGGGGTGGCCCATAGACAATGTGGAAGTGCATACCTCTTACAGCAAATCCCATGCGGAAGATTGTGAAAATTGTGAAAACGATACTTCTAAAATCGATACATTTCATCGAGAAATTAAATTGACAGGAAATCTTGACGAAAAACAAAGGGCAAAGATCATGGAGATTGCTGATAAATGTCCAGTGCATAGAACGCTTCACAGTAAAACACAGATTTTGACCAAATTAGTGGATTAATTTCCTGTTTCTTTTATACTTTGCCTTTAAATCATAAATCGCCACTTAAAATTCAAAGTACGTTAGATGCAAAGTCCAACTTTTGAAATAAGCATTGGAACTAATATGGATGGTATGCATCTCATTGCCATTCCAATGGAAATTGCAAAACCTTTTGTTGAGAAGAAGCATAAACGTGTCCGGGTTGTGGCAAGTTTTGAGGATAGATCTATTGAAATTTACGCAGCGTTATTGAAGAGAAACAATGCATATTTTATGATGTTCGGAAAGAAGAATCAGAAGGCATTGGGTATATTCCCTAACGATTACTTTCAATTACAACTTTTTGAGGATACTTCTAAATATGGTGTTGCCGTTCCAGAGGAGTTTGATGCAGTCATGCTAAGCGATTATGATGCCTACAACATATTTGAAGGTCTAACGGATGGAAAAAAACGAGGTATTATTTACATGATTACCCGTTATAAAAACTCTCAGACCAAAATTGACAAAACACTCTTGTTGTGCGAAAACCTAAAAAGGGGTATTCGGGACAATAAAGAATTGTTAAAGCCATTTTAGTTTGACAACGTTTCAATAATTCCTAACTTTAGAAAAATCATAAAAACTTTACCATGGACAAACGTAAATTTTTGAAGCATACCGTAATGGCGACCACTGGAATGTCCATTGCCCCTTCCCTTGTGCTTTCATCCTGTAAGACCGAACCTAAAAAGGAAAAAGAGATGGAGGTTCCGGCTACAGCAGCAACGGTGTTTTCACTTCCCGAGATTCCATACGGGTATGAAGCATTTCCAGATACCATTGATGCGATGACCATGGAGATTCACCATTCAAAACATCATCAAGGGTATACCAATAAATTGAATGCTGCCCTGAAAGAGGAAAATATTTCTGGGAAAACAATCGAGGAAATTTTGAGCATGGATAATTTGCCAACAGCGATCCGTAACAATGGCGGTGGGTATTATAACCACACCCTGTACTGGGATATTTTAACTCCCGGTGGCAGTATGAGCGATACCCTAAAATCCAAGATTACCGAAGATTTTGGTTCGCACGAAGCTTTTACCAAAGAATTGGCAGAAGCCGGCGCTAAACGATTTGGTTCTGGTTGGGCTTGGGTCTGTCAAGATGCGGATAAAAAACTTCACATCTGTTCTACACCAAATCAAGATAACCCTCTTATGAACGTTGCGGAAAAAATGGGAACACCAGTATTGGGAATAGATGTTTGGGAACACGCATACTATTTAAAGTACCAGAATAAGCGGGGTGATTACCTTCAGAATATTATTAAAATCATCAACTGGGAAAAAGTTGAGTCAAGAATATCTTGAAAATTTTTAGTTTAAAAAGAGCTGCCTTTTGGTAGCTCTTTTTGAAAAATAAATAGTTACATCCTGACATCTTTTTGAACCTGTTTTTCAATATGCCCTTGATTTGGATGTTGAACGACATCTAAAATTGTAACCATACCATCCTAACAAGACAATACTATAAATACCCCTTCTACACTTAAATCGTTTACGTTATGGATACTAAATATCAACTCACAGACAATGAAGAAGCCAAGCAGTTTCAATTTAAGATTGATGATGCCGTGGCCAAAATAGAATACATAAAGGCGAAAGAAAAAATCTATCTTACCCACACAGAAGTGCCTAGAAACTATGAAGGTAAAGGTGTTGGCTCCGAACTCATAAAACAAACACTGGAACACATCAAAGCAAAAGATCTTACGTTGGTTCCCTTATGTCCTTTTGTGGCCATGTACATAAAAAGGCATCCCGAATGGAAAACATTGGTTTTAAAGGGAATCAACATTGCTTAATAGTTTGAGATAATCCTTTCGGTTTAGATAAGGATTCAATTCTTTTTTTTTCGACATTCTATTGGACTAAAACATTTACTTTTACGGGTGAAATCCTACCATGTCCAAAATCCCAAAATTCAATTTAATTGACCCATCAAAGAGTCCTTTTTTCTATGGGTATGTCATCCTGCTCATGGGAACTATTGGTGTATATTGCAGTATTCCCGGCCAAACCATAGGGGTATCTGTTTTTACAGACCCGGTTAAAGACGCTTTGGGGCTAAGTCGTAATCAGTTTAGTAATGCCTACATGATCGGGACCATTATCAGTTCTCAGGTCATAGGAAGGGCCGGTGTTTGGTTCGATAGGTACGGAGCAAGATATGTTGCCTTAGGGGCAACATTGACATTGGCAACGACACTTTTACTTTGTTCCCTATCGGTTCACATGAGTGAATCTATCAAACATATACTTAATCAAGATACATGGATCGTCCCATTTGTTCTAATGACGTGTCTATTTTTCTTATTGCGATTTGCGGGACAGGGTGTATTGACCATGACGTCAAGAAACATGATCATGATTTGGTTCGATAAAAACCGGGGCAAGGTGAATATGTTCAGCAGCGTTGCACTTTCCTTTGGGTTTTCCTCCTCTCCTTTATGGATCAATGCAATTATTGAAATCGATGGCTGGGAAAATACATGGCGAATCTTTGCGATAGGACTTCTGGCCTTCAGCGTTCTGGTTTTCCTATTTTATAAAAACAGACCAGAGGAACATGGCCTTTTACCCGATGGGGCATCTGAGAAAAACTTGGAAGAACAAGAAAAAATCAAAATTGCGAGCAAGCAATTCACGCTTAAAGAGGCTAAAGGTACACGCGCTTTTTGGATGTACGGATTAATGCTTGCTTTTAATAGCTTTTTTATCACCGGGCTTACGTTCCATGTTGTGTCCATCTTTGCCAGTGAGGGGTATCCAAAAGCTGATGCCATTTCTATTTTTTTACCTGGTTCTGTGGTTGCCGTTACAATTTCGACCGTTTTTAATTGGTTGAGTGATTCCCTTCCCTTAAAGCTCTATCTCTATTTAATGCTTTTAGGCGGTATTCTAGCAGCTATAGGCTTTTTGTTTTTGACCAGTGTAATCGGTATTCCTTTTTTAATTGCCGGATTTGGTATTATGGGCGGATTTTTTGCTGTTCTTAATGCTATCGCATGGCCTCGCTTTTATGGTAGAAATCATTTAGGTGCCATCACGGGGAAAATAATGAGCTTTTTGATTCTGGCAAGTGCTTTGGCTCCACCTATTTTTAGTTTATGTTTTTCCACATTTGGCTCTTATAGCCTAGTGGGCTACATAGGATTGGCATTCTTGATATTCTTGGTTTTGGGAAGTTTAAAAGCGAACAATCCCCAATAACGGGATACTTTAAGATTAAAAATGATTACAAGCAATTAAATTTCTTAAATTTATAAGTATCATTAGATTAACATCATATGAGCTTCAAGATTTCTTCATTTGTTTACTTAGTTATGTCCTTTTTTTTGTTCTGTGCGTGTACGGCCCAGCCAAAAGAAGTGGAGTTGTTAGATACAATTGAAAAGTTTAATACTGCTTTTGCAAACAGTGAACTCCCAACATTGGATGCTATGGTAACGGAAAACTATATTCATACCAACGGAAATTCCAAGGCCATTGATAAGACAGCTTGGTTTAACTATCTAAAATCAAGGAACCAAGAAATTGAATCTGGCGTATTAAAGGTGGAACAGTACAACATGAATGAATTGCATATCGAATTACATAATACTACGGCAATTGCTACTGCAAGGGTATCTACATCCATCATCAAAAATGGGATAGTTACAGAAAATGAGTATCGGATTACCAATGTTTGGGTATATGAGGATGATGCTTGGAAACGAGCAGCTTTTCACGACACCAAAATAAAATAACAAACGTAGTCAACACATAACCAATTCAAATAAACAACATGAAACTAGGCGCATTTTCCATCAGTTTGGCAGTAAAAAATCTAGAGGTATCCAAAGAATTTTACGAAACTTTGGGCTTCACTGTTTTTGCCGGAGAATTGGAACGAAATTACCTTATCCTAAAAAATGAGAATACGCTAATCGGGCTTTTTCAAGGCATGTTCGAAAACAATATTTTGACCTTTAATCCGGGTTGGGATGCGAATGCCCAAAACCTTGACTCTTTTGACGATGTACGCGACATACAAAAGCATCTTAAAGAAAATGGTGTGACACTGGCAAAAGAAGTTGATGAGAGTTCTAAAGGACCCGCAAGCTTTGTAGTTACTGATCCAGATGGGAATACTATTTTAATTGATCAACATGTATAACTAGCATTAAAAAGAAAATATTGTTTTTTTATACTTTAAACGCCTTGACCTTCTACTTAAGCCAGTTAGAAAATTTTGATACCCTTACCGATAAAACATTTATACTGCCAAATACCAATGACTCCCATGCTTTTGGCACCAAATAATGGTAATCAAATTCCAACTATGGAACATTTAGATGCCTTAACGGCTAGACCATAAAGCATATGGTTTCTTGTGTACTCTTTAAAAGTTCTTATAAAAAAGAAAACGACTTGGAAAAACCAAGCCGTTTCTAACAACTTATAAAACTAAGAACACAATTTTATAACTTAATACCTACGCCAAATCCAATAATCCATGGATTGATATCAACGTCCGCATCAACTGTTGCTTCAAGAGCTGTAGTCGCATCAATGGTGGCATCGGTACTTAAGAAGAGTTTTTTTACATCAACATTCAAGAACCATTTATCGTTGAGCATAAAATCAAAACCTCCCTGCAAAGCATATCCTATAGAGGTGTCATAATCAATATCATCGACCGTAGGGCCCTCATCTACCCCATAAAACAAGGTTAGGTTAAGTCCTGCCCCAACATAAGGAACAAAATCACCTCCGGTAAAATGGTACTGCCCTGTCAATGTTGGTGGAAGCAACCATACATGTCCTAAATCAATATCACCTACAGCGGTACCCACAGCTTCTACATCGTGCTTAGCAGTGGCTAAAATCAATTCTACTGACCAATTTTCGTCGAAAAAATAAGAGATGTCCAATTCGGGAACAACTGCTGTGGATATTGATGCATCACCACCTATAGCTTGAATATCTGCACTTTCATCTGGTGTTACTACAATACCCCGTAACCTAAATTGCCATTTGCTGAAGTCAGCATTCGAATCTGTATCCTGTGCATTTGTGTAATTCACAAAAGCCAAGAGCATTACCATTAAAGAAATTACTGTTTTTTTCATTTGAGTCTGTTTAAATTTCAGTCAAAACTAAACCTCTGCTTGATCAAAGAACATGACCTTTATCATAGATGGAAAATTTATGATTCTGAACGAAAGCTCCCATTTTAATCATGCTTGCACTCTTAGCATAGAAAAGAAGGGCGCTCACAAAGCATGAGGCTTATCAATAAAAATGAAGAAAAATGGTTTACCCTAGCATTCCGCCACAGAACAATCGATTGTAGTTGTATTATTTTCAAAATCTGTTGTCATTTATGCAAAAGTAAAAACGGTTATTTGTAGTTTAGAGTTATTAAGTTATCACATAATCAAGAATACACAATGTTGGATTTAATGGCATTAAAAACCGAAGTATTGATTACCGTTATATCATTGGTGTTAATCATTGGATTAAACTCTTTGACCAAAAGGGCAATCCGAAGGTTTGGAAAAACCAGTTCTATAAACATGAACAGCAGAAAAATTATTTTCTATCTAAGCAACTTGTTTTTTTATGGTCTTGCGATAATAGTGATTACCCTGATTTGGGGAGTAAACCTTCAGGAATTTTCGGTCTTTATTTCATCGGTTTTGGCAATCTTGGGTATTGGATTTGTCGCCCAATGGTCCATACTATCAAACTTGACCGCCAGTGTTATTTTATTCTTTAGTCATCCGTTGCGTCTTGGTGATAGGGTCAGGGTTCTGGACAAAGATTTTGATTGGACCGGAGAAGTTGAGGATATCAGTGGTTTTTATCTTTTTATGCGTACGGATGATGGAAGAAAGATTACCATCCCCACCAATTTGGTCATTCAAAAAGGTATAGAAATCCTTAAAAAAGAGGAAGCCTTGACTATAGAGACTGATGAGCCTGAATCTAAATGAAGGGAAACTTTACAGTTTTAATTTAATTTTCTTTCCTTTTTAAATTTCCCTATTACTTCAAATTGTTTAATTTATAGTATTTTGCCAAGGTAAACATAACCTAATGAATCCCTCATCTTCCGGCTGGATAAACAAGTTTGGATATCTTGTAAATAAAGATAATCTTGATTTCCCAGACTTTGAAAGCCTCTATAAGGAGCTTAAGACGAATGGTTTTATCTATGGGGTTCACTTAAACATCCCCTCATTTGTTCCAGTAGAGCACAAGCTTACCGAAGATGAAATTGCAAAAATAAACTTGCTCACGGCATTGTATTTCACCTTTAGGTTCGAAAAAAAAGAAACTGATTTTGATGCCTTTGTAAATACTGTTTTTGATTACTACCAATCCTTGGAGGTCGGTAAAATCTCGTTCCTGAACAAAATACTAAGTGGAACCCATACCGAATCCCAATTGGAAAAGCTCTTGGATTCCAGAATTTATTTGGACAGTAACATCTTTAATAGGGCTTTTGGGAACAGTCTCACCAACTCGTTATTATATGTAGATGTCCTAATTTTTAGATGCTATCTACAAGGTTATATCCCCATAAAACAACACGCACATTTATTGGAGTATGTAACCATCAACATTGCTTACCATGCATTGAACTCAAAAGATGCCGATAAAAAAGATGTAAAACTTGTACAGGTATTGGCTTCCTCTTTGACTTATGTAGATTTAGATGAGACAGATTTTGATGGCACCTACAGGGATTTATTAAAACGAAATTTTACCGTTTATGAAAGAGAATATTTTATCGATATTGCATGTTTAACCTTATGGGAAGACGGGTCATTGGACTACACGGAATCCGATTATATTTTTGGTCTGGGCAAGGACTTGGGAAAGACAAAAATCGAGGTAGAATATGCTTTGAATTTCGTTACGGATTTCTTCGAGAAAAACAGCGAAAAAGCAACCTATTTAAATGATAAAAATTTGGCGTTTCAGTTCTATGAAGGAATGTCCAAAAGTGTAAGTAAATTGATTTTGCGAAATAGCAAAAGACTAAAAAAAGAGCTTCTTGAAAGTAAGGAGCTTGTCACCCTTTTATCAAAATCCACGGTAAAGGATTTGAGTGCGGAAGAAAAGAAAAAAGTACAAAATCATTTGTTGGATATTTTTAAAACCATTCCTTCTTTGGCCATTTTTATGCTACCGGGCGGAGCAGTTTTATTGCCTATTTTTATAAAACTGATTCCTAAATTGCTGCCATCGGCTTTTGATGACAATCGAGTCGAAAAATAGCCATTTTTCTCTTAAAAAAGCTATTATAAGAAAAATCTATATTTACTTATTATTTAAAATAAATATTTGATAACCAAATTTTTAAAAATCCTTATTCCAACCAAAGCTTAAAGTCCTTTACTCGCTCCCGGCTTACGATGATTTCTTGTTCATTAAAGCGATTCAGCTTAATTTGAAGCCTAGAATTGGTGTATGAAATGATGTCGTTGATGTGATTGATGTTCACATAAAATTTTCGGCTCACCCTGAAGAAATTTTTTGGTGAGAGCTCCTCTTCCAAATTCTCCAGAGTGGTATCCAACAGATAACTTCTCCCCTCGGATGTAGCTGCATAGGTTCCCTTATTTTCACTATAAAAACATTCCACGTCATCTGCATTTATAATTTTCAAATGCTGCCCTACCTTGACCGTAAATCTTTTTTTGTATTCACGTTCCAGAGGGTTTACCAACAGGTTTTTTATGTCGTTAAAATCAACCGATATTTTGTGCGAACCAGGCTTAAAATCCTTGTACTTTTTTACAGCACTTTCCAGCTCTTCATCATCGATAGGTTTTAACAAATAATCTATGCTGTTCAACTTAAATGCCTGGAGCGCATATTCGTCATATGCAGTGGTGAAAATTATGGCACTTTTTACCTCGATGATATCAAATATTTCAAACGAAAGACCATCCGACAATTGGATATCCAAAAAGATAAGATCAGGATGTGGATTGTTCTGAAACCACTCGATAGATTCTTCAACGGAATGCAACATGGTTGAAACCTCAACATCCAATTCTGCAAGCAACCTGTTCAAACGTCTTGCAGCGGGTTTCTCATCTTCTATAATGATAACGTTCATTTTACAGTATTAAAGATTATTCAAAAGTACGTGTATCCTGTTCTTCTTGTTCCATATATTTTTGAATCTGCTTGGCTTCCCACTTTTCTACACGGGAGTGGCTAAAGACCCGGATTGCATGAACAACAAGAAAAATTCCCCAGATTACTGGTGTGGATACCAAGTCCCATATCAACCAATTGTTATAGTTAAAGGCTTCGGAACCCATATCTTGGAAAAAATCATAATGATACGCCTTTATACAGAATATGATGATATTGATAATAATGTAAATACTCAAGTGCGAATAAAACTTCTTTAGTTGTTTTACTCTTTTTTCTGCTCTTTCCCTACTAGTTTCTAGATTTTTCATGTTACATGTATTTATCCATTTCTTTTTTATCCTCTTCAATATATTTTTTAATCTGCCTTTCTTCCCACTTTTTATTAAAAAGTGGGTTGAAATCAAAAGTCTTGGCCGCATGGAAAAAAAGTCCAATGCCCCATCCAAAAAGCGTTACAAAATGACCCCATTGCCAAAAATCCTCGGTGTTTCTATAGATATTAAAAAGGATAAAGGCATTCACGATGACATAAACTGCTATGTGAACATAAAACCCTTTTAGCTTTTCGATCTGGTTCTTTGCACGTTTTAATTTTTCTTGATTATATGGCTCCATAACTATCTCCATTTATCGTTTTCTTCTTCTTTTTGCATAAACTGCCTAATCTTACGCTCTTCCCAGTTTTTTCCAAAAAATGGGTTGAGGTCGAAGGTCCCTATGGCATGAAAAAAGACACCTATCCCCCATCCAAATGCGGCCCACAAAAACCATGCATAGCTAAATCCGTTGGTTAAATAGTTGATCAATGCCAAAGCTGAAATTACCACAATATACGTCCAAAGGTTTGCGTAAAACTTTTTTAATTGGATAACCCTCTCCCTTGCCTTTATATATTTATTTTCCTTGCTTAAATTTTCCATTTTAGTTGTTTTTGGTTAGTTGTACAGTTAAATATACTGAAACATTAGAATTTAGTGTTGTTCATGAATTCCTTGATTTTACACTCTTCCCAGTCTCTGCCAAAAATAGGATTATACCCATAAATGCCCATCCAATTTGCGACCAATCCTATTCCCCAACCCAGTGCAGGAAAAACGAACCAAAGAAAACTGGTTGTCCTATAATTGATATAGGCCAAAATGGGAATGACAATACAATAGGCAAATAAACTGGAATAGAAAGATCTAATAGTGTCAACTTTTTCCTTTGCTATTGTGTACCGGTATTCATTGAAGTCTTTCATAATGCTATGTTTTAAGTGTTATCTATATCTTAATTACATAGCAAACTTCGGGATATTGAAGGGCAAGTGAAAAAGTAGATTCGCGAACTGTTAGTTTTTAGGGATGAATTGTAGGGATTGGGAATTAGGTATAAGGTGAAGGGTAAAAGGTGTTGGGTATTGGAATCGAATATGCTTACAACTTGTTTACTTGTAATCCCTAACTCCTAACAACTGACTTCTGATTTCCGATTTCTGATGTCTGATGTCTGAAAAACACCCCTTTTCACCCAAAACCTTTCACCCAAAACCCTTCACCTCGATAACGACCCTTCTCAACTTTGAAACTTTGAAACTCTGCAACTTTGAAACCTTTCACCCAAAACCCAACACCCCCATCCGTCAACCCAAACCCTGTATCCGTCAATTACCATGGGGCACCGATCTATATTCCTGTTTTCTTGCATGCTCTAACGCTAAATTTCGAGCTCATGAAAAAAATACGTTTTTTGAACCTGATGATCCTATCCCTTACAATGTTCGCTGTCTCCTGTTCCAGTGACGACAATGGAACGACAACGCCGACACCAACGTCCAAACCGACCATAAGTGGATTTACGCCCAGTTCCGGGCCTGTTGGTACAGCGGTGACCATTAACGGGACCAACTTTAGTACAACGCCGGCATCCAACACCGTAAAAATTGGTGCCATTACGGCTACCGTAAGTACCGCCACCGCCACCAAGCTAACCATTTCCGTTCCCCAGGGTGCGTCTACCGGGGCGGTAAGTGTTGGCGTAGGTGGTGAGACCGTGACCGGGAGCACCTTTACCGTGACCGAAACCGAAGCGCAGAACACCGTCCCGGTGATCACCAACCAGACCACAACGACCGAAGTGGACGAGAATGCAAACAATGAATTCACCATCTTTACCGTGACCGCCACCGATGCCGATGCGGACGATACGCTCACCTTTGAGATCACGGACGGAAACGGTGAAGGACTGTTCAGCATAGACGAAAACGGCCTGATCACCTTGGCGGATGGCCAAAACCTTGACTTTGAGACCGCCCCAGAACACAGCATAACGGTGACCGTCTCCGATGGCAATGGGGGCACGGACCAGATCAGCGTACAGATAGCGGTCAAGAACGTTATCGAGAACCTGTTCGAAGACCCGGCGTCCTTTATCTTTACCTTGGAGACCGCTGGTGCCAATGAGGAATTCAGCATAGAAGTATTCGGAGAAGGGGAAGACGTCGATTTTCAAATTGATTGGGGCGATGGACAGCCAGAGGAACATGTGACCGAAGAGGAAGCGTACCATCAGTACCAAACTGCGGACACTTATACCGTGGCCCTAAAAGGGCAAGTGGGCCGATTGAGCTTCTTTGGACAGGACGCTTTGCGGACCGTGGAGCAATGGGGAGACACGGCATGGAAGAGTATGGAGGATATGTTTCACTTGGATAATGATGATATTTATGTAGCTATAAATGCAACGGGCGAACCCAACCTTGAGCAATGTACATCGTTCAGTTACGCTTTTCCCAATGCGGATTTTAAACAGAACATTAACGATTGGAAGGTAGGCAACGTCACCAATATGTTAGGTACTTTTGCCTACAATACCTCGTTCAATCAGGATATCAGTGGATGGAATGTGAGCAATGTTGAAACTATGCGATTAATGTTCTTTAGAGCTGCTGCATTCAATCAGGACATTAGCGGTTGGGTAGTATCCAGCGTTACCAGTATGACCGGTATGTTTCAGTACGCAGGAAGTTTCAATCAGCCCATTGGTGGCTGGAACGTTGGCAACGTTACCGATATGGGCCAAATGTTTCAGTACGCACAAAGTTTCAATCAGCCCATTGCCAACTGGGACGTTAGCAATGTTATAATCATGAGGTTTATGTTCGATGAGGCCACAGCGTTCAACCAAAGTCTAGGGGCATGGAACATAGGCAGTGTTGTAAATATGGAAAACATGCTCACCTTTTCCGGGATGTCCGCCCCTAACTTTTCAGATACACTTATAGGGTGGGCCGATCAAGTGGTACAACCAAATGTGGTTT
>NZ_JAHCMU010000026.1 GCF_018449435.1 Flagellimonas sp. 389 | reverse complement strand
GATGAACATTGATCATAATTTTATGAATTTAGCAACGTCCTAAAACAGGTAAGGCTACATTTTTAGGGAAGGCTACATATACATGTCCGGCCGACCAAGTATTGACCACCAATGGAACGGTATACAATAAGGCCGGCCACAAGATAAAACATTACAAGAACCGACAGGCCTGCAAAACATGCCCCGTAAGACAACTGTGTACCAAAAACAAGAACGGACGGTTCATAGAACGTTCCATCTATCAGGAAGCATTGGAGGAAAACCAAAAGAGGGTCGAACAAAACACCGAATATTACAGGCTCAGGCAACAGATCACCGAACACCAGTTCGGGACCCTGAAAAGGCAATGGGGCTTTACCCATACCCTGATGAAGGGAAAACAGAACGTTCTATCCGAGGTAAACCTGATCATGACCTGTTATAACCTGACAAGACTAATGTCGATCCTCGGTCCGAAAGACCTCGAGAAAGGGCTGAAACAGCTTGGACTTGAAATATCCAGCCTATTCCGGGCCATAACCGAAATTCTGCACCGCTTTCTTTTCCGGCGCAACCTATTTTCCGGCCAAAAAAACATCCATTAAACCCGCATCATATCGCTATAGATCAAAACCGATCACTTATTTTTATTCGAAATCGGGTTTCTGCGCAGACTCCCGTTGTGTACAATTTGAGGAAAATTTTGCCTTAATACCAATTTTTGGTATTTTTGAATAAAATTATGTCAAATGAACAAAAACACATCAATATCACTCGGAAATTATTTTGACCAATTCGTTCAAAGCCGAATAAGTGAAGGAAGGTTTAAGAACGTTAGTGAAGTCATACGTGCAGGACTAAGACTTTTAGAGGAAGAAGAAAGTAAAGTTATTGCTCTAAAAAATGCAATTCAAGAAGGAATCGACAGCGGAATTGCTCACGATTTTGACCCAAAAAAACATTTGGAATCCTTGAAAGCGAAAAAGCACTCGAATGGCTGAATATGAACTGACCAATAAAGCTGTCGAGGATTTATCAAAGATTTGGGATTATACATTTGAGGTTTGGTCAGAAAAACAAGCTGACAAATATTACGATGGACTGATTTCTAACTGTGAGGAAATTGCGGAAAACCCAGATTTAGGAAAAAACTACGAAGGAATATCTAAGCAACTTCTCGGAATAAAAGCAAATCGACACATAATATTCTACAGAACATTGGATAAAAATTATGTGGAAATTACAAGAATATTGCACGAAAGAATGGATTTAAAGAAAAGAATAACCGAATAAAAACTGCACACAACAATGGCTATAAGTAATTGCGGGAACTGAATTTGTCGCTTATGAACCTATGCAGATAGCGTTCGGTGGAATAGTAGTTTTTCATCGTGCCATATTTCAGCACCGAGTCCATGGTGGTATTGTGGTACTTGACAAGTTCTTTGAGTGTCTTGCGCTGCTCATCCTGCCCCAGAAAACGGGCCTTTACGGCCTGTGCGGTAATTACCTTGCCCTCCCTTAAAAGCTGTTTGTGGGCGTCAAGAATCTGGACGTATACCTCGTCAAGATAGCTGTTGAGCAACCTCGCTTTTGATGTCGTTCCGATGACCCTTCCCTTGGAAACGTCCCAAACATTCACCGATGTATACCTCTTTAAACTGATTTCCGCGCGTCTTCCATCAACGGTTATACGGGCATAAATGGTGAGTTTTTCGGGATTGTAATTGATGTCCCTTGTGAAAATGAGTAATGCTAAAGTGCTGTTGTTGCGAATGATACGAGTCTTTTAAGTTGAACAAACCTTGTTTGCAAAGACGACTATAAATAGCCCTATCCACTACCAAAATTATGCACAACCATCGTACCAATCCATTCACCGAACTCTACACCTTTTATATGATATTAGATGATATCGGATGAATTCATTAAAAATGAAAAGCACTGTCAACCAGTCAGTTAACAGTGCTTTAACACCACTTGAAAAGTGGTTCGTCGGGGTGGCAGGATTCGAACCTGCGACCTCCGCGTCCCAAACGCGGCGCGATAACCGGGCTACGCTACACCCCGAGAAGGTTATCAATTGCAATAAAAAATTGCGGAGAGAATGGGACTCGAACCCATGCGACACTTACGCGTCGACAGATTAGCAATCTGCTCCGTTACCACTCCGGCACCTCTCCCATTGTTTTTATGAACATGCACTTTGAAAATGCGGATGCAAATGTACCTTTTCATCCGTAACATCGCAACTATTTTTTTACTTTTTTAAGTAAATATATCTAAGTAGTTATCAATCTGGATACTCCACCCTAAGATGATAAATATTGGTCAACTTATGCTTCAACACTTTCTTTACCATTTCAATTTCCTTTAAAGTAATATTTGCATTTAGAAACTGGTTGGCTTTCATCTGTCCACTCACGATTTTCTCTACAAATTCATCTATAATTGTAAATGTGGGGTTTTTTAAACTTTTGGAGGCAGCTTCAATAGCGTCAGACATCATTAATATTGCTGTTTCTTTCGAGAAAGGTATTGGACCGGGATATCTAAAATCATTTTCATCTACATTTTCCTCCAATTCTTGTTGCTTTTTAAAGAAATAAAAAACCAAAGAAGTTCCGTGGTGCGTGCGCAAAAAATCGATTATTCTATCTGGAAGATTATTTTTTCGAGCTATTTCAATTCCTTCAATGACATGGTCTATAATTATTTTGGCACTCTCTCGTGGTGGTAATTCATCATGTGGATTAACGTTGGTCACTTGATTCTCCGTGAAAAAAGCAGGCTTGTTCATTTTCCCTATGTCATGGTACAGAGCCCCTACCCTAACCAGCATAGCGTTGGCTCCTATCTCATTGGCAGCTGCTTCTGCAAGATTAGCAACTTGTAATGAATGATGAAATGTGCCCGGAGCCTTATCAGAAAGTTCTTTTAATAATTTAGAATTGGTATCCGAAAGTTCCAGCAAAGAAACATCTGAGATAAGCCCGAATATCTTCTCGTATATATAAATAAGTGGTTGGGCAAATAGTGTTAAGAGTCCGTTCAACACAAAAATCCCGAATAATACCCACTCAATGTTTTCAAGATTTCCTTCATGAATTGCATGAAAGGCAAAGTACCCAACAATATAGATAAGCGTAATCTGGCCAACCGAAATAAACAAATTGGCTCTCTTGTACAATTCGGATGCGGTTAAGATGGTAACGATACCTGCAATTATCTGAAGAAAAATGTATTCAAAACTATTGGGGACCACAAAACCTAATATGAGTACCGTCAGAACATGGACAAATAATCCTAACCTAGCATCAAAAAAGTTTTTTAATATTAAAGGAAGTATACAAAGTGGTACAACATAAACATAACTATCGTTATTTTTTACCATTAAGGTCGTAGCAAAAACCATTAACAAAAGGTTCACAAAAATGAACGTTACCTTATTGTTGTTATTAAAAATCTCACTCCGGTATCTTTTTAGAAAAAGAAGTAACATAATCAAT
This sequence comes from Flagellimonas sp. 389, assembly GCF_018449435.1. GTDB lineage: Bacteria > Bacteroidota > Bacteroidia > Flavobacteriales > Flavobacteriaceae > Flagellimonas. The sequence goes on along the minus strand of NZ_JAHCMU010000026.1, from coordinate 36,556 downwards.
ACCAATGCAACTAAAATGATATAGCCTAAGAGGATAAAATAATAGTTGTTCCCTCTCCATAGTTCAGATTCATACTCGCTTTTTAAAGAATTCAATATTTTTAAGTTCTCAGCTTCGACAACCTCACCTTTCGCAACTATCAATTTACCTTCTGTAACATTGCCCCGGGTAAAAGAAATTTTAGAAAGCTCTTCTTCCAAAGCTTTATCAGAAAGGCTTCTGTTATAAGATAAGTTTGTTTTGAGCACCGAACCGATGAGCTTTGTTAAACGGCCGCGACTATTGCCCAAATTGTAGCTTCTTAAAAGTTGGCCAAGTTTTTCCTGTGCATTGCTCGAAGTAACAATTGTATTTCTGGACGTTATTATTCCACGATTTTCCTTTAGCAAAAAAATCTGATCACTTAAAATCTCCTCGTCAATAAAGCCATTTTGGTAAATAGAATCCAATATTTTCTCCCCGATAGCGAAAAGTTGGGTTCGTTGCTCAGTAGTATACCCACTGGAAGAAAAAACCCTGTTAAAACTATTCGAATATTCTTCCAATACCTCATCATAGACCTTTTCATCATAATTGTAGTAGTCAAGTTTTTTAGATTTAATCGATTGTTGCTCCAAGAGCAGCTCTTCATCTGTCTTTTTGATGGAAAAGTCGAAAGGGGCATACAGGTTTTCATATTGCCAAGGTTTTCCTTTCTGAAATTCGTACTTAAATTTTCCACCTTTTGGGAAAAAAAACACGATTAAAGCAACTGAAACCAAATAAAGAAAATACTTGTAGGCAAGCGATTGATGCTTATAAATGTTATCTAAAGTTTTTCCCATGGACAATACAGTTAACACCAAAAATAGAAAAATATTAATAAGAAGTGGTGGTAACGTTTTGCACTAGAGCTTGTATTTAAATTTAGTATTTTCGCAACAGTAAAAAAGCATACATGAACAAAGTTGTAATCGTATCCGCCGTAAGAACTCCAATAGGAAGCTTTATGGGAGCATTATCCAGCGTCCCGGCAACCAAATTAGGAGCTACTGCCATTAAGGGAGCATTGGAAAAAATAAGCTTAAAACCTGAAATGGTCCAAGAAGTTTTAATGGGCAATGTAGTACAGGCTGGAACCGGACAAGCGCCTGCAAGACAAGCAGCTATATATGCTGGAATACCAAATACCGTTCCGTGTACAACTGTCAATAAAGTTTGTGCCTCTGGAATGAAGGCCATCATGCAAGCAGCACAGTCCATCGCTTTGGGAGAAAACTCGATTGTAGTAGCTGGAGGCATGGAAAATATGAGCCTTATTCCACACTATTCTTATATGAGAAAAGGTCTAAAATTTGGGCCTGCCACATTGATTGATGGTATGCAGAAAGATGGCCTTGTAGATGCCTATGACGAAAATGCCATGGGTGTTTGTGCCGATGCATGTGCGAAAGAATATGATTTTAGTAGAGAAGAACAAGATGCGTATGCCATACAGTCATACCAACGGTCTGCCCAAGCATGGGACAATGGAAAATTTGACGATGAGGTTATTCCGGTTGAAGTTCCTCAACGCAGAGGAGAGCCTGTAATAGTACGTAAAGACGAGGAGTACGGCAATGTGAAAATGGAAAAAATTCCAGCACTCCGACCTGCTTTCACAAAAGACGGAACCGTTACAGCTGCCAATGCATCCACCATAAATGACGGAGCGGCCGCAGTGGTGCTCATGAGTTCAGAAAAAGCTGCTGAGCTCAACCTAACACCTTTAGCAACCATAACAGGTTATGCGGATGCTGCACATGAACCAGAATGGTTTACGACCGCACCCGCCAAAGCTTTGCCAAAAGCTCTTGATCGCGCAGGTGTTTCGATAGATGATATTGATTTTTTTGAATTTAACGAAGCTTTTTCTGTAGTTGGCCTTGCCAACATGAAACTACTAGGATTAAATGATTCCAATGTAAATGTAAATGGCGGTGCCGTTTCTTTAGGCCACCCTTTGGGTTGCTCAGGCGCTAGAATAGCCATAACCTTACTAAATGTGCTCCAACAGAACAACGCCAAACTTGGTGCCGCAGCCATATGCAATGGTGGCGGTGGTGCTTCGGCAATTGTTTTAGAAAGGAATTAATTCAATCGCTATAAATAGATGCAATACGGAATTTGCCATCTAAGTATTGTTCCCATTAGAACACTTCCAGATGATAGTAGTGAAATGAATTCACAATTATTGTATGGAGAATATTTTAAGGTACTGGAGCAACGCAAGAAATGGAGTAGAATCCGAGTGGCTTATGATCATTTTGAAGGTTGGATTCCTAATTATCAAATTAAGTTGATAGAAGAAGAAGCTTTTAAGACATTAGAAGCTTCTTTCATGGATAATGCATTTTCTTCGGATATTGTCTCCCATATCTGTACTGCTGATGGAATACTGATGCCCATAGTGCTTGGTTCTATAATATCTGCTGCAGCTACGTTGAACCATACCTTTGAAGGAGATTCCATAAAAGGGAAAAAGCCTAAGCTCAATCTTATAGACACAGCGCTTTTATATATGAAATCACCTTACCAATGGGGAGGAAAAAGCCCATTTGGAATAGATTGCTCAGGATTCACCCAGATGGTCTATAAAATAAATGGACATGTATTAAAACGGGATGCCGAACAACAGTCCAAACAAGGAGAAGTACTTAGTTTTATAGAAGAGAGCGAACCTGGAGATTTGGCTTTTTTTGATAACAGCGAAGGCATTATTGACCATGTAGGTATTATTTTACAAGACAACTATATCATACACGTATACGGACATGTTCGTGTAGATCGTTTAGACCACACCGGTATTTTTAATACACAAGAAAACAAATACACCCATCAGCTTAGGGTAATTAAAAAAATAATATAAAAAAGCCCCTGATTTCAAGAAATCAGGGGCTTTTTTGGAATTACGAAATGCTACTATTCTTCTCCCAATAACTTTTTAATTCGCATAAAATTATCTGTATCGCCCAAAGCTCCGTAGATATTTTTCAGTTGTGATAATACGCCCTGATTATCCGGATTGGTTTTTAGTGCATCTTCCAATATTTTTGCACCTTCTTGGAACAAATCATCTTTTTTCACTTTCAACTCATCATACTTGGCAATATCAGCTCGAGAATTGCCCAAAGCATTCATCTCATCTATCAAAGCATTCCCTTCATTAACATAAGTAGTTGAAAGGTTTAACAATGCATTGATATAACCAGGATCTATAGCCAAGGTCTTTTTGTAAGCGTCTCTAGCATCTTCTAGGTTTCCTTGTTCCATATTGATTACTCCGATATTGTATAACAAATCTGCATTATCAGGAGCCATTGCAGAAGCTTCGGCCATTAATTCTTTGAATTTGTCCTTATCGCCCATTGCATAGTGCAAATTGGCTTGTCCCAAGACTAGATTAACATCATCTGGCTCAACTGCTCTTGCATCTGAATAAGCGGCTAAAGCTTTTTCATTATCACCTAATTGTTGGTAGATAAGTGCAATATTTTTAACGATTTCAGCTTTTTTTGAAGGTGTTTTTTCTTCTTTTGGATCCTTATGCGTTCCTGCTTTAACATAGAGATCTCTCGTAGTCAAATCCATAGTTTCGGTTTCACCACTTTCTATATTCACTGCGGTATAAGTTACACCACTACCGTCATAGCCAATTGTTTTGAGCTCATTGTAATAGGTCAATGCTTTTTCATAGCTCTGCCCATTTACCGCACTACTTGCTGCATAATATAAATAGAGCGTGTCCTTTGGGCTTAATGTGTAGCCCATATATAATTTTTCGGCAGCTTCTTCAAACTTCTTGTTATTGTTATCTTCAACAGCAGCATTCACTAAATCCGCTGTCATTTGTGACAAACTTTGCGTTGCAACCGTAGTATACTTCTCTTTGCCACTAGCCTCTTCGATAGAAATGACTTTGTTATAGGAATCGATAGCTGGTTGGAAGGCTGTTGCATCTCCCTTTTTTGCTAAATCTGCATAAGCATTACCTCTTACTGCATGATATTGTGCTTGTAATTTAGGATCTGCCGCATCAATTAAGGAAGCTGCACTTTCCAAAGTGGTCTTGGCTGTTGCCGCATCTCCACTTTTCAATGCCTTTTCCGCTGCTTTGATTTCATTCTTTTGGGCAAACCCCATTGTAGAAACCCCTAGGGCTATTAGTATTAAAACTCTAGTTTTCATTTTGAATTTGGATTATAATTATTAGTGTTTATTGATTTATTCTTTAGTTTCCCCAGGTTCTTTATCAATTGCTGTGCCATCATCTCCATTTACCTCAATATCAAGTATTTCAGCTTCTTCTACTGCATCCTCGTCTTTCATGACCTTTGCTACAGCTGCAATGGAATCATTGTCTTTTAAATTGATTAGCCTTACTCCCTGAGTGGCCCTGCCCATGACCCGTAAATCTTCAACACTGGTACGAATCGCAATACCTGATTTGTTGATTATCATTAAATCATCGGTGTCGGAAACATTTTTTATGGCTACAAGACCTCCTGTCTTATCAGTTATCGAAATAGTCTTTACACCCTTTCCTCCCCTATTGGTGATTCTGTAATCATCTATGGTTGAACGTTTACCGTATCCATTCTCCGAAACTACCAAGATATCGTCCTCAAAGTTGTGAACCGATACCATACCTATAACTTCATCATCATTACTGGCCAATCTAATTCCTCGAACCCCAGATGCATTTCTGCCCATAGGCCGTGTCTTGCTTTCTTCAAATCGGATGGCCTTACCAGATTTTAACCCTAAAAGGATTTGGCTTGTACCAGTAGTCAGTTTCGCTTCGAGCAACTCATCTTCATCCTTAATGGTGATAGCATTTATACCATTCTGTCTTGGTCGAGAATACTGTTCCAAAGAAGTCTTCTTGACCGTTCCTTTTTTGGTCGCCATAATCACGTAGTGACCATTAACATAGTCTTCGTCCTTGAGGTCTCTGGTACATATGAAGGCCTTGACTTTATCGTCCTGCGCTATATTGACCAAATTCTGGATAGCTCTTCCTTTAGAGGTTTTACTACCTTCAGGGATTTCATAAACCCGCATCCAGAAACATTTACCTTTTTGGGTGAAAAATAACATGTACTGATGGTTCGTCCCTACAAAGAGATGCTCCAAGAAATCTTCGGTACGGGTCGAGGAAGCTTTTTGGCCAACCCCTCCCCTGTTTTGGGTTTTATATTCGGATAGGGAAGTTCTTTTTATGTATCCAGCATGGGAAATCGTGATAACGACCTGTTCATCAGGAATCATATCCTCAATGCTCAAATCGCCACCGGCAAAGTTTATCTCAGACCTACGCTCATCACCATACTTCTCTTTTACTTCAAGAAGTTCATCGGTAATGATTTGCATTCTTCGGTCCTTATTAGCGAGAATATCTTTTAAATCCTCAATGGTTTTTAACAATTCGTCATACTCTTCACGAAGCTTATCTTGCTCTAGTCCGGTAAGTTGACGCAATCGCATCTCCACAATTGCTTTGGCCTGAACTTCAGTGAGCTTAAAACGCTCCATCAGACTATTTCTGGCTTCTTCTACATTGGAAGAAGCTCTTATAATTGCAATTACCTCATCAATATTATCAGAAGCAATAATTAGTCCCTCTAGAATGTGCGCACGATCCTCTGCTTTCTTCAGGTCGTATTTTGTCCTTCTAACGACGACCTCATGCCTGTGCTCGACAAAATGATGGATAATCTCCTTTAAATTGAGCAATTGGGGTCTACCCTTTACAAGCGCAATATTATTTACACTAAATGAAGATTGAAGAGCAGTATACTTGTAAAGTGTGTTCAATACAATATTAGGGATTGCATCACGCTTCAAAATGTAAACGATACGCATCCCTTTTCTATCGGATTCGTCCCGTATTGTTGCAATTCCTTCTATCTTCTTATCATTAACAAGATCGGCAGTCTTTTTGATCATGTCTGCCTTATTGACTTGATAAGGTATTTCAGTCACTATGATGCATTCTCTACCTTGAACTTCTTCAAAAGTAGCTTTAGCTCTCATAACTACTCTACCTCTTCCCGTATGGAAAGCTTCCTTGACACCGTCATAACCATATATTACTCCTCCAGTAGGAAAATCAGGGGCTTTAATATGGGTTATGAGTTCCTCTATCTCAATATCGTTGTTTTCTATGTAGGCTATGGTGCCGTCAACAACTTCAGATAAATTATGTGGCGGCATATTGGTGGCCATACCAACAGCAATACCAGATGCTCCGTTCACCAATAAATTGGGAACACGGGCAGGAAGTACGGTCGGTTCTTTAAGTGAGTCATCAAAGTTGAGTTGATGGTCTACGGTATCTTTATCTATGTCCGCTAACATTTCGTCAGCGATTTTTCGCATTCTTGCTTCCGTATAACGCATGGCCGCAGGACTATCACCATCTACAGAACCAAAGTTACCTTGGCCGTCGACCAACATATACCTCAAACTCCATTCTTGTGCCATACGCACCATACTATCATATACGGAAGTATCTCCATGTGGGTGGTATTTACCTAACACCTCACCTACGATACGAGCAGACTTTTTGTGGGAACTATTGGACCTAACTCCAAGTTCGTGCATACCATACAATACTCTTCTATGAACAGGTTTGAGCCCGTCCCGCACATCTGGCAGGGCACGTGACACAATGACCGACATTGAATAATCAATGTAGGCAGATTTCATCTCATCTTCAATATTGATAGGAATTAACTTTTCTCCTTCAGCCATGCTAAAATCTTGTTGCTTTTTGCGGTTAAAATATCATGCCAATATACGCAAAATCACACCTTTCAATACAATTGCAACTTACTTTATTAAAAAAATTATCAACAGCATTACTTTCAGTCCAGAAATACTAATAAAGCTTTGTTAAACAGTGTACAAAGTGTACTTTATTCCGACTTTTAATACTAGTTTATCGAATATGGGTACGGTATTTGACCATGGTAAGGATACTTTTATTAATTTTAATTGCTGAAAAGGAAACGTATGGATGATAATTTTTCCCCAAGAGTAAAAGACGTAATTGCATATAGTAAGGAAGAGGCCCTGAGACTAGGGCACGATTTTATAGGAACCGAACATTTAATGCTTGGGCTTTTAAGGGATGGCAATGGTAAGGCCATCAATATCCTTGATGCCTTGGATGTCGATTTAGACCATCTCAGAAGAAAAGTTGAAATCCTCAGCCCAGCCAACCCAAATACGGGAACTATACAAAAAGATAAAAAGAATCTGCACTTAACACGACAAGCAGAACGTGCACTCAAAACTACTTTTCTAGAGGCGAAGCTTTTCCAAAGTTCTTCTATTAATACGGCACACCTTTTATTATGTATCCTTAGAAACGAAAACGACCCAACTACCAAGCTTTTGCACAAGCTAAAAGTTGATTATGATAACGTGAAAGAACAATTTAAGTCTATGATTACGAGTGATGACGATTATTTGGACTCACCCCAAGCTGAATCTTTTCCAAGTGATTCCGATGATTTAGGTGATTCCAAAGAAGGTACGTTCGGTTCAAGTTCTTCCCAAAAGGGAGTTAAAAAATCCAAGACCCCCGTTCTGGACAATTTTGGTCGTGATTTGACCAAGATGGCAGAAGAAAATAAACTGGATCCAGTCGTAGGTCGTGAAAAAGAGATTGAACGGGTATCACAAATATTAAGCAGAAGAAAGAAAAACAACCCTCTCCTTATAGGCGAGCCCGGTGTGGGCAAAAGTGCTATAGCAGAAGGGTTAGCGCTAAGAATCATAAATAAAAAAGTTTCCAGAATCCTATATAACAAACGCGTTGTTACTTTAGACTTGGCTTCATTGGTTGCGGGTACAAAGTACCGTGGTCAGTTTGAGGAACGTATGAAGGCGGTGATGAACGAGCTGGAAAAGAACGATGATATTATTTTGTTCATTGATGAAATCCATACTATTGTTGGTGCCGGTGGTGCCACGGGGAGCTTGGATGCATCAAATATGTTTAAACCTGCACTTGCACGAGGTGAAATCCAATGTATTGGAGCAACAACGCTTGACGAATACAGACAATATATCGAAAAAGATGGCGCATTGGAGCGTCGCTTTCAAAAGGTAATGGTAGAACCGACCACGGTCGAAGAAACCATTGAAATTTTGATGAACATTAAAGGTAAATACGAAGATCATCATAACGTTAATTATACGGACGAAGCTATTTTGGCCTGTGTTAAATTGACGAACCGTTACATGACGGACCGTTTTTTGCCGGACAAAGCCATTGATGCCCTTGACGAAGCTGGTTCTAGAGTACATATTGTGAACATGGATGTCCCAAAACAGATTTTGGAATTGGAGAATCAATTAGAAGATGTACGTGAATTAAAAAATAGCGTTGTCAAGAAACAGAAGTATGAGGAAGCTGCAAAGCTTCGTGATGATGAAAAACGTCTTGAAAAAGAATTGGCTTCGGCTCAAGAACGATGGGAAGAAGAAAGTAAGTTACATCGAGAAATCGTTTCAGAAGAAAGTGTGGCCGATGTAGTTTCTATGATGAGCGGCATCCCCGTCAATAGAATTGCACAGACAGAAAGCAATAAGCTTGCGGAACTTCCTAACTTAATCAAAGGTTTTGTGATAGGACAGGATGAAGCCGTTGCGAAAGTTGCCAAGGCCATACAACGAAACAGGGCCGGACTTAAGGATCCCAACAAACCTATTGGCTCCTTTATATTTTTAGGACAGACCGGTGTTGGTAAGACCCAATTGGCAAAAATACTTGCCAAGGAACTCTTTGATTCTGAAGATGCACTCATTCGTATAGACATGAGCGAATACATGGAAAAATTCGCCATTTCAAGATTGGTAGGAGCGCCTCCAGGATACGTTGGATATGAAGAAGGAGGACAATTAACAGAAAAGGTACGTAGAAAACCATATTCCGTTATCCTTCTTGACGAAGTAGAGAAAGCACATCCAGATGTTTTCAATATGCTATTGCAGGTTTTGGACGATGGATTCCTCACAGATAGCCTTGGAAGAAAAATAGATTTTAGAAATACCATTATTATAATGACATCCAATATTGGAGCACGTCAGTTAAAAGATTTTGGTCAAGGTGTTGGTTTTGGAACCGCTGCAAAAAAAGCGCAAGCAGATTCACATCAAAAGAGTGTTATTGAAAATGCACTCAAGAAAGCTTTTGCACCGGAATTTTTAAATAGAATTGATGATGTTGTGGTATTTAATCCGTTGGAGCGCGAAGACATCCATAAAATAATTGATATTGAATTGGATAAACTTTTTGGACGAATCCAAGATATAGGATACAACCTTAATCTTACCAAAAAAGCAAAAGATTATATTGCCGAAAAAGGTTTTGACAAACAGTATGGTGCTCGACCTTTAAAAAGAGCGATTCAAAAATATATTGAGGATGCATTGGCCGAGGAAATCGTAAATTCCAAATTGGAAGAAGGCGATAGTATTTACATGGATCTAGACGAAAAGAAGGAGGAGTTGACCATTAAAATTGAGAAGCCCGAAAAAACTCCGAAAACAGAATAAATGAACTCGGAATTATAACATAAAAAAGGAGTGGCGAAATCGTTACTCCTTTTTATTTGCACCAAATTTGCCGTACAAACGATATTTGCGCTTTTAATCTAATATTTTTCTAACCCTCTGGCGTTACATATATTTTCGTTCACGAGACACTATAATTATTTGGGGATGAAAATTGCTTCTACGAAGAAAGCTGTTGTTACACGCGAGTATCAATTGGATATCGGTAGCATTCAAGTTTATGACAACTACATGGTTTCAACTTTTGAGGAAGGTGCTACTTTGACACTGGAACGTGCGTATCAAATTATCGGAATTTCTGAAATCCATTTTAGGAACAAAAACTTTGGCTATATAAGTCTGCGTAAAAACTCCTATGCCGTTGATCCCACTATTTATAATTACCTAAGGGGTTTAGAAAACTTAAAGGCCTTTGCCATCGTTTCCAAAAAGGAAATAGACATGCATAACTTTAAAATAGAGAAGTTGTTCTACAAAAAGAACATGGAATTCTTTATTGAATATGATAATGCGCTGGCCTGGATAAAGAAAAGACTTAAAAACAAAAAAAAGAAGGACAAACTCTAAACCTAAACATTCTGTTCTTCTTTTTTCCGATTTGGAGACCTTAGCAGTTCCAAATACGCTTTACCAATATTTTCCGAAATAATAGAAGCCTTTAAAGCTTCATATCCAAATTGCGCCACAGCGATATCGCCTGCTAAACCATGAAGGTAAACTCCAAAAATAGCAGCATCCAGAGAAGAATAACCTTGTGCGATCAAACCGGTAATAATACCCGTTAGTACATCACCACTACCAGCAGTCGCCATGCCCGGATTTCCAGTTGTGTTCACATAGCCTTTTTCATTGTAAACCGTAATACTATGTGCGCCCTTAACCACCACTACGCAATCGTTTTTTGTAGAAAAAGCTTTTACTTTTTCCAGTTTATCAAAATCATCCGTCCACGTACCAATTAAACGTTCGAGTTCTTTGGGATGTGGTGTTAGTACCGATCGTTTGGGAACATTTTTAATCAACTCAGGGTGCTTTGCGAGAATATTAAGGCCATCAGCATCTATTACCAGCGGAACCGTATTTTTCTTCAAAAATTTACCAAGGGCTTTTGATGTAACCGCTTTGGTTCCCATACCCATACCTATTCCTATGGCAGTTGGCTTAAAAGAAATTTCAATATTGGTAATACTATCATCTTCATCATCCGTTGTCACCATGATTTCAGGGGTCGCTGTTTGCAAAGAATGATAACCACACTCAGGAACAAAAGCGGTAACCAGACCACTTCCAATACTTAAGCACGAATTACCGGCAAGTTGTACAGCTCCTATCTTGCCATAACTTCCACCTATAATTAAAGAATGGCCATAAGTGCCTTTGTGCGAAAACTTTGTTCGTTGTTTATACAGAGGCAATGTTTCGTTTCTACCAATCAGTTCGTAATCCGTTACTGTTCTATCCATATATTCTTGGTCCAATCCAATATCCAGAATTTCCCATTGATTTTGATAGATTCCAGTTTCGGGAAGGAAAAATACCAACTTAGGCACTTGAAAACTGAGCACATAGTTTGCCCGTATTACATGTTCCACATCCCATGGAACTCTGTGGCATGGCAAACCAGATGGAATATCAACAGAAAGTACAAAGGCAGATGACGCATTGATATTCTCAATAAGGTTCGAAACCCAAACATCGGGAGCTCTATTCAATCCAATACCGAAAATTGCATCAATCACAATATCATCAGGCGATATTTTTGGTAATTCGCTATCCGCATTTATAAAATCGGGCCATATTTTTCGGTCTTTTAAACGCTCAAGATTCAGAAGAAAGTCCTTGGAACGCTTTTCACTATAATTTACCACATGAACCTGAAGGGAATAACCATTTTCTTTGAGATGCCTTGCAAGTGCAATCCCATCGCCACCATTGTTACCTATTCCACAAAAAAGCTGAATATTGACATTGGCTCCCTGCAATCGGGAATGTATCCAATCAAATATTCCCGTGGCGGCTCTCTCCATGAGATCATCGCTACTTATTTTCTGTTTTTTGATCGTGGATTTATCAGCTTGATAGATTTGTTCGGCAGTGAAAATTTTCATTCAACAATAAAAATTGATTATTAGTATATTTTTCGCAAAAATTCTACAAACATTTGAGGAAGCTCTCAAAAGCATTACATTTGACCTCTATAATTGTAGTATGCAATTTAAACAAACGGATATTAATTTAGCATCGATGACATCTTTTTCATCTATCTTCACTTTGACTACCATTACCCCTTTGGGGTAGTTATATTATTAGTTCCGTCCGTTCCTTATATATTTTCCATTTTTCCATATAAAAATCACTCATGAAAATCTTAAAGTTTGGTGGCACTTCGGTAGCCAATCCAGAAAATATCAACCGAGTTAAAACAATCGTCCAAAATGAAGTTTCGGACAAGATAGCAGTTGTAGTATCCGCATTTGGTGGAGTCACCGATTTACTGCTACACACTTCACAACTTGCTTCAAATCAAGATTTAGCGTTTAAAGATGGACTAAAAAAGATTGAGGACAGACACATGGGAACGATTAAGGAACTTATCCCTGTGAATGCGCAAAGTGCCATTTTGAGCAAGGTGAAAAGTGATTTGAATATCCTTGAAACACTTTTGGAAGGTTCATTTTTAATCGGAGAACTCACACCAAAACTATCCGATAAAATTGTTAGCTACGGTGAGTTACTATCTTCCTTTATTATTTCCGAATTTTTCAAAACAGAAGAACTCGACGCTACTTTTAAAGACTCAAGAGAACTAATTACTACTGATGAAAGTTTTGGAAATGCACATGTAGACTTTGAAAAAACATACCATAACTGTGATTCATTTTTTAAGAAATCAACCCATTCGGTAACTGTTTTACCAGGCTTTGTTGCATCAAGCAATGCCGGAAACCTTACTACTTTGGGCAGAGGAGGTTCTGATTATACAGCAGCGATTATTGCAGCTGCCGTAAACGCCAGCGTATTGGAAATATGGACAGACGTTAGCGGTATGTACACCGCTAACCCAAAGTTGGTGAAACAAGCCAAATGTGTATCCCAAATAAGTTATGAGGAAGCGATGGAACTCTCACATTTTGGGGCCAAGGTACTTTACCCGCCTACCATTCAGCCTGTTTTAAGCAAAGAAATTCCGATCATCATCAAAAACACATTTAATCCTGAGGATGCGGGAACCCGTATTACCAAGAACAGTAATGGCAATGGAAAAACAGTACGAGGTATAAGCCATGTTGGTGGCATTAGTTTGCTTTCCTTGGAAGGGCCTGGCATGATAGGTATCCCAGGAATATCCAAACGCTTTTTTGAAACACTTTCCCTGGAGAATATCAGTGTGGTGCTCATTACACAAGCTTCATCTGAACATTCAATCTGTGTCGGTATATCGGATAATGATGTGGAAAAAGCTGTGGACACAGTGAATGAGGCCTTTGCTTATGAAATTAGCAGTAAAAAAATAAAACCTGTACTAGTTGAAAAAGACCTTGCCATTGTTGCGTTGGTCGGAGATAATATGAAGAGTCATCAAGGATTGAGCGGTAAAATGTTTAGCACATTGGGGAAAAATAACGTGAATATAAGGGCAATAGCCCAAGGAGCGTCTGAACGAAATATTTCCGCAGTAATTAAGAAAACCGATGTAAAAAAAGCCCTTAACTCGCTACACGAAGCATTTTTTGAAGAGAATATAAAACAGCTCAACCTCTTTGTAATGGGCGTTGGTAACGTAGGTTCCAAACTTCTTGATCAAATAAAGCAACAGAAAAAGTATTTAAGGGAAGAACTAAAATTAAATATACGGGTCATTGGTATAAGTAACTCCAGAACCATGGTTTTTAATGAAGACGGGATTTCCTTAAAGAATTGGGAATCAGTTTTAACCAATGGTCAAAAAGCGGATAAAGAAGAGTTCTTCAAAAAAATAAATCAATTGAACTACCGTAACAGTGTATTTGTCGATAATACGGCCAGCGAAGAAGTCTCGCTCACCTATTCCGATTATCTTAAAAACAGTATTTCCGTAGTTACCTGCAATAAAATTGCTTGCTCGTCAGACTATGGGTATTATAAAGAATTAAAACAACTGGCAAAGCAGTTCAATTCTCCTTTTTTGTTTGAAACCAATGTGGGTGCAGGACTTCCAATAATTGATACCCTAAAACACCTGATTGCCTCTGGTGACAAAGTGAATAAGATTGAAGCTGTACTTTCTGGGAGCTTGAACTTTGTCTTTAACAATTTCGATGATTCCGTTACGTTCCACGATATCGTTAAACAAGCACAAGAAGAAGGGTATACCGAACCGGACCCGACCATAGATCTAAGTGGCGTGGATGTGATGCGAAAAATTCTCATTTTGGCACGCGAAAGTGGCTATCAATTGGACATGAATGAAATCGTAAGTGATTCTTTTCTACCGGAGGAAAGCTTGAAGACAAATTCCAACGAGGAATTTTTTGAGACCTTGAAAAAAAACGAAACAGAATTCCAAAAAATATATAAAGAAGCTAAAGATAAAAACAGTAAGCTGAAATATGTGGCCCAATTTGAAAATGGCAAGGCTAAAGTAGGGCTTCAAAAAATACCAAGCGGGCATGATTTTTACAATCTGGAGGGTAGTGATAACATTGTTTTGTTCTATACCGAACGCTATCCCGATCAACCTTTGATCATAAAAGGTGCAGGTGCAGGTGCCGAAGTTACTGCATCTGGTATCTTTGCTGATATTATACGAATCGGAAACTTCTAAAAATGGAAGAACTAAAGGTTTTTTGTCCGGCAACTGTTGCCAATGTCTCCTGTGGATTTGATGTTTTGGGATTAGCATTAGATTCAGTCGGAGATGAAATGACAGTTAGAAAAATTCCAGAAAACACAATAAGAATTACTAAAATCACTGGACAGAAACTTCCGTTAGAAACAAATAGAAATGTTTCAGGAGTGGCTGGTTTGGCCTTATTGGAAAAAAGTGATTACGAAGGGGGATTTGAAATAGAAATCCATAAAAGAATCAAACCCGGGAGTGGTATCGGAAGTAGCGCAGCAAGTTCAGCCGGGGCAGTATGGGCCATGAATGAACTTTTGGGCAAGCCTTTTTCAAATCTGGAATTGGTACAGTTTGCTATGCAAGGTGAAAAACTAGCAAGTGATGTGGCCCATGCAGATAACGTGGCTCCTGCCATTTATGGTGGTTTTACATTGGTGCGAAGTTACCAGCCTTTGGATATTATTTCCATCCCCACACCTGAAGAATTGTTCGCAACAGTGATTCATCCACAAATAGAAATAAAAACTTCGGATTCCCGAAAAATCTTAAAAACTACGATTACTCTAGAAAAAGGTATTCAACAATGGGGAAATGTTGGTGGACTCATTGCTGGACTTTTCCAAAATGACTATGACCTAATAGGACGGTCGTTACAGGATTACATCGTTGAACCCATTCGTTCTATATTGATTCCTGGTTTCGATTCAATAAAAGTAAATACTAGAGAAGCTGGGGCCTTAGGCTGTGGCATTTCTGGTTCTGGCCCATCAATTTTCGCATTGAGCAAAGGTAAACATACTGCATTGCAAGTAGCCGATGCCATGAAGGAAACGTATAAAAATATAGGTGTTGATTTTGATATCCATGTGTCGAAAATTAATATTGAGGGGGTGAAGAGGATTTGATGACTGATGACTGATGATTGATGACCGATGACTGATGATTGATGACTGATGATTGATGATTGATGACTGATGACTGATGATTGATGATTGATGATTGATGACTGATGACTGATGACTGATGATTGATGACTGTAAAAACTAAAAATTAAAAACGCATTATTACGACCTCAAATAAATCTTTTATGAATGGACAAGTTTAAATTTGAAAAACTAAATATTTGGCAAAAAGCCATGGACTTTGGAGAAATAATAGACCAACTGGCTTTGAAATTCCCAGAAAGGGAAAAATTTAATTTAGCCTCACAAATCCGAAGAGCTTCGGATTCAATTGCTTTGAATATTTCAGAAGGTTCCATCGGTCAATCAAATCCAGAGCAAAAAAGGTTTATGGGATATTCCATTCGTTCACTGGCCGAGGTGGTAACTTGCTTGTTCAAAGCTAAAAGAAGGTACTACATTGATGAAGTAAAATTCATCGCTCTATATAATGAAGCATTTCATTTCATGAATATGATGACTGCTTTTAGAAAAAACATTCACTGTCCCTTCACACAATCAACTATCTTCTGTCATCCGTCAATTTTAAAGATAAATGAACTTTTACAGCCTAAACAACCCCAATAATCTGGCCTCCTTCAAAGAAGCGGTTATCGCTGGAATAGCACCCGATAAAGGACTCTACTTTCCTGAAAAGATTACTCCGTTATCAAAGGGTTTCTTCGAAAATATAGATACCTACAGCAATCATGAAATTGCTTTTAAAGCCATTCATCAATTCGTAAGTTCAGAGATTCCTGATACTTTCTTAAAAAGTATTCTAGACAACGTATTGGATTTTGATTTCCCAGTAATAGAAATTGAGGAAGGTGTTGCGACCCTTGAACTATTTCACGGACCAACAATGGCTTTTAAAGACGTTGGCGCACGGTTTATGGCGAACTGTCTGGGATATTTTTCAAAAAATGAAAGCAATGAAGTGACCGTTCTTGTTGCCACCTCCGGAGATACCGGAGGAGCTGTTGCCAACGGTTTTTTGGGAGTGGAAGGGGTAAATGTGGTCATACTGTATCCCAGTGGAAAGGTAAGTGATATACAAGAAAGGCAACTCACCACTTTGGGGCAAAACATTGTTGCCATGGAAGTTGAAGGTACTTTTGACGATTGTCAGAAGATGGTAAAAACTGCTTTTTTAGATGAGGAAATTACGGCAACAAAAAAATTGACATCGGCCAATAGCATCAATGTAGCGAGATGGCTGCCACAATTATTTTACTTTTTATTTGCTTATAAGCAAGCTAAGTCCAAGGACAAGGAAATTGTTTTCTCCATACCATCCGGTAATTTTGGGAATGTCTGTGCAGGAATGGTTGCACAAAAATTGGGAATGCCTGTCAAACATTTTGTAGCAGCTACCAATGTCAATGATGTGGTTCCAAAATTTATGCAGTGTGGCATATATGAGCCAGTACCTTCAATAGCAACCATTTCCAATGCTATGGACGTTGGGGACCCTAGTAACTTTGTACGCATTAGAAAACTTTACAACAATGATTTTGCAGTACTTAAAGAAAATCTTTCCTCTTTTTCGTTTTCCGATGAAGAGACCAAAACTGCCATGAAAAAGCTATATAACAACTCCGGGTATGTTGCAGACCCGCATGGAGCGGTAGGATATCTTGGGTTAAAAACATATCAGAAGTTGAATCCAGATACGTTTGGAATCTTTCTGGAGACAGCACACCCGGTCAAGTTTTTAGCTACCGTAGAAGAAACGTTGAACATATCGCCCAAAATTCCATCTCAAATCCAAAAAGTAATGGGCAGAGAAAAAAAATCCATTAAAATAAATTCATACGAAGCGCTAAAATCTTATTTAAAGGACCCATAAACGTTTCTGATTTTCAATAATTGATGGCTTGTTTAGAATAAGTCAAGAAATAAAGTAAAAAAAGGGCAGATTTAAAAATCCGCCCTTATCCATTCCAGATCCAGCTAACTATTTAATTTGTATGGTCTAGATCGTAATCATATACCACGACTTCTCCGTAGTTGTCGGGGTCGTTTGCGTTACTTCCTTCCCTATTTGCATTACTTTGGGTGTAGTTGCCGATTTTAAAATAAGCATCTCCATAGTCTATGTCCATTAATACCGAATTACTACCATCTTTGACCAAATAGGAAGAAGCCGAACCACTGTCATAGGCACTCTTTAAATTCCCATCCTCACTATAATAGCAATAGTGCCTACCGTTTATTACTTCAAAAATCACTTCGTGAACCGTTCCCAAAGTGTACCCCCTTTTTATGGTAAGATCGTTTCTCAATACTCCTCCATTAAAACTTAGGAACAAGTGGTCCCCTTCCAAACGCAAAACCATAGAATCGTCTATTCCTTCTGACTTATTTCCATGTATCTGGGTTGCCACTAAATGGTCTTTTACAATCGGTAAATGCGTGATGGCCTGTTTTACGTAAATAAAGTGTGTGCCATTGGTATTCCAATAGATATCTGAACTTCCATCCTCTTTACGCTCTCTAAATTCAGAACGCACATAATCTGAATTAGGTGTAGTGCCATTATTTGTTCGAATAGGGGCCCTAAAAACTATACCATTTCCTGATCCGTTCACAAAGAAATACTCGTTGTTACCCTCACCACAAAGTGTTTTGTCCTCTGACCCATCAGGATAGGTGATTTTCCATTGGTTACAATTGGGCATCAAATCCGAAGGTATTCCTGCATTTCCAGAAGGTGGTGTACTACCTGATCCGCTAAAACTAAACGAATCAACATCAAATAAATAACCACTACCGCCTTTAAAAACCAGGTAAAGATCAGAATTATTGGAGTTATCGTTCATACTTCCCGTAAAGGTTTGCATAGCATTCCATCCTCCAGTGTTGGATATATTTACCGTTCCAAGTAGGTCGCTACTTGGACCTCCTGCCCTAAATTCTATCGTTCCGCCACTTCTATCACTAGCAGCCCTAACGGAAACAGAGTTTGCACCGGAAAAATCAAAATCCTCAAATCTGATCCAGTCATTGTTTTGTATGTAGCCAACTTTTGAACCGTTTACAACGCTAATACCGTTCTGCGCATCGTAATCTTCGGCTTGGATTGTGCCAGTAGTCAATTCTGCTACTATAAATTCTTCTTGGGCATTGGCTTCAACATCTTCTTCAAGAGTGCTATCCGAGCAGCCAATTAGTAATAGTAGGCAGCAGGCAGTGATTATTTTAGGAATTTGCAGAAAAAAATTTTCAAAGTAATTCATGATAGTGTTGTTTAATTAATAATTCAGAAACGTTGTGCAAATTGGTTAATCAGATTGGTTTACCAATTTGGATAACCAAATATACTGTTAAAAATGTATATTCTTCATTTTGTGTAAGAAAAATCGATAAAATGTTATTTTTTTAACATTTGAATGGCCTGCTATTGAATTTATAGCAAATACCAACCTTCTGCATAATAAAGTTATTTGCCATCCTAAACCTAATGATATGTGGGGTTTAGGTATTTATGGATATTTTATCAAATCAATATAGTTTGATCTAAACTTGAAAATGAATTATAAAAAGCTACGGAGAGGAAAGATTAAGTTTAAGCTCACTATACGAAATGTTTTACTGTGAAACTGATTTTTTACCCTAATAAACCTTCAACAACATTTAGTTCAAAACATTCCAAATCGGTCTCCTAATTCGTCCTTTATTTCAATATTTTTGCAGAGACTAAAATTGAATTATGAAAGATACGGCACTAACCAAAATCCATACTTCCTTAGGTGCAAAAATGGTTCCCTTTGCGGGCTATAACATGCCCGTTTCCTATGAAGGTGTAAATATTGAACATGAAACCGTAAGAAAGGCCGTTGGTGTATTCGACGTATCCCATATGGGCGAATTTTTAATTGAAGGCCCCAAAGCTCTGGAATTGATACAAAAAGTTTCGTCGAACGATGCCTCCAAGCTAGTGGTTGGAAAGGCACAATACAGCTGCTTGCCAAACGAGATAGGAGGAATCGTTGATGATTTAATTATTTATAAAATAAAGGAAGAAACCTATCTTTTGGTGGTGAATGCTTCCAATATAGAAAAAGATTGGAACCATATCTCAAAATACAATGAAGGTATTGGGGCTACAATGCGAGACATTTCGGATGAATACTCGTTATTGGCCATTCAAGGACCAAAAGCTGTTGAAGCCATGCAATCGTTATCCTCGATTGACCTTTCGGCTATAAAATTTTACAACTTTGTTGTTGGGGATTTTGCGGGGATAGCTCATGTGATTATCTCTGCAACAGGCTATACAGGTTCAGGAGGTTTTGAAATTTACTGTAAGAACTCCGAGGTGGAACAGGTATGGGATAAAGTATTGGAAGCTGGCGCTGATTTCGGAATACAACCAATAGGTCTGGCGGCTCGCGATACGCTTAGACTGGAAATGGGCTATTGCCTTTACGGAAATGATATTGATGATACAACCTCCCCTCTCGAAGCTGGATTGGGCTGGGTTACCAAATTCACCAAGGATTTTGTAAACCGTGAAGCTCTGGCCAAGCAGAAAGAGGAAGGGCCAAAAAGAAAGTTGGTGGCATTTCGGTTAGAGGAAAAAGGTATTCCAAGAAATGGATATACTATAGTTGACGAGGCTGGAAATGAAATTGGCAATGTGACTTCTGGAACAATGTCCCCTTCTCTTTCCAAAGGAATTGGCCTAGGGTACGTTTCTACCGAACACTCAAAAATAGATACCACAATCAATATCCAGATACGTAAGAACAAGGTGCCTGCCACAATTGTAAAACTTCCATTTTATAAAGCGTAAATGGCAAATTTTCAGCCCATATTGGATGCTATTTTTCAAGAAGCCAAACAACAGACCAATAAGGGCGAAGTAGCTGACTATATTCCTGAACTATCGGTCGTAGACCCTACTAAATTTGGTGTCGCCATTTTAGATGATATTGGGAATATGTACAGTGCAGGAGATGCCCAAGAAAACTTTTCAATACAAAGTATCAGTAAAGTATTGACCTTGTCCATGGTAATGTCACATGTGGGAGAAACATTGTGGAAACGTGTTGGTGTGGAACCGTCGGGAGATCCGTTCAACCACCTATCGCTCTTGGAAATGGAGAATGGTGTACCACGGAATCCGCTTATAAATGCTGGAGCAATAGTTGTTTGCGATGTTTTGATTTCAAGATTGGAAAATCCAAAATTGGATTTTTTGAAATATGTCCAAGATATAGCTAATGACCCGACTATAACCTACGATGAAAAAGTTGCTGAATCAGAAATGAGAACAGGGTTCAGAAACTATGCTGCGGCCAATCTGATCAAATCTTTTGGAAACCTTGAAAACGACGTTGAAAGGGTACTGGATTTTTATTTTTATTCATGTTCGTTAACTATGTCTTGCGAACAATTGGTCAAGGTTTTTTACATGTTCATGAACAGAGGCAAATGCCTTAGAAACAATACCCATCTTACACTATCACAAGTAAAACGTATAAACGCAATAATGCTTACCTGTGGATTTTACGATGAGGCTGGAGAATTTGCCTTTGAAGTGGGCTTGCCCGGAAAAAGTGGTGTTGGCGGGGGAATCGTAGCATTGTTGCCCAATGAATTCTGTGTGGCTACTTGGGCGCCTGGATTAAATGAAAAAGGAAATTCAAAGCTCGGCATGTGGGCTTTGGAAAAATTAACGACCGAAACTGGTTTGTCAATATTTTAATAATTGAACAAAAAAAAGATACTGATACTTGGTGCAAGTGGTTTTATAGGCAATGTTATCTATAAAGAACTTTGTTCCTATTTTAATACGTACGGCACCTATTTTTCGAATAGGTCTTTTTCTGATAATCAACAATTCTACCGATACGATTTGGAAGAAGACGATATTTTTCAAATCCTTGACAAAGTGCGTCCAGATTTTATAATCTCTGCTTTACGCGGAAGCTTTGGGGCACAGGTACAGGCGCATCAACATGTAATGGAATATCTTATCCAGCATAGATGTAAACTGTATTTTATTTCTTCCGCCAACGTCTTTGATGCCTATAGCAAATTTCCTTCCTATGAGTCCGACAAAACCCTATCGGAAAGTGTCTATGGCAGGCTCAAGATTAAAATTGAGAACATGATGATGCGGTTGCCTAAGGAAAAAACTGCCATTCTTAGGGTTCCTATGGTCTTTGGGAATACGTCGCCCAGAATAAAGGAAATCAAATCGAATCTGGAAAACAACGAACCCATTGAGGTTTTTCCAAATCTCATTATCAATGTCACCAACGATGACAGGCTTACACAGCAAATCCATTATCTGATCAATAGGGACAAAACAGGAATTTTTCACTTGGGCAGTATAGATTTAATCCAGCATGAAGAATTTATCAAAGAAGTCATCAAACGCATCGGAAATCACCATCCATTGCTAAAAAGGGTATTTACCACCAATGAGGACAGGTACTTGGCCGCATTGCCCAAAGACAATAAGCTTCCTAAAAATTTAAGGATACGTTATCAAGATATTATTGACCATCACCTTACCGTTGATTAACTTTACCAGTGTCTCTACTATTTTTCAATTCTTATAAACTTGAAAACAATATGATATGGAAAAGTTAAACGAAACCCAGATAAATGAATCATTAAAAAAGCTAAATGGATGGGATTATGATGGTGATTTTATACACAAATCATTTCAATTTAAGGATTTCAAAGAAACCTTTGCGCTTATGACCCAAATTGCGTTTGAATGTGAAGAATTAAACCATCATCCCAACTGGGAAAACGTATATAACAATCTTACCATAAAATTGAATACCCATGATGCCGATGGTATTACACAAAAGGATTTTGACCTTGCCAAACGCATGGAAAGTATCGTAAGTAACAAATAGGAACTCCTTTTAAAACATACTTGCCAAGGGGTCTTTTTTTGTTAAATTTGCCACTATTCGTAACCAAAACTCATGTATGGGAAGAGCATTTGAATTTAGAAAAGCACGAAAAATGAAGCGCTGGGCGGCTATGTCCAAAGCGTTTACCAGAATTGGAAAAGATATTGTCATGGCAGTTAAAGAGGGTGGTCCCGACCCTGATGCCAACTCTAGGTTACGTGCGGTGATTCAAAATGCAAAGTCGGTCAACATGCCCAAGGACAATATTGAGCGGGCAATTAAAAGAGCTTCCGATAAGAACCAAGGGGATTACAAGGAGGTTTTGTTTGAAGGATATGCGCCACATGGTATTGCCATTCTTATTGAAACCGCTACCGATAACAACACCAGAACCGTGGCGAACATTCGCAGTTATTTTAATAAGTGCAACGGTAGTTTGGGTACTTCGGGCTCGGTAGAGTTTATGTTCGACCATACCTGTAACTTCAGAATAGCGGGCGAAGACATAGACCCCGAAGAATTGGAACTGGAAATGATCGATTTTGGTGCCGAAGAGGTTTTTGTGGACGAAGACGGTATTCTAATTTATGCCCCTTTCGAAAGTTTTGGGGATATTCAAAAAGAATTGGAATCCCGTGAAATAGAAATTCTTTCGTCTGGATTTGAACGCATTCCACAAGTTACCAAAGAACTCTCAGAAGAACAGATTGCAGACGTTGAGAAACTCTTGGAAAAAATCGAGGAAGATGATGATGTACAGAACGTATACCATACCATGCAGGAGTAAAGTCGAATTGAACACATAGATTCTTTTTTAGGTTAAACCTAATTTATTTGACCTACAATTTCATATAGGTACTTTCTAGCGTAAATAGGGCATTTCTACAAGATGTTTCCAAAAAACGTGTGCCTTTTACCCTAATTAAGCTTTAGCAAATACAAGAGGTGACGAAGTTAGGGTAATGCAACTATTGATATTTTAATAAAACCTATTTTCAGTAGTTTCAAGTTTTCAAGAACAATCTCACTGTATTAAAAAAAATTATATATTTGACGAGATTTCTTACGAAATTAATAAGATAGCAGCATAGCCCAAATATATTAAAAAGTAATAATCTTAATTACAGAGCTATGCCCTTCTTCAATTTTCTTTCTTTTCAAAAAAACGATGTATGTCCAACAAATGTTGAACAGTCCATCTACAAATTTCTTGTTTTGAAGTATCCGTGATATTCTATTCACTTTGATGAGTAAGCAATTATCATTCTCATATGTGTTGAACGACTTTTTTCTCTCAAAATAGACAAGAGAGTCCCACACCGCTTCCCAAAAAATTGGTTCAATAGTACAGTTAACATTGAACAATATGTTTCATCCAGTATCGAAAATATCAAGAAACCCATTGGAAGATAGGGTACAACGAAAACGATATATAAATCAAATTGAATACATCTCCCAAATACAAAACCAATGAAAAATAAGCCTATGATGAACAAAAGTGCAATCAGCACTATAAGTAAGTTAGCAATTCCCCTATCTATATTGGCACTTATGGTAAGTGTTGCAACATTTTTTATTTCACGATCCACATCAGAATTGGTCTATGTCGATGTCAACAGGCTGCTTGAAAGTTACACTAGAACAGAAGTGGACAGAAAGGACTTTAACGAGAGAACCACAGTTATGAAAGCCAATGTGGACAGCTTAATGCTTGATTGGCAAAACGAACTCAAAGCCTACGAAAAAGAACGTTCTTCCATGACCAAAAAAGAACTGGCCTTGAAACAGGAACTGCTACAGAACAAACAACAACAGATCAACAACTACCAACAAACTGTTCAAAAGCAAATACAGGAAGAAGACCAAAAAATGACCCAGACCATTGTCAATGATATCAACTCTTATGTTAAAAATTATGGTAAAAATCATGGTCACCATATCATTTTTGGAGCCCAAGGGAACGGAAATATCATGTATGCTGAAGAAGGTACGGACTTAACGGACAAAGTTTTGATTGGCCTAAACGAGCAATATAATGGAAAATAGGTACGTAAAATTTATGGTTTTCATTTTTTTGGCATCAGTTGTTTCTGCCTGCGGACCAAAGTCCTTCGATTCCAAAGATGAGCTGCTTGCTTATCTTAAAAACACTGACAATGGCTATCATTTTCAGAAATCAGTCAATGGAATCGATTATTCATTGACCTACAGACCAACGGATTTAATGGTCTCGCAATTTGTTCAAAACAGAAATGCTAACAAAAGGATCAACCAACTCAGAAAAAAATATAGGGACTACCTCTATTTCAATCTGAGTATGAGTGTCAATGGAAGGGAATTGTTAAGTCAAAATCTGGGAAGTCGTGCCAAGTTCGGTACCATGGTCAACCAATTTTCCTTTGGTATGGCAGAAAAAGTACATCTAATTTCCCAAAGCCGGGATACACTACCTCTTCTTGATTATGTGCACCCAAGAACCTATGGTATGGGAACTGGTACGGAGATGCTACTGGTATACGAAAAAAATTCCGTCACAATGGAACAAGCCTACATGCTCTTTACCATTAAGGACCTTGGATTTAACACAGGAGAAATTTCATTTAAAATTGACCCTGAAAAGATAAAGCAACAGCCTCTATTGAATTTTTAAAGCAATGCATCTTCTATCAATAAAAAGGACTAAAACATAGCACAACATATTCAATGGTAAACATAATTAATTAAAAATAACACCCAAATGAAATTGAAACCTACCAAACCATCTCAAAGGATCATTGCTGTGTTTTTGACCTTGAATTTTTTAACGTCTTTAATGCCCATTAATCTGCTATATGCTTCAAACAATGGACCCACTTCCCCTGAGGCGGCCAGTTTTGAACCCGTGGACGCCACCGATATGGTGAACCTGGCCACTGGAGATTTCAGTTATGTAATGCCATTATTAAATGTACCCTCCCCAGAAGGTGGTTATCCCTTGGCACTTTCGTACCATGCAGGAATAGGTCTTGACCAAGAGGCCTCTTGGGTAGGGTTGGGCTGGAATCTTAATCCCGGAGCTATAAACAGAAGCGTTTCAGGAGTTCCTGATGATTGGTTGGAAACTAAGAAATATAGTATGCTGTATAATGATATTGGCATTGCCAAAAATCTATCTTTTGGGGTATCTGTAAATTATAAAGCAATCAGCCTTTCAACATCATTCAATTATAGCTCTTTCAAAGCAACCGGAGGTGAAACCACCTATGATTTTGGGGTTGGAGGAAGTGTTGGGGTATCCGACATGGTTTCCGTCAATGGTTATCTAGGTACAAATGGTATAGGTCTGGGTACTTCAGTAGGCTATGATTTTGGAAAGAATGATGCTTACAATGTGAATGGGGGCGCATCCTTATTTCAAAGCTTTAAAGGAGGAGGGCTTAGTGGTACTATAGGTGCAGGGATAGGAAGAGGTGCTTTTGGAACGGGTATTTCACTCAGTTCAAAAGGTTCTCTTTCTTCTTCCATATCCATAGGAGGAATAGGCCTGCCTTTGGGTGGAGGAAACAATTTAAGTTCCAATATTCATGCAGATGTCTCTGGATTTGCGATAAAAATTCCCATACCTTTTGCTAAAGGGTTAGCTTCACTCGACTTTTCGTATCAAAAAACAAAATTATGGGCTTTTGATGCCAATTATGCAGTGCACAATGGAGCGCTTTACGCTGGAAATATTGAAGAATCTTACCAATCCCTAATTGACTCAAAGCGTATGGGTCTAGATTCCTATGAGGCTCTTTATGAGGCTGACACTGAAGCACAACACAGAAATTCAAATTTTTCATTCATGAGTTATGATAGTTACCAAATTACGGCACAAGGCATCGGAGGTACCATATCACCTAAATTATTAGAGGAAGGAGCATTGTATATGCCAAGCACAACTATGAGGACGGTCTGGGATAATCATTGGAAAGACCTTCCAGCAACAAGGTTAGAATTTTTAAAACCAAATGATGGAGATAAAAATTTTTCCAAAAGTATCGATCAAGGGAATGTACATTTTTATTTTGAAAATGAATATACGTCATATCTTAAAACAGGTTCTGGAAATTGGAATTCACCCCAGCAAAACATCAACTATGATTATCCCACCGAATTCTTTACTACGGACAAAATCTTTGATGACAGCAGTGAAATTGATGGAGAACTTTTTATATCATATAATGTAGAAAGCGAGAGGTTAAAAAAGGGAAGGTTTATTGAGGCTTTCACCAATGAAGAAATCAATGAGTCGGAATCTTTAATCATAACTCCTTCTGCCACAGGCTTTAATAGGAGTGCTGAATCCGTTCCTGAAAAGGGTGTAGGCGCTTTTAGGGTTACTACATTAGATGGAAAAACATACCACTACTCTCTCCCTGTTTATCATAAGGCAGAATTCAAAAGAGTTGCCAACTTTGAGGATGACAGTGAGGATAAATTTTTTGAACAACAACAGTTCGAACCTTATGCTACCCATTGGTTGTTAACAGCTATAACAGGTCCAGACTATATTGATAAAAATGGTAATAATAGGGTGGATGAACAGGATTATGGGTATTGGGTGGATTTTGAATATGGCAAATGGAGCGATGGATTTGCCTGGAGATCACCTAACATTGGATTTCATACGGACAGCAATACAACATCCTATTCTTGGGGCATCAAGGAAGTCTATTATTTGGATAAAGTAAAAACCAGAACGCATACAGCCTTGTTTGTTAAAGGGGAGCGCGAAGACAATAAAAGTTATACAACTCAAATATCAGAAGGGGAAAACCCTAAATATTATAACCTCCCTCATGCAAGAAAGTACGTATTGACTCCTGACAATATGCGTTATTTTCAAGGTACACATTTAAATATAGAAATGATATATACAGACGATTGGCCCAATAATTATTCTAAATCAGAATTTTGGTTCTATGCGCAATTGGAGCAGCAAAAATCCTTAAGACTGGAAAAAGTCATCTTATTGAAAAATGGCGATGCCGAAGAGATTCAAAAACATAATAATAATGATTCAGCTTCAACATATGGTGGAACTATGTTTGCTGATGCGAAAATTTCCATTTATCCATATGGTGGAGGGAATTCGCTCGGTTCCAAAACAGGAGAAGTAGTTCCAGAAATTACCTGGCATGGAGAATACCATAACAATGTTTTGAACACTAATGACATCGACTTTGAGTCATTAAACCCTAAAACGCTTAAAACCATTGACCTTAATTATGATGAAACATATCCATTGGGTAGGGAAATCTCAAATAACATAAACTTGCCAGGAAAACTAACCTTAAATTCTATATCGACTTTAGGAAAGGGAGGTGTGCAGTTGATCCCGCCCTATCAATTTGACTACTACTCCAAAAATACTTTCTTCGATAAAGATGATATGGACGATTGGGGATATTATAAAAGTCAGACCATGATGTATAGTCTAAACAACATTACCACGCCCTTGGGCAGCTCCATAGAAATCACCTATGAAAACGATCAATATACAACTGAATATGCGAGTCCTACCACCTACTTTGATTATAGTTTGGAGTTTAAGTTTGAAGGCACTGCCAATGGTCCCAAGACTTTGAGCTTTCGGAACAATCCCGATGTTCAAGAGAAATACCATGTAAATTTTACAGAATATTTTGAAGAAGGACAAACTACAGAAATCGATGTCCTTTTTTGGCACTATACCAATACCGAAAGCAACTGGATCGGGGACTTTGCCACCAATAATTGTCTGGTACAACTGGTATCACCAAACCTATTGGTTTTTTCACTCCCCAATAAAAATAAGCAATGGGGCAGGGAATATGAAAATTGCAGTAAAAAAGATTGGGTATTCTATAACAATGAATACAACCATGTAGTAGATATGACAGCTGATTGGTTTGCAGAAAAAGATGAAAACTCTTGTGAAAGACCTGCGGAAGGTCAAAATAGGGCGCGTTATCGAATTTTTGCTCAAAAAGAACCCTTGAATATTGCCCAAGGCGGAGGCGTTAGGGTCAAAAAAATAGAAACAGCTTCTGATTCTTACAACACAAAAACCGTCTACAATTATACAAATCAGGACAATATGGAGTCAGGAGTAACGTCTTACGCACCCTCAAAAAGAGGGAGGGTAATCCCTTATATATCAGAGCTGCCCAACCCTATGGTCATCTATGAGCATGTTACCACTGAAAGACGGGATGCCAATGACAACCTAATAGCTAAGAAGTCCTATCAATTCAATATCCCAAAGCCGTTGGAGTATACCCAAAATGGGGTATTGGTAAAAAATGCTTTTGAAATTAATCGGTTACAGGATGATAGTTTTTTAGATGTTTCTTTAAATGAGGAAGATGTGGACATGAACTTTTCCAAGTTTGAAGTAAAGGATTATTCGGCCAGCATTGGAAGGTTGGTCAAATCCGCGGAGTACAACTCTGAAAATCAAAAGATATATCAAATTGAAAACACCTATTTACCTGCCTCCCATGACTTTCAACAGGGAGCTTTACAGGAATCCTTTAACTCCTATAAGCTTTTGGAAGATGATATACTTAAGGAAGCGTATTCAATGACTTCATCCAGTAAGGAAAAAATTCCAAATGTATTATCGGAAACAAAAATTACCACGAATGGATACACTTCTCAACAACAGTTTTTAAAATATGATTTTTTTACTGGAAAGGTAACCGAGTCCAGTACACTTTTAAGCAATGGCAAGCAACTAAGGTCCAAGAACGTTCCAGCATACCATAAATTCCCACAAATGGGCAGCAAAGTGGACAATCCCACCAACAAGAACATGCTGGTCCAACAGGCCATGGCGGTGACCGAAATCCAGGACGGGAACGAAGAATGGCAAAAGATAAGCTCCAATATCACCACTTGGAATCCCCAGACTTATAACGTAACTACGCTTGTAGGAGAGTTTCCGAACGAAGTGGAACTTATTACGCCCCACAATGTATGGCGCAAGCACAAGACCTTTACCTGGAACGGGGAAACCGACAGCAACGGGTACTATGTCAACTATGCACAGGACGATGACGGTTTTGATTGGTCGGACCCACAAGCCGTGCAGCCCGATCATTGGAAACAACTTTCGGAAGTTACCCAATACGATGAGTTTTCAAACCCACTGGAAGTAAAGGACATCAATGGAAATTTGGCCGCTTCCAAAATGGGTTACGGCAAAAGCAAGACCATTGCAACGAGCAACTCGGGATATCAAGAGACCTTTTACTCGGGCGCCGAGGACGACGGTGGCCAAGGCCATTTTGGAGGCGAAGTGGACAAAGGGACCGCATCCATAACGAACGATGCCCATACCGGATATCATGCGTTGGCCATCGCAAACGGACAGGAGGGTTTTGTGACCACGGTAAACTACAACAACGCAACTACAAAGAGGTTTAAGATGTCGCTGTGGGCCAAGAACGACAACCACGCCAACGTCAGGTTCAAGGTGGAGGGGCAAAATATAGACTTCAACCCCAACGAAAAAGTATTTGCCGGAGATTGGGTACAGCTCAATTTCTATACCAACATCGCACCGAACACCCAAGTCTCTGTAACAACGGCCAATGGCAATACTGTTGTGGACGATTTTAGGCTCCATCCCATAATGTCCTCAATGACTTCCTACGTATACAACCAATGGGACGAACTAACGGATATTTTAGGGCCGAACAACCTGGCAACCAAATACGAGTATGACGAGGCCGGAAGATTGCTGCGCATCTATATCGAAGTACTAAATATAGATCAAGTACTCGCCGGAGGCTTTAAAAAAGTAAGGGAATACGACTATACCTATAAAAGCGACCTTTCTCCTCTAGAAGACGAAAATAACCCGCTCACTTTATCGCTGGGGATAGACAACCCAAGTTCCGAAAATGCCAATATCATCGCCAACGCCAGTTGGGGCAGCGGTCAGTATGAGTACCGATGGTCCGTAAAATACTGCAACGACAATGACGCTGGGTGCCCGGGAGACCTAGAGCCCACGTACGAAAGTTGGACCCCAAGCAGTTCAAGGTCCATCAACACCAACTGTTCGGGAAAAAGAGCTGTCTATTGGTGCATTGTAAGGGATATGGCCACACAACAAACGGCCCAAGCCCAAGGCAACCACAAACGTGGAGGATGCCAAGGTGGTGGTGGCGGTGGTGATAACCAATTGTAAAAAAGTCAAAAAAATATACACCCAAACAAAAACATTATGAAACGTAAACTGGTTTTAACCCTACGCTTACTTATGGGCCCGCTATTTGCGGTAGCCCAGGTGACCCCTGCCGAAAAACAGGCACTACAAGATCTGTACAACGCCACCAACGGCCCCAATTGGGCCACCGAAACCGATAACTTTATAGGCGATGAATGGGATTTTAACGGGGTGGTCACCAACGATTGGTACGGGGTCACCGTGGCAAATGGCCATGTAACGAAGCTGAATTTGGAGTTTAATGACCTCATGGGAAGCATTCCGGCAAGTATTGGAGATTTGGTGCATCTTACGTACCTCAATCTATCGACCAACGAACTTACGGGAAGTATCCCCAACGAAATTGGCAACTTGGTTGGTTTACAAAGACTAGACCTCCATGATAATAATTTGTCCGGCAACCTTCCGGTAACCTTGGAAAATCTTTCAAATTTAATGCATTTAGACCTTGCTTTAAATAATATTGATGGGCCAATTCCTCCAGAACTGGGCAATCTTTCAAACTTGAATACTCTTTTTCTTTATAGTAACAATCTTGATGGTACAATCCCTCCCGAAATAGAAAACCTTATACATTTAACATGGCTCGATCTTAGCAATAATAATTTGAGCGGAGCAATTCCTCCGGAAATAGGAAATCTGGAATTTCTGGGCATACTTTCGTTGTACAATAATAAATTGGACGGGGCCATTCCAGTAGAATTGGGTGATCTATGGCAGCTAGGTGCTCTTGACCTAAGTAAAAATGAACTTAGTGGCGCTATTCCGCCAGAACTGGGAAATCTAACAATATTGGAAACATTTAACCTCAGCAATAATAATCTTAGCGGTCCAATTCCCCCAGAACTGGAAAATTTTACAAATTTATATATGCTTCAATTAGAATACAATCAACTCAACGGTACCATTCCTGCAGAACTGGGAAATATTACCAGTCTTGGGTTTCTTAACATATCCAACAATAAGTTAAGCGGTGCCATTCCATCCCAATTGGGCAATTTGCATGTAGATGCTCTTTATCTCAACAATAATAAGCTGAGTGGAAATATCCCTCCAGAACTTGGAGATATATGGGGTTTGCATGCTCTTAACCTAAGTTCAAATGAACTTGTTGGACCAATTCCCCCAGAATTGGGCAATTCGTCGGAATTATGGCAACTCGACCTTAGCTCAAACCAACTATCCGGTTCCATTCCCCCAGAGTTGGCAGATATTGAGGAACTTGAAAATATGTACCTTCATGACAATAATCTGGAAAATAATATTCCTACAGCAATAACCGACCAGTCCTTTGCTTCATTATATGTTGCGAACAACAAACTGGATTTTGGCAACTTGGAATACCATCATCAAAACTATAATGGAAATTCATTTGCCTATAGCCCCCAACAAAAAACCGATCAGCCCCAGGCCTTTCAGATTTTTGAAGGGAACAACATTACCTTGACCACCCAAATGTCCGGCACCCAAAACCATTACCAATGGTACAAGGACGGGCAGCCCATTAACGGGGCCGCAGATGCCCCCAACTATAAGATCGTGATCGCCACCGCTCAAGATGCAGGAACCTACCATTGTGTAATGACCAGCGACATTGTCGACAACCTTGTTCTTACAAGACATAACATTGACCTGTCCGTGGGCGTGTCCATTCCCGGGGAACACCCCCAAGAAGAAAACTGGAACATCATTACCGTTTGGGATTATGATATGGATACCAACCTCAAGGGAAACACAAGAAGTTACTATAACTGCTTGGGCAAACACGTACAGACCCAGAGCTGGGACCCTGTCACCCATGCCATCTGGGGCCAGGCGACCTTGTACGATTACCAGGGCAGGCCCGCACTGTCCACGCTTTCGGCACCCATACCCGGGCAAGGGCAATTTCAGCACCACCCCGCATTGATCACCAGCGAGGGGGGCGAAACCTACAGCGCTCCCGATTTTGAGGCGGACCCCTTTGCCCCGGGTACCGTTACCCTTGATAGCCCCCTGGGGCAATACTATAGCGGTGTTACCTCCAACCAATACCAAGACGTTACCCCCTACCCTTTTTCACGTACCGTTTTCAGCGACCTAAATCCAGGTACCACTTTGGCCGTGGTTGGGGGCAACAAAGTGGATACCAATGGGGACAATAGCATAACCCCTGCAGATACATGGCCACAGGCCTATACCTTTACCATGCCGGCAACCAACGAGCTTTCGCTCAATGAAGCGTTCGGTGACGCCAATTACCAAAACATAAAGACCCTAAAGACCGTTACCCGAGATGTACACGGTAACGAAACCGTGGTGTTTGTGGATACCGATGGAAAATTGTTGGCAACGGCCAGATCCGGTACCGAAGGCGTTGAATCACAGCCAATGAGCTTGCCCATAGGGTCTCAGGGCTTTGTGGACGTACATATCCCTAAAGGGATAAGCGGTATTTCCATTAGTAACGAAAATGGGATAACCTTGTATAACCTGATTGCCGATGCAGTGGAGCCCACTTCTTCAGCAAATCTGCCACCCGGTTTTTATCGCGTTGCCGTAAACGATCTGGACGGCTACGACCCAAATACAATTACCGTGAATTATCGCATAAATTACTACGATTACAGCCTTAACGAATATGACGGGGCAGGCAGGTTGGTGGCCGCTTACCAACCTATTGAAGATGAGAAGGGGGACCCATTGGCCACCGTCTACGAATACAACACCTTGGGGCAGCTTGTTAGCAAAACAAGCCCCGATGAGGGCAAATCCAATTTTTTGTACCGGAACGACGGGCAGATCCGCTACTCCCAGAACAACGAGCAACAACTTGCCGAGGAGGTGTCCTATACCGACTATGACCGCTTTGGCCGCCCCGTGGAAAGCGGGGTTTTGGAAAAAACCGAGCTCTTGGGCCTTGACCCCAATGCCCCACTACCGCAGGCCCAAAAAAGAGAGATCATGCAAACCACCTACGACTTTCTGGACAACGGGGACAACGAATTCTTGAACAACTTGGACCCCGGTTACCAACATCCCTCCTTTTTGGCGGGCAATGTGGCCAAGACCGCCAACGACCACGCCACCACCTATTACAGCTACGACGCCTATGGCAGGGTAATGTGGTCGGTACAGCATATTGAAGGATTGGGCACCAAGACCATCGAATACGGGTACGGACCCCTCACCGGACTGGTGGAAAAGGTGACCTACCAAAAAGGGCAACAAGACCAGTTTGTGCACCGCTACACCTACAACGACAGGGACCAACTGAAACAGGTGGAAACCTCGGTGGACGATGATACCTTTACCCTACAGGCCCACTATCTTTACAACGAGGCCGGCACCCTGGTACGTACCGAGATCGCGGACGGGGCACAGGGCGTGGACTACGTATATGGCCTTAGCGGCCAGCTCAAGAGCATTAACCACCCCTCACTGAACCCCGCACTAGATCCCGGGGGCGACCAGAACGACCTCTTTGGCATGCAGTTGGACTACCATTTGGGCGACTACCGGCGCACCGAGAATACCAACATCACTACCGCACTACAGGGAACGGACCGGTACAACGGCAACATTAAGGGCATACGCTGGCAAACGGCGGTAAATGATGTACAAGAAAGCCAATATGTGTACAGCTACGACCGCAACAATTGGCTCGCCGGGGCCGATTTTGACCCCGGTGCCAGTAATGACAATGCCTATGACGTATCCAACATTACCTACGATGCCAACGGCAACATACAGACCCTCTTGCGCAGAAAGGGAGACATGGTGGGCAAGACCCACATGGACGACCTTACCTACAATTACGATATTAAACGCCCCAACCGATTGACCTCGGTGGACGACGAAATGGGCGATGTTCCCGATGCCGACGACATAGGCGACCAAAATGACGGCAACTACCAATACAACACCATAGGGCAATTGGTACGCAACGAATCTGAGGATATTGCGTATATTTATAATGCCAGCGGACTGGTGGCCGAGATATGGCACGCAGAAGAGCCCCTGCTAAAGTTTTTCTACAACGACAGGAACCAAAGAGTGAAAAAAGAGACCTATTGGAACAACAATTTGGTACGCACCCAACATTATGTGCGCAATGTGGCGGGCCAAACAATGGCCATATACACCGATTTGGCCCTTGCCGAACAGCCCGTTTACGGTGCCGGGCGCATTGGGGTCGCCTATAACGGCATTAACGACCAAAAGACCTACATCTACGAGCTTACGGACCATCTGGGCAACGTACGGGCAACCTTTGTAAAGGTGGGCAACGAGCCGAACATCCATAGTTGGAGCGACTACTATCCCGGAGGCATGCCAATGCCGGGACGTAGCGTGATAGGAAATTACAGATATGGTTATCAAGGACAGTTTTCAGAAAAAGACGAAGAGACTGTCCACAACTTTTTTGAACGCAGATTGTATGACCCAAGAATATTGAGGTGGCTACGCCCCGATGATGTAAGACGGACTTCTCAATCACCCTATATGGCCATGGGCAACAACCCAATACTTTACGGAGATCCAGATGGCAGGGACGTTATAATACTTAACTCAAGTATGGCCGTTGGCGGTTTAGGTCATGCCGCCGTTCTGATAGGCAACGATAAAGACGGATGGAGGTATCTTTCTAAAAATGGAACTGATAAAAATTTAGGTACGTCATTTGGATTAAGTGGTCCTAACAGAAATCCTGATTTAGGGAATCGAGAGTACAACGCTCTTACTGGTAAAGGAACCGATTTTAGAGGTACGGGATTGAATGCATCGCAAGTTATACAAATTGTGAACAATCAATATCGAGAAGCACACCCAGATGGCGAACGTTATGACAATTTCATTCGTTTGGAAACCAGCGCCGAGGAAGATGAGATTGCCTATGATGCTGCCTTTACCCAAGCTAATGGATATTTTTATGATGTTTGCGGTTCCTCTTGTGTGGATGTTCCTCAAGATGCTCTAAAAGCCTTAGGTAGATTTAAAACACCCGATATAGAAAGTAGCTATAACAATATACTCCCAAATAGATGGTTCATCAATTTTGGCTGGCATAATAACAACACAAGATATAACAGGGTACCATATATTGAAGTCGGACAAGGTCATTTTGGTGCACCATTGGATGATTGATAATTTAAGAATATGAAAAAAGTAATTTTATATATATTCTTGTCTTTTGTACTGCTATTTGGCATTTTTTTGTTGGTTACCAAAGGAGGAATCGGTCATCAAAAATCTGGTGGAATAGGATATTCTGAGACTATCGAAGAATCTAAAAAAAGGGGAGTGTTCGTTATGGAACTTGATTATAAGGTAGAATCAAGTGATTCAATTAAAGTTGTCGAGGAACTGGAATTTTTCATGGAAAAAAGCTTTAGATATGGCGAGAGAAGTACTAATGATACCGATACTTTGAGTGCGACAGGTCACATATACCAAATTGGTAGAGAGCCTAGTTATGATGATGCTTTGAAGGGTGCTTTTTTACTTCGTTATGGATATCAAAACGAATTAAAAGATACTATTATATGTGAAATAGTGACCAAGACCCCGCCCTATGATAGCATCTATAAAGTAGGAGAGTTGAAACTGTTCAAGAAACACGATTAAGCCAACTCATCCCCGCTAGCACTCGTCAGTGACGGATGCCGAACCAATTAAGAACACCAAGATATGGGGGCATGCCCCTGCTAAAATTCTTTTACAACAACAGGAACAACAAAATGAAAAAAGAGACCTATTGGAACAACAATTTGGTACGCACGCAACATTATGTACGCAATGTGGCGGGGCAGGCAATGGCCATATACAACGATCTGGCCCTTGCTGAACAGCCCATTTATGGTGCCGGGCGCATTGGGGTCGCCTATAACGGTATGAACGAC
Organism: Flagellimonas sp. 389; assembly: GCF_018449435.1. GTDB lineage: Bacteria > Bacteroidota > Bacteroidia > Flavobacteriales > Flavobacteriaceae > Flagellimonas. The sequence continues at coordinate 182 of NZ_JAHCMU010000026.1, read as the reverse complement.
CAAAAGACCTACATCTACGAGCTTACGGACCATCTGGGCAACGTACGGGCAACCTTTGTAAAGGTGGGCAACGAGCCGAACATCCATAGTTGGAGCGACTACTATCCCTTCGGGATGCCCATGCCGGGCAAGAGCCTGCTGGGGGCCGAGGGCTACAGATATGCCTTCCAGGGGCAGGAAAA
>NZ_JAHCMU010000025.1 GCF_018449435.1 Flagellimonas sp. 389 | reverse complement strand
ATTTCCGCACATTGGTTAAAGCAAAAATTGACAATTATAGGAGTTCTGCAACAGCCACCAACGTTTTTCGGGACAATAAAAATCTTAATTAAACATTCACTCCAATACTAACATTTGTACTTCTTTGCGGTTAGTGTAAGGAATCGAACCTTGTTTTATTAGATGGAGTAACCTATTCGGTGAACAAAAATCTTTGATAGGCCAAAAAGCCCTTGTTTATTATGTTTTTAAAAGATGGGTTCAAGTCCCATAACCTGGTTACACAACCTGACACCACACAAACATAAAATATTTTTATAGAAATTAAAGTAACTGCAGTGAATTGCAGGGTTTTAACCTTTAACTAGAGAATAAAAAATGAAAAGTGCTTTAGCCATAGAACTAACGGTGATTTGTTTCCACAAGAATGACTGTTTATCGGAATGACTTATCATTTAGGATATACTTATTATTCTAATATTAAAATTATCTTTACAATCTGAAAGTTCTTTCGACAAAAAATATTAAATGTGGTTCACAAATCGTCATCATTGATATGTGGACAGCTGCAGGATAGTGATATTTACTAGGGTCTAGGATTTAGGTTCAGGTCACAAATTATTTAATGGAATTATAACCCCGCCAGTATTTTCGGCGAGGTTTTCTGTTTTTTGGAAAATCGTATCAAGCGATATGGTTTGATATTTTGGTTAGAGATATCATTCAAATAAAAAAGGACAGTCAATAGACTGTCCTTTTCCTAACTCTATATTGATTTCTTATTTGTCGTTGGCCTCAAAATCGTCATATGAAAACTTTTGCCCTCCAACTGAAGCATTAGCCATCAATCCAGCTTTTGGCAATGCAAAGACGGCAACTCCATCTTTGTACTTTGCATTTACAGCAATACCCGATTTAACTGCTACTGCTGATGCTTCCGCTGCGAAGGAGAAATCCTCTTCTTTAAAGGTCTTTATATCACCTTCGGTTTCAAAGAAAATCACCTCGATTATCGATTGACCACCTGCCTGCAATCCTATATTCAATTTCTTAAGACCAGCTGTACCTACTGCTATTCCATTTTCATAAAGAACTCCATTACCGGAGGCTCCCCCGACAATCAAACCACCTTTGCCCACATTTGGAAAAATCACATATCCTGCTGAATTGTTAAAGAATGTATTCAATCCAGAATCTGCTTCGATTAAAGCTTTTTTTGCCTCTTGGGCGTCCGTCATAAGTTTCTCCGTCTTGTCACTTTGCGCGTATGTTGTCCCTACCAAAGCGGCAAAAAGAAAAACAGCGGCATTTTTAAATCTCTTTTTCATTTCTTGTTGTATTATGTTCAAATAACAGGGCTATCCCGTTTTATTAAACCAAAAATACTTTGCTGGTTTCTAAAAGGTTGTTTCATTTCAAACTAAGTTTAACTGCATTCAAAATGCCTTTAAATTATTGACCAATGAGTCCTTCGACAGGAAGTACCCTATCTGGCCCAAAAAACTTTAAGGAGATGGAGAACGTGATGACCGAAACAATCATACCAATCATAAATACAGTGTAGGTCCAACGCAACAAACGATATTTCCGTTCGAGCACAATGCCCAAATAATAAAGGTCTTTGGTAAGTGATTTGTAAATATAGTCACGGTCCATGATCAGTTGGTCCATAGCCCATTCATAATTGCTGAGTTCCATTTTATGAAAGTTTCCGAAAAACAGGAGATTGACTTTCTTGTTTTTCACATCTTCTTTGGTGAACTCACCACTGGTCACATTCGGTCGTGTTGCCATAATCGACATCACCATCGACACAACACAGAATACAATGAATATAAAGGTCGGATATATCAAATATTGGTTGGAAGGATTATCAAGCTTTGGAATCAGATTGGCCAAGGCCAACGAAATAATAATAGCATTTACTGAGAGCAATATATTCGCCTTGGTATCGGCAATATCGCTTAGTTTAATATGATTTCGAAGAGTTACCCTATACAGCGTTTGAACCCCGCGATCCACAATCTTATCCTTAAACTTTGCCTTTATTTTTTCTTTTCTGACCAATCTCTTCCCCTTTTTTTTGGCCTTAACCAATTTCTTTAGGTTTTTCTTCTTTTTAGGGTCCCAATTCCCGACGGCGTAGGCGGTATAATAGCGATGTTGTGTTCTAAACAATTGTAACTGGTGTTGTCGCCATTCTTTTATCTCAATGTCCTCATCGTTCAAAAACTGAAGTTCTTCTCGCCATAGCTCTGCCATGGTCCTGTAATCTTTATCGGCCAAAAACGAGTAGCGCACATCACTGACCAATTGTTCCAGTTCGGTATTCGGTAAATTGCCGTTGGAGGTGAACAGTAACAGCTGCTCCATGGTATCTAGCTGCTCTTTGGAATATTCGTCTGAATCGATAAAAAGACGGAACTGGTCTAACGTAGCATAAATATCCAAATCGTTTTTTAAAAGATGGATATCCATGAACAAGATGACCAAAATAACCATCTCTTGCTCTTCCTTTTTTATTTCGGATGCCTCAAATAGTTCTTTGGCATTTGACAGCAACCGTTGTTTGAAGCTCCAGTTGTGTAACAACAACATGTCGTTGTTCGAGGCTTCGTATAATTGTTTTATGTGTTCTTTGGCTTTTTCTATTCTATTGCTCATAAGTATATTATTAAAAAGTTAGCCCAAATCCCACTTGAACAAGATTGCTTTCGCGAGAGTTGAAATAACCGATATTAAATTTAAGGGCTTGAAGGCTACTTATCCAAAATCCACCGCCCTGAGAGGTATGCCATTTGTCCGATGGGTCATTTTCGGCCCAAACACGACCATAGTCGAATCCGCCGTAAAGACCAACGGTTACCGGAGAGACCGCAGTGATATACCGCTTTAGACGCAGTTTCAGGTCTGAACTTTGGTAGAAATACGAATTACCCGTAAAGCGCTCGTCACGAAAGCCCCTCAATCCATTATCACCGCCCAAAGAGGGTGCATGATAAAAGAAGTAATCATTGTTACCTATGTTGGTCTTGGCCTCGGCCATCGTACCGAATACCAAATCACCCGAAGGAATTAGCTTATGGTCAAAGCCCAAACGAAGCAAAGCGTAACCAAACTTGATGTTTTCTAAATCGACACTTTGCTTATATCCGGCGGCAAAACCAAAGTACAATGCTTTGGTAGGAAAATCGTTGGCATTGGTGCGGTCGTAGTCACCACTAAGCTCAGCACCAATATAATTCTGGTTTTTAAACAATTCGGGTTGAAAATTAGATTGGTTAAAGAGGCGTTGGTCATTTTCATTGACACGAAACGATTCAAAGAGTCCCCGCACCTTCAGACTGTAAAATGCAAGACCAACACTAGCCTTCAACTGGCGCATTCTGGCCCTATAGAAATCACGGTCGAGCGTATCCTCATTGTTTACGGTTTCATTACCTGTACCGAAAAAGTTTTTGGCATATCGGTCGCTGGTATAATAACCTTCTATCTCTAAGTTCCATTTAGGAAAAATATTTCCGAATATACCTTTGTATTGCAGTTCAATCGCTTGAAATCCAAAGTAATAGTTGGCACCCAATTGATGTTTTTGAACAAAGGGATTACCATTGACGCCGTTCTTTACATAGGTTTCTTTTAAACCTGCGAACAGTCCGTCGTCGGTTCTAAAGCCTAGTACAGGGGCCAATATGTTGTTGTTGGGCACAAAGTATCGCCAGTGGTATGTATTGGTTCTGTATATATCGCTTAATTGCGTTCTCGGCTCTTTTTCTGTAAAGGTTGTTTTTTCATGTTCCCAATCGTATACTTTTAAACGTTTCTTGTTGGTAATTTCATAGGTGTCATCTCCATATCCTCCTATTATCTTAAGACGAATAGACTTCTGCCCATCACCAAAAATCTTAAAGTTGTCATCGTCCCCAAGACCATAGATCCAAATTTCTTTGGTAAGCTTTTTATCGAATGTACGGTCATATATTAATTCATTTTTTTTATCGGAGAATAAGCGTTTGACCGTTATCCTGGTCTTACCTTCGGGCAGGTGTTTCACTTCAAAAAGGTCATCTTTCTCAGTACCCCTAATAACCACGACCCTATTCAGATATTCGGCGTAGGCCACCGCATGGGCATCTAGTTTCTTTAATCTGGCCTTCAAACTATTTTTGATATAATGCGATGTATCGTCGGTCACTTCTTCGGGCAATCTTTCAAAGGCACGGTCAATCTCGTTGTCAGAAAGGGTCTTTTGAATATATTGGGCCTCTTCACGCCAAGCTTCTGTTCCAAAGGAAGTGAGCAGCGCCCTGTCCAACTTATTGCCCGATCTATTGAGATTGTTGACATCTTTGATCTCAGGTCCATAGCTTTGCCACATGCGCGTGTTGGGCACGAACAACTTGACCAACTTTAGCGCGAAGCCGTCGAATCTCGGAAACGCATTGTCCCGGTCCCGTGGTATGGGCATAAATTCTGTTTCTCCATCCTTGCCTTCATACTCGATCCACCGCCATTGGTCTTGATGCCTGTCCCAATCACCAATCAACATATCAAATATTCGGGCCCTTATAAAGTTACGTTGGTCAATGGTGTACGACTCATCGCTCTTGACTTTTTCAAGCATATCGGTGGTACTTTCAAAATCTTGTATCTTTCCCTTACTGTCAATTGTTCTACGGTATCCCTTATAGTTTAGCTGCTCATCCGAAGGCCTTCTTTCTACAAAATATAACTCATCCCCAAAATCATCATTATGCTGGCCCAATGCTTCTTGTTTGGGTACATAGTACAATTGAGTATCGGAGTGGTTCACACCAACAGCCTTTGCCAAAGGATTTATGGTCAATTGCATATAAGGGTGGGCAGTAGTAAAAAAATCCGAGATGACCTTTTCAGTCCACGTATCTTTATAATCCTCTTGATTGTAGGCAATGCCCGGTAATTTGAACTGAAGGAATTTCAAGGCATTTTTTCTGAGGGAACGCATGGCATACTGCTTTCCATTTTTGTCTTCCAAACGCAGAGAGAAGGATTGGTGCCCTCCACCCTCTTTGACCACTTTTAGTCCTCCATACAGTGTATCTAAATAAGCTACCGGGGCTGTTACCGATTTTCCGAAATAGTTTCGGTACCGGTCACCCCAAAGAAATTTGTAAAAACCGGTTTTATCGTACGCCTTACGGTCTGTCAATACTACATCCTCCGTTGATTTTTGCTCTATATGGGGATATGATTGATCTAGAATGTCACTTTTTAGTCTTGGCAATATATCTACTACGACACCATTTTCATCGATGTCCTCTCCATAAAAAGTAGCTTTTGAGCTACCATCTTCATAATACTCCAACTTGATGAAACCCTTGGTACCATGAGTGTATCTTCCTTCAAAGGCAAAAGAGCCGCCGATGGCGGTAATCTTTTCTTTTGAAAGGTTGGTGGCCGAGTTACTGCCCAATGAGCCACTGACCAACTGATGCATGCCACCTCCGCTCAAATACTGTAAATTTTCTTCGTGGCCTGATACCAGGGTTATTCGATTTGATTTTTGCGCAAGTGCGCTCACTGTGACCCGCAGATAATTGTAACGTCTGCTGTTCAAATGATCAGGGTCGAAAGCTCCCAAGCCCATCACGCTCTGCTTGAACGTTCCATAGATGGGGAAAGGACGCAAATGGTCCGCAAAAGTCTCTTTACCCGCATAAGGCCCGTTACTGAAAACTGGATGGTGCATTGCAATTACTATATTCTTGTCTTGGCCGTCATTGATATAACCCTCCAATTCTTCAACAAATCGCCTTCTGGTGACGATGTCAGTACATTTTTTGTTCACGTCAATAACACGCGACCAGTTGTTGATAAACCATTTTGAATCTATTAAGATAAGGTCAAGTTGGTCGTTGATCACATGGTGCTCTATGGGACAAGCATTCTCTGGAAAGAACTTAAAGCGATCTGAATCCTTATCCTTCAAAAAATCTTCGATCCGCTCCACATGGTTGCTGTTTTTTGTTTTCCACTCATTGTTTCCCGGAAGCAAAATTGTATTTCCGGCGAATTCCGTACCCAATTTATAGTGAACGTCCAACAATGCCTTATCCTCTTTCCACTGCTCTGGTTGGGTCGTTACATTGTCACCGGTAAATAGTAAGGTACTTTGTGCATCCGCATTTTTCAACTGATCGCGCAATAATCCAATTACTTTGGGTGGAACATCTCCGTTTCCCGCACCACCTGCGATAAAGAAAGTGTGGGCAGGTTTTTTTTGCTCAGTTTCAGTGGCCAATGGAATATTGAACTGTTCTTTTGTGCTTGCACAACCCCATTGAAGTAGTATCGGAAAACTTAAAGAAACTATGTAATATGTTAAGCGTAAGAACTTGTTTGATTGCATTTATATTGATTTAAATACTGTTGATAATCAATTTTCTTTGGTTTGCGCACCCAACCCGATTACAATTCAAATCCAGTGATAGAGACCACAAGAGCCAGCAGTATCAATACTGTGAGCACAAAATAGAAGGCGGTTTTTGTTTTTGTATTTTTTTGAAAGATGTACTTTCTCGTTTCATTTTCTTCTTCTTTTATAAATTGAGTTTTTTCTTCTCCCTGTTTCATAATTTCTCTTTTTAAGTTGTGCAGCAAGTTATTTGAATAGTCTCTGTATGGCTTGTGTAAACGATTTTATGTTTAACGCATTTGATATTTTGATTTCAGTTAATATTTATAGAGATAGCGCTAATGGTCACAGAACCATAGCCTTAATTTTGTAAAAAACAAAAATTATGAGCGATAGCAGTAATACAATTTTAGGAATACTTGCGGGCACGGCGATCGGCGCGGTGGTCGGGATTTTATTTGCCCCGGATAAGGGCACGAACACGAGAAAGAAACTGAAAGATCAGTCAAATGCCTTGATTGATGATGTTGGTACTAAATCAACTGAAATCAAAGAACAGGTTGCTGAAATAATTTCAGGTAAAAAAGAATCTCTAGAACAGCAAATGGATACCATGTTAACTTCTGCCAGTTACAAAACCGAAGACGTTATCACGGCATTGGAAAGCAAGTTGAAAGATTTGAAGGCTAAAAACAGAAAACTGAGAACCAGTTCATGAGTACGATAAAAAACATAAGTGAGCTGACCTCGGCCTCATTGGACAACTCCCAAGAATATGCAAAAAATTCTTGGGAGTATTATAAACTAAAGCTGTTTCTGCATACTGCTGAACTCAGTACAAGTACTGTTCAAATAGGGATAATGACCGAGATGGGGTTGGCCATGGTCTTGCTATTATCCATTTCCCTTGCACTTTTCATGGGTGAGGTTTTTGGGAGCCTATCTTTAGGTTTTTTGCTCGTTGGACTCTTCTATTTCTTTGCCCTATTTCTTGTATTTTTATCTAGAAAAAAAATTGAGCGCATGATCATTACCAGGCTTTCCAAAACCATTTTGAACGATGACTAACAATGAATTTATATCACTGAACGATATACGTCAAGAGTTGAAGATACTTCGCCTTAAAAAAGAGATCAGTTATGAAATGATTCGTAGCAACAAAGAAAATTTCCACGAAGCCGTGCAACCACTCAATTTAGTGAGCAAGGTAATTGGCCCCTTCAAAAAAATAATCGTTGCCTACCTTTTTAAAAAGATTTTCAAGTAAAAAATTTTAGGCGACAGCCGAAAGCAACATCTTGTTCTTTTTAAATTCGCTTGGGCTTATACCATATTTCTCTTTAAAAATTTTAGAGAAATAACTTCGGCTACTGAAACCGATGGAATATACTATTTCAGAAATACTTAATTCGGTATTACTTATCATGTCACGTGCTACCTCTAGCCTAGCATTTCTTATAAATTCGGTAACTGTTTGACTGTACAACAGTTTGAAACCTTCCTGCAATTTGGCTTGGGTCAATCCAGTCTCCAACGATATTGATTCGAGCGTATAATTGGTTGAGATATTCTTCTCAATTTTTTTCGCGCAATCCCGAATCAGTTTCAATTCCCTTTTTAACAAGGTTGTGGGCAATGGCTTGTTATTGACTTCTCTATTATGTTGCAGCATGTGCATGGATAAAATTTGGTAGATCAGGCCTTGAATCTGCATAATCCGTATCATTCCCTTTCCTTTTACCTTGCTAATGGCCCCTATCCTATCTGCCAGTTTTAGGTTGTATGTCCCAAAATAGGAAAACACCTTTTCATGATCTGTATCCAGAAAAACACGGTACAGCTGCTTGTTTAATTCTTCCCCGTGGTTCAAACGCTTTCTGATAAACGGTTTTCGGCTGATTTGGATGACATTGATTCGCAACTTAATGTCTTTCGGAAAGTATCCATAGTTGTATCCACCATCCCTGCTGGTGATAATGACCGATTGAAACTGTTCCAAAATGCGAATTTCCTCATCACTTTGGTACCCAAATTTGTGCCCACAATACCCTTCCATGCAATACGCAAAATGAATGGGATTGAATTGCGAGGCATCCATGATCAAAGTTACCTCATCAAAAAAAGTCAGGTCATATTCCAAAAGAGAAACACCCCAATCAAAGGTTATGAATTTGATATTTCCTTTTGCCAAATCATTATCAATGGAAAGCGTGTATTCTCCCCATCTCTCAATAATTTGCCCACCGAGTTCCTGTTGTATCTGTGCTACAGTCCCTGCGGTATCTTTTGCATCTATTCTAATCGTAATCATACCCAAATTTAGATTTAATGAATTTATACAAACGTGCATTAAAATTACAAATTTGTTCAATTTGGAATGAACTTTTTTAAACAAAAAAAGTCCTCTTAACAAAGTGGACTTTTAAATCAAAAAATAAGGGCTATTTATTGTGCTGAAAATTCTTCCACAATGAAAAAATCATTGTCAGCAGTATCCACATGGTACTTTCCTTCGTTGAACACATAGCGCACCGCATTGTCATCTACCGTAACTTCAAACCCATTCCCTATTGGGTGAACCTTGAAAGTGTCCGTTACCTGCCTATCGTAGCGTAAGACGATAAACTGATCGTTCAATTTGTCATTATCACTCTTTAAATGAATCAATTTGGTCACCTTGGCTACAGCAGAAGTTCTATCTTGGTCTACCTTTCCCTTATCAGCTTTATCAAACTTCATTTCATAGTTACGGTTCTCATAAGCCATGACCTCGACGGGATATTCTTTACCTTGAATCGTAATATTGGTCGTCGTGGACGTAGAGGTATTCATTTTTCCGTTTTTGCTCATTTGTGCAAAACCAGCTGTTGTGGCCACAAAGGCCGTCAGCATCAATACTTTTTTTAAACTTTTCATCCTGATTATTTTTATGTTATAAATATCTGTTATTAAATACAGTACAAAAATAGCCTGAGCTTACGGATAAGATTTGTTTAAATGCAATAATACTTGACTGATTTGAAGAAAATATGCTAGACCAACGGGGAAAGGGGTATGTATTGATATTTGAGTTCTCCTAAATGTTCATAGTAAGTACTGCCCTGTTTCAAAACGGCCCAGTCGAACTCATTATTCATTTTCTTTTTATGATATTGTTCGACCAAGGCATCACTTATTAACAGATACTCATCCTCTTTTATGCTATTTTTTAAAAGTCGATGGGCTACTATAATGTCTTCGCCCAATAATTTGATACGATTGCCCACTTGTGCCGATGTTATCTCATCGCCGTAGTGTAAAACTATTTTGAGGCCTAAGATATCGGGTATTTTGTGCGCACTTTCATGGGCACCATAATTTGCCTTCAATGTAGTAAGTTGTTCGTAGAATTTGATATAGAAGCGTTTGCATTGCGAAATCAGTTCCGATATACTCGGAAGTTCACCATGACGATAGAAAAGCACGGCGTCACCCTCAATTTCGGATACTTTCAAATTTATGGTGTTGGAATATATTACCTTGTTCAACAATGAGGGAATGACTTTTGAGGTCAACTCGAAATCCACATCACTCATGAACTCGGTAAATCCGCTAATATCGGGTATGCAAATCAATGTCGGTTCTGCTTTCATCTATCTATATTCGGGATTTTCAAAGTTCCAACGGGTGCCATCATCCCATTCATCCCTTGAATTGCCGTAGGCCGGATAACCATCATTGGTTTTTAACATTCTGGCCAAATGCAATAGGTTATAGGTCATAAAGGTAGTGTTTCGGTTGGTAAACTCATTGTTCTTTGCATTCGAAGACTCATCAAGATAACTGGGTCCGGGACCTGCCTCACCTATCCATCCACTATCAGCCTGTGGAGGTATACTGTATCCCAAATGCTGTAGCGCATATAAAATGCCCATTGCACAGTGCTTTATACCATCTTCGTTTCCAGTAACGATACATCCGCCTACTTTACCGTAATAATTATATTGTCCTTTTTCATTGGTTTTGGCACTCATACCGTATAAGCGTTCAATCAACCTTGTGGCAATTGATGAGCGTTCGCCCAACCAAATAGGCGTACCAACAAGTAAAATATCGGCCTTTTTCACCTTTTCGTAAAGGGTGGGCCAATCGTCTTTTTTAAAATCTTCTTCTGTCATATCCGGTATCAATCCAGGAGGAATCTCATAATCGACCAATCGTAAGTAATCCACATCAACACCTTCTTTCTGCATGATATCCATGGAAACCTGCATCAGTCCTTCAGTATGGCTTTGTTTTGAACTTTTCTTCAAGGTACAGTTGATATACAATGCCTTTAGTTCAGAGAATTGTTTTTCCATACTATTTTTAAGGGTAAAAATGTTAAAAAACTATCTCAGACCTTGACTTTTTCGAATTAATAATTATCTCATTTACTAATGATCATTTGCGATAATGATTACATGGTTCAAGCACATATTTTGACAGTTACCCCATTAGTTTTGCATCAAACAAAAAATATAGAGACATGAAAAAAATAATATGTGTATTGGGTGTTGCCAGCTTATTGTTTGCTTGCAACATTGAGAAGAAAAAAGAGGGTGAACTGCCTACTGTTGATATTGATGTAGAAACCGAAGCTGGAGAACTACCAGAATATGACATTGCCTGGGCAGATGTCAATATTGGCACCACCACAAAAACCGTGGAGATACCGAAAGTGGTTATTGTAATGGAAGAAGAGGAAGTTGAAGTGCCCTACATCGATATCGACATGCCAGATGACAAATATGGAAATGCAGAAGAACAGACCATTGTGGTTGAGGCTGAAGTATCTGATTTTGAGCATGAAATTGATATTGAAGAAATCTGGGCGAAAGAGAACAATCTTTATGTTATATCAAAACTTGAGAAAACAGAGACAGCCATTAGCGACAAAAAAATGCGTATCTCTGACCAAGTTACCTTGAATGCACCTGACCTTAACGTAAAATATTATATCGTCGGTGAGAGACCTGACCGTGTTTTTAACATGAGGTATAAGTACGTAAAGAGTATGGAAGAATTGAAAAACAAAATTGATGGCTATACTGTAATCTATCAGTAATCATAGATCGGTTGGTTTGTTTGGTTTTTTGAAATGGCCCCTACTCAAATAGGGGCCATTTTGTAATACACAGAAAATACATATTCATAATAATAACACCATGAAAAACGAATTTGAAAATGCACTATCAGATATGTGGAACAAATTGGACGGATGGCTTAACACCTTCGTTGTTAACCTTCCGAATATTATTCTGGCCATTCTCGTCTTTGTAATCGCCATATTGATTTCACGATATGTTAAGAAAATTGCCTATAAACTTGCCAATAGAACATCATTGCAAGAAAGTATGAAACAATTGCTTTCAAAAATAGTGGCCATTGCCACTATTTTGATCGGTCTATTTTTAGTTCTTGGTATTTTAAATCTAGGTAAGGCATTAAATACCATTTTGGCAGGTGCTGGGGTTGCAGGCCTTGCAGTGGGTTTAGCCTTACAGGGTGCGCTTGCCAATACATATTCGGGCATCCTACTTTCATATGTTAAGCAAATAAAGTTCGGTGATTGGATAGAGACCAATGACTATGAAGGCGAAGTGGTCGATATTGACCTAAGGGTGGTCACTATCAAACAAATCGATAACAACCTGGTTTTTATACCCAATAAAATGGTGATTGAGAACCCAATTAAGAATTATTCAAAAACTGCCCAATCTAGGGTTATTTTAAAATGTGGTGTGGCTTATGATTCTGATTTGGAGCATGTGCGGAACTTAGTCAAAAAGACCATTGTAGAAAACTTTGAGGCAGTGGAGAAAAAAGACGATATCCTTTTTCTTTATCGTGAGTTTGGCGATAGTTCCATTAATTTTGAAACCCGGTTCTGGATTAATTCCACTTCAGCACTTGAAGTTGCCAAGGCCAAGACAGAAGCCATGATCAAGATTAAGGCTGTTTTTGACAAGAACAATATTGAAATTCCCTTCCCTATTCGAACCTTGCATATGCCTAAGCCATTAAAGATAGAAAACTATGAATAAATTTCAATTACATAATAGTAGTCCAAATGAGGCTTTTAGCCTAATGGGCACTAAATGACGGAAAACGCACTATTTTTGGCGCTCTACTTCGCTTTCCAATTTTAAAACATGGTCACCACCCTCTTGTGCGATGTAAAGGGCTTTGTTACCTTCTTCGCCATTACGAACCACCTCGCTGCCCTTTATGGTTTTTGAAACTTTTGAGTTGTGGGTCTCAATAACCTTACCTGAGGCATAACCGTTGCCCCATTTCCATTTGACCGATGTTCCTTTTCGTATCATGCTAATAAAATTAAAACCTCTCGCACTATATTTATGTGAAGTGTGGCGAGAGGTTTCTTTTGGGGATAATCAATTAACTATTTAAAATGGATTTTTACCTACTGCAAGATTTATTTTTTAAAACAATTGTTTGAATGCAATCCATTTAATAATGTCCTTCATCGCGATTATAGTATCCTATTGTAGCTTTATAGCTAGAGCAATTTTAAATCCTCAATATTATTGCAACGCCAAACCTAAATCGATTGCATTCTTTTTAAATCCGTATGCGTCAAGTGGGATGAATCGTTGAAATTAATTTTGAAGAAAAAAACATGGAGGTTGTAAGTTTTTTAATAGGAATTGGTCTGGGTTTTGGGCTGTGCTCTCTCTACGTAATATTATTGACGCCAAAACACATAACTGTAACCAGTAATAAAAAAGTATCTCAAAGAAAAATCCATTGTGATAAGAATCAAGCGATCATTACAATACCAATGGACGAAAACATATTGGAAAAAGAGGTGAAATCAATAGATAGCATTGATTTCAAAAAGCGTATGGAACAGTTCAAATTGCGGAATCCGATGTACAACTGATATGTGACAACTTTTGGGAGCTATAGCTCATTCAGTTTATGTGGTATCAATCCAACATTATTCTTTGTCTTAAAATCACGGGGGCTACATTTGAATTTCTGTTTGAAGATTTTACAGAAATAGCTTCTACTGGTCAACCCTACAGCATATACGACCTCAGAAATATTCATATCAGTACTTCGCAATAATTCTTCGGCTTTTTCCAATCTGGTATTCCTGATATAATCTGAAACTGTACGCTGGTACAAAAACTTGAAGCCCTCTTGCAGTTTTGCCGCCGATAATGAAGATTTAACACAAAGGTTGGTTATGGTGAACTGTTGTTCTGTATTGTTCTGTATATATTCCGCCGTTTTCATAATTTGGACCAATTCGCGCTTAATCAGTTTGGTAGGATTTATGTTACCGTCACTCTTACTTTTATATTGTTCGATATGACTTGCCAATATAAGTATACAGAGTCCTTCAAAATAAAGCATTTCAGATAGATTGTCGGCATATCGGGCCTTGCTCAATTTTTTTACATAATCTGCCAACTCAAGATTCAACTTACCAATGTGCACCAGATGGCTTTTTTTATTCAATTCATTCAAAAAATTCTTAAATCGTTGTGCAATAACAGTAGTATTCTTGTCATGTTTTTTGAAGTAGGTATCAACGTCTACCCGCAAGCAGTTCAATGATACACTCGACCTTGCCTTCAACACCAACCCACCTGAAAACCCTCCAGAAATATTAATAATAGCCGTCTGAAGTTCATTAAGTTTTACAAAATGATTATTGCGCTGTGTCGCATAAAAACAATTTCCTTCCAAACAATACAGAAAGTATATTGACTTATCATCTTCAGATACCAAAGGAATATAAACATCACGATCCAGATTTACATCATATTCTATGATGAACAATCCATCATCGAAATTGATACATTTAACAGCTCCTTGACCTTCATCCAGGGTGAGCTGATAAATATCCTTTTCCTTGACCAACTCCCCTTCAATGTGCCCTGCAATTTTTTGCAGTTCCCTTTTCGCACGCCTTCTCTTTGTTTCCATCAGCTATTATTTCTGTTTACGGTTAAAAACCAATCAAAATTAGGGCATTCCCAAACCGACCATTAACAGTATCAATGAAATGTTTAACGTTTTGCGGTGATTAATGATTTTTTTTATGAAATAAGTAAACAATTAATTTTGAACGTGTTACAAATACTTTTTTTTGAGCTAATCTGTTTTTTGATTTGGTCGTTAATTGCATCAAGAAAACTAGGAAGATGGTCTATAAACTTTCAAATGCTGCTGAAAAATCTATAATTGAAGAAAAGTTTGAATCTTTTTTCAAATATCCCAATCTGTACCAACCGCAATTGGTAATTGACGGTCTTGTTGAATCTACCGTGTCCATTTGTACGATGGAAAACCCCGATGTGATTGATTATGCCATTTGGGGGTTGATGCCCAATAGATATAAGGAAAGTTGGCAAATCTTTCAAAATGCCGGTAACACCTTAAACTTTGATTTAGAAGACCTCAAAGGTCCTATTTGGACCGAAAACTTGTTGCAGCAAGCACGAGGGCTTACTATTGCAACGGGCTATTTTTGTTATTTTCTACGAAATGGAGAAATATACCCCTACTATGTGTGCCTGAAAAACGAAGAACCTTTTTACCTCGCCAGTATTTATACCCAACTCGAGGATGGGTTTTTGAGCACCGGAATCATCACCACAAAAATGGATGACTATCTTGCCAGCTTTCATAACCTTGACAAGGTTCAACCATTGATTATTCCTGAAAGTATCGCCAGGGAGTGGCTTGATAGTTCAACAACTTTAAAAACTATAGAAAATATAATCAAAAACCCACCTAGGCTAGAGCTAAAGGCCAATCCAATAGCTGGCGAATTCTTTAAAAACAATATTCTTTACGATACTATTCTACAACCTGTCCATTACGATGACCTATCTAGGGGTATGGAGCGCTAGGATTTGAGCTTACCCTTGAGTTGGGCTCTATATTCAGTAGGGAGTACGCCATAATGCTCAGAAAAAATCTTTGAAAAATAGCTCCTGCTTTTAATACCTACCCTGTAGACTATTTCAGATACCGAATACTCCGTGTTTTTTAAATAATCCCTGGAAATCTCAAGCTTTAAATTTTTGATATACTCGTTGACTGTTTTGCCGTACAACATTTTGAAACCGCTCTGTAGTTTCTTAGCACTTAGCCCAGATTCCGATGTAAGAGCTGCAATGGTCAAAGGCTCGGCAATATTATCAAGAACATAACCTGCCAGTTGATGCAATTTCTTAATGTTTGCTTTGGTCAACGATTCGGGCAAGGTGCTATTATTCTCAAATTTATGTTGTTCCAAAATCTGCATGGCCAAAATAATATTAAGACGACCCTCAATGTTCAATGTGCGTACTGCACCCTGACCGTCCAGCGAACGAATCTTTTTTAAATGGTCTTCAATTTCAAGATTGAAATTACCATAATGGCTGTATGGCAGGTTATAGGTTTCTTCTTTAAATACGGAAGACAGCACATCGTTCAAATAATCTAAATTGTTGTTTTTCTTTTTAGCATACTGTTTTTTGGAAACTTGTATAAAATTTACCCGAACGTTCACTTTTTTTGGAAAAACAAATGTTTTCTTTGAACGCATCTTGGGTGAAATAATGATATTCTGGTACCGTTCAAGATAAACCTCTTCTGATTCAACATCTTGCATGTACCGCAAATTACCCTCAGAAATAAAGATAAACTCTATTGGGGTTTCATTTCCAGTATCATGTGTCAGCTTAATGTCTTTGTTGAAGTTGACATCAAAGTCTATCAGCTTGACTCCCCAGTCAAAATCTATCATCTTAATGGTGCCACTGCCAATAGTATTGGAAAATGTCAATATATGCTCGCCCCATTTTTCTTCTATGGTTCCTCTTAAATAAGAGTTGAGTTCTTTAAAAAAGTTGTCCGATGTATAATTTTTAATCTTAATCTCTTGCATATAGCCTTTTCAAAAACTGGCTACAAAGAAATTGGAAAGTGCTTTTTTTGTTTAACACTATTGAAACTTAAAGTAACAAAAAAGGGCACTTGGGGTAGTTAAATTGTTAATGATTTAAGAAAATTGATTGGTTTTATGCGGTCTTGTCGCGATTTCCTTTTTTTCTGTGTTTGAGAATATAGTCTTTGGGGGAAACACCGAATTGCTGTTTAAAGATTTTAGAAAAATAACTTCGGGAATTGATTCCAATGTTATAGGTGATCTCCGTAATGTTCAAATCTGAGGATTCCAACAATTCCTTGGCTTTCTCTAACCGCACTTCCCGGATATATTGGTTAACTGATTTTTTATAAAGTTGTTTGAAGCCCTCTTGTAAGGTATTTTGATTGAGCCCTACGCGCTTTGCCAAAGAAATGATACTTCCCAACAGTTCAATTTCCTCCCTGATGATATTACTGGCCTCTTCAATCTTGTTTACGGTCTGTTGACGCAAAATCTTTCGGTTATCTGGATCTTCGAGATCATCTAGATATTGTTTCAAATAGTGTGTCAATATCTCATAGACCTTACCCTCTAAGAATACGTAACGCATAAACTCTGTAAGCTCCGTAGTTGTGAACTCTTCAATATACTTTGCAATGTCAAGACTGTAATAACCTTGGGTATAAAAATGGTTGACTCCGTTGACATCCCTAAAGATTTCAACCAATGAAGGATGCATCTCGTTTAAAAACCCGTCTATCTTTTCCTCAAATTGTTTTCGGTCAATGACCAAGGCAAAAAAACAGGTAGGCACTTTTGCTTTAAGAATAAGCTCAAACTTTTTCTGCATTCCTTCAGAGCCCATAAAACTATCTAAATGGTTTATGGTACGGTTTCCTGTATTTTTTCCTGAGACAAAAATTTCCTCCTCACGGTTGAATACCATTAAAAGTGGTCTAACGACTGCTTTTTCAAACACCAAATGTATTTCCTTGGTCAATGTGCAATCCACTTCAAACACCGATATTCCATGATCAAAACCATATGCTTTCATATAACCATGCCCCAGATCCTCTGAAAGATTGATGGAAAACTCCCGATTGTCCTTGGTAAGTCCTAAATCCAGCTCTTGGGCCACCTTTTTCAAAAAGCCCTCTGAACTGTTAGCCGCAATACTAATTTTCCGTATCATCGTTGGTTTTGAAAAATCCTATAAATATACCTTTTTAACATATACCTCGTACATCAATTTACTATAGTTCTGAATTTAAAAGGGTATTGAGTCAAGAACTAAATGTTTTGCGGCAAGTTACAGGCTTGCTTACCACTACATTTGTAATGTACTGATTAAGAGTTGATCGGACAGAACCTTAAAACTTAATGATATGTTACGTTGGACTATTACGTTTATAATTTTGGCATTGATAGCTGCTCTATTCGGCTTTGGTGGAATTGCAGCTGGTGCCGCTGGAATAGCTAAAATACTATTCTTCATTTTTGTTGTACTATTCATAATCTCACTGATTAGAGGAAGAAAAAAAATACTATAACTAAATAACACGTACAAAATGAAAAAATCAATTATATTATTTTCTTTGTTGATAATGTCACTGCTGACTGTAATCAACTGTCGGGAGACCAAAGAGGAAAAAGCTGAAGATGCCATCGAAGAGGTAGAAGACGGTCTTGAGGAAGCGGGAGAAGAAGTAGAAGATGCCGCAAAGGATGTAAAGGAAGAACTTGATGGTGAAACAGACGACCATTAAAAAGGGAAAGAAAAATTAGCCCTGGCCCCAAGTCAGGGTTTTTTCATGAAAGAATACAAACCACATATTAAAATAAAAGAAGCATTACAATATGGTAAATATTTGTTGTTCATACTCATCACCATGTTGTGTATCATAGGCTTTGGTATTTACCGCAACTACCTTAGTTAATTTAATTATTCAATTTCTTCACTGCCTTTAACTGCATCTTCAAAATCCACTTTACCATCAACTTGGTTTTCAAACGCCTTAACCCAACCATTTCTAACAGTATTAAAAATTGTAGGCCATACTTTACCTTTAACATTGTTCAAATCACCTTCAATGGGGACATTTGTGGCTAGAGTATTCTTTGATTTGTTTTTCAAGATAAACTTAAAAAAGCCCACAAAACCTTCCCACAAAACGCTCAAAAACCCATCATCCTCACCAATAAGCTTTGCATCCTTTAAAATTGGCTTTACATATCCGGTTAAAAATCCATTTGCGATAGCAACCTCACTATATAGGTTGAAGGAACCGCTATCAAAATCCAACTTCGCATAATGCTTGGTAAAATCGTTCATGGCGGTGGCATTGGCCTGTTCCAACTTAAAGCTTATATCCATGTCGGGTATTTTTTTTACCAAATCCATTTTGCCTGAAAGTGACACATTCCCTCCACCAATTGAAACAGCCGTAGCTTTAATTTCAGATGGCAGGTTCAGACTTTTTTGTACAACATTTCGCAAATTGTTCGCTGACAGATTGATTTCACTGAAGTGTAAATCAATGTTTGGCTCGGCATTCAGCTGTAAAAAAGCCGCTTTGCCATTTATTATCTTTAAGTTGTTGATGTCGATGGGGACCAAATCGGTCAACGCCTTTGTCCAGTCGTCGTAATCCGGATTCTGTTCAACTTGTTGTTGATCTTCAAAAACGTAGTAGAACTTTGGTTCGGTCATCTCAATTTCACTTACAATATGGCCCTTGAACAAAGCACCCCATTCGATTGAAATATCGGTCTTTTCAAAATCTAAAAAAGGAACGGTGCTTTCTGCATCTACCCTGTTCAGTGCCAATCCCTCAATAACGTAAGCCCCACGAATTAAGGCGATATCAATATCCTGTACTTTGCCATAGTAGCCTGGAATATCGGCCAGAACTCTGTTCACATAGTTCTTTACCACATAGGGCAATGCTATCCGCACCACTACCAATAAAACTATGATTGCAACTGGCACCCATATTCTTTTCTTTTTCAATGTTCGTTTGATGTTCATGTCATTACGTTTTCTTTTTACCACTGCCCGTGATGGCATCCAAAATTCCTTCTTTTAAACAACTCCATAAATAATTAAGAAATGATTTGGAGCTTTCGGGCTCAGTTTGGGCATAACCATAACGATAACCATCTGCATCGCTATTTGAGCCATCATTGACCACAAGATTACCAAGAAATGTCAATACTTTATTGATACGGAGCAAGTCTTTTTTTAACACGGTAAATTCAAAATCTTCGTAAGCTACCTTGAGTTCGGTACTTGCCTTATTCTGATGGCCGTCTATGGTAAAATACATCTGTTCGATTTGCCCTTTGGTCTTCGATTGAAGACTGGTCCTTAAAAATGGATTTACGGCACTGGCATCAAAATTGACAATACTCCCCTTCAATAAAAATGCTTCATGCAAATCACTTGGGTTAAAGGTGTACGAAAACTCCAGCGCACCTTCATCCATAATATTTGAACGTACTTGGGTTCGTATCTCTCCGTTGTTGCCGTTATTCAAATTCAATATATTGAGGTTGAGCTCATTAAAGATAATATCTTCTGACCGGATTTCTTCATCTACCTTTTCGGTATATGAAACACTGCCGTTGTCCATGGCCAACTCTTGAATATTAAAGTCAAAGGGCAAGTTCCGTAACATTTCACCGTAGAAAGGCTTTCGTCTTAAATCGTCCGCTACCGTTTTATCACGGTACACGTGCAAATCAAAGTCTTCAAAAACACCATGCCCTACCCTAACTTCATATTTTTCAGCTGTTCTTTCTAGCGCTAAGTTGTTCAATTTAAATCGATGCACTACAAAGTCAATATGATCACGTTCAACAGTAATCAAACGTGACAGTTGGTTTTTATCAAATTTTGTTTTGATTTTGAGTTTTTCACCTGACAGCACGTTTTCATCAAGCCAAATTCGTTCCGTATATAATTGCTCAAAATCGTTCAGAGGTATATAGAGCTGTTCAACATCCAATTGCTTAAGGTTCCATTTGGACCAGTCCAATTTCTCAGTAGGTGACCAAGTTATATCTGTAATGACGGTGCGCTTCAATTCAAAACGCAAGCTGTCTTTTTCTATCTTACTTTGAAAAGAACAACTGCCATTCCCAATATCAAGCTCATGTATAATCAATCGCTGGTTTTTGTTGGCATTTTTTGCTATTGTCCCCGAATGATTTGGAAGCCCCTTCAACACTGGCCCACGCACCAACAGTTTTTCCATTTCAATGGTATTGGAAAAACAAAGTTCAAAAAGACTGAAATGTACAATATCGATTTCATCGATGTAGAGGTGAAATGTTTGGGCATCCGAACGCTCCACTTCAACACCCTTGAAGTATATGGCCCGGGTCAAAGGTCGTATTTGTAGATCGGTCACGGTAATTTCATATCCGTCTATTTTATCGATAAATTGATTGAGATTCCGTTCTAAAATTGCCGTAATTACCCAAAACAAGACGAGTAAACCTATGAGTACCACTAAAGCACCTAGAAATATCTTTTTGTATGTGTACAGTCTACCCTTACTCAAAACGGTACATTAACTTCGTTTTTGATAGGTACTATCAGCTCTACCTGCTATATGCTCAACAACTTCTTTTGGAGTCTTGAAATGTTTGGTGTTCTTTTTTCCGACCACAACAATTCCCATCATGATTTCTGGATTTTGCTTTATAATGGTTACCCAGTCCTCTATTGTATAGTCCTTAACCTCATTTTCCTCTAATACTTGATGTGTTTGGTCCAAGATTTGAGAAAGGTCATTGTCCAAATTTTTTAATATCTCATGCCAATACAGTTCTGATACGTCTTGCAGAGCCGTATCAATAACCAAAATATGCTTCTCATTAGCCTTTAGATAGTTCAATGCCTCACGGTCATTCATTTTTTCCGAATTCAAATATACCCGTATAAGGTCGTCACTTGTAGAAAGTATTCCCATAATTTTTTCTGGCAAATTACATAGCCCTATCTGATTATATTGACTCATTTAAATTGTTTACTGTCGTAAAGCCTATATTTATTGCCTACCTTATCAATGACATTTAACTTTGTCCGTATCATGGTGGTAAATTGGTATTCGCTATTTCAAATTTTTTATGTGTTGATCACGGTGTACACTATCTTGGTCATCATATATTATGGAAGACGCCCCACAAAATCCATAAGTTGGGTGTTGGCGGTTATCGTGCTGCCATTTGCCGGCCCCATACTCTTCTATCTCTTCGGGGTCAATAGGAGAAAGTTTAAATTCTTTTCACACAAACAGACTGCAAAAAGAAAAGCCTTCAAACAAGATGCGTCAAAGGAGATGAATGCCTTTCGCATCAATTTTGATAATAACATACAGTATCAAAAAATAAGCAGTCTTGTAAGCAATAGTTCATATACGAGTGTCCTGGGGGAAAACCAGGTGGATGTGCTACACGATGGCGAAGCTACCTTTGGGGACTTGTTCAAAGCATTGGAAAGCGCTAAAGATTTCATTCATATTCAATATTACAGCATAGAGCCTGGTAAGCTGTTGGATAGACTTTTCGATGTTTTTAAAAAGAAGATTGAACAGGGTGTCAAAATCTTAGTATTGTATGATTCTTTTGGCAGTTATAGGTTTCGAGGTAAATTGAAGAAAAAATTTGAAAGCATAGGAGTCATGACACTGCCCGTAATGCCTATCAGGTTTGGAAATTTACTGTTCTCACTCAATTTTAGAAACCACAGAAAGATTGTAGTCGTTGACGGCAAAGTTGCCTTTACCGGAGGCGTAAATATTTCTGACAACTACATAGATTCAGACACCGAACTCGGAAGGTGGAAAGACGCACATCTTCAGCTCCATGGACCTATTGTACACGACATTCATCTCATCTTATTGAAAGACTACTTTTTTGCCAGTTCCAAAGACAGTTTTGATCCCACACGTTTTATGAGAGATCCAAAACCGATGGGCAATGTCAAGGCGCAAGTTGTTGCAGGGGGGCCGGATTCTGAACAACCGGTCATCATGCAGCAGTACATCGCCATGATAGGCGGCGCAAAAAAATATATCCATATCGTAAATCCATATTTTTTACCAGGCCAACCTTTTTTAGAAGCACTAAAAATTGCGGTGCAGAGTAAGATTGAAGTGAAATTGCTCATTCCAGAAAAGTCCGATTCCTTGGCAGCCCGATACGCCATGTTCTCGCAGTTCGAAGATTTATTGGCCGTGGGTGTCCGTATTTTTTTAAGAAAAGATTTTTCGCACAGTAAGATTATGCTTGTTGATGGAACCATGGCATCAGTGGGTTCGGGCAATTTTGATAATCGAAGTTTTGAACACAACTACGAAACCAATGTTCTTATCTACGACAATACAATCAGTATAAATCTTAGCAAAGAATTTGAATCGCTTTGCGAACAGAGCCAAGAACTAAAACTTGATACCTTTCTTAAAAGACCAAAATGGGAAAAATTTTTGGAAGGAATCTCAAAATTCTTTAAGCCACTTCTTTAAAACGGCATAAAGGTATATGCGACAATAAAAATTGCTTATGTGCTAATAGAAGTATAAAATCAAAGCTATTTTTGATGAAAATATTTTTTATGAAACGTTTATTTTTAATTACACTTTTTTCTTTGATCTTTGGTTTTACAAGCGCACAATCCATATCTAAAAATGCTTTAGGTATCCGGTTAGGCGACAATGATGGATTTGGCGGTGAGATATCATATCAACGCTATCTCAAAGAAAACAATCGCTTAGAATTTGACTTAGGTTTTAGAAGTTCAAACGACGTAGATGCGTTTAAGCTGGTTGGGCTGTACCAATGGGTAATGCCCATTGATGGCGGTTTTAATTGGTATGTGGGTGCTGGTGGTGGAATAGGTTCTTTTGACGCTGGCGAAAACGATGGCACATTCGCATTAGTTGCAGGCGATTTGGGCATAGAATATAGCTTTGATTTTCCGCTATTACTATCGTTGGACATGAGACCTGAATTGGGCTTCAACGATGAATTCTCCGATGACCTTGACCTAGATATTGCTCTGGGCATTCGATATCAATTTTAGAATATCATGAATATATACGAGAAGGGTAGACGTAAAATCTACCCTTTTTTTATCAATAGAAAGAAAAGTTATATTTCCATCATAACCTTTCTATCAATAATCATTGGAACTACCATGTGGACTGCTCCCAAAAATAGTACACCTAAGCAAATACAAAAGGAAGTTGGCATTGCAAGATCGTTTTACCCAGAATTGGATGAAATTCCAATTGAATTTAAATTCAAGGATAACATCAAACGTTCGGTAATGTTGGCGCAGCCCGCCTTTTCGACCTTATTGAAATCAAAAAAGAACCGGGCCTACAAAATATTGATCAGTAAAAAGTTTAAAATTTCCGGACGGGATTTTAAAACTACCGAAGTGCCTTCTGATGTATTGATAGGTTGGCTAGGCCACGAACTAGGACATGTGATGGATTATCAAAATCGAAGTGGATGGGACCTTATTAATTTTGGGATTCGGTATGTGCTTCTTAAAGAGCATGTGAAGACTGCGGAAAGGGCAGCTGACTCTTTTGCCGTCAGACAGGGCATGGCCGAGTATATCATCAAGACCAAACGTTTTATTTTGGACAATGCGGAAATTGATCAAGCCTACAAAGACAGAATCAAAGAATACTACCTATCTCCCGAAGAGATTATGGAAATGGTCAAAAAAATCCATCATGATGAAGAATAAGGCCTATCTTCTGTCCGCAACAAAGGCTTCCCATTCGGCAAATTTATCCTCACCCATAACACGTTCCATTTTTACTTGCCCTCCTTTCTTTTTAATGGCCCCACTCCAATCTGCAAAAATCCCTGGTTTGACAAAGTGTACTTTAGCACCTTCCAAAGCCTTACTACGGGCAACCTTATAATTTTTATTGGCCTGTTTTAGGTAATCATCCAATACTTTGGCGGCCCTATCGGCATCCTTTCCATTTTCTGAACCCAGATACCAAGTATGGTAAAAACCATCATCGAAGCGTTTTGCGCACAGGGTGAACTCTGGAATCTTCAAATCCATAGACTCTTCCAAGTTCTTAACGGCATCGTTCATTTTATTGACCGAAAGCTGTGAACCGACAGTATTTAAAAAGAATTTTGTTCGCCCAGTAATTTTGATTTCGGCCCGTTCCACATCAGTGAATTCGATGGTATCACCTATAAGATACCGCCATGCACCTGAAACCGTAGAAATAATTAAAACATAGTCCGTACCGGTCTCTACCTCTTCAAGCGTTAGTGCCGGGGCATCTTGTCGCAAGGATCCATCCGGATTGATATATTCGGCCTCAAAAGGCACAAATTCAAAATAAATTCCATTGTCGGTGACCAACTTCATTGCCGATGTTTCTGGCCTATTCTGAAAGGCTATGAAACCCTCTGATGCCAGGTAGGTATCTATAATCTGTATGGGGCTGCCCAGTAACGCATTAAAACTCTTCTCGTAAGGATCAAAGGCCACACCACCAGAGGTGTACACACTTAAATTTGGCCATATCTCGTGAATGTGCTCTAGATTGTTGTAGTCAATCACCTCTTTGAGCATGAGTTCCATCCAAGATGGTATTCCGCTCAAGGCACCAATGTCCCAATTTTTCGCTTCTTTGGCTATTTTTTTAACACGGGCATCCCAATCATCAATTTTGGCTATTTCTTCTCCAGGTTTGTAGTACCCTTTAAACCAAAAAGGTATATTACTTGCACTTATTCCACTGATTTCCCCCTCTTCATGACCGTCACGTTGGTCAAGGTCGGTTGAACTGCCCAACATCATAATTTCCTTTTCAAAAAAATCTGTGGGCAAATCAAAATTGCTTAAAGCCAAAACCTGCTTGATTCCTGCATTCTTTATGGAAGAAATCATTGCATCGGTTACAGGTATCCGTTTACTCTTTTTGCCAGTGGTACCCGAACTGAGCGCAAAGTAATCAGGATTACCCGGCCATGTTACATCAGACTCGCCATCCACCACTTTGTGCCACCATGCTTTCGTAATCCGATTATAATCAAAATAAGGTACCTTGTCAGCAAAGGCTAGCCTCGCGTCGTTAGCAGTAAGCAATTCTGAAAAACCATAGTGTTTCCCAAAAGCCGTAGATGAAGCGGTCGTCAACAACTCTTTCAATACATTTTTCTGCTCCTGTACAGGGTCATCTTGTGTAACCAATTTGTCAGTGACCTCAATAACGCCCTTAATAATACTTCCAATTATTGCCATATTGATTTTACTTTAAAAAGGGGCGGACATGAGTCTACCCCTATAATTTTAAATTCCTTTATTACGCATTCACCACTTGGTCTTCATGTTTGCCCTCGCAAAGCTCTTCAATCACCTTATCGATAAACTGTGGTAAATCATCAGGATTTCGACTAGTCGTCAATCCTGCATCCACCACCACTGCCTGGTCAGACCAGTTTGCTCCAGCGTTGATTACGTCATCTTTTATACTGTGGTATGAGGTTACGTTTCGATTTGCAATAACTCCAGCACTTATCAATAACCAAGGTGCATGACAGATGGCAGCCACCGGTTTGCCCTGTTTGAAGAAGTCTTTGATAAAGGATAATGCATCATCATGTGTTCGCAGTAAATCAGGGTTAGCAACGCCACCAGGCAGTACCAATGTGTGGTAATCCGAGGCCTTTACCTCTTCCAACGTTTTGTCAACAGTAATGGATTCACCCCAATTGTCACCTTCCCAGCTCTTGATTTTTCCTTCTTTAAGGGAAATAACATGTACATTCGCTCCTTCTTGCTTCAGTGCTTTTAGTGGTTCAAATAATTCTGATTTTTCAAATCCGTCAGTAGCCAAAATTGCTACATTTTTGTCTTTAAGTTTCATAGTGTATATTTTTATTCAACCAAATTTAGGTTTCAAATATTTACATGGTTTCCTCTAATACATGGATTATTAACTTATTTAGAAGATAATTTTTTTAGGGAGGTACTAAAAAAGGACTCCCATAATAGGAGCCCTTTCTTAATGTATACATTTCGAGGGTAGACAAGCTCTCAGAGTATGTCAACTTGCCAAATCATCACACCTGGTCATTCCCCTTATTTTCATTGATGCTAAAATAAATGCACTATTCTATTGAAATGTACTCTTACAATGAAAATTTGTGCGTTATGGAAACTACTCCAGATTAGCAGTATATGTTCGATACTTTAAAAACGCCACAAAAAACACGCCTCCAAAAGTATTGCCCAGCAACATCATAAGTAATGTAATTAGATAGTCCATAAAATTGATGGAACCGGTCAACATTCCAGTGAAAATTTCAATATTCCCGACTATACTATGATGAAATCCCCCCAGGCCTATGATTAAGGTAATGATATATACTACCACTATTTGCCCAACAGCATGCTTTATCGAAGATAAGGACCAAGACAATAAACCCATTAACCACCCTGCGAGTATAGCACTACCAAAAATAATTTGCGTCGGATATTCCGTAACATGGGAGGCAATGGTATCAATACCCTCTACGGTTATAACATGTAGGGACTGTCCTATGGCCAAGAGCATTCCACCAATAATGAACCCACCTAAAATATTGCCGGCAATAACGATTCCCCAAAGTTTGATCAACTCTTTAAAAGATCGTCGGCCACTCATTACGGGCAATGCCAATAGAGAGGTCTGCTCGGTAAATAAGATGGATTTTCCGATGATGACAAGGATAAAACCCAACGGATAAAAAAACGCTGCGGCATAAGGAATCCAATCTTCATTAATAAAACCCTTTAATTGACTATAACAAATAGCTACCAACAAAAAACTGAACCCAATTTCCATGCCAGCGCTGAGGGCGCTTAAAAAGGTTGCCTTGGTCTGTTTTTGATAAATTTCCAATCCTTCGGACAATTGATCGATCAAAATTTCATCATGACCGCCTGTATCGCTATTTGTATTTAATTTTTCATCCAGTTCATCATTTTCTTTTTTGCCCATAGCACATGTATTAAATTATAAAATCGCCATTTATTTTTCAAGAGCAGTATCAATTGTTTTATATAACCCATATTTCTGGGCATAAATATTAGTGAACTGTGCGCCAAAGAACAAGATAAGGCAAGCATAAGAGACCCATAGCAGAATAAGCACAATAGTGCCAGCGGCCCCATAGGTGGAGTCAGGTTCAACCTCGCTAAAATAGAATCCAATCAACGTTTTTCCAATTAAAAACAAAACTCCGGTAATAATGGCACCAATGCGCACGGTTTTCCACAGCACTTTGGTATCTGGCATATATTTGAACATTAATGCAAACAAAACGGTTATAATACCTAAAGAAACAATGATGTCCATAAAGAAGGTAATGTAAACGACCAAATCTGGCAAGACTTGCCCTAAATAGTCTCGTAGTGCTGCAATTGCCGCAGTGATAAAAAAACTGATCAACAGCAAAAATCCGATAGCCAGGATAAATGCAAAGCTCTTTGCCCTATCAATAAGAAGCTTAAGAGCTGTTGACTTTGGATTGGGTTGAAGATTCCATATTTCATTCAATGATAGTTGCAAATGGTAAAACACACCAGTGGCACCATATATTAAGGTGGCAATCCCTAAAATTGTCGCGATACCATTCTTATTGCTGTCCCTGGTTTCAACAATGATATTTTGAATCGATTGCGCAGTATCACTGCCCAAGGCATTTGTTATTTCTTGGGTCAACGCTCCCTGGACTATTTCTGCCCCCCAGATCAGGCCCACAAGATTTACGATAATCACCAAAAGGCCCGGTAAGGACAAAACGGCATAGTAGGCCACAACAGCACTTAATCGAAAAGGCTCTTTAGCAATCCAGCGTCGGTAGGTCATCGCTAAAAGGTTTGGGAGATGAGCCGGTCTAAACTGTTCTTTCTTTTGCATATCATAAAGGAATAAATGATAAAATTACTATTCTATAGTTTTAATTTATATACTTATAATCATCAAACACAATAGAAAACCAAAAAAAAATGCGAATACGTTAACAATTAATTGTTGTGCGCACACCACCAAAGTTTAGCAATCTTAAATTCGGGTAATCGATAAAAAAAATGAAAAATTTAATACGAACCATATTGGCAGGATTGGGAGCAAAAAAATTGGTGGTGGTAAATGTGGATGTATTGGAACCATTTTTGTTTTTCTTCTGTTATATTGGTTACTTGGTTTTGTATTCAATGTCATCTAAATCAATAGACCCAGAAATAAAATAAGGATGATCACATATTTATCAAGGCTTTTTGATAACAAAAACCCAGTTATAATCATGCCCTTTAAGAGGTATGCGAATGACAACAGAATTCACGGTCAGGCTAG
Organism: Flagellimonas sp. 389; assembly: GCF_018449435.1. Classification (GTDB taxonomy): domain Bacteria; phylum Bacteroidota; class Bacteroidia; order Flavobacteriales; family Flavobacteriaceae; genus Flagellimonas. Next base: position 11,587 of record NZ_JAHCMU010000025.1, on the reverse strand, counting down.
GGTACTTGAAAATGAGGGCATCGCAAACATTGAGACCGAGGGCTTTGTCGGCAATTTATACCGTTCCTTCAAAAGGTTTGAAACTGATGAAATTTCAGGAGCAAAAGTTCATATCACGTGGCCCGGAGGTGAAACTACACTATTATCTGATGAGGAAGGCTATATGTATCTGGATGTTGAGTACAACCCATACCTAAACGATGCATCATCTTTATGGATTCCAATAAGCTATTCCTTGGTAGAAAAAGGCAAGACCCTGTTTACTGCAAATTCATCAGCGATACGACCTTCGGCAACTGCGAAATTTGGGGTAATCAGTGATATAGATGAAACTGTTCTGCATACGGGACTGGATTCTTTTCTGCGATGAAAAGTTATCGTAAGCACCATGCTAACCGATAGCACTGCGAGAATGCCCTTGGAAGGAGTACAGGGTTTTTACACAAAATTGGCAAAAGGTGGTTCTGATACTATTGAGAACCCGTTTTTTTATCTGTCAAACAGCCCATGGAACCTGCACGATTATCTACAAACCTTTTTAAAGGAGAAAAACCTTCCTCACGGACCCTTGTTATTGCGTGACATTGGGTTGGAAAACAAAAAGAAGAAGTCTTTTCTTGAAGGCAATAAATTCACCAAAATAAGTCATATCTTACAAACATATCCAACTTTACCATTCATACTTATCGGTGATGGAGAAGATTTGGATCCCGAAATCTATTTAGAGATTGCCAAAAGATTCCCTGATCAGGTTGCTACCATCTATATTCGGTCGGTTTCCGATAAAAGAAAAACCAAGCGCATTGCTCGGTTAATTAAGAATTTCGAAAATGTGGATATCAAGTTAATAGCGCATACTGATGAAGCGCTAATGCATGCGATTGAGAAGGGATATCTCAAACTATAACCGGAATCAGTTTAGTAGGGCGAACTATATCATAAATCTGTCAAATTAGCACATAAAAAAATGGCATGTAGCACTATAGGTATTGTTGGTATTGGACCAAGGGGGCTTTCCGCTATGGAATCTTTGTTTTTAGAGGCGTCGAGATACAAATCAATGGTTAAGGTCTTGGCTTTTGAACCGTTCAACTATCCTGGAGCAGGCCCAGTTTATGATCTAGGGCAACCCAAGACCAATTGGTTGAACGTAACCACAAGAGCACTGGACATCCCAGCAAGAGAAGAAGTTTCTTTTCATGATTTTCATATTCCATATTTTCCAACCTTTCAAGAATGGAGTGGTTACAATGCCAAAAAATTGGACAAGGAAGCTATCGACAAGTTTCCGCTACGTTCCGAGCTGGGGCAATACCTTCATGATCGCTATCTAAGTATTACTGCGGTTTTGAAACCTTTGGGGCTCTACAACCTTATAAAAAGGGAAGTGACCACTATAACTTTTACCAATGAATCGGTCAGCATAACAGATTCCGGAGATAATAGCCATACCGTTGATGAAATCGTACTTTGCGTGGGGCACCAACCCACATACCAAGATGAACAAATGGCGCATTGGTTGAAACGGTCAAATGATTCCGCTGAACTGCAGTTGTTCAAAATGCCCTATCCGGTGAAAATGTTTCAAGACAAGTTGGGCAACACCTCAAGACCATCAGTAGGTGTGCGCGGCTTTGGTCTGGCGATGATTGATGTTTGCAGAGCCTTAAGTGAAGGGGTTGGAGGCACATTTACGGTCATGGATACCATGACACGAAAAATGGTCTATGAACCCAGCGGCAAAGAACCTGACCGTATCGTTCCCTTTTCACTTGATGGGTTGCCCATGGCACCGAAACCGTTGAACAGAAAAATCGATGAGCATTATGTGGTTACAGATGAAGAACTTACTAATTATGTGGCTTTTATCGACAATAGGTTGAACAGCACAAATACCATTAATTCCCCTGAGTTTCTTATTAAAGCGATAACCCCTATAATTGCAAAGAAATTTACACAGTTAAGTAATCTCACCATACCGCACAAATTGTCAAATCAAGGGCTTGAGACTATCATAGAAGCTTGGTTACTTGATAGTGATTTTGAGCATGACCTGATACTTCCAAAACAATTGTCGACCAAAACCTTACTCCAAAAGTTTGTTGCTATGGCGACCCATACCACAAAAATAAGTTTGGACTACGTCATCGGCCATGTTTGGCGTCATTGCCAGCCCACGATGTACAAAACACTCTCATTTGCCCCTCTGAAAGATGAAGTCATTGCTAAAGTCATTGACTTAGATGAACGATTAAAAAGATACTCCTATGGGCCACCCGTCGATAGTCTTCAGCAGCTTTTGGCATTGTCTGACGTCAATTTATTGACCTTTGATGTAGTAAACAACCCTGATGTAACTGCTACAAAAGAAGGATGGGAGCTTTCAAAAGGTGAAGAATCGATTCATGTTGATACTATGATTAATTCGGTATTGGATACCCCTAAACTCAGCTTGGTAAAAAGTAAACTCATAGAACAGCTCCGTGAAGATTCAATAGTTCAACCCTTGCACAATGATTTGGCAATTGAAACCCAAAAAGACGGTACCCTAATTTCTCGTTCAGAACACCTGAAGTTACCGATTTCCGTACTTGGCAGGTTGGCAAAAGGCACCTTAATAGGTGTGGATGCCATTGCCGAGTGCTTTGGGGTAAGGTCGAAATTTTGGGCCAAAGGGGTTTTTCATAGAGTATTGAATGCGGAGACTACAACGCAAACGAGTGCTTCGAAACCCACCTAAACTTCATCACAATATTTTCTAGGTAACAAAAGGTACCCAACCGCATTATAAGGAAGGTGATGCTATAGCATTAACTTTTAAATCATTTCGGCAACTGGAATGACTCAATTTAAAGCATCTTGGGGTCAACTATGAAATTACAGTCGCCTTGGAGACAATTATAAAAAAAGAAGCTAAAGCCAATTACAAATTAGTATCCCACATCGAAAATCGAAGGAGTCCGAGAACATTTTCAGACCTACCTATTTCTAGCAATGATATCAATATTTTACTTGAAGCTGGAAGATGGGCATTAAAGCACAGAGTATGGGCAGGGTCCAACTCGACACGTAATTCTTATCAGCATGGCCATTACAAATAATCAGTAACACATTTAATAATCAAAGTATGTCAATTTTAACAATTATCTTAAATATTATATTACCGCCATTGGGTGTCTTTTTAAAGCACGGTCTGGGAAGTACTTTCTTGATCAGTATCGTACTCACCTTGATAGGTTGGCTACCTGGTGTCATACATGCCTTTTATGTAAATAAATAATACCAATTACGGTATCAAAATTAAAAAGGGCGAGTGGTTTTACCACTCGCCCTTTTTAAATAAGTAGCGAATCTTAAGTTTTATAGCCCTAGTCCGCCAAGTCTTCCAAGACCTTGATACGGTTCAAACCCGATTCAATTCTGGACAGTTGCCTTTGAAGCACTTCTTTTGCCTCCATAGGTAAAGGTTCGTCTAAAATTTCTTTGTACTCATCTACTGCGGCTTTCTCTCCCGTGATGGCTGCTTCCAGCATAGCCTCATCATTGTCAGAGGAAAATAATGATTTGACGTCCATCCATGTTCTATGCGCTGTACCTGTGAGGCTACCGGAATCCTCAACTTCCTCTCCAGTTCTTCCAACAATCGTTTCTAGTTGGGCAACGAAATTTTGTCTTTCTTCGCTTTTTGTTGAAAAATAATTTTTCAATTCCGATGAAGAAGCGTTCTCCGCCGCTTTGCTGAAGCCTTTTGTCGCATCAATATTTTTTTCAATTAATTCATTCAGCCTTTCGGCTACATTTTCAGTGAAACTATTCATCTTTTATGTACTTTAATATGTTACTAATACCTCAAATTTAAGCAGCCCCTTTTGGTAAGATCAACTCAAAAAGTTTAGATATTGATTGATTTACAAATACTAAAAGAGATCTTAAAAAAAGCTATCGAATCAAATAATAAAATGGAATATTCTAACTTATGAGGCGTCTAAAATAGGAGTCGATTTATTCAAATAAAAGTAGCTGCCACTAATAAAAAATGATGGAGGACACCCAAGATATTATTGAACAATTTAACTTGGTATACGTGCATGATTCCAATTTACCGATTTTTCGTGTAGGCAAAAAAAATGCATTTAAATATACACTGAATGGCATCGAACTTAGGCAAAAAAACCATCTAAAAAGAATTGAAGAACTGGTTATCCCACCTGCTTGGCAAGAAGTTATGATCACCGACCTGCCAAACGGCCACCTCCAAGCAACTGGGCGAGATGCTAGATTTAGGAAACAATACCGTTACCACGCTAAATGGTCAAAAATTAGAAATCAAACGAAATTCAACAGAATGTTGTCATTTGGACAGCAATTACCTAAAATCCGGAAGCAGGTTGACGAAGATTTAAACAAAGATGGTTGGCACAAAAAAAAGGTGGTTGCCCTAATTGTGAGACTTATGGAGGAGACACATATTAGGATTGGAAATGTACAATATGCAAAGCGGAATAAAACGTATGGCCTTTCTACCCTACGTAAAAAACATGTCAACATATTTAAGGACAAGCTACGTTTTGAATTCGTCGGAAAGAAAGGCAAAGCGCACAAGGTGAGCCTGAACAATAAAAAATTGGTCAAACTGGTGAGTGAGTGTGAGGAGATTCCAGGATGGGAACTTTTTAAATATTATGGTCCAATGGGAGCAAAAAAGACTGTAGACAGTACTATGGTGAATGATTATATCCACTCCATTTTCGGCTCACGCTTCAGTGCCAAGGATTTTAGAACTTGGGCGGCATCATTGATTTTTTTTGATACCCTCTATGATTTTGGAGTCACACCAGATGAACGCCAACAACAGCGTTATATCTTAAATGCTTATGATTCTGCTTCAAGAGAACTCGGGAATACTAGAAATGTATGCAGAAAATACTACGTTCACCCTTTAATAGAAAAGGTCTATCTAAATGGTCAAATAATCAATTATTTCAAAATGGTGGACGAAGAAACTGATGATGACTACGGTCGCACGGCCTCCGAAAAAGGGTTACTGGCACTTCTTGAGGACCTGCACCAGCCCCATTGGACGTAGTAATTCAACTTTACGTTTTCTTGAAAGTCTTGTTTTTGCGAAGTAATTTATATCCCGTATATGCGGCATGCATGCCCAATATGAGTAGTTTTGCCTTTCTGCCTTTTGTTACCAACATTGCTACTTTTAAAATTTTCTTCATGATGCTATCCCAGAAGTGAAATCCCTTTTTCGCTTTTGCAACTGATCTGAAAGATCTCTTATGGTTTCTTTGGTAGCGGCTTTGAAATCATAGTCGTTAGATTCTGCATACAGAGTTGAACCTCAGCAAGGGAAACATCGATCAATTCCGAGATTTCCTCGGCATATGGGAGTCGTTGGTGGGTTTGTTCGAAATTGGAGGAAGCTTTGGTTATCTTGTTGATCACGTTTATTTTGTTCAAAGGCAATCTCACCATTCTTGTAGTTTCTGTCAACGCCTGAAGTATCCCTTGGCGTATCCACCAAACGGCATAGGAAATGAATTTAAACCCACGGGTCTCATCGAATCGGGAGGCGGCCCTAACCAATCCGAGATTTCCCTCATTTATCAAATCAAGTAATTTCAAACCCCGACCCTGATATTGTTTGGCCACTGATATAACAAACCTCAAATTGGAATTGACCAACTTTTCAAGAGCTAAATTGTCGCCCTTTCTTATAAGAATCGCTAATTCGACCTCTTCGTCTTCCGTAATCATCGGGATACGGCCTACATCAACCAGATATCTTTTAAGTGATTCACCATCCCTATTGGTAACTTGTTTTGCAATTGAAAGTGGTCTCATAGTATTTGGTGTTTAACCATAACGATTTTCGGACATAAATTAGGTTTCCGTTGCCTTTAGGGTGGTTCCTTTGTCCAATTTCAATCTTGCCTATTGATTTGGCCAAGGGGGTAATGCAAAAGCAGTAATAACGTAAGTCTTTACGGTATTTGGTAGATGAATGTTGAAACTTTCAAAAGATAGCTTAGATTGGGCCCCTTGTTATAATTGAAAAATGGCAATAAAGAGGGCTCTCTTTATTTCAAGACTGGCTCAATTTTCGTTGGCGGTCTGTAAAGCTTGGTAAAGAAACGGATATTAATCTAATATAATGGTCTAATTCCATTTATTATATTTCGGTCAAAACCACTAAATCAGAAAACCTGAAATCTTATATGCCAAGAGGACGGCGACACGAACGTTTTTTGGACAATAATAATAGTAGCCAAACACTCATTACAATACTAAGAATTATGCTTATTTAGGTATAAATAAGGAATTGAAATAAGTATAAACAGGAAAGTACCCGTCTAGAAATGGAATAGCAGAGCAGGAGGGATAAAGGGTGTCAGTCAAGTCGCTCAGGAAATCAACTCATATATAAATTCGTTGACTGCAAAGCTCAACAGAATTCACCAGAATCTTATGGAGGACAGCACCTCTGTATCATCTTAAAGAACATCTTTCTAAAAAATGGGGGGGGGGGACGAAAATATTAATGGAAATCTTCGATGAGCATAATTCCCAAATGGAAAGGTTGATTGGAAAAGATTTTGCCTTAGGGACTTACAAAAGATACCATACCACGCTTAGTCATGTTGCAGAACATCTGAAAGAGGAGTATCATGTATTGGATATTCCCATCAGTAATGTGAATTTAAATTTTATTGAGGGCTTGGAGTATTTATTGAAAACAGCTAAGGCTTGTAACCACAACTCGTCCTTAAAATATGTAAACAACTTCAAAAAAATTGTGCGATTCCTGTTTTGAGCAACCAAAAATCCAATGCCTATCTTAAAGAAATCGCCTATAGTTGCAATATCAAAAAAAAATTACCAACCACTTGGTCCGTCATACCTTTGCAACAACCATCACCTTGTCTAACGGGGTTCCAATAGAAACAGTTGGGAAAATGTTAGGTCATAAGAATTTGCGGACTACGCAGCATCATGCTAAAATAATTGATTCGAAAGTAGAGGAGGATATCGCACTTTTACAAAAAAAATTAGAGGAAATATAAGGAGTTCTCAATACAATACCGTACAAATTTATAAATATGATTTGGTGTTATTTGGATTCAAATGAAACTAAAACTGTCAGGGTGACAGGATTAACCCACTATCTTTAATTTGTAATATATCAATATTTTACAATGAAAACTAAGAAGACTTAACCGAACTCTAAACTAAGCTCAAAATCATTATTTTCTATTGCAATATTTATGATGTCTTTGTACACTACAAGCTAAACAATTTTTATCTTTTAGGAATTGAATCTGAAACATATATTTCCAAATCCGTCCATATCTGTCTGTAAGCTTAAAATCCTTTGTGCCTTAGCTAATAGTACATCTCAATCTCTTCTGAAATCAGCATAAGTCAGTTATACCAACTAAGAGTTAATCGAAAATTACTGGAAGAAACCATGCAAGCATATGGTTTTTGGTCAATCCGGACCGAATAGTGGTATTACAATCTTTGAGCAGGTTCCAATGACAAGATGACGGATTTTAAGTGGGACGTCCCTTAGCTTTTTGTTTTTCTAGCACTATCTTTTCGTTTTTTTTTATTTCTGCATTTACTAAATTCGTTGCTGACTAAACAAGACTGTATATGGCGTTCGTATACCATTAATTAGGATTTAGTGCATAACCTACATTGCTTTCTTAGATGAGACCGACCAAGAAGATTCATCAAAACTTTTTTGCATTACTTTATCTCAATTCCATAGTTCCTTTAAGCAAAGAGCTAAAAGCCTTTTTGGCAGAACATGTAAGAAGTGTCCAACATCAAAAAGGTGATATTGTTTACCAAAAAGGAGAGTTATGTACCAAATTGCATTTAATTAAAAAAGGATTGGTTCGAGGGTATTTTATAAGCGGCAAAAAAGATATTACGACTTGGATAAGTACGGATAATGAGATTTTTACGTCCATAACAGGTTTTTTTACAGCTCAGCCCGCTAAGGAGAGCATTCAATGTCTTGAGGATACCGATTGCTTATACTTAGAATATAAAGATTTGGAATATGGGTTACGGACATTTCCTGAGATCAGTGAACTATACCGTAGGTTATTGATAGATTATTACATTCAAGCTGAGAATAGGGCGTATATGGCCAGAATACCGGGCGCTCTTGAACGATGGAATTATTTTGTGGAAACCAATAAACCAGAATTATTGAACAGAATTCCAAATAAATACCTTGCCTCATTACTTGTTATGAGACCAGAGACGCTTTCAAGAATTATCAAAGAACATACTGGACTGATAGTAAAAGGAGAAAGGGAATAGTCTAGATGCCACCTTCACAAACTTTTTGGTAGAACCACACAGAGCCCTCCAATTTCAAAACCTTAAAATCTCTTAAGGCTACTTTTCTAATTGAAATTGATAGTGATACTATTGCTTAAAATTCAGGGAATCAATCTATTCTGAGAACTTGATCAGACCAAAAATATACTACTTCATTTGAACCTATCCATATTATTCGGTTACCAGAAAAGTCAATTTTTATGTTTTTCGTGTTGATGAAAAACAATCTATAAAACTCATAATTGATATTTATCAAGCGAATTGAAAAAAAATTGAACGAAAGAAAAAAAAGTCCGTTATCAATCTTACATAAAAAACAAGAATAATACTACAACATTAAATTGATAACAAATGATTCAAATCTACGTTCAAAAATCCATTATTTGCTTTACTGCACTTCAATATGTAATCAATAACTCCTTGCGCAGAGCTTTCAATCTCTAAGATTTAACAGATTCCAAAAATTCAAAAGACATGGTTTTAAGGAAAACGATGTTGTCGGAATCTCTAGAGTTATAAAAATCAGTTGTACCAATAATTATTTATAAAACTTTAACATGAAAAAACCTTTACACCTAAACGTCTTCAAAAAGAATAGGATGGCTATGCTCGTCGTCGTATTCTTTATGTTTCTTTTTTCTGTTCAATCAAATGATTTGGCTTTCATCGATCAGGGTATTGAAGAACAGGAACAACTTGGGAATATCAATGACACATCTACTGAATTAGTAATATTAGGGGATTCTTTTAAAAAGAAAAAACTTCCTGATTTTTATTCAGACAAGCACATAATGTCTATTGATAAAAAATCATTTGAAGGAGATAAATCCCAAATTGAACATTTGATTTTCATAGATACTTCCTTACCTGATTATGAAATCTTAGAAGCTAATGTTGATTTAAAGAATTCAGCAATCGTTTTTTTGAATCCGAACAATAATGAAGGGATTCTGAAAATGACGCAGGAAATTCAAAAGTATAATGGCTTGGAATCCATACATATTGTGGGCCATGCCAAACCGGCAGAGCTTATCCTTGGATCTGACAACTTTTGGATGGATGACTTAAATATGATTAAATCAGAACTAGATTCTTGGAAAAGCCATGTCTCTACTACCGCCGATCTGTTTTTATATGGTTGTTCCTTGGCAGAAACGGTAAACGGAAAACAGATGGTTGATCTAATGGCTTCGCTCACTGATATGGATGTTGCGGCATCGACAGACCTAACGGGGCACATTTCCAAAAATGGGGACTGGGAACTAGAATACAATACGGGAACCATAGAATCTCAAATTGCATTTTCGGAACACGTAAGAGGCTATGCACATACCTTACAATCGTTGAATTTTGAAGACTTAAGAACTTTTGAAGAAGTAAATGAGGGGTCAGGTGGTGACGGTAATTGGACTTACCCAGAGAATACGGGGCGTACTGCTTATCAAGCCAACAACACTAGTAGTCCGGTCTATCTCTTAAGTCCAGATTCCGGATATTTAAACGAGGTATTTAAAGGGACAATTACAGTCGATGCAGGTGCTGGTGATGATGATGATATTGGATTTGCTTTTGGCTTTAATGGTGTAAACGATACCTATATATGGTCTTGGGATATGGGAGGAATCAGTATGGGTGTTCGCAGTGGTGGCGCTCATTTGTTATTCAAAAAAACAACTGCCATGTCCTGGAGCTCAGTCAGTGGCACATTGATTGGTCAAGGGCCCAATAATGATCCTTGGCAGCATGGAGTTACGTATCAGATAGAAATACTATATACGGCAAATAGAATACGTGTAAGGGTGAATGGTGTAGAAAAATTTGATGTGTCCGCAGCGGACGCGGGGGTCGCTCAATTTCCTGCAGGAAGATTTGGTTTTTACAATTATTCACAGGGAAACGTGACCTTTGGCAATATACAAAAGGCCTCGGCCGCGGATGATCCAATACCACCTTCTGCCCAAGACGATTCTTATGGCATGGAACCAAATACCACTTTGAATGTTGACTTTTTAGATGGAATCCTTAAAAATGATTATGACGCCAACCTTGATGAATTTACCATTGTTCAGGTTTCTGGTGTAAATCATGGTAGTTTATCCTTGAACACCAATGACGGTAGCTTTACCTATACGCCCACAGCTGGCTACGAAGGTGCAGATGAATTTACATACAAGTTGGTTCAAGACAGTGATGGGGCAGAGTCTGCGGTACGTACCGTTACTTTCGGCATCATTGCCAGTAACCAAGCGCCGACTGACATTCAGTTGTCCAATACTGCAATAAGTGAGGGGGCAGCAGACAATACAAATATTGGTACGCTTACCACTACAGATGGTAACAACCCCAATGACCAGCACGACTACTCACTTTCTAACAATGGCGGAGGTCGGTTTACTGTAAACGGTAATAGCTTGATTGTGGCCAATTCTTCGCTTTTAACCTCTGGTAATTATGTTGTGACGGTTCGTTCTACCGATTTAATGGGAGAATTTTATGAGAAGAATTTTACCATAAATGTAATCAGTAATAATAAACCCACCAGTGCCAATGGACAAATTCAGGTGAATAATGGTTCCAATTACCTATTTGGTAGCGATGACTTTTCATTTACTGACACAGATGGCGATACATTTGGAGGTATCAGGATAGAAACCGCAGAAACAGCTGGTGATTTAGAATATGATGGGTCAGATGTGTTTGATGGTACGGTAATCAATGATATTACACTTTTAAACTTTAAAGCACCATCAAATGCATCTGGAAACCCATATGCGACCTTTACATTTAAAGTTTTTGATTCCCGTGGCGGCATTAGTACTGATGCCTATACAATGAATGTTCAAGTAAGTGATAACACTGATCCAATTGCTATAGCTCAAAACGTCACTGTTCAGTTAGATGGTTCTGGAAATGGTTCCACAACAGCAGCACTTGTTGACAATGGTTCAAATGATGCTTCTGGGATAGCTTCGCTGTCCCTTAGTAAAACTGATTTTATTTGTTCTGATATTGGTTCCAATACAGTGACCCTTACGGTCACGGATAATAATGGAAATGTATCAACTACGACCGCAGAGGTAACTGTCACGGACGAAATCAATCCTACTGCAGTCTCACAAAACCTCACTGCATATTTGGATGCCACGGGAAATGCATCAATAACCGCCGCAGATATGGACAACGGTTCAACGGACAACTGTAGCATCGCATCCTATGGATT
>NZ_JAHCMU010000024.1 GCF_018449435.1 Flagellimonas sp. 389 | reverse complement strand
GAATTCTTCCCCCAAACGATGAACATTGATCATAATTTTATGAATTTAGCAACGTCCTAAAACAGGTAAGGCTACAAATTAACCTGATATTTATTGGAGAACAAGCAATTTTTAGAAAATCTTAAAGAACAGAAACAATCTGCATATGCCCGCTTGTTGGATGAATATCAAGGCATGGTTTTTAATACGTGTCTCTCTTTTGTTCCCAATAAAGAAGATGCTGAAGACATTGCCCAAGAAGTTTTTGTTGAGGTTTATAATTCCATTAAAAAGTTTAAGGGTGACTCCAAACTGTCTACATGGATTTATCGAATCTGTGTAAACAAAAGCTTGGAATTCATACGTAAAAGGAAAACGAAAAAGCGTTTTGGATTTATGCAATCCATAACCGGAAACATAACCCCCATTGACAAATCTTCCTATTTTACCGAGTACAATCATCCAGGTGTACAATTGGAAAACAAGGAGAAGAGCGAGCTTTTGTTTAAAGCAATAAGTAAATTACCAGAAGCACAAAAAGTGGTTTTTACTTTACATAAAATAGACGAGATGAGTTATAAGGAAGTGAGTGAAATTACAGAAAAAAGCGTGTCCTCGATCGAGTCATTGTTATTTAGGGCGAGAAAGAATTTACGAAAGATTTTAACAGAATATTATAAAAATGAATCTTAAGCGCAAGGTTGAAATAAAAAACACATCTAAATAATAGAACGTTACTAAAAATGATGGATGATAAAAAAAATACTTCAGAATTTATAGATGAACTTATTGAGTCTGCATCTAAAATGGAAATGGTGAATACCTCTCCTTTCTTTAAGGATAAGGTATTGAACAAATTGTCCCAGATAGATCAGAAAGAGAAGAAAATAGATTTTTTTGGTTGGTTTGCACCAAAGTACCAGATTGCCACATTATTGCTTTTCGCTGTTTTGAACCTTGCAGTGCTATACACTTATCTTTCATCCAATGAAAAACAAGATTTACAAACCTTTGCGGAAACTTATGGGTTTTCGGACACGGACAGCGAATTCATTTTAAACTGATTTCTATGAAGAACAATACTGCCATAACTATTTTGTTGATTTTTTTGGTGGTCATGAACGGTATCCTACTGTTCCTTGTGCTAAAAAAACCAGAAAGACAAAAAAGACCGCCAAGAAGTTTTATAAGCCATCAACTTGGGTTTGACGAAATTCAACAACAGAAATTCAACAAAATAGATTCCGAACACCAGAGTAGAATGAGGGGTATGGACGGCCGTTCCAAAGATTTGAAAAAATATCTTTTTTTGGGATTGGGAGATTCTACTTTTACAGATAAAAAATTGGATTCGGTCTCAATTTTAATAGGGGCGTTGAGCAAAGAAAAAGAAATAGAGATTTTTAATTACTTCAAGGAAATAAAAAAAGTCTGTAATGAAGGACAGCAAAGTAAGCTTGAAGCTATTTTGTCGAAAGCTTTGCAGCATGGCCCAAATAGACCTCCACCTCCTCATGATAGATGAATTTTGAAAAAATGTATGGACTATCGGTTCGATTCCTTCAAAAATCTTATGTAAGAAGTTTTCAAATTTTATTTGAATTTAAGCGCAAGTTTTTTTCGTGTAACTCATCTAACTATTTAAGAAGGTTAGATGGTTTTTATAAACCGTCTTTCGATTGATGATTTAGTTTTTTAGTTGTGAAGAGCCCAAGTTTCATTGGAACTTGGGCTTTTGTTTATAATTTATTCTTAATGGATCTTATAATGATGGGCGCATGAATCCTAGAGTTTTCAATAAACCATTTGTGGGTTTCCATGCCTCCACAGATTACCCCAGCTAAAAAAAGCCCTTCTACGTTGGTTTCCATGGTATCAGGATTGTATTGGGGCAGTCGTTTTTCGTCTTTTGATAATTCAATTCCCAGTTTTTCCAGGAATTCAAAATTGGGCATATATCCTGTAAGGGCAAGCACAAAATCATTTTCGAGTGCCAAGGTACCATCCGGTGTATTGAGAATGATTTCGGTAGTTTTTATTTCTTTGACTGTAGTATTGTAATGCGCTGTAATGCTTCCTTCTTTAATTCTATTGATAATATCTGGCCTTACCCAATACTTCACCCGTTGGCCAACTTCCGGACCACGAATGATCAAAGTGACCTCGGCCCCTTTGCGCCAGCATTCCAAAGCAGCATCTATGGCAGAATTACTTGCCCCTATCACCGCTAATTTTTGACTTGCATAAAAATGTGGGTCTTTGTAATAATGGGAAACTTTTGGTAGGTCTTCTCCGGGCGCATTGATTTTATTGGGCAAATCATAAAAGCCAGTTGCTACAACAACATTTTTTGCAGTGTATTTGTTCTTATCAGTTTCTACTTGAAAGACAGTACCTTCTTTAACAACGCTCGTTACTTTTTCAAACAATTTGATTTCCAATTGGTTTGACGTCACAATTCTCCTGTAGTACTCTAAAGCTTCATTTCGTTTGGGTTTAGCTTCTTTGCTGATAAACGGAATTTCATCAATCTCCAATTTTTCCGAAGAAGAAAAAAACTGCATATTTATAGGATAGTGAAAAAGCGAGTTTACGATTGGTCCTTTTTCCAGTATCACATAGGATAGTCCTTGTTTTTTTGCCTCAAGTCCACATGCTATTCCAATGGGGCCACCACCAATAACGACTACATCAAATATCCGCATTAACCAATAATCTCTTTAAGGTTTTTAATGGTCTCTTTTGGAGTATCGCTCTTGAATACAAAACTGCCTGCTACAAGAACATCGGCACCCGCATCGACCAATTTTTTAGCATTGGTCGCATTTACTCCCCCATCAATTTCAATAAGTGCCTCAGAATTTTTCTTTTCGATAAGATTTTTTAGATCACTGACCTTTTGGTAGGTGTTTTCAATAAAGGATTGTCCACCAAAACCAGGATTTACACTCATCATACAAACCAAATCTATATCTTGAATGGTATCTTCCAACAAGTTGATTGAAGTATGGGGATTCAATGCCACACCGGCCTTCATTCCCTTATCCTTTATGGCCTGTAAAGTTCTGTGCAAATGATTGCAAGCTTCGTAATGTACCGTTAAATTGCTAGCACCTAAATCAGCGAATGTTTTGATATACCTATCAGGGTCAACAATCATTAAATGAACATCCAAAGTTTTTTTTGCATGTTTGGATATTGCCTGCAGAACGGGCATACCAAAAGAAATGTTGGGTACAAAAACACCATCCATAATATCCAAGTGAAACCAATCCGCTTCGCTTTGGTTCACCATTTCCACATCACGTTGCAAGTTGGCAAAATCTGCCGCTAATAGGGAGGGTGCCACCATTTTTGTACTCATACTGCTCTTTTGTAAATCTCATGCAAAAGTAGCGAAATGAAATGGTTCGGTAAGCATTGGCTTCAGTTCTAAACTTTGCTATTAGCTATTGTTGATTTTAGTAAAGAACAAGTTTTGAATGCCATCGGTACTGATTAAGAACCCAGTAACATTTCCATTTTGATTTCGCTCAAAGATGATACTCCCAAATTGTATGGCACTACTTCTAAAAACGTTTTTCACTACTGGAAAAAATGTAGCCTTACTGTCTTCGGGTCCGTTTACGACTAGCTCATCATCCTCAATTTTAAAGGTATAAATACTATTGAGTTGCTCGTTATAAAAACTTCCTTTAAAATGGTTCAACTCTTCTGCTGTATACGTGATAGGCTCATATTTTTTGTAACGGTAGGGGTCTCCTATACCAGATTTGATATCATATACCTGTTCGCCATTTTCTTCGGAAAAGGAGAATATAATAACATCATCACTTTCTACCTTTAGTTGAAAACTCCCTTTTTGTTTTAATGGAACCGTGGCAAGTCCTTGGTCTTGTCCAGGCCTTGTATAAACCAAAGTGTCATTTTCTGTAAAAAACCGTCTTGCCAATGCTCTTTCTGTATTCCAATAATGTCCTTCATAGGTCTTTAGTTCTGAAGTGGTTACTTTTCTGGATTTTATTTTAGTCAGATCAACTTCACTCGGTTCGGGAAATTTGTCTTCGATAAAGTGAATCGCCATCATCATGGCGGGCATTCCATTGTAACTGTTGTTGTTGCCCATTACAAAGGAGGTAAGGTCTTGTTCTGGAAATCGGAATACATTGGTGCCGTAACCACCTACTAGACCATACTGCCAATATGCTGGCAGACCTCTTTCCAAGTGGTAGAAGGACCTACCTAAAGTCATTTGTCCCCAAGATGAATTATAAGTAGCGCCATTATCCAGTTTAACAAGTTGGTCCAATTGTTTTATGGCTTTGTTTAATATTGAAGGCTCTTCAATAGCCAGTGTAAGCTTTTTATACCATAATAATAAATCTTCTGCTGAGGTATATAAATTAGTAGGGCCAGCATTACTTAAATTCAATACTTCTTTTTTGAGGGTATCTCCATCGGTTTGATACGAATGCGCTAAATTGGGTATAATGCTATTGTAATCTTCAACAAATTTGCTATTGTTCATTTGTAAAGGGTCGAAGATGTGCTTTTTGGAAAAGACTGTCAACGATTCACCCGAAGCTTTGGCAATAACTTCAGCTAAGAGCGTGAGTTCTGTTTTGGAAGTTAGGTATGAGAATTTTTTGCCGGGTTTAAAGTTTAGCGTTTTTTGGGTACTTATCAGGTGCATTGCATCCTTATGGGTAAAAACATCGTCTTCTTCTTTGCCTAAAAGTAATTTTAATACTTCATAATCATTTAAGCCGCTGGAATGGTTTACCAAGTGACCAATGGTAAGTTCGTGCTGGTACTTTGGTAGCGTAGGTATGTATTTTTGAATGGGGTCATCCATCTTTAACTTTTCCATTTTTTCTAGCAGAAGAATGGATAGCACCGTAAATTGTCTGGATAGATGATCAATTTGAAACTTGGTTTTGGGGTCGATAACCCTATTGGTTTCTATGTCTGCAATTCCGAAACCTTTTAAGTACTGTATTTCGTTTCCATAGATCAATCCTGCGGACATTCCAGGTTTGTTGGGATTGTCCCATTCATTGAAAATACCGTCAATGCTTTGTTCGTCTATTGAGGACAGTTGTGCAGACCCCGTAACTATGCTTAGGATAAAGAATAGTATATTAAGTGTTTTTTGAAGCTTCATTCTGGATAGTTTTTAAAAGTGAACGACTTATGTATTATTTTCCATTTGCCCTGTATTTTCAGTAACATTAGATAATCGGTATAAATTCGTTTTGGACCGGGCATTAAGATTTCAATTTTTGCCACTGCAGCATTTCCTTCGTAATCAATAGAGAGCACTTTACCAATTCGATTACTTTTTTTGCCGGGTTTAATATTGCCTATATATTGCTTTCCAGACCAGATTTGGAGGGAGTCATTTTTAATAAAATACAGATTAAAATCTTTGTCAAAAGCGCTTCGTAATCTATCTGGCTCTCCGTTTTCGGTACCTTCAATATAGTCGTATAGCACCTTATTTATGTCTTCAATCTCAGATTGGGAATAGGTAAAAAACATTCCTGTTAATAACAGGATTATTGTGATGGCTTTTTTCATTTTACATTGTTTTTTAAAGCGTTAACTATTTTTTTGGCTACGGATGCTGTAGCTGTAGGATCTTGTCCAGTGATCAATCTGCTATCAGCAATCGAATAATTATCCCAGCCTTCTTTAGAATACATGAAATCACCTCCTCTTTTTTTTATCATCTGCTCAATGGAAAAAGGAAATTGCTTGTAGTATGCAGCATCCATATTCTCGAACGAATCGGGGAAACCGTTAACTTTCTTTCCCTCATAAATGAACTTTCCATCAGAGGTTTTTAGATTTACAAGTCCTGCCGTACCGTGGCAAATAGCAGAGACTATTCCATTATTTTTCTCATAGATTTCCAATGTAATTTTTTGAATTGCTTCGTTCTCCGGTACACCAAACATGGCAGCTCCACCACCGCCATAATAAACGGCCACATAGTCAGAAGCTTCTATTTCATTCGGTTTTTTTGTGTGCTTCAAAAGTTTCATAAATTCAAAGTCATACAGGTATTTCTTTTGGATGGAGTCCGAAGTATTAAGGTAGCCTATTGGAATTGCCCCTCCTTCCGGACTCAGAAAATCTATACCATATCCTTCCTTCTTTAGAACATCGAAGGCCAAGACTATTTCTGCAAAATGATTCGATGCGTTTATATCGGTATCCCCATAGGTATGTTGATTGGACACTATGAATAATATGCTATCCTTTTGTAAGGTTATATTTTGAACCTCCTCTGTGTCTGAAGATTTTTCCTCTTTGGCAACTTTTGAATTACAACCAATTACAACTGCTAAGAGGTAGATGAACAAAAAAGTATTTTTCATTGCCGATTTATTTTTCAGCAAATTGCACGCACTTTTTCAAAAACTGATTTTACATTATAAAATAGGAGTTCGGATTTATAAATGTTAACCCTGCAATTGCGCTTTGTACTTGGCGGGCGTGGTACCCATTATTTTTTTAAAGGAAGTGTAAAATGTTGATTTTGAATTAAATCCGCATTCGTATCCAATGCTTTCCAGCGTTAAGTGCTCGCTCTCAGTTAACATCTGCAGAGCTTTTTCAATACGATATTCATTTATGAAAAGGGGAAAGCTTTTTCCGGCATTATCATTTAAAAGTTGGGATAATTGATGAACGGAGATTTGTAGTTTTTGGGCAACATCGGAAGATTTTAAGTTGGCGTTTTTGTAGAGCTCATTTTCTGCCATAAGGGTATCCAACCTTTCAAATAGATTCTCCGCTTGCGAGGCTTCAATTTTTTTATCTACATATTTTTGAGGTTGTATAAAAAAGACAGTATTCTTTTTTCGATTTAAAAATAGGAGTAGTGAGAGTAAATAAAAAAGAAAGGAGAATGTAAGTGCACCAGCTAAATAATGTGTAAAACTTGTAAAATAATATGCTGAACAAATAATAATGTTGCCTCCAAAAACGCTTAAAACCCATATTTCAAATGAGCTAGCTTTACTTGGATTATTTATTACGGTTTTTAAAGTGTTCCTCAATACCCAACCAGAGGCAACTATATAAATAAACCATTGCGTGTATATGCTATAGATTATATAAGGCCTCCAAAGATCTATATTCGTCTTAAAAGGATACAAATAACCTACAATACCAATTAGTGGTAAAAGAATTAAAATATGATACTTCCAGGTTTTGGCAATATGGCTATTGACTTCTATTACTGATTTTGTATAAAAAAAAAGAAAAGGGCCGATAAAGAAACAGGCTGAGAGTCCTAATTGCAGATAGATGAAAGCCAAATCTGGTTTAAAATAGAATACAACGGATTTTCCAATCCGAACGCTCATCATCAACAATAAAAAACCCAAGAACTTGGTTGCAATACGTTTTGGTTTGGCAAACCAAATAAAATACATGCTCAAAACCAAGCCATTGAATGCCCCTAATGCGCTAAAAAAGAAAAGAAGGGTATTGCTTAACTCCATAGCTTATTTGATTATTCTTCCTAAAAATAAACAATTTAGATAAAGCCATAGAGCAATGCCGGCAACGTTATTGATTAATCCAAACGAATTAGAAGTTAGTTGATAAAAGCTGTCTCCGGTAGTATGATAGGGTCACATCTTAAAATAGTATGGCTACACATTTTACATTGATTATTTTCACTTAATTCCTTTAATGTCAATTGTGTGGGGTCTGGTAACGAATACTCGTCAGCGGAGCTATATGCTACAGTATATCCCATATCCTCGAAAGCAGCTATGGACATTCTGCTTATGGGGTTGACTCCATCATTAATAAAACCGGTCATAAGCTCATTGTCGAATGTTCGTTCTCTCCAGTGCCCGTCCCTTGTTCCTTGTCCACCAGTATTTGCAACAGGTACCGAATCTAGACTATCATCGCCAATCAAAGTTCTATATTCCCGAATGGCGTTTGTTCCCGTAAACGTTGGGTCTTCTGAACCTTCTCCTGAAATTAGGTTTAAAAACTGTGATGACCAAAGTGTACCAAAACCAAGTACATGACCCATTTCATGAATAATAACATCCTCTAAACTATTTTCGGCTTCTAAACGTGCCAAATCGGCAGTATCAAATCGCATGATTCCTGTTGCAGGCAAAAAACTCCCAGATCTTAGTTGCGTTGGTCCTGCTTGACCTAATATTCCAGAGGTCCCATCTATATTAGTGCCCTGCGCATCAATACGTACATTCTCAATAACATCACCATTGGCAAGCTGTACGGGCTGTAAATCTCCTGTAATCATTTCTGCCCATCGTTTGGCAGCATCATCAAAAATAGTCTGTTGACTTTCGGTCAAACCTCCTAAAAATCGTACTTCTATGTTAAAACTCATATCCCTTATCTTTAAATTATTATGCAACGCTTATACTATGTACGCAAGAAATTGATGGTTGGACAGAAGTTTGAAAAACTTTAACAAGAACGACTTTAGAGTGTAAAGTTTTTATACAACTTGTCAATGGAAATGGCTCAAGTATTTGGTTAAAAGAAAACATTTCATGAAAATTAGATTAAAAACCTATTGGATTTAATGCTTTCTGTTCTTTCAATTATAATCTAAATATACTGATAAACAGGTGTTTAATAAATATTATAAATGAAAAAACTCCGGTAATCAGCCGGAGTTTATTCATCAATCAAAAAACGAACAGTCATGATAAACTGTTGTAGGATTACAAATTACAACTTTCTTGCCAAAAAACAAATTTAAGGTTTGTTTAACTGTAATTTGTGAGATAATATTAGGGTTATCCCAAGTAAGTTTTTAATATTTTACTTCTAGAAGTGTGTTTTAGCCTTCTGATTGCTTTTTCCTTAATTTGACGAACTCGTTCTCTTGTTAGATCAAAAGTCTCACCAATTTCTTCCAAAGTCATCGAATGCTGTCCTGCCAATCCGAAATACAAGCGAATAACATCCGCTTCTCTTGGTGTTAAGGTTTCTAAAGCGCGCTCAATCTCTGTTCGCAAAGACTCGTGCAATAAATCTTTATCTGGGTTTGGAGATTCTCCACTACGTAATACATCATATAAGTTGGAATCCTCACCGTCAATAAGAGGCGCATCCATGGATACGTGACGCCCCGAGTTTTTTAACGATTGCTTTACGTCCTCAACGGTCATATCCAACTCTTTGGCAATTTCTTCTGCGGATGGGATACGCTCGTGTGCTTGCTCTAGAAAAGCAAAAGTTTTGTTTATTTTATTGATAGAACCAATCTTGTTCAACGGCAACCTAACAATACGGGATTGCTCTGCCAATGCCTGAAGTATGGATTGACGAATCCACCAAACGGCATAGGATATAAACTTAAATCCACGGGTCTCGTCAAAACGTTGTGCTGCCTTGATCAAACCTAGGTTTCCTTCATTAATTAAATCTGGAAGTGTTAGTCCTTGGTTTTGATATTGCTTTGCTACAGAAACCACGAACCTGAGGTTGGCTTTAGTTAATTTTTCCAAGGCTACTTGGTCTCCCGCTTTAATTCGCTGTGCCAATTCTACTTCTTCATCGGCAGTGATTAAATCTACTTTACCAATTTCCTGTAAATATTTGTCCAACGAAGCGGTTTCCCTATTGGTAACCTGTTTTGTAATTTTTAACTGTCTCATCTAAATTTTCCCTTCTTTTTTTATTTGTGAACCGAAGCTCATTAGATTATACGTAGGAAAATGTAAAAAGTTACAATTTGATAAAATTTATTTGGATTTTTTTGTAAAACAAAAAACCTCAGAGAAAAATCCCTGAGGCTTTTAGGTAATCAGTAAACTACTGTAGATTAGTCCCTTCTTGGTTTTCTATCACGATTTCCACCACGACGATCACCACCACCTCTGCGGTCACCTTTATCATTTCTTGGTGGACGTTCAACATAGCCTTCAGGTTTTGGAAGCAAAGCTTTTCTAGAAACCTTTTCTTTTCTTGTTCTTGGGTCAAGTCCAAAGTACTTCACATCAAAAACATCACCCATATTGACTACGTCGGAAACTTTTTCGGTACGTTCCCATGCTAGTTCGGATACATGAAGCAACACTTCATTACCAGGTGCTTCAACATACTCAACTACAGCACCGAAGTCTAGCATCTTGATAACTTTAACTTCGTAAACGCTACCAACTTCTGGTTTGAACATTAAGGCTTCTATTTTGGCGATAACCGCATCAATGCCTTCTTGTCCCGTACCCAAAATTTCCACGATACCTTCTTCAGTGTCAGGATCTTCGTTGATTACAATAGTAGTGTTAGTTTCTTTTTGCAATTCTTGAATCACTTTTCCACCAGAACCAATTACGGCACCAATATATTCTCCTGGAATAACTTTAGTGACAATTTTTGGGGCATAAGACTTAACATCTTCTCTTGGTGCTTCAATAGTATCTGTCAACTTTTCAAGGATATGCAGTCTACCATCTTTAGCTTGCATTAAGGCTTTGACCAAAATTTCATAGGAAAGTCCTTTTACCTTGATGTCCATTTGACAAGCAGTAATTCCATCAGCTGTACCGGTTACTTTAAAATCCATATCCCCTAAGTGATCTTCATCACCCAAAATATCGGATAGGACCGCATACTTTCCAGAATCGGTATCAGTAATCAATCCCATGGCTATACCAGAGACTGGTTTTTTCAATTGAACACCGGCATCCATCAAAGCCATTGTACCAGAACATACTGTTGCCATTGAAGAAGAACCGTTGGATTCCAATACTTCGGAGACAACTCTTACAGTATATGGACAATCTTCAGGAATCATTCCCTTTAAGGCGCGTTGTGCCAAGTTTCCGTGACCTACTTCTCTACGGGATGTACCACGAATTGGTCTAGCTTCACCAGTTGAAAAAGGAGGGAAGTTATAGTGTAGATAGAAAGTTTCTTCGCCCTCATAAGATGGCATATCTATTTGATTGGCCTCTCTTGATGTACCTAAAGTAACCGTAGCCAATGCCTGAGTTTCTCCTCTTGTAAAGATTGAAGAACCGTGAACCGAAGGTAAATAATCGATCTCGCACCAAATTGGTCGAATCTCATCCGTTTTTCTACCATCTAATCGAAGTCCTTCGTTGAGGGTTAAATCCCTAACGGCAGCTTTTTCCGCTTTGTAGAAGTATTTGGATACTAAATCTCCAAAATCTTCCAATTCCTCTTCAGAAAATGTGGCTTTTATTTCTTCTTTAATAGCATCAAAAGCAGCGCTACGCTCATGTTTGGCAGAACCTGCTTTTGCAACTGCATAAACTTTATCATACGTAAGGTCATATACCTTTTTGGCAAGATCTTCATCTTCACGCTCTGGATCATACTCTCGAACATCTTTCTTCCCAAAAGCCTCGGCCAATCGTATTTGGGCAGCACATTGTACTTTAATGGCTTCGTGTGCAAATTTGATGGCCTCTGTCATTTCTTCTTCTGAGATTTCATCCATCTCTCCTTCAACCATCATCACAGAATCTGCAGAAGCACCGATCATCATGTCAATGTCGGATTCTTTTAGCTGTGCTCTGGTTGGATTGATGACAAATTCGCCATTTACACGACCAACTCTAGCTTCAGAAATTGCGCATTCAAATGGAAAATCTGAAAGTTGAATAGCTGCAGAGGCGGCCAAACCAGCCATTGCATCGGGCATTACATCTTCATCGTGCGACATTAATTGAATCATCACCTGTGTTTCAGAATGATAATCCTTTGGGAAAAGTGGACGAAGAACACGGTCGACCAAACGCATGGTCAATACTTCACCATCACTTGGTCTTGCTTCTCGCTTAAAAAAACCGCCGGGATAACGCCCAGCAGCAGCAAATTTTTCTCGGTAATCTACCGTTAATGGTAAAAAATCCACATCTGCTTGTTTGTAGTTGGATACAACTGTACATAATAACATACACTTGCCAGATTGGACAACAACAGAGCCATGGGCCTGTTTTGCCAATTTTCCGGTTTCGATAGAAATCTCTCTACCGTCACCGAGGTCTATGACCTCTTTAAAAGTTTTTGGAATCATAAAAAATATCTTACCCGTTCATAGTTTGCACGGGTTATTAAACATTTGGTCTACCGCCATCCGGACGGTCGGGTTGTGTTGTTGTTGTGTGTGCCTTTGGCACTGACCAATGAAAAACTGTAGGCAGCTTTTTGTATTTACCTAATACATTAGGGTTTTGCAATTGCTAAAACAAGTTTAGCCAAAATAAAAGGGGAAGCCAAAGCCTCCCCTAGTTTTTTATTTTCTGATACCTAGTTCTTTAATCAAAGAACGGTATTTTTCAATATCTTTTTTCTTTAGGTAATCTAAGAGAGCACGTCTTTTACCTACCATTTTTACCAAAGAACGTTCTGTATTGTAGTCCTTGTGGTTTCTTTTTAAATGTGTTGTTAAATGGTTGATGCGGTGTGTAAACAATGCCACCTGACCCTCTGTGGAACCTGTGTTGTTCTCGGAGCCTCCGTGTTTCTTAAAGATGTCGGCTTTTACTTCTTTCGTTAAATACATTCCAATATTTATTTAAATGATTTTTATGTATGCGATTGTCTTTCAATCAGCGTGCAAAGATAAGTCTTTTTTTAAAATAATTTTTCTAAAATTAAATTAGAGCGAATCGGCTATATCTTAAAAAGCACAACCAGTTGGAAGAGGCTCTATTTTATCTAAGTCTTCGGCGAATATTCCAAGTTCAAATTCTTTAAACCCTTCTTTTACCGAGCCCTTCATGACATTTTTACCATATCCTGAGTTGTTCATGTGAGCCCGTACATAGACCGTTATATTATCTAGGATTGCAACTGCACTGCCAGAACGTGAAAAAGGTTGTTCGTTTACATGGCTATGGGCCAGAATTCTGCGATAAATTAGATTTCCATCCAAATCAACAACTTCCCACCAATCTGCATATTGGTTACATCCTTTATCTGGACTTGAAATGGTGACACTGAATGTGTAGTCATTTTCATTTCCAGTAACATTGACTTCAGTTACAAGTGCAACGTCTTCATTAGTTGAATCGCTTGAAGTTTCTTCTGATTCCGGATTACTGTTATTGGACGAACAACAGAAAAAAAGAATACAAATGAGTGTTAACTGAATTGAAAAGAATCTCATCTTTTTAACTAAGATCTCACAGGTAGGTTCTGAATCAAATCAATATATAAATTGACGTTCTTTTTTAAATCCCTACGATGGGTTATAAAATCTAAAAATCCATGTTCTTTTACAAACTCTGATGTTTGGAAACCATCTGGCAAATCTTTTCCCACCGTGTCCTTTACAACCCTTGGCCCGGCAAAACCTATCAATGCACCAGGTTCAGAAATATTAATATCTCCTAGCATAGCATAAGAAGCAGTGGTTCCTCCCGTTGTTGGATCTGTACATAAGGAAATGTAAGGTACTTTGGCTTCGGCCAATTGTGCTAATTTGGCAGAGGTCTTTGCCAATTGCATAAGGGATAAAGCAGCTTCCATCATACGGGCTCCACCCGATTTTGAAATCATTAAAAAAGGAGCTTTTTTCTTTTTGGCATAATCAATGGCTCTAGCAATCTTTTCACCAACGACACTGCCCATAGAACCTCCGATAAAGCTGAAATCCATGCAAGCAATAACAATTTCTTTTCCCATGGATTTTCCCACTGCAGTTCTGATAGCATCTTTTAATCCTGTTTTCTGCTGTGCAGCTTTCAAACGTTCGGAATATTTTTTTGTATCTACAAATTTCAAAGGGTCCTTGGATGATAATTTCTCATCAAGTTCCCTAAATTTGTTATTGTCAAAAAGGATTTCAAAATATTCTTTACTGCCAATGCGAACATGGTAATCATCTTCTGGGCTTACATAGAAGTTTTTGGCTAAATCTTCAGATTCAACAATTTTTCCTGTGGGGGATTTGTACCATAACCCCTTTGGGGTGTCTTTTTTCTCCTCCGTAGCTGTTTGTATTCCTTTTTCTTTTCTTTTAAACCAAGACGACATAAAATCAAATTTAAGTTAAACGGCTTTTTCGGAAGCTTATAGGGTGTTTATGTTATTTAAATCTTCAAATGCCTTTTTCAAGCGCGCAACAAATGCCTGCTCCCCAGAGCGCAACCATACTCTTGGGTCATAAAACTTTTTATTAGGTTGGTCATCTCCATCTGGATTGCCTATTTGTGCTTGAAGGTATGCAGACTTATCCTGAACGTAATCCCTAACTCCTGAAAGGAATGCGTATTGGAGGTCGGTATCGATATTCATTTTAATAACGCCATACCCAATGGCCTCACGGATTTCTTCAACCGTTGAACCTGACCCGCCATGAAATACAAAATCAATATGATTATGCGCTACTCCATATTTATTGGAGATAAATTCTTGTGAATTCTTAAGGATTTTTGGTGTCAGTTTCACATTCCCTGGTTTGTAAACACCATGTACATTTCCAAATGCTGCGGCTACGGTAAATCTTGGACTTACTTTTGAAAGCTCTTCATACGCATAAGCTACTTCTTCTGGTTGGGTATATAATTTGGAATCATCAACATCTGTATTATCAACACCATCTTCTTCACCTCCTGTTACACCAAGCTCAATTTCGAGGGTCATACCCATCTTGCTCATGCGTTCCAAATAGCCTTTACAGATTTCTATATTTTCCTCAATGGGCTCTTCGGAAAGATCAATCATATGGGAACTGAACAATGACTTGCCCGTTGCTGCATAATGTGCTTCACTGGCGTCCAAAAGGCCATCAATCCAAGGCAGTAATTTTTTAGCACAATGATCGGTATGTAATATTACTGTTGCACCATAAGCTTCTGCCAGTTGATGAACATGTTTTGCTCCCGCAACTGCTCCCAAAACAGCTGCTCTTTGGTTTTCGTTGGATAATCCTTTACCGGCATTGAACTGCGCACCTCCGTTAGAAAATTGAACTATTACAGGAGAGTTGAGTTCCGCTGCGGTTTCCAATACGGAATTTATAGTGTTAGAGCCTATTACATTGACCGCGGGCAGGGCATAACCATTTTCTTTGGCATGGTTGAAAATTGCTTGTACCTCATCTCCGGTGGCAACGCCTGGCTTTATATTGTGGGACATAATTTTTTCGTTAGTTAGGGTTAAATTAAGCTACAAAAGTAATAAAATATTTCCGCTAGAAAGGATAATTAATACCTATATTATAGACTGCATTCCCAAGGTTATAACCTTTGAACCAACGTCTTGACCATTCTTCTGCTGGATTGTAGGTTTTGAACCCGACATCTAACCTAAAAACAAAATAAGTAAAGTCATAACGAAGGCCTAAACCTGTGCCCAAGGCAATATCGGCCAGAGATGTAACATCTGTAAAAACCGCATCTGGATTATCCTCGTTATCAAAAACGTTCCAAATATTACCGGCATCAGCAAATAATGCTCCTTTTACATCTCCCGCTATAGGGAAACGGTATTCCAAATTAAAGGCAATCTTTAAATTTGCTTCATTAAAATCATTGATATTGCTTGTACTGCCCGGACCTAGTTCGTAGGCATTCCAAGCTCTATTGTCATTGGAGCCACCAGCAAAATAACTTCTTAAAAAAGGAATACTTTCTGAGTTTCCATATGGAACCGCGAGACCAAAGAAACTTCTAAAGGCCAATACCTTGGAGTCATCAATATCCCAGTGTTTAATAAAGTCGAATTCGGTTTTAAAATACTGGGAAAACGGAACGCCAAAAACTAAGAGCTGGTCATTATCATTTTTATTATAAGGGACTATATCTTCCAAAAGTGATAGTAGGTTGCCAGCACTCTCAAGCTTTACTCTTAATTGATAAAAATTATTATCATTTATATCAGTTTTACTGTTTTTGGTAAAGGAATAATTACTGGCAAAGATTAAATTGTTTTCGGTTAACCTTTGTCGGCGTTCACCGATGCTATTTACCTCACTGAGCTGTTCAGCAGTGGTGGGAATTTCATTGTTCAATACTGCTTCAACAAAACTATTTGCACCATTTGGAATACTAAGCTGCAGTGGGTCATTAATATCATTGGATTCTTCATAAAATGAGGCATATTGAGGGTCATCTTGAAACTCGTCCGCTATTTCATCTAGGTTACTGAAGGTATTTTGATATACATTGTAAAAGTTATCTGGATTTACATTTCGTATAAACTCTACATTCAATAGTTCTATGTTGTGCTTTAAACTATTTGTGGGCGACCAATTGTAAGAGAGAATCGAGTTAAGGGATTGCTTGTCCAACCCAATGTTTCTCTGAAAATTGGTACCTACGGATAGTCGGCTCTGGGGCAACATGTAGTAGGGAATTATTTTTTTGGTCTTTAAGGGAAACCATATTCTTGGAAAAGTGATGTTGATATCTCCTCCCAGTTCCGAAGTAAAGGTCTCATCTGATAAAGAGGCATCACTCAATAGGCCAATGGACCCCCTTGCCGAAATACTTAGGGTTTCTGCTCCTCCAAAAACGTTTCTTGAGGTTAATGATGAACTAAATGCAGTCCCTACTCGCTGTATGTTGGAATGGGTTACATCAAAATCAAAGCTCAAAGAAAACTTGGGTCTTGGTGCCAGATAAATGTTGGTGGTCAATTGTGATTTCGTAGAATCGGGTATAAACTCAATATTTGGATATTTGAACGTATTCAAATTCGTAATCTGCCTGTAAGTTCTTATTCTATCCAAGTCCCTATAAACACTATCTTTTTCAAAAAAAACAGCATCGGTCAATGCCTTAGGTTTGTATCTTAATTTATTAGCGTAGTATATGGTGTAGTTCTCATAGGTCGTGAACTTGAGTGAATCTGTCGCTCCACCGATTAAATAGTCGGCATAAATATTAATGTTTTTGAGCCTATGAACCCGGTAGGTCTCAGTACTGTCCGTATCATTTGCGCCTCTTGGTTTCTGAATATTTAATTGTACATCCATTAACTGATCGTCCGCCAGCAGCGAAGTATCCCTTAAAATATTATAATTGATGGAACTTTCTTGAAAATTATACACACCAGAGTTTCTAAAAAGTGTGGTCAAACGTTCCCTTTCCAAGTTGAAGTTTCCCAAATCAAATTGTTCTCCTTTTTTAACAAACGATTCTT
Source organism: Flagellimonas sp. 389 (assembly GCF_018449435.1). Lineage (GTDB taxonomy): Bacteria > Bacteroidota > Bacteroidia > Flavobacteriales > Flavobacteriaceae > Flagellimonas. The sequence goes on along the minus strand of NZ_JAHCMU010000024.1, from coordinate 44,977 downwards.
CTGGGGCTATTTGATAAATGGAATCCAGTTCTGGAGATGTAATATTTTTGATAATAGTATCTATCAAAAAAGGTTTTTCCAAGGAAATCTTATAATCAACTTCGGCTCTTTTTTTCCTTTTTCCCTCGACAATGTCATAGCTTGCCGAGTTATTGAAATATCCCTTACTGTCATAGTAAGCCTCTAAACGTTCCGTAGTTTTTTTTGTTAAGGATGTATCTATGGTAACAGGAGGCTCTCCAATTCTTTTTAAAAAATCACTGGCCCCTTTTACAACAAAGGATTCCATTAATCGGTTTACTTGTTTTTTAGAAAGTAGGCGGTTTAACCTTTTTTCCCGTTTTTCTTTTCTGTGCAGCCAATTTTGAAAAGAGGAATCGGGATTTTCCTTGGCAAGATTATAGAGGTTCAATCGTAGGGGATAGCCTAATAGATCGCTATTTGGCTTTTGCGCAACAAGGCTTCTAATATCATCGTCACTAACTTTTTCTTCATCGGCATAAATGGAGTTTTTAGTCAGTAGCAGTTCATCGTCGCCAACTTTTTTAAGGGTATTACAACCAATGACGGTAAACATAAACAACAATAACCCTATTTTTGCCCAGTTACACAATGGACCAAAAAAAATCCTCATAGAAGCCAAAAATACACGATTTAGATGGTTACCAAAAACCAAATTAAACTAGTTGCTAGCTTACAGCAAAAAAAGTACCGAAGTCAGCATAAATTGTTCGTAGTTGAGGGGGCAAAGACAGTGACCGAGCTTTTAGACGCAGGTTTTGAGCCTTTCAAGTTATTTGCTGAAGATTCACAAAATATAAAAAGCTTGGGGCCTGTTGAGATGGTTTCAAAAACCGTTTTAAAACAGATGAGCAGTTTGGTCAATCCAAATGGTATATTGGGCGTGTTCCATATTCCAGATGGCAGACAGATTGATACAGATGATTGGACAGTTGCTCTGGATACTGTTCGTGACCCAGGAAATTTAGGGACTATTATTCGGTTATGCGACTGGTTTGGTATAAGGCAGCTCATATGTTCTTTGGATACAGTGGATTGCTACAATCCCAAAGTGCTGCAAGCTACTATGGGTTCCATTGCAAGAGTTGAGATTGCTTATTTGGATTTGCCCAAATTTTTAAATGAAACAATGCTTCCTGTATATGGAACATTTATGGATGGTGAAGCCATTTATACTAAACAGCTACCACCGAAAGGGATTTTGGTTATGGGAAATGAAGGGAATGGAATTTCAGAGGAAATCAACGCTATTATAAAGGAAAGAATTACAATACCTCAATTTGGGGAAAACACTACCGAAAGTTTAAATGTTGCCACTGCAACCGCTATTTTTTTAAATGAAATAAGGAGAAGTTAATTCAATAAAAACATAAGAGTGATTGCCACTTTATTATTGGGATTACTCGAACGTGAAATTGATGAAGATGCCTCGAGTGCGCATGGCATCTATGTTTCCTGTCCACGGACTGTTGGGGTCATTGTCCGGCACAAGTTCATCTGAAAGTGCAAATACTCCGCGTATGGACGGTGAAAATTTAAAATACTCAGTATAAATATCGATTCCAAAACCAAGTTCGTATCCGTATACATTTTGCTTCATTCTAAATTCACCACTGCTATTATCATCTAAACTATCCTCTTTGCTTCCCAGGTTCATTGAGGTGTAAACACCACCAATCACAAAAGGTTTCCAGTTCCCAAATCGCTTTGCACTGACCTTTAATAGCAATGGAAATCTAATATAGGTGGATTTAACTTCACGAATTGCATCTGCTTCGGAAGTGAATCCGGGAAAACCCAAGTTTCTGCCAGTGTAAAGTAGGCCTGGTTCAAAACGGACATCTAAAAACTCATTTATTCGCATTTCACCGATTAGTCCAACATTAAATCCAAGACTTTTATCGACCAAAACATCTTGGCCTATGTCGTTCTGGAATTCAAATTGAAAATCATACTGATTGAAACCTAAATAGTACCCCCAGTTTAGAAATTTTAAATCTTCGTTTTGAAGATTAAGAATGGGGTCTTTATTAAATTGTGCGTTGGCATTGTTGCACATTAATACAAGTAGGCCTAATAGAATGAGGACGTTTTTCATCAAATTATTTTGTAGCGACATATATAGATGCCACCCCAAATGTCTGGGGTCTGTTCTCTATACCTATAAACCCAATTTTAGCCAAAATATTGTTGAACTCTTGTCCATGAGGGAAAACAGATGCTGATTCGCTCAAATAGTCATAAGCGGACCTATCCCTAGAGAAGAGTCTTCCTATGCCCGTAAGGATATATTTTGAGTAGAGACCATATCCTTGCTTAAAGGGAGTTCTCGTTGGAACAGAGGTTTCTAGAATGACCAAACTACCTTCAGGTTTTAATACTCTATAGATTTCTGACAATCCCCGTTCAAGATTTTCAAAATTGCGTACCCCAAAAGCTACCGTAACGGCATCAAACGAGTTATCTTCAAAAGAAAGGTTTTCACTGTCACCGACCACCATTTCCACAATGTCCTTAAGCTTTTTTTTCGCTACCTTATGCTTGCCTACTTCCAACATTCCGGGAGAAATATCCAAACCGACTATTCTTTCGGCACCCGTAGCTTTCATGGCGATTGCCAAATCACCGGTTCCTGTTGCAATGTCCAAAATAGTCTTTGGAGCTTTATCTTTCAAAATGGCTACTACCCGTTTTCTCCATTTAAGGTCAATCCCCAAAGATATTACTCGATTAAGGCCATCATAATTTTTGGAAATAGCATCGAACATCTTCTTTACCTGTTCCTTCTTTCCAAGCTCAGAATCTTTATAGGGCGTAACTTTTTCGGACATGCACTTAATTTGCTGGCAAATATACAACTTAGGTATATTGGAGATGTACAAAAATAATTATGTAATTTTACCAAATATCACAGGAAAGCTTTTCCGTATTATGCTATGTATTCGTCTTTTAGGACAAGGTCACTATTCTTTTGTACCATCTGAACACTACAAATTGAATTTATTTAGAAACATCTTATTTTAATCAATGAAGATTATAATTGCTGGAGCAGGTGAGGTAGGTTTTCATTTGGCGAAGCTTCTGTCGTATGAAGCGCAAGAGATTACTTTGATAGATACCGATAAGGAAAGTCTTTCCTATGCGGACAATCATTTGGATATAAAGGTATTGCGAGGAGATGCAACCTCTATTGAGGTCTTGCGCGATGCCAAGGTGGAGACCTCTAGTTTGGTCATTGGTGTTACAGCGTCCGAAACGACCAATCTAACGCTATGTTTGTTGGCAAAACAGTTGGGAAGTAAAAAAACCATCGCCAGAATTTCCAATACCGAATTCATGGATAACCGGGAACTCATTAAGTTTGATGAATTGGGTATAGATGAGTTGATTTCTCCTGAAGAATTGGCAGCAACAGAAATACAACTATTGTTGAACCAGTCTGCTTTTAATGATACTTATGAATTTGAGAATGGTCTATTGACCATGGTTGGGGTATTCTTGCCAAAATCGGCACCGTTTGTTGGCAAAATGGTAAAAGAAGCTGCCAAAATTTTTCCCGAGCTTCATTTTATGCCCATAGCATTGCAGCGAATGGGGACTCAGTATACCTTAATTCCAAGGGGAGATACCGTTTTTAAAGAAGGAGATCAAGTGTATTTTATCACCTCGGCAGGAGGTGTGGATGAACTCTACAAGCTTACGGGGATGGAAAAGAAGGATATCAAGAATGTCATGATCCTTGGTGGGAGTAAGGTAGGTTTCAAAACGGCCCGTGACCTTTGCAGTAAAAAATTCAACGTCAAACTCATAGAAAAGAATAAAGAGAAAGCATTCGATATAGCAGATGAGCTTCCATACGCTTTGGTCATTAACGGTGATGGACGAAATGTTGAGCTTTTGGAAGAAGAAAGTTTAGAGTCCATGGATGCCTTTATAGCAGTTACGGGAAATTCCGAAACCAATATCATGTCCTGTCTTGTAGCTAAATCCAAGAATATAAAAAAGACCATAGCGTTAGTGGAGAATATGGACTATTTTCAACTTTCCCACTCTATTGGGGTTGATACACTTATTAATAAAAAACTACTGGCCGCAAATAATATATTTAGATACATAAGAAGAGGTCAGGTACTGGCATTGACACGATTAAGTAATCTGAATGCAGAGATACTAGAGTTCGAAGTTAATGCTACCTCCTTGGTGAACGGAGAGATTATCCGTGAACTTGATTTTCCTAGGGAAGCAAGCATTGGCGGTGTAATTAGGGATGGAAAAGGAATTATTGCACTAGGTGATTTTAAAATTATGAAAGGTGATCGCGTGGTTGTCTGCTGTCTTCCAAAAGCCATTCCACGTATCGAAAAGCTATTCTTATAATGCGACTTAATACCCGAATTATTGTTCATATTATGGGGTTGTTGATGCTTTGCAATGGCTCCTTTATGTTATTGGCGGCTTTTGTAAGTGGCATTTATAAAGACGGTGCAACATTGGACATTACTCTTGCTGCGGTAGTGACTATGCTAGTTGGCGTCATGGCCATGTTCTATACCAGAGACCATAAAAAAGAGGTCAAGCGAAAAGAAGGGTATATCGTAGTGACTTTTGGATGGATAATTATGTCCATTTCTGGAGCGTTACCTTATCTTTTTTCAGGTACCATTCCTTCGGTAACCGATGCATTTTTTGAAACTATATCTGGTTATACTACAACAGGGGCATCCATATTAGATGATATTGAGGCCATGCCAGAGGGCATTCTTTTATGGCGAAGCCTTACCCATTGGATCGGGGGAATGGGTATTATCGTTTTGGCCATCGCCATTCTCCCGCTTTTAGGAATTGGAGGTATGCAGTTGTTTTCTGCTGAAGCGCCAGGACCTGGAGGGGATAAATTGCACCCAAGAATTACAGATACTGCAAAACGGTTATGGCTTATTTATTTTGGGTACACCGTAGCCGAAACTATTCTGTTAAAGTTGGCCGGTATGTCCTTTTTTGATGCTATAAACCACTCATTGGCCACACTGTCCACTGGTGGGTTTTCTACAAAAAATACCAGTTTGGCTTATTGGAACGATCAACCTATGGTCCAGTACATAACAATCTTATTTATGTTCTTGGCAGGAAGTAATTTTGTCCTTAGTTATTTTGCCTTCACGGGAAAAGTACAGCGAATCATCAAGGATGAAGAGTTTAAGTACTATGCCGGTTTTATCATATTATTCACGATTATTGCTGCCGTGGTTGTATATTTTAAGGCCAATGTTCCGGTATCTGATTTTCATCCGATGGTTTTTGGGCCAGCAGAAAGTGCATTTAGGCATGCGCTTTTTCAAGTTATTGCGGTAGTTACGACCACAGGATTTGTTACGGCTGATTTTACCAGTTGGACACCTTTTTTAACCATTTTTTTCTTTGGATTAATGTTTTTGGGAGGTTCCGCGGGTTCCACTGCAGGTGGGATAAAAGTGATGCGACATTTACTGATTATAAAAAATGGCCTCTTGGAGTTCAAGAGAACCCTCCACACGAACGCAATTATACCTGTACGTTATAATGAGAAGACAGTTTCGGAACATATTGTGTACAACATTATTGCATTTTTTGTACTCTACATGTTACTTTTTATCATTGGGTCTTTAATATTAGGTTCTATGGGTCTGGATTTTGTATCTGCAATAGGAGGCTCTGCCTCTTCCTTGGGCAATGTAGGCCCAGCTTTGGGGACCTTAAACCCGGTAAGTAATTATAACAGTCTGCCCGATGCCGGTAAATGGTGGTGTGGATTTTTAATGCTGCTAGGTAGGTTGGAACTTTTTACCGTACTAATTATTTTAACACCATACTTTTGGAAAAAGGTGTAAAAAAATAACCCTTCAATTAAAACTTAACTGAAGGGTATTCTACTTTTTTATAATCTTATTCTACTGAATCGGAAATTCTAGAAATAGCTTCCCTAATATGTTCTTCGCTTGCTGCATAGGAAATACGAATACTGTTGCCATTACCAAAGGCATCACCGGTGACCGTTGCTACATTGGCTTCTTCCAATAAATACATGGCAAAGTCAGATGCATTGTTTATTGTTTTGCCATTAAATGTTTTTCCAAAGAAAGCGGTAACATCGGGGTAAACGTAAAAAGCACCTTCCGGTTCATTGCATTTAAAACCGTCTATATTGTTCAACAATTCTAAAATAAGTTTTCTGCGATTTTTAAACTCATCCACCATATATTGAACACGACTTGGAGATTCCAATAGCGCAGTGATTACGGCACGTTGCGCAATACAATTGGCACCGCTTGTAACTTGACCTTGTAACTTGTTACATGCTCTTGCTATATAGCTGGGAGCTCCAATATAACCTATTCGCCATCCGGTCATCGCGAAAGCTTTTGCAACACCATTTATGGTAACGGTACGGTCGTACATATCTTCAAAAGCAGCCATAGATGCATGTGTAGTTACACCGTAATTGATGTGCTCATAGATCTCATCACTGACCACTATAATTTTAGGATATTTTTTCAGGACATCGGCCAAACCTCTCAATTCTTCTTTGCTATAGATAGAGCCGCTTGGGTTGCATGGTGAACTGTACCACAGCATTTTGGTTTTTGGTGTGATTGCCGCCTCCAATTGCTCAGGTGTCATTTTAAAGTTATTGTCGATGGACGTTTTAACTTCAATGGGAACACCGTCGGAAAGTTTAACGATATCGCTGTAGCTTACCCAGTATGGACAGGGCAAAATTACTTCATCCCCTTGATTTAAGCAGGCCTGTGCTACATTGTACAGCGCTTGCTTTGCGCCAGTGGAAACAACGATTTGTGCGCGTTCATAATTTAGACCATTATCTCTTTTGAACTTTGTGATAATGGCATCCTTCAACTCCACATAACCATCTACGGGAGTGTAAGAGTTGTAACCATCTTTTACGGCTTGTATTGCAGCGTCCTTTATATAATCAGGAGTATTAAAGTCAGGCTCGCCTAGACTTAGGCCAATAATATCTTTTCCAGATGCTCTAAGTTCTCTGGCTTTTGCAGCCATTTCAAGGGTTGCTGAAGGAACAAGGTTATTTATTCTTTCAGAAAGTTGGTCGCTCATTGGTTTTGCTGTTTTATTGGTATTGTAGTGCTGGGTTTTTGCCTAGTTCCTTTAAATGTTTGAAGTGTGAAATGATGGCCTTTCTGGTAGTTTTGTACTCGTGGTACGGCAAATTAAACTCCTTGGCAGTCTGCTTTACAATCTTGGAAATATTGGTATAGTGAATATGACTGATATTAGGGAAAATATGATGCTCTACTTGATGGTTCAAACCACCTGTGAACCAATTCACAATCCTATTTTTAGTGCCAAAATTTACCGTTGTTGCCAATTGATGAATGGCCCACGTATTTTTCATGGTTCCGTGTTCATCAGGTAGGGGAGTCTCTGCATGGTCAACAATATGTGCCAACTGAAATACAACACTCAATATGACACCAGCAACATAATGCATAATGAAAAACCCAAGTAATACTTGCCACCAAGCAATATCTACAAATATGAGTGGCAGTACGATCCAAACGGTAATGTAAATTACTTTTGTAATAACCAGCGTACTCCAATTTATAACCGGGTTGGGAAGTTTTCCGTAGGATAGCTTTCTTTTCATATACCGATACATTTGTTGAAAATCGGTTGTGATGGCCCAATTAAAGGTCAATAGCCCATAAAGGAATATGGAATAAAAGTGCTGGAATTTATGGTGTTTTTGCCATTCTGCATGCTTGGAGAAACGCAGTATTCTACCCGCTTCCATGTCTTCGTCATGTTCATGGATATTCGTGTACGTATGGTGCAGTACGTTATGCTGCACCTGCCAGTTGTAGACATTGCCCGCCAAAATATAAATACTGCCTCCCATTAATTTGTTGACCCATTTTTTGTTGGAATATGACCCGTGATTGCCATCGTGCATTACATTCATTCCAACACCGGCCATACCTACGCCCATAGTGATGGACAATAATAAATAACCCCAAAAAGGAAGGTTCAAGGTCAACATTAAGAAGTATGGAGCTAAGAAAACGGCGAACATCACGATAGTTTTAAGGTGAAGTTTCCAATTTCCTGTTTTCTTTATCTTATTATCACTAAAATACTGGTTTACTCTCTTGTTAAGTGTTCTAAAAAATTGTGCTGAATCTTTTCTTGAAAATCGGATGGTATCCTTTTCCATATTTTAATTTTTTACAAAGGTAGTTAAATACATTTCTCAAGTTGGTCTCCTTACCCTGAAAACGATGTTAAGGTCACTAAAAGTATTAATTTTGTTGAAATTAACAACTTGTACATGAATGTAGATTTGGTCTTCAATTATTTTACGAGCCTCACCAATGTCCAAAAAGAGCATTTAATTGGTTTAGAGGCTTTATATCAAGATTGGAACAAAAAAATAAATGTAGTATCAAGAAAAGATATTGATGAATTGTATCTACGGCATGTATTGCATTCCTTGGGTATCGCAAAAATTCAACAGTTTAACGAAGGTGCTTCAGTTTTGGATGTAGGTACCGGGGGAGGTTTTCCGGGAATTCCTTTGGCGATTCTATTTCCCGAAACCCAATTTACGCTAGTAGATGCCATAGGGAAAAAAATAAAAGTAGTACAGGAGGTTATAGATGGTCTCCAACTTAAAAATGTTACGGCAATCCACACACGGGTCGAGGATTTGGACGGTAAGTTCGATTTTATTGTGAGCAGGGCGGTTGCGGCCATGCCAACTTTTGTACGTTGGACAAAAGGGAAGATAAAAAAAGAGTCTGCCCATGAACGGAAAAACGGGATCCTTTATTTAAAGGGTGGGGATTTGACCGAAGAGTTAAAGGATTACCGAACCGTACAGGTTTTTGATTTGAACGAGTATTTTAAAGAGGATTTCTTTGAAACAAAAAAAGTAGTGTACTTGCCCTTAAAATAAGGACAAGTACGTTCCACTCCTAAGCTAACTCAAACTTATTTTATAGACCAGACGGCATAACCGTTTGCTGGGGCTTTTAAGGTAGCCACACCATCGATATCAACCGATACAGAGGTCGTAACACCTCCTGTGTAATCATGCAATTCAGTATCAAGCCAATGTGTTGGGACCTGCCTGTTCAATTCAAGTCCATTTGTATTAATGTACAATACCAGTCCAGGATTGTCACCGTTTCCTTTTCTTGATGCTATATACTCATCTTCATCTGCATAAAGTACCTCAACATCGCCTGTGGCGATACTACGGTTTATCAAGATAAGTTGTTGTAGTTTCTGCTTGAATTCCTCATTCTCATAATCCAGATAAAAAATTGTAGGATACCCTGGATGGGTAAGAATGTAAGAATATGCGTAAAGTTTGTATTCTTCTTCTATAACTGGCTCCCTATCCGTGTCGTGATTGGCTACGAATGTTACCGCATCTTCCGGATTCGTTTTCCAAAGCATATCGCCATTTTGTAAAATGGTAAGATCGTTTTGGCTGAAGGCATCCCGCATTTGGAAAAGGCATGGAAAATCGAATGCGTTCACTCCCGCTGCTGCGACCCATTCTCTTACCAAGTTGGCATTTCCATCGAAAAATTCCCCTACGGACCATCCGCCAACTTCGCTTACCCAAGCGTCTACGTATTCCGCGCTAAAACTTTTTACGTAGTCAAAACGCCAGCCGTCAAAACCAACGGTGTTTTTGTAGTACTTGGCTACGGAATTATCAAATTTCCATAACCAGTTTTGTACATTTTCCCGAACATGGGATAAATCCTGTTCTTCAAAAAATAGTGCTTCTTCATCGCTTTCACGAACACTATTTGGATGGAAATCCTCATAGTTTCTATTGAACAGTCCAGAGGCATTTCCGTTCTCTTCGTTAAAAAGTGTATAGGTATCCTTATCCCTGTATGGATTGTATTCCAGACCACCACCGCTATTATGACCCATAACGATATCGGCAATTACTTCGATATCGTTCTCATGCGCTTTTGCAATGAGATTGTCTAACTCTTCACGGGAACCAAACCTAGTCTCTAGCGTTCCATGTTGAAAGTACTCGCCTAAGTCGTAATAATCGGATGGATCATACCCCATAGAAAATTCGCCAGCTTGTCCTTTAGATACTGGGGGCAACCAGATTCTGTCAATACCTGCGGCAGCCCACTCATCTGTTTTATCGGCAATAAGGTCCCACCATTCAAAACGTGGTTCCACATCCCAATAAAACGCTTGCATCATAACACCATTTCCATTAAGGAAGGCCGTTAAGTCCTGACCTTCTGACACCTCTTCATTATTGTTTACTGCTTCATCTACCAACCCATTAGGTTGATCGAACGAATCTGAACATGAAAACAATAAAACACAGTATGCAGTTAGAATCCCTTTAATAAAAATATGCGTTCGAGAACCAAAAAAAGAATTTATTGGATTTTTCATTTTAATCTTAATTTGGTGTTACTGAATAGGTGTACTGTCTTGAATTGCTAAGATCTAGTACTACTCTATAACTTCCCCCAGCATCAATACTAAAGTTGTCACCACCAAAGTCCAAAGAACCATCACCATTATTATCTGCTCCAATATTTAGGTCCCAAGCATCGTTTGCCCTAAACTTGAACTCACCAGGTACTAAGTTTACATCTATGAACCACGTTTTGGTCGCTGGGTCGTAAGTCATATCCTGATCTGCCGTTCCTACAGGGTCGTTGTCATCATCTGGCCATCCATTAGGCGTAGCTTCTCCTGTAACTGCCCAAGAGGTTTTTTCTAAAGAATAGGTCAAGCCTTCTATGTCCATGCGGATAAGATAATAGCCTCCCGTACCATCTGGTGTGCCACAGTTTACCTCTCCATCTTGCTCTAAGGTACCAGAGAATGATCCATCAGTGTCACCGGTGTCGCCATAATCGCCATCAAAATTCTCGTTGGTCGGTAAGAACTTAAATTGCGAACCATCATCAGGCATATACACAAATCCTTCAAAATTCACTTCATCTTCCTGGGTTGCTACAATCTGTACGCCATCGGGTGCGTTCCAATCAATCCCGTAACCACCTGCTGCAAGAAAGCTTCCTACTACAAAAAAGTCTTCTAATGGTGGTGGTACGCTCAATTCAAAAGGTACGACGCTAAACGTAATAACATCAGATTCCATTTCCAGACTTCCAAGTGAAGCTACTACTTTAGCTTCCATCTGTGCAGGGATGATATTGTCATCAGCATCTCTCATTACCGTTTGGTTAAAGATATCAGGGTCAGCTAGCAGATTGTTAAAATCACCAGCGGTTATGGATACAAAGGTATTGCTTGTAGTCCCAAAGCTATGTTGGGTAGCAAATTCATTACCGGCCATGCCCATCAAAAGTTCATAATTTTCTACAGTAGTAACGTCAAAATCTGCAGGTGACCAAGTGAAGGTAACCGCAATATTATTTGAAGTTGCTTCAGTCAATACAACCGTACTTCCATTTAATTCGGAAGAAATGGTTGGCGGTGCAACCGCGGATGCTATTATTGTTGGATCGTCATCATCACATCCAATGAAGGAAAAAACTAAAACTAATGTCAAAAATTTTGCTAAATATTTCATCATCAAAAACAATTTTTAGGATTAATAATTTGGATTTTGGTCTAGATTGGGGTTTGCATTTAAATCTCCCGCTGGTAGTGGAAAAATATCAAAGTGAGCCGGTATGGATGTACCGTTTTCCAATCCGCCTTTCCAGTCCCATAAATAGGTGTTGCCCGTAAACTGTCCAAAGCGAACCAAATCTGTTCTTCGGTAACCTTCCCATCCAAGTTCCCTGCCTCTTTCATCAAGAATAAATTGAAGGTCCAAAGAAGCTACATTCCCAGAAGTGTCTCCATACGCTCTTTGTCTTATTTCGTTTACGTATGTTAACGCTGTACTTTGATCTCCACCGCCGCCTCTAAGCACTGCTTCTGCGTACATAAGGTATACATCTGCCAGACGGAAGTAAGGCATATCGATATCTGGATAGCTGTTGTCCTGTCCTGGAACTCCGGTTGAACTTATGTTTCTAAATTTTGTGTAACCAAATCCTTCTTGAAAATCACTTCCGGTAGGTGGTGAGGTCAACTCTAGAGAATGTCCATCCTTAAAAAAGAATGAGGCTCTTATGTCTGGACTATCCTGAAATGGATCATCACCTGGAAACTCAAATAAGCGAACAAAACTTTCCTTGCAAGTTAGTCCGGCAAATCCACCAGTATTGGCACCAAAATCACCTGAAGCATTGATATTTGCATCCAAGGTGCCATTGACCATAATAAACATGTATCCAAAGGATTGTGTCTCGATTCCGTCATTCGTCACTGGAAAGATGATTCCTTCAGCCGTGTGATTGTCAGCCAAGAAAAGTTCGTTGTAATTGGGTTCCAGTGAATATCCGGCACCTATTATTCTTTCACAAAAACTGATACAGTCACTATATCTGTTTTGATCAATATACGCTTCCGCATTTAAGTATAATCTCGCCAATAAGGTCCATGCCGCAGCTTGATCCGCTCTGCCATAATCATTTTGTCTCGCGGGTACCAAGAGATCTGCGATTTCAATTAATTCAGATTCAATGTAATTGAATAGGTCAACCGCATTGGTCTGCTCTGGAAAAAAGGCCCCGGGTAGATTTTCTTCTGTAACAAAAGGAATGTTTCCGCCAAAAAGTTCCAATCCATGGTAATAGCTTAAAGCTCTTAGGAATCTGGCTTCAGCACGATAGAATCCTATTTCGGTCTGAATATCTGCAGGAACGTTTCTGCTATCCAAAACGGATTGTTCGGTCTGTCTCAAAAATTCGTTGGCTTGGGTGACCTGGAAAATTAACCTATTGTATACAACAGAGATTACGTCATTGTCCGCAGTCCATTCGTTTACCAACAATTCAGCAAGGCCTGCATCATCATACCGCCATTTTACGGCATCTGCGGTAACTTCGTTTAAATAGAAGTACGTGCGCATGTATTGCGAGTTACCTTCGTCAAAACCAATTAAATCTCCTTGGCCCGAAGGTCCTTGTTGGCCTGTGACCGATAGGCCAGCGTAGATTTTGGATAAAAATTGTAAATAACTTGCTGGGTCATCAAAAGCATTTTCAGAATTGATGTTGATTGTGTTGATATTGTCCAAATCATCGGTACAACTATTTATAGCGGTAGCCATGATAAGGATAAAAAATAATCGATATATATTATTGATTTTCATGTTCTTCATGTTTTTTTATTAAAAGTCCAATGATAATCCAACTTGTACCGTAAAAGGTCTAGGGTAAACATTGTTATCTATACCATTTGTGATTTCTGGGTCAAGTCCATCATAGTCCGTTATGACAAATACATTCTGTAGGGTGCTGAATATTCGCATCCGAGTGTTTTCTTTCCATAGTTTGTCTACAGTGTATCCTAATGTCATATTGTCCATGCGTATGAATGAAGCATCCTGCACATAATAGTCAGAGAAGGTTATCTCATCTCTGGTTCCTTCAAAATTTGAGCGCAGAACCGAAGTTGCCACGTTCCTCAAGTCTTGTCCTATATTAAGGTTTCTGAAATTTCCTCTATTAAGGTCAATACCATTGTAATTATAATTTCCGTAATTGGCACGCGCGGAAAAGCTAAAGTCCCATTGTTTGTAATTGAACCTACTGTTCAGTCCCAGCGTGACCAATGGTGCTGATTGTTTGTAAGCTCTTCTGTCCAAATCGTTGATTTGCCCATCATTGTTCAAATCTCTTACGACTCCTTCCAAGGGGATACCATTCTCATCGTAAACTTGTTCAAAAACAAAGTAACTTCTGGTGGGCTGTCCAACGATATGCCATTGCGCTCCATCATCTCCACCAATTCCAATAAGCGATGTTCCGGAAACGGGTATGCCAGTTCCAGGTTCGTTTCCAGTTTGGAACAAGCGGTCAACTTCATTTTCATTGTATGCAAGGTTGAATCCAAGATTCCAAGAAAAGTCTTCGGTCTCGAATACAGCAGCATTTACGAAGAATTCTGCACCCCTGTTGGTAAGACTTCCTATGTTTGTTGGTAGGCGGTTGGTGAGGTTACTACCTGCCGCTACGTTTACGGTACTTAGTAAATCTTCTGTTTCCCTGTAATATAATTCTATGGCACCTGTGATTCGGTCATTGAACAGACCATAATCCAACCCAACATTATAAGTTGTCGTCTCTTCCCATTTTATGTTTGCATCGAACGGTTGTGCACGTAAAGTGGTCACAAAACCACCCAATTGCCCTGAAGCTCCATTTTGACTTGGTGAGAATTGTGGAAGATAAGGTTGTGTGTCCGTTCCTTGCAATACATCTTGTTGCCCGGTAATACCCCAGCCCAATCTTAGTTTTAAGTTGGATAGTGTTTTGGAATCTTTTAAGAAATTTTCGTCACTTACATTCCAAGCAAAGGCAGCTGCAGGGAAGTTACCCCAACGATTGTCCCCACCAAATCTTGATGAACCATCCCTTCTATAGGTTAGGGTAAGCAGGTATTTGTCTTTAAACGTGTAGTTAAAACGACCAAAAAACGATTGTATATTACTCTCCAGAATTGTTTTTATGACCAAAGGTCCTCCAATACCATCACCTCTTAAGTCTACACTCATACGGTCTTCATAAAAATTTTGATAGGAGTAACCTGCGGTAAGATCTAAGCGTGAGTCTATCTTATCCAGATTCTTGGCATATTTGAAGTACAAATCCATTAATTTGTTTTCCTCATCTTGCTCAAAGTTTCGTGTTCTACCACCTTCCAATAATTGTGAGGATATGGTAGGTGGTTGAAAGTCGGTACCATCACCTATAGACTTGTCAATACCTAAATTCAATGTGGCTGTAATATCTGGGAAGAAATGCAAGTTGTAATCAAACTTGGCATTACCCACGAATCTTCTTGCTATGGCTTGGTTGTCCCTAAGTGTCAACTGTGCCACTGGGTTTGTTATGGTATTCGTGGTAGCCGATCCATCCTCTTCATAGTAGTCAAAAAGACCTGCTGGTAGCGAAGAATCAAACACAGGTTGAGTTGGGTCAAACTCTAAGGCACTATTTATAGCACCAGTATCTGCAAAGTTATTTTCGGTATAGGCTCCCCTTGCATTTAATTCTATTTTCAACTTATCATCAAAAAGTCGTGGGGTTAGATTTATAGATGCAGTCGTACGTTCAAGAGCTTCCGACCTAAGGATACCGTCTTGTTGTGTATACCCGACCGAAGCTCTAAAAGGAATTCCCATAATACCACCAGATACGCTAAAATTAGTATCAGAACCCAAGGCTGTTTCAAAAATTTGTTCTTGCCAGTTTGTATTTGCAGAACCTAAGTCCGCTACTCGATTAGGAAAACGGTCCGCTATGATTTCACGATAATCCGCTGCGCTGAAAACCTCTATCGTATTGCTAAGCGTGTTTACCGAAGCTGAAGTATTAAGCGAGAATTTAAGCTCGCCCGTTTTACCTTTCTTAGTGGTAATGATGATAACACCATTCGATGCTCTTGATCCATAAATTGCAGTGGCTGATGCATCTTTCAAAATAGAGAACGAGCTAATATCGTTTGGGTTTACGAAATCAAAAACGTTTCTGGAACCCGAGTTTCGTTGTTCATCTAGACCTGGGCTATCCAGCGGCACCCCATCAATAATGATCAAAGGGTCATTGCTAGCATCCAAAGAGGAACCACCCCTTATACGAATCTGGCTACCGCTACCTGGAGCACCACCGTTGGTGGTAATATTTACACCCGCAGCTTTACCAATTAATAAATCTTGCGGTGATGCGATAAAACCTTGGTTAAGCTCTTTTTCGGTTACACCGACAACGGCACCGGTTGCATCCTTCTTAGTAGTGGTACCGTAACCGATAACCACGATTTCATCCAACATCTGTGTGTCTTCCGAAAGGGCGGCATCCAGCGTTGGTCCTTCTACGGTCAGTTCCAAAATACTGAAACCAACGTAAGAAAATTGTAGTACGTCACCTGTATTGGCGGTAATCTGGTAAAGTCCATCAAAATCTGTCGTAGTACCTGTTGAGGTTCCCTTGATCACCACACTTGCCCCAGGAAGGGGAAGTCCAGTTGTTTGGTCGATTACCGTACCAGATACAGAAATCTGAGCCAAAACACCTATGGGAAAACCAAATAAGAGTACTAGAAGAAACTTTTGTAGTATTTTCATAGAGTCATTGAGTTGTAGTTTATAAATAAATGTTAAAATACCTTGAAATATGTATCGAAAAGTATGTAAAATTTATCTTAAAAAACATGACAGACGTTGCCTGTGCTCACTTACAACGTTTTCTGGTTGATAACTTTCAATTTAAAGAATAGTTAAAATAACGTTTGGATAAAAATTGGTATGAAAATAATGCCTAGGTTAAATTATTAAATCCATAATTTTTCATGAAACCCAGAATGACCTTGAAGAAAATTGCCAGTGAACTGGGGGTATCTATTTCAACAGTTTCGAAGGCACTTCATAACAACAAAGAGATAAGCCAGGAGAATAGAGATAAAATTCAGGCTTTTGCCAAATTGTACAACTATAGGCCCAACAGTATCGCCCTTAACCTAAAGAACAATAAGAGCAAGACCATTGGTTTGATCATACCGGAAATTGTTCATTTCTTCTTCGCCAAGGTGATAAGTGGTATTGAAAAAGTGGCGAATTCCAGGGGATACAATGTAATTATAAGTGTCTCCAGTGAGTCTATGGAAAAAGAAATCATCAATATGGACCTTATGGTGGACGGTGGTATTGATGGCTTTATTATTTCGCTCTCAAAAGATACGTTGTTTCATCAAGAATACCATCATTTTCGTGAATCTATAAGCCAAGGAATACCTATTGTTATGTTCGATAGGGTTGCCAAAGGATTGGAATGTGACAAGGTTATTATCGATGATAAAAAGGCGGCCAAAACAGCTGTTGAGCATTTGTTAAGAACCGGATGTAATAACATACTTTTATTGACTACCCAGGACTACATCAATATTGGTAAATTGCGTACAGAGGGATATTTGGAGGTTTTGCGTGAACATGATATCCCAATTCGAGAAGAATTGATAGTAAAGGTTGATGATAGAGGAGGCATGGATGATTACCAAATTTTCTTGGATGAAGAAATTAGAAGAAAACTGGATGCTTTCCCCGAAATAGATGGTGTTTTTGCCGTTAACGAAATATATGCTATTACCGTGTTGAATGTTGCTAGAATGAGAAGCTTGGGGATTCCAGATGATCTTTCGGTAATTAGTTTTTCTGATGGGATTTTATCCAGGCACTCACGACCCAGCCTTACAACAATCAAACAAAATGGAATTCAGATGGGTGAAATGGCAGCTAAAATCTTGTTGGATAGTCTTGACTCAAAAGAAGATCAAACCCAATTTTCAACCTATCTTATTGATACCGAGTTGATAGAAAGAGATACGACGAAAGTCATTGTTTAGTAACTTTCCATGTACTAGTTTTGACCCAAATTCATTCAATTTTAAAGCAAGACACCATGAGATTTACAACCCTATTACTTCTTTTTTTGATTAGCTCTGGGTTATTTTCCCAAGTTGAAAAAGTTGAACCGCCCTTTTGGTGGAGTGGTATGAACAATACTTCATTACAATTAATGCTTTATGGAAAGAATATCGCAGATTACGATGTTAATGTTCCAAAAGATATTACTATTACAGGGGTAATCAAGACGGAGAACCCTAACTATGTTTTTGTTACTATTGACACAAAAGGGTTACCGGCAGGAACTTTTGATATTGAGCTTGCAAAAAAAGGGAAAACTGTTTTTAAGCATGCTTATGAGTTAAAGTCACGTAGGGAAGATTCTGTCCTACGAAAAGGGTTTGATTCCAGTGATGTAATGTACCTGATTATGCCAGATCGCTTTGCCAATGGAAATCCTTCAAATGATTCCCATAAAGAAATGCAGGAAAAAGCCAATAGAGCCTTGGAAGGAGGTCGTCATGGTGGGGATATTCAAGGAATTATAGACCATCTTGATTATATCAAGGAGCTAGGGGCTACTGCAATATGGAGTACACCTTTGCTTGAAGATGATGATGAGAAATATTCCTACCATACCTATGCGCAAAGTGATTATTACCGAATTGATCCACGCTTTGGTACCAATGCTGACTATCAACGTTTAGGAAATGAACTTCATAAACGTGATATGAAATTGATCATGGATTACGTGACCAATCACTGGGGAGCCGAACATTGGATGATGGATGATCTTCCCACTTATGATTGGATTCATCAATGGCCGGGATACAGGAATACCTCTTACAGAATGACAACCCAATATGACCCAAATGCTTCCGCCGCGGATGCCAAGCTGTGCATGGATGGATGGTTCGTAGAGTCCATGCCAGATTTAAACCAGAGCAATCCATTGGTATTGAATTACCTTACCCAGAATGCAATCTGGTGGGCAGAGTTTGCAAATCTTGATGGCTTTAGAGTAGATACCTACTCCTATAATGATAAAAAAGGTATTGCCAAATGGACCAAGGCGATAATGGAAGAATATCCAAACTTCAATATAGTCGGGGAGGTTTGGTTGCATAATCAAGCACAGATAGCTTACTGGCAGAAGGATAGTCAAATAGGTGCACTTCAAAGTTATAACTCCAATTGTCCAAGTATGATGGATTTCACCTTGCACGATGCATTGATGGAGGTTTTTAGCGAAGAAGAATCCAGATGGGACAAAGGTGTCATAAAAATCTATGATAATATGGTCAATGACTTTCTCTATCCCAGTATTAACAATCTCTTGGTGTTTGCCGAAAATCACGATACGCCCAGAATCAATGAGATTTATCCAGATATTGAAGATTATAAGCTTATTATGACCCTGATAGCAACAATTCGAGGCATACCTCAGATTTATTATGGTAGTGAGATAGGTATGAAAGGGAAAAAAGATTTTGGGGATGGCGATATTCGAAGGGACTTCCCTGGTGGTTGGGAAGGTGACAAGAACAATGCGTTCACCAAGGAAGGTCGTACCGATTTACAGAATGACTATTTCAACTTTACCAAAAAGGTGTTCAATTGGAGAAAAGATAAATCGGTTATCCATAACGGGAAAACCATGCAGTTTGTTCCGGAAGATAATGTGTATGTCTTTTTTAGGTATACCGAATCCGAAAAAATCATGACCATAATCAATAACAACCCAAAATCGGTGATGTTGGATTTATCCAGATTTGATGAAATGTTACAGGAAGTTGATAGTGGATTTGAAGTAATTTCAAGTCAGAAAGTTGGGCTTGGCAAAGAACTCGTTGTAGAAGGCAAAACCTCAATGATTATTGAGCAAATAGAGTGATTGTTTGGAAATAGTCAGGTAAGGACATTTTATATATTGCGCATATTGTGATAAACCACTCTACATTTTCTAGAATACGCTTTTGCATAATTCCAGAGTGCATAATATCTGTCTAAAAATTGCCATTTCCATTGTAAAAAACGTTGCCTCATAATTTTAAATACATTTAATTTACAATTAATTAACGTTAAATTTACATAAAATATTTTAAACTGTTCGGGTAGCCTTGGCTAAATACCTGTTTGATTGAGTGATATGTTAGATTTAGATTGATTTTACACCATCACTAGAAAGTCAGATGATGTCTTTTAAATAGTATTGAAATTTTTTCTTGCGAGGGATATCTTTAAGTAGATGATTTTTACTCGGATGCTAAAGGATTACTAATTTTCACTAGTCAGTTTTTTGAAAAGTTTTCCATTTTCAGAAAGTAAATAGCCAATGACTTTATTTGAATCATTTCTTTCAAAGTAGATAGGGTCACTATTGATGTCTGAAAAAACGTTTCCTTCTTCATGAAAAATAGGATAGGGAGTGTCATTGATAATGGCGTATAGGTCTTCTTTGCCTGTATTGAACACAATTTGTATTTGACCGTCCTCAAATTCGTACATACCCTCAAATTCTTTTAAAAAGGATATGGGTGTTTTTTCTTCATAAGGACTGTCATTGGATAAAATTAACCCGTCACCTGGTTTCCAATTGTCATATTCCATATTATGGGCTACTCTCTTTGCAGATTTTAATCCTTGGAGTTTAGCAACCAAATGAAGTGCGCCATCGATACCTGCCGAAATACCCGCTGTGGTAATCACTGTACCATTATCTACAAAGCGCACATTTTTCTTGACATCAATTTTGGGATATGAATTTTGAAGGTTATCCAAAGACCTATGAAATGTAGTAGCAGTTTTTCCATCCAAGATTCCTGCTTCGGCCAAAACAAATGCTCCTGTGCAAACTGAAAAATAATAATCCACATTTTCTTGTTTTCTTACCCATTCAATAACTTTTGGATTCTGTGAAGCTGCTGAAGCATTACCACCAAAAAATGCCAGAATATCCGCTTTTGGTGCATTTTCAATACTATAATCTGGATTAACGCTCAATATCCCTTGTGATTTTATAGGGGCTTTGGTGGCGGAAACCGTAAAAACCTTAAAACCTGCATAGGATAACACTTCCATGGGTCCGGCAAAATCTAAAACCTCTACTCGGTCCTGTAAATAAAATGCAATGGTTTTTACTTTTTCTTTTTTCATTAAAGTCATATTGCAAGCAGCACATTTGCCAGGATTATCATATTCTTTAGTATCGCAAGGTAAGTCGCATGGAGGACAAACATAGATATCCGTAACGCTATTTACGCTTTGTGGGTAAGCAAAAGTAATTCCGAATATGAGTGCAAAAAATATCCTATAGCTGTTCATTTTATGATTGTTTGATGTGCTATCAAAACTAGAGCATCATACAAGTTTTTAAAAGGACAAAAGCACTCAGAATAAGGACAAATTTAGAGCTGTAATTTGTTCGGTAAGGGATACTTGTATTTTTTTAGAAGTGTGCGCAATTGATTGCTGCTAGATAAACCGCACATGAGGGCAACGGCATGTACTTTTTCTCCTTTGGATAATAATTGTGACGCTCTTTCAACTCTTAGTTTATCTTGATAATTGCCGATGGTTACTCCAGTGGTTTTTTTAAATAATCGGGTCAAGTTTCTTGGACTCATGCAGACCTGTTCTGCTAAATTTTCGATTTTTAGTTTCTTGTCAAGATTCTGGGCAAGTATATCCTGGACTTGATGGATACGGTTTTCTAAATGATTGCGGTATTGAAGAAAAATGCTGAGTTGAGGGTCATTCTCGGTTCTTCTTAGATATATTACCACTTCTTTAGCAACTTTTGCCGTAAAAACAGGGCCGTAAAGTTCTTCCAAGAGGAATAATGCCAAGTCTATTCCTGATGAAACCCCAGCACTTGAATATAGATTGCCGTCTTTAACCAGTAATCTATCCGATAGTAATCTGACTTTAGGAAACCTCGATTTAAGATCGTCAAAATACTTCCAATGTGTTGTACAGTTTTTTTCATCTAAAAGCCCTGCAAAGGCAAGTATGTATGTGCCCGTGCATACGGAACAGATTTTAGCGCCTTGATTGCGTTGGGTACGTAACCATTCAAAAAAATCATGGTACTTAAGTTTAAAATCTTCAGCATAGAACAGATGGGATTCCATTCCGGGAATAAAAAGTATGTCTGTTTCACAAAGTGAAAAATCTGAAAATGTTTCAAGATTTCCTAGGGCCAAACCTGCACTTGAAAATGCTTTTGCCTTGTTTTCCATACTCAGGTAATGGGCTCTTATTTCCGCTCCATATTCTTTTGCTTCGTAAAACAAATGCGCAGGTCCTGTAATATCCAGTAATTGTACTTCTGGTGGCACAAGAAAAAAAGCTCGATGTACAATAGGATTTGTCATATCAGTCAGAAGAAATTCCATATAAAAATAGCCGTTATTGCTTGTATATAAGAATAACGGCTAGTATAAACTTTAAGCTAAAGCTTTGTACTATCCCAAAAACGGATATCTATAATCTTCTGGCGTTACAAAAGTTTCCTTGATCAGTCTTGGTGATACCCAACGTAAAAGGTTTTGGGCGGAACCTGCCTTATCATTGGTTCCAGAAGCTCTTGCTCCCCCAAAAGGCTGTTGACCTACCACGGCACCTGTTGGCTTGTCGTTAATATAAAAGTTACCTGCGCAATTCTGCAACGCTTTTGTGGCTTCATCGATTGCATACCTATCAGTAGCTAAAATAGCTCCAGTCAATGCATATTCAGATGTTCCATCAACAAGTTCTAAGGTTTTGGCCCAATCTGCATCTTCATAGACATAAATAGTGACTACGGGTCCAAAAAGTTCAGTACACATTGTGGTGTATTTTGGGTCTTTCGTTAGGATAACCGTAGGCTCAATAAAGTAACCAACGGATTTGTCGTAGGTACCCCCTGCAATAATCTCCACATCGGCATCTTTTTTGGCCTGGTCAATATACTTTGCAAGTTTATCAAATGAACCCTCATGGATTACGGCAGTTACAAAATTCTCCATATCTGCGGGAGAACCTGCCTTGTTAATGGATTTTAGGTCTGTTTTTACCAAATCCAGAATTTCATCAGCAGTCGACTTTGGCAAATACACCCTTGAAGCTGCACTACATTTTTGTCCTTGAAATTCAAAAGCACCCCTTACTATAGCAGTAGCTACTTGTTGTGGCTTTGCAGTGGGATGTGCTAAAATGAAGTCCTTCCCACCGGTTTCACCTACGATTCTTGGATAGGTTTTGTAGTTATGGATATTGTTCCCTATCTGTTTCCAAAGTTCCTTAAAAACGTATGTAGAACCTGTAAAGTGAAGTCCTGAAAAATCTGGACTTGAAAGAACTGTATCCGTAATCATCACTGGGTCCCCAAATACAACGTTAATAACACCATCTGGCAATCCAGCTTCCTTGAACACATCTATAATAACCTTTGCTGAGAAAACTTGACTATCGCTAGGCTTCCAGATAACTGTATTTCCCATCATTGCAGCACTTGCGGGCAAGTTTCCGGCGATGGCGGTAAAGTTGAAAGGAGTTATGGCATATACAAAACCTTCGAGAGGTCGATATTCCACACGGTTCCAGATGCCTTCCGCAGATTCTGGTTGTTCCGTATAAATCTGAGTCATGTACTCCACGTTGAAACGTAAAAAATCGATAAACTCACAAGCAGCATCTATTTCGGCTTGGTGGATGGTTTTTGATTGTGCCATCATGGTGGCTGCATTGATTTTAGCTCTATATGGACCTGCAATCAATTCAGCAGCTTTTAAGAAAATGGCAGCACGTTGTTCCCAAGTCAAATTTGCCCATGCCTCACGTGATTCCAGACAGCTCGAGATAGCTTGTTCTACATGTTTTTTTTCGGCTAGATGAAACTTTCCAACAACATGTTTGTGTTCGTGTGGGGGTGACATGGATTGTGTATTTCCCGTTCTAATTTCTTCTGAACCTATATATAGCGGGACCTCAACGGTTCCTTTGTAGTATTCATTGTATTGTGCTAGTACTTCCTCGCGTTCCGGGGTGCCCGGAGCATAACTTTTTATAGGCTCGTTATATGCAGTTGGAACTTGAAAAAAACCTTTTCCCATTATGGTGGATTTAATGTGTTAAAATTCCATCAAAGGTAGTAAAAGGAAAATCGATTCTAAAATGATTTCTAACTAGTTTACGGCGAAAGGGGCGGCAAATTTAAAGGTGGGAATATCCACTTCAAACTCTTCGGATGAAGTTAGGTTTACCATGTGATAATATCCTTGCATGGCACCTATGGGAGATGCAAGCAAACAACCAGAACTGTATGTATGCGACTTACCTGGTTTGATAACTGGCTTTTTGCCAATAACGCCTTCACCATCAACAGCTTCCGTTTCTTTTAGTGCATCGAAAATATCCCAGTGTCTAGCTGTAAGTTGCACCGAATCTTTACTTTGATTTTCTATGGTAACGGTATAACCAAAGGCATAGTGCATTTTATAATTTTTAAAAAATGTACCCTCGAAAGTAGTCTGTACAGAAACCTTTATCCCTTTTGTTATTTGAGTAAACATAAGCTAATACGTAAAAGCACTTCCTGTCAATAATATTAACACCACAAATACTGCTAAAAAGGTGAATATCGTATTCAGAAAAATGTATTTGACAATTGTTTTAAATCTTCCTTGCCCATAAAACTTCCGCATCGACTTATATAGGTAAATACCGAAAATCAGTAAAAACATACCTGAGCTGGCCGTATCAAAAATTGAATCTATTACTAAGCTAAGGATGAGCAAGATAAATAATAAAGACTGGTTGTGGAAGCTAAAGATAAGATGATCGGTGTAGGTATAATTTTTTCTGATGTATACCACCCAAATAAAAATAGTGAACACAGGTAAAAAGAAAAATATCACAAACGGTAACTTGGAAATGGTGGCATTTAAAAAGCTTCCCGGCTCTCGAATAGCCTTTAATAAACTGTTGGAAGAATTAAAAGCTAGTTTATCTTCAAAGTTGTTCCCAATTCCATATCTGGCTTCGACATCAGAAAAATTTCTTAAGGTATCTTGCCTTATTTTTTTGGTGAAGAATTCCATTTTCGAGAATACATCGCTCCATCCGGTACTATCGTTTATACTTTTAAAATAGGTCCTTGGATTTGCTTTAATGAGCGAATCTTTTCTTTTGGACTTCTTTTCCAAATCAAAAATGTCAATGGAATCCAATAGTTTCAGTTGTTCTGATATATTGGTTTCGGGAATCTCTATAGAATCTAATCGTGAAAGGACTTTTTCAGTTTCTTTTCGTACTACTAGGCTATCCTCAGGGGTTAAATCAAGGGACATTACCTCCGCTTGTTCAAGCTTTTCATCAAAACCTTCAAAAGCCTTGTCTACTGCTGAAAACCGATTGTTGTAAGTGAATATCAAAAAGTAAAGAAATGCCAAGCTAAGTAAAAATCTAAAGGGATTTGTGTAGGCAACACGTTTTCCGTTAATGTAATCCTTGGTTATGGTACCGGGTTTGATTAAAAGTGCATAAAGGGTTTGCAGCAGTTTAGAATCATAGTTGACCAGGTTAGAGAAAAACTCATCAAAAAAATCTTTAAGAACAAGTTTCTTGGTGCTGTTAGCCTGAGAACAGTTTGGGCAATATCTATCACTAATATCTAAAAGGTGACCGCAATTTAGACAATTGGTTCCTCTAAACTTGAGTTGGTAGCGGCCTTTGGTTATTTGGTTTGGTTTGGTTTTTCCCATTCTTTTTCAAGGATTTGGGACTAAGATAATTAATTACTTATAGTTCTGGAGTTTGTTGAACCTATGCCTATGATATCATCGTGGAGCTCCCCAAAATCCCTGTAGTACACTAGTATGAGGTAGTTATTTTCGGTAAAATGAAAATTTCCACTTACGTAGTTCATGTCTATTGTTCCATCTTCACGCTCGATAACGTATTTATAGTTGTGAAACCCCTGCTTCATGGTCATCATGAGTTCCATTTTACCATTGTCGGAATTAAAGGTCATTTTGTTTTCTTCACCTAGCTCATAATTATTGAACTTTCCAAAAACATAGACATTGTCCAATCCAATTTCGTTGGTGTAGGGGAGACTAAAGTGAACTTGGGAATATTCTGCTTCTCGTGAAACATCATCTCCCTGTAGTGTCCTTATAAAAAAATCTCCATTGATATCGGGGAAATAAGTATACTCTTGGTCGTATCGATAATCATTGGTAAACAAATAGTGGTGGTACAATTCTTTGAACTCAATTTTGGATATGGCAAAGGTGGGCGATCTTAAATCCTTGGTGTCAAAGTTCAAAAACTCGTTACCGCCAAAAAAGCTTGTCTCTTGGTCATAACGGTAGACCAATTCGGTGCCGATAGTAAATTGAGGCTTTATATTGTAAAGTGCAGTTGGCCAAAAATGATTTTGTAAAATAGCAACTTTTACCTCCTTCTTAGGATTCACTACTGGAAAACCTGAGGTGTTTATGGTAAACTGAACAACTTGCTTTTCATTCAGGAAATTAAAGTCCCGAGAACGTTTTACGACACCGCCTACAGTTACTAAATCTTTGTACACGATAAACCTTCGCGAAAACTGCAAATCGCCGTAGCTGTTGTAAATTTCGATTAAATAATTGCCGCTTACTTTTAAGCGTATGTTCTCGTTGGGCAGGGTCAACCTATAATTTGAATAGGGTTGAAGGGTATTATAACTGTTCTCGTAGTCGATGATACGTTGGTTGTCCATTCCAACCAAATACTGGGATTTTAAAAGCTGCGAAGGGGTCCAGTCGTAATCACAGTGGACTATCTTATAATAATAATCTTGTTCATTGGCCGTAAGGTCATCAAATTCCAGGGTCATGGACTCTCCCAATTTTATAACGGGGAATTGATCTTCGGTAGGACCGGTAAAGACAATGGTCTTTATGTTAGAGGGGGGATTTATTTCTTCTTGTACCTGGGCAAAAATTCCAGAAACAAAAAAACATAAAAATATTTGTTTGATCTCAAAGCGCATTTAGGGCGTAATTTTGGGGTAAAGGTAAACAAAAAGTATGCCCAACAAATTTAGCCCGATGTAATCCCAAAATTCTAGTTAATATTTGTATTTTATGTGCTTTTAGTAGTAAATTTGCGACCAATTTTGTTAACCAAAGGCACACTAACATGTCCAAAGACATCCGTATTAAAAAGGGTTTAAATATCAATCTTGTTGGAGCTGCTGAGCAAACCACATCTAAAGCTCCATCGAGCAATGTTTATGCGCTCAACCTCGATGATTTTCATAGCATAACCCCCAAGATGTTGTTAAAACAGGGAGCTGAAGTGAAAGCTGGAGAGCCATTGTTTTACAATAAGAACAATGAGGACATGCTCTTTGTTTCTCCCGTAAGTGGAGAGCTGGTCGAAATCGTAAGAGGTGCGCGCAGGAGAATCTTGACTATTAAGATTTTAGCCGATAAAGAACAAAGTTATCATTCGGCGCAAGTTGCTGATTTGAATGCTATGGATGGGGAATCCATTAGAAAAACACTTTTAAATTCAGGTTGTTGGCCTTTTATAAAACAACGACCCTATGATATCGTAGCTGACCCTGACTCCACTCCCAAAGCTATTTTTATTTCTGCTTACACTACAGCACCTTTAGCGGCTGATGCAGATTACGTGTTAAAGGGAAAAGAAGCAGAGCTGCAGGCAGCGATTACTGCTTTGGGCAAAATGACACCTGGAGCTATTCATGTTTCTGTTGGTAATACGTCTACATCACCATTTGCCAATATTAATGGAATTACCATACATAAGGTTTCTGGGCCTCACCCTGCAGGACTTGTTGGAACACAAATCAACAAAATTGACCCTGTAAACAAAGGTGAGGTTGTCTGGACAGTAGCTCCACAAGATCTTGTTATCATAGGGGAATATCTTTTGACAGGCAAATTCAATGCACAGCGCATTGTGGCATTATCTGGATCTTCAGTAAAAACACCAAAATATTATACTACAAAAATAGGTGCTGAGATATCTACTTTTCTATATGCCAGTGGTGTGAACCAAGATAAATTTAGATTGATAAACGGAGATGTTCTTACAGGTTCAAAAACCACCCCTGAAGGCCATCTTGGATTTTATAATAATACGGTAACGGCCATTCCCGAAGGAGACGACTATGAATTCTTTGGCTGGAACAAGCCTGTTTTTAATAAAATTTCTTCCACTAGGGCACTCACTTTCTCATGGATGCAGCCTAAGAAACAATATGACTTGGACACAAATACGAATGGAGAACATAGAGCGTTTGTTGTTACGGGGCGTTATGAGGAAGTTTTTCCATTGGACATTTATCCATTACAATTGTTAAAGGCCTGCATGGTCAAGGATTTGGATGAAATGGAACAATTGGGAATGTATGAAGTAGCTCCAGAGGATTTTGCCTTAACGGAGTTTATTTGTATTTCGAAACAACCGCACCAACAGATAATTAGGGAAGGACTCGATTTAATGTATCAAGAAATTGGATAATCATGGGTATGAAAGATAAATTACACCAAATAAAGTTAAAGTATCAGGGCAAGAAAATGGCTCCGGCTTTCAATGCGATTCACACTTTTTTATACACACCGAACGAAACAACCCATTCAGGTGGCCACGTTAGGGCGGTCGATGATTTAAAACGTACAATGAATACCGTAATCTTGGCCTTGGTGCCATGTTTGTTGTTCGGTATTTTCAATGCGGGCTATCAGCACTATTCTGCTGTTAATGGATTTCCTGCTGATTTTTCTGTTCTTGAGCACTTTATTACTTGGGACAACTTTTGGTTGGGTGCCATTACAGTATTGCCCTTGGTTATTGTTTCCTATGGGGTTGGTTTGGCCGTTGAGTTTGTATTTGCGGTTATTAAGGGACATGAAGTTGAAGAAGGCTATTTGGTCACAGGGATGTTGGTTCCATTGATCGTACCAATCGATACTCCGCTTTGGATGTTGGCTGTCGCCGTAATCTTTGGAGTTGTAATAGGTAAAGAAGTATTTGGTGGAACAGGTATGAACATTTTAAATCCTGCACTTACCATTCGTGCCTTTCTGTTTTTTGCATATCCAACGTGGATGAGCGGTGACAAAGTTTGGGTTCATGAAGGGGTTGAACGTGCTGGAACTGCTGATGCTATTTCTGGTGAAACCATTTTAGGGTATTTAGCTCAAGGCAATACATCTGAGTTTTCATACTCACTTTCAGATATGTTTTTCGGTTTTATTCCGGGATCTGTAGGTGAAACATCTACTTTTTTGATTCTTCTTGGAGGATTGTTCTTGATTTTCACCAAGATTGCAAGCTGGAGAATCATGGTAAGTGCTGTTGCAGGTTCCCTAGCTATGGGATTGATTTTTAACGGAATTGTTGATGCGGGATGGATTCCAGAATACAGCAAGTTTTATGGTTTGATGCAATTCGATTTCTGGAAACACCTTATAGTTGGTGGTTTGGCTTTTGGAATTGTCTATATGGCCACTGACCCAGTAACAGGTTCCCAAACCAATAAAGGAAAATGGATTTATGGGTTTTTGATAGGTTTTTTGTCGGTAATGATACGTGTATTCAATCCAGGATATCCTGAAGGTGTATTCTTGGCAATATTACTGATGAACGTCTTTGCACCTACCATAGACCATTATGTTGTTAGGGGTAATGTTAAGGGAAGAATGAAGAGGATGAAAAATGCAACTATTTTACCAAAACCTAGTGATGGTAAGGCCGAAGAATTAAAAGTAGAAACAGTATAGTATGGCAATCAATACCGATAAAAACGGATATACCGTAATTTTTGCTTCAATAATGGTGGTTGTTGTGGGAGCGATTTTAGCATCTTTTGCATCTGGATTACGACCAAGAATCGATGAAAATGAGCGGTTCGCAAAGCAACAAAATATCCTTTACGCTATGGGCGTAAATGAAAATACAGAAGACAGTGGTGTAAATTTTATTCCCACAAATGCCGTAGAAGCAGAGTTTTCAAAATATATTAAAGAGCAATATGTTCTGGATAATAATGGAGAGGTAAAACCTAAAGAAGAAGCTTATCTTCTAGATGTGAAAAAACAAATTGCAGCAATGAAAAGTGGAAAAGATGCAGAGCTTCCTTTTTTCATTGGAGAAAAAGATGGGAAGAAATCTTACATATTGCCCATGTATGGTAAAGGACTTTGGGATGCCATATGGGGATTCGTTTCTCTGGATGAAAACATGGTAATTCAAGGGGTTTATTTTGATCACAAAGGTGAAACTGCAGGATTGGGAGCAAACATCAAACTCCGCTATTTCATGGATGACTTTAACGGTGAATACGTTATGGACGGAAATCAATTTAAGGGTGTTACGGTAGCGAAGGGTAACAACGATCCTTTGAATGAAAACAAGCAAGATTATGAGGTAGATGCATTGGCAGGCGCTACAATTACAGGTAATGGAGTTAGTGCCATGATCAAAGAGAGTCTTTCCCTATATAAGCCTTATTTACAAACAGTCATAAATAATTAAGATGGCAATACTTTCAAAAAAAGATACAAATCTAATATTAGATCCTTTAGCGGATAATAACCCCATTACAATTCAAGTATTGGGTATTTGTTCAGCTTTAGCGATTACCGCTGAGCTACAGGCTTCAGTAGTTATGGCTATCTCAGTAATTTTTGTAATGGGTGTTGGTAACGTAGTAATTTCTTTATTGCGAAATGTAATTCCATCAAAAATTAGAATCATTGTGCAGCTAGTAGTGGTTGCCACATTGGTAATCATGGTGGACCAAGTACTAAAGGCCTTCGCATACGAGCTGAGCAAGACCCTTGGTGCTTTCATTGGTTTGATTATTACAAACTGTATTATTATGGGTCGATTTGAAGCTTTTGCTTTGGGTAATGGACCCTGGAGATCATTCTTGGATGGTATAGGTAACGCACTCGGTTATGGGGTGATATTAATTATGGTTGGTTTTTTCCGTGAATTATTGGGTTCAGGTACTCTTTTTGGAATGCCTGTACTTGGAGATCCTATCGCTAAAACTGGTTTATATGCGATTGGGTACGAAAACAATGGTTTTATGATTATACCACCGGCAGCATTGATAGTAGTTGGAATTATAATTTGGGTGCAACGTTCCAGAAATAAAGCGTTGATTGAAGAAGCATAAAAGAATTAAACTATGTTAGAGCATTTAGAATTATTTTTCAAATCTATTTTCATTGATAACATGGTTTTTGCCGTGTTCTTGGGAATGTGTTCCTATTTGGCAGTATCCAAAAAAGTTGCTACCGCAGTAGGATTGGGAGCCGCTGTAATCTTTGTTTTGGCGGTGACAGTACCATTGAATTGGTTGTTGGACCAATACTTATTGCAGGATGGGGCCTTAGCTTGGTTAGGGCCTGAATATGCAGACTACAACTTAAGTTTTTTATCTTTCATTCTTTTTATCGCAACTATAGCCACAATGGTGCAATTGGTTGAGATTATCGTAGAGAAATTCTCTCCTTCGTTATATAATTCTTTAGGAATCTTTTTACCGTTAATAGCTGTAAACTGTGCAATTCTTGGAGGATCACTTTTCATGCAAGCTCGTGAAATACCTACTCTAGGATTAGCTTTAAACTATGGTATAAGCTCAGGTATAGGTTGGTTTTTAGCTATTTTGGCAATAGCTGCTATTCGAGAAAAAATAAGATATTCCAATGTGCCTGCCCCATTACGTGGGTTGGGTATTACATTCATCATAACAGGATTAATGGGTATCGGCTTTCAGAGTTTTGGTGGCATGTTGACAGGTGACAACGATCCACCTGAACAAACAGCACCTAACACTGCTGAAAAGATTAAGGAAAAAGAAATTGAAAAAGGGATTGAAGATGAGGAAAAAGCAGTCTCTTATAACGATGTAATAAACGAATAATGATCATATTAGCTACAAGTACAGGAGGTACTATTTTAATCACGGTAGTTTCATTTCTGATTTTATTATTGCTTTTAGTAGCAGTCTTGCTGTTTACAAAGGAGAAATTATCTCCATCTGGTCCAGTTACATTGACCATTAATGGTGAAAAGAAAATTGAAGTTGCTTCTGGGAGTACGTTACTGACTACCTTGGGAAACCAAAAAGTATTTTTACCATCTGCATGTGGTGGTGGTGGAACCTGTATTCAGTGTGAGTGTCACGTCTTATCAGGGGGCGGGGAAGCACTGCCTACGGAAACACCTCATTTCTCTAGAAAAGAATTGCAACATGGTGCTCGATTGGCATGTCAAGTGAAAGTAAAGCAAGACATGGAAATCAGTATTCCAGAAGAAGTATTTGGAATTAAGAAATGGGACGCAAAAGTTGTCCGTAATTATAATGTGGCTTCTTTCATCAAAGAATTTGTAGTAGAGATTCCAGAAGAGATGAACTATAAAGCTGGTGGGTATATCCAGATTGAAATTCCACCATGCGAAGTCAAATATGCAGATATCGATATAACTGCCCATCCCGAAGAACATGATACACCAGATAAGTTTAAGGCCGAGTGGGACAAATTTAATCTATGGCCTTTGGTCATGAAAAACCCGGAGACGGTCGAACGTGCCTATTCTATGGCCTCTTATCCTGCAGAAGGAAGGGAAATCATGTTGAATGTACGTATTGCGACTCCGCCGTGGGATCGTTCTAAAAACGGATGGATGGATGTGAATCCCGGTGTGGCTTCCTCTTATATTTTTGGATTGAAAGAAGGTGACCCTGTAACCATATCTGGACCTTTTGGTGAATTTTTCATCAATGAGTCAGAATCAGAAATGCTTTATGTAGGTGGTGGAGCTGGAATGGCACCAATGCGTTCTCATTTGTATCACTTGTTCAAAACGTTAAAGACGAATAGGAAAGTTACCTATTGGTATGGAGGTCGTTCCAAAAGAGAACTATTTTACATAGACCACTTCAAGCAATTGGAAGAGGAATTTCCAAATTTCAAGTTCTATATGGCACTTTCGGAGCCTATGGAAGAAGATAATTGGAAGGTTAAAGAGGATATAGATGCCCCTGGAGATGGTTTTACAGGTTTTATTCATAATTGTGTGATAGATAATTATTTAAATCACCACGAATCACCAGAAGATATTGAGCTTTACTTCTGTGGGCCACCATTGATGAACAAGGCAGTCCAAAAAATGGGTGAAGATTTCGGAATTCCTGATGAGCATATTAGGTTTGATGACTTTGGTGGATAGAATTTTTAAAACAAATCTTATCTCGAGTGTAACCGAGAGGTGTTAAATACTATAAACCGATGCATTTTTGTGTCGGTTTTTTTAATTGCAATGAGAAGAATACTAACGGAGCAAGAGCTTCATAATTTAGCAATGAATATTGTTGGAAGGCAATTGGAAACTGATGGCTTTGAATTTATGGCCATTAACAGTAAACCTAAAAAGAATCCACAATATGTCTGTCTTAAGGATAAAGACCTTCATTTTATAGTGGTTCGCAATGTGGAATATCCGAATGATCCCAAAACTTTTGATGTTGAGTTAATGGAAAAGGTAAAGAACCACGCGGTCAAATTTGAGGCCAAAACCTATTTTGCAGGAGTTGGTCTTTCCAATGCTTCCGATCAAACGCTGCCTGTGTATTTGAATGAAGAATATATTGTTGATTATAACGGATTAATAGAAATATAATGTTGAAGCGTTTTTCTCTTTTCGCCAGTGTTGCGTTAATCATTTTTAGTTGTGAAAAGAATATCACTTTCGTAAAAAATCAAAACATAGGCGATGCATTGGGTACCACATATTCCATTATTTACATTGCCCAAGAGAAATTGGATTTTCAAAAAGAAATAGATTCTGTCTTTCAGGTTTTCAATAAATCCATGTCAACCTATTTGCCAGATTCCGATATATCCAAAATAAACGATGGAGATTCAACACTTGTAATCGATCAGATGCTACTAGATGTTTTTATGCAGAGCAAAGCCGTGCATTATGAGACCGATGGCTATTTTGACCCTACCATTGGAGTTTTAGCAGATGCATGGGGTTTTGGCCCTGGAGAGCAAATAGAGCTGGATAGCACAAAGGTCGATAGTTTAATGCAGTATGTAGGGTTTCAAAGAATTGGACTTACCCATGATTATAGAATAGTGAAAACCAAACAAGAAATAAGGTTTGATTTTAATGCTATTGCCAAAGGTTATGCTATTGACCGGTTAGGAAGAATGTTAGAGGAAAATGAGATCGATAATTACTTGATCGAGGTTGGTGGAGAAATATTGGCAAAAGGTACCAATGTTCTCAATGGAAAATCTTGGAAAGTAGCTATCGACGACCCCAATGATTTGACAAATAGGGGAGGTGCGGCTGTAATAGAGCTAAAAGATGCAGCTATGGCTTCATCCGGTAATTACAGAAAATTTAGGATAGACCCTGTAACAAAGGAAAAATATGTACATACGATAGACCCTAAAACGGGCTACACCAAAAACTCGAATATATTATCTGCAACAGTAATAGCGGAATATTGCATACAGGCTGATGCCTATGCTACCGCATTTATGGCAATGGATTTAGACGCTACTCTTGAATTGTTGGATAGGCATAAAGAACTAGAGGCTTTTATTATTTATGTGGATGATGAAGGCAATACAACCAACTTCATGACAAAGGGCTTTCAGGAAATCGTTGTTAAATAACTATTTCTTGACCAAAGGAATGATCTCTCCTTTTGCCAACCGATATTTTTCAACCTCTTCTTTTGATAGTTGTTCTGTATAATCGACCTCTTCTACTATAAAGCCTATACTTCTCAACTTATCAAAATAGTCCCTGCCGTAAATGCGAACATGGTCGTACTGCCCAAAAATTCGAGCTCTTTCTTTTCGGTCAGTAATCGAATCATCCGTAAATGTCTTTTCTATATTTAAATCTTGGGGTATTTGAAAAATGCCCCAACCTCCAGGTTTCATTACTCTGTACAACTCTTGTATTGCTTTGGTGTCATCGGGAATATGTTCCAAAACATGGTTACAAAGAATTACATCGAAAGAATTTTCATCGAAAGGAAGGTTACAGATATCCGCTTTTACTTCCGCCAAAGGCGAATTCAAATCCGTTGTGGTATAATCAAGGTGCGACAATTGCTTGAATCTTTTATGGTATGCCTGTTCGGGAGCAAAGTGCAATACCTTTAATGGTTTTGTAAAGAAATCTGTTTCATTTTTTAGGAACAACCATAAGAGCCTATGTCTTTCCAAGGAAAGGGTAGAGGGAGCGAGAACATTCTCTCTCGGATTTTCATAACCATATGGGAGGAATGTTCTAAAGCTTTTACCGTCAATGGGATCCGTGTATTTTTTTCCTTTTAATAGTATAGCGATGACCGGACGTACCCAATAGCTGATTTTAATGAGCCATGGTCTTGGAATCAGGTTTAGAAAATATTTGAATATGTTAGACACGGATTTCACTAATTTCACCAATCTTTATAGCAACACTCTTTTATACGCTAGACTATCTTCTCCAAAATTTACAATTAAGCCAAGTTTCATTTTTGAAGCAGCTAAATAATTTAGTGTTTGCTTTATGTGTCCGCTTGAAATTCTTTCTACAGCTTTAAGTTCCAAGATTATTTTATTATCGATTACAAAATCAGCATAATACTGATGCTTTAATACTTTTCCTTTATAATTGATGCTGTACTTCACTTCTTTTTTATAGGGCACTCCGTTGGTAGTCAGTTCAATTTCTAGAGCATCTCCATAAACCGATTCACTAAAACCTTTTCCCAATACATTATGAACATCCATGCATAAACCTATTACGAAATAAGATTCATCTTTATAGATAAGTTTGTCAGACAAGATTCGGGAAATTAGTGAAATTCGTGTCTTCTAAACTCCTCCTCTTCATTGCTGGTAATTCCCAAGGCATCATAAATGTACTGGAAGGTTGAAAGTAGTTCTGGTTTTCCATCTACAAGCGCTACATCATGTTCAAAGTGTGCACTTGGTTTACCATCTGCTGTTAAAATAGTCCATCCATCTTTAAGCTGCTTTATTCTTCTGGTGCCCATATTGACCATAGGTTCTATAGCGACCACCATTCCATTGACGAACTTCTTTCCACGGCCTCGTTTTCCGTAGTTTGGCATTTGTGGGTCTTCGTGCAGTTCTTTTCCAAGCCCATGACCAACCAGTTCACGAACGATTCCATAGTCATGATTTTCGCAATAATTTTGAATGGCATAACCTACATCGCCTACACGATTTCCATCTTTAAATTCCTTAATTCCGATATAAAGGGATTCCTTTGTTATTCTAAGTAACTTCTTGGTTTCCTCCGCCACTTCCCCTACCTCAAAAGTATAGGCATGGTCCCCGTAGAATCCGTTTTTAACAGCACCACAATCTACCGAGACAATATCTCCATCTTTTAAGGGTTCGTTACCTGGAATGCCATGAACAACCTGTGCGTTCGGACTCCAATTGAGTGTATTTGGAAAATCGTACATGCCCAAAAAACCAGGTGTTGCACCTTGCTCCCGTATAAAATCCTCGGCCATTTTATCCAATTTTAACGGATTTGCACCAGGCTTTATTTCCGAAGCCAACATACCCAAGGTTTTAGAAACGACCAATGCACTTTCACGCATTAATTCGATTTCTTCAGAAGTTTTAATTTTTACCATGGATGCAAAGATACATGGAAATCAAAAATCTACCCATCTTCAAAAACGATATGAATATTATAAACGTTTCAAACCTTTAAGCTGACTTTTATCGGTTACTTCAAAAATACTTATGGCATAACCACCACCGGGAGCACAGTATTGAGACAATTTCGACTTATGATTAACCCTATATTTTTTGATTTCGTACGCTTTAGGATTTTCCTTATAATGTGCATCTTTAGTATCACCGTAAATTGTGGCAATATAAGTTTTGTCAGCATCTAAAAAGTCAAATGAAATTGAAGAATTCCTAGGTTCCTCATCATTGGTGCGACCCACAAACCAATTATTGGTTCCTTTTGCTTTGCGGGCATAGGTAATAAAATCACCTGGTTCAGCTTCTAGCACCAAAGACGTATCCCAATCCAAAGCAACATCTTTTATAAACTGAAAAGCATCAAGGTGTTGGTTATAGGTTTCGGGCAAATCAGCAGCCATTTGCAATGGGCTGTACATTGTAACATACAGTGCTAATTGACGTGCAATTGTCGTATTGACCCAAGATTTGTTATTCGGGTTGTATTTACTCACATCGGGTTCAAAAATACCAGGTGTATAGTCCATTGGACCACCTACAAGTCTCGTAAAAGGTATAATTGTGGTATGGTCGGGATTACTTCCACCAAATGCTTCGTACTCTGTTCCCCGAGCGGATTCGTTTCCAATTAGGTTTGGATAGGTTCTGCTCAATCCTGTAGGCCTTACCGCTTCGTGTGCATTGACCATAACTTTGTATTCAGCCGCTTTTTCTATGGCATATTGGTAGTGATTTACAGCCCATTGCCCATAATGATATTCACCTCTGGGAATGATATCCCCTACATAACCACTTTTAACGGAATTGTAGTTATTATCTACCATAAATTGATAGGCTTTGTCCATAAATCGCTCGTAGTTGCGAATAGAACCAGAAGTTTCATGGTGCATCATCAATTTTACGTTTTTCGACTTTGCATAGTTGCGCAGTCCTTCGACATCAAAATCTGGATAAGGAGTCAAAAAATCAAATACAAAATCTTTGGACTTTCCAAACCAGTCTTCCCAACCTTCGTTCCATCCTTCGACCAAAACTTGGTCAAAACCATGTTCAGCAGCAAAATCAATATACATTTTCACATGTTCGGTATTAGCTGCGTGACGTCCATTTGGTGTGGTTTTTGAAAAATCCGTTTCGCCCAATTTTACGCTTGGGATATCTGTATAGGCCCAAGAACTTTTTCCAGTGATCATTTCCCACCAAACCCCTACATACTTTACGGGTTGTATCCACGAAGTATCCTCATATGCCGTTGGTTCGTTCAAATTCAAGGTGATATTGGAAAGTAGTATGTCACCAGCGTTCTTGCTTGCTATGACGGTACGCCAGGGTGTAGTTCTGGGTGCTTGCATATACCCCTTGTTCCCTATAGCATCTGGAGTTAAATGGGATTCAAGGATATAGTTCGTTTCATCTATCTCTAAATGCATACAAGCATATTCAACAAGTGCAGCCTCGTGGATATTGATATAAATACTATCAGCTGTTTTCATCAACAATGCTGTTTGAACTCCAGTTTTGGAGAAGGATGTCTGCGAAGCATTGGGCGTGATAGCCTTATCCATCAAACCGGAAATTTCGGATAATTTTGATGTGGTATAATCATATTCTTGGGTGTCATAATCACCGGGAATCCAGAATGTTTTGTGGTCTCCCATCAACTTAAACTGTGTTTTCTCTTCAGTAATGACAAAATGATTAAGATTGGGTTGCTGCGGAAATTCATATCGAAACCCCAATCCATCATCAAACAATCGGAAATGAATATTCAGGAATCTATCGGTCGAAGCCTGCTCTAGCTTAACAATCAACTCGTTATAGTTATTCCTGATGGATTTTGTTTCGCCCCAAACAGGTTGCCATGTTTCATCGAACGACGTACGTTCGTCGTCCTTCAACTCGAAACCATCAAGAAAATCGGGAATATCCTTTAAATCGAAGCCAAGACTACTTTTGTCAACAATGGTTTTCCCGTTCATTAGCAATTGATACGTAGGAACACCATTTTCAATTTGAAAGTTCAACTCAAAATTTCCTTTAGGTGATTTTAGTTGTTGGGCCATCATAACAAATGGGAATATACAAGCGAGCAATAGCATATTTGTT
The DNA here is from genome assembly GCF_018449435.1 of Flagellimonas sp. 389. GTDB lineage: Bacteria > Bacteroidota > Bacteroidia > Flavobacteriales > Flavobacteriaceae > Flagellimonas. The sequence continues at coordinate 6,568 of NZ_JAHCMU010000024.1, read as the reverse complement.
CTCATAGTTTACGCTTTTAGACCAACGATTTTTGCGTCATCAAATCTGGTTGTTGTACACCCATCATGTGGAGAATGGTCGGAGCCAGATCGCCTAATACACCATCTTGGATTTCTGTAATTTCCGTATCCACTAAAATCAGCGGAACAGGGTTTGTAGTATGTGCCGTGTTTGGACTACCATCGGGGTTTACCATGGTGTCACAGTTTCCATGATCGGCAATGACAATAGTGGAATATCCATGTTCTAAACCGGCGGTAATGACATACTTGGCACATTCGTCTACAGTTTCACAAGCTTTTATTGCCGCTTCCATAATGCCGGTATGCCCTACCATGTCTGGGTTGGCAAAGTTTAAGCAAACAAAATTGGCTTCCTCTTTTTCTAATTGGGGAATAATTTTATCACGAATTTCGTAGGCGCTCATTTCTGGTTTTAAATCATACGTGGCGACTTTTGGGGATGGACAAAGTATACGGCTTTCCCCATCAAAAGGTTCTTCCCGTCCACCGTTGAAAAAGAATGTTACATGCGGATATTTCTCGGTTTCGGCAATACGTATTTGTTTTTTTCCTTGTTTGGCCAAAACTTCTCCCAAGGTATCCTTAATGTTTTCTTTGTCATACACTACCTTGATTCCTTTGAACGAATCGTCATAATTGGTCATGGTCACATAGTACAAGTCCAGTTTTTGCATGCTTTGTTCAGGAAAATCCTCTTGGCTCAGCACTTGGGTAAGTTCTCGTCCGCGATCTGTTCTGAAATTAAAAAAGACGATAACATCATCTTTTTCAACTTTCCCCAAAGCGTTATTTTCGGCATCTGTTAAAATCAAGGGTTTAATAAACTCATCGGTGATGCCATCATCATAGCTTTTTTGCATGGCTTGCGAAATATCCTGTGTTCTTTCTCCTATACTGTTCACCAAAACATCATATGCCAATTTTACCCGCTCCCATCTTTTATCCCGGTCCATGGCATAATACCTGCCAATGACGGTTGCCAGTTTTGTGTTTTTATTGGAACAGAAATTTGTGAGGTCTTCCAAAAATATTTTACCACTTTTTGGATCAACATCCCTACCATCTGTAAATGCGTGAATATAGGATTTAGTTACACCATTGATTTCACTTGCCTCAATAAGTGCTTTTAAATGATCAATATGGCTGTGTACACCACCATTACTGACCAAGCCCAAAAAGTGTACAGCTTTGTTGTTGGATTTGGCATATTCAAAGGCCTTTTTTAGAACCGGTTCGTCTTTTAGTGTGTTTTCTTTGACCGCTTTATTGATTTTTGCTAAATCTTGGTATACAATTCTTCCGGCACCAAGGTTCATGTGTCCTACTTCACTATTTCCCATCTGTCCTTCAGGAAGTCCAACGTTCATTCCATCTGTCAATAAATTGGCGTTGGGGTATTTGGTGTAAAGTGAGTCAATAAATGGAGTATTTGCTTGATCTACTGCGGAAATTTTGGGGTCTGGAGATTTCCCCCAGCCATCCAAAATCATTAGGATTACCTTTTTGTTCATTGTGTATTGGTTTCTATCTCAAAAGTAAAATGATTCGGTTTGATGCCCTAGTTTTTTTGATATTTTCTACCCAATTGATTTGTTAATTAATTGAATTCAAAAAAGCGGAATCGTTAAAATTTTGTTATGAAAATGATAATCCTGTAACATTTTGAAAAAATTACAGTCTTGTTAGTGTAATTTAATTCATAAATCAAAAAATTATTCATCATGAAAAAAACAATCGTAACAGTAGCCGCAGCATGTTTGTTTGTGGTTGCAGGCGTTAGTGCCAATTCATCAACATCAACTCCAGAACCTATTTTTGTTTCTTCAATTGCTTCTGTAAACCTTAGCTCTTTTTGTAAAGCTATAGTGCAAGGTGATTTGGATACAGTAAAAAAATTAATTGAGCTAGGAGAGGATGTTAATCAAAAATCTTTGGGAATGGCACCTATCCATTATGCAGCCCGTTACAACAAACCTGAAATTATGGAACTATTGATTTCCAACGGAGCAAATTTAAAGAAGCGTTGTGATAAAGGATACTCTGTCAAGAAACACGCAGAATTGTCAAGTGCTACAGAAGTTTTGGAAGTACTTAAATTAGCTATGAAAAAATAAAAGGGAGTTTATTCTTCAAGCAAAAAGCCCATCTAATGATGGGCTTTTTTGTTCATCTACTTTAATAGTGTTCATGTAAAAGAGTAAACAAATTCTTTAAAACTCAAATCCTGTAAATGCCCTATATAAAAATGCATATACTGCCATAGCTAATAATATTGCACAAAATATAGCGTATCCTTTGAGCAGGACGACTACAAAGCTCGGCTTGCAGTCATCGAACGCTTCTGCGTACAGACTTTTAAAATGTAATAGTGTTCCCATGTGTTCTTCTCGTTAGCTAACACAAATGGGTCAAGAAAAGGTATTTTGATTTGGGGTCACCCAAAGGTAATCAAAACTGGCGAATACGAAGTTATTATCGATGAACGTACCAAATCTATCGACCGGAATATTTTTCGATGGCTTCTTTGATTTTCTCAATCCTATTCTCAGGGTCTGGATGGGTACTTTGAAACTCTGGGGTTCTGTTAGGACCACCTGCAGCTTTTAATATATCCATGACCTTTATCATTTCATTTGGGTCATAACCAGCTTGAATCATAAATAAGACACCAAGTTCGTCACTTTCCAGCTCATCTCCCCTTCCATTTTTTAACAAGGTATTTTGGCCTATTCCACTTACCAGAGCTCCCATATCACCACCAACAGAGGCCCCTGTGGCCAAGGTTTGCCAAAAGTTGCTCTCAGCAATACGTTCGGCCGAATGTCTTCCTATCACATGACCGATTTCATGTCCAAGCACGCCAGCTAACTGTGCTTCTGTCAACTGTGAAAACAAGGCATAGGTTATAAAACACTGGCCTCCTGGTAAGGCAAAGGCATTTATTGTTCTGTCATCCGCTAAAAGATGGAAGTCGTACGCATAGGGTGTTTCTCGAGCGATACTATTGTTAACCAATTTTTTACCAACGGCGTCTACCAAGGATTGCATTCGTTCATCAGGGTATAGTCCGCCGTGTTGCTGTGCCATTTGAGGGGCACTTTCCAGCCCTATGGCAATTTCTTGATCAGCGGTCATATTTATATTCTGTATCCGACCCGTGTATGGATTTTCCTGTTTGTTATTGCATCGCTTAAAAAAAGCAAAGGCAACTATGACAAGTCCAATGAATATGCGAATTTTCCAACTTCCTCTTCTCATGGTAGAATTATTCTTGGAAATGGAAGATACAAAAAATTGACCTACAATAGATTGCGGTTGATATCGAGAATGTTATTTTGTATGTAGGTTCGTAGAAACCCGGTCGTAAAATGTTCAGCTCCGTAAAACTCTTCTGTTTGAAGCAATTTCATAATGTTTACTTTTCTGAAAGCTTTCAACATGGATATGGAAATTGGCGCATAACTGTAGTGCCATGGCTCATATTTAAAACCTCTACGTTTTGGCTCATCCGTATAGACAAGATGAAAATCGTATTTTTCCGAATTTTCGTCCAACCATAGTTTAAAATCTTCAAAAGGCCCTCCTGCTTCAAACTTTTCAGGAACAAGAACATCGCCGGTATTCTTGGCATTTCCATCAATAATATCAATATCTGTTCCCCAATGGTGTCTGCTGGTTCCAGGTATAGTGGAATATTCTATAATCTTATCAATGGCATCCATGGGTTGCATTCCATCATCTTCCGTGTAGCGTAAATACTTTCGTTCCCATATACCTTCTTGCCTATAAAAATCTCGGTAGCTGGAGACCATTTTAATATCGAATCCAGCGGTAAAAGCTGCACGCTTCATTTTAGTAAAAGCCTCAAACGCCGCTTCTCTCAAATTAATCCCTTGACCAAAAAGCTGGATTTTTTCCTTTCCCATCAATTCCAATGTAGAATACTCCTTATCTTGAAACATAGGCATAATGGTTGGTAACGTGCATGCCAAGGACGAAATCGATGTTTTTTTAATGAAACTTCTTCTATTCATGGAATTGATTTGATTGACAATTTAAGGAGTTTTTTTATTCTATTGGGATGCCGAGCTATGGTTTTTTATGTGGAACACTTATTCCGAAATGTACATGTAGCCTTGGTATTTTTGTTTCGTATCGGTAACGGTGAGAATATAGAAATAGATTCCCGATGCTAAACTGGCATCTCTTCGTATAACCGTGTTTTGGTTGGAAATACCATTAAATTCATTGAAATAATTCAATTTTGAATACACCAAAATACCGTATCGGTTATAGATTTTCAGATAATTGTTTGGAAAATTTTCAATACCCTCTATCTCTAGAAAATCATTGATACCATCATTGTTTGGTGTTAAAAAATAGTTGTCGAGCTCTAATACACTGAAGGGCTCAAGCAATTCGTTTCCGCCCAATGTAATTATTTCATAATCATCGGGGACAAAGGTTTCAGAAGAAATAATACCTGTAGTTAAATTTCCGGTAACTCCGGTATTTCCAAGACTTTCCCATCGATTTTCAGTACTGTTCCATCCCACGACAATCAAATCTTCTGTAGAATCTGCGAATGATGGGGCGTTACTATTACTGTCCCAAGCCAAAGTAACAACAGAGGGTTGATTGCTTTCCAACTTCCAAAATTCAAAATTACTTACTTGTAAGTCTTCAAATTCCTTGTTTTCTGTATTGAACTGTCCTGTCAAGGATGATGGGTTGTTAGGGTCTTCAAAAAAATAGGCACATTTTGCCAAATCATTAATAGCACTAGAGGTAAGGGTAAGATGCCTTACCCGTTGCCCATCGCCAACAGGAAACGTAATCAACTCTTTATTAGTGGCTCCTGCATATCCGTTAACGTGGGTTTCATTCCCTGTGCCGGTAAAGAAAGCGGTATCAATAAAATTTAAATACGTACCAGAATCGGTTTTGGAGGTAATAACATCCCCTACAATAAAATTTGCGTTGTTGGTAATTCCTATCCAGGTATTCAATACCAATCCATTTTCAGTCACAATCTCAACATCATTGAAAATGGGGTTTGAAGTTCCAGAAACAGTAAGTTGATTCGGACTGTAGAAACCGGTAAGGCCTAAGTTTTGGTCAAAAGTACCATTATCGATAAGGTCAATATGAAAACCTACCGAAGCGGTGTTGTGAAACTGAAGATTCCCAAAATTTTGAACTGCATCTTGCCCCAAAGCAATGTTGGTCAAAATCAGAACCAATCCAAAGACGTGATATTTTGTATGTTGATATTTTTCAATCATCTTTTATCTATAAGCTTGAAATAAAACTACGATACCATCAGCAAAACTATCCGTGTTTACGGTAAACCCATCTGTATTAAAACTGGTAACGCTAGCAGAAGTTATCCCTAAATTATCTCCATTTTGATTTCCATACCGCAAACCAATGCAGTGCGAATTTGATGCATATCTTGAAATATCATTAATGGAGTTTCCACTTCCACCGACATAGATTACCTGTTCGGTGATACTGCCGTTATCGTTTCTGGCAAAGCCGTTCATCGAGCCGAAAGAGTTTGCGATACCACCATTATTGTTGCCTACTGCATTATCTGAGTTTAAATTGAAGCTTTCCACATTGGCATTTGCCGAAAATGTTATACTGCTTGGTTCAAAGGGTAGGCCATTTATAACTTGATTGCCTGTGCCCGTTATTTGAAAAGCACCTACGTAAACGTTGGCCACATTGGGGATTTCTACCCAAACTGCATTACTATAAAAATGCATACTTCTTGTGGTTGTATTGAAAACCATGGAACCTTCTATAGGGTTGGCAATTGAATTCATCTCTAAGGTTGTAACATTGTGTATGCCAACCAGATCACCTGCGGTTGGTGTTTGTGCTACCGCCGTAAGAAACGAAAACAATGAAATTGCAATACTAATTCTTTTCATCTGGTTGGATTATAGATCTAAAACAGTAAACATAAATTCTGAGTTGAAACGATTTCTATCAGAACCTCCATTGTCATTATCACCTATAATGACTTCAAAACTTGAAGCAGTTTGATTTCGGTATGAAATACCAGGGTCGTCATTGCCCAAGCCGTCTCGGCTTGGTTGCGCCAATTGAATGATATAGTCCGCACCTCCTACCAATCCAGCAGGAAGATTCACTCTATAATACCCATTTCCACTCAATTTGGTTACAGTGACTCCGGTAGTTCCATTAACAAGGCCTCCGCCCGATGATACCTTTCCAAAAGCTTTGATTGGGCTTACATAGAACGCTCCACCATTTGCCCCAACAGAGATTTGATTGTTCGCTTCAGTACCAACAGTGTTCGCTGTTTGATCTGTAGCTTCTTCGTTGGTATAGGTGATAGTTCCCGTTGTGAGGTCTTGGACTAAGTTGGTGGTGGTATTGTCATCGCCATCGTCAAGTCCTGCTGGTACATCGGTAAGGTCGTTGAAGCTTCCGGAGAAGTCATCGGTAGCATCGGTATCGAGGTTTGGGAACTCCGCGTTCACGGCCGTAGCCACCTGTGCATCGGTCAGCTG
>NZ_JAHCMU010000023.1 GCF_018449435.1 Flagellimonas sp. 389 | reverse complement strand
CTTGAAACTTTGAAACTTTGAAACCTTAAACCTTTTACCCTTTACCCAAAACCTTTTACCCTTCACCCAAAACCTTTTACCCTTTACCCAAAACCCGCATCCGTCAACCTTCATCCGTCATATGAAACCAAACAACTAAAAATCCTCCTTGTCCATAAGCTCTTGGATCTTACGTTCTTCCCAACGTTTGCCCCAAAGTGGATTATAGCCATAAGCTTCCATACCATGTGCCAACACCCCAAATCCCCAGCCAATTGTTGGAAACAGTGCCCAGAGAAAGCTAGTGGTTTTTAGGTTGAGCCACCATAAAAATGGAATAACGATACAGTAAGTAATCAAATTGCTATAAAAACCTTTTACCGCATCTACCTTTTCTTTTGCTTTTAGATAACGTTTCTCCGCAATATGGGATTCTTGGGTTTCAACCGTTGATCCTTTTTTAGTAAGCATTGGGATCGACACACTAAAATCTGAAGTTGTTTTTTCAATGTGGACCTGTCTATCCGTTAGAATTTCGTAGCGCTGCCGTATGTTTTGAAGTCCGACACCGCTACTTTTTTTGACCACCTGCTTTTCTTGAAGGTTATTGGTCACCATCAGCATTCCGCCCTCTTCTTTCACGGTAATATGCAATGGTTTTGATGATGTCACAACGTTATGCTTCACGGCGTTCTCCAACAACAGTTGTAATGATAAGGGTACTATTTTGGCATCAGGAACACTAGATGTATCCGGAATATTAAAAACAATACTATCCTCAAACCGCATCTTTAAAAGCCTAACATAGGTTCGGGCAAAATTCAGTTCTTCGTCCACTGTAACCAAATCCTTGTTTTTCTGTTCCAAGACATAGCGGTATACTTTTGAAAGGGACGTCGTGAATTTTTGGGCCTGATGCGGATCTTCTTCAATAAGACTGGTAAGTACATTAAGACTATTGAATAAAAAATGGGGATCCAGTTGATTTTTTAGCGCATCAAAACGGGCAGAGGCCGTGCCTGCTATAATCCGTTGCTTTTTTACCCTAGTATCCTGTAAAGCTTTGTAAAAATGAAAAGCATGTAAAATGGCGGAGATACATATTGCGATAATCAAAGTGGAAACGTAGTTCTCCAAGGTCTCATTTGCCAAAAAATCATCAAATGAGTTACTGTATATACCCACATTTACCAATACCCTGGCGAGACCAAATCCTACTAAAGTAACGACTATAGAGCCAATGGCACCATACCAAAGACGCTTTTTACCCTGCAATTCCCAACTATACTTTGTAGAGATAAAATCATTGTAATAAGCATTGAATGCGGTTATAATGAATGCATAGATGTAAGTGACCCCAAAGTTTTCAAGCTGGTTGGACCAGACAACACCATTACCCATATTGATAAATAGGTTAAGTGCGCGTATAGCCAACGTAATATAAAGGCTTACGATTAAAACACGTCTAATACTCCCTATTTTGACCTCTTTTTTCACCTTTTACAACTTAAAAGCATCATACTCATTATCATCAGCTCTTACACTGTCCCAAAACCTGTTTGGCTCTTTTCTTTCCCCAACCTGGATAAAATGGAATTTCGGATTTAAAGGTAGCAAAAAGTTCCAAGGCCTTCTCAATGTCACTACAGTAAGGTGCGGTATCTTTTCCAAAATAGCGTGCAGAACCCATATCCCATTCTGCTTTGGAAAGTACCACTCTTGGGTTTTCAGGCGCCAATTCCAAGGCTTGGTTATAGAGTCGGGTGTTCTTTCCCGAAAGTGTCATGCCATACTTGGCACCATCAAAAGAGATCCATGCAGTGTTGATCATTGCCTCCTGAACAAGGAGCTCGGGATTGTTGGAAGAAATAGCTTTTGCCAAATCCAAGAACTCTTTTGCTTTGTCCAACTGCTCGGTCAATTTTTCCTCATCCTTCTCACCGAAAGAGGAAATGGTATTGATCTGTGCTACATAGTAATAAGGAAGCCAGTTATCGGGCTCGGCCATTGCAATACGTTCAAAAAGATTGGACGCTTCAACATTTTTTTCGTTTTTCCATAAGTCAAATGCCTTTTCCATTCCCTTGGTATATTGGTCTTGTGCGCTAAGAGTCCCGATCAATAAGGAGATTAAAATTTTTACTACCGTTTGCATAACTGTTCGTTTTTTGATTATTGTTGCCACAAAAATGTGATTGAATACAGTATTAGACCAGAAAGTGTTACCGGATTGTAGAATTTTTGGGATGAATTGTAATCAAAGTATTTTTCAACCTAAGACTTATAACTTACCTAATTATCAACTACCTATAGGTTCAAAGTTTGAATACGTTTTTTTTTCGAAAATTATTTTTTTATTGAAATGCAACCCTTTCCTTTTTCAAGTGTCATTAAGAAAGGTAAATCATAGGGTGATTTAACCTTTATAACTTAATCATAAATCAAAAAACAAATGAAGAAAAAAAAGGGTAGCAATATACTACCACTACTAATGCTGACCGTAGGCTTTGTGCTGAGCTCATCTCTCATCCATTCGCAAAACAACTATACGATCAGCGGAACCGTTACCGATGAATTCAACGGAGAGACTCTTTTTGGAACCTCTATATTTCTAAAGGGCACTTCCATTGGCGCCATAACCAATGAGTATGGGTTTTACTCCATTAGCGCACCCGAGGGTTCATATACCTTGATATTCTCGCACTTGGGGTACAAAGAAATCTCAATGGACATCACTTTGAACAGTAATCAGAAAATCGATATCGAAGTCCAGGAATCATCCACACAGCTAGATGAAGTTGAAGTCATTGCCGAGGAAACGGAGCGTGCAATTTTGAAAAAACCAGAAATGAGTGTTTCTAAATTGAATATAAAGACCGTAAAACAGATGCCCGTTGTTCTAGGAGAGGTAGATGTTATCAAATCATTACAGATTTTACCCGGTGTGACCAACAATGGTGAAGGTACGAGCGGATTTCATGTGAGAGGTGGTGCTGTTGACCAAAACCTAGTATTATTGGACGAAGCCATCATCTATAATACATCGCACTTATTGGGTTTCTTTTCGGTCTTTAATGCAGATGCCGTGAAAGACTTAAAACTATACAAAGGTGGAATTCCTGCCCGTTTTGGTGGTCGGGTATCTTCAGTATTGGATGTTCGCCAGAAAGACGGAAACAGTAAAAACTTTGCGATGACAGGTGGCGTTGGTGTTATTTCCAGTAGACTTGCCCTCGAAGGCCCAATGTTCAAAGACCGAGGTTCTTTTTTGGTCGCAGGTAGAGGATCTTATGCACACCTGTTATTAAAATTGGCCGGAGAAGAAAACAGTGTAAGTTTTTACGACCTTAACTTAAAAACGAACTATAGTATCAATGATAACAACAAATTGTATCTATCCGGTTATTTTGGTCGCGATGTTTTTAATTTTGATGGTTCGTTCAGCAGCAGTTACGGCAATGCTTCGGGTAACTTAAGATGGAACCATATCTTCAATGATAGATTGTTTTCAAATTTATCCCTCATTTATAGTAATTATGACTATGAGCTGGGCATAGAGGATTTTGAGTTTGATTGGATTTCATCTATCAGAAATTACAATGCCAAATACGACTTTAAGTATTATTTAAGCGATGCTTTTAAGCTGGATTTTGGAATCAGCGCCATAAAGTATGAGTTCAATCCAGGGGAAATTAAACCTACGGGACCCAATTCGGCCATAAATGAGCTAATATTGGACCAAAAATTAGCTCTTGAAAGCGGTGTCTATATTGGAGCAGAGCATAAGCTAACAGATAATCTGACCGCACAGTACGGGTTACGTTATAGCAGGTTCAACCGGCTTGGCGGTCAACCCATATCGGAATATGCAAATGACCAACCTATCTTATACAACCCAACGTTACGGTTTTACCAGAGGACAGACCCAATTGGTGAAACATTTTTCAAAAAGAGTGAGAGTATAGAAACATTCGATAATTTTGAACCTAGGCTCGCCTTAGCCTATCAGCTAAATGATTACTCGTCAATAAAAATGGGGTATTCAAGAGCGGCACAGTATATTCATCTGTTATCCAATACTTCGGCAGTAACTCCTTTGGATGTATGGACACCCAGCGGAAAATATATAAAACCCCAACTCTCGGATCAATATGCATTGGGCTATTTTAGAAATTTCAGTGATGAAATGTACTCCTTAGAGGTAGAGACCTATTATAAAACCGTTGATAATAGAATTGACTATGTGGACGGCTCCGATTTAATAGGGAACAACACCATAGAAACCGAAATTTTAAATGGTGAGTCCAGAGCATATGGTCTTGAATTTTTGTTTCGGAAAAATGAAGGGGCATTCACAGGTTGGGTTGCCTATACCTTGTCCAAATCTGAACAAAGAACGCCAGGTGGTATCGCAGGAGGGCCAGGTATCAATAATGGGAGTTGGTACAATACTCCTTTTGACAGAACCCATGATGTTTCGATTACCGCTGCCTACAAATTGAACGATAAATGGAGTTTTGGAGCAAACGCAATTTTTCAAACCGGAAGACCCGTAACATACCCCAACGGACAATATGAGTATGAAGGTATTTCCGTTGCGAGTTACTCTGACCGAAATGCCGATAGATTACCAGCGTACCATCGTTTAGATCTTTCTGCTACGTATAGGCCCAATAGAAGACCGGATAAAAAATGGAAAGGCGAATGGGTTATCGGCATCTATAACGTATACAATAGAAAAAATGCCGCTGCCATATCATTTGGACAAAATCTGGAAACCGGTGCAAACGAGGCGACCAGAACCGCTATTTTCGGAATGGTCCCATCAGTAACGTACAACTTTAAATTCTAAGAACATGAAACAAATTTATAAGATATTATTCAGCATGCTATTGATAACGGTGACATCTTGTACCGATGTTATAGAAGTTGATGTGCCAGAAGGCCCTATAAGACTTACAATAGAAGCATCCCTTGATTGGGAAAAAGGAACTACAGGGAATGATCAGACCATTCTCCTAAGTACCTCTACACCATTTTTTGAAAGTCAGCAAAATACAGCGGTCATTGGGGCCAGTGTTAAAGTAACCAATAATGATAGCGGAACTGAATTTATTTTTGAAGATGAAAATGATGGTAGGTATACCACCACATCTTTTGAACCGATTATTGGAAATTCCTATACATTGGAAGTGGTTTACCAAGAAGAAACCTATACTGCCACAGAAACACTTCTACCGGTAACCGATATTACATCCGTAACACAATCTACCGAGGATGGAGAGGATGATGAGGTATTGGAGGTAAATGTATCGTTTGAAGATCCCGCAGATGTAGAAAACTATTATTTTTTACGTTTTCAGAGTCGCGACGATCTACTTCCTGAACTCTTCTACATAAAGGATGAATTTATCGATGGCAATGAGTTCACCATTTATTATGAAAAGTTAGAGGATGAGGATAATAATATCAGGGAGTTTTTGGTTGGAGATACCGTTGATATCGTTTTTCTTGGAATATCCGAGGATTACTATACCTATTTACAGCTTTTGGTAGACCAGTTTGAAGCCGGCGGAGATCCCTTTAGCCCTACCCCTGTAGCACTTGTTGGTAATTGTGTCAATACCAGTAATCCAGACAATATCGCCTATGGTTATTTTAGGGTCACGGAAAAAGTAGCACGTAGTTATACGTTTGAATAATTATTTGGTTTGATGAAAAGAAAGGGTATCTCATAAGCATTTAGTTCTTCCAAAATTAGGTTGAGCCTATATAAGCTCATGTTGAATTTCTGACAGGTTGAAGTATTTCAATAAGTTCAATATGATGTTTAGAGTGCTTTTTTTGATGCCCTTTTTTGATTCAAGGTCAGCAACAATTTTCACCCTCACACAATTCGGTTCCGATTTGATGCCAAAGAGCCATCAATTTTATTTTGAAACGTTAGGTTTTAGGAAGTACTGTTCGATACAGCAAATTGATTAAATACGTATCTTGAGCATTATTCAAACTTCTAAAAATCTAACACCTTGAAGACTATCCTGCTGCGTATCGTTTTAGTACTGTTTTTTGCCCATACTGTATCGGCTCAAGTTAAGTCTAACTTGGAGCTTTTGGACATTTTCAATATGGAATATGTCTCTGATCCACAAATTTCACCTGATGGTACCCAAATTATCTATGTCCGCAATTTTAAGGATGTAATGACAGATAAGAACCTTTCCAATCTTTGGATCGTAAATTTCGATGGTACCAAAAGCCGCCCGTTAACGACTGGAAACCAAAACGACTTTTATCCAAGATGGTCGCATGATGGAAAAAAAATCATTTTTAAATCGAATATGTCAGATGGAAAAATGAAGTTATATCTCATGTGGATGGATACCAAGGAAACTGTTCCACTCGCCAATACGCCAAAATCTCCAGGACAAGTTTCTTGGTCTAAAGACGATAAACAACTTGCGTTCACTATGTTTGTCCCCAAAAGCGAGAAATCCATAGTAAAAATGCCTTCAAAACCTGAAGGTGCCAAATGGAACAAACCACCAACATATATTACAAAACTGAACTACCGCGGTGACGGGCAAGGATATTTTAAAGGGGGAAATACACAGATTTTCACCCTATCCATAGATGGCGGCACTCCAAGACAATGGACCTCTACTGATTTTGACCATGGAGCACCTGTGTGGTCAAAAGATAGTAGGCATCTCTATTTTTCAGCAAATTTTAATGCTGAAGAAGCATTAGAACCCTTAAACAGCGAGCTCTATAAGCTTTCTTTATCTGATGGAAAGGTAGCAACTCTTACTGACCGTTATGGGCCTGATTCCAATCCGGTCTTATCCCCAGATGGCACCAAGTTAGCCTATACTGGTTTTGACGACACCTACCAAGGTTATCAATTAACCAAAGCTTATGTACTTGATATCGCCAGTGAAACATCTAAACTGATTTCGGACGGTTTTGATCGTGATATACAAAACATTACTTGGGCCAATAGTGGAAAAGGAATCTATTTTCAGTTTGATGATAAAGGCCATACAAAAATCGCGTACATGAACCTCAACGGAAATGTTAATGAAAAAGTAAAGGGCTTAGGTGGACTTTCATTGGGAAGACCTTACAATGCGGCTGCGTATACCGTTTCAAAAAACGATAGATTCGCATATACGCTAGGAAGTACGGAGCATCCAGCTGATCTGGGAACTTATGGCAAAAATGGAACCAAACGACTTACTTCTTTAAACGATGACCTATTCGCTTTTAGAAATCTGGGCAAGGTAGAAGAGCTTTGGTGGGATTCTTCTTATGATCAACGTAAAATACAAGGTTGGGTCGTAACTCCTCCCAATTTTGACCCTTCAAAAAAGTATCCAATGATTTTGGAAATACATGGTGGGCCGTTCGCAAGCTATGGTTCGGTTTATTCCGCAGAGATACAGGCATTTGCTGCAGCTGGTTATGTAGTGCTCTATACAAACCCTAGGGGAAGTTCTGGTTATGGAGAAGAGTTTGGTAATTTAATTCACCATGATTATCCCAACCACGACTACGAAGATTTAATGTCGGGCGTAGATACGGTAATCAACAAAGGCTATGTAGACGAGAGCAATCTTTTTGTTACCGGTGGTAGTGGTGGCGGAGTACTCACAGCATGGATCGTTGGTAAAACAGACCGCTTTAAAGCGGCTGTAGTAGCCAAACCGGTAATCAACTGGCAGAGTTTTGTACTCTATGCGGATGGGGCCAGTTTCTTTTCCAAATATTGGTTTGGTAAAAAACCTTGGGAAGATCCAGAGAGTTATTTTAAACGATCTCCTCTTTCCTATGTTGCCAATGTAAAAACACCAACAATGCTATTGACCGGTGAGGAAGATTATCGCACGCCAATCGCAGAATCCGAACAGTTCTATGCTGCATTGAAACTAGAAAATGTAGAATCTGCCATGGTCCGGATTCCGGGTGCTTCACACGGGATAGCAAATAAGCCGAGTAATTTAATTGCTAAAATCGCCAGTGTTTTGGCATGGTTCGAGAAGTATAAAGAATAATTGAACAAAACAAAAGGCTTTAATACAAAACACTAGCCATTGGCGAATTTTTTGTTACGACTACGCTCGCCACACGTATTGTTCATTGTTCATTGTTCATTGTTTATTGTTCATTGTTTATTGTTTATTGTTTATTGTTCATTGTTTATTGTTTATTGTTTATTGTTTATTGTTCATTGTTTATTGTTTATTGTTCATTGTTCATTGTTTATTGTTTATTGTTAACCGTCAACAAAAAAATGTACATCCCACATTACTACAAAAACGAAAATCTTGAAGAAATAAAGGATTTTTTGACCCATAATAGTTTTGGACTTTTAATAAATCAAGTAGATGGAAAACCATGGGCGACACACATTCCATTGGAATTGGAAAAAGACGAGGAAGGCAAGGATATTCTTGTCGGCCATATTGCCAGAGGAAATCCACAGGGAAAGTCCTTTATAGACTCAGCGGAAGTGCTTTGTGTCTTTAATGGCCCTCACGCTTATGTATCTTCTTCTTGGTATAAGGATGAAGAAGTTCCTACATGGAATTACATTGCGGTTCATATATACGGTAAACTCACAATTTTAAGTGAGGAAGCTACTATGGAATCGCTTCATAAGCTGGTCGACAAATATGAAAAAGCTTCTAAAAAACCTATTTCCTTAAAGGATATGTCGCCAAAAACCTTGAGACAAGTTAAGGGTGTTATCGGTTTTAGGATTGAAATTTCAGATATTCAAGCGGCGTACAAGCTTTCTCAAACCCGTGAAGAAGATCACCCAAAAATTACTTCGGAATTGATGGAAAGAGAAGATATGGGCAGCAAGGCAATCGCTGAAAAAATAAGAGAAGTGAAACCTTAATAGTCAGCTATTCATTATCCTGAAATTTGGTATCCGCCCAATTGGAATAGCGGGGATTATCCACATGCATGATCCATATCTCATCGGTATACTCGCCCTTCATCTTTGAGCGATATGCCTGATATGCAAGTTCGTTTTCTTCATATTTTGCCAGGTAGACATAGTTTAAGCCATTATCTGGATTTTTGAAATATTTCGCGTCCAACCCTTTGGATTTAAGCTTGGCCATAAAGCTCTTTAGGTAACGTTCGTTCTTAAATACATTGGCTACAATATAATGTCCCTTCCCTACTCCGTCTAAGTTGATGAACTTCTCAATTGGTTTGAATGCTCCTCCGGTAAAGGCACCAGTATCGTCAGTGGCGCTGGTTTTTTTAGATTTTGTATTATCTGCCAAACTAGTAGTTTTTACCACTTTTTCAATAGAATCTAGGTCAGTACTCTTTGCCAAATATATGTTTTGGGCCTGTGCTTCAATATCTGGTCGTTCGTTATTGGTCTTGCGTTGTACCATACGCATAACCATCTCAAAACGTTTTTCCAAATCTCGCTGTCTGTGTCGTTCCAACGAATCCATTTTAAAAATCAACTCATTGATTACCATGTAATTATCATTTTGTTGAGCCTTTAGTTCTTTGACCTGTGCTTCCCAGAACGCTAAATCCTCCTTATTGGTAGGGCGTAAAGTGGTTTGCTCATCCAACTTGCCTTTTTTCTTTTTCTTTTCATCTTTAGCATCTGCAACAAAGGTTCCCTCGATAGGTTTTTCTGTAGAACCTTCATTAGATGCAATTGCATTTCTTGATTGTGAGGGAATAAAAGAGAAAGCAATGGAGACCTCATGCGTTACACCAAGATTACTGAGGGGGCTATTGATGTTCTTCTCAAAATTATAACCAAATGAAAGCCTGCGATTTAGATTAAAACCCGTACCTGCAGAAGCACCATAGAATTGATCGTAACCGCCTTGAATCCAACCCAATTTGGGCAAATCCAATATTAATCCCCCCCCAAAAATAGGGTCTTCGGCACCTTCTATACGAGCTCTTGCCAAAGGAAGCAATCTACCATCTTCAAAAACTCCAGCTCCATTTTTAAATTCGTGTGCAAACTGTATATGCCCTGAAAAGGTTTTCTCATCGAAACTGGTTAAAGACTGTCCGGATTGCATGTTATAATCGACCAAATTTTGGGCAAACACACCAAAATCAAACTTTCCCAAGGAAAGATTCAATCCAGGCTGAAACGATATAATGGAATTTTGTGCAGCATCGTTCAAAAGTGGATCTTCCTCTACGGTTATAGCCCTTTCCGGATCAAAACTGCTTACATAGTAAGGGATATTGACCCCAAAGCTAAGATTGCTTTTTTTCCCCAGTTGTATACCATGCGAATAATTAGCCATAACGCCCAAATTGGAAATTACCCCTTCTTGTTGGTTGTATAAACTCAACCCAAGGCCAACACGTTCGTTCAACCGTCCACTGTAACTCAAAAAATAGTTTTGATTGTTATTGTTGAAATCCGAACCTTGGTTTCTATGAAACAGATTTACGTAGGACTTGTCCTCCCGAACAGCTGAAAACGTAGGGTTTATTAAAAACCTATTAAATTTCAATAAGTTTTGAAAAGGTACATCATAACTCACATAAGGATTTCCTTCTTGTGCGTTTACTTTGCATAGAAAAAACAATGGTATTATAAAAAATAAGGCCTGTCTTAGATAAAACAAGACTGTGCCTCTGGATAAAAGGAGTAATTTTAAATCCATAGCTTAATCGTATTTGTAGGTTAAACAAACTGTGGTCAGCAGATTTGTCTTTTTTGTTTGGTCTCATTAGCAAGATTTGGGATACTTGTAAGAGCTTTACTATTAATTACAAAACAATATTACTTATTTAATCGTCAAAAAACCAATTTAATCGATGAAAAACAATGTTTTCTTGACAATGCGCCTAAATTTTAAGAAAACTCAAGCCTTTTTTCTAAAAATCTACTGTTTGGTAGTAATCCTATTAACTTGTAATTAATTTCTTCAATTATATTTTTTTGATGATTTTTGACACATACCTTATTTAGATTTAGATGATCGATACACCTAAAATAGTTCCCTACACAGAAGAATACAAAGATGCTTTTAAAGCACTCAATATAGCATGGATAGAAAAGTATTTTAAGATTGAGGAAATGGACCGTATTTCTCTTAACCATCCTAAAGAATATATTTTGGATAAGGGCGGATATATTGCTTTTGTGTTGGTCAAGGATAAACCTGTAGGCGTATGTGCCTTGATACCCTGTAATCGTGAAGGGTTTGATTTTGAATTGGCCAAAATGGGGGTTTCTCCAGAAGCACAAGGCAAAGGCATTGGAAAACTGCTTGCACAACACATCATCGAAAAAGCCAAAGCTTTGGGTGCCAAAAAGATATTTTTAGAAAGCAATCGTGTTTTACAACCTGCTATTCATTTGTACCGTAAGTTAGGATTTGTTGAAATCAAAGGTGCTGTTTCTCCATATGAGCGTAGTGATATCCAAATGGAATTAGTTTTATAAATATCTTATAGATTCTCCAGTTGGTTGCTTTTCTTGTCCGTACTGATGGTCCAGAAGAAACCTACAAAGAAGAAGCTATCCGCTGCAGGCCTTATGGCCTGTCTGTCAAAAATACCATTTGCATTTGGGGTGTTCGCATACTGATAGTTATTGATGTTATTGAACCCAAGTACGTTATTGACCGAAAAGTAGAGTATTTTTTGTTGGTCTATCAAGTATGCCCAATTAAAATTCAGACTGTTGAATGACCTTGTTTTCTCTGCTAAAAACCCATCCGTATTTGGATTGTCATAAGGTCTACCTGAACCATAGGTATAGGTGAAACCTAATTGCGAACGTAAATCGTCCACCCAATATTTGGTAACTATGGATAAGTTGTGTTCAGGTGCAAAATTAGGCGTAGCGCGCTCCCTAAAATTTCTATAATCCCTCTCAGTATTTAAATAGGAATACGAAACCCAATATTCAAGGTTTTCTATGCTCTTGTTATCGCGCCAGAAAACATCAAGCCCCGCTGCATAACCGCTACCAGAGTTATCAAAGATGGAATTAAACTGTGGTAGTTCTGTGTCATACTTCACTAAATTATTGTAATCCTTATAATAGACTTCTGCCCTAAAGGTTTTGCCCTTGCTTAAATGTTGGTAGTTTAAAAGGTAGTGCGAAGCTTTTTCAAAACCCAATGGTTGTTCAAACTTTATTACTTCTGTTAACGGGTTCTGATAAAAATCGCCGTAAGCCAGGGAAAACTGTCCTTTTTCACCCGGTTTATATGCTAGGGAAAGTCTTGGTGAAACCGTAAAATCGTCAATTAAGCTACTATGTTCTGCCCTTATTCCTAGCTTCATGGCAAATTTATTGTTTAGAAATATATCTGTCTCCATAAAACCCGACCACAATCGGTCTGTGTAGCCAATGTTAAAGTTTACTTCATTAGGTTGAGAAAAAGTTTCATTGTAATCGATTAGAAAAAGTTCGGAGCCAAAATTCAGGTTAAAGCGACTACTGAAGCCTTTTTTCACCTTGACCTTTATGTGCGAGGCAGTTTCATCGTTATCAATATTATTTTCCAGTATGCCTATAGCATTATTATCCCATGAGAAGGATACTCCTGTGGACATACTCCAATTATTCTCAAAGAAGTATTTGTACGAAGAATTAAAGTAAAGATTGTTATTCTTTAAACGAAACCTAACAAAATCATCAAAATTGATGTCTTCTTGGTCAATGTCCAGATTGGAAAAGTTGAACCCAGTATACAACTTAAGCAAGCTTTTATCGCCTTTGCTCCTAAAAACCGCTTCTCCAGAGATGGATTCAAAAGGACTGTTCCACCTAATTCCTTGGGTCGAAGGAATCAATGCTTCGTAGGGAGATAGATTGATGTAGGAAGTATTGATGCTGAGGGATTGATTGCCCCATATCTCGGTATGGCCGAGTCCACCACCAACGGACATAACGGAAATTTCAGTTTTTTCTTGATCAGGCACATCAATTGTATTCAGTAACAAT
This sequence comes from Flagellimonas sp. 389, assembly GCF_018449435.1. GTDB lineage: Bacteria > Bacteroidota > Bacteroidia > Flavobacteriales > Flavobacteriaceae > Flagellimonas. The sequence continues at coordinate 52,788 of NZ_JAHCMU010000023.1, read as the reverse complement.
ACACTTGAAAGTGCTTGTCCATACTCGGCAGAATAACCCCCAGTGCTAAAGGTAGTTCCTTTAAATAAGAATGGTGAAAATCGCCCCCGGGTGGGAATGTTGTTAGCCGTAGCATTAAAAAATTGAAAAACCCGAAGACCATCAATAAAAACCTGTGTTTCGCCAGCTTCTCCTCCACGCACAAATAGTCTACCGTCTTCGTTTACGGTGGTGGTGCCTGGCAAGGTTTGCAGAGCACTGCTAATATCAGCTAAAGCTCCGGCAGTGGTAACAATATCCAATGGTTTTAAAACAGATACTTTAGAATTGTCCCCTGCTTCAAAAGTACCTGCTGTAAGGGTTACGCCCGTTAGTGCATTCACAGATTCCAATAAACTTATCTGTAAATCTTTGAAATAGGATACATCACCCATTTCATAATGCGTATCGTAGGATAGCATAGAGATTACCAAGGTCTGCGTTCCCGTTGTCGCTGTTTCAAAACTAAACTCTCCGTTTTCCGTGGTCGATGCACCATCGTACGTACCTTCTAAATACACATTGGCTCCCACAATAGGTGTCTTTTTTGCATCTGTAACAATACCAGTTACAGTAGTTTGTGAAAAAAGAAATGAGACATTAAATAATACTAGAAAAGAAAAGGTTAGTTTTTTCATGACCGTTCGTTATTTTGATGGGGCAAAAGTGCACAGGCAAGGTTTGATGCACCAATCCCATTGACCCAATTGTAAAATTTCGGGGATGAATTGCACCTCGATTTTTCAAATACAATTCAGTCTTAAAAAACAACATTTCAGTCGATTGAAATTTTAAGACCAGTGTTCCAAGAAGATATTTGTTGCATCAATAACAATAAAAAAATCATCATGAAGACTCTAACATTATCAGTAGGATTATTTTTAATCAGTTTTATCAGCTTTGCACAAGAAACTACAGGTGTCGATATTACGGTAACCATTAATAATGTAGCGAATGACCAAGGTAAGGTTATGATTGCGCTGCATACCAAAGAAACTTTTTTGAAAGGAAAAGGGATTCAAAATCAAAAAGATTCCATTAGGGATGGAAAAGTTTCATTCGTATTTGAAAATGTCCCAGAAGGCACGTATGCCATCTTAGCATTGCACGATGCCAACGAAAACAATCAAATGGATTTTGATAGTAACGGTGCACCAACAGAAAGTTATGGTATGCCCGGAAATGAAATGTTCTTTGGCTGGCCAGACTTTGAAGATGCCAAATTTGAAGTCAAAGATGAAAATCTTGAAATGGAAATACGATTCTAAAAAACAGTACAAAATAAATGCCCTGATTGTAAAAACAATCAGGGCATTTATTTTGTTAAAACTTGTAATCAGATTTCTTCGGCCAACCAAGCTTTCATCATCCATACTGTTTTTTCCTGCTCCGTAATAAAATCGCTCATCATCGAGTTGGTTCCTTCATCTTTTGCGTCGTCGGAAGCATCTAAAATTTTTCTTTCGATAATCAATAGTTCTTTTAAAGAGTCAACAATCAACCTGATTGCATCTTCATCCTTGGTTACATTCTTTCCTACCGGCACCTTGGCATTGGAAGAATAATCCTGAAATGTGTGATAAGGTACTCCTCCCAGTGTCAAAACACGTTCTGCTACTTCATCAACTTTTAAATTCGCATCAACGTAAAGTTCTTCGAATTTTTCATGGAGGTCAAAAAACCGTTTTCCGCGTATATTCCAATGAATACCTCTTAGGTTAAGATAATATTGTTGGAAATTTGCCAATAATTCGTTTAAATCCTTACTTAAGGACTTTGACGTTTCCTGATTTAATCCTATAGCGTTTAGTTTCATTTGTATGTTTTTTTGTTCAAATTCATGATAAAATTATTAAATTAAAATCTACAAGCTCCATAAGTTTTACTAATAGTTTTTATAGCTTTATAGCCTAATATTATTGTTGATGACCATTACCCAATTACAGTATGTTTTAGCGGTTGCGGAATATAAAAATTTCACACTTGCCGCAGAAAAAAGTTTTGTTACGCAACCTACCCTGAGTATGCAAATACAAAAACTTGAAGACGAATTGGACATACTCATTTTTGATCGTGGAAAAAAGCCCATTTCCATTACGGAAGTAGGTGAAAAAATAGTTGCACAGGCAAAGAATATTGTTGCAGAAGCAGAACGTATCAAAGACATCGTAGATCAAGACAAAGGATTTATTGGTGGTGATTATACTATTGGAATAATCCCAACCGTAATGCCAACACTTCTTCCCATGTTTTTGAATACATTTATAAAAAAATATCCCAAGGTAAACCTTATAATTAAAGAGCAGTCCACAGATACCTTAATACGAAATATCCTTGATGGACATTTAGATGCAGGAATAGCAGCAACTCCATTGGAAATTGAATTTATTAAAGAACGTCCCTTGTACTACGAACCTTTTGTTGGGTATGTTCCAAAGAATCATCGTCTTTCTGAGCAAGAGTCGTTGACTACCGAAAATCTGGATGTAAACGATATTTTGTTGTTACAAGACGGGCACTGCTTTAGGGATGGCGTCATCAATCTCTGTAAATCGCCAAAGAACCTACAAAAGGAACAGTTTAAAATTGAAAGTGGAAGCTTTGAAACCTTGGTAAGTCTAGCCGATGAAGGTATGGGGATGACATTGTTACCTTACTTAAACACCTTGGACTTAGATCAAAAGAAAAAACAGTATTTAAAAAAGTTTAAAAACCCATCCCCAGCCCGGGAAATAAGTCTCATCTATCATAAAAGTGAATTGAAAATACAAATTACAGAGGCTTTAAAAGAAGTGATTTCTGGAATTGTTAGGGGGGCCATTGCTTTTCAAGATGTAAAAATCATTAGTCCATTAGGAAAAAATGGTGTTTAGATAGAATCTTGGTAGATTCTCCAAAAAAAAAGAGCCGCTTTAAGCGGCTCTTTTTAAACTCTCACTAATACTAGTGTAGCTTGTAATTCTGGTTTATCTATAATAAATTGTTTCAACCAGATTTTAAGTTCTTCTATTTCATTTGGTAATAATCGTGAAATAGCTTTTTTCAATTCTTTAGTAAATAATTTAGTATCAAAACTGACTTTTTGTAAAACAGTTTTTGTGTAATCCAACATAGCTCTAGGCATAATTCTTAGGGTTATGTTTAACAAATTAGTTGATAATCATTGTTTTAACGAACATAAAATTAAACAAAAATTCATAAACATTATTGTTTTATCCTTGTTAAAAATTAGGTAATTTCATGTTAAACAAAGTGTGGTAGTGATATGAAGCATTTATTGTATCTACTTTTAGTTGTCATTTTTTTGGTTGGATGTACCAGCTCAAAGAAAATTATTCAGAAAAAAACCGAATCTGCATTATTGGAATCTTTTTTCGATAATCAATTTACAGGGTTACTTATACTGGATGCCCAGAGCAAGGATACGCTCTATCAGCAAAACCATACAAAATATTTTACTCCTGCCAGTAATACCAAAATTTTCACTTTATACACTGCGCTTAAGATGCTGCCGGACAGTATTCCTGCCTTAAAATATATTAAGTTGGGAGATTCCCTATTTATTGAGGGGACAGGCGACCCAACATTTTTACATCCTGATTTTGATAACACAACAACATTGGATTTTTTAAAGTCCCATGAAAATATAGCCTTGCATCCGAATAATTTTAAAGACGAAAAGTATGGTCCCGGTTGGTCCTGGGGAGACTATTCTTATTATTACCAACCTGAAAGAACGGCTCTTCCTATATATGGAAATGTCACGACTTTACATAAAACCGATTCCCTTATTGTTATCCCTGCCTATTTTAAGGATAAAGTGGTCGACATGGATTTTTCAAGGAATAGGAAAAAGGAGCGGAATCTTTTTTTCTTTAATCCTACCAGAAAGGATACACTGTCAATCCCATTTATCACCGATAGCACATTGACCAAGGAATTACTCATAAACGTACTAGATAAGAAAATAAACATTGTAAATAGTATACCAGAAGGGGTAAAATCGACCCTATACAGTGTGCCCAAAGATACAGTGTTGCGAAAAATGATGCTGGACAGCGATAACTTTTTAGCAGAACAATTGCTTGTGCTTGCTTCTTCCACGCTATCAGATACCTTAAATATATCCAAAGTACAAGATTATATGCTGGAAAACCATTTGTCATATCTCAAACAAGTTCCACGTTGGGTGGATGGGTCCGGGCTTTCGAGGTACAATCTATTTACACCAGAATCCATAGTGCAAGTTTTGGATAGAATGTACAGTGAGTTTCCAAGGGAGACGTTATTCAGTACTCTTGCTGTTGGTGGTGTTTCAGGCACTTTGGAAAACTGGTACGCAGGTGCCCCTGACCCTTACATTTATGCAAAGACCGGAACCTTGAGTAATAATCACTGTGTTAGTGGCTATCTACTCACTAATTCGGGCAAAACACTTATTTTCAGTTTTATGAACAACCATTACAGACAATCCACTTCTGAACTAAAACAACGCATGCAATCTATCTTTGAGTATCTGAGAGATACCTATTGATAATTTGCGCCGAATTTATTTGGAGAACAATCCGTTAATTTGAGCGTGTTGCAGCAACATAATGGTCTTGGCATCTTTTATTTCACCATTCTTGACAAGTTTCAAAGCTTCTTCAAAAGATAGTTCCAATACTTCAATATTTTCAGTTTCATCCTCGGCACCCCCGCCTTCGCTGATTTTCATACTCTCTTCATACTTTCCTATGAAAAAATAAAGGACTTCCGTAACCGAACCAGGGGACATATACGATTCGAACACCTTTTCCACTTCCGAAATTTTGTATCCCGTTTCTTCTTCCACCTCCATGATAATAGTCTGCTCCGCATTTCCTTTTTCAAGGATTCCGGCACAGGCTTCTATCATCATACCGTCTTCATTACCATTCAAATACGTGGGCATTCTAAATTGGCGCGTTAGAATTACCGTACCCTTATTTTTATTATAAAGAAGAATAACAGCACCATTTCCGCGATCATAGGCTTCTCTAACTTGAGTTTCCCATTCACCATCTTCCCGCTGATATTCAAAAGTGATTTTCCGAAGCGTATACCAATTATCGGACAATACTTCCTTTTTGATATTCTTTACATTTCCGTATTTCATAGCTTTAATTAAATCGATGTTGCTTGGTTCAGGTAACGACGAAATGGTAGCATCTCCATGTACACCATTATGATTTTTTCCTTAAAATCATTTTGAAAAACTTCAGCTCTATCAAATTGATGCGCTACAGCGAATGTCTTATTTTTTAAAAGTTCAATATGTGGGTGATCCTGAGAAAAACCCTTAGGGGCATTTGTCAATTTTTCATCTTCATAAAGTCCACCAAACATACTTTTGAAAGAGGGCTTATTTAAAATAGAAAGTAGTTCCTCACCATCATAGTCTATACCCTCTCGGATACTTTGTAGTGTTTTGGCCTTGGGCCTCCAAAACCCTCCGGCAAATAGGCATTGCTTTAACCCAATTTCGATATAAAAATCCGCCGAATTGGGTGCTTTGTCCAAACCTGCACCAAAATGGTCCTTATATACAGGTTTTTGGGGATGGAACATTAAATTATTGTTGATTCGATTGATGCCCTGTTTCCCTGGAGTGGGGTAATAATCATCATGCAATTGTGCTAGTTCTGTATCCAAGTCATCCAGCCATAGGATATAATTAGCCCGTAGGGATTTATACCATTTACGATGAGTATCCATCCATTCTTTATGATTGTTTTGCTCAAGCTGCTCCAGAAAGTCAAAAAGGTCGTGGAAATCCATGAATTGGTGTTTGGTGTTTGGTGTTTGGTGTTTGGTGTTTGGTGTTTGGTGTTTGGTGTTTGGTGTTTGGTGTTTGGTGTTTGGTAAAAATAGAAAACAATACATTCAATAGGATTCAAACGAAACAGTATTTGATTCACTTAAAATGCAACCTTCATTACCAAGAATATATTGATACACTAACCCAAATCCGACATCCGACATCCGACATCCGACATCCGACATCCGACATCTATAAATCAAAAAATCAAAACCGATTGTCGCCCATGACAATATCACCCAAACCACCTAAAATGCTACCTTCCCCCTTATCTTTTCCACCTCTGGGAATGGAAGCCAAAACTCTTCCTGCCAATCTACTAAAGGGCAATGACTGCACATAAACAGTTCCCGGCCCTTTGAGGGTTGCAAAAAATAGACCTTCGCCACCAAAAACAGTATTCTTTATTCCTCCGACAAACTCAATGTCATAATCTACGGTCTGTGAAAAACCTACAATGCAACCTGTGTCCACCTTTAATACTTCCCCTGCTGCCAATTCCTTTTTAGCCATTGTGCCACCTGCATGTACAAAGGCCATTCCATCGCCTTCTAATTTTTGCATGATAAAGCCTTCACCACCAAACAATCCGCGACCCAATCTTTTTGAGAATTCAATTCCGACGGATACGCCTTTTGCAGCACATAGAAATGCATCTTTCTGGCAAATAAACTTACCGCCTTTTTCAGATAAATCGATAGGAAGTATTTTACCCGGATAAGGCGAAGCAAAACTTACTTTCTTTTTTCCTTGCCCAATATTCAGAAAAGCGGTCATAAATAAACTTTCGCCTGTCAACAGGCGCTTACCAGCGGAGAACAGTTTGCCCAATACACCCGAATCTTGACCGGAACCATCACCAAAAATGGTATCCATTTTAATATCGGTGTCCATCATCATAAAGCTGCCGGCTTCAGCAACAACCGCTTCTTGAGGATCAAGCTCAATTTCTACATATTGCATTTCTTCCCCGTAAATGTCATAGTCTATTTCGTGTGCGTTCATAGGTTATTGTTTTTTTGTTGATGATTATTAGTTGCCTGTTTCTATATTTTGTTACTATTTTCCATCATACTTTAAAAAAAGAATCACTTTTTCAACTTAACCGTCCATTCAAAATTAAACGTAGAGACCACTACCCCATCGGTATTTACTCCTACGGACTTCATCCAGATGGTCTGCCCTTCCCCTGTTTCAATGGTTTTTTGAATAGCATCGGCAACCAAATGTCCATCTTCACAGGTAAAGGTGATTTTACCGGTAGCTTTTTTAGAGAAATTTGCATTATTGTTCAACACCAACATGGATATTTTTCTGCCGCTATCCTGTATTTGATTGATGACCATAGCACCCGTGCTCAACTCAGCAGCCATACCTTGAACGGCCCAAAACATACTTTTAAAAGGGTTTTGATTCACCCAACGATGAGTTACTGTAGTTACCGTCTTTTTACTGTCGATAGATTTCACCCGTACCCCGCACCACCATGCAGAAGGAAGTTTAAAAAAGGTGAAAGTATTGAATTTACTAGCACTTGAAGCCATATCCCAATTTTAGTTTTGATAAAAGTAACCAAAATAATTGCTATTTCATTATGTTAAATATATGTTAATTTATAGTACTTTGTTTTGCATAGTACCATCTTTTGGATATATATTTGCATGGTAAGCTAATAGGTAAACTAAATTTCTTATCAAATCATCAGTTAAAAAATGGCAACAACAATAACCAAACACGAACGAAATCTGTCAGCGATCATACATGCTTCCACGTTCTCAAAGTATTTTATTCCTTTTGGTAATTTTATACTTCCATTAATATTATGGACAGCAAACAAATCGGAACACAAGTTTGTAGACTATAATGGTAAGCAAGCGTTGAACTTTCAAATAAGTATGTTGTTATATTCCATAGTAACAGGTTTAATCAGTATTCCATTTTTTATAGGTTTTTTACCTGATTTGTTTGATTGGAACTTATTTGGATTTCACCGCTTAAGCGACCTTAATAATTTGGATATTCATATTAGCAGTGATGATTTTAGGTTAAGCCGATTTTTTTGGCCTGCAGGTATTACTGGACTTATCCAAGTAGCTTTGGTCGTAATCAATGTGGTGTATACCATTTTGGCAACGATACGCACCAATGAAGGGCAAACATTTGCTTACCCTTTCACCATAAAATTCATAAAATAATGAACCGAACCAACATAGTAATAACTGGACTTTTTTTAAGTATAACAGCGTTTACCAATGCCCAAATAGCACAAGGTTCTGAGTTGTACATGACCCTTGAGAAAAAAGACAGCACGCTGTTCGACGCTGCCTTTAATCAGTGTAATCCTGAAATTATGAAAACATTGTTTACCGAAGATTTTGAGTTCTATCACGATAAAGGAGGACTTACCGAAAGTAGAGCAGCTTTTTTAAATCCAATGCGGGAGAATTGTGCAAAATTGGACAGAAACGAACCTCAACCTGCAAAAAGAATCTTAGTGCAAGAAAGTTTAGAGGTCTATCCGCTTCATAAAAAAGGGGAACTCTATGGGGCGATTCAAACAGGAATACACAGTTTTGAATATTTGAACGAAAACAAAGAATACCAAAAAGGAGAGATTGCCAAATTCACCCATGTTTGGATATTGGAAAACGGGAATTGGAAAATAAAAAGAGAATTAAGCTATGACCATCAATCACAACAATAAATAACGTAATACAAATTAAGGAGTTTATTCATCAACCTGCGCTGAGCGCAGTCGAAGTATCAAAAAACAATCAAAAACTTGCCCTGAGCATAGTCGAAGGGTCATCAATCAATCAAAAAAAGTTCTCGCTCCCTCTTCTCATCAAAGAGGGAATGGGCGGGAGCAAGAGGCCTGATCAAATTGGGCACAAGAAAAACGAACAGTTAATTAATAGAACCATGAAGTTATGAACATAGAAAATACAAAAGCACAAATGCGAAAAGGGGTTCTAGAATACTGCATTCTTTCTATCTTAAATGATAAGGACAAGTATGCATCGGAAATTCTAGGAGCTTTAAAAGACGCAAAGATGCTTGTAGTGGAAGGCACTATTTATCCTTTATTGACAAGGTTAAAGAATGCCGGATTGCTCAACTATCGGTGGGAAGAGTCCACTTCAGGACCGCCACGTAAATACTACGCACTTACCGAAACCGGAAAGTTGTTCCTAAACGAACTCAACGGCACTTGGGATGAATTAAGAAATGCAGTAAATCTGGTTACCAACTCAAAACAATAATCAAAAAAATGAACAAGACAATAAATATAAATCTAGCAAATACACTCTTTCATATAGATGATGAGGCGTATAACAAACTTAGGCTCTATTTGGAGTCCATAAAACGGTCATTTTCTGGCACTGCTGGTAGCGACGAGATCATTGCTGATATTGAAGCAAGGGTAGCCGAACTTTTCCTGGAAAAGATGGAAAGTGAGCGTCAGGTGATTACCCAAAAAGAAGTAGACGAGGTCATCAACATCATGGGGCAACCAGAAGACTATATGGTCGATGAGGACATCTTTGAAGATGAACCCAAAAAAGCAAGTCCAGAGACAAAGCGAAGAACCAAAAAATTATATCGGGACATGGACCAAAAATACATTGGTGGTGTCTGTTCCGGCCTAGAACATTACTTAGGTTTTGATTCACTTTGGATACGAATCATTTTTATCCTACTGACCATATTTTCAGGATTTGGACTAGTGGCTTATATCCTATTGTGGATTTTGGTACCGGAAGCCGCCTCAACTTCGCAAAAACTGGACATGCGGGGAGAGCCTGTCAACATCAGCAATATAGAACGTAAAGTCAAAGAGGGGTTTGATGATGTTGCAGACAGGGTTAAAAACGTCGACTACGAAAAAGTAGGCGGCAAGGTCAAAAGCGGCTCCAAGACCTTTTTCGATACTATAGGAGATATCATCATGTTCCTGTTCAAAGTATTTGGGAAATTCATAGGTATACTATTGATTATCATAGGTGCTTCAATGCTTATAGGATTGTTTGTAGCACTCTTTAGCGTAGGAATGTTCAATGCAGTGCACTTTCCGGGTATCGATTTTTATGAGATAGTGAACACAACAGGCGCTCCTGTTTGGGTCGTATCTATTTTGATATTCTTTACCATAGGAATTCCATTCTTTTTCTTGCTGTATTTAGGACTGAAGATTTTGGTAAACAACTTAAAATCCATAGGGAACATTGCAAAATTTTCACTTTTGGGGCTTTGGTTAATTTCTATCGGAACCTTGTTCGTCCTTGGATTACGACAAGCTGCTGAATTTGCCAACGTGGGGAGCGTCAACATTAAAGATGAAGTATTAATGGAAAATCCAGGAGATACGTTACTCATAAAAATGAAGAACTCCAGATTTGACTATGGTATGGATGATGTTCATTTTGGGCGAATGACCTTTACGTATGACGAAGATGATAATAGAATTTTGATATCCGATGATGTGGATATCAAACTGAGAAAATCTGACGATTCCTATTTGCGATTGAACATTAGAAAAGATTCGCATGGTAATACGACGCTTGCAGCAAGGGAAAGGGCAAAGCAAATTAATTATGACTATGAATTGATGCCAAATGAGATTTTGTTGGATGAATTTCTTACTACATCAACTTCAAACAAGGCTAGAAACCAAGAGGTGACCTCGACCATATATATTCCAGAAGGTACTGTAGTACAGTTTGCAGAATCCGTACACGGATATGTAGGACGGGGCATAAAAAATGATCAAGATTATTATAGAAGCAGTATAGTAGAATATACTTGGATCATGGGAGAAGATGGGGAGCTCAAATGCCAGGATTGCCCAGAACGTTCAAATTCTTACGAAAGCGAAGACGAAGACGGTCATATTATCATAAACGAAGATGGTATTGATATTGACCTAGAGGATGGTGATGATGCCCTAAAGGTAAAAATCAATGAGGATGGCATAAAAATAAAGGCAAAAGAGAAAAACTAACAGTTGGGGGCACTTTTTCAACAATTGGGAAACCTTTAAAAGAATTAAACAACAATAAATACGAATTTCATGCTGAATTTATTTCAGTATCGCAATAAGTAAAGAACCATATCAATCAATTATTAACATACCCTGAAACAAGTTTAGGGTAAAAAACAACAATCATGACAACACTAGCAAAAATCGCAATTGCACTATTAGTTTCCATTTTTGCGACTTCCTGTAACTTCGATATCAATTTTGGGGATGGAAAAAAAGGAAATGGCGAAGTAGTCGAAGAATCCAGAAATGTATCTGAAGATTTCACCATAATATCTGCTTCGGAAGGTTTGGATGTCTTTGTAACTCAAGACCAAGAATTTAAGATTTCCGTTGAGGCCGATGAAAACATTATCGATTTGATCGCAACGGATATTAAAGATGGAAAGCTAAGAATCCATGCTTTGGAGAATATTGGAAGAGCGACCAAAAAGATCTATGTATCGCTCCCAGAAATAACTGCTTTGAAAAGTTCAAGCGGTTCTGATCTGATTGTACAAAATGTAATCAAATCAGAAAAAATAGAATTGGATGCCAGTAGCGGTTCCGATTTACATGTAGAACTTATTGCAGTAGAAGTATCGGCAGATGCCAGTAGCGGAGCGGATATAAAAATAGCAGGTAAAACCGATTCATTTTATGCAGATGCTAGTAGTGGCGCGGATATTAGGGCACGCGAACTTATGGCCAAAACATGTAACGCGGATGCCAGTAGCGGTTCCGATATTTCCGTAAATGTATCCGAATCCCTTGTTGCCGATGCAAGTAGTGGAGCGGACATATCTTATACAGGAGAAGCAAGTGTCAAGAAGAAAAAATCTGTTTCTGGAAGCGTTCATAAGTACTAACGCCAATATATGTAGGAATTAAAATATACCTAGAGAACATTAACATTAAAAACCCTGATTCTACCAATAAGAATCAGGGTTTTCGTTTAATAATCTTGCAGGTTTATCTATATTAGTATAAACCAATTTTTCGATGAAAATCAGCTTAAAAAAATATACTTTGCCACTCAAGCATACCTTTAGTATTTCACGGGAATCACATGATTTTCAAGACTCTTTGATAGTGGCCCTTGAGCTTGGTGGAAAAACAGGCTATGGAGAGGCAACTTCCAATCCCTACTATAAAATTACTGTCGAAAGTATGATGGCAGAAATTACGGTCATAAAAGATGCATTGGAATCTTTTGATTTTACCACTCCGGAGGTTTTACATCAATTTTTAGTTGAAAGAGGATTGACAAATTTTGCAATTTGTGCGCTGGATTTAGCGGCACACGATTTATATGGAAAAATCCAGAACCAGCCACTTTACCAGCTTTGGGGAACAACTACCAATACGTATCCCACAACCAATTATACCATAGGTATAGCTTCTATAGCTAAAATGGTTTCCAAAATGCAAGAAACCCCGTGGCCCATCTATAAAATTAAACTCGGCACAAATGATGACGTGGCCATTGTTAGGGAACTGCGAAAACATACCGATTCCATTTTTAGGATTGACGCGAACTGTGCCTGGACCGCAGAAGAAACCATATACAATGCCCCTTTGCTAAAAGATTTAGGCGTAGAATTTTTGGAACAACCCCTTAAGGCAGATGATTGGAGCGGAATGGAAAGCGTGATGCACCATAGTGTGCTTCCTGTTGTTGCAGATGAAAGTTGTATTGTGGAGACCGATGTTGAGAAATGTGGGTTACATTTTAACGGAATCAATATAAAACTGACTAAATGCGGTGGCCTCACCCCTGCCCTTCGCATGATAAAAAAAGGAAAGGAAATGGGGCTTAAAGTCATGGTGGGTTGTATGACGGAATCAACCGTTGGTATTTCTGCAATTGCCCAATTATTACCACAATTGGATTATGTAGACATGGATGGCGCCATGCTGCTAAAAGAAGATATTGCCGCAGGAGTTGAAATTTTAGCGGATGGAACCGTAAAATTTCCTGACATGGCCGGGAGTGGCGTAACCTTATGGCAATGAAATATTGGACAGATTCTTTTCCAGGCAGAAGCGTTACCATTGAAAACAAAGAATACCTGTATTTTGGAGGCACTTCGTATCTAGGTTTACAAACTGATGCAACTTTTCAGGATATTTTTATCAAGAACACCAGAATTTTTGGCACCAATTATGGGGCTTCCCGAAAATCCAATGTTCAGATTTCCGTATTTGAAAAAGCAGAGAACTATTTAGCGGAACTGGTTGGGAGTGAAGCTTGCATTACGCTATCTTCTGGCTATTTGGCCGGGCAACTGGTCTCACAATTTTTGAGCAATTCAAAACATCCCTTCTTCTACGCTCCCAATACGCATTCCGCATTGTATCAACACAAGATTAAAACATATGATACTTTTACTGCGCTCAATACAGCACTTCGGGCACAGTTAAGTTTGGACAAAGAATCAGTTCCCGTTGTTTTTTTGGATTCGATTGATTTTTCAGGTATGAACTATCCAAATTTTGATGGATTGCAGTTGTTACCGCTTGATGATATCATATTGGTAGCGGACGATTCCCACGGCATTGGAATTGTTGGAGAAAATGGCGGTGGCGTTTACCAGAAATTAAAAAGTTTTAAACCCAAAGAACTGATTGTTTGTTGTTCTTTGGGAAAAGGGTATGGCGTGCAGGGTGGAGCAGTTTTCGGTTTCGAGAAAAGAATCAAGGCGTTACAAAAAACAGCATTTTTTGGAGGTGCCAGTCCCGCTGCCCCTGTAGGATTAGCTACCTTTTTGGACAGTGAAGAAATTTATACGCAAAAGAGAATTACTTTATCCAGTAATATCAAACTTTTTACTGAAGGACTCAGGGAACTGAACAAGTTTCAATCTATGCCAGAACATCCTTCGTTTGGTTTTGTAAATGAAGCATTATCGAGTCATCTTGAGAAAAACCATATCCTTATTACCAACTTCAGGTACCCAGATGAAGATTCAAAGTTATTGAGCAGAATCATCATAAGTGCAGCACATAAAAAAGAGGATATCCAATGCCTGGTTGGACATTTGAATACCCTCTCTGAGAACTAATTAACTAATTATTCTAAAATTGAATATTATTAAACCTATTGGACATCCCAAAAAATACGGTCCAATAGCGTTACATCTGGAACATTGTTTCCATTTCTATTAACTTCATTATCTGGGTATGCCAATCTTCTAATAAATTGTCCATTTAAATCAGGATTAAGGTTGGCGGGTAAATCCATATTTTCATATTGGTAGTCATATCTTCTGGCGTCGTTCCAAGTTTCTGGATGAAGAAACAATGCCACCCATTTCTCTTTAAAAATATCATCTATTGTAAATGCATCAACGCCCATGCTAATATTTGGATTATCAATATACCCATCAATTTCCTCATTTGGAACGGAAAGCATTTCCATATGTGCTATGATACCGTCTAGATAGGCTTGGTAAGATCTTGCTTTATCAATAGAAAATGAAGCTTCCGCTTCTATAAATTTTTGTTCGCTATAAGTAGCTATCAGAATTGGTGAGGTCAAAGAAGTATAGAATTGATCCACCACCAGAGTTGATCTGGCACCTTGTTCTGGTGCATCACCCCTACCGGCACCATTTACTGTGCCTATATATTCATCATCATCTGTTGCACCTACCATTAAAGGCAACCTAGGGTCTTCCACACCAAATGTTGTACCGTCTGTAGCCTCTATAAACTGTTCAGATATCCAACCCCCCAAAACCAAATTGGCATTATCCCTTGCTACATCGAACCAGGGATTTTCTGCTTCATCAAAGAAAGAAACTTGAGCATTCTGGTCGTTGGATGTAAAACCATTCTCCAAAGCACTTATAACAGTATTGGCATCGTATCCTGGCAATTCTTTTAAATGCAGCATATATCTTGCTTTTAACATATTACCAAAAGAAATCCAATTTTCAACGTTTCCACCATATATAAAATCATCTTCGCCAAGAGACGAAGTAGTACTTCCCTGAAGGTTTGCTATACCGTCATCCAAGTACTGCATAACCAGTTCGTAGAGTTGGGCATCATCATCATATGCAGGGGTAACCGTCTCGAAATTGAAACTTTCCGAAAATGGCATATCTCCAAAAATATCTACTCCCATTCCCAAGTTCAAGGCCATTAATACCTGTGCTGCACCTTGATAATGTCCAGCCCCCTCTTCCTCTGCCTTTTCTATCAACACGATAAGGTCGGTCATTACATTATACAATCTGAACCACGTGGTATTATAACTTACCGGATCCATAGTATCAGAAGAACTAGCAGGATTTGGAGAGGCTAAATATTGCACATAATTAGAAGTTATATCACCAACTCTAAAAATATTTACTGCAGATTCATAGGTACTGTTGATCATTAAACCCGAAATAGGCGCATCTACAGGATTATTGGGGTTTTCGTTGACATCTAAGTAAGAGTCGCAAGAGGAAGCAATCCAGATCAATGCTATGCTCAATACTTTTGTAATTATATTCTTTACTTTCATAATTCCATATTTTTTTTGAACAAATCTATTAGAATTGTAATCCATAGCTTTCATATTTTACAATCCAAGATTTAATGTTAAGAAATAGCTTTGCGTACCTGGAAAACCGAGACCAGTAAAACCAACTGCATTTCCGCCCGCTCCTGCGGAAAATGATTCTGGATCAAAACCATCCCAAGGGGTATATAAGATAATATTATTGGCCGAGGCAGAAATTCTGAAAGAGGAAAACGGAGTTTTATCCAATAACTTATTATCGAAAGTATAGCCTAGCGTAATGTTCCTCAATTTTATAAAACTCGCATCCTGTACAAAATTCTCACTGACTCCCCTATAATGATTTCTCCAAAAACCTTGTCCATAGTCCACTCCGTCAGGTCCTGTTCCCTGTCCAAGCCATACCTGCTGGGTATTGGCTGTTCCATCTTCCAACACACCATCAAAAACCCTAAAATCATTTCTAGCAGTGGTATATTCCGCTATACCAAATGCGGCGAGGAAGTTATCAAATTGATTGTATTGCTCAACATCAGCCCTAAAATCTATCAGAAAACTTAAGTCAAAATTTTTGTAGTTGAACTCGTTTCGTAAACCTCCTATCCATTTAGGAACTGCGTTACCTAAAATCAATTGCTCGGCATTTCGCTCAGGAAATCCATCTTCACCTATGATTATAGGTAGTCCACGATTGAGGGAAATAGCATCTTCATCAGCGCCAAATCTCGTATAACTCGTGCCATAAAGATTACCATAAGCCTCACCCTCTATCAAACGCATGCTTACCGTACTTCCTGCATAGCCAAATTGACTTCCCACCAAAATTTCATCAATTCCCTCTCGAATGGATTTGATTTCATTATTGTTAACAGAAAAATTTGCCGATGCTGTCCATTGAAAGTCTTTTCCCCGTATAATGTCGGCACCAATTACTACTTCAAAACCACTATTTTCTATTTCCCCAGCGTTGGTTATGAAAGATGAAAAACCTGTAGCATCTGAAATAGGCACTGGAATAATTTGATCTTCCGCATTGTTTTTATAATATGTCACGTCTAAATCAAGGCGGCTATCGAAAAAGGCGAGTTGTACACCGAATTCCAAGGAGGTATTCAATTCTGGTTTTAGACCTGGATCACCAAATTCGCTATCCCTACTAAACCCTACCTGTCCGTTTAAAGGAAATTGATCTGGTGAAACAAAAAAGGCTCCTAGCACATGTGGGTTGGTATCCTTTCCTACCTGTGCCCAAGATCCCCTGAGTTTACCAAATGTAAACCAAGAGGGCATTTCCAAATGATCACTAAACACATATCCTAAATTGAAAGAAGGATAGAAAAACGAATTGTTATCCTTAGGCAATGTCGATGAAATATCATTTCTACCAGTAATATTTAGAAAGAGATAATCTTTGTAATTGATTTGTAAATCTCCATAAAAACCAACCAGCCTTCTAATGCTCTCACCTTGGCTATTAAAATTCTGCCTTGTATTGCTAAGGTTAAAAAATTCTGGAATCACAAAATCCTCACCCCTTAAGGTTACCCTGTCGAACCTTCTTTCAAAAATATCATTACCCAATCGCAATGTAGTGTTCCAATCTTCGCTGAATTTCTTCTTAAGCGTAATATAAAAGTTGGAAGTCAAATCCCTGCTATTTATTCGAGTCTCTTCGATAAAACCAGTAGAACTTAGCGGTCTTTCACCATCTATTCCCCTAGGCCCAGGTGTTATCTCGGTTCTTGAATCGTTATAAGTATCTACGCCAAGCCTGTAAGATAGTGTAAGCCAATCTGTAGGTTTGTAATTTAAATTCAGATTTCCAATAATCCTGTTTACGTCATCCTTATATGTACTAAAACGTGCGTCATAGATGGGATTGGTGTTGCCATAAGTTCTCATCGTACCATCTGGATTGATATAATCACGTACATCTTGAGTTTCTGCCCAATACATCATTCGCTCCATAAACCTATCGTGTGGAACACGATTACCCCCCGAGTTTGTATAGTTTACCGAACCGCTAAAATCAAACTTTTCACTTAATTTTACGGTACCCGAAAGTTTAGCCGATGTCCTATCCCAATCACTGAAAGGTATAATACCCTCTTGCTTAAAACGGCCAAGAGAGCCGTAAAAAGTCACATTTTCACTCCCTCCCGAGATACTCAGACTATGGTCCGTTTGTACCCCGGTATTAAATGCGCGATTCCAGTTATCTTGATATTTGTGCCCTGGTACGGTCTGCGCCACTTCAGAAATTGGTGCACCCCATGCGGGCCAAAAACTGTCCGGTTGATATTCTCCACTAAAACCTTGCCCAAATTGGTCTTGCAATTCCGGTAATCGGTTCAGTTCTTCAAAACCTACCGATGTATTTAGGTTTACTCTGATTTGACCGACCTGCCCCTTTTTGGTAGTAATTATTACTGCTCCATTGGCAGCCCTTACACCATATAGCGCCGTTGCTGCCGCACCTTTCAAAATAGACATTGATTCAATATCAGCCGGGTTAATGTCCGCGGCTCTATTGGTCAATCCTCTTGGCGTGCTACTACCGTTGAAAGCTCCTGACTCAACGGTTGAATTATCTATTGGTACACCATCTACTACGAATAAAGGTTGATTATCCGCTTCGGGATCCAAAGAATTGATTCCCCTAATTATTATTCTAGCACTTTGTCCAGGTGCCCCACCCGAATTCGTAATTTGAACACCTGCAACCCGTCCTTGTAGGGCACTTACTGCATTAGCTTGCCTAGTCTCCGTTATGGATTTAGCATCGACACTTTGCACCGCATACCCTAAAGCTTTTTTCTCCTGAGTAATCCCAAATGCAGTCACAACGACCTCATCCAAAGCCTGAGAATCCTCTTGCATGGTTATGTTTAAAGTACTAGCAGAGCCTACCGTTACTGTTTGGGTTTTCATTCCCAAATAAGAAAACTCAAGAATGTCTCCAGAGTTAGCCATTATCGAATAATTTCCATCAAAATCCGTAGTAGTTCCATTAGTAGTTCCAAGCACTAAAATGGACACTCCAGGCAGGGGAGTTCCTAATTCGTCAACTACACTACCAGTAATGGTCTGACCAAAACTGAACGTAGCTATCAATAATGTAAAAAAAGTTAGAAATGCTTTAATCATAAGTTAGGTAATTAAATATTGGTGGTTAAAAGTGTATAAAAAATGTTAATAATCAAACAATTTTATCTTAAAATGTTGCAGATATGTACAATTATTTACGGTTTTATAGAAAAAATACCTATTGTTTCTTTTTTTATCATCTATTTTCCTACAAAAAGCTATTTAATCTTGCAAAATGTAGCTTAAAATCTTTTTCAAATCATTTTCTTGCAATTAACTGCATATAATGCTGTTTTTTGACGGCCAAGGTAATCGGTAAGCATTGTATATAGCCATAAAAAATTAGGTTTTATGAATTTCATATTTTACATGCCACTTTTTTGAATTAAACCCAGTTTTGATCATAATTATTTGTAAATTAAAGGGTTGATTATTACTAATCTTAAAAGTAACGGGTATGAAAAAACTACTAGGATTGGTTTTATTGATGTTAATTTTAATTTCTGCCACAGAATTTACATCGCCTAAACCTCAACCTACAAAATCTATCGAAGGAACATGGGAGCTTCAAAGTTTCTATAGTTATGACGGGCAGGATATCTCTGATACCATCGAAAAATCTGATGGTTACAGACAGGTAAAAATGTACTCCAAGGGGAAAATAATGTGGACACGCTACGTCCCCGATGAACCACATGGAAGATTTGGCTACGGTTCCTATAAAATAACCAAAGACTCGCTCATAGAAGTCATTGAATATGGCGATGACGCCATGATGAAAGCACTGGACACGATGCGTAATTTTACATTTGAACTTAAACTGGAAAAAGACTTTTTTAGTCAGATTACCGTAGATGATGAGGGCAACAGAACCTCTTCAGAAAATTATAAGCGCATCGATTAAAAAAATCCATTATAAAGCATAAAGCAATCCGTTCCTGAATTGAAATCAGTCTATGGATTGCTTTTTATTGTTCTTTAGTTGTACCTATCATAACAGGAGAACGTCTTCTACCCAACTTCTATGAATTGGCCGTCACTTCCTCTGTTGACCCAACAGAAGCCAAATAACGTTCCGCATCCAAAGCGGCCATACACCCTGTCCCGGCAGCAGTTACTGCTTGCCTGTACTCTTTATCTTGTACATCTCCACTAGCAAAGACCCCAGGTTTATTTGTTTTTGTGGACTTTCCTTCAGTAATGATATAACCTGTTTCGTCCATATCTAATTGACCCTTGAAGATATCCGTATTGGGTTTGTGCCCTATTGCTATAAAAAGCCCTGTAATGGCAATATCCTCTTTTTCCCCTGTTACATTGTTGACCATTCTAAGGCCTTCGACCACTTGTTCGCCCAACACTTCATCAACCTCTGTGTTATACCTGACCTCTATATTCTCTAAACTGTTGACACGATGCTGCATCGCCTTGGAGGCTCTCATATAATCTTTTCGCACCAACATGGTCACTTTTTTACAGATATTTGCCAGGTAAGAAGCTTCTTCGGCAGCGGTATCCCCTGCCCCAACAATAGCTACCTCTTGACCTTTATAAAAGAATCCGTCACAAACGGCACAAGCAGAAACGCCGCCTCCGCGTAAACGTTGTTCACTTGGGATATTTAAATATTTTGCCGAAGCACCTGTGGAAATTATAATACTTTCTGCTTCGATAACCTGATCATTATCCACGGTTACTTTGTGTATTCCTCCAACTTCATCACTTAAATCAACCGAAGTGACCATTCCTATCCGTACCTCTGTGCCAAATCTTTCAGCCTGTTTCTGAAGCTGAACCATCATGGTAGGGCCATCGATACCATCAGGATATCCAGGAAAATTATCTACTTCTGTTGTTGTTGTTAATTGCCCCCCAGGTTCCATTCCTGTGTACATTACAGGTTTTAAATCAGCTCTAGAGGCATAGATTGCTGCTGTGTATCCTGCTGGGCCAGACCCAATGATAAGTGTTTTTATTCTTTCTATTTGTTCGGACATAAGATAGTTTGTGCTATAAATTACTTTTACAAAAGTAGGTTTTTTGCATAGAACCTTACAAAAGGTAAACAGTTGATTTATTCACCATGCTATTCTCAATTTGTCAACAAGATTTTGTGAAGGGTTATAAACTTTCCTAAGTTGAAAAAGAAAAAGAGCCATTATAAATGACCCTTTATCTAAGCAGGTAGGTTAAGTAAATGAGCTTATTGTACAATTAAATTTTAAAACCGCTACAACCAAGGAGCTCAACCTCATAACTCCTTGGTGCAACGTAAATCTTCTAAACAAATTGATCTAAAATATCCAAACCAAATCTATTCTTAAAAGATTTATAATCACGTCATTCAACTTGACTACTAACTCGGTGTAAACATACTATTGAATTTTGCTTTTATAGGACCTAAACTGATGGATGGGCCGTTTGCATTCACGGATGGGCCTTCTGGATCGATATTTAAAAAGTGTAACCGTAACTTTCAATTAATTTTAATAGTGAATGAAATAAAAAATCCTCTAAACAAATCTTTGGATTTATTTAGAGGATCGGCAACAAACAGTTTTAAATCTGTTTAATGCAGAAGTTTTGTTATTCTAAGAAATTTACAACGCCTGTATCCATGTCATATACAGCACCCATAATCTCTATATCTCCATTTTCCTTCATTTCATTGAGTATAGGACTATCTTTTTTTATTTTTTCTATGGCTAGTCTAACATTGTTTTCACTGACCTCATGAACAAAAAGTCGGTTTTTGGATGACTTTTCACCCTCCACAACATTCGATATTTTTATAGCAGGTTCAATATTGCTCAACATACTTGTAATATTACCAAGTTTAACATCATCAATAGCAGCGTGAATAGCCCCACAATTTTCATGTCCCATTACAAGAATCAATTTAGCACCGGCAACTTTACAGGCAAACTCCATACTTCCTACAATATCTTTGTTTATGAAGTTACCCGCAACTCTAGCTACAAACATATCCCCAATACCTTTATCGAATACATCTTCTACGGGAACCCTACTGTCAACACAGGAGAGCACAATTGCTTTGGGATACTGACCAGCTACACTTTCACGTATCTGGACAGAGTGGTTTCTTGCGGTTAAATCGCTTCGTACAAAACGCTCATTACCAGCTCTAAGTTCCATAAGCACATCATTGGGAGAAAGTGCATCACGCTCTTCTGCTGTTAATATCTCTTCTACCAGAATCTGTGATTCGTCAATCTCTATCTTTCCGCTTTCAGACGGTGTCAAATGTTGCGCACCTACCGAAAGCGTAGTGATACAAGCAAGTATAAAAACAAAAAGTCTAAAGTACTCTTTCATAATCTTGGATTTTTAATGTTTATAGTATAGCAAATATACCTAAGCAAGATAATTTTAATACTATTACTATTCATAAACAATAGTTAAACTATTATATTATAATAGTATTACTTTCATTTTATCTTAATAAAAAAATGTTGGCATAAGCACTTACATAAAGCTAAAATTCCATGGCAAATTAAACCAACATTAAAAAAAGGGGTTTAGTGCTATTTTTTTGGTAAATCGATATAGCGTAATGAAGCTGGTTTACCATTTCCGTTTTGAGAAATATATAGTCTTCGGTTCTTAGTATCAATGTCTATACCGTTCGGTGTCACAAAACTGGCTTTTGTAGCAGTACCATCTTCCATTTTGTATTCGCCAGAACCGGCAAATTCCGTTACCTCTCCATCCATCCCTATTTTATAAATCTTGTTGGAACCATATCCTGTTGCGTAAAGATTTTCTTCAAAATATGTGATATAGCCTATAACATAACCGGGGTAAACTATTGGAATACTTGCCAGTTCCTCGATTGAACCTTTTGGGTCCAATTTAAAAATCTTGCCCGTAGTAAAATTACTTACAAACATATCTTTGTCAGGACCAAAAGTTATGCCCGTTGCGCCTTTTAGTCTTTCATCTTTTGCGTAATCTTCAACTTGTCCTTGCTTGGATACTCTTCTAATAGCAGGGTGCGTATAGCTGGTGATGTAAAAAAAGTCATTTGCTCCATCAATCAATATATCCCCAGAAAAACCTTCAAGAGTTGCAATTTTGGTTATTTTACCATCCTTTAAAACCATAAAATCACTTGAAGTATAGGAATTTCCATTATTGAAATAATAGTTTCCTTCGCTGTCCAGAGCATTACCCACGGCGCCACTTACCTTTTCTGAAACTATGGCAACCTCGCCTTTTTCAGTAACGGAAAATATACGGGTTCCACTACCAGAAATATCTGGATTTGCCGTACCATATTCATTGACAAAAACAGTCCCATCCAGACCAACGGCCACTGAGCCATTTCCATAAAAATTCTTGGTTAACGTCTTTACGTGGATTACATTTTCTTGCGACCACATTTTATTGTAACAAAAAAAGGCAAAGACAATAGTTAAATAGTAGATGCTTTTCATTTCAGAGATTTTACATATGGGAAGATTAACAATACAGGCTCAGAACTCGACCGTATGGGCACAAGCATACCACTATTTTGGGTTGCAGACGAAATTAGATACAATTTTAGTATAGTATAGAGAATCTGTTTCGCTATACAAACCTAATTGTCTCTTTTGAAAACACTTGGTAATTCATTCGATTATCCGATTTGTTTATGAGTAATCAAAAGAAAAATGAAATGCCAAGCCCAAATCCAGAGATATGGTGGCTATTGCCAGAAAGTAATAAAACAGTGCCTTTGATCAATATCGTAAATGCGAATTATGCCTATTGGAGCAAGTGAAGCTATCAAGAATCAAAAGTAAATCTCCTCCAGGCAAGCCCAAGAGCCACTAAAATTCCAAGCACCAAATCCAAAAAAAAATCTCCGAAAAATCCGTGTCAATCCGTGTCAATTCATGTAATTAGTGTAATTAGTGTCCAGTAAATAATCCCAATAAAAAGAACTGGGCAAATCTTGGGAAATTAGAAAAGATAAGATAAAAGACCAATAACCAAGCTATTCAAATTTGCCAAATATTTTGAAAACAACTAAAATACGCTACAATACTTTTACTTGCTTCTGGCTTGGAAATCGGTCCTTTTTTGAAAAAACTAACTCAACTAATTAAACTTTCTGTAGCTCCAAATAATCTAACCGTAAGGCCTGGGGAAATTCGCCGTCGCCTGACCAAATAAACTCTAACTCTTGTTGGCCAAGTTCTAGGCGAACTTCACCAAGTAATACGCTCTTGGTCTGCTTTTGTTCTTTGGGCGCTCGAAAATCCAACCGATTCAAAGCTTTACCGTTCAATTTGATATCGAATGTTCCTCCATCATCTTGTTGAACTAGATTTGCATACACTTTATAGTTCCCTGCTTCAGACCAGTTAAAGGTTGTTTTCAAAGTATTGGCTTTATCCTTTGCAGCAAACCATACCATGATTTTATGTCCGCTCACGGTCTCAAAAAGTGATTCGTGTGCCCAAAAGTCTGAGGATACCCATCCACCCGTATTGGATGCAACGATAAGTTCTTCCGCTTCCATAACACCATCCTTTCGGAATACCTCGAATGGCGTTTCATACCCATAAAGTTCGTCCGCATCTACTGCAGTTAATACATCTTCTCCTTCTGGGTTCAAGTACCAATATACTACGGTGCTATATTGTGTGGGCAATTCGTTGGGGAAGTACTTTTCAAGATAACCATCAAAAGATTGTTGAAAAGGAATATTATCCGTTATCTGCCAGCGGTTCATAGGTTGATACCCCATATTGTCATTGTCTTGGGTCTGACTGTGAAACGCCTGTTCAAAAATTGAAGGATTGCACCAAGCATAGCCAAAATAATCTTCGGTTCCCGTACCAAAGGTAGATGGAAACTGCTCATTGTCCACAAAGAACTTTTCATCCCCTTCGCCCCACCAAAAATGTCCAGGTCCACCCGAATCCGAGCTACCCCCCTTTGGGTTCCAGACCAAAAGATGAGCACCTAAAAATCGTCCTTGGCCCTTTGTTTTAAGTAATTCCCAATCTGGCCATCGTTCTTCTTCGACGGGGTCCAAGTCTCTGTGCCATTTGGCGTGAAACCTTCCATAATCATCAATATCGCCTTCAAGCTCGGTATATGTTATTTCCAGGGTCACCGATACGGGACCATCATAGTAATTTTGCAAAGCAATTTCAGCCCCATCTCCATAAGGCATAAACCAATAGCTGTATGCCCATTCTTTGGTCATTCCCATAGGTAAGGTTTGGTATTCGTTCCAACCGGGTGACGTACCAAAAAAATCTCCCAAAGGCGTCCAGACCGAAGGTTGATCCTCTCCATCCCAACGTATCTCCAAAATGGTCTTGCGCATGACCTCTGCAACCTTTGAAGAATCGGCGATATGAAACTTCGCTTTTATCGCTGCAATGGCTCCTTCTCCTTCTAAAGTAAAAGCGGTTTTCTTCTCGTTCGCCGCTAATTCCAGTTTGTTGGTTTCATTTTTCAAACTGCTATTTTCATGAGGGTATTCGCCCATATCTTTAGCGAAAAAGGTATTCACATTTTCAAGAGCAGTCTTTCCTTCTTCCGTCAGATTTGGGTCAAAAGCTTCCAGCCCTGTACCTTCAGGAAAAGTGATATAATTGAAATGATAGTACTGCCCCCAACCGGGTTCTGCCACGATCTTACAACTTTTTTGATAGGGTATCGGCACATAGTTGTTAAATCCCTTGGCATTGGTCTCGTAGACCAGTTCAGGATAATCAAAAGCTGGAATACTCGGCTTGAAGTAATCAATAAAGGATTCGTTGACCATTGGCTCCTCGTTCCCATCAATATAGATTTTAACCTTTCCCTTACGCGGGCTTGCCGACCAGATCCTGACAATGGCCCCGGGTCCTGTCATTTCTGCCAACACCTCATTGTCACCTTCTTTTCTAATATATTGTGGTTCAAAACCATCAATATTGGCATCCCAATCAATAAATTCCCCAGTTACCGAATCTATCTTGCTATCACGGTCATAACTGGACCACATGGCACTTTTTTCTCCTTTTTGGGGTAATTTCGCCAACACTTGAAGGTCTATTAATCGATTGACCATATCTGTATAGGAAATATACTTTTTCTCTTGTTCACAGGATAGTATAGCTACGACCACAAAAAACAATACTCCAATTTTTATGGTATTCTTTCGTATCACAGTCCAAAATATTTTATTGTTATTTACTGAATGTCTCATGTTCTGTCTATTTATCATCCAAGGTTTTTTTAATCAGGGCTTCCATTTCCTTTACAACATCAGGATATTTTTCGTACACATTGGTGCTTTGATAAGGGTCGGCTTCTAAATCATATAATTGTGCGGGAGATGCTTCATCCTTGATTTTACCGTTTTCGATATCGCTGTTCACCTGACCTGTAAATGGAAAAGCAGCTGGTCCACCAAACGTGTGATCACCTAGTTTGATGTCTTCAAAACCACCTCCACCCTGCGCAGATATGTACATCCATTTTCCTTTGCGCATTGCAAGGTTTTTAGGTCGTGAAGGAGAAATGAGCAAATGTTCCCGAATAGGTTTATCTGGATTTCCTGTCAACGCCGTTAACATGTCCACACTGTCAGGACCTTCATCTTTCTTAGGTTTGTAACCAATCATTTTTGCCAAAGTGGCAAACAAATCTACATTTGACAATAATTCGTCTGATATAGTCCCGGCAGGTACCTTACCGGGCCAACGAGCAATAAAAGGAACCCGATGCCCTCCTTCCCAGGCATCAAACTTAAAACCGAGCAAAGATCCGTTCAAGGAATGGCCGGCTTCCATGGCAACCTGTCCTCCCCTATTCAACATACCACCATTGTCACTTGTTAGAATTACCAGTGTATTGTCCGCAATTCCTTCTTCATCCAGTGTTTCTAGAATTTCAGATACCATCCAATCCAGCTCATGGATAAAATCCCCATAAGGTCCTGCACCACTAGTCCCAATAAATCTTGGTGCCGGGGTAAAGGGGTGATGAATGTTGGTTGGTGCAAAATAGAGGAAAAAAGGATTGTCCTTGTGCTCTTTTATCCAATCCACTGCTTTATCTTTTAGATGTGTTCCTACCTCACGGTCTTTGTACAGTTTATGGGCCTCTTGTGCACCTCCCATCTCATCTATGCCAAATTTCTCATCAAAATATCTGGTATTCGCTTTTTTTCCATAGACCATGGGGTCATCTGGTACAAGACCGACTACTTTATGATCTTCCACATATACAAAAGGAGGATGACTATTAAGTACGGGAACGCCATAATAGTAATCAAAACCTAATTCCAATGGGCCAGGTTTTAGGGGTTTGTTCCAGTCTATGGGCTGTTCGTTGCCAAATCCCAAATGCCATTTTCCTATCACTGCCGTTTGATAGTCCGCTTTTTTCATAAGACTCCCCAAAGTCATACGCTTTGCATCTACTTGTAAAGGTGTCTTTAAGAATATGGGATTCCAAAAATTCTGTTTGGCAGGATACTGTCCTGTTAGCAGTGCATACCTCGAAGGGGAACACACAGCAGAAGCGGAATGAAAATCAGTAAATCGCCTACCCTCCGAAGCTAAGCGGTCTATAGTGGGGGTCTTTACTTTGGTCGCTCCCTGTATGCCAATATCTCCATACCCCAAATCATCAGCATTGATGATAATTACATTGGGCCTTTTAGTTTGTGACATTCCAATCGAACAAGTCAATAAAAGTAAAATGAAGTTTAAACTTGTCACTGATGCTATTGTTTTGATGATATGTTTCATATTCTTTCTACAGGTAAAGCCTTGTATGACCAATTCAATAAATGTAAACGTAGTTTCTAAAAATTAAATCTATTGTTAATTTCAAGCTAATATCCAGGATTTTGTTCTAGGTTCGGATTTTTATCGATTTCTGTTTGGGGCAAAGGAAATAACACTTGATAGTCTTGTGCCGCCTTTCCTCTGCTTTGTGCCAGTTGAATAAATTTGCCATGTCTGATAAGGTCTTGACGACGCAATCCTTCGGTGTGGAATTCCCAGCTTCGTTCCAATAAGATTTGATCACGTAACGCTTCTTTTGAAGCAAAGTCTGCCAAACTGATAGCCTCCAAACCTGCAGCTGTCCGAATTTGATTAATTAGCTCAATCGATTCCTGATTGGGACCTTGCAATTCGTTCAAGGCCTCTGCTCTGGACATCAAAATATCGGCATAGCGAAGAATGGGGAAATCGTTTCCGCTTACATCTCCAATACCATTGGGGTCCTCACGGTATTTAAAACTACGTTTGTCATCGTTCCCAAGTTGTACCAAATTGCCACCTCCATTGGTATACTCGAACAAAATGGCATCCAAACGTTCGTCTTCCCCAGCAAAAGAATCTACAAAACTTGACAGTAATTTGAACTGGGCGGCAAAGTTTACTTTTGGCGGAAATTTAAATTGATATCCCGGGGGGGCTGCATGACTGAGATAGGTATTGCCCAAATCTCCTGTGGGTACATCCGGAAAAGGAAACACCCAGATAAACTCATTGGATCGTTGATTGGCCAAGGCAAAGAGTTCCGCTCTATTACCTTGAGCAAAAATACCGTAAACACCTAAATCCATTACTTCCAAAGCAGTATCGGCAGCTTCTTGCCAAGATTTCCGGTTCAAATGGTATTTTGCCAATAAACCCAATGCGGCACCTCTGGTAGCACGGCCATACTGTTCCTGCGTTGGGGGCAAAATGGTCGCAACTTCTGTAAATTCAGTTATCATAAATGTATCAAACTCCTCACGGGTTGCCCTGCTGGGCCTATCCGAAGCTGTGGTCTCACTCGTCAATATTAAAGGAACGGTTCCAAAAAGATCGTGTAACGTATAATAACTGAATACTCTTAAAAATCGTGCCTCGGCAACTATCTGAGTCCGCCGGGCTTCATCCATATCAATATTTGGAACTTGTTCCAACACCGTATTTGCCCTAAAAATGGAACTATAAAATTTGGCCCAAAGGCTTAAAAGCCATGGATGATCTTCAGGGAACAGAAAATCTTCTATAGGCTGTGTGTTGGCGTTAATCGCTCCTTGTCGAGAAATCATCAAATCGGTGGTCATTTCGCCAAAAGTCAAGTAATCCCGCAATACATCTCGATATCCTCTTGCATTTGCATAGACAGAGTTCAATAAGGCTTCGGCATCCTCTGCGGTTTCATAAAAATTGGAAGGCCCCAATTGTGTGAACGTTTCTTCTTCTAAAGGTCCTTCACAACTAGGTAATAGAAAGAACAAGCTTACTATAAAAAAGTAGTATTTTCTTTTGAGTATCATGAGTCTATCTTTTTTTATTAAAATCCAATATTAAATCCTAATGTTATTATTCGTGCAAGAGGATATGCGTTATAATCCAATCGTAAGTTGGATGTTCCAAATGAACTTACATCTGGGTTAAATCCGCTGTAATCCGTAATCGTGAATACGTTTTGCGCATTAGCGAAAATGCCCAAACGCTCTATGCCCTTTATGCTTCCATTGGGAAAGGTATAGCCTATCCTTAGATTACGTAAGCGGATGTAAGAACCATCTTCAACGACCCTGTCGTTAACGGCGCGTCCACCCAATGAAGTCAGAAAAGAAGGATTTTGGCTATCAGTATTGTCGGGGGTCCATCTGTCCTGCACAAAACTCTGTCTGTTACGCAGTAATGAAAATGGACTTTCAGAGTCTACCCGTGTAAAGTTTAAAAGTTCATTGCCAAAGACGCCTTCAAAGAAAAAGTCCAAGGTAAAGCCCTTGTAGGAAAATGAATTGTTTAAACCCAATGTAAAACTAGGAAAGGGATTCCCCAAAATAACGCGATCTTCCGGGTCAATAGATCCATCCTCGTTAGTATCGGCAAATTTGAGGTCTCCTGGGCTTGCACCCGGTTGCGCCGAAGCATCTATTTCTTCCTGATTTTGAAAAATACCTTCGGTCCGATAACCCCAGTACGAATTCAACGGGTCTCCTTCCCTTAGGATGGTAAAATCATTCAGAAACCTAAGGTTTCCCTGTAAAATAAAGGGTAATTCCCCCAAATTGGTCACCTCATTCCTTACGGTAGCAAAATTGAAGGTGCTTGTCCAGTTGAAATCGCCTACTATGTTCTGTGTTTCCAAAAGCACTTCAAACCCACGGTTACTGGTATCTCCAACATTTTCCTGGGTAAAACCAAAACCAGTGGTAAGCGGTATGGGCAAGTTCAATAATAAGTCGGAGGTTTCTTTGGTATAATAATCCAAAGTTCCCGATATGCGATTATTGAACAGTCCAAAATCCAAACCTACATTGAATTGTGCGGTTTCTTCCCATCGTAAATCTGGGTTTGCTAAATTTGAGGGAGCTATACTCGTAAATCGTTCTCCATCGAAAACGGCATCACCAGAGGTCCCCAACAATACCAATGACGTATAATTCCCTATCTCTTGATTACCTGTAATACCATAACTGACCCTAAGCTTGAGATTCGATATAGCCGTTGCATTTTGTAGAAACGATTCGTTGTTCATTTTCCATCCTAAGGCAACTGAAGGAAAATAGCCGTATTTGTTGTCCTCTCCAAAACGTGAAGAACCATCGGCACGGACGGTAGCGGTAACTAGATAACGGTCTTTATAAATATAGTTGGCGCGACCAATATAAGATAACAATTGATTTTTATTTCTGCTTGAACCAACAGTGTAGGTTTCCAAGTCGCCAGCACCCAAGTTATCAGTACCAAACTGATCGGTAGGGAAGTTTTGACTCCCCGCATTAAAACCCTGAAAATTAAATTCTTGATAGGATATACCTGCTAAAGCATTTAAGGAATGGTCTTCACCAAAAGTTTTATCATAACTCGCCGTTAGTTCAGCTAGATAGCTTGTATTCCTCGCGTGATTGATACTTGCCGATCCATTGCCTAATTGTCCACGCTTGGTAACCGGAGCAGCATAGAAATCTGATCTAATATTTCTCCGATTTACACCAAAATTGGCCTTGGCCGAAAACCCTTTAAAAAATTCGTACTCGGCAAAGAGGGTTCCAAAGGTCCTATCCGTTTCTGACCTTGGCTCTATGGTTTCTGCTAATGCAACTGGATTATTTAAATCAAGGTTTGGTGATTGTACATAGTCCCCGTTTTCGTCAAAAATGGCCAAAGTAGGATCAAATTGAAGCGCCGTACCGATTGTTCCTGCACCAATATTTATACCATTGCCCAAAGGTACATTGTCACTAACCACTACGGAAGTGTTCAAATTGACACCAAAATTGAATTTATCCCCAGTATGACTAATGTTCACTCTTCCCGTGTAGCGCTGAATACCCGAACTGAGCACCACACCTTCTTGGTCGAAATAGTTTAGAGAGGTATAAAACTTGGTCTTTTCCGACCCTCCCGATACCGAAAATTGATGGTTTTGTACGAAAGCAGATCTAAAAATGGCATCTTGCCAGTCTGTGCCAGCACCAATAGCAGCGATATCTTCCGGTGAGAATTGAGGATCTTCTCCTTGATCTGCCCGAATACCGTTAATGAAAGAAATGTATTCTTGGGTATTTAAAAGATCTAATCGATTTTCAACTTCTTGAAATCCTGCATAGGTTTCATAATCAACTCTTATTTTTCCCGCTTTACCTTGTTTTGTAGTAATCAATACCACTCCATTTGCTCCCCGCGAACCATAAATTGCCGTGGCCGAAGCATCCTTTAGGATTTCTATGGATTCGATATCTCCTGGGTTGATGGCATTTTGCGGCTGACTTGGCAACCCATCAATTACAAACAAGGGCTCGTTTCCTGCCGTAATAGAAGTTGCACCCCTAATCCGGATGGAAAATGCTCCTCCTGGCTGCGCATTTGCCTGAGTTATCTGAACACCTGCAGCCCTCCCCTGTATCAATTGCTCCACTGACACCTGTGCCCCCTTATTGAAGCTTTCATCACTTAAGGAAGACACGGAACCTGTCAAGTCACTCTTCTTGACCGAACCATATCCGATTATAACGACCTCATCCAAATTTTCAAGATCTTCTTCTAAGGTTACATCGATAACCGACTGCCCCCTAACAGGCACTTCAATACTGCGAAACCCTATGTATGAAAAAGCAAGAACATCATCAGAAGCTGTATCTATTGTATATTTTCCATCAATATCAGATACAGTTCCAGATGTAGTTCCCTTAACCAATATTGTAACACCCGGCAATGGAACATTGTTCTGGTCCGTTACGGTTCCAGTTACTGTTTGTTGTAGCCCCATTTTTGGGATTCGGGGTGAAGACGCAATGGGCGATGCATAAATTGTTCCTGCAATGAGAAAGAAAACAGCCCAAAAAGCGAAGTGATTTTTAGGATAAGGTAGCCAGCGTGAATTGGCACTTATCTTTTCGTAAGTATGCTTCATTTTGTTTTGGTTTAGTTAAAACAGTAGTGCTTGTAGTATTTTACTTAAACGTTTAAGTAATATTTTAAAATTTTAAAACTCTTAACACAAACCTAACATAAAAATACTATTTAAACAATACTTAAACGTTTAAATATGTTGTTTTAACATTTTTGCGGCTAAAAAATGAAGATTTGTTATTTTCAGAAGTGGTACATGAAAGATTATTCTTTCAGTTTTGAATCTTCTTAGGAAATTTATCCAATTCACTTTCGGGTTTAACTATAGTTGCTCTGTGGGTATTCACCATTTCATCAATAACAACCATTATTTCTGGAAATTCTTTCGCAATGTCAAAGCGTTCGGAAGGGTCCAACTGCACATTGTACAATTCAGGCGTATCCAATTTTTCCATTCGCTCGGGATAACCCATTGGATTGTTTTTATAATAATACTTTTTGTAATCGCCTTTTCTTGCAGCAAATAGAATAGTGCCGTGATAGTAGAAATGTTCATTTCTTGGATTTTCATCTTCGCCCTTCAAAACTGGTGTGATGTTGAATCCATCGTATTCCCTATCCTTAGGTAATTCGATATCTGCCAAATGCATGAATGTCGGCATTAAATCCATGGTACTTCCCATTTTGGAGACCACTTCTGGTTTGACCAACTTTGGACTCCAGAAAATTGCGGGTTCCCTTACCCCGCCTTCATAACTGGTCCCTTTTGCCCCATATAGCATTCCTGCGCTACCACCATGATCGTTCATGATGGCCCAAGGACCATTATCCGAAGTAAAGATTACCAAAGTATTTTCATCCAACCCGGTTTCCTTCAACGTCTTGATTATCCTTCCAACACTCCAATCGATTTCTTCAACTACATCGCCATATAATCCTCTTTTACTTTTGTCTTGAAAATCTTGGGACGCAAAAAGGGGAACATGTGGCATGGAATGGGCCAAGTATAGGAAGAACGGTTTATCGGTATTTTCCTTGATAAATTTTACGGACTCTTCTGTATATCGTTTGGTTATGGTATACTGATCCGCAGGCCGCTCTATGATTTCCTTGTTTTTCATCAACGGAACATTGAAATATTCCACTTTCGGATTCAAAGATGCATTTCCATGACCTATACCTGCAACACGATCCATATCATTACTGTAGGGCAGTCCGTAAAAATAATCGAACCCCTGATCGGTGGGTAAGTACCCGTCATTATGTCCTAAATGCCATTTTCCAATACACGCTGTGTTGTACTGCTTTGTCTTTAACAATTCTGCAATCGTAATTTCCTTTTGGGGAAGCCCTGTTTCGGAGTCGGGAAAAAATACTCTTCTTATATTAGAATATACTCCGTTTCTAATGGGTAATCTGCCCGTCAATAAAGAAGCCCTTGAAGGTGAACAAACATTTGCCGCTACATAGAAATTTGTCCATTTTTGACCTTCTTGAGCCAATCTGTCTAAGTTTGGGGTTTTGATGGATGGGTTTCCATAACAGCCCAAATCCCCATATCCCAAGTCATCGGCAAAAATGACTATAAAGTTCATGGGGCCAGCTTCTTCGTCCACTTTTCTTTCTTCCTGGATTTTACAGGACAAGTTGCATAATGCCGCTACCAATACAACAAAAACGAGTTTGTATACCCTTCTGTTTATCATTTTGAAAAAAATTAATTATTTAACTCATTTAATTCATATTAGTAGCACCCACTAATTTACTTAAATAAATACTTCGTTCAAATACAGGTTCCATATGCGCTTATTTTAACATTGTGCTTTGGTCGTTCTTCTTTAAACACTCATTCTTTTTTGATTCCCACCTCCAAAAATGCACCTGTTGTCAGGTACATTTCATAACGTTTTTCAAGTATTTTGGTATTTTTTTTATTTGGTTGATATCTCCTATCAAATCCTTGCCCCATAACCTTCATGGCTTTTTCAACATTGGGATGGATACCTGCAACAACTGAAGCGAACATGGCAGCACCTATAGCACAAGTTTGTTCCGATCTGTGCACTTTTATGGTCAAGCCCAATACATCTGCCATGGTCTGCATTACAAAATCCGATTTTCTGGCGATACCGCCCAAGGCGATGATTCCTTTTAACGGAACACCATTGGCTATAAAATGATCTACAATACGTTTTGACCCAAAACACGTGGCCTCCACCAATGCTTTATACATACTTGCGGCATTGCTTGCCAAATCAAGATTGATAAAAGCACCTTTAACGTGTGGATTAGCATCTGGAGTCCGTCTCCCATTAAACCAATCTATAGCAAGTTCAGCGTGTTCATCAACAGGTAATTTAGACGCTTCCAAACCCAGTCGATTCAATAGGTTTGAACTTATTTCCTTTAACAACGTAACTTTTATATTTTGGTCGACAGTGCAATCATCTATAGCTGTATGTGCGGTTTCCGTAAGCAGCTTTTCGAACCAAGCATATGCATCGCCAAAAGCGGACTGCCCAGCTTCAAGGCCAGTCATCCCTGGGATTATGGAACCTGTTACCTGTCCGGAGATTCCCTGTATCATCTTGAGCTTATCCGATAGCGGAGCTACCAACATATCACACGTTGAGGTACCGATAACCTTACTCAAATAATACGGTGCTATCTGTCCACCAACCGAACCCATGTGAGCATCCAATGCCCCAATTCCAATAAGCACATTGGTAGAGAGGTCTAGTCTTTCCGCCCATTTTTCACATAGATTTCCAGCTTTGGCGTCCGCGTCGAAGGTCTTTGTGAAAAGTGGGTGGTCGAGTTTTCCCAGTATCGGGTCCAACGTTAAAAAAAATGCTTCTTTGGGAAGTCCGCCGTGTTCTTCTGCCCATAACGCTTTGTGTCCCGCGGCACATATACCCCTTTTTATTTGTTTTGCGTCATTCCCCCCTGTCAACAGAAATGGTATCCAATCACAATGTTCTACCCAGGAATGGCATGCTTTGGCAACGGCATTGTCATTCCGAAGTGCATGCAAAAGTTTTGCCCAAAACCATTCGGAAGAATAGATACCTCCTGAATATTTTAGATAATCCTGTTTAAATTTTTTGGCATTTTGATTAATTTCCTCTGCTTCTTGTATTGCGGTATGATCTTTCCACAAGAAGAACATGGCATTTGGATTTTCGGCAAATTCTTTCTTTAGTGCCAGGGGCATTCCTGTTTCATCAACGGCGACAGGAGTGGAACCCGTGGTATCCACCGAAATGGCCCTAACATTTTTTCCTGTGTCCTTCCCCCCTTTTTGTACAACGTCTTTCACGGTATGTTCCAATCCTTCCAGATGATCCAAAGGATGCTGTCTAAACTGATTTTTGGAAGGGTCGCAATACATTCCTTTTTTCCATCTCGGGTATTCAAATTCCGAAACTGCAATTTCTTCACCCGTAAGCGCATTTACCAATAAGGCACGTACCGAAGCCGTACCGTAATCAATTCCTATAACGTAATGTTCTTTTCCCATTTTATTGCTTCATCTATTTCTTACGGTGATACTATCTTTTGCTGTAGGCTTTTTTGAACCCACGCATACAGGGCCACGACCAAAAAACATAGCAGCGGTACGTAAAATGAAAGATGGATGCTCCCTGTTTTATCAGACACAACACCTTGAATACCTGTAAGTACCGCTCCACCTAGAATCGCCATAATTAAGCCCGAACCACCGATTTTGGCATCGTCACCCAATTTTTGCATACCGAGACCATAGATTGTAGGGAACATGAGTGACATACAAGCTGAAGCCAGTACCAACGAAATCACTCCTATCAAACCGTTGCCATAGATTACCACAAGGGTACATACTGCACCTAAAATTGCAGCAAAGGATAACAATCGTCTTGGTTCTATAAACTTCATCAAAGCAGTGAATACGAATCTGGAGCAAGAAAACAAGACAATAGATGCCAAATAATAGACAGAGGCATTATCTTCGTTTTTTTGCAACTCTTGCATGACATATCTTATGGTGTAGGACCACAACCCTATTTGCGCTCCCATGTAGAAAAACTGAGCTATGACCGCCCAACAATAATTGCGGTTGCCCAATAAGCGCTTTATTGAGCCTCCAATATCGAGGTTCTTCGTTTTTTCCTTTACGGTCGGCATTTTGGTAAATCGAACCATCATCCAGACCAACAATAAAAAAAAGGCCACCCCCACATAAGTGCCCATCACCGACCCAAGTTCCTCGGATTGTATAGTCTTAAGCTCGTTAGCTCCCATAATAGATCTTTCGTTAGCATCTAAAAGATTGAGGTTTGAAAGGATAAAGAATTTGCTCAACAAAATTCCTGTTATCGATCCGATTGGATTAAATGATTGGGCAAGATTCAACCTACGGGTTGCCGTTTCTTCAGGTCCCATAGAAATGATGTATGGGTTGGCCGCGGTTTCCAAAATGGATAGACCTCCCGCCAAAATAAAAAGTGCCGCCAAGAAATGTCCGTATACCATGGTTATACTTGCTGGGTAAAAAAGCAGCGCACCCGCTATAAAAAGTCCCAATCCGACCAGCACACCTATTTTATACGTATACTTTTTTATCAGGATTGCAGCTGGTAATGCCAATAAAAAGTAGGAACCATAAAATGCCATTTGTATCCATGAGGTCTGAAAATCGGTCATACTCATGATTCTCTTAAAGGCCGCCAGAAGGGTATCTGTCATGTTATTGGCCAACCCCCACAGAAAGAATAAACTGGTAATAAGAATGAAAGGCCACTTGTTATCTTTCATAATAACTGGAATGCCCTTGGAAGTATTTTCTTGTTTATTGGTCATTGTTCGTTGTTGGTTGTTTGCTTCGACTGCGCTCAGCAAGAGCATTGTTCATTGTTCATTGTTCATTGTTCAAATATCATTTCCCGTACAATGGGCCATAATTTTCACAAGCCCTATAATCACCAGCTTCTTTGTCCATTCCATGCGCACCCCATGCTGAAGGTCTAAAAATACGTTCATCTTCAACATTGTGCATACATACTGGAATTCTTAGCATAGACGATAGGGTAATCAATTCGTGACCAATATGACCATAGCTGATAGCCCCATGATTAGATCCCCAGTTGTTCATTACGGAATAGACATCCACAAATGATCCACTACCCGTTGTTTTTGGAACGAACCAAGTTGTCGGCCAGGTAAGGTCGGTTCGTTTATCCAAGGTATCGTGTACTTTTTTAGGTAAATCAATGGTATATCCTTCTGCAATTTGGAGAGTCGGTCCCAACCCCTTAATCAAATTAAGTCGGCACATGGTTACGGGCATTCCTCCTTTGGTAAGGAAGTTTGAGGAGAATCCGCCACCCTTAAAATAGCCTAAGTTGGCAGGATACCATGTGGTTGCCTCCAAACAGGCATCCACTTCGTTCTGGTCGATTTCCCAAAAAGGCTTCATCACAGGTTTTCCTTCATTTGATTGCTGACCAGTACCGTCCAAAGCAGCAGAACCTGAATTTATCAAATGGATAAAACCATTGGAAGCAATACCCTCAGGTTTCCAACCTGTAACACGCTCCACCGCGTCAGGGCTCCAATATGTGCGTACATCAGCAAAAATTTGTGCGGTATTCGTCAACAGATAATTGAACAGCATCGAAACCCCGTTGAGTGCATCGTTCTCTGTTGCAACCA
Organism: Flagellimonas sp. 389; assembly: GCF_018449435.1. Taxonomy (GTDB): domain Bacteria; phylum Bacteroidota; class Bacteroidia; order Flavobacteriales; family Flavobacteriaceae; genus Flagellimonas. The sequence goes on along the minus strand of NZ_JAHCMU010000023.1, from coordinate 15,292 downwards.
TGTAAGGTGCGCGAAGACCGTTCCAATCAAAGGATGAATTTAGAATCGCCTCTGAAAAGTCACCATTTGGGAGAAAATCCGTCCACTGTCGTTGTCCTTGAAAGCCAGAGACCAATGCATCATGCCCTAAAGCTTCTTCACCATGACCCGTTGCTTCTAGTTTGGGATTACCTACCATTAAATCACGTATAATCAGGGTCATTTTTACTACAAACTCCCAATCTTGTTTTTTCTGCTCAGCATTACGTTGCTTTTCATCTTCGTTGAAATCGGCACCTTCCTTACAATTTGCTTTTGTCCATTCCAATGCTTTTTGGTACTCCTCCTTATCGTAGATTTCATTTTGAATACGTCTGAGCACTTCGGTGGAGTCCACATATTCATTCCGCATTCCCAAGAAATCCTGAAAAAAATCAGGGTCTATCATTGATCCTGCAATGCCCATGGATACACTTCCTATGGCCAAGTAGCTCCTATTTCTCATTATTGCTACGGCTAGACCTGCTTTGGCAAATTGCAGTAATTTCGCTTTTACATCTGGTGTTATTGTAGTATCATCCAAGTCTTGAACATCTTCACCATAAATTCCAAAAGCGGGCAATCCCTTTTGGTTATGGGCAGCCAGAGTAGCCGCCAAATATACAGCTCCAGGGCGCTCGGTACCGTTGAATCCCCAAATAGCCTTGGGTACCAAGGGATTCATATCCATGGTTTCGGTGCCATAACACCAACAGGGTGTAACCGAAAGTGATACCCCAACATTTTGTAATTTGAAAAGTTCGCCGCATTCAACTGCTTCTTTAACGCCGCCAATACAAAAGTTTGGCAACACACATTCCACAGGACTCCCATCAGGATATTTAAGTGTTTCACTAAATAATTTAGCTACACTTTTTGCCAAGTTCATGGTAGTGGCTTCCAACGATTCCCGTACTCCACCTAATCTTCCATCAATAATGGGACGAATACCTATTTTGGGGTAGTTATTTTTAGACATTTTTTTAGGTTTATAATGCGTTCGTAATTTCTTTCAATGTGATACCAAATACTGCTTTGGACACTTGATTTAATTGTTCGGTCTCACCAATAAAATGGAAAACAGTATGATTGTGCTCTAAGGATTCCTGCGGTTGTAAAAAAGCAGCAGGGGAAACACTCTCGATTTCATAGAAGGGCCCCATTTGGGAACCGTCTTCCAAAGGCCCGTCGTTGTATGCATTTACGACATCGCCTTTAAACGGGTCTCCATCAAGTTTCCATTCTTGGTTAAGGTATGTTGCACCGGCATCAACATCGAAAAGTGTAATAGTCAATACTTTATTAATAGCATCATAACTACCCGCCAAATTAGTAGCTCTCTGTGGTGGAATCCCTAGTTTACCCCGTGACTTTCCATCCGCTTTGAAGAATAACATCCCATTATCGTAGGTGATTCGATCATCAGGGATTTCACCAAAGTAATCCGTAGTCGCCACTTCACCTGTAGCATCAGTTCTGTAAGGTATAACTATGTTGGTCTTGTCTGATGGTGGAAACATATCCAAAATCCAAATGCAAGGGGCTCCAGTCCTTTTTGTCCATGCTTCACTACCACTATTGATAATCACGTTTTCGGTACGGTAGCCCACCATCTTTAATTCCAAAGCTTGAATTTGGAGCAACTCTTTGATTTGATCGTTAGAAAGTAAGGTAACTTTTCGTTCTGCTTTGATGGTAAAGTCATGGTCCGAGTAGTTCTTAAGTTCCATGTTGGATTCCATGGCAACGAAGGTATCCGACTTTTCAACAATTCTCCAAGGTTCGCTATCTATTGGAGCTGGTGTCTTCCAGTTGTTAAAATCCATTTCGTCCCCGGGTTTAAAAAAGAGGGAAAATACATTGCCTTCAGGGCCTAACCAAAATCGGTTCTCGCCTCCGTAGGCATTCATATGTGCATTTGTTTTTCCAAAAGCTTCGTAGTTGATCCAACCAAGACTTCTCCCTTCTTGTCCTGTGGCAGTAGACGTAAAAACCTTTGCTTGATATTTGCCCGAAACTGCAATTTTACAACTCCCTGATTCCAATATGACGAGGTTCTTGTCCCATGTTTTCAAAAAAGCTTCGTCATAAGCAAAATTCCCTTTTTGGTCAGTGGTATTTGACATTTGTTGTTTTTTATTTTCATTATTATCCTTGCAGGAAAAAGCGACTGTAATGGAGAAGAGTACAAGAATGGTAAGCGTTTTTCTCATAGGTATCATATCTTACTTACTTCAAAGTTATTCTTTGGAACGCCATATAATTTGAGTTGATAACTATCTCCAAGAAAAAAACCAACAGGAATTCTGAATACTATTTGAAGCTTTTTGTGTTTAAAACTGTCAACATTGCCATCAAATATATTACTTAAACGTTTAAGTGACAAATAAAATATATCAGGTAATATAATTTTAAAGGGAAATTAGCATGACTAACTACAGGATTTTTTTATGACAAGCTTGGTGTTCAAGTATATCTTGGATACTTTATCAGTAGGTTTATTTATCTGCTCCGCTAATACATTTACTGCTTTTTTTGCCAAGTCTGATAATGGTTGTTGTACAAAGGTTAGCGGGCAATAAAAAAAGTCGAAAGCTTCACTTTCATCAAAAACTATTACTGCAATATCGTCGGGAACATTAATATTCTGCTCGTTAAAATATTTTAGGCCTGTTACCCCCAGCGTATTAGTTGCAAAAAAAATGGCATCAACAGGATATTCTCCACTCAATAGTTTGTCAATAGCTTTTGGTACGTCTTCCTTAATCTTTGAAAACTCAACTTCCTGAAGCAATTGGTCTTGATATTTTTCACTAGTAAGAGCATCTCGATACCCCTTTACCCGCTCTTTCATATGGTGCAATTTCGTATCATAGGCAATCATCCCTATTCTTTCTTTCCCATTGGCTTTTAATCTACTAACGGCTTCAAAAGCTGCTTTCTGATTATCTATTGCAACAAAATTGGTTTCTATTTCTGGGAAATAGCGGTCAATCAAAACAAAAGGTACTTTTTGTTCCTTTAGTTGTTGTAGTTGATTTTCCGAAGCTTCAGAGGGTGCAATGATAAAACCGTCCACTTGTCGGTTCAATAAAAATTTAATCAAATCTCCCGATTTTGAAGCTTTTTCATCCGAGCTTCCGAAGATTACGGTGTATCCGTTTTTTTTTGCTTCGTCCTCTACAATTCTTGCAATTTGGGCAAAAAAAGGATTGGATATGTCTGCCACGATCAATCCAATAGTATGGCTTTTACCGCTCTGAAGGCTTTTGGCAATCTGGTTGGGTCTATAGTTAAGTTCCTTGGCTATTTTCCTGATTTTATCCGAAACCTCTTCGCTAACGCCACTATTTTTTTGTTTGGAGAGCACATAGGAAACCGTGGCAATGGAAACTCCAGCTTTCTTTGCGATGTCTTTTAAGGAAACCCTTTTTTGCATGCTTCAAATATATAGATTTAAACGTTTAAATTTTAAACGGATATTGTTGAAATTTAGATGCAATAGTTATTATAATTGATAATCAATAAAGAGAAAAACGAATTAAGAAAGGCTTTGAAAACGAATTAGTCCGATAAAACTTCTATCATTTTTTTTGGTGATAGATACTCAAAATATCGTGCCTTGACCTTAAAATGCTCATCTAAAAGAATCACCGCAGGTAATGAAAATGGCATTCCTTCTCTGGATGCTAGCATTAATGGGATTTCATGGGTAGGATTTCGCTTCTTGCCCAACTCTTTATTAAAGAATATAGCTCCCCCAAATTGTATGCTATCTTTATATTCCGCATTCATTTTGACAGCATAATATGCTGTATTCAATCTTGTAATGACCTCTGGGTTCTTAAATGCAACTTTATCCATTTTTTTACAGTAGGCACACCAATCGGCATAAAAATCGATGAAGACTTTTTTAGGTTTTTCGGCCAGAGCAGACTCCAATTGTTCAAAACTTAACCATTTGATTGTATCCTGTTGCGAAAGTCCTGTATACATTGAGAGTATACAAAAACCAAAAAATAAAAGCCTCTTAAAATACATAGTAGTTATTATCGAAAAAAGGGTCATCACCTATCATTGCTTTTGAATTACCAATTCTTTTAAAGATACAAATAAGCGACCCTTTTTTATTAAACGCAATTCATATAAAATTAAATGTTTGCTAATGTAATTTTCCAAACTTGACACCTATAAAAAAGGTTCTTGGAGCGTTAGGTCCATAAATATAGTCGGAATCTCTATTGGGCCCTGTATCAAAGTCATCTTGAAAACTGTTGAATATGTTCTTTACCCCACCTGAAAAAGTAACCATGAAGTTATCGTTAAAATCAACATGTGATTCCAATTTAATGTTCAAGTCAAAAAACGCATCTACCTCGTTCAATTGTAAAAACCCTGTGTCACTTATAACCAAGGGTACCGTCATTCCACCGGTATAGGTTCCTGTGACATCTACGTTAAAGGCTTTACTCGGTACCCAAGCAGTATTCAAGTATCCGTAAAAATTGGGGTTTCTTACAAACTCGTCTACAATGATATCCGACTCTCCCGGAGTGCCATCGGTCTCAAACAATATTTGGGGTTCATCAAATTCCGCTTTTTGGAGCGTGCCACCTAACTGAAATTGCCATTTGGGGTCGGGAGAAATTCCAAATTCAAAATTGGAACCATATACTGTGGCACCCGAACCATTACGAACTTCTTCTAAGATAGAACCATTATCCAAAACTGCGCCGGTGCTTACTAAAGTGAACGGATCTTCTAAGGTGGTGTAAAATCCTTCGACCAAAAAATCCATTTGTAATAGTCCTATTGATTTAGAATAGTTGAAAGAACCTGTAAATGCATTGGAATATTCCGTATTCAGGTCATCTGTAAGAATTACAAATTGGGGTTCACCGCCTACACTTGATATATGCAAATCTTCATTGAACGCTTGTGGTGCTCGAAACCCTCTAGCATACCCTCCCCTAAACTTTAACTCTTCGGTGAACTGATAAGATAGGGTAAACCTTGGAGAAATTGCTGTTTGGCCAATATCAACACCTCTATCTATGCCTCCAATGGAGTAATTCCCATCTACGGTTACATTATCCAAACGGGCACCAATCAATGCGCTGAATTTTTCTGTGGGCTTCCATTCATACTGCGCGTATCCTCCTATTGCGTTAACGTTTTGGTCAATCAACCTATCGTAGCCATCAATAATATCCTCGGTTTCTGTATGGTTAAATTCGGTTCCTACAGTTAACACATCATTATTTTTAAAGGCTTTTGTGTATTGTAGCCCATTCACCCATGCCAAATCTTTTGTAGTCCCAAAGGCATTATTGGCCAAAATACTGTCTTGACGTGTTCTTTCTCCTCCAAGACCACCGTAATAACTATCTCGGTTTGTATAAGATGCTGAAGTGTAAGCTTGAAATTTATCGGTATTGTCTTTGCTTGACAGTTCATAATCTGCTCCTCCAATAAACGTATCGTGGTCCAACTCTTCTGTGATATCCGTAAACTGGGGTGCCAAATCCAAACGGTCCCCTCCCCTACGATATTCCCGAATAGCATTTAAATTCACCGAAATTCTACTACGGTCCGTAGGTCTTAAAAAAGCCTTAGTGCCGACTGTATTGTTTCGTATTTCTACAAGTTCCGAAAATCCATCATCGTTCGCATCGTAGCTTTCTCGGTTACGGTATGTTCCAAAAAGGGTAAAGCCACTATTCAAATCATCGGCTACAACCGAGGTATTGAAAGTAAGAATACGGTCTGCCGCTTCACCATCCACCAAGGCTAGGTTTGTACCGATTTCCCAAGTATTAAAAACAGGGTCTTTTGTAATCACATTAACGGTCCCGGCAATTGCATTTGAGCCATAGAGTGCCGAACCGCCACTACGAACGACCTCAACCCGTTCAATGATATTGGTAGGTATTTGCTCCAGCCCATAAACACCTATCAACGAACTAAACACAGGCCTACTATTTAATAAAATCTGGGTATAGCCACCATCTAACCCATTTAAGCGCACTTGGGTGAATCCACAATTTTGGCAGTTTGTCTCTACCCGTACACCAGGAGCATAATTAAGGCCATCTGCCAGTGTGATAGACTGGGTTGCAGTCAGTAATTTGGATCTTAAAGTAGAAACCACCACAGGTGCACTTCGACGCTCAACACGGTTTCTTGTGGCGCTAATAACAATTTCATCCAATCCCAAGGCATCCTCAATAACTTCAAAATTTAATGTAACGGCTTCATTTGCTTCTACCGTAATTATTTTTGTTGTTTTTCTATATCCCTGAGAGCTGATTTGCAACGTAAGTTCACCTGGATTTACATTCAATTCGTAATAGCCTTTCATATCTGTGGTAGTTCCTTCCGTTCCATTTTTCACAAAAACAGTTGCAAAAGGTATAGCTTCATCACCAGAAGTAACCTTACCTGTAATTGTAGCTTGATCGGTTTGGGCAGAAATACTTAAACTTGAAATAATCAAGCTCAACAAAAAGTATTTTTTTAGGCGCATCTATTTAATTTTAACCTAATCATAAATTATTTTTAGACAAAACTAATAAAATATTTTTACACGGGAAATTAATTTATATTTAATCTGTTTAAATAAGTATGATGAAGAAAATCCATAGCATCAACCTTTGTTTCTTGATGGTCAAAACTAGGTCAGCTTTCTCAGATTCGGTTTACAGATATATGAAAGTTTAATATGAGTTAGTTCTTGATATAAGAAACAATAATTGAATGGATATTGAAAATTGAACCCGAATTGGTTCTAAAAGGATAAAGGGAAGAGTAGTAAAATAGTTACACAGCAAAGTTACACCTACTCTATACAATTTTGTGCAATTGTAAAATTGTTATAATCGGATCAATAAAAAAAGGCCAACTATTTAAGCTGACCTTTTTTATATGTATTTTTTAGTTCTAATTTAAGCTGAAGCTTGCTGTGGTGCCCAGTGGTTACAGGACATTCCGGGAGCAGCTTTTTGCGGATTCGCACAATCACTCGCCTCAAATCGTATACATGATACACAATTGGTATCGTTCTTAAGTGCCTGCTTCATTTCGAAACTATCACAAGTATAACTATTGCCTACTTTAACACCATGTACTTTACAGGTATTGCCTTCAACCAAGTTTTCACAATTAATACAACTATTTCCTAATCTTATTGCCATAACAATTCGTTTTTAAATTTATTATAAAATTAAGATTGGGCATTGTTAGAAACAATTTAAATAACTGATTTTCAGCAATATAAATTTAGATTATTTTAAAATAGTCAATAGATATTTTTCTATTTCATATCAAAAAGATACAATTGCTTATGTAAGATAGTTACCATAGAAAATATCCCATAATATTTTAGGTTTGTTGATATCATTCTAAAATAGAAATCCCTAAATTGTTGTTTCTAAACTAACTAATGGGCTTTCCTATACTTGCAGGTTTAGTCGCATTGTTATTACATGTAGTTTCTGGACCAGATCGTTTAGCGGCCATTACACCATTGTCTATTGAGATTAGACAAAAAGTTTGGAAAGTTGGTTTAGTTTGGGGCTTTGGTCATTTCCTTAAGGTTCTTATTCGTCTTTTGGTTGGTTATTACCAGTAGTAATTGATTTACTGGTTCAATTTCTTAGGTAACTTTTAGTTTGGTTTTGTTTGATATCATTTGATATTAGAAAAACGAAAAAACACTGAAATTCATACGATTAACAGTGTTTTGGTGCCACTTGAAAAGTGGTTCGTCAGGATGACAGAACTAATTCTATCATCACAATATACTAACTATCAGATTTTTACATATTATTTTTTGAATGATTAACCGAAAACTAAACTCGGTTCAAAATTGTACAAATCGATGTAAATAAAATGTTGTCTTGCAATACTAAAAATACGATTTTCACTTTGATATTTAAATGCTTTTTTTACAAAAATAAAATCAACTCCATAAAAACTATCCAAGCACACTGCCCAGTTTAAACATTGGCAAGTACATCGCAACCAGTATCACTCCCACACAAACACCAACGATCAAAATGATCATGGGTTCCAATAACGTACTCAATAGTTTTGATTTTTGTTGTACCTCAACACTGTACTGCTGGTTCAATCGTTCGAACATAAACTCGGTTTGATTGGTCTCTTCCGCAACTTTGACCATTGATATCATCTTATTGCTAAACACCTTATTGCCTTTAAGACTATTGCTCAAACTTTCCCCTTGTAGGATTTTGGTGCTCACAATCTCCAGAGCATCCTGCAAGGGATAAAAACTTATCATTTTCCCAGCAAGTTCGATACTGTTGAGAACGGGAACTTTAGAAGCTGTCAAGAGGCTGATAGCCCTTGTAAATTGGGCCAAGTATACTGCTTTAAGAAAGCTTCCCAAATATGGGACCTTTATCAACAAATAATCCAGTTTTCTTTTAAACCAATCATTGCCAAAAAGAACTTTTCGCAGCAGCAACACTCCAATGATGATGAATACAAGCCACCATCCATAATCTTTGATAAAATCCGAAACCGCAACAATAAATTCGGTAATCCATGGAAGATCGACATTGTTCTGTTTAAAAATATCCTGAAACATGGGTACGACCATTCGTAGCATAAAAATCACTACTAAGACCGCAGTAATCAAAATTATTATGGGATAGGTAAGTGCGTTGACCAAACTTCGTTGTTGTTCGTTCTTCTTGGCAAAAAACGACCCCAATTCGTTTGTAATGGTGGTAAGGGTTCCAGACTCCTCGCCGATCTTAATCGAATAATACTCATATTCCGAGAATTCTTTTCTGTCCTTTATGGCTTCGGAAAAACTGTTTCCAGCGAGCAAACGCTCTCCCAAATCTTTGAACAAAACTTTTTGCTGTTCTTTTTTCTGCCCTTCCTCAATGAGTTTCAGGGCTTCTTTAAGGGTAATCCCAGCCTTTAGGAGCACACTTAGCTCTGTGTAGAAATCTTCCTTTTTTTTATTGGAGAACGATTTTCCAAAAAAAGTCAACTCACGTTCTAAAATAGACGTTTTTTCCGCGCTCTTTGTTTCATTGAGACTCGTTACGGTGCCACTATTTGTATTTTCCAGTTTAAATCCCATATCAATTCATAAAATCTGTAGCTGCATTTCTTTTGTAAACGAAGAGTGTCTTGATCTGCTCGCCTTCATTTATAAATTCTAGAGCATCTACCTTACCACTGTTCACTTCTTTGCCCCAAAAAAAAGCCTTGTTTATTTTGAAATCGGTGAAAATCGTATCGTTTTCATTTACCACATATTCTTTTCGGAAACGATATTCTTTCTTTTCAATCTCGTTGGCCAATACTAGTGCTCCCTCTTGTGATGAAAAATAAATATTGGAATAGGAATTAAAATCGATCCATAACGCTTGTTGCAAAAGATTGTCCTGTGCTCGCTCTTCATAACTTATTTGTATATCGTTCATCTGCCCTTGTACCAAACCTAAAACAGAAAACGCCAGTCCCACCACAATTAGGGTCAATAACAACACGACCAACATTTCACTCAATGTGAAGGCCTTTATTTTTTTACAGGTTTTCGACATAATGGATTTTTCTTTTTATCGTCCTTGATCCAATAGCTTCTTTTTCGGTCACTTCAATACTGATCGTTCCATCTTCCTGAACCTCTCCAATAGCAATATTCCATGTTTCCCATTCTTCAAAAAATGGTAGGGTTACTTTTCCATTGATAAGTTGGTATTCCAATTGGTCTAAATATGTATGTATAGGCTGAAGATTTCCTTTTACCTGAGAGGAAAACAGCGAGTTCATCACTAAACTGGACAGCATGAAAATGACCACGATAAGCACCGTACCTACCATCGTTTCCATTAGGGTGGATGCTTTGATCTTCCTCAGTACAGCCATTTGGCCAGCGCTTTTTCTTTAGTGAACAATACGCCTGAATATGCCATAGGCAACAACGTTACGTCTATTGTGCCATTGAACAGATGATTCTGATAAACACTTCCATTTTCTAGGGCAATAAAGGCATCCGTTATGACATTACCCATAACCGCTCCTTTGAGTTCCAAGTTCTTTTCACAATAAATCTCACCAAAAACTGTCGTGTTTTCTGCTATCGTTATCTGTGGGGAAAAATTTCCTTCATCAGCTTCTTCCAAATAGGCAACAATACCCTTTATCGAGACATGTTCCCCTATCTGAATGTTTGGTTCTGACTGGTCTTTAGGGTTGGGTCTATTGCCCTTATTTACTACCAAGGCCGAGGGATAATCCAAAGCTACTTTGCTTTCAACCTCAATACTTTTTGTGGCTATGCACTGCAATACACCGCTAAAACCATTTTCTATAACGATTTTGGGTGCTACGAGCACCACATCTTTTAGCTGCGAATTCCGGCCCACATTTATTTGCTGGGTTGCCCAAATCATAATATTGCCACGCAAGTCCACATTGGACAATCTCATCATATCGCCATAGATATATTGCGTTGACGATTCAAAAGAATTTACAAGTTTCAACCCTTCGGAAAAACGTATGTTGTCATTCCTAAAACCACCGTTCCCACGGCTCGAAAGTTGTTTTAAATGATTTTTTAGGGAAGTCTCGATAGTGGGGAACGTCTTGGAACTCTTTTTTACAGTACCATAAATGGGTAAATTGAATCGGTAAAACTGTCCCCCTATGGTTCCTGGTCGTATACCCTGTTCCGGTAAATAGGCATCTCCGGTTATTTTGGCGCTTCCCGCTATGATCATGGGACGGTCATTGTCCTTAAGGTATAATGCAGGGAACTGTTCATCCACAGCTCCACCGACCAACGCTGTTTTTACGAACATAGTTTTTTTAAACTTGGACGTGACAACATATTTCTCAAAGACACCCCAAAATGATTTTAGGACCGACACCTCGACACCATCAGCCGACGGCATTTTTAATGTTACCGAATCATTGATCGCAATGTTCTGCTGCATGGCGTAGTTAAGGGCCAAATCGGCTTTTTTGATTACCTCAATGGTCTTGGATGTTTTTTTACCAAAAAGTACGTGGGATTGGTGCAATAAGGCAAAGGTTAATAGAAGCACTGCTATCACGGCACCGACAAGAAGCACAAATTGCAGTGCACCAGCCTTTATTTTAGTATTGATTTGCACCTTGTAATGGTATCGTTTTTAGTTTTCCCTTGTACCGTACTTTGATATGTTTCCCGTTTCCGCTTATCAAAGTGACTTCATTTTCCATCCCCCTTTTTTGCATAAGGAATTGCTTGCCCGCTATGGTCACAAAAAAAATATTGGCTTTTGTTTGCTGGTCCGTAATCAGGCCCGTATACATGATATTCGGAAACGCTACCACAGGTGGCTTGGGTCTAGAAGAGGTGCCGGTCTTTTTTTTAGTGGCACTCAGCGTTCCCAGAAAAGGATCTCGATAATCCGCTAGAATGCTGAACGTATCCCTTTCTACGATCTCCTTGGGTTTAAAATTTAGCTTTTCAACAGCGACTACCGCTTCTCGCTCTGGAGAAAAAACACCGAGTATCCTAAACCCAATGATGCCCCATATGGCCAGAACCAGACCCAACAATAGATATGTCTTTACATTTTTGCTCACTCCTCAACTGTAAAATTAAATGTAGTGCTGTTATCACTTTCATTACCAGCGGCATCATAGGCCCGCACGCGCCAATAAAAAGTACCCGTAGCTACGTTTGTTGAGAATGTCTTGTTGGCGCCCAAAGCTTTTGTAACCAAGTTTTGTAGGCTTTCATCCGAGAAAATAAAAATACTGTCCCGTTCCGCGGTTCCGGGAACATCTTCCCTTGTCCAAGAAAAATTTACTGTGGCGTCACTCTGCGATGCTCCATTGGCAGGCGTTGCCAGTTGTGGGGTATTGGGTGGAATTATATCGAGGTCCTCATCACCGTTTACCTGAAAACTGTTCAAGGTATAGGCAGTTTCGTAATCGCTGTTCAATGCTTTTATGCGCCATGTGTACGTTCCGTTAAAAAGATCCTGCACGATTCTAGTCTCAATATTTCCCAAGGTATCTTCCACAATAATACTGTCCAATACGATTTGGGTGGCATTCTCAAAATTGGGCGTTGCAATTTGAATGTTGAACCGAGTGGCATCATCAATGCGTTGCCAATTGAACCCCACTTCGTTAGACGTCAAAATACTTCCCTCCAAAGGAGCTAGGACAGGAACGGTTTGGTCAGAAATATCCGGAACTTCCAGAATATCCTCACAGCCCAAAAACGCCAATAAAACCACGACCAGAATATACATGTTCTTTTTTCCCATTCGCTAAAATTTTAGATATGATCTATCGCTGTTCACTTTGATGGACTTCAAATATGTTCCTTTTGGACATTTTTCTTTTTCGGACAACAGGTTTTCGATGATCAGATTGTGATACCTGTCCTCTCCCCAGCAAAAGTTGGCATACTGATAACCAAATATTTGAAGCTCCGAGAAAAAATACCTGTTTTCCGTTGTTCCGTTTATGGTTGCAAGCTGTATGTTCCCGTAAACATCTTTTTGAAGCTGAACGGCCTCGGCTTGCAAGAAACTTGGCATTTCCGTTTCCGAAACCGTAATGTCCAATCCCGTTACCAATTTATAACCCTCATCTTGGGCAATATAGGAGCGGAGTGCTCTGTGCGTATCCGTATTGAGCAATTGGGTCATCCCCAATTTGTCCAAAAGCTGTAACCGTAGGTACTTTGGTTTGTAGGGCAACGAATCTACATAGGCAATGCTGTTGATCTTGCCCGCTTGCTCCATATACCTGGCATAGGAGCCATAACTGGTCCTATTGAACGGGAGTTGTTGTACATCGACTTTAAGGGCGGACCAATCTGGAACACCTACTTGTTCCACCGCATTGTACCATAAATCTCCCTTTGTTTTTATTAGGGTCCCCAACGCTGGAAAGTTTAATTGGGCTTCTTGTTTTTGGGCTTTGTATGCGTTACACCCCAATAAAAAAAGTACTCCTAGTGCAATTGTCCAGTAGGCTTTAAAATATTTCATGTTATGGTTTCATTGGTAGCATGAAGGTACAGAAAATATAGATGCTATTGAAAGTAAATTCTTTATTTAATTTGGATATACAAAGCTTTGAAAACAGCCTTATTTATCTAAAAATATCATTACTAAAGTTTCCTTTCCTACTGCAATAGGAAACTATAAAACATATGTATCGCAACGAAATTTATGGATACCTGTTTTAAATGGTTAAACAGTCTATTGTTTTCTTACTCGGTACGCCACCAGTTGCAAACTGGCGGGAGCGGGGCAAAAACTTTCGAGCAAACAAAAGGAGACCGTTAAGGATTTTCTTTCCGCTTTCGTGCTAAAGGCAGACCTTACCCAAAAACTGGCGCAATAAAAAACCGCCTCGGTGGGCGGTTTATGTTTCTGTCATCTCCGATTCACTTAGATTCTTTCTTTTTCACAATACATAATCCTGTCAAATTGGATGATGAATATAGATTGTTTATTCCGGGTTCAGTACATATTTCAGTATTGCCGCTAAACTTAACACATCTTGCAATATCTAAATGATTTATCGGTGTAGGTATATTTGAATTACCTTCTGGCGGTGGAGTATCGCTCGTCAATTGATTGATTTTAAAATTGTAGGTGGAATCTATCATGATTTCATTGCAAGTAGATTTATTTACTTTTTCTGAAACAATTTTATAGGATAACTTCTCATCAGATACATATATCAAATAGTAATTGTTTAACGAGTCGATTTTATAAACCTTACCTCTCATTGCTGTCGAAAGGTCAATTTCAGTTGAAGGAATATTTTCTTGCGTCTTGACACTTTTGCAAGAAGCCATACCTAAAATTAATAGTCCTATATAAATTTTTTTCATAATCATCTTATGTCATTTTGGAAATTCCTGTATAACAACCCCATTCGATATATACTGTGCTCTCTGAGTACCTGAAGGCGGTGCATTACCTAGTGTATAACCACCAAGCACAACTCCTCGTCCTCTATTTTGGTCTGCCCCAAGATAACGGACTGTAATAGTCCCAGGTTGAGCAGTAGCGTTTGCGTGAGCCGTAGCGTAAACTGTTCTTGGTTGATTTGCTGCCGGAGAAGATACTCCCGACGCTTGAGATACCAATGCCCCTTGATAGGCTTCAGTAACTTCATGCAATGTTCCTGCTCCGGGTTTACTGTTAGCATCTCCAAACTTTGATAGGACCTCTGGATTAACTTCTTGAGTAGCGTCAACAGTATTTCCACTTGGACTATTAGTAACTGTATTCCCTGAAAAAGCTCCTCCAACATAAAAACTTCCCGATGCAGTAAATTCAGTATCCTCAGCCACTAGATTGACTTCAATGCTATGGTCATCAATCGCATCTACTAATTGTTGAGCATCACTAGATAATGTTCCCGTACCGACTTGTGTATAAGTTACATTACCATTAGCATCTTTTGCAAGGGTCAATTCAGTTTGTACTGAGGCTTGCAAATCATCAAAAGCTGCCTGACTTTCACCGCCAGTAATAACAACATCATTTGGAGCCATCCCGTCAGGATCTATGAAACGTAATGGGTTGTTAAATGCAAAGTTATATGGGCTATGCCTCCTCATTTGTTCCGCCAACGGGTCAAGGTTCATCCATCTTCCTAGGGCTGGGTCATAGTTCCTTGCCCCGAAGTCGTAGGTTTCCAGACCTAACTCTTGTTGATGCTCTTTTCCCATAAAGGTCTGATAGTTATTTTCCGTACCATTGACAACATTATTGTACCCTTTATGTTCAAGCCCAAAAGGATAATAATTGTTCTCCTCGATTATCTCGTTGGCAGGGTCTATACTCCCGTTGTTATCGGCATCGGTATAGCTAAGCCTTATGTTGCCTACGTTGTCAATATAATTATAAATGTAATCATAACCCCCTGAACCGTCAGGCTCAACATAGCCCTCTGGATGATCGAAGAACTGCAACTGTCCATTTTTATAGATATAATTGCCAGCGTATTCCGTAGTGCCTGTACTGCTCCCTGAAATCTCTTTTCGCAATTTAATACCTATGGCATCGTACACATAGTCTATCGTACCGTTATCGCTACCATTGTCGATGGTTACTTTCGTGGGCAGATTAAGGTGGTTATAGCTAATGCTGGTTATGCCCTTATTGGCATCGGCTGTCATGTTTCCGTTTTGGTCATACTCTACGTAAAAAAGCGGGTTTCGGCCACTTTTTTTGGTACATCGGAGCGGTAAAAATGTAAAAGA
>NZ_JAHCMU010000022.1 GCF_018449435.1 Flagellimonas sp. 389 | reverse complement strand
AAACCTTTTACCCTTCACCCAAAACCTTTCACCCGAGACCCAAACCCGCATTCGTCATCAGACATCTGTCAACTGTCAAAACCAAGAGCTTAGAGCTTAGAACTTGAAACCCAAAACCCTGAAACCTTTTACCCTTCACCCAAAACCTTTCACCCGAGACCCAAACCCGCATTCGTCATCAGACATCTGTCAACTGTCAAAACCAAGAACTTAGAGCTTAGAGCTTGAAACCCCAAAACCCTTAAACCTTTTACCCTTCACCCAAAACCTTTCTCCTGAGACCCAAACCCGCATTCGTCATCAGACATCTGTCAACTGTCAAAACCAAGAACTTAGAGATTAGAACTTGAAACCCCAAAACCCTTAAACCTTTTACCCTTCACCCAAAACCTTTCACCCGAGACCCAAACCCGCATTCGTCATCAGACATCTGTCAACTGTCAAAACCAAGAACTTAGAGATTAGAACTTGAAACCCTGAAACTTTCACCCAAAACCTTTTACAATCCATATAAATTCATGGTTTAGTGGTAATTTTGTACAATGCTGAAGCAGTTCACCGAACACATCAATACCAATTTTTCCTTTTTAAGGGAGAAACGCCTGTTGTTGGCCTGTAGTGGTGGGATTGATAGTGTTGTATTGGCACATTTGGCGGTCGGCTATGGTCTAGAAGTTACGCTGGCCCATTGTAATTTTAATCTTAGGGGAAAAGAGAGTGACGGCGATGAGGCATCTGTACGAAATCTTTCAAACCAACTTAAAATCCCTTTTTTGGTAAATTCCTTTGATACAGAACAATATGTAAAAGAATATAAAGTTTCGGTTCAAATGGCAGCTAGAGAGTTGCGCTATAAATGGTTTGACGAAATTTTGGGGACAGAAAGGTTTGATTATGTCCTAACAGCGCACCATGCCGATGATAATTTGGAAACCTTTATTATAAACCTTTCGCGGGGTACGGGAATCGATGGCCTTCTAGGCATTCCCGCTCAAAATGGAAGTGTGGTGAGACCGTTGTTGCATTTCTCCAGAAATGCTATTTTAAATTATGCCAAAAAAGAAAATATCAAATGGAGAGAGGATAGTAGCAATGCGGAAAATAAGTATCTGCGAAATAAAATCCGATTGGAGGTCGTACCAAAATTGAAAGAGCTCCATCCAACATTTTTAGAGAATTTTCTAAATACACAAAATCACCTTTCCCAAACGGATGCCTTACTGAAAAATCATATTGGTGAGATTAAAAATGAATTGTTCCATAAAACCGACAATCATTACAAGATCAAAATAAATGAGTTACTGAAATTGCAACCTATTGATGCCTATCTGTATCAGCTTTTGCATGAATTTGGATTTACCGAATGGGATAACGTAAAGACATTGCTCACTGGAAATAGCGGAAAAGAAGTCAGGTCAAAAACCCATAAATTGCTCAAGGACAGAACGCATTTGATATTAAGGAAACGGGAAGATCAAAAAAATGAAGTTTTTGACATTTCTGAAAATGCTACCAGTATCGATTTTCCTGTCCAATTAAAGTTTGAAGAGGTAAACGCCATGATAGGTGCATCTAGAAATGTGGTTTTTCTGGATAAGGAAAAGTTAAACTATCCGTTATTGTTAAGGAATTGGGAAAAAGGCGACTATTTTTATCCATTTGGAATGAAAGGGAAGAAAAAAATTTCCAAGTTCTTCAAGGACGAAAAAGTGGACATGTATTCCAAATCAAAACAATGGTTATTGTGTTCGGGCGATGTAATCATTTGGGTCGTTGGAAAACGAATGGACGAACGTTTTAAAGTAGATGCATCAACCAACAGCATTTTAAAAATTACACTGCTAACATGAAGTATTTAGTATCATTTTTGTTTTTTTTCATTTTCACAATATCCATGACCCCTCAGTCGGAGAGTGATCCGGCTGTTTGGTCGCACGAGGTAAAAAAAATATCCGATACGGAATACGAGTTATTGTTTAAGGGTAAAATATTGGAAGGCTGGCATGTGTATTCCCAATATACCGCTGAAGGAGGTTCCCTACCTAGCGAATTCACTTTTGAAGGAGCTGGGAAGGATTACGAACTGATTGGAAAAACTACAGAAAGCGAGACGATAACCGAGTACAGCGATGTCTTTGAAGTGGACGAGACTTTTTTTAAAAAAGATGCTGTCTTTACGCAGCGCATAAAATTGTTGAAGCCCGGTTTGAATCAGATTTCGGTCAACCTGTTTTATCAAATATGTAAAGAGGTCTGTATTCCAAAAGATGAGTTGTTCCAAATCTCGTTGGATGGTACTGCTTTTCAAACTTCAAAACAGGAATTGGATGAGCGCAGTGCTGCGTTGGGGTCTTCCTTAAAGCTTGATTTAAAGAATAAGAATTTATTGGATAAGGATGGTCTGGAAACCATTAGAGGTAAATCAAACATGATATGGATGGTTTTTGGTCTGGGCTTTTTAGGGGGACTTATCGCATTGTTGACTCCTTGTGTTTTTCCAATGATCCCTCTAACTGTTTCCTTTTTTACAAAACGCACGAAACAAAAATCAAAAGGAATTGCCGATGCTCTGCTGTACGGTTTTTTTATTGTACTTATCTATTTTTTGCTCAGCCTACCGTTTCACCTATTCGATTCGGTCGATTCACAAATCTTGAATACCATAGCGACCAATATTTGGCTCAACGTACTCTTCTTTGCCATTTTTGTCTTTTTTGCCTTTTCGTTCTTTGGATATTATGAGCTTACCTTACCAAGCTCATGGGCCAATAAAATGGACGCAGCATCGTCCAAAGTAGGAGGAGGGATGGGCATATTTTTTATGGCGTTGACATTGGCCATTGTTTCTTTTTCGTGCACCGGACCTATTCTGGGCGGACTCTTGGGAAGCACCACATTGGCCGAAGGTAGCGTGGCCACAAATCTTTCTGCAGGTATGGTAGGTTTTGGTCTTGCATTGGCATTGCCGTTTGCGCTTTTTGCACTTTTTCCTGCGTGGTTGAATTCCTTGCCAAAATCAGGTGGATGGATGACAACGGTAAAAGTGGTCTTGGGCTTTTTGGAACTTGCCCTAGCCTTTAAATTTCTTTCAAATGCAGATTTGGTCGGAAATTGGGGGATTTTTAAAAGGGAGATTTTCTTGGGAATTTGGATAGTATTGTTCGTTTTGATGACACTTTACCTCTTTGGAGTGTTCAGGTTTCCACACGATGGACCAAAACAAGGGCTCTCTCCAACAAGAAAGTTTGTGGGATTTCTGAGTCTTGCCTTTTCGGTATATCTCATATTGGGGGTGTTAAATATGGCAAATTTAAAATTGCTAAGTGGTTTTCCGCCACCAGATTTCTATAGTATAAAAGAGACCGAAAGCGACTGTCCCTTGGGACTGGATTGCTATAAAGATTTTGAAGAGGGTTTGGCATATGCCCAAAAAGTGAACAAACCTATACTTCTGGATTTTACAGGTTGGGCCTGCGTAAACTGCAGAAAAATGGAAGAAAATGTTTGGAGCGATTCCAGCATCTATCCAATACTTAAGGAGGAGTATGTCTTAATTTCTTTATATGTTGATGATAGGAAAGAGCTTCCGGACGATGAAAAATTTGATTTTGAATATGACTCAGGAAGAATAAAGGAAATTGAAACCATCGGACAAAAATGGGGAACGTTTCAAACCATAAACTTTAATGCTGCCTCCCAACCGTATTATGTATTGCTCTCTCCCAATCTTGAAATTCTAAATGACGCGGTACAATACGTTGATACCGAAGAATATGAAAAGTGGCTTAAATCTGGTCTTGAAAAATATCAGCTCTCTATGAATAGATAAGTTGTATTTTCCTTTACTTTTAGTACAATTTTCTAAAATAGCTTACCTTAGATTCACTAAAAAATCAATCAAATTTTCAAGTGAAGAGACTAAAGAAAGTGCTGCTTATCATTGCCAGTATCCTATTAATTCTGGTTATAGGTGTTTTTGTTTTTATAAATACCCTAAAGCCAGATTATGACGGAGAAAAAAAACTGTCCAACCTTACTGGTGATGTAAATGTTTATTTTGATACGTATGGAATTCCACATATTTATGCAGACAAGCAAGAAGATGCCTTTCGTGCCTTAGGATATGTGCATGCTCAGGACCGGCTTTGGCAGATGGAATTGTTGAGACGGGTTGCCAAAGGAAAACTTTCAGAGGTTTTTGGCAAGGATTTGTTGGAGACCGATAAATTTTTTCTCTCTCTAGGTATTGATGACCATACCAAGCGTACAGTTTCTCAACTTGATATGCAAAGTGAAATGGTTGTGCTCTCTAAAGCATATCTGGACGGAATAAATGAATTTATAGAAAAAGGACCGACCCCAGTTGAGTTTTATTTAACGGGATTGGATAAAGAACTTTTTGTACTTGAGGATATTTATGATGCGGTCGGTTACATGGCTTTTAGCTTTGCCATGGCACATAAAACCGACCCGTTATTGACCAATATCAAAAACCAACTTGGTGAAGCGTACTTGAAGGATTTAGCGATTACATCCGATACCTCTACCGTTTGGATAAAAAACTATAGCAATACAATTTCAGACTCACTGGAAACCAATATTGCGATGAGGGTGGACGATATCATGAAAAAATTGCCCATCCCCCAATTCGAGGGAAGCAATAGCTGGGTCTTGGCACCCGAAAAGACAAAATCGGGAAAGGTTATTTTTGCTAACGACCCACATATTGGTTTTGCGCAACCTTCCGTTTGGTACGAAGCACATGTTAGCGCACCCGATTACGAGAAATATGGATATCATATTGCAGGGGTGCCTTTTCCATTATTGGGGCATGATAGAAATCTTGCCTACGGACTCACCATGTTTCAGAACGATGACCTGAATTTTTACTACGAGCAAACTAACCCTTCTGACAGCGCAAAGTACAGGACAGAACTTGGCTGGAAAGACTATGAATATGTTACGAAGGAAATCAAGGTTAAAGATGCCAAATCCACATCCTTCACCTATAAGAAAACAAGGCACGGCCCTGTTATGAACGATATTGCCAAACAGATATCCGAGGAAACGCCTATAGCAATGTCCTGGGTGTATACCAAAGAGAAAAACGAGGTAATGAATGCACTTTATGGTATGACCCATGCAAAAGATATTGATGGATTTAAAGCTGCACTCCCAAAAATTCATGCTCCCGGGCTTAATGTCATGTATGGGGACGCCAAAGGTAATGTGGCTTGGTGGGCTTCGGCAAAATTGTATACCATGCCCGATAGCATTTCCACGAAGTTTGTGTTGGACGGTGCATCAGGAAAACAAGAATCCCTTGGTTATCTGGATTTTTCAAAGAACCCGAGTGCTATAAATCCACCTTGGAACTATGTATATTCAGCAAACAATCAACCAGATTCTATTGCTGGAATGCTATATCCCGGATACTATTTGCCAGAAAACAGGGCCAAAAGAATTGTGGAACTCCTAGATGGGAAAAATGATTGGGACAAAGAATCAGCTTCCAAAATGATTTTGGATGTGACGTCCACCGTAAATCCTCAATTGGTCACAGAATTGATAAAATTAGTGGATGTTACAATCTTGACCGATGAACAATTGGTACAGATAGATGCATTAAAAAATTGGAATGGTGAATATGCGCTAGAAGATACGAATGCATTGCTCTATCACCGTTGTGTTTACTATGTTTTAAAAAATACGTTTGAAGATGAATTGGGCCCTGAACAATTTGAGCAGTTTTTGGCTACACACTTGATGAAACGCCAGATTGCATGGGGTACAAAAATGAGTGTAGGTGCATGGTGGGATAACGTAAATACGAAAGATAAAATAGAGACACGAGATGATATCGTGTTAAAATCTTTCGCTGATGCTTGGGAATCAATACTAAAGGATTTTGGCCCAGACACCAGTCAGTGGACTTGGGACAAAGTGCATACGTTGGAGCATGGGCATCCCATTGGCCAAGTAGAGTCATTACGAAGTTTTTTCAATGTAGGTCCTTTTCCAGTACACGGAAGTAGAGAGGTCATCAATAATATGGCATTCCCATATGACAGTACGGGGTACTACAAGGTCAATTCTGGACCATCGACAAGGCGTATTATTGATTTTTCGGATGTAGAGAACAGCATCAGCATATTGCCGACTGGTCAATCTGGAAATCCCTTTAGCAAACACTATAAAGATCAAGCAGAACTCTATATAAAAGGTAAATTCCGTAAGATGATGATGAACAAGGAAGAAATCCAAAATAAGGCTGAATCAAAACTTGTATTTAAACCGAAAAAGTGATTTCTTATGCTGAACGCCAGTCGTTTGGTTTGTTTATGGTAAATACTTTATTTTTGGTTTACGGTCGATAGAACCGTGTATCATCCTCCATAATCGTTTTAACCCCAACATTTTGGACTTTAAAAGAATAGCACATGCTTATAAAAGTATATGGCAGCGCTGTGTTTGGGGTAGAGGCTACGACCATAGTTGTTGAAGTAAATATTAGTAAGGGAATAGGATATCACCTGGTAGGCCTCCCTGACAATGCCATAAAGGAAAGCAACTACCGTATTGCCGCAGCACTGGAAAACAATGGTTATAAAATTCCGGGCAAGAAAATCACCATCAATATGGCGCCTGCCGATTTACGAAAAGAAGGTTCCGCCTATGACCTTACCTTGGCTTTGGGCATTTTGGCGGCCTCCAATCAGATTAAATCGGAGCATATTGACAGATACTTGATTATGGGAGAGCTTTCACTGGATGGAAGCTTACAGCCCATAACTGGTGCGCTGCCCATAGCTATCAAAGCCCAGGAAGAAGGTTTTAAGGGATTCATTCTTCCAAAGGAAAACGCTAAAGAAGCGGCCATCGTTGGAAACTTGGAAGTTTATGGTGTGGAAAACATTAAAGAGGTCATTGCTTATTTTGATGAGGGAAAAGCCTTGGTGCAGACGAAAGTAGATACCCGAAAAGAATTTCAAGAAAGCTTGAACTTCCCAGAGTTTGACTTTTCCGATGTAAAAGGACAGGAAAGTATAAAACGCTGTATGGAAATTGCGGCTGCTGGTGGTCATAACATCATACTCATAGGCCCACCCGGAGCAGGAAAGACCATGTTGGCGAAACGTTTACCTTCCATTTTACCGCCCATGACCTTACACGAGGCATTGGAAACCACAAAAATCCATAGTGTCGTCGGCAAGGTCAAGAATATGGGTTTGATGAGTCAACGTCCATTCAGAAACCCACACCATACCATTAGTAGTGCTGCTTTAGTTGGTGGAGGAAGTTATCCGCAACCTGGCGAGATATCCTTATCGCATAACGGGGTGTTGTTTTTGGACGAACTCCCCGAGTTTGAACGCAGGGTACTCGAAGTAATGCGCCAACCCATGGAGGATAGGGAAGTTACTATTGCGAGGGCTAGGTTTACGGTAACGTATCCCAGCAGTTTTATGTTGGTAGCCAGTATGAATCCAAGTCCGGGCGGCTATTTTAATGACCCCGATGCGCCCGTGACGTCTTCACCACTGGAGATGCAGCGATATTTGGGAAAAATCTCAGGTCCGTTGTTGGACAGAATCGACATCCATATTGAAGTAACCCCAGTGCCTTTTGAAAAACTTTCTGAGGATAGAAAGGCTGAGTCCAGTGTGGATATCCGTAAGCGTGTAACGGTTGCGCGTGAAATCCAGACCAAACGTTTTAAAACATTAGAACATCTACACTATAATGCCCAAATGAATACCAAACAGATTAGGGAGTTCTGTATTTTGGATGAAGCCTCGAAGCAATTGTTGAAAAGCGCCATGGAACGTTTGAACCTTTCCGCTAGGGCGTATGATAGAATTTTAAAAGTCGCCCGTACCATCGCAGATCTGGAAAGTGTTGAGCATATTTCTGGCAACCATATTTCTGAAGCCATTCAATACCGTAGTTTGGATAGGGAGGGGTGGTTGGGGTAAGTACTTTATCCCATCACTTTCTTCAAAGCCTGCACAAACGCTTCCATTTCCTGCATAGTTCCAGTACTAATTCGAGCCCATTCCAGCATAGGGGGGAAAGGCCTGCCAATAAGCACACCTTCTTTTGCCATGGCGGCATTAACTTCTACAATATTTCGACCCGTTTCAAAAAACACAAAATTGGTATGCGAGGCGATATAGTCCAAACCCATTTTGGTAAAGCTATCGTACAAGTAATCTTTTGCTTCCTTATTTTTTAGAATACTGAACTTATAAAAACTGTCATCTTTAAGCGCTGTTTTTGCTGCTTGTATGGCCAATATATTGGTGTTCGCCATGATACTTTTTCGCAATCGGGAGGCAATATCAGGTCGGGCTACCAAATAACCAATACGGAGTCCGGCCATACCATAGACTTTTGAAAAAGTCTTGGAAACGATAATATTTCGGTCTTTTTTGACCAGTTCTACCATAGATGGATAGTCCGGCTCTGTTATGAAATCGTAATAGGCTTCATCACTAAAAATCATAGCTTTCGTGTCAAAAGAAGTACAGAAATCTCGTAACACCGATTTACCCAACAATGTTCCAGTAGGGTTATTGGGATTACAAATAAAGATAAGCCCGGTTCTGTTGGTCACTCTCTTGCCCATGGCTTCTAAATCATGCCCCATTCCTTTATCTACGGGCACTCGATGAACGTGCGCTCCAAAATTTTCAGCATAGCGCATCAATGCTTGGAATGTAGGGTCCGCAGCAATGATTTCCTTACCGCCAATACTATATGCAAGTCCTGTAGCTTTTAAACCTTCGGTTGAACCACCGGTCACTACGATATGGTCCTTGGTTACTCCTTCTTTTTCCGCAATCATCCCGACCAATTCTGAAAACACTATTGAAGGATATCGACATGCGATATCGAAAGATTCCGCTATAGTTGCCCTAACTTTCTCTGATGGCCCAAAAGGGTTTTCATTGGAATTAAGTTTAACGACGCCATCCAGTTTAAAGGGTCTAGGTTCAAAGTGATGCGCAAGTGCAGCTGTTCCACCCAAAAAAGCAAAGCCACCGGACAATCCGACGGTTTTAAGCCAATGTCTTCTATCAATAGTTTTCATGGTTGATTATTTAGTGTCAAAAAAGGTACAAAAAATACAGAGACCTCTGGTTCTCACATAACCTCGCCATTAGTAATGTATGTTTTTTTAAGATATTGATTGTAAATACCTTATTAAAAATGCACAAATACAGTAAGTGTATGAAAATCAAGCAATTTTATCACACTTCTAGCACTTTATAATTTTATTTATACTAATTTTGCCTCCCTTTTTTAAGAAAAAGCTTACGAGTATGCAATGCGTTGAACTAAACCCAGTTGGAAATTTTGATACATGGGATTTTGAAAAAATAGAAGAATTGCTGCACCAAGAAATCAGTCAATCTTTAGGTGAAGTGTTGGTGTTTGAAAACGAAAGTGTCAAACTTTGGGATTTATCTCTTGACCCTGGCAAACGTGTTCCTTTCAGAAATCACAATACCAATTACAGCTGGGTATGCGCTACTGGAGGCTTAGCTTTGACACATTTTGGCAATGGTAAAATAAGCATGTTGCAATTAGAGCCGGGAGAAACCGAATATTGGGAGTTTAGAGGTAAAAACTATACCAACGACCTTGAGAATATTGGCGAAAACCCCATGACTTTTAATATTTTGGAATACAAGCAAGAAAAAGTTGGTAACCCCTTGTTGTTTATGGATTAGATGGCCTTGATATTTGCCTTTAGCCCGGTTATGATTCCCAAGATATTTTGAACAGTATCTTCTAAGTAATATTTGATGGCCAAATGCGGTATTCTCACCGTAGTAAAACCGTTCTTAAAAGAATGCATAGCCTCTTCTAAATCATTGATAGCCTGTTCATGGGTAATCATATTGTAATCCTTGTCAATTTCAATATTGAGCTTTACCCTGGATATAGCAATGTCAACAGATTTTTTCCCGTCCCACCATTCCAACATTGGATTGGCGCCAGCAACTTTTAGTGCGTAGAAAAGTTGTATGGCTTCGACCGGCGTATCATTGTCAAGAATGATTCTTTTAATAAGTCGAGTATGTCTTTCGCAGAGTTCTACGCCCAAAGATTCCATAGATTCTTTGTGTTGTAGATACCCGATGCTTTTACCGCAGTCTTTGCATGTCATGAGTATTGGTCAAGTTTAAGTCAATTATACGATTTGGGACTATTATAACTTTACCATTTTCATATTCGTATAAAAGTTCGATGTATAGCATACCACTTTTAGATGAAATGCATTTTTTTGGATGAAATGCATAGTTTAACATAAAACCTGTTAACTTGAATCCTGAAAAAAAGCAATTGAATGTTTAAAAAAATAGGGCCAGGTGTTCTAATTGCCGCGGCTTTTGTAGGTCCGGGTACGATTACAGTATGCACTTTGGCAGGAGTACGTTATGGGTACACCCTTATTTGGGCTCTATTGTTATCAATTTTAGCGACCATGATACTTCAAGAAATGGCTGGTAGAATTGGTGTTGTTACTCAAAATGGACTTGTAGATGTAGTTAAAGATGAGTTGAAATCAAAGTGGATAAAACAAACCGTAGTAGGGATTGTTTTAGGAGCAATTCTCATTGGAAATGCAGCATACGAGGCTGGAAATATCGGAGGTGCAACTTTAGGGCTTGAAGGCATATTTGGACAGCAATTTTCCTCTTTTTACCCCGCTTTGATAGGAGGTCTGGCATTTCTTCTCTTATGGTTCAGTAGCTATAAGACCTTGGAAAAGGTATTTGTCGCCTTGGTTGGAATTATGGGTCTTTGTTTTGTTATTAGTGCCTTGATGACCAAACCTTCTGTTTTAGCTATTGTAATAGGAATGTTTCTTCCTTCGCTACCAGAAAGTAGTTTATTGACCGTTGTAGCCTTAGTAGGAACCACCGTAGTGCCGTATAACCTTTTTCTACATGCTTCTTTGGCAAGGGAAAAGTGGAAATCAAAAGATGCTTTGAATACCGTAAAATGGGACACCATTATTTCCATTGCACTTGGAGGATTGGTGTCCATTGCCATAGTAATTACCGCTGCCGCCGCTCCCATAAAAGATGTGACCAATGTAATGGATATGGCAAAAGGATTGGAACCACTGTTCGGGAAAACGGCAGTCTATTTTATGGGAACAGGGCTTTTAGCGGCTGGAATTACTTCTGCGATAACAGCACCTCTTGCAGCAGCTTTCGTTGCCAGTAGCTGTTTTGGCTGGGATGAAGGAATGAAAAACAAAAAATTCAAGTTGGTTTGGTCAGCGGTACTGTTATTAGGTGTTTTTTTCTTGTCATTCGATATTAATCCGATACAGATTATACAATTCGCCCAGATAGCCAATGGTGTCTTACTCCCGGTAATGGCGATGCTATTATTATGGATTGTAAACAAGAAATCTGTAATGGGAACCTACAAAAACTCAATTGTTCAAAATGTTTTGGGGTTTGTAATTGTAGGTTTTTCAATTTTTCTGGGAGCTAAAAGTATTTTAAAAGTAATCGGGTTGTTTTAAATGGAAGGTTGGACTATAGATATAAACTGTGACGTTGGTGAAGGTATTGGAAATGAGAAGTCACTTATGCCTCTTATTAGCTCCTGTAATATTGCTTGTGGCGGACATGCAGGTGATATAAAAAGTATGATAAAAACCGTTAAGCTGGCAGATTCCCATAACGTTAAGGTAGGAGCGCATCCCTCATATCCTGATAAAACCAATTTCGGGAGAAAAGTGATGAAGATTTCGAATTCGGAATTGAAACAAAGTATAATCGACCAGCTCGCGATTTTTAATGAGATCCTTCAGAAAGAAGATGTAGAACTCCACCACATTAAAGCACACGGTGCCTTATATAATCAATTAGCGAAGGATTCCGTACTTGCCAAATTATATCTCGAAGCTGTATCCGAGCATAAGAATCAAGTCTACCTTTATGTACCTTTCAAATCGGTAATTGCAGAAATAGCGGAAGAAAATGGGTTCAGAGTAATGTACGAAGCATTTGGGGACAGAAATTATAACGATGACCTTAGTTTAGTTTCTAGAAAACTTAAAACTGCACTTATACAAGAACCAGAAACAGTGTTAGAACATATATTGCCAATTGTAAAACAAAAAAAGGTTATCACCTTAAACGGTGAAGAAATAAAAATAAAAGTAGATACGATTTGCATTCATGGTGATACACCGACTGCATTGGAAATATTGATGTATCTTTCAACAGAATTACCTTCTTACAAGGTGCAATTGCAAAAGTGAACAGTTACCCCATCAGTATAAAACCGTTTGGCCAAAGCGCAGTCTTAGTGGAATGGCCCAATAAAGTGGACGAGTCCATTTTACAGGATATTCTTGATTTTACTGATTCCTTTAAAAGTCTTGAAATACCCGATTGGGAAATTTCGGCGGCCTACAGTTCGTTGACGATGGTGAACAACAAAGAGCAGATAGATTTTAAAAGTATAAAAAAGCTTATTGAAGATTGTTACGCTGAAAAAACCAGATCCAAGGTTCTAAGAAAAAAATGCTTGTGGAAAATTCCGGTATGCTACGATGAAGATTTTGGAATAGACGTTCAGGAGGTCTCCAAAAGATTGGATTTATCTATTGAAAATTTGATAAAAATGCATACCTCTTACGAATATGTAGTTTATGGAATAGGCTTTTTACCGGGTTTTATGTATTTGGGTGGTTTGCCCAAGGCACTAGAAATACCAAGAAGAAAAGAACCTAGGCTACATGTAGTCAAAGGCTCTGTTGGACTGGCAGCTAAACAAACGGGTGTTTATCCTCAGGATTCACCGGGAGGCTGGAATATTATTGGCAGATGTCCTATTCCTATCTTTAGCGCTAAAGCTAAGAAACCCTGTTTTGTCAATGTTGGTGACAAGATAATGTTTTACCAAATTACAAGAGCGGAATACGATTTACGTAAAATTGAAGGGGAAGTAGGTATTTATACACCTGAAAAAATCACTTTAGATGCTTAAAGTCCTTAAATCAGGTTTTTTTACTAGTATACAAGATAGAGGCAGGTTTGGATATAGGGGAATGGGTGTTCCCGTATCTGGAGTTATGGATGATGATGCGCTAAGAAAAGCCAATTTACTTCTGGATAATGCATTGGATGCAGCGGTACTCGAAATTACCATGACAGGCCCTAAATTAGAGTTTGACTTGGAAACATATATTTGTCTATCGGGAGCGGATTTGTCTCCTACATTAAACAACAAACCTTTAGAGTATTGTTCGGTAATTAAGGTTTCAAAAGGCGATATACTTTCCTATGGCAAGTTGAAACAGGGTTTTAGAAGTTATTTAGCAGTTAAGGGTGGATTTCAAACAGACAAAGTTTTAGATAGTCGTTCCCAGTATTTTCCCGTTACAACAAAGCCATGTCTAAGTGATAAGGACGAGATTGCCTATACTGAGACTTCTGCTTTTGCACCTACGATTTCTGAAATAAAGACTAAAAGGAATTTTAACCCCAATACACTTGAAGTACTCAAGGGGCCTGAGTTTTCTATATTATCTAAAAATCAATTGGACACTTTGTTCAAAAAAGGCTTCACGATTTCCAAGGAAAATAATAGAATGGCCTATCAATTAAAAGAACTTATAGAAAAACATGGGTATTCCATGTTAACCTCTGGGACATTACCTGGTACCGTTCAGCTCACACCAGCGGGTAGACTCATAATTTTAATGAAAGATGGTCAGACCACTGGTGGATATCCGAGAGTGTTGCAACTTTCAGAAGCTTCTATCTCCATACTTGCCCAAAAAAAATACGGTGATACGATTTCTTTTAAACTGCTATAGCCTTACATCTTTTTGTAAATATCATTAAACGGTACTCTAAATCTAGGCCCATAAACCCCTTTTTCATCCCGTACCCCACAACCTATTACCATATTAATTTCAGCACCGCTTGGCAATCCAAGAATACGCTTTACCATCAAAGTATCGCTACCTTCCATGGGACAAGTATCATAACCAAGGGCGGCCATACTTATCATAAAATTTTGAGCAGCTAACCCGGCACTTTTTTGTGCGACGATGCGCATGTCTGATTGCCGAACTTGACGATAGGTAGGCCTAAAAATCCCGATAATTTGAAATATCAAGTATTTTAACCATCCAAATATTCCCAAAAAGTCAAAATAAACAGAAGGTATCAATTTTTTATAATAGTTCAACGCAAATTTCTCTCTCCCTGAATATTCTTCTTCTGGTTTGTTACCATAGACTGATTTTAAGAAATCCAGATTGGCTTTCGCTCTTTTACGCCATAAATCCTTTCTTGCAACCACAACGACCATTTGTTTTGCAGTTTTTGCCGCATTTTGATCTAAACAGGCTTTGGTCATCTGTTTTAGGTTATCCCTATCAGCTATATGATAAAACTCCCATAATTGTAGATTACTGCTAGTGGGTGCTAAAACTGCATTTTCGATACATTGTTTTACAATAGTGGAATCCAATTCAACATCACTTTTAAAGATGCGTACGGAACGACGATAGTGAATAGCTTCGGTTACTGTTTTTTCCATGTCGTTAAAGATACCGAAACGAACTTTCACAAAATATTTTTGTATCATTGGAATATGAAAACAAAAAATCTGATTAATAGCGTCGTCATTAGCATTCCATATTTGGAGTGATACAGCTACGGCATTAATTTAAAAAAGCCTGTATCAAAAACTGATACAGGCTTTTTTTATACATCCAATAAAATAAGTGGATATAGGATTTTAAATCAAAGTAAATATCTGAAAAACAATAAATTATGTGTTTTTTATTTTAGATGGATTTAGAACACCTTAAACTGTTAAAATTATTGGGTTTTTGAAACATCTATCTTTGATTATAGGAGTAAATTCAATAAAAATCCAGATTTGAAAGAAATACGTTAATGGAATTGAACAAGTACAGTAAAAATGTAACCCAAGACCCAACCCAACCTGCCGCACAAGCGATGCTGTATGCCATTGGATTGACAGAGGATGATTTAAAAAAGCCGCTTATAGGCATTGGTAGTACCGGGTATGAAGGCAATCCCTGTAATATGCACCTAAATGAGCTTTCTACCTATGTAAAAGAAGGTACACAGCAAGGAGATTTAGTAGGATTGATTTTTAATACCATTGGTGTAAGTGATGGAATATCCATGGGTACTTACGGAATGCGTTATTCACTTCCTTCACGCGATATCATCGCAGATTCTATGGAAACTGTAGTTCAGGCAATGAATTATGATGGATTGGCCACGGTAGTGGGTTGCGATAAAAATATGCCTGGGGCCCTAATGGCGATGATACGATTGGATAGACCTTCGATTCTGGTATATGGTGGTACAATAGCTTCTGGGTGTTTAAAAGATAAAAAATTGGATGTGGTTTCCGCCTTTGAGGCTTGGGGCCAAAAAGTTGCAGGTTCCATAGATGAAGCAGAATACAAAAGTGTAATCCAGAATGCTTGCCCTGGAGCGGGAGCATGTGGAGGAATGTATACAGCAAATACAATGGCTTCTGCTATTGAAGCACTTGGAATGGCTTTACCCTATAATTCTTCAAACCCAGCTACGGGAGATAAAAAAAAGCAGGATTGCATTGATTCCGGAAAAGCATTAAAACATTTATTGGAAAATGATATCAAACCGAGCGATATCATTTCAAAAAAATCTTTAGAAAATGCTGTGCGATTGATAACCATTTTAGGCGGCTCCACAAATGCCGTACTTCATTTCTTGGCAATCGCAAAAGCTGCTGAAATTGATTTCAGACTAGAAGATTTTCAACGTATAAGCGATACCACCCCGTTCTTGGCGGACCTAAAGCCAAGTGGAAAATATCTAATGGAAGATTTACACCGGGTTGGTGGTGTTCCAGCTGTAATGAAGTTTATGCTAGAGCACGGTATGTTACATGGAGATTGTCTTACTGTAACAGGTAAAACGATTGCCGAAAATTTGGCAAATGTACCGGACTTGACCGAAGGGCAGCAAGTCATGAAAGATTTGGACAACCCTATCAAAGAAACGGGGCATCTTAGAATTCTTCATGGAAATCTAGCAATAGAAGGAGCAGTTGCCAAGATTACCGGAAAAGAAGGATTACATTTTTCAGGGCCTGCGAAGGTTTTTGAGGGGGAATTTAAAGCTAATGATGGTATCCGGGATGGATTGGTCAAAAAAGGAGATGTTGTCGTAATCCGATATGAAGGACCCAAAGGAGGGCCTGGAATGCCAGAAATGTTGAAACCTACGGCTGCCATTATGGGCGTGGGATTGGGTAAGGATGTAGCATTGATAACTGATGGTAGATTTTCTGGAGGTACTCATGGTTTTGTTGTAGGGCATATAGCTCCAGAAGCGCAAGATGGTGGTGCAATTGCCTTGGTAGAAGATGGGGACATCATTACCATTGATGCGGAAAAGAACAGTATTTCAGTAGATATTCCAGATGAAGTACTGGCCGCTAGAAAGGAAAATTGGATACAACCTCCCCTAAAAGTGAAAAAGGGTAGTTTGTACAAGTACGCAAGAACGGTTTCGTCTGCCTCGAAAGGCTGTGTAACTGATGAAATATAGAATTAATATTAAAATAAATCCGACAAACTCTCCTTTCATTTAGTAGGGAATCGGTGGTGAGGCCTATGGAAACACTAAAAGCACAAAAAAAAGACGTGAAGAATCAGAAACCTATGAGGATTGCAGGGGCAGAGGCTATAATCCATTGTTTATTGGCAGAAGGTGTGGACTTGATCTATGGATATCCTGGTGGAGCGATTATGCCAGTTTATGACGAACTTTACAAGTTTCAAGATAAGCTTACGCATGTTTTGACCAGACACGAGCAAGGAGCTACACATGCCGCACAGGGCTATGCAAGGGTAAGCGGTAAAGTTGGTGTGGCCATGGCTACGTCCGGACCTGGGGCTACAAACTTGGTCACTGGACTGGCCGATGCGCAAATAGACTCCACTCCAATAGTTTGTATCACTGGACAGGTGCCAAGACATTTATTGGGCTCAGACGCTTTTCAGGAAACCGATATTGTCGGAATTTCAACACCTGTTACCAAATGGAATTATCAAATTACCAAAGCAAGTGAGATTCCAGAAATCATGGCAAAGGCCTTTTACCTTGCAAAATCAGGTAGGCCAGGGCCCGTTTTGGTAGATATCACCAAGAATGCCCAGTTTGATGAATTGGACTTTGTTTACGAAAAATGTACTGGTGTACGTAGCTATAAACCATTTCCAAAACCAGATTTAAAATCGGTTGAAGCTGCTGCTGAGCTTATCAATAACGCTAAAAAGCCATATATCGTTTGGGGTCAGGGTGTTATTTTAGGTGAAGCTGAAGAAGAGTTGACAAGATTAATTGAAAAAGCTGGAATTCCCGCTGCATGGACCATTATGGGGGAATCTGCGATACCTACGGACCATCCATTAAATGTGGGCATGGTAGGCATGCACGGAAATTATGGGCCCAATGTATTGACGAATGAGTGTGACGTTCTAATCGCGATTGGAATGCGTTTTGACGATAGAGTCACGGGCAGTTTGGATACGTACGCCAAACAAGCAAAAGTCATTCATTTTGAAATTGACCCAGCGGAAATCAATAAAAACGTAAAAGCAGATGTAGCCGTTTTAGGAAACGCTAAACAGACATTGGGGCTATTACTGCCTTTGGTGAATAAAAATGAACACAAAGATTGGAAAACCGAGTTCGATAAAAAATATCAGATAGAATATGATACTGTTATCAAAAATGATTTAAAGTCTTCAAAAGAGGGGTTGACTATGGGAGAGGTTATTGAACAGATCAATATTGCCTCAGAAAACCAAGCGGTCATCGTTACCGATGTAGGACAGCATCAAATGGTAGCATGTAGGTATGCAAAATTTAAGCAGTCCAAGAGCAATATTACATCTGGAGGATTGGGAACCATGGGATTTGCTTTACCGGCAGCAATTGGAGCTAAAATGGGGGCAATGGAGCGTGAAGTCGTTGCTATAATTGGTGATGGTGGTTATCAAATGACGATTCAGGAGCTTGGCGTGATCTTCCAGCATAATGTACCTGTAAAAATAGTAGTGTTGAACAATGACCATTTAGGTATGGTACGTCAATGGCAAGAACTTTTCTTTGAAAGTAGGTACGCTTCCACGGTGATGGTCAATCCAGACTTTGTGAAAATAGCGGAAGGCTATCATATAAAATCCAAAAGGGTATCGGCCCGTTCAGAATTGAAGAATGCGATAACAGAGATGATAGCATCTAAAGACCCTTATTTTTTAGAAGTGAAAGTGGAGAAAGAGGACAATGTATTCCCGATGATTCCTTCTGGCGCTTCCGTTTCAGACATTAGATTAAAATAAGATGGACCAGACTACGATTTTAGATACACCGCAAGTATATCCTGGTTTACTTGCCAAATCGGAAGAGATAGGATTTACGATGCCTTCGGATATCTATATCGGGACATTGCTAAAAACACTGATAGCTTCAAAACCAAACGGTATTTTTTTGGAACTGGGAACAGGAATAGGGCTGTCTATGGCTTGGATGTTAGAGGGAATGGACAAGAATTCTAAACTTATCAGTATTGATAATGATGGCGAACTTATTCAAATAGCAAATGAATTTTTTGGCGAAGAGGAACAGCTTCAATTGATACATGCTGATGCAGTCGTTTGGTTGTCCGAATATAATGAGAAGGAAAAGTTTGATTTAATCTTTGCCGATGCATGGCCTGGAAAATATAGCTTCTTGAAGGAAACATTGGAATTAATTAAAATCGGAGGATTTTATGTAATTGATGATATGCAGAAACAAGCCAATTGGCCAGAAGGTCATAAGGAAAACGCATATTCACTAATTGAAACGTTGGAAGCAAGAAAAGATTTTTCAATTACAAAAATGGACTGGTCAACGGGTGTAATCGTTGCCGTGAAAATAAAATAAGAATGGAAAAACAGTGGTATACCATTTCGGTTTATTCAGAAAATAACGTCGGACTTTTAAACAGAATATCTGGAATATTTTTAAAGCGACACATTAATATAGAAGGTTTAAATGTTTCAAAATCAGAGATTGAAGGAGTTTCAAAATTTACGATAGTAATTTTTACGACTGAAGATTGGACACGAAAGATAGTCGGCCAAATAGAAAAACAGGTCGAGGTAATCAAAGCCTACTATCACACCGATGAAGAAACAATTTATCAGGAATCCGCCTTATTTAAAATAGCTTCTGATTTACTGTTCGATGAACGACAGATTCAAAATATTATAAAGGAAAGCAATTCTCAAATCGTGACGGTAGCCAGAGATTTCTTTGTAATCGCTAAAACAGGTCGTAGGCACGAAATAGATGAAATGCACGATGCATTGGAGCCTTATGGCATTATGCAATTTGTGCGCTCTGGAAGAATTGCGGTAAGCAAAGCTAAAATGCCCATTACCGATATTTTACTCGAATTTCAAAATCAATAAATAGACTAAATACAGAATTAAAATGGCAAATTATTTCAATACACTTTCATTGCGTGATCAATTAACACAGTTGGGAAAATGTAGATTTATGGACTCGTCCGAGTTTTCAGATGGTGTAACGGCACTAAAAGGAAAGAAAATTGTAATTGTAGGTTGCGGGGCTCAAGGGCTTAATCAGGGTTTGAACATGCGAGATTCCGGATTGGATATTTCATATGCGTTACGGGAAGCAGCTATAAAGGAAGAACGACAATCCTTTAAAAATGCCAAGGAAAATAATTTTACTGCTGGCACTTATGAAGAATTGATTCCAAGTGCAGATTTGGTCATTAACCTAACTCCGGACAAACAGCACACAAATGTAGTAAGTGCGGTGATGCCGCTTATGAAAAAAGGCGCTACATTATCCTACTCCCATGGGTTCAATATCGTTGAAGAAGGAATGCAGGTAAGAGAAGACCTGACCGTAATCATGGTAGCCCCTAAGAGTCCAGGTTCTGAGGTTAGGGAAGAGTACAAAAGAGGCTTTGGTGTCCCTACCTTGATAGCCGTGCATCCAGAAAATGACCCAGAAGGAAAAGGTTTGGCCCAAGCCAAGGCATATGCTGCGGGTACTGGTGGTCATAAAGCAGGTGTACTGGAATCTTCTTTTGTCGCTGAGGTGAAATCTGATTTAATGGGAGAGCAGACCATTCTTTGCGGCTTGTTGCAAACAGGTTCCATACTTTCTTTTGATAAAATGTTGGAAAAAGGAGTTGATGCAGGATATGCCTCTAAATTGATTCAATATGGATGGGAAACCATTACAGAAGGCCTAAAGCAAGGTGGAATTACCAATATGATGGATAGATTGTCTAATCCTGCCAAAATAAAGGCATTTGATTTGGCCGAAGAATTAAAGGAAATTATGAGACCCCTTTTCCAAAAACATATGGACGATATCATGAGTGGCCATTTTTCCAAAACCATGATGGAAGATTGGGCAAACGATGATAAAAATTTATTGACATGGAGGGCAGAGACAGGAGAAACTGCTTTTGAAAAGATACCCGCAGGCGACGACACCATTTCGGAGCAAGAATACTACGATAATGGCGTATTGATGGTTGCCTTTGTGAAATCTGGGGTTGAATTGGCTTTTGAGACAATGACGGAATCTGGAATCATTGATGAATCTGCCTATTATGAGTCTTTGCACGAGACCCCGTTAATAGCTAATACCATTGCCAGAAAGAAGCTTTTTGAGATGAACCGAGTCATATCCGATACCGCTGAATACGGTTGCTATCTGTTCGACCATGCCTGTAAACCTCTTTTGGAAGGCTTTATGAAAGATATTGATACCGATGTTGTTGGCAAGCACTATGGCGAAGGAAAAGATACTGGTGTAGATAATCAGCGGCTTATTGCTGTTAATAAAGCCTTGAGGGAACATCCTGTAGAAATTGTTGGTGCTAGATTAAGAGAATCCATGACTGCCATGAAACCAATTGCATAGGGTTGCCAGAAGTTGAAGGATTAAATGAAGAAAACAGCGACCACATATTTTCCAAAAGTAGCGGATGTACGGAAAGCTGCTGAGACCATAAAGCAAGTGGCAGAAGTGACACCGTTAATGGAAAGCATTCGGTATTCTACAGAATTTGATGCTTCGATTCTTTTAAAAAGGGAAGATTTGCATAGGGTACGCAGTTATAAAATTCGCGGTGCTTTCAATAAAATAAATTCACTTTCCAAAGAACAGTTAGAAAGGGGAGTGGTCTGTGCCAGTGCCGGAAACCATGCTCAAGGGGTGGCTTTTGCCTGTAACCACCTTGGGGTGAAAGGTACCATTTATATGCCTGCGGTTACACCCAAGCAAAAAATCGAACAGACTAAAATGTTCGGTAAAAAATGGATTGAAGTGATTCTGGAAGGTGATACGTTCGACGATGCGTTCAAAATGGCGATGGACAAGTGCGGTGCGGACGGAAAAACGTTTGTGCACCCTTTTGATGACCCTAAAACAATAGAAGGGCAAGCTACCGTTGGATTGGAATTGATTGATCAATCTGAAAGCCAAATCGATTATATTTTTGTGGCAGTTGGCGGTGGTGGATTGGCTTCGGGCCTTTGTGGAATTTTTAAGGCATTGTCACCACAAACAAAAATTGTTGGTGTGGAGCCAGCTGGTGCCCCTTCCATGAAAAAGTCTTTAGAAAAGGGAGCTGTAGTAAAATTGGATACCATCGATAAATTTATTGATGGTGCAGCGGTTCAAAAAGTTGGCCAGGATACCTTCGAAATTTGTAAAAATCATTTGTATAAAATGGTAACCGTACCAGAGGGCAAAGTTTGCCAAACCATTCTGGATTTATATAACAGGGATGCCATTGTGGTAGAGCCTGCAGCTGCATTGACGGTTGCGGCGCTATATGACTTCCGTGAGGAGATAAAAGGTAAAAATGTAGTTTGTGTCATTGGCGGTAGTAACAACGACATCACTCGGACAGCGGAAATAAAAGAGAGGGCATTGTTGTATGGAAACCTCAAACATTATTTTATTATTCGATTTCCACAACGACCGGGAGCACTTAAAGAATTTGTTGCCGATATTTTAGGACCTAATGATGATATTACCCATTTTGAGTATTCTAAGAAGTCGAGCAGGGAAAATGCGCCAGCAGTTGTTGGAATTGAACTGAAGTCTTCAGAAGATTTGAAGCCGTTGATCGAGCGAATGAAAGCAAATAATTTTTTTGGAGACTATTTGAACAATAAACCAGACCTTTTTCAATATCTGGTCTAAGTTTAATAACAAATTTCAGTTAATTTTTGATAAAGTCCAGATTAAAACGTTTTCGTTTTCAGACTATTCTAAATATGGGATTTTTAATGTTAGCTTTATATAGAATAAAATTTCATACACCAGAACACAAACTTAAAGCATAGAGTTATGCAAGCTAAAGCAGTGATACCGTCAGCATTTCAAATAAACGAACAAACCCATCAAAGGCATTACTTGGTCGACGGGGAGTTAAAGGAGTGGGGTGGAAGTACCACCGAGGTAATCTCCACAATTTCCTCTACAGAAGAATATAAACACACTGTCCTGGGCAGTATTCCAGATATGGGTGAAGCGGAAGCAGCAGAAGCCTTGGATGCGGCTTTAAGTGCTTACGGAAAAGGTCAAGGTGTTTGGCCAACGATGAAGGTAAAAGACCGTATTGAGTGTATGGAGACCTTCGTTAAAAAGATGGAGCAAAAACGGGAAGAGGTGGTCAAGCTCTTGATGTGGGAGATTGGAAAATCCAAACCTGATTCCTACAAGGAATTCGATCGTACCGTTGAGTATATTTATGATACTATCGAGGATTATAAGAAACTGGACCGTGATTCGGCCAAGTTTCAAAAACATGATGGTGTTTACGCGCACATACGAAGGGGGCCTTTAGGAGTTGTGTTGTGTTTAGGGCCCTATAACTACCCATTGAACGAGACCTTTGCACTTTTGATTCCCGCTATTATTATGGGCAACACGACTATCTTTAAACCTGCCAAATTTGGGGTTTTATTGATTACACCGCTTTTAGAAGCTTTTCAAAGTAGTTTTCCCAAAGGCGTGGTCAACATTCTTTTTGGTAGAGGTAGGGCAGTAGCGGCACCTATTATGAAAACGGGCAAAATAGATGTCTTGGCACTAATTGGTAACAGCAAATCTGCAAATGCGTTACAGGACCAACACCCAAAAAGTAATAGATTACGGTTGGTATTGGGTCTGGAAGCTAAAAATCCGGCCATTATTCTTCCAGATGCTGATTTAGACCTTACCATTGATGAATGTATTGCCGGAACACTTTCTTTTAATGGCCAACGATGTACGGCATTGAAGGTGATTTATGTCCATGAAGATATAAAAGAGGAATTTTTAAAACGATTTTCATCAAAAGTAGATTCCCTAAAATTTGGCAACCCATGGGACGATGGTGCAAAGTTGACACCATTGCCCGAGCCTGACAAGCCTGCATACATTCAGGAATTGCTGGATGACGCCAAGGCAAAGGGTGCAAAAATCAAAAACAAGAAAGGTGGAAAACAGTCTGAGAATTACATTTGGCCTGCCGTTTTGTATCCCGTCTCAAAGGATATGCGAGTTTATGAAGAGGAACAATTTGGTCCAATCATACCCGTAGTATCGTTCAAAGACATAGAGGAACCCTTGGATGATATGGCAGCATCCAATTATGGACAACAAGTGAGTCTGTTTGGTAAAGATGTTTATACGCTTTCACCCTTGATCGATACATTGGCCAATTTGGTCTGTCGAGTGAACTTGAACAGTTCCTGTCAAAGAGGTCCAGATGTATACCCTTTTACGGGCAGGAAGGATTCAGCACAATCGACCCTTAGTGTTCATGATGCGTTGCGTTCGTTCTCCATACGTACGTTCGTTGCGTTCAAGGATAATGAGCTCAACAATCAAACCATTGAACAGCTCTTGGAAGCCAAGGTGAGTAACTTCTTGAGCACGGATTATATTTTATAGAATCAAATTGTGGCTGATCGATTTAATTTGATATGACTTTTATTTTCATTTCGATAGCGTTCAGAATGTCATTTAGTTTAATCAGAGAGTCTTTTTCAATAAAATCAGTGTAAATTGTAAGTATTTTATCGGAAGTTTTTAAAATACATATGGTATTTCCAATTCTTTTGATTTCTACTATTTCGTTCAGAAGTATACTTTTTGCAAAGAGCGAGTTCTTTTTTATGGTTCTGTTTTTAATTGTTAAGTACTGCATTCTCCGTTGATAGAAGTAAAACATTAAATAGATTACGGATAATGCAATAGACATAAAAAAGAAATATCCCATTTTGTTACTGACCTTATAAATAA
The DNA here is from genome assembly GCF_018449435.1 of Flagellimonas sp. 389. GTDB lineage: Bacteria > Bacteroidota > Bacteroidia > Flavobacteriales > Flavobacteriaceae > Flagellimonas. The sequence continues at coordinate 46,701 of NZ_JAHCMU010000022.1, read as the reverse complement.
AAATACTTAGAACAATCCATGAAATTGCGAAGTATATATTGACCAGCATTCGCTTTTTACTGAATTTTATTTTTACCATATGAAACTCTATGTTTATTGATTTCAATCCATTATCTTTTGGATAAAACTATATTTTTAGGCTTAAGGTTGTATTGGCCAATTGATGTAGAGGGCATTTGAATTGATAAATACGTCCATAAAGAGTTAAATCACAACAAAATCATGCTAGATTGAAGCTTTTGAATAGAGGTACTTATGCCATTTACTGTTCAAAAAATCATCCATCGATAAGTGTACGGTTGTGTTTTTATGTTTACGGCAATAAAATGGCGTAGTAGCTAGTTACTACTATAAGCACTTTCTATTTTGAATAAGAATGCAGAATAAATCAATTAAAACCTGTGGGCAGAATTAAAGTTTTAGGCATTAGTGCGCTGGTAGTTATTATGCTGTTTGTCATTGGCGCGGGAAATAAAGCGGAAGAAACCGTTTACAATGGATATACAAACGATAACGATACACTAGAGCATAGAACAGTTACTGAAAAGGAAAAGCAATTATATTATTTGCAACAGCAAAAACTAAAAATTGCTTTGCAAGATTATTTTAAGAGAGCAATAGCCTCTGGGGATGTTGTGGGAACTGGAATAAGTATCGTACATGGTGATTCTATTTTGTTTTCAGGCGGATTCGGAAAACGAAGTATTGAAGGAAAAGCCAGAATCGATGAAAAAACCATATTCAGGCTTGGTTCCTTATCTAAAGGATTTGCAGGGGTACTGGCTTCCAGTTTACAAGCTGAAGGAAAATTGGATTGGAATGACAAAGTAGTAGATTATATTCCCGAATTCCAGTTTGGTGATAGTAGCAATACCCAAAAAGTAAGACTCTGCCATATTTTGTCGCATACTTCGGGAACTCCCTATCATAGTTACACCAATTTGGTGGAAGCGGGATTGCCTGTTGCAAACATTGCAAAGCGTTTTAATGAAGTAACGCCCATAAGCGAACCTGGAACTATGTACAGCTATCAAAACGCTATGTTTTCACTCAGTCAAGAAATAATGCGAAAGGTGACCGGTAAGGATATTCAAGCGTTGTTGCAAAACCGTTTTTTTAAACCTTTGGGAATGGCTACCATCTCTATGGATCATAATACATTGCTCAGTACCAAAAATGTCGCATTTCCCCATGCAAAAAGAAAGAATGGGTGGAAAAGTTTACCCTTAAAAGACAGGTACTACAATGCCATAGTTGCGGGAGGAATCAATGCCAGTGCTACGGATATGGGCAAATGGATGCATTTTTTGCTTGGCCATAATCCCGAAGTATTAAGTTCAGAATCCATCCAGGCCGCTTTTAGGCCTTTTATAAAAATTGGAAACAATAATAAGTATTACCAGCGTTGGCCAAACCATGCAGCGTCACATTATGGATTTGGTTGGCGTGTGCATACGTTGAACGAAGTTGGTTCTTCAAAGACCAAGACCGTTTGGCACCATGGCGGTAGCGTTAATGACTACAGAAATGAAATTGCATTATACCCTGACAATGATTTAGGCATTTGCGTACTGTTCAATGGTAATTCAAAACTGGCGCGAACGGTAATACCCGACTTGTACAAGATTGTTGAAACCGTTTATGCAGAAACGGAGCATAGCGAACAATCCAGCATGTAACATAGTAAATTTTTGCTATGTTATAAAGCAAAAGCGAGACTTATAAGCATTCGTCATCACAATCTTCTGCACTATCAAAATCTATATCTGTTATTTGAAAAAGAAATCTATCATCACCTATTGAACTGTAATCTGTGTCTCTGAGTGGATTTCTTGCCGCTGGATTAAAAGTTGGACCCGATTGCATAAACTAAATGGTATAGGTTGCTTTTTTTTCATTGTTGAAAACAATTACTACAGAGTCTGTCTCAAATGATGTAGAAGGTAATCTCAAATTATTGCTTTGAGACAAACTTTCCCAAGAACCACCACTTCTTGAAAGAATCGAGCCTTCCAATTGCTGCGACATTGAAAGCGCTGTTGCGTTAAATAGACTGGGTTGTCCATCTCTATAAAATTCTAAAAAAATTGGATGAGAAGAACTGTTTAGGATGATGTATTGCCTTTCAAACATGGGAGCCTCAGGACCACATGCAACAATGAACAACAAAAAGTTTGTTAGAGCTATATTTTTCATGATGTAAGGTTTAATTCTGCCAATTATTGAACAATTCATCAAGATATTTTTCTGTTGGATTGTTGAACCTAGATTTAATATTCCTTATCATGACCCTATCTAAAGTTTGCTCAAATATCTCTATAACTTTTTCACTTTCTAAAACCATTGGTTTCTAGATGAAATTGTATTTGCACAAATTCATGTCCATGACAATTGACTCCTCTCCAGAATGAAGATACATTTTTGATTTCATTGTTTTTTTGGTTTATGAAAATAGGAGTTAGAGAAAAAAGCCCTGAAAAATCCCAGGGCCCGTTTTATGCATGTTCGTGTTTAGTCTTCAACGTGGGGGCTAAGTTCACATAAGTAATGGCCAAAGTAAACGCCATGGTCTGGAATTCTGGAAACGCCCCATAGCTCGATGGTTTTATTATCAGGATCCAATGTACACCATCCGTAAGCATCCTGAGGGTCCACAGTAATATTATGGGTCGCATAGCTTCCATAATCCGCCCTTTCCCAATGGATATCACCCATGTACGGTTCAGACGGATAGTACCCTATAGCGATATCTTCATTCCAAGTTGCTTTTTGGGTACATGGATCTACACTAATGGTAAGGGTGCTTTCGGGATACGCCGGATTCCAAAAACCAATGAGTTTGAGGGAGTTTGGCTGTCCCTCTACGATTTCGATCATACATTCAAAGTTTAGAAAAGAAATGACACCATCTCCATCGTAATACGTTCTTTTAACATCGAAAGTACCAACCCAATCCGCAGCAACAAATAATGGTCCCGCTATTAGGTCATTACAATCGGTGTTGTCCTTTACATACCCCTCTGGTACGGAGGTGCAACCGGCAACAGTCTGTGAAACTTCTGGGTTGCCTAGGCCGTCGTTGTCATTGTCCTGGTATACCATATATTGGGAGCCCGGGTAGTTATCGCCATCGGTGTCATCACAATCGGTGTTGTCCAATACGTTGCCCATGAAATCATCACAGGTCTCTGCAATTATTGGAAAATCCGGGTCTCCATAACCGTCCCCATCGGTATCTGCATAAAGGGTGGCCCCAATAATCGTTTTGCCGGGATCTTCGTCGTTGCAATCTGTATTGTCCCCAACATAGCCCACCGGGATGTCCACTCCAGAGCATTGGGTAATGGAATTGTTCGGGTCCCCATAGCCATCTTCGTCCTGATCCGCATAATAGGTCATTTGTTCGCAATTGGAGGTAATATTCGCATTGGTATCGTCTGGATCACCGCCAACATCAATATAATCATTTGGCTTATCGCAGGAAAGTAGGGTAACCTTATCATTTCCTTCTGAATCTCCGTCCAGATTTTGATACCATTTTTTTTCGGTACAAGTGTCATCCTTGCCACAAGAGTTGAAAGTGAATAGAGATAAAACCAAAAGCAAAAAGAAATAGGTCAATGGACGGATAACTTTGTGAGGGTCGGTAAAAGATTTTGGAACAAGAGTTTTCATGATTATATGTTTTATTCCCCGGATAAGGGTTTGTTATTATCTTTTAAAAGATAGAAAGGGGAGGTTTTTTAGCGGGGAGGCAATTGACGAATGCCTGTTTTGAATTGACGGATAAGCTTTTTGAATTGAGATTTGAAGGATTTAGTGATAGATGTTGGACCTATTCTTGTATTTGAACTTGACCTTAGTTTATTGGGATAAAGGGTGGAAAGTGAAATCAGGAACTCGTCTTGAGTTTTCAAATTCAAGCGAAAATCCAAGATTTTGTGCCCAGATGATGACTTTTTTGAGCTGCATAGCAGGGCTACGGGGCGAAAAAAAGACGAAATATGGGTGCAAAAGATGAATTTACAGCGAATATTGTAAACTCAAGATGAGTTCCAGATGTTAGATATAACAAACTGTTCAATGAAATAGGATTTTGAATTGAGAATAAAAAAGCCCTGGAAAACTCCAAGGCTCGGTATTGATCAGTATAAGGGTAGGTTATACATTGGCGGCCAACCAATCCCCAACTTCACTGGTTTTATACGCTTTTCCACCATCAGCTAAATCTTCTGTAACAATTCCTTCGGACAATGATTTATTGACAACATCGCGAATAGCTTTTGCCTCATCGGTCAAATCAAAATCCTCGAACATCATGGCTGCGGATAGAATTGTTGCCAACGGATTGGCAATATCTTTTCCGGCGGCTTGTGGATAAGAGCCGTGAATCGGTTCATACAACTTTGCCTTTTCACCAACAGAAGCAGATGGCATTAATCCCATAGACCCAGAGATTACCGAAGCTTCATCGGTCAAAATATCCCCAAAAAGATTTTCTGTAATCAATACATCATAAGCATTGGGCCATTGTACGAGTCGCATTGCGACGGCATCAACAAATTCATAGGAGACCGCTACCTCAGGATAATCTTTTTCCATGGCTTGAACGGTTTCACGCCATAATCGCGAAGTTTCTAAAACATTTGCTTTATCTACGCAGCATAACTTTTTAGAGCGTTTCATAGCGAGTTCAAAGCCTTTTTTTGCCAATCGTTTTACTTCGTTTCTATGGTAGGTACACGTGTCGAATGCGGTCTCGTTAGCATTCAATCGGCCTCTTTCCCCAAAATAAATACCACCGGTAAGCTCGCGAAGAAAAATTAAATCCGTTCCCTCGATGCGTTCACGTTTTAAAGGGGACTTGTCGATTAAGGACGGAAATGTAAACGTTGGACGAACATTGGCAAATAATTCCAATTTCTGTCGCATTTTAAGCAACCCTTGTTCTGGTCTTACCTTTGCAGATGGGTCATTATCAAACCTTGGATGTCCTATAGCACCAAACAAGACGGCATCTGCTGCTTCGCAAATCGCATGGGTTTCATCAGGATATGGCTCGCCAACGGCATCAATAGCGGCAGCACCTGTTAATGCTGGTGTCCAGTTGATTTCATGATTGAATTTTGAAGCGATTGCATTAGATACTTTCACGGCTTGTTCAATTACTTCCGGACCTATTCCGTCACCTGCTAAAAGGGCTATGTTTAGTTTCATTATATTTCGTTGTTCGTTGTTCGTTGTTCGTTGTTCGTTGTTTGCTTCGACTTCGCTCAGCACGAGCGTTGTTGGTTTTCAGAAATCAGATGTCTGACTTCTATTTTCTTAAATCAAATTGAGCATTTTCTCGGTGGCCTTTATGGCCGAAACCGTTTGGTCCGAATCCAATCCTCTTGTTATAAATTCATTTTCTTTGGTTTGCCATGTGATGATAGTCTCGCAAAGTGCATCTGATGTACTACCAGGAGGAATCCGCACTGCATAGTCCACAAGCTTTGGCAAAGCCCTTTTTTCTTTTTGATACACTTTTTGGAGTGCATTGATAAAAGCATCGAATTGTCCATCCCCCTGAGCATTTTCCTCATACGATTTCCCATCAATCTCTATGGAAAGGGTAGTGGAGGGCTTTAATCCTTTTGAGTGGGTCAGCACATAGGATTTTACAAATACGCTTTGTTTGTACAATCCGCTATTTAGAACATCGGAAATGATATAGGGAAGGTCATCTTTGGTGACTCGTTCCTTTTTGTCGCCAAGCTCAATAATGCGTTCGGTTACTTTTTTAAGCTCCTCTTCATTTAACGTTAGGCCAAGTTCCTGAAGATTCTTCTGTATGTTCGCTTTTCCGGATGTTTTTCCTAAGGCATACTTACGTTTTCTGCCAAAACGTTCTGGTAATAAATCATTAAAGTAAAGATTCTTTTTACTATCTCCATCCGCATGTATTCCAGCTGTTTGTGTAAAAACATTGTCGCCAACAATTGGTTTGTTGTCGGGTATTCCAAAACCTGTAAACGCGGAAACCAGTTTGCTCACTTTGTACAATGAAGATTCTTTTACCCTAATAGAAACTTCGGGAACAAAATCATTGATTACGGCAATTACGCTGGCGAGCGGCGCATTACCTGCACGTTCTCCCATACCGTTAACGGTCAAGTGTAGTCCATGGCAACCTGCTTTGAGTGCTTCCATGACATTGGCAACACTTAAGTCGTAATCGTTATGGCCATGGAAATCAAAATGGGTATCGGGATATTTAACTATGATCTGTTTTAGAAAATCAGCTGTTTCTTGATAGGTTAGAATGCCTAGAGTATCAGGGAGCAAAATACGTTTTACCGGTTGTGTGGTTAGGAAATCCAAAAATTGAAATACATATTCAGGAGAATTGTGCATTCCATTGCTCCAATCTTCCAAATACACGTTGGTTGTAATACCTAAAGCCTTTGCTTTGGATAGTACTTCTTCAATGTCCTTAAAATGTTGTTCAGGCGTTTTCTTTAGTTGATGGGTAAGATGGTTCAAGGAACCTTTTGTCAACAGATTTTGGACTTTGGCACCCGACTGTACCATCCAATCAAGGGAAACCCCCTTATCCACGAAGGTCAACACTTCAACCTTAGAAAGTAAACCTTCCAATTCTGCCCATTTCGTAATACTTTTTACGGCATTGAACTCCCCTTCAGATACTCTGGCAGAGGCAACTTCTATACGGTCGACTTGTAGTTCTTCCAACAAAAGTTTGGCAAGTGTGAGTTTTTCCGAAGAAGAAAAAGATACTCCAGAGGTCTGTTCACCGTCCCTAAGGGTGGTATCCATTATTTCAACTGTCCGTTTGTGCATTTTTGGATTGAATAGCTAGTTTAGGACACTTTTAAAGTGGTGTATTTGCCGCAAATGCTTCAATATCTTTTTTAATGTTCAACAGATAGTCGATATCATCAAAACCATTGAGCATATTTTCTTTTTTGTATGCGTTGATAACGAAGTTTTCGTTTTCCTCGGTATCTACAATAGTAATTTTCTGAAGCGATAGGTCAACTTCCAATTCTGTATTTGGTTTTTTTTCAATGGCTTTAAATATGCTATCCAAGAATTCTGGACTAACCTGCACTGGAAGGACTCCCACATTCAAACAATTATTTCTGAAGATATCAGCAAAAAAGCTTGATATGACGCATCGAAATCCATAATCGTAAACGGCCCAAGCTGCATGTTCCCTTGAAGAACCTGAACCAAAATTTTTACCACCTACCAAGATTTTGCCTTTGTAAATAGGGTTGTTCAGCACAAATTGCTCTTTTGGTGTATCATCCTGGTTATAGCGCCAATCCCTAAAGAGATTATCCCCAAATCCCTTACGTTCGGTTGCTTTTAAAAACCGTGCGGGTATGATTTGATCTGTGTCCACATTTTCGATAGGAAGTGGTACAGCAGAACTTTTAAGTATATTGAATTTATCGTATGCCATTTGTATAGATTCTAGAAATTAGATTTTAGAAGTTAGACTGCCTCAACTTGCATTAACTCCCTTGGATCGGTAACTTTTCCTGTTATGGCCGCCGCCGCCGCTACTAAAGGACTGGCCAATAGTGTACGAGAGCCTGGTCCTTGCCTTCCCTCAAAATTTCTGTTGGAGGTACTAACGGCGTATTTTCCAGCAGGTATTTTGTCATCGTTCATTGCCAAACAAGCAGAACAACCGGGTTCCCTTAGTTCAAAACCAGCTTCTTGTAGTATATCCAGGATACCTTCTTCTTGAATGGATTCTTCGACACGGTGTGATCCGGGTACGAGCCATGCCGTAACATTATCAGCTTTTTTTCTGCCTTTTACAATTGAGGCAAAAGCCCTAAAATCCTCTATTCTTCCGTTAGTGCAACTTCCTAGGAAAACAAAATCGATAGGTTTCCCGATCATAGCTTCCCCTTCATTAAAAGCCATGTAGGCCAGTGATTTTTTATAGGTCGCGTTTCCACCTTCTACAGTTTCCGCTTGTGGAATACCATTCTTGATTCCGATACCCATTCCTGGATTGGTACCATATGTAATCATTGGTTCTATTTCACTAGCGTTGAAGAAGAGTTCACTATCAAAAATGGCATCTTTATCGGAGTATAGTGTTTTCCAATATGCCATTGCCTTATCCCATTCCGCTCCTTTTGGTGTATATTCTCGTCCTTTTATGTACTCAAAGGTTTTTTCATCTGGTGCTATCATACCGCCCCGTGCTCCCATCTCTATGCTTAGATTACAGACCGTCATCCTACCTTCCATGGACATATCCCTAAATACTTTACCAGAATATTCAACAAAATACCCAGTTGCTCCAGAAGTTGTTAATTTTGAAATGATATATAGAGCAACATCTTTTGGCGTAACACCTATATTCAAGTCCCCATCGATGTTTATTCGCATACTTTTTGCCTTGGGTTGCATAATACATTGCGTTGAAAGTACCATTTCAACTTCACTGGTACCAATACCAAAAGCAATGGCGCCAAATGCTCCATGCGTAGAGGTATGAGAGTCTCCGCATACTATGGTGGCACCTGGGAGTGTAATCCCGTTTTCTGGTCCGATTACATGGACAATTCCATTTTTCTCATGCCCAAGACCCCAATATGGTATATTATGCGCCTTGGAATTTTCTTCCAAAGCTTTTAGCTGATTTGCAGAGAGTTTATCCTTTACCGGTAAATGTTGATTTCTGGTCGGAGTGTTGTGATCGGCTGTGGCAAAGGTGTGTTCTGGATACATTACCTTAATATTCCTATTCTTCAACCCTAAAAACGCTACTGGACTGGTAACCTCATGTACCAAGTGCCTGTCTATAAATAGAACGTCAGGACCCTTTTCAATATGCTTTACCACATGTGAATCCCAGACTTTATCAAATAGTGTTTTACTCATGATAATTTCAATAATTTATAAGCTGTTAAAAATAAATTAAGGAAAAAAAAAGAGGTGCGTTTTGTTTAGAAAATTACGATGTCCAATACGTCTTTTACAAGATTTTGTAAATGGATTTGAATGCTTTCTATCCATGTTAATAGAAGATTTTATTACGGCACCATCTAGTTTTAAGTCCTTTAAAATCATCAAAAACCATTGTATTTTGAATAAGAAAGGAAAGCCCGATAAGGGTTTACTTTCTATTTCACTATCCATTGATCGTTTGTAATCTGATTTAGAATGGATTAATTGTAACTATCTGAATTTTAACAAGTTTCATTTCATTTTAACATTGTTGTAACGTAAAGGAAACCATGAGCTTTATACTTTAGCACAACAACCTAGAAGTTTATTCATCAATAAATCAAAAACAAACACATGAAAAAAAATTACATGGCTTTTTTAGCCACAGTTCTTATTACGGTATTCCTTATTCCCAGTAGTACGTATGCACAACTAGATTTTTTGCCTAGGGGCAGTCAAATGGCCAAAATTTCGCAACGAATTGGGAACACCGATGTTACAATAGTGTATTCGAGACCTAGCGTTAATGATCGGGAAATATGGGGCAGTCTAGTTCCATATGGGATGAACAATTTAGGATTTGGTACGGCAACGGAATCTCCATGGAGAGCGGGAGCAAATGAAAATACTATATTCAAGACTTCCCATGACCTTCTTATTGGCGGTGAAAGTTTACCAGCTGGAAAGTATGGTTTGCACATGATAGTTAATGAAGATGACTCAGCGACCATTATCTTTTCAAAGAATCATAAAGCGTGGGGGAGTTACTTTTATAAACCGGAAGAAGATGTACTTAGGATTGATGTTACGACCAATGAAGTAACACACGTAGAGCAACTCACCTACATGTTTAATGAAGTGGATGCGACATCGGCCATTGTTTCCTTGAATTGGGAGAAAAAGCAAATACCGTTTAAAGTTACTGTCAATGTTACGGATAACGTGTTAACTGAAATACGCCAACAACTGCAAACTTCTCCGGGATTTAGCCGTCAAAGTTGGGAACAAGCTGCAAATTTTGCCCTAAATAATGACGGTAACTTGGACGAGGCGATGGCTTGGGTGGATGCGGCCATCGCTGGACAGTTTTTTAGTCAGAAAACATTCAATAACCTGAATATAAAGTCCCAGATTTTGGCCAAGCAGGGGAAAACAACTGAAGCCAAGTTACTAATGGAAGAGGCAATGCCATTGGGCACGGTCTTTCAGGTTCACGGATATGGTAGGCAGCTCATTGGGCAGGGGCAACTTGACGCTGCTTTGGAGGTGTTCAAATGGAATGAGAAAAACCACAAGGGTACTTGGCCGGTACATTATGGATTGGCAAGAGCTTATTCTGCGATGGGTGACAACAAGGCCACTTTAAAACATCTAAAAATTGCACTAGACAATGCCCCGGCACAGGCAAATAAAGACCGTGTGACAGCAAATATTGTAAAAGCTGAAAATGGTGAAACAATCAATTAAACTTTTTGTTAGTAAGTTTAATTAGCGAAGATGCCCAGTTTTTTACTGGGCATTTTAACTTATGTAGTTCCAAATTGACGATTGCTTCGTCATTTTGGTATATGCTTTTAAAATCATTTGATTTTCTTCTTTTTTCAGATTTGGATCGTCTTTTAAAAGCTGAATGGCATGATATCGGGCAGCCTTTAAGATTTGGTTGTCCTTAACAATGTCCGCAATTTTTAAGTTCAGAAGACCACTTTGTTGCGTACCCATCAAATCACCAGGGCCGCGCAGTTTTAAATCAACTTCGGCAATATCAAAACCATCATTGGTGCGCACCATGGTCTGTAATCGTGTTTTGGAATCTTCCGAAAGCTTGTTGCCCGTCATTAAAATACAAAAACTTTGCTCGGCGCCTCGACCCACACGTCCACGTAACTGATGTAATTGTGATAATCCAAAACGTTCCGCACTTTCAATAATCATTACAGATGCATTGGGAACGTTAACGCCAACTTCGATGACCGTTGTTGCTACCATAATTTGGGTTTCACCTTTTACAAAGCGTTCCATTTCGTAATCTTTATCCTTTGACTTCATTTTGCCATGAACTATGGATATCTGATACTCAGTAGGGGGGAAGTCTCTCTCAATACTTTCATAACCGTCCATCAAATCCTTATAATCCAATGCTTCGGATTCTTGAATCAAGGGATATACGATATAGATTTGCCTTCCTTTTTTAATTTCATCTTTTATAAATTGAAAGACCTTAAGCCTGTTATTATCGAACCTATGCACTGTTTTGATAGGTTTACGTCCCGGTGGAAGTTCATCGATAATTGAAATATCCAGATCCCCGTACAGACTCATTGCCAATGTTCTCGGTATTGGGGTAGCGGTCATGACCAGAATGTGCGGTGGGATTTCATTTTTATGCCATAACTTGGAACGTTGTGCCACGCCAAATCGATGTTGTTCATCGATAACGGCCAACCCAAGGTTATGAAATTGGACCTTATCCTCTAAAACGGCATGGGTACCTACCAAAATATGCAGTTCTCCATTTTCCAATTGCTCATGGATTACAGTGCGCTCGGATTTTTTGGTGGAACCGGTCAATAGAGAAATATTCACATTCATTCCCCCTAATAAGTCTTTTAGACCATTGTAATGTTGGTTTGCTAAAATTTCGGTTGGAGCCATCAAGCAGGACTGGAAACCATTATCTATGGCCAATAACATACACATTAGCGCAACGATGGTCTTACCTGATCCTACATCACCTTGTAATAAACGATTCATCTGGGCATTACTGCCCATGTCGCTTCTAATCTCTTTAATGACTCTTTTTTGCGCATTGGTAAGCTCAAATGGGAGGTGTTCTGTGAAAAAAGTATTGAAATGCTCTCCAACAGTTTCAAAAGGTAATCCCTTTATTTTATGTTTTCTGATGAGTTTTTTGGAAATAAGTTGCAGTTGTACATAAAAAAGCTCTTCAAACTTTAATCGAAACTGTGCTTTTGCCAACAACTCTTGACTTTTTGGGAAATGAATATTAAAGAGTGCCTGACTTTTTGAAACTAATTTTAATTCGTCACGTATTTCCGATGAAAGTGACTCTGGAAACTTTCCCCCAGATTCCAGGAATAACTGCTGCATCATTTTACCAATTACACGGTTCGTGATACCTTTTGCGCTTAACTTTTCGGTTGAGGGATAAATGGGTTGCATGGCAACTTTTAGATTTTTCTCATGCTCGGATAATAGCTCCATTTCTGGATGTGGCATAGAAAAGGTACTTCCATATTTTGTGGTTCGCCCAAAAACTACATAGGGTTCATTAAGTTTCAGATTCTCCCTGATCCATTTATGCCCACGAAACCAAACGAGCTCCATTTGTCCGGTTTCATCAATAAAACTGGCGACTAAACGTTTTCCACGTTTTTGTTCTACAGTTTTTATATGAACGATTTTACCAATTAACTGCACATCGGCTCCACTGGATTGTAACTGATTTATTTTATAGTAGCTCGTTTTATCCAAATACCTATTCGGAAACAGATGCAGAAGGTCCAAATAGGTATGTATGTCCAATTCTGACCCAAGTGTATCTGCCCTGTTTGGGCCAACACCTTTTAAATAAGGAATAGGAGTTTGTAGAAAATTGGGATTCATAAAACTAAAATATGTAATTTGGATTGACTTTTGCTATTTACAAAACATGAAGCTCGGCCCCGCAGCAGTTTTTTTCTTCTTTGTACAGATTCTAAGTTCTCAAACTCAGGATGGTGTAGATTTTTTAAGTGCTAAGGTTTTTGTTGAACCCATTCCACAACAAAAACAGATAAAAGGGCAAGTGACCTATAAGTTTGAAGTTTTAAAAAATATTGATTCAATTTTTCTGGATGCTATCAATATTGATTTTTCTTCCGTTTTACTTGATTCGGAAAGAGTGAATTACACTAACAATCAAAAATCAATCACGTTAAAAAAGAAGTTTAGAAAAGGAGCTATTCATTCAATTTCATTAACATATCTGGCAAACCCTAAGCAGACTGTTTATTTTTTGGGATGGGACGATAATAATCCAGATAACAATCAGGTTTGGACACAGGGACAGGGAAAGTACACGAGTCATTGGTTGCCCAGTTTTGATGATATGAACGAAAAGGTCGAGTTTGACCTCAATTTAATCACAGATCCAGGCTATGCTGTTATTTCAAATGGTAAGCTTATTGGAAAAGAAGAGATTTTAAATGCTAAAGCCCTTTCTTGGCAATTTGATATGGAGCAACCTATGAGTAGTTATCTTGTAGGGTTTGTTATTGGAAAGTTTGATAAGAAAACGATTCGATCTGGATCTGGAATACCGATAGAATTATACTATGAACCCAAGGATAGTTTGAAGGTTGAACCTACCTATCGTTATACTCAATTTATATTTGATTTTTTAGAAAAGGAAATCAATGTACCCTATCCTTGGCAGAACTATAAACAAATACCGGTTCAGGATTTTTTATATGCCGGGATGGAAAATACAGGCGCAACCATTTTCTCCAATACGTTTATGATTGATTCTACAGCCTTTTCTGACAAGAACTATGTAAATGTTAATGCTCACGAGCTGGCACACCAATGGTTTGGTAATCTGGTTACTGAGCAAAGCGGCGAACACCACTGGTTGCATGAAGGTTTTGCGACCTATTATGCATATTTAGCCGAAAAGGAAATTTTTGGTGAAGATTATTTTTATTGGCGATTGTTGGATACTGCCAAGTCGCTTATCAATTTTTCAGGTGACGGAAATGGAGAAGCATTGACAAACTCCAGTGCGGGTAGTCTTACGTTTTACGAGAAAGGAGCTTGGGCCTTGATTATACTGAGGCAAAGGGTAGGGGACTTAAATTTTCGTCAGGGAATACAGAACTATCTAACAAAATATGCCTATCAAAATGTCACGATTTCAGATTTTATGTGGGAAATGGAAAAGGCATCTGGGATGAAACTTGCCGATTTTAAAAGTGTATGGCTACAAGAGTCGGAATTCCCATTTGAAATTGCTAAATCTTTTTTGATCGCTCAAAACAGCTCCATCAAAAAATACTTTGAAATCAAAAATACTATTGGAAACAATTTTGATAAAGCCGAAACTATTCTCTCTAGCGAATGGAATTCATTAAAGTCGGATGATGTCAAATATCGTTTGGTGTCAGATTACGCTACAAACCTATCAGCAAAATTTTTGGGAAGTATTCTTAGAAATGAAAGCTCTAAAGTAAGACAAGCAGTAGCTTTTTCTGTAGAAAAGCTGCCTGCACAAGTTCGTCTGGATTTTGAAAGTTTGTTGATGGATGGAAGCTATAAAACTATAGAATCCGCTCTTTATAGATTATGGACCGACTTTCCAGATGACCAAATTGCTTATTTGGAGAAAACGAAAGATATCATTGGATTGCCAAACAAGAATGTTCGCCTGCTTTGGCTGACCTTGGCATTGGTAAGTCCAATCTATCATACTGATTTAAAACCAGATTTTTTTAAAGAACTAAATAGTTATACAAGTTCTGAACATCATTTTGAAGTACGGTTGCTAGCTTTTCAATATTTGAAAAGTATAGGGACATTCGATGATGATACTTTGAAAAATTTAGTGGATGCTTGTAGCCATCATGTCTGGTATTTTAAAAAATCTTCACGAAAAATATTAAAAGAGTTCTTGAAAGGAGATGGCAATATAGCTCGACTTAGGGCCATATACCCATCCTTAAATCAAGAGCAGCAGCATTATTTGGATAAAACTTTGGGTAAATGAGGGCATTGGTCATATCTGGTGGCGGTAGTAAGGGAGCGTTTGCAGGTGGAGTTGCACAATTTTTAATACAAGAAGCAAGCCATAAGTACGATTTGTTTGTTGGAACCTCAACTGGAAGTTTGCTTATTTCCCACTTGGCATTGAACAAATTGGATAAAATAAAGGATATCTACTCTTCAGTAAATCAAAAAAGCATATTCAATAATTGTCCTTTTGTAGTAAAGAAAAAACACGGTATTGATATTATCGCCATCAATCATTGGAATGTAGTCAAAAACTTTATGCGCGGTAAAAAGACTTTTGGTGAGAGCGAGAACCTTCGGCATCTTATTCGTGAATCTATAACTCCCGAGGAATTTGAGGAATTAAAGCAAAGTACCACAGATGTAGTGGTGACGGTATCCAATCTATCTTTAAATCAAGTGGAGTATAAGTCCATTAACGATTGTACCTACGATGAATTTTGTGATTGGATATGGATATCATCCAATTATGCACCGTTCATGAGCTTGGTAAAACGGAATGGTTGTGAATATGCAGATGGTGGTTTGGGAAGTTTGGTTCCCATAGAAGAAGCGTTGAAACGGGGCGCGACCGAAGTTGATGTTGTTGTGCTTCACACAGAGGTAAATTATCTCAACCGCTTGCCCGTTAAGAATCCTTTTGAGTTAATGACCACTATTTTTGCTTTTATGTTGGATAGAATCGAGAATCAAAACATCCGAATAGGAAAATTTGTGGCCAATCAAAAAGATGCGATTATCAATTTTTATTACACGCCTACGGTTTTAACCACGAACTCGTTAATTTTTGATAAAGAACGTATGACCTTGTGGTGGAAAAAAGGATATTTATATGCTAAAAACAAGAATGAAGAAACAAGTCCTATAGACCCTGAACATCAGGAATGACAATTACCATAGTTCCCCCACTTCTTTCTTTACAAAGCTAAGTGCCGTTGAAGAAGGGGATTGTTTTTCCATGGTTTGATTTAGGATATCTTCCCTTAATTTATCTGGAGAATCCGTAGCGCTCATAC
The DNA here is from genome assembly GCF_018449435.1 of Flagellimonas sp. 389. Classification (GTDB taxonomy): domain Bacteria; phylum Bacteroidota; class Bacteroidia; order Flavobacteriales; family Flavobacteriaceae; genus Flagellimonas. The sequence goes on along the minus strand of NZ_JAHCMU010000022.1, from coordinate 30,919 downwards.
CTGCAGAACGTATAATTTGAATTGTAGCGTTTTTTGCAGCTTTGATAATGTTCCAACATTCTTCGGACATGTATATTTGTTGGGAAAGATTATGTTCAAATTCGGTTTCTACTTGTTTTATGAGTAGGTTCTCATAGGCACCTTTATCTTTTCCATTTGGCCCTACGCGAACTACCAAACTATTTATGGCAATTCTTTCTAAAAAGAGAACCATACGTTCATAGGCCTGCAAGCGTATGGGCAACGTATCTTTCTGGGAATCCTTATGCAATAGAAAACGTCTTCGGCCTTCTTCATTTTTAGTATGTAGCCTAAAAAAATAAAAGGCAATCGCTCCGGTTACTACCGCTGGTAATAGGTATGCAAAAAGTTGAAAGATATCGTCTCCGCTCATGGATTAGTTGGTTTTTGGTTTTATAAAAACTAGAACGAACTAAAGCCACAAAAAGTATGGCCCGGAGCAATGAAAATATTACTTGTTCTTTGCGTTCTGTTTTACACTATCGTAAAAGCTTTTATAGTCGGGTTGTAGCTTTATGTTTATTCCTTCTTTAAAGTTGCCATCTTTGACCGATATGTTTACACGCTCACTTGAAACTTCAAAAGTTTCGACCAATTCTTTTGAAATTGTGGTAGCCTGATCAAAGGTGGCACCAAATTCTCCAGTGATGTTCAAACCTTCAACTTCAATCTTTTGTGTGGGGTTGGTCTTGATTACTTTGGAAACTTTTTCCAGCCACGCTTTGCCTTCTTCGGTTATTTCTGAAGCGTTATCAGCTCCAAATAAGGTATTCAGACTGTTTGATATTACGATTTCACCTTCCACAAAGTTAGCTTTTGCATCGCTTCCCATGGATTGTTTTATTTTGGATAACAATACAATGGCAACGGAATCATTGGAAGCGATCATTGAGGTCATATTGCTAAGCTGTTTTTCTTTTCGTCCAAGTGCAGCCAGTGTAGTGTTCACGTTTTGACTGTTCTTTTTAGAAAGTTCGGAGAAACTGCTCAAATTTTGCAATAGTGTTTGGTTGGCATCACGTAGCGCTACATTTTCATTTGCCAGGGTTTCTGCCTTTGCTTCACTTGATGAAATTTTTCTTTTGGTACTGGCAAGTTCCTGTTGAACAGTGCTGATCTCCGTCTTTAATTCATCTATTTGTGCTATCAATTCGCTCTTTTTTTGAGAGAATCCTAACGTTGAAAGTAAAAGGCATGGTAGGATAAGTAACTGTTTTTTCATGGGTAACTCTATTTAATGCATCATATTTTATGAAAGCTAAATTAGAATGTTTTCGGAGAATGCACAAAAAACCGTCGCTTTACTACATAAATCGAAATATAACCAAAGTGCTGATCCAAGCCAAATATTCTATTACCGCATAGTAACGGTTGCTATAAACTTGTATTAGGATGCTTCAATTGCCATTTTTCCACCAAGATATTCGCAATCAATAAGTTTTTGCATGCTGTCAAACGGTACCTTCGATTTTTTATAACCATATACTTTTTCCAAATCGGCACTTAAATAATCGTCATCCACATTAACCTGAATATCGGACATTTTAAACTGACAAGGATGCTCATAGCCTGATGCATGCGTAATCTCTAGAAATTCTTTTCTAAAAGTTTTAAAGTACTGTGCCAGTCTATCAGACTTTAAGGGAACATCAATTCCATTTTGAAGCCATTTGCTTTGTGTCGCTACTCCAGCTGGACATCTATTGGTATGACAAACCTGCGCTTGAATACATCCGATACTCATCATAGCTTCGCGTGCTACATTGATGCAATCCACTCCCATTGCAAATGCCATGGCCGCTTTTGCTGGAAAACCAAGTTTACCACTACCTATGAAAACGATTCTTTCCGTAAGGTTTCTATCCTTGAATAGTTTGTAAATAGAGGCAAATCCATATACCCAAGGTAAAGATACGTGGTCGGCAAAGCTTGGTGGGGCAGCACCCGTGCCACCTTCACCACCATCAATCGTAATGAAATCTGGTCCTTTGCCCGTCGTCTTCATTAAATCTGCCAAATCTTCCCATTGATTTAGTTTTCCTATTGCGGCTTTGATTCCCACAGGCAATCCGGTCTGTTCTGCTATGTCTTCTATGAGGTTCAAAAGTTCAGGAATAGAACTAAATGCTTTGTGAGTAGCAGGGGAGAGCACGTCTTTTCCAACTTCCACACCACGAATTTCAGCTATTTCCGGTGTAATTTTAGCACCCGGCAGCACACCACCTTTTCCTGGTTTGGCACCTTGTGATAATTTTATTTCAATAGCTTTTATACAAGGATTTTCATCTACCAAGATTTTCATTTTTTCCATGGAAAAATTCCCGTTTTTGGAACGAACGCCAAAATATCCGGTTCCAAAATGAAAGACAACATCACCTCCTTGTTTATGATATGGTGATAATCCACCTTCGCCAGTATTATGATATGCATGACATTTTTCTACCCCTTTGTTCATGGCTTCTACGGCAGCTGCTGACAAAGAGCCAAAGCTCATCGCAGAAATATTGATGACCGAACTTGGCCGATAGGGTTTTCTTCTTTTATTATAAGCCCCTATGACCTTGGCACAAGGTAAAAAATATGGATTCTCTTTATTGGGATGATTTTCTGCAATCTGATACCCCATTAGGGCATTTTTTATGAAAATATGCTGATGGGAATAAATATCCCTATCTGTCCCAAAACCTTCGTAGTTGTTCTCTTTTTTCGCAGAGGCATAAATCCAACCACGTTCTATTCTATTAAAAGGTAGCTCTTCTCGGTTATTTGCCACGAAATATTGCCGCATTTCAGGACCAATACTTTCAAGCCAATACCGCAGGTGACCAACAACAGGATAATTATGACTTATAGTATGTGATTTCTGAAAAAAGATATCACGTAGTGCCACCAAAAAAAGGAATATCAATACCCATAGCCACCATTGAATACCTGCTAAAAAATCAAGAATAACCTCCATTTATAAATTTAGGTAGTCCAATGCTAACTGTGTCATTGTCTTTACGCCCAAAAGCAATCCGCTATCATCAATCTTAAAATCTGGAGTATGGTGCGGATAGGATTCCGTGGTTCCAGGTGTCATACCTCCAAGGAAAAAATAAAACCCCGGAACTTTTTCCTGAAAATAACTAAAATCTTCAGCCCCTGTAATCGCTTTATGAATAGAAACGTTTGCCTTGCCAGCAATTTTTTCAAGGGTAGGGGCCATTTTGGCCGTCAAATCCAAATCATTATAAGTAATAGCAGTTGAAGTTTGAATATCGATTGTTGCTTCGCCACCATAAACTTTCGCGATGGCAGGAACCATTTCTTCCATGCGTTTATTGATGAACTTTTGCATATCGTAATCCAATGTTCGTATAGTTCCGATCATTTCGGCACTTTCAGGAATGATATTGGAACGCACACCACTAGTAATTTTGCCCACAGAAATAACCGCGGCCTCATTGATTAATTCCGTTTCTCTACTGATGATGGTCTGTAACCCATCAATGATTTTAGCACTGATCAAGATTGGGTCAACTCCACCCCATGGTTGCGAGCCGTGAGTCTGTTTTCCTTTTACATTGATTACAAAGCGTTGGGCGGATGCCATGCTTCCCCCTGGTTTGTATTTTACGGTACCAACTGGGGTTTGGGAGTTGATATGAAGTCCAAAAATTGCATCAACATTGGGATTTGTAAGTACGCCTTCTTTCACCATCAACAGTGCCCCGCCTTCTTCTCCTGGTGGCGGACCTTCTTCTGCGGGTTGAAAGATGAGCTTTACCGTACCTTTTATTTTGTCCTTGTTTTTGGAGAGTATTTCGGCAACACCCATTAAAATGGCAACATGTGTATCATGCCCACAGGCATGCATAACTCCAACACTTTTTCCCAAAAATTCGGATTTTACGGTTGATTTGTAGGGCAAGTCGTTTCGCTCGGTAACCGGTAATGCATCAATATCTGCTCTTAATGCAACGACTTTTCCATCTTGGTCGCCTTTTAACAACCCAACCACTCCGGTCTTTGCAACACCTGTTTGGACCTCAATTCCCAATGACTTTAAATGTTTTGCAATCTTTTCTGCTGTTTTAAACTCGCGATTGCTCAATTCGGGGTTTTGATGTATGTCCCGTCTCCATTCGATGACCTTGTCTTCAATGGCGGCATAGTCCTTTTCAAGATTTGGGCCTTGTGCCCAAATTGAGATGCTGGTAAGCAGCAATACGAGAGTGAAAATTTTGTTCATGTATAGTCAATTTAAAATTTTATAAGTTGATATCCATTGTTTTGCAATTGAATTAGTGCTGTCATGGCAGATAGTGCGATTTTAACATCGGGTATCAGTTCTTCTTTGGGAAAGTTACGGGATTTTGAAGACTGCCCGCAATAGATTATCTCCACTCCTGCATCCATCAAACTTTTGACCATGTTATAATTTGGATTGTCGACTCCATATTTTGCGTTATAGGCTTCATTGTGGGTAATGTCCTTAGATGCCTTATTGTGAACCACCAAGGCTACTTTTAATTGTTCTACGTGTACTCCTCCTTGGGCGTGCATGTTCAGAAACCGAGCTGCAGTTTCAATGGTCCTATTAATTTCTGAATGGGATTCAGGACTGTTCATGATATCAAAAACGACCTTAAATTCCTGATTGACATCGGTCTTAAAATCAGGATTTTTGATTTCCCAGACCTTCCCATAATTCTCAATCACAGGACCTGCCTTTTTTTCTTGTGAAATTGCATATGTGGAAATTATAATAAAGAGCATGGCGGGTATCAATTTTAAATTCATGGATGTGAGGTGTTTTAGTTCTTAAATATATTCAAATTCGATTTAAAAAAATATTTTCGTGTTTATAAGTATTGAAAGTATGTTTTTAGGATAAAACCATTATTGGCTAATTTCACAGTTACTTTTAAAATTTTGCTGTTTGAGTACTTTTTTGGATGAATTGAACGATGCGCAACGCGCCCCTGTATTGCACAAGGATGGTCCTTTAATGGTCATTGCAGGTGCAGGCTCGGGAAAAACTCGGGTCTTAACCTACAGGATTGCCCATTTGATGGAGCAAGGTGTAGATTCCTTCAATATTCTGGCCTTGACCTTTACGAACAAGGCCGCCAAAGAAATGAAAAAACGGATTGCCACTATTGTTGGAAACTCCGAAGCAAAAAACCTTTGGATGGGAACTTTCCATTCTGTTTTTGCAAAACTGCTCCGTTTTGATGGCGATAAACTTGGCTTTCCCAGCAATTTTACCATCTACGACACCCAAGATTCACAGCGATTGATTGCCTCCATCATCAAGGAAATGGGGCTGGATAAGGATATTTACAAATACAAACAGATACAGAACAGAATATCGTCGTACAAGAATAGCTTGATTACGGTAAAAGCTTATTTTCAGAATCCAGAATTGGTAGAAGCGGATGCTATGGCCAAAAGACCCAGGCTAGGGGAGATTTATCAAAACTATGTAGAACGTTGTTTTAAGGCCGGCGCCATGGATTTTGATGATTTATTATTGCGTACCAACGAATTACTGACCCGTTTTCCGGAGGTATTGATGAAATACCAAGACCGGTTCAGGTATATTTTAGTTGATGAGTACCAAGATACCAACCATTCCCAGTACTTAATAGTTAAAGCACTTTCTGATCGTTATCAAAACATATGTGTGGTTGGGGACGATGCGCAGAGTATTTACTCGTTTAGGGGAGCCAACATCAGTAACATCCTTAATTTTCAAAGGGATTATGATGATGTTGCCGTCTACAGGTTGGAACAAAACTATAGATCTACGAAGAACATTGTAAATGCTGCAAATTCCATTATTGCCAAGAACAAGAATCAATTGGAAAAGGTGGTCTGGACCTCTAATGATGAGGGCAACCAGATAAAGATTCATCGAAGTCCTACAGATGCTGAAGAGGGTAGGTATGTTGCTGCTTCTATTTTTGAAAGCAAGATGCAGCAACAGATGCAAAATGGGGAATTTGCGGTTTTGTACAGAACCAACTCACAGTCCAGGGCCATTGAAGATGCCCTCCGTAAACGAGACATTCCCTATAGAATTTACGGCGGACTTTCTTTTTATCAACGCAAAGAGATTAAGGATGTTCTTGCCTATTTACGTATCATAATCAATCCCAAGGATGAGGAAGCGCTAAAGCGTATCATCAACTTTCCTGCAAGGGGTATTGGTCAAACGACTATTGATAAACTTCAGGTCGCCGCAAATCATTATGGGCGTTCTATTTTTGAAGTAATGGAACATTTGGAAAAACTCAATTTAAACATCAATAGTGGAACCAAACGAAAACTAGGTGACTTTGTAACCATGGTCAAAAGTTTTCAGATTATGAACGAGGGAGCTGATGCGTTTACCCTTGCGGAACATGTCGCCAAGAAAACCGGATTGCTATTAGAGTTTAAAAAAGACGGTACTCCCGAAGGTATTGCCAAAATGGAGAACATTGAAGAGCTTTTAAACGGGATCAAAGATTTTGTTGAAGGTCAAAAAGAATTGGTAGATGCCACAGGTGGTTTGTCCGAGTTTTTAGAGGATGTTGCCCTTGCTACCGATATGGACAAGGATGTTGGTGATGATGACCGTGTTGCCCTTATGACCATTCACTTAGCGAAAGGATTGGAGTTCCCCTACGTGTACATTGTTGGAATGGAAGAGGATTTGTTTCCATCTGCAATGAGCATGAATACCAGGAGTGAACTTGAGGAGGAACGGCGTTTATTTTATGTGGCTTTGACACGGGCCGAAAAACAAGCTTTTCTTACATATACGCAAAACAGATACCGTTGGGGAAAGCTCATTGATGCGGAACCGAGCCGTTTTTTGGAAGAGATAGATGAGCAATATGTGGAAAACCTAGTACCAGTGAACGATGGATATCGCTACAGATCAATGATCGATTCCAATATATTTGGTGAAGTGGACAAAAGCAAGCTTCGGCAACTAAAGCCTAAGAATGGAACACCGCCAAGTGTCCAAAAACCGAATGAAAACCAATTACGAAAGCTTAGGAAACTAAAACCAGAGCTGTCATCGCCAGCAAATAACACCAATAGTATAGATGTTAACCTAGCAGAGGGTTCTATGGTAAACCATACGCGTTTTGGTAGGGGAAAAGTCCTAAAGATTGAAGGTGTTGGAAATGATAGAAAAGCGGAAATTAAGTTTGAGAAGGGGGACGTTAAAAAACTTTTGCTCAGGTTTGCCAAGCTTGAAATAATCAAATAACACTAAAAAGCTAAGACACCCTAAGGATACTTTCTCTTGTGAGTTTTGTTGGTACTGTAAACGAAAACATACTTCCAGAATTGATTTTGGATTTTATTTGTACGGTTCCGTTGTTTCTTTTTATAAAATCCTTACAGATAGCAAAGCCAAGTCCCGTACCTTCTTCATTGTCAGTTCCTTTGGTAGTCGAGTTTTCTTTGGTAGAATTAAGTAAGGCTTCTTTTTGTTCTTCCGTCATGCCAATGCCAGTATCATTAACCTGAATTTCCAAATGATCTCCATGCTCTAATGCAGCTATTGTTATGGTGTCCCCACTTTTAGTAAACTTTAATGCATTGGAGAGGAGATTTCTTATAACGAAGTCTATCATGTTTTTATCGGCATACACGTTGGACAGCTCTGTTGCCGTGTAATCAATTCTAATATTTTTTCTATGGGCGTTCTCTTTGAACAAGGTCACGTTCTTTTCGATAACAGGATTGATATCGAACATCCTTTTAGAGATTTGGTGATCGTTCATCTGTGTTTTTGCCCAATTCAATAAGTTGTCCAATAAAAGTTGAAGGTTCTGGGAAGCATCAGATAAATATTTTACGAACATTTCTTTTTCTTGGTCGTTCATTTCACCTTTATCTTCATTAAGAATATTGGCTAGGGAAAGCACGTTTCCGGTATGTCCCCTTAAATCGTGAGAAATGATGGAGAAAAATTTATCTTTTATTCTTGACGCTTCTTTGAGTTCGTTTTCAGATTCTACCAATTTAACGTTCAAACTACTTAAGGATTTGTTTTTTTCGCTTAGGCTCAGAATTTGTTGGCGTATTTTGTTTACGAGGCCATTATAGGTACCTGTTAGTTTATCGATTTCATCGATTTTAATGCTCCTGTTTTTGTGTATTTGCCCCTCAAAATTGTTTTGGACAATGGAGTCCATATCCGATATGAGGTTTTTTATAGGATTGGCAATATGACCTGAGAAAATAAATGCTGAGAGAATAGCAAACAACACTGTAATTGAAAAGAACAGTACCAGATATGATTTGATAGTGTCTATCATGACTTCTGAGTCTGAGTCAACGATACTGTACAAAGTACTCACCTTGTCATTGAGTTGGGAATGAATTGTTTGAATTTCTTTTATAAGTCCTGTATTGATATCACCTATCTCTTTTTCAAAAGCGACTACTTGGTTAAAGTTTTTTTGGTAGCCTTTTAATGAAGTAATGGTTTCCAAATCTGCTTTAGCATTGGATTCTAAACGATTCAAAATTGTATTGATAAATGAATTAAGCTCTTTGGCGTATACATAGTCCTTTCTTAAGAAAAAATCTTTTTCTCTTCTACGCATTTGAAGGATTTCCGCTAAAGTAATTCCTTTTGTACCTGTTTCCAGTTTATGGATATGCTGGCGCATTTTCCCAATAACACCAAAGTTTTTGAATCCTCTTTTTTTGATCAGTGTTATTGCCTCAATAATCTTAGAATCTAGGTTATCGATATCTTCCGAGATTCGACCCAATCTTTTATCGACTATGATATTTGAATTGCTTTTGGCTATCTGGATATCGTTCAGGGCTTTTTTAGCGTTGGTTATGTAATGATGGTACTGTTCTGTAGATTGTGTGGATTTTTCAATGTAGAACGAATCCTGTTTTGCATCAAAATCTAGAATATGAAAAAATTCATTATCTGCTTTGAGCCGATTGCCATCAAAAAGTGCAATACTTTCCCTGAAAGATTTTGCATTGTCAATTTTCTTTAGACTGTTGAATGCAAAAAGCAGAAAAGGACCTATGAGGATGAAAAGCATAAAAAATGCTATTAGTACTCTGCCTCTAATGGTGTTCATTGTCAATTTTTAGAAAAACATCCTATGAACTCTTAAACGAAGATTTTAATGGGATAGTATTTGAAAAGCGCTACTATGACATTCAATCAACCGTTGATAATCCGTAACATGTTGAGGTATGTTATTGTTCATATCCGCATAATATCAAGTCCATGGATTCCACTACTGGATTTAGGTTAGTATATTGAAATCCATACACTCTATATAACATAGCATATTCCCCATATTCCTTAACGCAGTCGACAGTTTCATTGTGATTTTTTATTCTATTCGGCACCAATTCTTTGAAAATCAGTTTATTTTCTTTGATAATCGCTGCTGATATATACTTGGTAAGTATTGTTCTTTCACTCAAATCATAAATATGTATGGGCCAGTTTTCAACTACCCCGGCACCTTCAAAAAATAGATAGTTTCCTTTTTTTCCAATAAGCGATATTGCTGGATCATTGATAGTGATGCGAATAGTGTCTGCTTCGTACATACTCACGCTAATACCTGAAAAAGTGTTATTTATAACCTGTTCGATTGAAACTTTAAGTTCATTTTCAAAAGTAAAGGTTGTAGTATGTCCTACCTTGTCATTTACCAGTGGAAACTCTGACCCATTGATAAAATTAAAGGTATTGGAACGTTCAAAACTGTCGTTGGTGTAGGTGACATTTGCTTTATTGCCTAAATGTTTTCGCTCAAAATCAGTATCGTTGAATTCCAAAGGATGGTACACCACTTTTTCTCCCCAGATTTCTGGTTGTAAGATTAGGGAACCATCTTTTTCTATGCTGAAGTCCATTTGTGCTTCAAAATCTAAATTTTCAAGCTGATAATGAGAAGTTAAGGAACTCTTGTTATCTGGAAATAAAGATTCTGGTTGAAAAATACCTTCTTCATTCGAAAAGGCATCAATCTGATAGTAGTACTCGTAATCTGATGATTTTCCCCAACCATGAAAAAGATATACGGGCTTCTGCTGATTAATTTTTATGTTATAGATTTCATTGTAGGTAATTGAGTTTTCATTAAGATAAGTATGTACGACACTATCATTTTTTATATGTAGCACTATACTCTTAAAATCACCCATAGAATCTCCCAATCTCGTATTCCATGAGAAGACCCCTATTTTCTTATCATCGGACAATGCAAAGACATAACTATGTTTTTTTAGATAGTTGAATCTATTGATTTCTTCAAGAAAGGATTGTGTTGTGATTTTTTTAATCGTAGTACTAATATCCTTATTGATAGAAGCAGCCAAATCATTAAAGTCCGAGGCTTTTTGATCAATATTCCATAAGTCTTCAAACTGTTGATCAAGAATATAGATGATATCTTTTCCTCGCTCAGGAACGGAAGTTAGACTATAAAGCTTGTCAGACTTGCCATATTCTTTACAATTGGTCAAAACCAGTAATAAGAGGAGAGGTATTATTTTGGTGAATTTATTAAATGCCATAATTGATGTCCATTATCTTAGAAATTGTAGTAAAAATGAAACTTTTGGAGAAAGTGTCTTAGGCAAAATGGACCGATGCCCTATATCATTTGATAGATGAGCGGATTGAAGGCATAAGATTCGTTTACAACCAACATTTGAAGGTTTACTGTACTTTTTGATTTTAATCTTGTTACTTTGTATAACACGGCTTAAAATTTCTTTTTAAAAAATGGCAGAGCTTATTAAACTTTTTGAAGAGAACCCCAACCCGAGACAGGTTTCGAAAATCGGAAGCGTGTTGCGAAAGGGAGGACTTATCATATATCCCACGGATACGGTTTATGGGTTAGGGTGCGACATTACAAATTCAAAGGCCTTAGAAAAGGTCGCCAGAATAAAGGGTGTAAAACTGGCAAAGGCCAACTGGTCGTTTGTTTGTGCGGATTTAAGCAATCTTTCGGACTATGTTCGCCAAATAGATACCTCCACTTTTAAAATATTGAAAAGGGCATTACCAGGCCCGTATACCTTTATTCTTCCGGGAAACAACAATCTCCCAAAAGATTTTAAAAAGAAGAAAACTGTAGGGATTCGTGTTCCGGATAATGCTATTGTAAATGCTTTGGTAACAGAATTGGGTAATCCTATTGTATCTACCTCTATCCATGATGAAGATGATATTCTTGAATATACTACAGACCCTGAGTTAATCTATGAAAAATGGAAGAACCTTGTGGACATTGTTGTAGATGGAGGATATGGTGGAAACATTGCATCCACTGTGATAGATCTGGCTACAGGGTATCCGGAAGTGGTAAGGGAGGGAAAAGGAAGTTTGGATATTTTATAATCAGGATTATTATTAAAAACAAAAAGCGGCCATTGGCCGCTTTTATATTTTTATACTTATAACTTTTTTAGTTTCCAGATCCACCAATCGCAGGATCTTTCATTCCTTCTTCGATCATGCTATAGAACTGATCGATTTTTGGAAGTACAACAATTCGTGTTCTTCTGTTTTTAGCTCTATCGGCAGAACTGTCATTAGATACCAAAGGAACGTAGTAACTTCTGCCAGCAGCGGTCATACGCTTAGGATCAACATTAAACTCGTTCTGTAGAATACGTACTATGGATGTAGCTCGTTTTGCACTCAAATCCCAGTTGTCCTGTAAAACACCTTTTGAAAAAGGTACGTTATCGGTGTGTCCTTCAACCAAGAATTCAAAATCTGGCTTGTTGTTTACGACTTTAGCTACTTTGCCCAATACTGCTTTTGCTGCTGAAGTTACATTGTAGCTTCCGCTTCTGAATAATAATTTATCGGAGATTGAAACGAAGACAACACCTTTTTCAACACTTACTTCGATGTCCTCGTCATCCAAATTGCCCAAAACTCCTTTTAGACTTTGTACAAGGGAAAGATTTACGGAATCCCTTCTTGTTACGGCGTCTTGTAACTTTCTGATGGTCAAATCTTTCTCCTGTAAACTTTCCAAGGACTTTTCAAGGTTTTCTGCACCTTTAGTAGTAAGCGTTGTTAAGTTACCCATATTGTTGATCAACTCTTGATTGTTCGCTTTTAAGAAAGCGTTTTGATCTTCGAGGGTTTTTAGTTTTGATGATGCTGTGGCTTTTTCCTCCAAGCAATCGTTTAATTTTACTGTTGCTGAATTCAATAAATCTTGAGTTTCCTGTTGTTGGGCCTCTAGTTCAGCATATTTTTTCTGTGATACACATGAAGACAATACTATTGCCATCGCGAATGTTCCTAAAAAGACTTTTTTCATAATACTGTTTGTATATATTAGGGATTATTAGTTATTAATGTTCAAAACATCAGCAAAATTATATAAAAAGGAAATTTTAAAAATTTCGCTATCGTTAATCTTTTACTAAAATGTTAAAATTCTTTATGTGATGTACGAAGTGAGACCATACTATGGATGTAGTCGAATGATATTTTAATATAAAATTAGCTTTTTCCCTTTTTTTGTACATCTTCCTAAAGTTACTGTAAAAACTTAAATGCGCCTTTAGAATTGCAAAACAATGCTCCCACTTTAACTGAAGAACAAAGCGTAGCGCAGCTATTCCGTCCAAGACTAATCGTATAAAAATTAGCAGCAATGCTTTTCTGCGAGGGAGGTTTTTGGTAATAGAATATAAAGAGTTCCTAAAATTTAAAAAAGTTTTTTTTGGATTCATGTTGGCTAAAGTGGAACCGCCCAAATGGTATACATGGCTTTTTCCAACATAAAATACCTTATGTCCCGAGTTTTTGGCTCTCCAGCAAAGATCAATTTCTTCTTGATGTGCAAAGTAATCCTCATCAAACCCACTGAGCGAATTAAAAACGTCGCTTCTTATGAACATACATGCCCCTGTTGCCCAAAAGACCTCTTTAATGTCATTATATTGTCCTTTATCCTTTTCAAGCGCCTGAAATATCCTCCCACGACAGAATGGATATCCTAGCCTATCTATAAAGCCACCTGCCGCACCGGCATACTCAAAATAATCTTTACGATTCAGGTCCAGGATTTTAGGTTGTACAATAGCGGCTTCAGGAGTGGTATGAAACATTTCTAAGATAGGTTCCAACCAATTAGGGGTCACTTCAACATCAGAATTAAGAAGACAAAAAATATCGGCCTCTATATGTTTTAGCCCATCATTATACCCTTTTGCAAACCCGCCATTTGCTGTATTCTCGACTATGCCAACGTTAGGAAAATTGGTTTTAAGAAAAGTAACGGAACTGTCAGAACTGGCATTGTCAACTACATAAATACTTGCCCCATTTGAGTGGGCAATAACAGAGGGCAAGAATTTTTTGAGCAAAGACTCTCCGTTCCAATTTAGTATGACAACTGCAATCTTCAAAACGGCAGCAAATTAACGGCTAAAATCAGGAATTTCCTTTAAAAACCTATATTTTTCATTTATCAAGTCCATTTCGCAGTAATAATGATCAATTCCGTTACTGAGCATCAAGTAATTAGCTTCCAATAAATAATTGTACTGCGCAATTTGGTTGAATGTGGTTTGATTTAGCATAACTGTTGGTGCCTTACATTCCACTAATAAAAAGATTTCTCCGTTAGGTTTAAAAACTACAATATCATAGCGTTTTTTTAAATTGTTAACTATCAACTGCTTCTCTACATTGATAAGGCTCTTTGGATACTTTTTAGTATTCGATAAAAAATGGATTACATGTTGTCTTACCCATTCTTCTGGCTGCAAAAGCACAAACTTTTTACGTATCACATCAAAAATATAGAGGCTATTTTCGCTACTTTTGATTCTAAATGGATACTTGGGAAAGTTCAATGCTTGCATTGGACAAATTTGATGATTTTTTCTGAATGGACAGGGTTAAACAAATTGTTGCGGATATAAAAAATGGAATTCCAAAACCCGTTTATTTTTTAATGGGGGATGAGCCATACTATATAGATAAGATTTCTCAGTACGTCGCAGACCATGTCCTAACCGAGGATGAGAAGGGGTTTAACCAAATGGTGCTTTATGGACGCGATACAAGTGTGGACGAGGTAGTTGCCAATGCCAAACGTTTTCCCATGATGTCTCAATACCAAGTGGTAATAGTAAAGGAAGCGCAACATCTTTCTAGAACCATCGAAAATTTTATTACCTATGTTGATAACCCGCAGCCCACAACCATACTGGTAATTTGTTACAAATACAAAAAGCTGGATAAACGAAAAAAGCTCTACAAGGCCATTCAAAAAAGTGGAGAACTTTTTGAAAGCAAAAAGCTGTATGAAAATCAGGTTTCTGAATGGATACGGAGAACTTTGAGCGGAAAAAAGTATAAGATTGCTCCGAAAGCAGCTATGTTACTTGTTGAGTTTTTAGGAGCAGATCTTAGTAAAATAGCTAATGAACTCGACAAATTAGCAATAGTGGTACCTCCAGAAAAAGAGATAACCCCAGATTTGATAGAGAAACACATAGGTATAAGTAAGGACTTCAATAATTTTGAGCTTAAAAAAGCTATTGGGGAGCGTAATGTAGGTAAGGCAACACGTATTATCAATTACTTTTCCCAGAATCCAAAGGATAATCCATTTGTAGTGACCATAACCTTGCTCAATACCTTTTTTACACAGTTGCTACAGTACCATGGACTTAAAGACCATTCACCTGGTAATGTTGCCAAAGTACTTGGTGTTAACCCTTATTTTGTAAATGAGTTTACTGTAGCGGCAAAAAACTATCCAATGAAGCGGGTAAGTGCTGTTATCTCTAGTTTACGGCAGTTAGATCTAAAAGGTAAAGGCGTTGGTGCGAGCAACGTACAACAAGCCAGTCTTCTTAAAGAGCTACTAATTGAAATTATCTAAGATTTACTTTTTATCTATACTGTATTTACCTGGTCCCAACAGAAAAATTACGATAAAAATAGTAGCGTACAGAAGTGCCAACTCTTTTTTGCCAAACGGGTCTGCTCCATGTACAACTAAAGCTGCGACCAACATTGTTATTGCTGCGGGGATTGTTGCCCAACGTGTCTTAAATCCAATGATAATAAGTATAGGACAGAGAAATTCACCGATTACGGTCAAAAATAAAGAGGGAGTCTGACCGATACCGATTGGGTCTGGGAATTCAGTATTGCCAGAAATAAGATTTTGAAATTTTGGTAAGCCGTGCGTAAGCATAAATGCAGACGGGACTACTCTTAAAAGTGCTAGTCCCAAATGTATCAGAATGTTGTTTTTCATTGATGTGGGGAAATAAAATTTTCGTGAAAGTATAAATTATGTCTTAATAGAAACCTAATTATTTATTAAAATATGCTGTCCGAAAAAAATAATGATATTGAAAATGACTTATTTTAAATTAACTTAGGAAAGGAAATTGGGTCAGTTTCGTTCATGATGGCATAGACTTTCTCAAAAATATCTTCTGCATTTGGTTTGGAGAAATAGTCTCCATCGGAAGCATATGCAGGGCGGTGCGCCTTAGCAGTAAGTGTTTGTGGTGCACTGTCCAAAAAGTTGTAACCTCCTTGTTTTTCCAAGATTTCCTGTAAGAGGTATGCTGAACACCCTCCAGGTACATCCTCGTCTATAATCAATAACCTGTTGGTCTTTTTTAAGCTTTTTACAACGTCATGCGAAACATCAAAGGGGAGTAATGACTGCGCATCGATAACCTCTGCATCAATACCGACTTCCAACAATTCTTTCGCGACTTTTTCCACTATCCTTAAGGTTGATCCGTATGAAAGCAATGTAATATCGGTACCTTCTTTTAAAGTTTCGACTTTTCCAACGGGCACACGGAATTCTCCGAGGTTAGAAGGTTTCTTTTCTTTTAGACGATACCCGTTTAGACTTTCAATGACCAAGGCAGGCTCATCACTTTTCATTAAGGTATTGTAAAATCCTGCAGCTTGGGTCATGTTTCTTGGGACCAAAATGTACATACCCCTAAGCAAGTGTACCAGTCCTCCCATTTGTGAACCTGAATGCCAGATACCTTCAAGTCTGTGACCTCGTGTTCTAACGATTAATGGCGCCTTTTGCTTACCAACCGTACGATACATTAGTGTTGCTAAATCATCACTCAATGTTTGCAATGCGTACATGATATAATCCAGATATTGTATCTCAGCAATTGGCCTTAGACCTCTAAGGGCCAGTCCAATACCTTGGCCGATGATTGTGGTTTCCCGGATTCCGGTGTCAGCCACTCTATACGGACCATATTTTTTCTGTAATCCTTCCAGTCCTTGGTTTACATCCCCAATATTCCCAGTATCTTCACCAAATACTAAAGCTTTAGGGTATTTTTCAAATAATTTGTCAAAATTGTCCCTTAGAATGATTCTACCATCTACTTGTTCGGAATCTTCTGTATATTCAGGAGGATTTGCTTCAACACCAAGTACGTTAGTATTTTGTTCGCTATACAGGTGTGAACTATATTTTGGTTGTGCGGAATCTAAAAAATTCTCAACCCATTGCTGTAATTGTAGTTTTTCTGGGGTAGTCTCTCCCAAAAGATAGCGCAGTGCCTTCCTGGACTTGGAAGCTAAATCCTTTTTCAAAGGTTCTTCTATAGCGATAAGGTCATTCTTTATTTTCGCTATAAAGTTTTGATTAGCACTTTTCTCTGCAGCGTTCTCCAATAGTTGCACAAGCTGATTTTTTTCGTTTAGATGAGGCTTAAGAAATTCAATCCAAGCTTCTTTTTTTGCTGCTCTAACGGTCTGCTTGATTTCCCTTTCCAGACTTTTTAAATCTTGCTCTGTGCAAATGTTGTTCTCGAGAATCCAAGCCCTAAATTTTTTATTACAATCGTTTTCACGTTCCCATATCAATCGTTCTTCAGATTTGTAACGTTCGTGAGAACCAGAAGTAGAATGACCTTGAGGCTGCGTAAGCTCGGTAACATGAATCAGTACCGGTACATGGCTTTCCCTAGCAATTTCCGATGCATTTTCGAAAGCGTGAATAAGAGCTGTGTAATCCCAACCTTTTACCTTAAGAATTTCATAGCCTTCGTTCTTATCATCACGTTGTAAACCCTTAAGTATTTCTGAAATATCTCCTTTTGTAGTATGGAACTCGGCAGGGACAGAAATCCCATATGCATCGTCCCATATACACATTATCAAGGGTACCTGTAATACGCCTGCAGCATTTATGGTCTCAAAAAAATGACCTTCACTAGTACTTGCATTACCTATGGTCCCCCAAGCAACTTCATTTCCATTATTGGAAAAGTTGGTTTGATCAATATCCTTTACATTGCGATAGATTTTGGAAGCTTGTGCCAACCCCAATAATCTGGGCATTTGACCAGCAGTACAGGAGATATCAGCACTACTGTTTTTCTGTTTTGTCAGGTCTTTCCATTCACCGTTTTCATCTAGACTATGGGTGGTAAAATGCCCTCCCATTTGTCGCCCGGCACTCATGGGTTCTTTTTGTATATCGGTTGTTGCATAAAGGCCATGGAAAAACTCTTTCGGGCTTAAATAACCTAACGCCATCATAAACGTTTGGTCACGGTAGTAGCCACTTCTAAAATCTCCATCTTCAAAAGCCCGGGCCATAGCTAGTTGTGGTAACTCCTTACCATCACCAAAAATCCCGAACTTTGCTTTTCCAGAAAGTACTTCGCGTCTTCCCAACAAACTACATTCCCTGCTTGTCACAGCAATTTGATAATCCTTTATAATTTGAGATTGAAAGTCATCGAAAGAAATATCGCTGCTTGTTGAGGATTCTGGTTTCATATAGGATTGAAGATTTTGTGCAAAATTACTAAAATTCAAGGAAATTAGCAACGAGGAGAGCTGTTAATAAAATGCTATTTTGATACTTAAATGTTATTATATTTAAATATATTCTAATAACGAGATTCTTAAAAAGCCTTTTTTTAGGAATTTATCAATTTAAAACCATTTTCTGGTAAATAGTCCAGTTAGGGTTCTTGGGCTTAGTGTGACTATAAATCGTATTCGTTCCCCGTAGTTCTGTTCAGCAATTTCCCACCCTCTATTAGAATACACGGGGAAGTATAATTCGAAAAAATCGGTTACAAGGTTTAACCGTACGCCAGAGTCATATACAAATCGTGGATCTTGTCCTTTATTCCTTATGAACCCTAAATCACCATAGACTTCTATCCATCTCCATATACTTGTGCTTGCATTTGTGGTTGCAATCCAATCATTGGCAAATGGATTCTCCAATTGGGATTTAAACCCACCTTCCGCTATGATTATCTGTTGGCTATAGATACCTGAATCTTCTGATCTGCCCAAATAAGCTAGATCAAATAAATAATCTGTAGGCCTATCCAGAGCAAAACTAAAAAAATCTGAATCTGTTCTGTTCCTCAAAAATTTACCCGCATAAAATCGAACATTAAACTGCCTATTGTTCTCATATAGTTTTCTATATTCCATTTCAAACGATAATTTGGTGAAGTCGCTTGAATGTTGGCCATCTAAATACCAAGAACTAAAGTTTAAAATATCATTGTCCGTGTCTCTAAATCGAACATTGAATACACTGTAGTCTGGCTCTGTATCAATTTGATCTACTATCGCCTCATCTATGTTTCGGAATACACTTCTGTATCGAAAAAGCAACGATTGCCTTCGATTTGAAATAAGGTTTTCGGGTCTCCATCCAAAACTGATGGCCGGAGTTAGCGTGGTAAACCGAGAATTAACCTGAAAGTGGGAAGTGGACCCTGAAAAAGAATAATTGGATACAAACAGGCCACTTTTTCCATGATATTTACGGTATCTAAGACTGGCTTTCCCTACTACAGTTTTCTCCAAAAAGGAGTAGGTAGGAGCAAAATCATATTGAAATGGTCGTTCTAAAAAGGTTTTGTTATAAATCCTCATTCCAGGTGTAATACCATCATAAACATTAAAATTTGCGATAGGAACATAAAAAACTTGATTAAAGTAGGGGTCTTCGGTATCCTTGAAAAATTGAAACTTCAACTTTTTATTACTGGAAAAAAAGCCACTCAATGTTTTCCAATTATCCCGTTGATTGAACTCTGGTATTTTCTGATCATAATTAAGAACAAGCTTATCTTCCCCCTTTCTGGGTATGGTAAAGGTCCTTGATGTATCAATATCCGAAAACCAATATTTGGACACCACAGAGTCTTTTTGGAGACCGAACAATGAAATGGGGACTTTTGTTCCTCTTTTATTTTTTATGATAAAAGTGATAGAATCTTCCGTTTTATCTATTTTTTTTATTTTAAAATCTATCTTCTTTCTTGTGGCAACATATTCGTCAAAAAACCAATCAATTTTCTTATCCGAAAATTTCTCTATTTCATTTCTAAAATCTGTTGCTTTTACCTTGGGCCGCAAATTATGTGTTTTATAGAAAGATATAATACTACTGTCCACTTTTTTGTTTCCCAAATAATCTGAAAGATAGTACATGCCCAATCCGGCCTTGTAACTATTGGCTATTTTTGCATTGAATTTGATCAAGGAATCATTGGGTGTGCTAAGAGCTTGGTCAATGTTTTTACGTGCAGCGAACATGCTCAAAAGGGCATATTGCTCATTAAAGTCCATTTTTGCTAAATGAAAACTTCTAAAGCCCCATAATTTGGAAAGTTTTCCGGCCAACTTTTGGTCTGGATAATTATCTTCAACATACTTTATCATCAGATAGTTGGCGATGGCATCATTTACCCAGCGTTCCGCTCTCGGGTCCAAGAACAAAGTCTCATCCAAAAAACTATTTATGGCCGTTTTTAAAAACTTCATTTCAAATTGAAACTGTTCTTTGTATGGCCTTATAAAAGAGGGTAGCTGGTTTATACCGTATAAAGGAGTTTTATTATAATTAATTTGACTTACCAATAGATTACCATGTGGATATCTACCAAGATTTGCATCCAGAAATTTAGCTATTTTATCAATGGATATGCCTTGGGATATATCATCATATTTATTGGTGCTTAAATCTGTAGTAACAGTTAAAAATCGGGTTACATGCTTGGTAAAACGTTTTTGTCTGCTAAGAATTATTTCACAGTTTTTCCTATTGGTTCCTCGCAGAATGATATGTTGGGCACCCAAATACGTGTTGGGACTGAACTCATCAAAATTAGAAGCCAAAGACAGTTCTTCTGGGTAGCTGAAGTCTATACTGGTGTTTGCTACATCAGTATAAGTATCATCAAGGTTCATGTTGTCGTATAACTTCCATTCCTCGTCATAAACCGATGGCACTAAATACCAATCCTTTAAATAGTATTCCCCGTTGTCATTATAACCATACTGCGTAAACTTTTTGTGTGGCAGCTTTATAGTATAGGTGAAAAAAAGTTCAGCAGATTCACCAGGCTCCAGCACTTTCTCAAGCTTGATTCTAATAATATCCTTGTTTTTGACCCTATTCCAATCCAATCCTATGTAATCACTGTCTACAATACTAACAATGTGGGTATCTCCTTTTTCAGAATCTTTCCCCAGGTGAAGACTACGCTTAAATTCTTCTCCAAAACGTTTGGCCAAGGCAGTGTTTCTGTTGGCATAGGCATGGTTCCAGTCATTAAAATAGAGGATGGATAGTCCATCCTCAGAGTCGTTCACATAAGTGAATTTTTGCTGTATTTCAATTTGTTTGGTAGAGTCGTTCAAAGTAGCATTGATTTCATTCTTGTGCTGAGCCAAAAGGGAAAAGCTCAGAAAAAGAATGAAAAATGATAACAGCTTATGAATTGAACCGTAGTTTACCAAGGATGTATTGCGTTAGAAATTAGGACTTAGGGTTCTGCCTTTATAAAAAGCATCGATTATTTCGACAACTTCATCTTCGGTCTCCACAACTTTTATAAGGTCTAAATCCGTAGGACTGATATTCCCGGCTTTAATCATGGTATCCTTGATCCAATCTGTAAGGCCACACCAAAAATCACATCCTACCAAAATAATCGGGAATTTTTGGATTTTGTTGGTCTGTATCAAAGTAATAGCTTCAAAAAGTTCATCTAAAGTGCCAAAACCACCTGGCATAACCACAAAACCTTGAGAGTATTTTACAAACATTACCTTGCGGACAAAAAAGTAGTCGAAATCCAAACTTTTATCGCTATCAATAAATGGATTATCATGTTGCTCAAAAGGTAAATCGATGTTTAAGCCTACAGATGTGCCTCCTGCTAAGTTTGCTCCTTTGTTTCCTGCTTCCATAATACCTGGCCCACCTCCAGTAATAACACCATATCCTGCTGCAGCAATACTTTTTGCGATTTTTACGGTAAGCTCATAATAATCTTCGCCTGGCTTTGTACGTGCTGACCCAAAAATGGACACGCAAGGACCTATTTCACTCATTTTTTCAAAACCATTGACGAATTCGCCCATGATTTTAAAAATTGCCCAAGAGTCGTTGGTCTTTATCTCGTTCCAACCTTTATGATGTTGTTCTTTTCGCATATACTTTCATTGATCTTTAAACGGCTGATGCCACGTTTCGTTTGGCATTATCCAATTCTTTCCTCAAAAACTTTGCCGTATAACTTTTTTCGTCTTTGGCGACCTCTTCCGGTGTGCCTTTGGCAACGATCATTCCGCCACCACGTCCTCCTTCATATCCAATATCTATGATGTAATCCATCATTTTTATAACATCCATATTGTGCTCTATGACCAAGATGGTGTTTCCTTTGTCTACCAATTTGTTCAAAACTTCCATCAGCACTCTAATATCTTCAAAATGAAGGCCCGTTGTGGGCTCATCCAAGATATAGAATGTGTTTCCCGTATCGCGTTTAGAAAGTTCAGTGGCCAGTTTGACCCTTTGTGCCTCACCTCCTGAAAGTGTTGTGGATTGTTGACCAAGGGAAATATACCCTAGACCAACGTCTTTGATGGTTTTTAGTTTTCTATGGATTTTGGGTATGTTTTCAAAAAAATCCACGGCTTCGTTAATGGTCATTTCCAACACATCCGCTATGGATTTTCCCTTATATCTGATTTCTAAGGTTTCTCTATTGAAACGTTTCCCATTACATGTTTCACATTCTACATAGACATCTGGCAGAAAATTCATTTCAATGACCTTGAGACCACCGCCTTGACAGGTCTCGCAGCGTCCGCCGGCAACATTAAAACTAAATCTTCCTGGTTTGTAACCCCTTATGGTGGCTTCTGTGGTTTTTGCAAAGAGCGCCCTAATCTCACTAAATGTTCCGGTGTATGTAGCAGGATTGGAACGCGGAGTCCTTCCAATAGGAGATTGATTAATATCGATTACTTTATCTACATGCTCCAGTCCCTTAATTCTTTTATAGGGCATCGGTTTTTTGACGCCATTAAAATAATGTGCGTTCATGATGGGGTAGAGGGTCTCGTTGATTAAAGTGGATTTCCCACTACCAGACACCCCTGTAACGCCTACAAGTTTTCCTAAAGGAAACTCTGCGGTCACATTTTTTAAGTTGTTTCCCGTACAGCCCGATAGCACAATTTTCTTTCCTGTTCCTTTTCTTCTATTCTGGGGAACCGGAATTTCCCGAACTCCTGTAATGTATTCTGCTGTGAGAGTTTGATGGAGTTTTAAATCTTCGGGCTTACCTTCAGAAATAATCTCACCACCATGTTTACCGGCTTTTGGACCTATATCGATAACGTGGTCAGCATGTTCGATCATATCTTTATCGTGTTCCACCACAATAACGGAGTTTCCAATATCCCGAAGTGAGACCAAGGAATTTATCAAACGTTCATTGTCACGTTGATGCAAACCTATACTGGGCTCGTCCAAAATATAGAGTACGCCAACCAATTGTGAACCAATCTGCGTAGCTAACCGAATACGTTGCGCTTCACCACCAGATAAAGATTTTGAACTTCTATTTAGGGATAGGTAATCGAGACCGACATCCAACAAAAACTGAATTCTGGTTTTAATCTCCTTTATAATTTCCTCTGCTATTTTTTTCTGATTTCCTTTCAGGTTATCGTCAAGTGCTTCAAAAAAGGACGCCAACTCAGCAATGTCTAAATGTGCAAGTTCAGCTATGTTTTTTTTCCCAACCTTGAAGTACAAAGATTCCTTTCGCAATCTGGCGCCTTCACAATTGGGACATTGAACTTTGTCCATATATTCTTTGGCCCAACGTTTTATGGAAGTGGAGTTTGCCTCATCGAATTGGTTTTTGATAAAGTTAGAAATCCCTTCATAATCGATTTTATATTGCCGCTTTACGCCCAACGTTTTTGAATCAACTTCAAAACTATCATTTCCTCCATTCAAGATGATATCCATGGCCTCCTCTGGTATCTTCTCTAATGGATCGGTCAACTCAAACGAGTACCGTTGCGCTATGGTTTCCAGTTGCTTGAATGCCCAAGAGTTTTTGTATTCTCCAAGTGGCGCAATACCTCCTGCTTTGATCGATATCTTTTTATTTGGAAAAATCTTTTGCTCGTTTACCTCGTGCACATGACCAAGACCATTACATTTTGGACACATGCCCTTTGGTGAATTGAACGAGAATGTATTTGGTTCTGGGGTGGGATAGGAGATGCCTGTGGAAGGGCACATTAAATCCCGACTGAAATAACGTGGTGTTTTTTCGCCTTCTTCCAAGACCATGAGCACGTTGTCCCCACTGTACATGGCCGTATTGATAGTTTCCGTGAGCCTTTTGTGAAAATCCTCGTTTTCTACAACTTTAAGTCGGTCGATAACTATCTCTATATCGTGGGTTTTGTAGCGGTCTACTTTCATCCCCTTCGTAATATCCACTATGGCCCCATTAACTCGTACTTTTACAAAACCTTGCTTTGCAATTTGCTCAAAGAGTTCCCGATAATGTCCTTTTCTGGATTTGATTACGGGTGCAAGAACATTGATTTTCTTTTCTCTATATAAATCGATAACCAGCCCTTTGATTTGTTCATCGCTATAGCTGACCATTTTTTCTCCGGTATTGTAACTGTAGGCATCGCCGGCTCTTGCAAAGAGTAGTCTCAGGAAATCATAGATTTCCGTAATAGTCCCTACGGTTGAACGTGGGGATTTTGAGGTGGTCTTTTGCTCAATGGCAATAACAGGGGATAGTCCATCTATCTTATCCACATCTGGACGCTCCAGTCCGCCCAAAAATTGTCGCGCATATGCAGAAAAAGTCTCGATGTACCTACGCTGTCCTTCTGCATAGATAGTATCAAAGGCCAAAGAAGATTTGCCGCTTCCGGAAAGCCCGGTAATGACAACCAATTTTTCTCTTGGTATGGTAACATCGATATTTTTTAAGTTGTGGACCCTTGCCCCACGAACTTCAATATTTTCTTCGTAATTAATCATAGCACAAGATGCTAAAATAAGGTTTTGAATCTTAAAATGGAAGCAGCTTCCTGTTTCGTTTTTGTTAATTGATGTCTTATTTTTGAATTGTTTAATTGATGCTTCGTTTTGAAGGCGGTTTTTAAATCGTAAATACGATAGTCCATCGCTTAGTTGTGAAAAATAATTAAGCTCATAAATTTAAATTGTAACGTATGAAATTATTGGGAATAGGTTCTCGCATTGAACATCCGGAATATGGAAAAGGAGTGGTTACCAACGTTTCTTCTAAACACTATTGGGTCACTTTTTTAGAGAATGGACTGGAAACTATCGATATAGATTCAGAATTTGAAGTAATCGAAAGTGTAGAGGACGAAGTTGACACGGTTAGTTTTTTTGATGTGGAACGTTCCTTGGTGACTATTTTGCAAAAATGGAGCGATGTTGGAGAGAAAGTAGCCATTGCAGACAAGTGGCGTGGTGGAAAACTCATCCTGGAACCTGGTGATGCTATGGCAAATAAAGAAATGCCCATTGACACGTTCTTTCATAAAATAGTAATGGTACGTGACCGTATTCGTGTTATGGAACAGAAAATAAACAGCAGTAAAAATCTGGATGACCAAGAAAAGGTAGATTTACAACAATACATTACCCGTATTTATGGTAGTTTGACCACTTTTAATGTGCTTTTTAAAAACAAGAGCGACCAATTTGTGGGGGAACGGAGTAAATAATTTTTTTGCTTAGGACTTAGGACTTAGGACTTAGGACTTAGGACTTAGGACTTAGGACTTAGGACTTAGGACTTAGGACTTAGGGCTTAGGACTTGGATAAAGGTAAAATATTGAAGGATAGAGTTTTAAGGTTTATTTATTCTTTTGATTTTCGTTTTCTACTTTCCGACCTCCGACCTCCGACCTCTGACCTCTGACCTCTGACCTCTGACATCCGTCTACTTCCTGTTCTTTTTCAACCACCAATCCAATCTGGTTTCAGGTTTGTAGTTTGTAAGCTTGGGTTTGCCTTCCGCTCTTTCAATCTTTAGTTCGTTCAGGTTTGCCACAACCGACCATATTGTCCCGAATTTTTCCTTCTTTAAATCCAGACACACACATTTATCCGAAAGTATCTCCTTTGCTTTCGCCAAATCCATTTCTACTGTATGCTTAAGTGCATTTTGCAGTCCTTCATATCTTTCCGAACTCATGCTCCATACAACTCCGCCTTTGTCAAAAACTTTCATAATTGGAGAAGTGAATTGATTGGTAACAAACATAAAATTCTCGTCTTTTTTTGGTCGTAGAATATTACTTTGCTGTGGTGCAGATTCCACTACTGCAATATCACCAGAGCTATCCGCTACAAGAAAATTATTTGCAGAAGATACCTTGGTCTTTTGTATGAGCGCTATGGCTTCTTTGGTGGTACTGCAATTTTCAAGCACTTTTCTAACTACAAAATGAAAACTTATGCCGGGCTGAACCTTAGTGCCATTTACAAAAGACATTGCAATAGACAGACCTTTTTCATTAATTCCATCCGAGCGGCCTATAAACACATCGGATTGGCTGATGTATGAGTATTTGTTTGTTGGTGCAATTAAACTGCTCTCCGTAAATTTTTTGAATGCAAAGAGCATATCATAATTTCTGCCAATAATAGTTGAATCACTGTTTTTGAATGCGAATACGCTGCATTGGCCTGTAGTATCAAAAATTCCAAGGCTTAATAGAAACGCCCCTAGTTTTTCTGGGCTATCTTTTATTCCTTGTGCAAAGCCTTCTATTTCTTCCACCACTTCAGGATAAAAAAACTTTAGTTCATCATATGATTGTAATCCAAATTCCATTTTCTCTTTACTAATGGCAGGGATGGAAAAGTTTGCTTTGTCATAGAGCAGCTTCCCATATTTAAAACCCATATCGTAGAAATCTCCGTATAATCTTGGATGATACATTGGCTGTATTTATTTGTATTATGTGATTAAAAATTTACTCCTAAAACCAGTTCAAAACCAAAATCGGTTCTAAATACCTTTGAAGTTTCGAACTGTTGAAAGAAATCGACTCCAAGAACAAGTCCATTTTTTTTCCAAGGGATAATTCTGATTCCTTGACTTGCACCGGCACCGATTATAAAGTTAAAGGAATTGTCACCATCTAAGTCTTCCAGTGTTTCATAACCAATAGGGATGTTCGCACTAGCGGATGCATACACCCCGGTAACAATCTTTTTATAAAAAAAATACAGTTCAGGGCGTAGCACAAAGGAGTTTACCTCCCTGTACCCATTGTCTTCCGCTACGCCGGGTCGTGTCCAAGTAACCTCGAAAGAGGTTTCATAGGGCTTTATCAAACCTCTTTTACTGTCCACAAAACCTGTATAGCTAATGCCGTACCCTTCAAAATAAGTACTTCGCATTCCTTTTGCTGTGATTAGATTGAACCACTGGCCAAGTCTTTCTTCTACTTTGTAACCCTTAGTAGGAGGCTTAAAATGATTTGCAAGTGGTTTGGATGCTGTTTTATTGTAGTTATTTAAAAAAGCTTGCATACAATATTCGAGTGCCGCTCGTATTCTTTTTTCATGGGTATCTCGCAGTCGCTGTTTTTTGGACAGACCAAAAACTTCATCTTCGTTATGTTGTATGCTAAAAACCTTGGTCAGTGCGTTTCCGTTCTTTTCAAAGAACCATAATTCTACATGAGCCCTAGCCACTTTGACGATACCTTTGTTCATGCGCCTGTGCGACTCCTGTACGTTCAATGCCTTTATTTTAATGTGGATTGGCTTACCAATAGGCAATAAAGAAGTATCATAAAAATCTTTGACAGCTTCGGCAGCACCTTTGTTTAAATGAAGTGTTACCGTATCTCCGTTCAAATTTTTGTGCTCCCCTAACGTTTGTTCTTCACGTTCATCAAAGACTTCTTCTACATAAATTGAGCTACTTCCCAATTCAAAAGGAACGGTTTTTAGATGAATGATTTCCTGCGCCTGTGATTTAAAAAGTACTATGAAAGATATGAGTAGTACAACTATTGATTTCATATGAAGTATTTAGTTGCATGAAACATAGTGTGCTTCCCAAATCCTATATTCAT
This sequence comes from Flagellimonas sp. 389, assembly GCF_018449435.1. GTDB lineage: Bacteria > Bacteroidota > Bacteroidia > Flavobacteriales > Flavobacteriaceae > Flagellimonas. The sequence continues at coordinate 3,416 of NZ_JAHCMU010000022.1, read as the reverse complement.
CGGTATCATAACCAAAAACCAAGGATTTTTTTGAAAGAAAGTACAGATGTAGTTTCTCGGTATCCCCAGCTTTTTCTTTTAGTTCAATATAATTGCCGTTGGTATTGAACATCCAAGTTCCCGAACTCAGTTCGTCTTCAGATTTTATACTATAGGTCATATCTTTATTGAAGGTAAAGTAATCCCCAATTTCCTTTTTTGAAGGTTTATAGTATGCTTCCGCATCTGAATATTTGTCCAAGTACCAAGTACGGTAGAGGTTTTCCTTCTCAAATTTCTGTGCATGAATACCACTTACGATACACAGCAGTAGTAACAAACAAAGTTTTTTCATTCTACTTTTTTAACTATAGTTTTCTAAAATCTCTTGTACACATTGCTGGGCCGACTCTATTGCATTATGGACATTTCCCCAGTCGTTTCCATTGGTATAGCAATCTCCCGCAAAAAATAGTTTTTCATCAACGGATTCCTGTACTATAGCAACGGTTTTGGGGTCTGCATGGTCGTTTATATACGCTCCTCTTGCATAAGGTTCCTTGGACCAATCTTGTTTGATATGTTTAATATAATTTGATGTGGCCTGACCATCAAAAATCTTGTCCAGCTCGGCCAATATGTAGTTTTTTAATTCTAAATCGGTTAGTTGATTGTATTTCTTGGCAGGTTTCCCAACAGAAAACAAACCAAGGATATTTTTGTTTGTTTTTTGTCCATAGGATGCATCGTAGTAAGATAACTGTCCATCTGTTTTTGGATGAATTAGGAAGTCCACGAAAGCCGGGTAAAACTTTTCCTTAAACTCTATAAAGGCTTTAAAGCCATCCCAAACCACCAAGTTATTGATAGCGTTTAGCTTCTTTTTTGGCAATTGGGGCTTGAATTGTATTTTCTTGTTTTGCAATAGCGATACTGGGGCGGTAACGACAACACGATTTGCTTTAAACTCAGAAATTGCGGTTTTTAAAAGAATCGTTTCATCCGAATAATGTATTGATTCAATTGGTGTTTCATAACGGATGTCTTCTGTGATGGCAGGAACAATGTGCTCTTCAAAAACAGTGAGCCAAGAGCTTTTTAGAAATTTTCTGTAGTTGAGTGTGCCCAAGTCACCAAAAATCAGTTTGTTATTGTACCAAACGCCATAGGCTTGGTTTTGGTTGTACCCAACAGTACTGATTTTTGAAGAAACCGTTTTGTTGCCGACCAATTGGTCCATATATCCTGTATTTGCTACTGTCCATTCAGCACCGAGCGGAATGGGGAAATCTGCAAAACTATTGTCCGTTTTCATTCTTCCGCCATGAACTGGGCTGGCTTCAAGAATGGTGAAATCAATTCCTTGTTTTTTCAACAAATATCCTGCAGATAAACCGGCAGCTCCCGCTCCTACGATAACTACATTTCCCGAAAAACTGGTTTTTTTTTGATTGTTTTGGAATGCTAAAGTTTCAAGAAGTGGAGTGCCAAGCCCCAACATTCCAAAGATTTTTATAAATCCTTCTCTCGTCATTTTCTCTTTGTTCTATGCTTGTCAACTGCCAGTATGTATAGGCTTTTGAAAAAAGAACATTAAAGGTAATTTGTAGCGGGATAGGATATTTGTCAAAAAGTCTTTTTTTTTAGTTTTTGACGATAAGTTTTGTAATAGGGGTTGTTAATTATTTAGTATTTTATTGGTTGATCATTTTTTTAATCAATATAACTTGTCCTAAATGATAGTAACCGTGCTCTATCATTCTATAAATATTTTGCGAATAACTTCCGTATTTTTCATCAACGAAATTCTGATGAGTTGCTCATATGTCAGTTTTCCAATCCAAGCTCCGGTTAAAAATAACTTTCTAAGTAATCTTGCCAATTGTTCACCTTTAGTCATTTTAGCGATTTTCTAGTCCACATTCAACAAGAACGGTCTTGCATTCAATGAAACATGTTATTTTGGCTTTGCTATATATGCTTTAGTCCATTCTTAAAACACTTCCCGGTTTTTTATGCTAAAAGTAAGTTTTGTCCAATACTTCCAAAGAACTCCATCATCGGCAAACAGTTGGTTTGAACAAGGCACGTTTTAACATGCTTTATTCATTGTTGACGACTGTTTTAGACCAAGGTTTTTTTGATACAGTTTATAGAACTCCTATTTAGGAATAGTTCCTCCATAACTTTTCCAGTTCCCTGCGTTTGACCCGTAATCTAACATAAAATAAACTTGTCCCGTATCCCCGTCCATGGCATAAAAAGCAGAGCCCTCGTCGCGAGTAGCTGCCTGAAAGCGCACATGGCCTTTACCTGAACTTGGCAATGTACCTCCATAACTTTCCCAATTACCTGCATTTGATCCATAGTCCAGCATATAATATACTTGTCCCGTACTACCATCCATGCCGAAAAAAGCTGTTCCCTCACTTCTCTTGAGCGTATAAAAGGTTAAGTTTTTCGCTGATGGGTTTCTCTTAATGGTGCCGCCATAATTTTTCCAATTACCTGCTTGGGAACCGTGATCGAGCATAAATGAGATTTGACCTGTAGTTTTGTCAATTGCGAAAAAAGCGGTTCCGTCCCTTCTTTCTACAGATTCAAACTCCAACCGCTGTGCTGAAAGGTTGGAAACTGAGAAAATAAAGAATAAACAAAGGATGAGTTTTAATTTTTTAATTTGATTCATAGTACTTGTTTTTTAGTTATAGAAGTGTAAACCACTTCACGGCATAATATAGCCAAGTCCAATTTTTAAAAGGAGGTAAAATTGACGGATAGGGCATATGAATTGACGGATGAAGAAACTTTGACATTACATCTCTAAAAGAGAAAAGGACATCTTTTTTGCGATGCCCTCTCCTCTCTAATGCAAAATAAGCTTTTTGAATGCTAAAAATTGGTATGGTATCACTCCTCGACCAACTCTTTTACAAAAACATTTGCCTCACCGGAAATTTCAATGGGATTACTGGAACTATTGTTCTCTTCGTCAACCATAAAATTATACGAAAAGGTTAGGTTGTAGGTTTCGGGATCAAAGACAAAATTGGAAAACTCCGACTCTGGAACTTCGGCAAAATTAAATACATCATTCATAATAAAGTACTTGTTATCGTCGCCGATCACGGCATAATTATTTATTACAAACTCAATAAAACCAAATTCCTCCTCAGGCTCGCCCAGATTATCGATTTGGATGAAAAAATACAAATGTGCATCTTGATATACATCATCGGGCGCACTCAAAAAACGCGTTAACTCAAACCCGTACCGTAAGCCATTACCGATTTCAGTTATCGTCAATGTACTGTATGAACCATCTTCATTTTGGAGGGTAACGGGCGTAAACTTAAAGTTCGCGCTGTCCTCAAAGGGAACACCGTCCGGTCTTGTGCCTTTGAGGGCCATGGTCACGTTGCCGTATTGTGTCAACT
>NZ_JAHCMU010000021.1 GCF_018449435.1 Flagellimonas sp. 389 | reverse complement strand
AACACCTAACACCTAACACCTAACACCTAACACCTAACACCTAACACCTAACACCTAACACCTAACACCTAACACCTAACACCTCTAAAGCGACCACGCCTTACCTTGTGTCAAGGTCTGTTCATCTTCACAAGCAATATACTCTCCTGGTATGGGCAAATAAGCTAATACCTCTTCCCCCACATATTCCGAAGTTTTATATGACCAAACAGCCATATCCCGCAAAGAAGTAGCAAAGCTAAAGTGGGCAATCTCATCATCTAAAATTGCACTACCATTTTCTTTGACCGCAATGAAATAATCCTCTATGGCTTTTTCATGTGCTTCTTCAATGGCGTCCGTTCTTTTCTTCAAGTACTTGGCAAGAGTAGGTTCTAAGTCTTCCTCATCTAGCCCGGCAAGTGTTTCTTTTTGTGCTGCTGTCATAACGGTGTTCATAAATTTATCCATACCGTTTTTTAGAAAGTCTTGATGCTCTTTAGGCAGTACTTCGTTTACAAATTTGTCTAGAAAGACATGCACATTCACTTCTGTAGCAGAAGGAGTATCGGTTTTGGGCAATATCATGTCCACAAGCGTATGCAGAACAGTACCTTCATCTTTTGTAAAAAAGTCTGGGGTCCAATCCAGCACCTTTTTGGTACTACAGCTTTGTACAATTCCTAAAAGTGTGGGGGCGGCAATGGTATACCCAAAGGCAAGCCCCATGTTTTTTAATGCAACTCTTCTTTCCATTAGATATTTCCTTTTTTAAGTTCTTGGGCTGCATGATTGGCAGCTCTGGCCGTGAAGGCCATATAGGTTAATGATGGGTTTACACAACTTGCGGAAGTCATAAAAGCACCATCGGTAACATAAACGTTTTCAACCGCGTGTAGTTGGTTATTGGCATTCACCACGGAGGTTCTTGGGTTCTTGCCCATTCTGGCCGTACCCATTTCGTGTATGCCAAGCCCTAAAGCATAGGTTTCATCATAGGTTTCAATATCGCGAACCCCCGATTTTTCCAACATGGCTGCTGCTTGTTCCTGCATGTCTTTGCGCATATTGAGCTCGTTTTCCTTTATTTCGGCATCAAAAGTAACCGTAGGCAGACCCCATTGGTCTAATTTGTCATAATCCAAGGTCATTTTGTTCTCGTGATAGGGTAAAATTTCACCAAATGCCAACATATTTATGTTCCAACCCCCTGGTTTAAGAATAGCGTCTTTAAACGCTTTCCCGTGCGATAGCTCTGCGGCAGCTTCTTCATAATCACCTCTTCCAGCACCACCTTGATAACCATAACCTCTTGTAAAATCTTTCATGTTACTGGCGCCGCCCAAATTGCGGAAACGTGGAATATAGATTCCGTTTGGCTTTCTTCCTTTATAGTATTTGTCGTCAAAACCATCCATTTTACCTCTAGCTCCGGCTTTAAAATGATGGTCCATAATATTATGCCCCAGTTCTCCCGAATCGTTCCCCATACCATCTGGAAATCTGTCCGATTTGGATTGCATCAAAATTGAGGTTGAAGCAACAGCAGATGCGCAAAGGAAAATCACTTTGGCCTTAAACTCATAGGTCTCTTTGGTAACTCTATCTATTACTTTTACTCCAGTTGCTTTTTTGGTATTTGGATCATAGATGATTTCATGGACAATGGAGTCTGGTCGCAACGTCATGTTGCCAGTTCTCTCTGCTGCCGGCAATGTTGAGGAATTACTACTAAAGTAAGCACCAAAAGGACAGCCCCTAATACACCTGTTCCTAAACTTACAGGAGCTACGGTTCAATCCTTCAAACTTTTTATTACTGTTGATATGGGCGACCCTACCAGCCGTGATTACACGTCCCTCAAAATTAGTAGCAACTTTTTCCCTAACATGTTGCTCCACACAATTAAGTTCCATCATGGGTTCAAACTGCCCGTCAGGTAATTGGGGTAGACCTAATAATTCTCCAGAAACACCAATGTAACTTTCGACTCTATCGTACCATGGTGCAATATCTTTATAGCGCACGGGCCAATCTACTGCGATACCTTCTTTTTTGTTCGCCTCAAAATCAATTTCACTCCAACGGTAACTATGTCGCCCCCAAAGTAAGGACCTTCCACCAACATGGTAGCCCCGCATCCAATCAAATCGTTTTACCTCGTTATAAGGATGGTCCAAATCATCTACAAACCAGAAATGATGGGGTGCTTTTACGGTATATCCCGTTCTGTTCTGTTTTTCTTGTCTTTCAAGTTTTTCACGAGGTAATTCGCCATTATTGGGAAAATCCCAAGGATCCTTGTTAGCGGTTGGGTAGTCCGTTATATGATTCACCATTCGGCCACGTTCCAAAACCAAGGTCTTTAACCCATTTTCACAAAGTTCTTTTGCTGCCCAGCCGCCACTAATGCCTGTTCCAACTACTATAGCATCGTATGATTCCTGCTCATCGTTGTAATAAAATTTACTCATTTAACAGTATTGTTTATTTCCTAAATGTATTAATTATTAAATTAATTTTCTACATTTAATCCCTGCGTTTATTGAGAATTCCCTACTATAACGTTGTAGTTTTTTGATTCTTTTTGACGTTTTACAGTAAATTTTATGAAAAGAAGGTATTTTATCCAAAATAGTGCCCAAGCAGGAATTGCTGTTTTGGTGTTAGGAAATTACGGATGTAAACAAAACAAAAAAAAAGAAATAGCTAGTCCAACAGTGGAAGAAGCCCCTGAAGAAATGGAACAACTGTTCAAACTCTCTCTTGCGCAATGGTCCATACATAGAATGATCAAAGATGAGGGAATGAATCCGTACCAGTTCGCAGAAAAAGCGAAAAGTTGGGGATTCTCGGGCTTGGAATATGTGAGTCAACTTTATGAGGAGGAATTGAAAGCTGCTAATTTTTCAAAAGAAGCAATGGATGGTTTTGTAACGAAGTCCAAGGTAGCCAGTGAAAAGCATGGATTGGAGAATCTCATAATAATGATCGATCACGAAGGAGATTTGTCCGCTGCGGATGAGAAAGAACGAAGAGCAGCTGTTGAAAGCCATTTTAAGTGGGTAGATGCCGCGGCAGCTCTTGGATGTCATTCTGTTCGTGTCAATTTGATGGGAAGCAAAATAGCAGAGGAATGGACACCTGCCTCAGTAGATGGATTAACGCAATTGGCGAACTATGCAAAGGGCAAAAACATCAATGTTATCGTTGAGAACCATGGTGGATTTTCCTCTAATGCGGAAATGCTCGTCGAAGTGATGAAAAAGGTCAACCTTCCCAATTGTGGAACGCTTCCCGATTTTGGGAATTTTTGTGTAAAGAGAGAAGATGGTTCCTATTTTGAAACCGCTTGTATAGAAGAGTACGATAGATATAAGGGAATAGAAGAATTGATGCCCTTTGCAAAAGCCGTAAGTGCAAAATCGCATGACTTTGATGAACAGGGAAACGAAATCCATACAGACTACAACCGTATGATGAAAATTGTTAAGGATTCTGGGTATACCGGTTATGTTGGAGTGGAATATGAGGGAGACGAGTTAAGTGAAGAAGAAGGAATTATAGCTACAAAAGAATTAGTTGCCAAATCACTAAATCTATCTACATAAAACACTAGGTTTATGAAGGCATTCTTACACCAGCTCTTTGACTATAATTTTTATTGCAACAAAAAACTTATTGAACGATGCGCAGCTATGAAAGAAGTTCCTGAAAAGAGCGCTGAACTTTTTAATCATATTTTAAATGCGCACCATACATGGAACAAAAGAATTGTGGGAAAGCCGACAGATTTCCCACTTTCACATATACACTCAATAGAAAACTGGGAAGATATACACTACGAAAACCAGCGGTCTTCCTTTGAGATCATCACCAATACAGAAGATTTTAGCAAACGTATAGATTATGAAAGTAGTGAGGGTAGAACTTTTGCCAATGAGTTAAAGGATATCCTATTTCATATTGTAAACCATTCTACTCACCACAGGGGGCAGATTTTGGCAGATTTTAGAGTAAAAGGAATAGAGCCAGAATCTTTGGACTACATATTTTACAAAAGATAACCCTTGTTTATATGAGCTTTAGAATTAAGTTTCAGCTTTCTTTTATGATGTTTTTAGAATTCTTCATTTGGGGAGGATGGTTCGTTACACTTGGGACTTTTTTAGGGGAAAATTTAAATGCCAATGGAGCGGAAATAGCCCAGGCTTTTTCGACTCAATCTTGGGGAGCCATAATAGCACCATTTATTGTAGGGTTGATTGCCGACAAGTATTTTAATGCTGAACGAATTCTTGGGGTTTTACATCTTTTAGGTGCATTATTAATGTATCAAATGTATGCAACAAACGACTTCAATGCTTTTTACCCATATGTCTTTGTGTACATGATTTTATATATGCCTACACTTGCCCTTGTCAACTCTATATCTTTCAATCAGATGAAGGACCCTGCGAAGGAGTTTTCTTTTGTAAGGGTATTTGGGACCATGGGGTGGATAGTTGCAGGATTAATCATAAGTTATGTTTTTTTATGGGATTCACCACAGTCACGTTCTGAGGGTTTATTGAAAAACACCTTTTTAATGGTGGCAATTGCTTCTGCTCTTCTAGGGTTGTTCAGTTTTACCCTTCCCAAAACACCTCCCAGAATCGCAAAAGACGAAAAAGTAAATATTTCCACATTATTGGGGTTGGATGCACTTAAGCTACTTAAAGACAGAAATTTTCTCATTTTCTTTTTAGCCTCTATATTGATATGCATTCCTTTGGCATTTTACTATCAAAATACAAATCCGTTTCTTTCGGAGATTGGAGTAAACAATCCTACAGGGAAAATGACCATTGGGCAGGCATCAGAAGTGGTTTTTATGCTATTTTTGCCCTTTTTCTTTAAAAAATTTGGCTTTAAGAAGACCATACTGATAGGAATGCTCGCTTGGACCGTTCGTTATGTATTGTTCGCCTATGGCAATGCTGGAGAATTGGCCTTTATGTTGTTAATTGGGATAGCCTTGCATGGAATTTGTTACGATTTTTTCTTTGTGTCAGGACAAATATATACCGATTCAAAAGCAGGGGAAAAATACAAAAGCGCCGCTCAAGGTCTTATTACTTTGGCTACTTATGGTGTAGGGATGCTAATAGGATTTTGGATTTCAGGAAAGATTACGGACATATATCTCATTTCTGAAAAGATACACAACTGGCAAAACATCTGGATTATTCCTTCGGTTTTTGCTCTTGTTGTGATGCTCTTGTTTGCCTTTTTCTTTAAAAAGGAAGAGGTGGAATATAAATCTTGATAAAAAACCAAAACTGATAATAACAATGGAAAATGTAAACAAAAATCGATTATTTGTCGCGTCCTGTATCGCACTTTTGGTAACGGCCATGACATTCGCGATAAGAGCAAGATTGGAAACCGTTTTTGGACCGGAAGGTATTGGATTAACATTGGAACAAATAGGTTGGGCTTTTACACCAGCTTTTTTTGGCTTTACCATTGCTATGATATTCGGAGGATTTCTGGTAGATACTTTAGGCATTAAAAAAATCACTTGGCTAGCCTTTATTACTCATGCTATAGGAATTACATGGACATTATTGGCCAAAGATCAGACTTCTCTCTTTTTGGCCACACTTTTTGTGGGGATAGGTAATGGCATGGTCGAAGCCGCTCTGAACCCAATGATTGCATCGATGTACAGCGAAAACAAAACAAAAATGTTGAATCGTTTCCATATCTGGTTCCCCGGAGGCATTGTAATAGGCTCCGTTGTAGGTTGGTTGATAATGGATGTTATGGGATTGGATTGGCAGATTATGGTAGCAGCCTTGTTTATTCCTATGCTTATATATGGGTTTATGTTTTTTGGACAGGATTTTCCGGTTACAGAACGTGTTAAGTTAGGCGTAAGCAATCAAAAAATGTTTTCCAGTGTAGCTAAACCACTTTTTATTTTTATGGTGATATGTATGCTGTTGACAGCAGCTACGGAACTTGGTACCAATCAGCGCATAGAATCCTTGCTCAAATCAACCGTAGCAGTACCACTTTTAGTATTAGCGTTCATAAATGGTATCATGGCATTGGGAAGAGCTTCTGCTGGCAAAGTAGTACATAAACTAAAACCGGAAGGAATGTTATTGTTTTCTGCAATTTTTGCTTTTTTGGGCCTATGGCTCCTGACTATAACCAGTGGACCAATGACATTTTTTGCTGCAGCAGTTTTTGCTGTGGGAATAACGTTCTTTTGGCCAACTATGCTTTCCTTTGTTGCGGAGTACATTCCAGAAAGTGGAGCATTGGGATTATCCATAATGGGAGGTGCCGGAATGTTCTCTGTTTCGTTGATTTTGCCCATCATGGGAAATATAATCGATAATGCCAGTGCCAATGATGCGTTAAAAATAATGTCTATTCTACCAGCAATTCTAATCATTCTGTTTATTGGATTGAATATTTACATGAAAAAAAGAAAAACAAAGACACAAGTAGTTTAAACGAGTTAGCATGCCAAAAAAAATAAAACTTGGAATTCTTGGTGGCGGTGGCGACTCCCTTATTGGGGTGCTTCACAGAGTAGCCGCACATATAAATGATAACTATGAAATTGTAGGTGCCGTATTTAATGCCGATTTTGAAGAGAGCCTAGAATTTGCCAAAGAAATCGATGTGCCCACAAATCGAATTTATAAAGATTTTGAAACCTTAGTGGAGGAGGAGTTAAAACTTCCCAAAGACGAACGTATTCAAGTGTGTTCAATATTGACCCCTAATTTTCTGCATTTTCCCATGGCGAAGAAATTGCTGCAAAATGGGTTTCACGTCATCTGTGAAAAGCCGATGACCACGACGTATGATGAGGCCAAAATTTTACAGGATACCTTGATGAAAGCCGGAACTGTATTTGCAGTTACCCATACCTACACGGGTTATCCCATGGTACGCCAAATGCGTGAAATGATAAAGGAAGGAGCTCTAGGAAAAATATATAAAGTAGATGCGCAATATTACCAAGGGTGGATAAATACAATCATCCATGATAAAGAAAAACGTTCATCCGTATGGCGTCTTGACCCAGAAAAAGCGGGTATAAGCTCCTGTATGGGAGATATTGGGGTACATGCGTTCAACATGATCGAGTTTACCACAGGATTACAGATTAAATCGCTTTTATGCGATTTTAATTACCTGTACAAAGACAATCAAATGGATGTGGACGGTACGGTATTGATACGGATGGATGAACATGTAAAAGGTGTCATTAGGGCAAGTCAAGTAGCAACTGGGGAGGAAAACGGGTTGGCGATTGCTATATATGGTGAAAAAGGAGCCTTTAGATGGGAACAGGAAAAACCTAATTTTCTTTACAAGTTGAGTGATACGGAGCCATTGCAGGTATATAAACCGGGGCATGCCTATAATTCTGAATTGTCCCTGGATGGAACTAAGTTACCGCCCGGTCACCCTGAAGGTATTTTTGATGCCATGGCCAATATTTATTTGGGTGCTGCTCGTGCCATTCGTGGTGAAAGATATAACGATGGTGAATTCCCGACAATGTTGGATGGTGTGCGGGGGCTAAACTTTATTGAAAGTACGGTAGCTTCCCATAAGCAGGGAAATGTTTGGATAGATTTGGATTAAGAAGAATTACTTTTCAAATACTTTTTCGAACTGCTCAAAAACTATTATCATACTTTCTCTTGGCGTTTTTTCAAATGCCGAAAGTTCTCTAGTATAATAGTCCCAGTGCGTTTGTTTCCAGTATTCCAAACTTTTGTCCCCTTCACCCTCTATGCGGGCATGATCTGCATTTATGGCGAAATAGGGCACTAGTTTTACAGAGGTGGTCCTAATGACGCATTTTGCATTTCCGGACCAGTCCGTCACTATTGCAAAATCACCGATTTTAGGCAATTCTTCTTTGCGTAGTTGTAATCCTAAAAGCGAATGCGAAGTAGCTCTTTTAATATCTTTTCGGACTAGGCTTGCACAAGTATTGGCGTCTTTTTCATTATCACAAAAATGAATCACTTTTGGGGCATCCTCAGAGGCAAATTCCAGATGTGCATCAAGAAAATCGCCCCATAAATTTCGGGCAGAAGCATTTTCCATAGTAGGTATTTAAGAAAATTTATTGTTTTTAAATTGTTGTACTGCATGATTGGCCGCTCTGGCGGTAAATGCCATATACGTTAGAGATGGATTTACACAGTTGGACGAAGTCATAAAAGCACCATCCGTAACATATACATTTAGTGCTTCATGTACTTGATTGTTCTTGTTTAAAACAGAAGTTTTTGGATTATCTCCCATCCGAGCACCACCCATTTCATGTATTCCTAAACCTGGACCAGTCTCCCTATCGTATGGCTTCACCTTTTTATACCCAGCTTTTGTCAACATAGAGACTGCTTCTTTTTTTATGGCCTCCCGCATGTTAAGCTCATTTGTTTTAAACTCAACATCAAAATCCAATTGTGGTAAGCCCCACTTGTCTTTTTTAGTTGCGCTTAAAGTTACACGGTTTTCATGATGGGGCAACATTTCCCCAAAACCTGTCATACCAATTTCCCAACCTCCAGGTTTTAGAACAGCTTCTTTAAGTTTTTTGCCATAGCCCATTTCAGCTATGACTTCAGACCAATTTCTTCTGCTTGCCCCTCCTTGGTATCCAAAACCTCTTATAAAATCTTTTTGTTTGGTGTTCTCATCTAAGTTCACAAATCTGGGAATATAAAATCCGTTTGGTCGTCTTCCCTTGTAATATTTATCCAAATGACCATCAACTTTTGCAGATGCGCCTAATTGGTAATGGTGGTCCATGATATTACGTCCAAGTTCGTCATGGTTGTTGCCTATCCCATTTGGGAATGTTATTGATTTAGATTGCAGTAGAATGCCAACGGAGGCCATAGCAGAAGCACATAGAAATATAATACTTGCTTTGAATTCCAGTTTTTCATGGGTTTCCGAATCTATGACTTTTACTCCGGTCGCTTTTTTTAGTGTATCATCATAAACTACTTCGTGCACTATGGAATTTGGCCGTAAAGTCATATTTCCTGTTCGCTCTGCAGCAGGCAGTGTAGAGGAATTACTGCTAAAATACCCTCCAAACGGGCAACCTCTCCAACATCGATTTCTATATTGGCAAGGTCCTCTACCTTTAAATTCAGTAGTATTTTCTGTAATGTGGGCAACCCTGCCTATGGTCAAAAGCCGATTATCATCAAAATTGGCGCTGATTGAATCTTGTAGGTCTTTTTCAACACAATTCAACTCCATGGGAGGTTGAAACTGACCATCAGGCAATTGCTTCAAACCTAATTTTTCGCCACTAACACCTATGTACGATTCAACTTTATCGTACCAAGGAGCAATATCCTTATAACGAACGGGCCAGTCTATAGCAATACCATCTTTCTTATTGGCGTTAAAATCAATATCGCTCCAACGATAACTTTGCCTGCCCCAAGTCAGTGATCTACCTCCAACGTGATAGCCACGAATCCAATCAAAACGTTTGGTCTCTTGGTAAGGATGTTCCAAATCATTTACAAAAAAATGTTTTACGTCATCTCTTGGAGCCCACCCAACACGCAGTTGTTTTTGGTAGTTTTTTTTCTCATGCTCAGATAGTTCACCCTTTAACGGATAATCCCATGGGTCATCGTGCATGGTTTTATAATCTTCTATATGTTTTACCATGGGACCGCGCTCCAATACAAGTATTTTCAAGCCATTTTCGCAGAGCTCCTTAGCAGCCCAGCCACCACTTATTCCAGTGCCTACAACAATTGCATCGTAAACCATATTTTCATTCACTGTTCTGTTGTTTTAATTGTTCGCTAATTCCTATATTTATGTTTTTCTACGCAGAAAATAAAAACACGATAGTTTTTTTCTTAAATATAGGTGATAAATCCTAAAATGTTAAGGATTTATCAATTCTTAAAAAGCACAACTAAATGAAAACAATTAAAGGACCTGCAGTATTTCTTGCGCAATTTGTTGATTCCCAACCCCCGTTCAATTCTTTGGATGGGTTATGTAAATGGGCTTCAGACCTGGGTTATAAAGGAATACAGATACCAACTTGGGAATCATTTTTGATAGACTTGGACAGAGCTGCGGAGAGTCAAGACTACTGTGATGAACTTAAAGGAAAAATCAACTCCTATGGTCTGGAGATTACCGAACTTTCCACTCACTTACAAGGACAATTGGTCGCTGTAAACCCTGCGTATGATATTATGTTCGATAATTTTGCACCAGATGCCGTTAAAAATAATCCTAAGGCACGGACAGAATGGGCCGTAGAGACCGTAAAAAAAGCTGCTACTGCAAGCAGAAGGTTGGGACTAAATGCCCATGCCACATTTTCAGGGGCCTTACTTTGGCATACCGCGCACCCTTGGCCCCAAAGACCACCGGGTTTAGTTGAAATGGGTTTTGAGGAGCTGGCCAAACGCTGGATGCCCATTTTGAATCATTTTGATACAGAAGGTATCGATGTTTGCTATGAAATCCATCCGGGAGAAGACTTACACGATGGGGATACTTTTGAGCGATTTTTAGAGGCAACGGGAAATCATAAACGGGTAAATATTTTATATGATCCAAGCCATTTTGTGTTGCAACAATTGGATTATATCGCATACATAGATCACTACCACGAATTTATAAAATCATTTCATGTGAAGGATTCCGAGTTTAATCCCACAGGAAAGAAAGGTGCATTTGGGGGCTACAACGATTGGGGCGACCGTGCTGGCAGGTATCGTTCCTTGGGCGATGGACAGATCGATTTTAAGACCATTTTTTCCAAGTTAACACAGTATGGTTGCGATGTATGGGCAGTGATGGAATGGGAATGCTGTATTAAAAGCCCGGAGCAGGGAGCCCGTGAAGGCGCAAAGTTTATTCAAGAACATATTATTGAGGCAACCACAAAAGCCTTTGATGATTTTGCGGGTGCAGAGATCGATAAAGAAAAACTTAAAAAAATATTGGGATTATGAAAAAACCAATTTTACTATTTGTACTGATCACTGTTTTTGCATGCAAGGAAAAACCAAAAGATACTCCTGGCGAAGCGAAAGAAGAAATGGAAATACAAACAGAAGAAGACGATGAATGGGTTGTTTTGTTTGATGGGTCCTCTTTTGACGGCTGGCATTTTTATAATGGTGAGGGAATTACTGAACCCTGGAAATTGGAGAACGGAGCTATGGTTTTTTATCCACCCCAAGAAAGACCGGAAGGAGAAAGCTATAACATAGTTACAGATAAGGAATACACCAATTTTGTGCTTACCTTGGAATGGAAAGTCGCCGAGGGATGCAATAGCGGTATTTTTTGGGGAGTTTTTGAAGGCGATGAATATGGACAACCCTATCAAACTGGACCAGAAATACAAGTATTGGATGATGAAAGGCATCCCGATTCCAAGAATGGTACGACCCACCAGGCCGGTGCCTTGTACGACATGGTTGCACCTGCTAAAAAAGTAGTTAAACCAGCAGGTGAATGGAACAAGGTAGAACTGATAGTGAATCACGATATGAATGAAGGCCATGTTTTGCTCAATGGGGAAAAAATAGTTGATTTTCCTGTGCACGGACCGGATTGGGATAAGATGGTGGCCAGTTCCAAATTTGCGGATTGGGATGGATTTGGCAAATATAAAACTGGAAAAATAGGATTGCAGGATCACGGTGACCGTGTAGCCTTTAGAAATATTAAAATCAAAGAATTATAAAAATGTTAGAGTACTCAAAAATCTTTCTGGTCTTTCTACTAATTTCTACTATTTCTTTCGGTCAAGAAAAAGAACCGACTACGCCAGAAGCTACTGAATTTTATGAGCCAGTTCCTCCAAAAGTTGTCCCCGGAAAAGATGGTGCACCGCCAAGTGATGCCATTGTTCTTTTTGATGGGAAGAATTTTGACCAATGGATAAGCAGCGTAGATAGTACCGCTGTAACATGGCACTTAAATGAGGATGGTAGCATGACCGTTAAGGACAAAACCGGAGACATACAGACCAAAAAGAACTTTGGCAGCATACAACTTCATCTGGAGTGGAAATCACCGGCCGAGGTACAACGTGAAGGTCAAAATAGGGCCAATAGTGGTGTTTTTATACAGCAGCGTTATGAAGTGCAAGTCTTGGACAACAACGACAACCCTACATACACCAATGGCCAAGTAGGGTCTGTTTACAAACAAGGAGTCCCTTTGGCAATGGCTTCGGCGCCAACGGGCGAATGGAATACGTATGATATTATTTTTCATGCGCCAGAGTTCAGTAGGGGCGGAAATATTGTTGAGCCTGCAACGGTAACGGTATTGCACAACGGTGTTTTAGTACAGGACCACTTTGTAATAGAAGGTAGGATAAAGTACATTGGATGGCCTAAATATGAAGCCCATGGAAAAGCTCCATTAGTACTACAGGACCATAAGGATAATAGCAGGGTGAGCTACAGAAATATTTGGGTACGGGAATTGGATTAGGTTGAAAAGTAGCCCCTTAAGCGTCCTAGTACAAACCAAACGGTAGAATCCTATTTTGGTTACCTTTGTTGAAATATAATCACCCCGTATGATTCAATCCATGACAGGCTTTGGGAAGCATGTAGTACAACTTCCCTCTAAAAAAATTACCGTTGAGCTCAAATCACTTAACAGCAAAAACCTTGATATCAATGCCAGAATATCCCAATCGTATCGAGAAAAAGAATTAGAGCTTCGGAAAATGATTGCCAATATTTTGGTCAGGGGAAAAGTAGATTTTGGACTTTACATAGAGATTACTGGAGAAGAGACCACAGCGGAGGTGAACCAGGTCGTAGTAAAACAATACATGCAACAACTTTCCAAGATAGCAGATGGCGATGATTTGAAATTATTGGAAATGGCCTTGCGCATGCCAGACACCATGAAGACCGAAAAAGGAGACATTGACGAGACGGAGTATGCATCCATAAAAGAGGCAATGAAACAGGCACTTACCAAAATCGTTGCATTCCGCAACGAAGAGGGAGAAGTTTTGGAGAAAGATTTTATAGAGCGTCTTAAAAACCTAAAAGTTCTCCTAGATGGGGTAAATACTATGGACCCAGAACGTTTAAATACCGTAAGGGAACGTTTGGAAAAAGCTGTTGCTGACTTGAAAGTAGAATTGGATGCCAATAGATTTGAACAGGAATTGATCTATTATCTGGAAAAATACGACATCACCGAAGAGAAAGTGCGCCTGACGAACCATTTAAACTATTTTGAAAGTACACTGCAATCCAAGGACTCCAATGGAAAGAAACTCGGTTTTATTGCGCAGGAAATCGGTAGGGAAATCAATACGATAGGTTCTAAAGCCAACTATGCACCAATGCAGCAATTGGTAGTCCAAATGAAGGATGAGTTGGAGAAAATTAAGGAACAAATGCTGAACGTATTATGAAGAAAGGTGGAAAACTCCTCATTTTTTCGGCACCATCGGGTAGTGGAAAAACCACGATAGTAAAGTACTTGTTAGAACAACCTGAACTTAACTTGGCGTTCTCCGTTTCGGCAACATCACGTCCAAGGAGAGGTAAGGAGAAGCACGGTATCAATTATTATTTTATGTCGATATCCGAATTTAAAAATCACATTAAAAATGAAGATTTTTTAGAATGGGAGGAAGTCTACCGCGATAACTTCTATGGTACGCTAAAGAGTGAGGTGGAACGTCTATGGAGCGAGGGCAAGAATGTAATTTTTGATATCGATGTGGTTGGCGGATTGCGCATAAAAAAGAAGTTTCCTAAAGAGACCTTGGCAGTCTTTGTAAAGCCACCCAGTGTTGATGAATTAAAAATTAGGCTTAAAAAACGCAGTACAGAAAGCGATGATAAAATAAACATGCGTGTCGCAAAAGCTTCCGTTGAACTTGCTACTGCACCACAGTTTGATGAGATTATCAAGAATTACGATTTGGATATTGCATTAAAAGAAGCCCATAAATTGGTCTCTGATTTTGTGGGAGCGGAAATAACCACTTCAGACGAAGATTAGGAAATGAAGCAAGTAGGACTCTACTTTGGTACTTTTAATCCCATACATGTTGGACATTTGGCCATTGCCAATCATATGGTCGAATTTTCCGAATTGGATGAGGTTTGGTTCATCATCACCCCACAAAGCCCCTTTAAAACAAAACAATCCCTATTGGAAAACCACCATCGGTATCAAATGGTTTTTGAAGCGGTACAAGACTATCCAAAATTGAAACCGAGCAAAATAGAGTTTGACCTACCACAACCCAATTATACCATTACTACTTTGGCACATTTGGATGAGAACTATGGCGAAGACCATAGCTTTTCACTTATCATGGGTGAGGATAACCTAAAGAGCTTTCATAAATGGAAAAATTATGAAGCCATTTTAGAACATTATTCAATCTATGTGTATCCCAGAGTATCTGAAGGAACCATAGAACATAGGTTTAAGGGACATCCAAAGATTACGGCCATAAAAGCTCCTATAATGGAGATTTCCTCTACGTTCATTCGAAAAGAACATAAAAACGGGAAAAACATCAGGCCATTACTACCTGATGCTGTTTGGCGGTACATGGATGAGATGAATTTTTACAGATAAGTTTACTTTTGAGCTGAACTTTTTAAAATATCCGTAGCCAAATATGTATTGTCCTTGTTATAATACCACGCCCTTTTTTTTGGCATTTTTATTCCATTGATATCTTCTAAGTCTTCTAAAAGAATATACTCCCCATCATTTTTTGTCTCATCATGATAAAATTGGTAGACTTCCATAGCATAGGTTTTCGGGTCAAAATAGAAGTACCAGACATCATCACCAACGCCCTCCGTGTAATTAACTTTTAAGACCAAATAGTCCTTCCCCTTAAATTTTTTGTGCTGCACCTTGTCATCGATAATCGTTCCAGGGTCTTTTAATTTCATGGGAAGCCCATATAGATAGGTATAGTAATTTCGCATCATTTTACCCCGTTCACAGGTCAATCTGTACTTTTTTCTAGCTGCATCGGTAACTTCTGGAGAGCCATTTAGGGTTGTAGTACACTTCTCTCCATCAAAATCATATTGGTAGACGGCACTATCTTTTTCTACTTTTAAATTGAATTGTTCCTTTGGGTTATTTAAAGCTATTGTGCTTAATCGCTCGCTGGATTTAGGAGTTTGCATTGTAATCTTAAAAGAACCTTTAAAGGTGTTCCATCGTTTGTTTGGATCGTGAAATTCGATGGTCTTTTCCAATAATTCAGTAGCTGAAATGTTTTGGGCAACAGCAATTCCACCAATTAGCAGCACAAAAACTATAAACAGTTGACGCATAGGACCAAAGATATGTAAGGTAGACTAATTATTTTGTTTTTCAATTCTGGCTGGCTCTACAGTGCTATCATGTTCTGAATAATAGAGTTCCAATAATTTCATTGTGGATTTTACCAAGTCCTTACTTTCTGTCAAAAAGGAGAAATATAAGGTTGTGTTTTTTGGGCTCGACTCTTCAGTCCGTGTTCGTGCTACCTGCTTCTCTATTTTTTCCGAGATAATTTTAAACAGTTGGTCCCTACGTATCAAGATTGATTGAATTTTTTCAAAAGTCCTGGTCTGAAAAATTTCTTGGGTATTGTTAAAAAGTTGTTCCAGTTCAACATCCAGTTCCTTGAGTTCCTTGATCTGTGTATACTTTAACTTTTTATGATTGTTATGCACATGCTTGTAGCCCAATGTGGAAATGTATTCCAGAGATTGTGAAAAATCCTGTAGATGGCCCAATAGACTGATGTAGAAATTACTGGCACCACCAACACTGGATTCATCCAAATTTTTTATAAAATAGAAAATGTTGTTTTTTAGATCGTCTATTTCACCAGACATTTTATTGACCCCCTTTCGGTTTTTTCTGAGTGTTTCTATATCATGTCTTGCCAATCCGTTGACACAATTGGTGTATATTTTGTTACTTCTCTTGATCATGTTGCCAATATTATCGGCACTTTCTTCGATAACCCCCTGTATGGAACTGCTCTCTGCCCTGCGCAAGCTGTCTTCCGCTCTAATGACCTTTGTTTTTTTGTTGTGAGACATGTAATTGCGCAGTAAAATAGTGGCTGCGGCAAGCAACAATAGTATCAATCCAATAAATCCGCCAAGGTAAAGGATATAGGCTATGATCGAAGCTGCTACAAAGGCACTCAAGGCCGTAAAGAACCAACCCCCTATTACATTCAATACTCCGGCAACTCTATATACGGCACTTTCCGCTCCCCATGCCCTATCTGCTAGAGATGTACCCATGGTGACCATAAATGTGACATAGGTAGTCGATAAAGGCAACTTCATGGAGGTGGCAATGGATATAAGAACACTGGCCACCATAAGATTTACAGAAGCTCTTACCATATCGAATGCAGGCATCTCCTGAACTTTACTTTTTGGAACATAAGTGTATGGAACAGCAAAACGTTTGTCTATACCTTTTTGAATAGAAGGTGGAATTACTTTTGAAAGATTTTCAAATGCGGCAATACTCAGTTTTACAACCTGTCTAGAAAGATAATTGGGTTGAAAGCGTTCATCGCCTTCGTCCTGTCTTGCAAGATCTACACTGGTCTTGACAACGCTTTTTGCTTTAGAGGAAAACCAAAGTGTAATTACCATAATGCCACCAGAAAGAAGTAAAAGTAGTGTTGGGGTCTGTACAGCAGCGGATAATCCACTCATGTTATAGTCTGCCGGGGCTATACCTGAAGCACTCCAATCTTGGAAGGATTGTAGTGCTGCAATGGGAACACCTATAAAATTTACGAGGTCATTTCCAGCGAAGGCCATAGCCAATGCAAAGGTTCCAAAAGCAATGACAAGTTTGTAAACATTCCAGTTCAGAAATTTGGCAAAAACATAAGAAATTAGTGTCCATACGACAATGTCCGCCAATACAAAAAGTTGTGGTTGGTTGGCAATAAATTCAGAAAGAGCGCCATTAAAAATAGCGGCACTTTTTAGGCCCTTTACCAATATAAAATAAATAATCGCGGTAATGGCCAAGCCCCCAAAAAGAGCTTCTACCCATTTGGACCTTGCTTTAAAGTTAAAGGAAATCCATAATCTTGAAAGGAACTGAACTATGGCACCAATGGTGAAAGCTATAAAAACCGAGAGCAATATTCCTACAATGATTTCTGTGGCCTTATCTGTATTGATGTAGGTTGCCAGGTCTGAAAACCCACCATCCATTTTGTTTATTTTGACCAATGAGATTGCCACTGAAGCACCTAAAAGTTCAAATACAATGGAAACGGTTGTAGAGGTGGGCATACCCAACGTGTTGAAAAAATCCAAGAGCAGAATGTCCGTGATCATGACCGCCATAAATATGATCATAATCTCCTCAAAGACAAATTCACCCGGATTAAAAATACCCTTTCGGGCAACTTCCATCATACCACTTGAAGATATAGCGCCAAAAGCGATACCTACACTTGCAACGATCATTATGGTTTTAAAGGAAATTGCTTTGGACCCTATTGCAGAGTTTAAAAAGTTAACAGCATCATTACTGACACCAACCACTAAATCGGTTATTGCAAGAATTGCCAAGGCAATAACCATGAAAATGTAGATGTTCTCCCCCATATAAAAGAAATATGGCAAAAATGCTATTATAAATCCGCATCAAGGTTAATAAAATGTTACGAAATGCAATCAGGAAAACAGGATTATTTTTAATGCTAAAAGAAGAAAATTTATCTTTTGGCATATCTTCGCCCAAAACTAATAATGCTATGGACTGGGAACGGTTACTTTCTTTGAAGCGCTATGGGGATACGGGAAAAAGGCTACGAAAAGAACAGGAAGAGACACGTTTAGGATTTGAAGTAGATTACGATCGTATCATTTTTTCTTCTGCATTTAGAAGTCTTCAGGACAAAACCCAGGTCATTCCCCTGCCCATAAGCGTTGGTTCTAAAAAGGACTTTGTGCACACACGACTCACCCATAGTCTGGAAGTTTCGGTAGTGGGTAGGAGTTTAGGACGTATTGCAGGGCAACGGATCTTATCAAAAAATCCATATTTAAGCGAAGTCCATGGATATCATTTTAATGATTTTGGGGCCATTGTTGCGGCGGCGGCCCTTGCCCATGATATAGGAAACCCGCCTTTTGGTCATAGTGGTGAAAAAGCTATTGGAAATTACTTTAAGCAAGGAAATGGAAAGAATTATAAAGCTCTCCTTTCAGCCGAAGAGTACCAAGATATCATAGATTTTGAAGGAAACGCAAATGGATTTAAACTTTTGACCGAATCGCGAAAAGGGGTTCCCGGTGGGCTGCGTTTAAGCTATGCTACCTTGGGGGCATTTATGAAATACCCCAAAGCTTCATTGCCTACAAAACCTTCCAAGCATATTGCGGATAAAAAATTCGGGTACTTTCAGTCCGAAAAAGAGTTTTTTGGACAAGTCGTTGAAGAAATTGGCCTTAAGACCAATCCCAATAATCCTAAAACAGGATTTTATAGGCATCCTTTGACTTATCTGGTGGAAGCTGCGGATGATATCTGTTATACCATTATTGATTTTGAGGATGGTATCAACCTAGGTCTTATTCCAGAAGAATATGCATTGGAATATCTCATAAATCTGGTAAAAGGCAGCATCAATACCAAAAAGTACAATGCGATGAAATATTCAAGTGACCGGCTTAGTTATTTGAGAGCCCTTGCCATAAATACGTTAATTCTAGATGCGGTAGAGGTTTTTGAAAAGAATGAGAAGGAAATTCTGGACGGCAGCTTTAGTTCATCCTTATTGGACAAAGGAATGTATAAAGCACAAGTAGATGATATCATAAAACTAAGTATCGAAAAGATCTACAGGTCCACAGAAGTTGTTGATAAGGAATTGGCCGGCTATAAAATTATCTCGGATATTCTTGACGTTTACACAAATGCATTAATGAACATGAAGGAAGGAAACCATACCAATTATGATACCTTACTGATACGCAGCTTGCCCGAAACGTATAGAAATACCGACACCTCTGTTTACAGTATTTTATTGAATACCTGTTGTTTTGTTGCTAGCTTGTCGGATAGTGCAGCGGTACACATCCACGAAAAATTGATGGGGAAACAGTTTTAGAAGGCATAGGTCAACCCTACACCCAACAATTGTTTAAACTGTATTCGTGGAGTTCCGGGGTCTGTAACGGTTCCGTCATCGGCAACCACTTCGTCAAATTTAATATCATCATCATAAATTACATGGGTGCCTATATTGGCGTTGATGAACTTGTTCACTTTTAGATTAAAGTTCATTTCCCAATCGATATCAACATTTCCAAAGCTTAAGAGGTAATCTGTATACAGACTTACCCTATGGTTCATAAGCACGTTTTTGAGGATTTCAGTTTCCCATGAGTTATTGATAAGAAATCCAATTTCCATAAAAATGTTTTCACCTTGCTCTACTCCAAAAGCTCCCTGTTCAGATAAATCTTCGTCTAAGACAAATGTTGCTTTTTGGGTCAATGGTGATATATATAGATTGAACTTTCCATCTTCGGGAATATAAGATTTACCTGCACCTACAAATAGGTATCCAGGGGACATAAACCTAGAGATAGGAGTATCTCTATTTGGGTATTTAAATCCATTGGAAAATTGTGTGTTAAATGTTGCTTTGACGGAATAATACCAGTTGGTAATCGTATCTTTCCTGAAACTTATTGCGGATGCGAGACGAATTTGATCGTCGGTTTTTCTGAGCTTCCTTCCTTCCTGTGCGTTTACACCATATCTAAGTTGGGCCTCATTGTTCCAGTTTAAGTATCGAAACTTATAGTTCCTGACAAAACGTGCGCTACTCAGTGCGGATACCGAGTTTTCTCCACCCGCGTTCCAGTTGACAAATGCAACTTCATTGATGTTAAGGCCAAACTCATTGACTTTTGTCCAAAACGAGGTTGGTTTAAACTGCTTGTATCTTTTACGAACAGGCTTCACCCTGTTAAGAACAGTTCTCGGATCCGTAAGTTTCGCACTCCGCGGAACATACTTTAGTTTGATGTCTTTAATGCGCTGCACCTGAAATGCTGGTGCTACGCTATCCTTTTCAAATACTTGTAAAGGATTTACCTGTGCATAAACCGAAGAAAAAGCAAAAAGAAAAATAGCGAAAAAAGTAACTAGTCGCATGATGAGGTTGATTTAATATAAGTGTATAGTGCATCAAAATCCGTACCAGCCATTTGCTGGGTTTCTGGTATTGTACCATGCTCAATAAATTTATCTGGAACACCAAAGATTTTAATGGGAGTTGAACTGTTTTCTTCGTTGGCAAATTCTAAAATAGCGGAACCAAAACCACCGGTCATACAGCCATCTTCAACTGTAATAATGTGGTCGTACTGTGTAAAAATGGTCCTGAGCATTTTTTTATCCAAGGGTTTTATAAAACGCATATCATAATGTCCCAAAGATTCAGGTTGTCCCAGTTCTTTCAAAATATTGGCAACTTGGTTTCCGGGATGCCCTAAGGTTAGAATAGCGGTTTTTGTGCCTTTTTTTAGACAACGTGCAGTACCAATTTTAATAGGTTCCAGTTTGGTTTTCCAATTGAGGTTTGCACCGCGCCCCCTTGGATAGCGTATGGCTATTGGTGAACCTAAACTCTTCTGGGAGGTATACATTATGTTCCGGAGTTCCATCTCGTTCATAGGTGCAAAAACAATCAGATTGGGGATGCACCTTAGATAAGCTAAATCAAAAATGCCGTGATGTGTTGGGCCGTCCTGTCCTACAAGCCCTGCTCTGTCCAAGCAAAATATAACAGGAAGTTTTTGCAGCGCTACATCATGTATTACCTGGTCATAAGCCCGTTGTAGAAAAGTGGAATAAATAGTACAGAATGGAACAAGACCTTGAGTTGCCATTCCTGCGGCAAGAGTTACGGCATGTTGTTCTGCAATACCTACATCAATAGCTCTTTCAGGAATCTCTTCCATCATAAATTTTAGGGAGCTTCCAGTGGGCATAGCAGGGGTAATACCAACAATTTTCTCGTTTTGCCTGGCCAATTCGAGTAAGGTAAGGCCAAAAACATCTTGATATTTGGGAGGTTGTTCTATACCAGCTTTTTTTATTTGTTCGCCAGTAGCTTTATCAAATTTTCCTGGGGCATGATAGATTACCTGGTTTTCTTCGGCCTTTTTTAGTCCTTTTCCTTTTGTGGTAATGATGTGAAGTAATTTAGGTCCCTCCACAGACTTGAGCCTCTGTAGTTCCGATACAAGCTTATGGATATCGTGCCCATCAACAGGGCCCGAATAATTTAAATTAAGACACTCAAAAATATTCTCATCTTTTGCAGTTCCCAATTTTACATTGGTCAAGTATTTTTTTAATGCGCCAACACTTGGGTCAATACCAATAGCATTGTCATTAAGTATAATCAAGCAGTTTGTATTGGTAACCCCAAGATGGTTCAATCCTTCAAAAGCCATTCCGCTGGCTATGGAAGCATCACCAACAACAGCGATATGTTGTTTGGAATGTTCGCCGGATATTTTTGAGGCCATGGCCATACCCAGAATGGCAGAAATAGCAGTTGAACTGTGTCCCGTACCAAAATCATCAAATTTGCTTTCACTACGTTTTGGGAAACCGCTTATGCCTCCTAGTTGTCTGTTCGTGTGGAAATCCGCTTTTCTACCAGTTAAGATTTTATGGCCGTAAGCCTGGTGTCCAACGTCCCATATCAGTTTGTCATTCGGAGTATCAAAAACATAGTGTAGTGCAATGGTAAGTTCTACAACCCCCAAACTTGCTCCTAAATGTCCTTCTTTGGTGGAAACAATATCAATAATAAATTCCCTCAATTCTAAGGCAAGTTGAGGTAGCTCATCTAGCGATAGTTTTTTGAGGTCATTTGGAGTATTGATATGTGTTAAAAGCTTTTTCAAGGAAACTAAAAAGCAAAAGTACCTATTAATCGGCAAAAACTATTTTATGCTTAGCTTAGCCTTGTTATAAAATTTCAGAAAAATAGTGGAGAACCCGTTTGACGATAACTACTTTATGCGAAAGGCCTTACAGGAGGCCGAGATTGCTTTTGAAAATGGTGAAGTGCCGGTAGGCGCCGTGGTGGTTATAGATAATAGAATCATTGGAAGGGCTCATAACCTTACTGAACGGTTAAAGGATGTAACGGCACATGCAGAGATGCAGGCCATAACCGCTGCTTCGAATTTTCTGGGCGGTAAATATTTACATGGATGCACATTGTATGTTACTCTCGAACCTTGTCAAATGTGTGCCGGCGCACTGTATTGGAGTCAAATTTCTAAAATTGTATACGGAGCGGCCGATTTAGAAAGAGGTTTTAATGTAATGGGAACGAACATACATCCCAAAACAAAAATAATTGCCGGTATTTTGGAAAATGAAGCTTCACAACTTTTGAAACGTTTTTTTGTACAGAAAAGAAACTTAAACTAAAAACCCTGATGCATGCATCAGGGTCGTAATCAAATCAAGAATACAATATTTTACTCGATTACCTGCACTTGTGCAGCAACCGTTCCCTTTCTCCCTTCTTCTTCTTGGTATTCTACTTTGTCGCCTTCGTTCAATTCCACTCCGTTCAATGCCGTAACATGAACAAAAATGTCTTTTCCTGTGTCGTCGTTGGTAATGAACCCAAAACCTTTGGACTCATTGAAAAATTTTACTGTACCAGTCATGAAATTAAATAAATTGTTAAAATACTAAAGTAGGATATTTTGAATGTATGAAAGTAAATTAAGCTTTAAATCTTACGAAAATTATTGATTTTCAGGGTTTTTATGGTCTTTACCCTGCATTTTTTTAATGTTTTCATTAGTCAGCATATAATCTTTCATGCTTTTCCCCCTACTTTCTTTAATCAAAAAAAGTGGCATGGCAACGAAGAAAAGTCCTAGGGTACCAAACCCGATAAATTTATTGGCTTTGGGAGAATTTTCTTCTTTAATACTGAAACCATAGCCAATTGAAGAAAATGAAGCCAATACAATGATGGCTATAAGATATTTTATCTTGAATTTCATTTCGTAAAATTGATTAGTTTTCTTCGATATGCGGTCAACAACTTTGATTTGGAAATAAAACCTACATATTTCCCTTCTTTTATTACCGGCAAATTCCATGCCCCACTATCTTGAAACTTTTGCATTACTTGTTTCATACTATCAACGTCGTAGAAGATTTGTTCAGGTGGAGCATGCATTATATTTTTTACATAAAGGGTGTTGTAGAGTTCTGTATCGAACATGAATTCCCGAATATCATCCAAAACAATGATGCCCATTAGTTTTTCTTCCGCATCAAGCACGGGAAAAATGTTCCGATTGGATTTGGATACGGATTTATGGAGCATTTCTCCAAGCGACATTTCTGGTCGAACAGCTTTAAAGTTTTTCTCTATAACGTTTTCCATTTCTAGCATCCCTAGCACCATCTGATCTTTATCATGGGTCAAAATCGCCCCAATTTTTGCCAATTCCTTGGTGTAAATGGTATAGTCCAGCGCATTTTTAGTAATTAAATAGGAGATGGATGCGGTAATCATCAACGGGACAAAAAGCTGATACCCACCTGTAATCTCTGCTATTAGAAAAATCGCCGTTAAAGGGGCATGAATAACACCTGCTATCAATCCTGCCATACCGATAAGGGTAAAATTGCTTTCAGAAACTTCAAAACCCAGCCCTAGATTATTGATGACCTTGGCTACAGCATTTCCAAGTGCGCTTCCCATAACCATTGTAGGGATAAAAATGCCTCCTGCACCTCCAGCGGCAAAAGTGGTCGTCATGGCAATGGCCTTAAAGATGGTAATCCCGAACAATAAGGCAATAACGACCCAAATATTATCCATGTATGCGTCTAAAGGGGTTTTGCCCAAGGCCTTTACATGATTGCCGTCCAACAAGTTATTTATAAATCCAAAACCTTCACCATATAAAGGCGGTACTGCGTAAAGCATGATTCCGATGGCAATACCTCCTACCAAAAGTTTATATTTTGGACTTTTAAAACGTTTAAAGATATCGAAGATGCCAAAGTACATTTTGGTAAAATATATAGAGGAAAAAGCAGTGCCAACACCCAGAAGAATATAAAAGAAGGTATCCTCTAGTTGAAAACCTTCGGATAGTGAAAAACTAAAAAGCACTTCGTTCCCCAAAAAGAAATAGGAGGTGAGTACCCCAGAAATCGATGCTAAAAGCAAAGGAAGCATAGATAGCATGGTCAAATCCATGGTAAATACTTCTACAGCAAAAATAATCGCTGCAATGGGGGATTGAAAAATAGAGGAGATAGCACCGGCAGAGGCACAAGCTACAAGCAACGAGCGTGTTTTTGTATCTATATGAAACAATCTGCTAAGGTTTGAACTTATGGCTGACCCTGATTTTACCGCAGGTCCCAATAATCCTACCGACCCCCCAAAACCAACGGTCAAAGGGGCTGTTATCAAAGGAGCATAAATATTTTTTACTTTTAATAGTCCACCTTTTTTTGATAGTGCAAAAATGATGGAGGAGACAGCGTGCTGTATCGGTTTTTTGTTTACAAATTTTACATACAGAAAGACTAAGGTCAAACCAATCGTAGGTAGAATAAAGTACAATTGGTTTTCGGAAAAAACAATGCCTTTTTTCAAAAGTGCTTCTATAAAATAGGTGGTGTTTTTAAGGGTTACGGCTACCAACCCTGCTAAAAAACCTACTACCAAGCTCATAATGTGCACAAAAGTTTTGTTGGAGATGTGCTTGTACCTCCATTTTAAAAATCTTGTGAGAAGTTTTTTGGTGTTCGGCATGGGGTTAAGGTTGATTAAAAGTACTGATTTAGTCATCAATACTACTGCTCAATGCTTCTAAATCTTCCCAATAAATTTGTCGCAGGGCCTCTACATAAACTCTATTGTTGTAAAATCCTTTTTTAAAATCCACTTTCGCCTCTTCTACAAGTTTCCTTGCTTTTTTGAATTGCTTTTGTTCAAGGAAAACTTTAGCCATATAGTATTTTGCGTCAGCAGAGGATTTGAAATATCGCAGAATTTTTTCAAAGTCTTTTATAGCCCTATCCGTATTGCCAGATTCATAATGTGCTATGCCGCGGTACAGGAATGCTTCCAATTCTACCCAATCTTCACCGGAATCAATGGTTTCTTTTGTGATGTGCTTGTCCCAATAGGCTATGGAATTCTGATAATCCTTCAATCCTAAATAAGCGATGCCCCTCCAAAAATCTACACTATGTCCTTGCGGATAATCAATATGGGGCGTTAAGGTATCTGAAGCATTAAAGTCGGCAATGGCCTTTTCATAATCTCGATAAAACCATAAATAGAGATAACCCCGCCATGGTTGCCAAGTTTTGGCATCGTAATAAACTGCTCGGTCTATAATTGGCCTCCATTTATGTGGCATGCCCCTTTTAAGATATGCAACCGAGAGTTCTTGAATAGCTTCTGCATACGTGGTATCAATCTTTATAGCTGCTTCTATCCTAGTCATGCTTTTTGCCGAACCTTGCGGTAAATGCGAACCGTTTTTAAAAACTTCCTCTGCTAGGGCTCTTCGTTGTGATGCATCTAGTTCAGGCTCTTTTTCATGGCAAGCCAAAGAGAGTATGACCAGATAAAGGCTAAGGCAGTATTTCAATAATTTCTCCATTTTCAATACGATAGGATAAGTACATGTAGGAATCCCAAAATTCATCTCGAATAAAATTGGGGTTCCAATTTTTTAATTGGGTTGTCAACTGAAAAATTTGCTCCACCATATCTTCGTTCAGCTTTTTGGGGTTGAGGTCCAAATCGTTTTCGTGTATGATATACCTTCCTGCTTTTCCGTGGCAATTGATCACAAATCTGATGTTAAGGTATCCTGAGTCCGAATACCCCTTGTTGGTATAATTTGTGAGAATAAATTTTCGCAGGCCATTCTTACCTTTGCTGTACGTGGCTTTTTCTGGATTATAATATTGACCTATTCGACGTTCGTTGCATAGTTCAAAGCCTTCGTTCAGTCGAGCCTCATCAGGGCTTATGTACTCCACATTATGGACATATTTTTTGAAATCTGTTGAAGAGCCACTGGATTTATCAACCGTTTTGTTGCAGGACATGGCACCTACAATCCATATGGATACGGTAACTATTGGTAATATTGATTTTTTAACCACTTTTAAAAATTGATACTATTTTATACATCGATTCTGATTTTAATCGAAGACATAAACTCACATATTTTAACTAGAGGCTGAAATTTTTAATGAGGTTGCTGCGAAGTTAAGCAAATATTATAAATCAAGTTTTAAATGCAGTTCCTTCAATTGTTCGTTATCAATCGTTGCAGGGGCATCTATCATTACATCTCTTCCGCTGTTGTTCTTGGGAAATGCGATAAAATCCCTGATAGTTTCCTGTCCACCCAAAATAGCGACCAACCTATCAAGTCCAAAAGCAATTCCGCCGTGTGGAGGGGCGCCATATTGAAAGGCATCCATTAAAAACCCGAATTGTGCTTTGGCTTCCTCGGGAGTAAAACCAAGATGCTTGAACATGGTAGCCTGTATTTTCTTGTCATGAATACGAATGGAGCCACCACCTATTTCATTACCGTTCAATACCAAATCGTAGGCGTTGGCCTTTACGTCTCCGGGATTGGTTTCCAATAGCTCTAATTGTCCAGGTTTTGGTGAGGTGAACGGATGGTGCATGGCATGATAGGTGCCTGTTTCCTCATCCAGCTCCAATAATGGAAAATCCAAGACCCAGAGTGGGGCGAATTCGTTCGGTTTTCTAAGTCCTAAACGTTCAGCAAGTTCCATACGGAGTGCGCTCAATTGCGTTCTGGTTTCATTGGTATTTCCTGACAGTACACAAATAAGGTCTCCTGATTTTGCATTTGTAGCTTCTGCCCATTTGGCCAAATCTTCTTGACCGTAAAATTTATCTACCGAGGATTTATAAGTGCCATCCTCATTACACTTTACATAGACCATGCCCTTAGCTGCAACTTGAGGCCGTTTGACCCAATCTACAAGCTTATCAATTTCTTTACGCGTATAAGAAGCACCTCCGGGAACGGCTATACCCACTACCAATTCAGCTGAATTGAATACATTAAAACCCTTATGTTGGGCCAAGGTGTTGAGTTCGCCAAACTTCATTTCAAAACGAATATCGGGCTTATCGTTACCATACAATCGCATGGCATCATCATAGGTAATTCTTGGAAAATCCCCAGAATCTATACTATGTACTTCTTTAAGTAAATGCTTCGTCAATCCTTCAAAAGCATTTAGAATATCTTCTTGTTCTACAAACGCCATTTCACAATCTATCTGTGTAAACTCAGGTTGCCTATCTGCACGTAGGTCCTCGTCCCTAAAGCATTTTACAATTTGAAAATACTTGTCCATTCCACCGACCATTAGTAATTGCTTAAAGGTTTGCGGTGATTGTGGGAGCGCATAGAATTGCCCTTCGTTCATTCTACTGGGCACCAAGAAATCACGTGCACCTTCGGGAGTGGATTTTATCAAATACGGTGTTTCTACTTCAATAAATCCATTGTCAGATAGATATTTACGGACTTCCATGGTAACCTTGTGCCTAAACATTAGGTTGTCCTTTACTGGATTTCTTCGTATGTCCAAGTAACGGTATTTCATTCTCAAGTCCTCACCACCATCGGTCTTATCCTCTATAGTAAAAGGCGGCAGAATAGATTCATTCAGGATTTGAAGCTCTGAAACAAGTACTTCTATATCTCCCGTAAGAATATTAGGGTTTTTGGAAGCTCTTTCTATAACCTCGCCCTTAATCTGTATTACGGTTTCTCTTCCTAATGCTATTGCATTGTCCAAAAGTTCTTTGGCAGTGCGGTCTTGGTCGAACACCAACTGCGTAATGCCATAGCGATCGCGCAGATCTACCCAAACCACAAAACCTTTATCCCTTACCTTGTGTACCCATCCACTTAACGTAACTTCTGATGTGATATGCGCTGCTCTGAGTTCACCGCAAGTATTGCTTCTGTACATAGTCTTTAATCTGAGCGGCAAATTTAATAGGAATGTCCATATTAATTGCCAGTTATGGTCATTTTCTGAATCTTAATGTGCCATTGATGTTTTTTGGAAGTAGTGGACGATGAAATAACTTGACAGTCATCATGTAATTGAGATGTGGCGTTAAGATTACAATCGTTTTTCTTGGATTAAAAGTAAGATTTGTTCGTTGTTTTTTTCTTTTTCATATAATTCTTATTTAATTAAGTATTTAAAAATCAAAGTTTTATGAGATTAAAGTTAATTTAATGTAAATTTATTGTTATTTAAACATGTAATTAACGTAAAATAATATTTACATTTGTAACGTTAATGTTATTGAAATAATTTAAAACCCATATCATAATGAAGAAAGCAATATTTTTTTTAGCGGTGATGTTTTCGGTCTGTATATATGCTCAAGGTACAGAACCGACTTTGGAAAAAGTGGGGAAAATGGTAAAAGCTACATATTTTCACGAAAACGGTGAGATAGCCCAAACAGGCTATTTATTAAAAGGTAAGTTACATGGACAATGGTTCAAGTACGATACAAATGGTAAAAAAATTGCCTCTGGTAAGTACAATGAAGGTAAGCGAGCCGGGAAATGGTTTTTCTGGGAAGGTCAGATATTGAAAGAGGTCGATTTTGCGGATAATCGTATTGTCAACGTAAAAAATTGGAATCAATCTGAATTGGTTTCGGTGGACAAATAATTTTAGAATTAAGTGTGCTAAAAAGCCCTGACCGTATTTTACGGTCAGGGCTTTTTATTTGTGTTCAAACTAAATTAGGTCTAGGCCGCTATCTCCAGAGTTCCTTTTTTATCGTTCTCTTTCTTATTTCTATTTCTTCTAATCCTTACTTTAATTCTGTAGACAAGGCTGAAAAGAATTGGTACAACTACCAAGGTTAAGAACGTAGCCACTAATAGTCCGTAAATGACGGTCCATGCCAAGGGTCCCCAGAAAATGACATTATCTCCACCAAAATAGATATTGGGATTAAATTCACTAAAGAACGTAAAGAAATTAATATTGAACCCTGTTGCCAAAGGAATTAATCCTAAAATAGTAGTAATAGCGGTAAGCAATACAGGTCTTAACCTTGCTTTTCCACCTTTTACCACAGCTTCCATAAAATCCTCTTTTTCCAATAATTCATCATCATCAAGGTCTAATGCGACTTTTTTCCTATCGATTACTAATTGTGTATAATCTAATAACACTACACCATTGTTGACCACGATACCTGCCAATGAGATGATGCCCATCATAGTCATAATGATAACAAATGCGCTACCGGTAGCAACAATTCCTCCAAACACTCCGATCAAACTCAAGAAGATTGCCAACATGATGATTCCAGGTTTTGAAACCGAGTTGAATTGGAAAATCAAGATAAAGAAAATCAATCCAAGCCCAGTAAAGAAAGCACCCATCAAAAATGAAAACTCTTTTTCCTGCTCTTCTATTTGACCCGTATAGTCAATTTTGATATCTGCAGGAAGTCCATCAAAGTTCTTCATTTCGTCCTGAACTTTGCTTACGACCACTCCCGCATCGTTAAACCCTGGAGCAAGTGCAGAATAAACCGTAACAACACGTTTAACATCACGATGTTTTATGGCGCTAAAACCAGAACTGTTCACTTGTTTTGCCACTGCAGAAACAGGAACTTCCTTTATTTGGCCCGAGGATGCATCCCTGAACGTGATTTTTTGGTTGAAGATTGCACTCGTATTGTACCTATTCTGTTCATTGAAACGAACATAGATATCGTAATCTTCACCATCTTCTTTATAGATGCCAGCTTTGGCCCCAAAGATTGAATTGCGTAATTGCTGCCCAACTTGTCCAGTAGCAACACCGAGTTCACCCGCTTTCTTTCTATCAACTTCAACAAGCATGGCAGGCTTGGATTTGTTCACATCGACCTTAAGCTCATCTATACCTGGAATATTCTTTGAATTGATGTAATTGCGCATTTTCTCTGCAGTAGCAATCAACTCTGAATAATCATCACCTTCTAGCTCAATATTGATAGGATAACCTGCTGGCGGACCAACGGCATCCTTTTCTACAGAAATTGCAACACCTGGATAGATGTCTTTTAATGCTTCCTGAATCTGTTTCATGAGTTCATTACTATCCGCTCCCTCTCTAAACTTATATTCTCGCATCGTAGCGGTTATCTTTCCGCGATGGGGCATTTCTGCAGCTGAACCTCCATCCGTCATTGGATTTCCGGCTCCTTCTCCAACCTGTGATACCGCACTTTCTGTTAAAAAGTTGAAATCCGCGTTCATGTAGGTATTTTGGTTGATGATATTATAAACCCGCTCTTCTATATCTTTTGTGATGGCATTGGTTTTTTTAATATCGGTACCTTCTGGATATTCAATGTAAACCGTAATTTGATTGGGAGTATTATCTGGGAAAAATTCAATAGCTGTCCGTTGGGTCGCTGCAGAGAATATAAACCCAGCTATGGCTACAAACAGAAGCACAAAGGTTCCAACAGCAATGAAAATTGCTTTTTTGCCAGACAAAGCATAGCGCAATGTTCTTTCATAAAGGCGTTCCCATCTTGGCAAAATCTTGTTCTGAAACCCGTTCGCCCAATTTCTTAAGAAAAGTCTGTAAATCCACAGTAAGATAGCTGTAAACAACATTAAAGTGCCCAGTGCACGGTAGGCTCCGCCAAAAATCAAAATCAGTAGTCCTATTACGCCCATAATTGAGGTAGTTCTAATAATTTGTTTTAACGGCATACTTTTGTCCTCTGTGGTCATAAACTTGGAGACCAATACAGAGTTAAAAAAGATAGCAACAAATAGTGATGAACCAAGAACTACGGAAAGGGTTACAGGGAAGTAGATCATAAACTGCCCCATCACTCCTGGCCAAAGACCAAGCGGAACAAACGCTGCTACCGTTGTCAACGTAGATATGATTATAGGAAACGCGATTTCCCCAATCCCTTTTTTAGCCGCTTCTACGCGCGACATACCTTCCTCATCCATTAAGCGGTATACATTTTCGACAACAACAATTCCGTTATCTACCAACATACCAAGCCCCATGATCAATCCAAAAAGAATCATGGTATTCATGGTGTACCCCAAAAGATTCAAAATCATTAAGGACATAAACATGGACATTGGGATGGCAAAACCAACAAACAATGCATTCTTGAATCCCAGAAAGAACATAAGTACCGTAACCACCAGAATGATCCCAAAAATAATGTTGTTCACCAAATCATCTACTTGACCTATGGTTTTGGAGGATTGATCGTTTGCAATGGTCACTTCTACATCCTGTGGAAATACGTTTTTTACAGCTTTGTCAACGATGACTTGAATTTGTTCTGCCGCAGCAACCATGTTTTTGCCGGCACGCTTTTTTACGTCCAACATAACTACTGGGTGTCCAAATTCCCTTGCGAACGTTGTTTTATCCTCTTCTTTAAAGGACACTTTTGCTATATCCTTTAAATAGATAGGATTACCGTTTTCGGCTTTGACAACAAAATTTTCAAGCTCACTGGGTTTGTCGATTTCACCAACTATTCTAATGGTTCTTCGCTGTCCGCTCGTAATAAGGTTACCTGCGGAGGTCGTCATGTTTTCCCTACTGATCGTATTGATAACATCATCGAAACTTACTTGTGCAGCCATCATTTTATAGATGTCCACTGCAACTTCTACCTCTTTCTCCTGAACCCCTCTAATATCTACCTGCTTTATTTCCTGCAAGCCCTCGATTTCATCTTCTAAATATTCCCCATATTCCTTTAGCTTATCAACTGGATAATCACCGGAAATATTGATATTGAGAATTGGTATTTCTTCGGACATGCTCAAGTCAAAGACATTGGGCTCTACTTTAGCCCCATTGAAGGTAGGCCAATCTTCACCAGCAGTTTCGGTGTCTACCTCGTCTTTTACTTTTTGTAAAGCAGCTTCAACAGTAATCTTTTCATCAAACTCAACAATGATCATGGAATAATCCTCTTGCGATGTAGATGTAATCTCGGTTACGTTACTTACAGTTTTCAACTCATCTTCGAGTGGATCGGTAATCAATTTTTCAATATCCTCAGCAGTATTCCCAGGGTATATGGAGCTAATGTAGATTTTGGTTTCCTTTATCTCTGGAAAGCTTTCCCTTGGCATACTAAAGTAAGCCGAAGCCCCCAAAAATAAGATTACAGCAATTAAAACATACATGGTTGTTTTATTGTCGATAGCCCAAGACGATAGCTTAAATTCCTTATCTACTTTTTTCTTTTGATTGTTCATATTTTAGTCTTTGGTCTATAGTTGATAGACGTTAGTTTTTTATTTCTTTTTTAAGATATTTTTGAAGACTGGCAAGCATTTTTGACAATTCGACAAGTTGTTTTTTCATTTTTACTTCTTCTTTGCTTAAAATGTATTCTTGTCTACGTGCTATAGTAATACAAACAACACTTTCTTTGATAGACCCTATAGCAATTTGTAAAAATCTATTGAACTGGGCATTAGTATCTCCAGCGCCTTCTGCAATGTTGAGAGCAATAGATGTGGAAGCTCTTATAAATTGAGATGTAAGTCGATAGGTTTCCTCTTTTGGGAATTTTTTGCAGAGTTCATATACATCATCTACAAAATCAAGTGCTTTTTGATACACTTTTAAATCTTCAAAAGAGAAATGGATAGAATTCATGGACTATCGACTAAAGACTTAAATGCTCTTTTTGATTTTCACTTTTTGCCCTTCTTTTACGCTTCTGGCACCTTCATCGATGATGCCGTCACCATTATTTATTCCAGAAAGTACTTCTACAAAGTCTCCTTGCGTTTTTCCTGTTGTAATAATGGTCTTTTTGGCAATGGCATCAGTGGAGACCGAATCACCCTCGACCACATATACATACTGTTCTCCTTCTGCATTTTCAGATACAATACTTTGAGGAATCAGAATGGCACTCTCATTTGTATAATCATTGATCATTACCCTTGCAGTTAAGTTGGGTTTTACTCTACCATCTTTACTTGGAACTGGTATTTCTGCAGTAAAAGACCTGTTGCTTGGATTTATAAAATTGCCTGTCTGCCTAACCTTGGTGGAAACGCTATCTCCCAATACTGGAAAATAGACATTTACATTTTTCCCTGCTGTTACATTGGGTAAATGGCTTTCAGGAACTTCTACTTCTATATACATGTTAGAAAGGTTCACAATTCTAAAAACTTCCGAACCTGGACCGGGAGCAACTACAGTTCCTTGGTCTTTTATAACATCATCTATGATCCCTGAAAATGGTGCTCTAATGTTGGACTTGGAAACTTGACTCTGCATTTGTTTTACAGCACTTTCTTGTGCTTCGTAAGTAGTTTTTGCCTGCAAGTACTGAATCTCTGAACCGATGTTCTGTTCCCAAAGTCGCTTTTGTCGCTCAAAAGTGGTCTTGGCCAGTTCGGATTGTGTTTTCATTTGTGCCAATTGGCTCGATAAACCTCCATCGTCTATTGAAGCTAGTAACTGACCTTTGGAAACTTTTTGTCCTTCTTTGACATAAACCCGATTCAATGTTCCAGATATTTCAGGATAGATGAGCACATTTTGTTTGGTCATTACGTCACCTTGAAGCTCCAGATAGTGGTCAAATTTTTCTGCCTTTACCTTTATAGTGGTAACCAAAGGCAGTTTTTCATTAACATCCAAAGTAGCAATTACGGAATCCAATGAACGGATTTGATTTTCCAAAATCTTCTGCTGTTCAGAGATTTCACTTCGTTTTGTACGTATGGTTGCCAAATCGTTTCCAGCAATTACACTCTCAACAGAGGTTTTGTCACCACCTCCACAAGAGGATAGAAAAACTATTGCGAGTACGAGATATAATATTTTTTTCATGATGGTATGGTTTTCTTTTTTGATTATTGATTCAATATGGTTTCCAATTCTGTTTTTCTATTGATTACATCTACCATGGATTGTAGATACTCTTGTTGGGTTGTATAGAGTTGTGTTTGTGCTTGTCTTAATTCGAAGCTGGTAGCAATACCCTCTGAATACTTTATCTGGTTCTTGTTCTCGATTCGTTCCGCAAGTTTCAGGTTTTCTTTTGAAGTACCGTATTCTTCTATGGACAAAATGTAGTCACTTTTAGCATTTTCCAATTGAAGACGAATTTGCTCCTCAGCTTCTGTAAGTTGTGTTTTTGCTTTTTCCAAAGCAATTTTTGCCCTTTGGGTACTTGCGCTTCTTTTAAAAGAACTAAAAATTGGGATGTTCAAATCTACCCCAAAAGTTGAAAAACCAAACCATTCTTGGCCGCTATCCAAAAAAGTGAAACTATCCCCAAATGATAGTCCACCATAGTTAATAAAAGCATTAAGTGTAGGTAAAGCTCTACTTTTGGCCAATTTTAATTCGTAAAAGCGTTGTTCATTTAAATTGTCGGCAAGTTTAAAATCAACATTGTTTTCCATCTTAAACTCGGTATCCAACAATCCCAAATCTATTTTTTCTTGGGCCAGATCATCCAAGTTTTCCGTAAGAATTGTTGGAGATTCTATGGGCAATCCCATCATTAGATTTAGCATTTGCAGCGTAATCTTTTCCAAACGTTTGGCATTCTTAAGTTGATTTTCAACTGAAGAAAGGGTAATCTGCAGTTGATCTACACTTTCTTCATCTCCTAAACCGTTCTCAAAAATGCGTTTGGTTTCGTAAAGATTTTTCTCTAAAGTAGCCTTGTTGTTTTCTGAAATTAGAACACTCTCTTGAGCCAGAAGCACATTGCCATAAGCTTCAACTACGGCTTTACGAACATCTAAGTCCGTTTTTTCCTTGTTGTTTTGACTGTAGCTTAAAAATGCTTTTGTAGCCTGTACGCCAACGATGTAAGAGCCATCAAAAATCTGTTGTTTCAATGTTGCGGTTGCAGTTACTTGTTGCGGTTGTCCAAATATTATAGGGACAAAGACATTAGGGTCTTGTACAACTCCTGGCGGTAAAAATTCTTCAGGAATTAGAATTGATGGGAATTGCGCTTGAGGCTGCTTTAACTGATTTTGATAATTAACGGCACCATCTATCTGGGGTAATCCTCCAGCAATGGTTTCCCACTTTTGTTTTTGGGCATCTACAATATCCCTATCGGCATTGATGGCCTTATAGTTGTTTTGTAGTGCATATATAATAGCTTCGTCTAGGCTAAAACTATTTGTACTTTCTTGCGCCTGTGAAAACCACGGCAAAATTAAAAGTAGACTAATAATTGTTGTTCGCATTTATTCTTGGTTTGAGTTGATGATTGAGTTTAATATTTTTCTTCCTTTTGGGGTTACGATTCCCCTTAAATGATATTCTAAGTAATAGTCTTCGAGTTCAATTTTTGTGAACATGGTTGACGGAAAAAGGTCCAAGTCGCCAAGGCTTACCGCGCCCGAAAAGTAAATGCGGGCCACAAATTGTATGTTCAGATTTTCGCGGTATATTCCAATTTCCATTCCTCGTCTTATATTATCGACCACACATTTTTGCATTACTTCAAACTCTTTCTTTTTTAGAGTTTCAAAAATTTTTGGATAGTATTTTCGCAGTTGATGCTGCGGGGACGATTTCTCATCTTTTAAATGTAGCATCACAAACTTTTTTATTTCATACAGTTCCTCAATAGGGTTTTTTTTATCGGTCAGAATCTCGTCAATGCCATTGGAAATACACCAGAATAAATCCATTGTACTTTCCTCTATCAATTTGGTCTTATTGTCAAAATGGGAGTAGATCGTCTTTTTTGAGATTCCCATTTCATTGGCCAAATCGTCCATGGTAACACTCTTGAACCCCAGATTTAAAAACAATTCCGTTGCTTTGTGTAAAATTTTTTCTCGCATAACAGGGCGCTAAAATATATATGGAAACTTTAGAAACAAAAAAAGTTTCTAAAGTTTTACATTTTTTTAACGTCTTATTCATTTTCAGCTTTCATATCTAAATGAATACTATAGAGACGAAAGTGCGAATTGATTTTGGACTGAATTGTCGTTTTTTTTCTTGAATACATGAAAAAATGTCCTGTATTGCTTCTCATTCTGGCCTTTAAGGAGGCAAGTCTTTTTTTGGGGATCATTCTTCTTTTTGTTTACGGGTTACATAATCTGTGTAAGCAGACTTACCTTCTTCTTTCCAAAATGCATCGTAATGTTTCCAGTCGGAAAATTCATCTTTAGAGTCGCAAAACCGTTTAAGTTTGCTTTGGTGTTTATTCTTTTTATGGTTTTTGCTTCCACCTTTGTTGCCAAAACCAAAGATTATTTTGGCCAATGCCAGTAATCCCATTGCTTGCCAATAACTCAATGTGCTCAGTCCAAAAATATCGGGCATCAACCAATTCCAAAGTAGCATAAGAACATAGCCCATTAAAAATATGAACATGATGCCAATCAAAATCATAAACAGTATTTTAAATCCTTTGGTGACATACTTCTCTATTTTTCTCTCGTATTTTTTTCGTTTCTCCATAATCTAAATTTTTTATGTGCTTGTTTTTTCTTGTTCTAATTTTTTTGATAATATAGATAGTGCCCTATGCCTTCTGGACATTAACGTACCTTGCGAAATGCCGGTCTGCTCCGATATTTCTCTATAGGAATATCCTTCAAAGTCTATGGCTAGAATAATGTCCCTATAGACTGGCTTTAAGCTTTCTATCTCGTATTTTAAGGCATTTTTTAAGCCTGGGGGATAGGCATTGTCGGCATTACTATAAAATAATTCTGCAAAGTCGGCCCAAAGTCTGTCAATTTCATCATTTTCTTGTCTTACCCTTTTTCCCGTCCGCATAATGTCGATGATTCTGTTTTTGATAGCGTTGTAAACAAAGCCAGCAATGTTGGTTATGGGTGAAGCATCTTCCGACCTGGAAAATATGCGCAGCGCTACATCTTGAATAATGTCTTCTGCATCACGTTCTGTGGTATCCGTTATTTTTGAATGTACATACCCTCTTAAAGAACTGTATTCTTCACTAAAAAAAGTGGAAAGTTTTTTATAATTGTCTTTATTGGAAACCATTCAAAAAAAGGCTGTTTGCTGTCTTCAATTGTAAAGACGAACATTTTCAAATCTATTGCATTTTCAAATAAACTTTTTTTAAATTTTGTTTGTCATTTCTTTATTGACAGTATTTTTGACCTATGGCAAACTCAAAAACTATAGACGACTACAGGGTACAATTTGTTTCGCACCTAGCCCAAGAAATCCAATCAAAAGAACCTAAAAACCTTTATGAACCCATCAACTATATTTTGGGGCTGGGCGGTAAGCGTCTGCGCCCAGTACTAACACTTATGACAACTGACTTGTTTGGTGGTAAGTCCAAAGATGCCATGAATGCCGCATTGGCCGTAGAGATGTTTCATAATTTTTCACTGGTCCATGATGATATTATGGACGATGCCCCACTTAGAAGGGGAAAAACCACAGTGCATGAAAAATGGGATATCAACACAGGTATTTTATCAGGAGATGCCATGCTTATCAATTCATACCAATTTTTTGAAAGCTATCCGCCCAACGTTTTTAAAGAGTTGATTTCTTTGTTTAGCAGAACCGCAATAGAAGTCTGCGAAGGACAGCAGTATGATGTGGATTTTGAATCACGGGACGATGTAAGCATTCCCGAGTATCTAAAAATGATAGAATACAAAACAGCTGTTTTGGTTGCTGCTGCAATGAAAATGGGCGCCATAATCGCCAATGCTCCGCAAGAGGACGCTAATGCCATTTACGATTTTGGAAAAAACCTTGGATTGGCATTTCAATTGCAAGACGATTTTTTAGATGCTTTTGGAAATCCTGAATCTTTTGGAAAACAGGTTGGAGGAGATATAATAGAAAACAAGAAGACCTTTCTTGTTTTAAAAGCAATTGAGCTGGCACCAAAAGAACAAAAAGAAGGTCTTATGCACCTGTATTCCATTAGGCCAAAAGAAGCCGCTTCTAAAATTGAGACAGTAAAATCGATTTTTTTGGAAAGTGGTGCCGTTGAGGAGACCAACATTGCCATATCCGATTATACCC
This sequence comes from Flagellimonas sp. 389, assembly GCF_018449435.1. Taxonomy (GTDB): domain Bacteria; phylum Bacteroidota; class Bacteroidia; order Flavobacteriales; family Flavobacteriaceae; genus Flagellimonas. The sequence goes on along the minus strand of NZ_JAHCMU010000021.1, from coordinate 40,945 downwards.
AGAAAGCTTTTGATGCGTTGAACGCTATCAATATTTCAGAATCGAATAAACAGGTGTTGAAAAAGTTTGGTGAAAACCTTATGAAACGGACAGTTTAAAAAATCCTGCTTAAAAGTGCTTTTATAAATGGAAGCGGTTTGGGTGCCGACATAATTTTTAAATCTTCCCAGAATGAGGTTTCGTTATCTAAAAATTTTAAAATGAGCGACGCTTTTCTCCTTTTAAAAAGTGATTCAAATATAGATTGCCCCAAGTGATTGTTTTTGTGAAGAATATCCAATAGCAACAAATCATAAAACCAAAATTTATCCTTTTTAGCAAATTGCTTTAACGGCTTTTTCTTTTTTAGATGATTGATTAATGCAGCTACATTTTTGTTGGTATTGTAAAAGGTAAACCCTGTGCTTGGTTTGGCCCATCCTCCAGCAATACCAATGTGTAAGATACGATTGGAATTATGTTTGTTGAATTCATAGCAGGTCATGGGTATATTACCGCTTTCCTTTTCCAAAATAGTATAGTTGGGGCATTCCAATTTATTTTCCAGATAATCCATGATACCTTTTTCATATTCCGAACGTTCAAGTGGAGTATCGGAAAACAAGGTGTATTCCAAGAGTGCTTCGTTTTCTGAGAAAGGAAGCACGTACATAAAACGTGTGTTTCCTTTCTGTGGAATTGAAAAATCCATAAAGGTCGCTTCATCCGGTTTAAAGACCGGTTTTTCTGTTTTAACGAACCAGCCTACAAAGTGCTGTTGTAGAACAGGATATTTTTTTTGGTTTTTGGCTTGTTTATAATCAAAGAGGCTATTGAAGACTTTTCCCCCGGTATGGCTCTCGGTCTCGGTAACGACCGTTACATCATTTTCGTTGTCTTGAATATCGATGACCTTGTCGTGCAGCCAAGTAACATTCGCAGAATTCTTGACTTCACTTATATATTGGTTATAAAAGTCGATTCCTCGAAGCATCTTATAGCAATACGGATGCAATGGTGTTGAAAGCGCTAGCTTTTTACCGGCAAAAAAAATGTTTGGCCATTTTCTGTATATGAGTTCATCAAATTTACCACTGCCTTTCTCCCAAAAACACCAAGTACGGTCATTTTTGGTCTTATCATCTTTATCAATTATCAATATGGATTTGGATGAAAAAAAGTCATCTTTTCCAAAAGCGCTGGCCAATAGAAGCCCCGAAGCTCCAGCGCCAATAATAATGTAATCGTAGTTAGGCATTCATCAAAAATAAGGAATGGAAAGTTCTACTCCGCAAAAACTTCATAATGCGTCACTTTTTCTTCAAATTCCAGTAAGTATTCACTATCAAGTGGGTAGTATTTGGCAATTTCAAAATCATCACCTGCAAAATTTTTGATAACATCAAGACTCTCCCAATAGGTTATTAAGTTAAAATGTGCAATATCCCTTTCAATCCTTCTCAAAAAGGAAAGCTTTATAAAACCTTTTGTTTTTCTATAATCCGGTATCGCCTTGGATTTCATAAAGGCGGTGTATTCTTGGTAGTGTTCTGCCTTAGTTGTTCCATGCCATATACGTGCAATCATAATGCGTTGTTTACTATTCGTTAAGAATGAATGTATTCCAATTACCTTAGTTCTTTAACAAACATAGCTTTCCTCTGTGACTTATGCCTATACTTTTATTTAATAATATTTTTTTGACATTATAGCAAAAGTGAATTTAGAGACGTCTAAAAATTTGTTTTTATAAATAAAAATGTATTTTTGAAAAAATATTCTTATGACCCGCTCTGAGGAAAATTATATCAAAGCCATCTTTCATTTAGGAGGAAATACCCCTACGCTTGTCGCCACCAATGCTATTGCCGAACAGATGGAAACAAAGCCATCTTCCGTAACGGATATGGCCAAAAAATTGGCGGACAAAGGGTTTTTAAATTACCAGCCATACCAAGGAGTCTCCTTGACCGATTTTGGAATAAAAACAGCGCTTTCTATCATACGAAAGCATCGTTTATGGGAAGTCTTTTTAGTAAGAAAATTAGATTTTTCTTGGGATGAAGTACATGAAGTGGCCGAACAGTTGGAACACATTAAAAGTGAGAAGTTGATCGACAAACTAGACGAGCTTCTGGACTTTCCAAAATATGACCCCCATGGAGATCCTATCCCCACAAAGGATGGAATCTTTTTAGAACGGGACAAACAATTATTGAGCGAGCTACCAATAAATACCAAGGGAGTTTGTGTAGGAGTGAAGGATACTTCCTCTGCTTTTTTGAAGTTTTTGGACAAGTACAATATTGCACTGGGCAAAACGATAGAAGTTTTGGAAAGAGAAGATTTTGATGAATCCCTGCATATAAAAATGGAGGGTAAAGAGCTTCAAATATCCCATCAAATAGCATCTAACCTTTATGTTAAAAAGAACGACTGATGGAACAAGTAATCCAATATTTTGAAAGTATAAACCCCATTTTGGCAGCTTTTTATGCTACACTTTTCACGTGGGGATTAACAGCTGCTGGAGCAGCTTTAGTCTTTTTCTTTAAGGGCATGAATAGAGCGGTTTTGGACGGAATGCTTGGCTTTACGGGAGGCGTCATGGTGGCAGCGAGTTTTTGGAGCCTGCTTGCACCAGGAATTGAAATGAGCAAAGGAGAAGGCTTTGTAAAAGTGATTCCCGCGGCAGTAGGATTTCTGTTGGGAGCAGCATTTATTTTTGGTTTGGATAAAATACTTCCCCATCTACATATAAATTTTAAGGAAAGTGAAGCCGAAGGGGTAAAAACACCTTGGCATAGAACAACCTTGTTGACTTTAGCAATTACGTTGCATAATATCCCAGAAGGGTTGGCTGTTGGAGTACTTTTTGGAGGCGTTGCCGCTGGTTTTGATGGTGCAACGATTGGTGGGGCAGTTGCACTGGCTTTAGGTATAGGCTTACAAAACTTTCCAGAAGGCTTTGCAGTGGCAATGCCACTTCGTAGACAGGGATTGAGCAGGGCCAAAAGCTTTATGTTTGGGCAAGCTTCGGCAATGGTTGAGCCCGTTGCAGCCGTTTTGGGAGCTTGGGCAGTACTCACCTTTGAACCTATTTTACCCTATGCACTCTCCTTTGCGGCAGGAGCCATGATTTTTGTTGTGGTGGAAGAAGTAATCCCAGAGACCCAAAGAGATAAATATACAGATATAGCTACGATGGGTTTCATAGGAGGTTTTATCATTATGATGACTCTTGATGTAGGACTAGGGTAACAATAAAGTACATTCTAAAAGATTGAATTATGCGCAAGTTGATTTTGATACTCTTTATGTTCACTGCTTTTTTTGGCTATTCCCAGACTGCCAAAAATACAATTCAAGATGAAATCGATATGGAAGTTTGGAAACCTTTCAAAACAGCTTTTGAAACCTTGGACGGTGAAGCACTCAATGCAATATATGCAGATGAGGTACTAAGAGTAACCCCACAAGGAATTGATACCGAGAATACTTTTAAATCCGGAAATCTGGAGCGGTTTCAAAAAAATAAAGCAGATGGAATGTCTATTGCGCTGGACTTCTGGTTCGATAGTAGGCATACCAATGAAACTGTATCATATGAAGTAGGATTTTACAGAATTGGGTTTTCAGACAAAAATGGTGAGACCAATTATAGCTATGGGCAGTTTCATATTGTGCTCAAAAAAATTGATGGCACTTGGAAGATAACCCAAGATTGGGATACTACGAGCATCAACGGTAAAACTATAACGGCAGCGGATTTGGCCAAGAAAGATTTTCTAAAGTTCTAGCTATTTGATTTTTTAGGAGTAAACTTTTAAATTCAATTGGTGTTTACTGAGCTTTAGTTGTTTTTATTCCCATAATCAATAACCAAAGACATGTACCAATTTCCCCTATGCTGGCAGGTATGGTAATGTAATCGGAAATAAGGAAATCGCCATAGTTTGAAAAAAGGATTCTGCCACAAACATCCATAAAATAACCACAACTACCTATCATTAAAAAAATACCCAAAAGTTTAGGCAAAAAACCTGACTTGAAGACCAAATATCCAAAAGGGAACAGCCATAGGCTCCAAAATACCTGTGCCACTAAATTACCATAATTATATGACCTTAATGATTGCATAACGTGGGCTTGAATTTGTTCAGGAGAAAACGGAGCAAGATATTCAGCACCACTCAATAGCGTAAGAATATCAAGTTTATGTACCATATTGGCAAAAGAAATAGGAATGCTTACGACGGCCAAGACAACCATTAATAACGCCACATTCTTGTTTATACCCTTGAACAATTCATATAAAACCAATGGTAATAGTAAAAAGAAGCTATAGCATAGTAATCCGGTCAATATTTCCATGCGAAACAAAAACTCTGAGGATTTTAGGTTTTCTATTGTTTCAGCAGGATTTTTCCAGCTTATGAGTTGAGATGGGACATACAGTAAACCGAAAATTCCGGTTATAACAACTAAAAAGTAGATTAATCCGGCAATACGGGCTGTTCTCTTATTGGCTTCCATAGACGAAAGGTTTGATGGTCTTTATAAGAAGAGACGTATTTTTTTACTAAAAGGTTGCCTATATACCCTTTAATTCTTCTAGCAATAATCCGTAGTCATATTGTAAATCTTCATGCAGTAGAGCGATTTTTTTTTGTAGATAGGTTAGTTGTCGCTCATATAGATTTGTCAAGGTTGTGTTCCTCTCTATGGAAGGCCTAAAGTCTTTGAGTTTTTGACAGAAATATAGCAACAGTTCCACTTCTGTTTCCTTGTTTCCTGAGTAACGTATATACTTTTTGAGGTTTCTAAGGATTTTTCGAACACTCTTTTTAATGTAGAAATAACTGTTGGTATTAATTTCAGAGAACAATGCATCAACCTCCAACTTAACGGTCTGGACATACCCTTCTTCATTATCTGCTTCGAACAAGAGATACGTCAATAACTCTTTATTTTCTTTTTTGAATTTTGACAAGCGAAGGCATAATTCCAATAACTCCTCAGGATTTCGATGTTGAAGCTCTTTTTTAATTTGGACAACGGTAGCTGCTTTCATAATGCAAAGTTAACTCCTTAAATAAGAAGCCCCATTAACATCAATAATTGTTCCTGAAGAATACTCAGCACCTTCCGAAGCTAAGAAAAGTATGGCATGAGCTACTTCTTTTGGCTGTGCCATACGCTGAAAAGGAGATTCCCTAAGCAGGTTTTCCCGTTCGGCAGGGGTCAAGGTTACAGCGGCCATTTCTGTTTCGGTAAAACCGGGGGCCACAACACCAATATAGATTTTATGGGGCGCCAATGCTTTTGCCAAAGACTGGCTCATGGAATTCAATGCAGCTTTGCTAGCACCGTAGGCCGGTTTGGTTGGCTCTCCCCTAAAAGCACCCCTAGAAGAAACATTTACAATACGGCCGCCTCCTGTTTGCATCATGGCTTTTGCAGCCCAATAGCACAAATTTGAAACTGCGAAAAGATTAGTTTTGAAGGTGTTTTCCCAAGCTGATGTCCAATGGTCAAAATCAACTTCATCAATTGTATGAAAAATAGAGATGCCCGCATTGTTAACCAAAATGTCCAATTTGCCATAATGCGAGACAAAGTCGTTAATGAGTTTTTCAGGACCGTCATTCTCCACAATATCCTGCTGAAATATGTAGTGACCGCTTCCGGCGAGTTTGGCCATTGCCTTTTCTGCTGTATCTGTATTACTTTTGTAGTTGATGCCAACATTTGCCCCCTTTTCTGCAAATGCGATAGCAGTAGCCTTTCCTATTCCGCGTGAAGCACCTGTTATCAATACATTCTTGTTTTCGAAGTCCATTGATTAAATATTTGTTCTCGAGAATTTAATTATTTAAAATTGATAATTCCTTATTTATTTGCTGCTTCACATCCTGTGCTTGCAGTGCTATTCGCTCCCATCGCACCATTTGTTCCCTATTGCTTCCAAATTTTAAGAGTACCATTTTCCAAAAATCCCTATTTCCTTTAAGTACATTAAAATCTATACTTTCCAAATCGGCGATATTTTGGACGCTCATTCCCAAGGTGGCGAATCCTTCTGGGTTCATGAACAAGGTTTCCACAAAAATTGGGGTAATCAATTCGTCCGTCACTTGGCGGGTGGTACCGTCATTATCACTTTCATTGGCATTGCGGTAATAATCAAAGATATCTTGTCGCAATTGCTCATTCTGAATATAACTCATTTTACCTGAAGACACCGCTTCATCGAATATGCCACTGTTGCTTTTAAAGTAATTATCAAAAACGAATTCAAATGACTTAGAGATAAAGGAAGATTTATCTATGTTCGTAGGATTTTCCAGTAAATGAATGGCACTGTCAAGCCTTGTCAATCTTTCGGTCGATAATTTTGTATTGTTCTCGATCTGTCGAATATCCAAACCAATTTCATTCGCTAAATTACTGAGCAGCAATATTTCCTGCTTCCGCTCTTTCTTGAATTCACTTCTATTGTTGATTTGCAACGCTATCAAAATACCTATCACCACAAGCACAATTTCACCAATGGCATATAGCAGATATTTTGAAAATTTGTTTTCAACAAATGATTTCTTTCGTAAGCGTCGAAAAAATTTAATCATAATGGGTTGGCTACGTATGATAAAAATAAGAAGTTAGACTTTAGGTTTAACGTTTATGGCGATGTTGTTGAAATCACTTCTTTCCATTACCTTTAAAAACTACAAAAACAGCCTGACATGCGTACTTTTTTTCTACTACTTGTATCCCTTTTTTCAATTCAATTTTCAACGGGTCAAAAACAGCATTTCTCCTATTTGGATGTCTTTGATCTGCAATATGTATCCGACCCCCAGATTTCGCCAAATGGGGAATGGGTGGTATACCGCAGAATGGGCTTTGATATCATGGAAGATAGGTCAGCCGGGAATTTATGGCTCATAAAAACTGATGGTAGCCAACACCAAAAAATGACGACAAGGGAAGGCAACGAGTCCAGTGCCAAATGGTCGCCCACAGGAGATAGGATTGTATTTACCAGTAGTACGGACGAAGGTTCTGAAATCTACATGTATTGGGTAGCTTCAGGCAAAGTTGCCAAGCTGACCCAACTGCCTTTTAGTCCCAGTTCTTTAACGTGGTCACCAGACGGAAAGCAATTGGCTTTTTCCATGAACGTTCCCAAAGCACCACCAGTGATTGCCAAGATTCCCAAAAAACCAAAAGGGGCAAAGTGGGCAGATTCCCCTCGAATTACGGACAGGGTCTATCATGAAGCGGATGGCCGCGGCTATATAAAGCCAGGGTTTAACCATATTTTTGTTATGCTTTCAAATGGAGGTGCGGCAAGGCAGATTACATCGGGAGATTGGCATCACAGAGGCACACTATCTTGGGCGTCCAATGGTTCCAAAATTTACTTTTCAGCCAATCGGGTAGAAGATTGGGAATACCGTTTTCGTAATAGTGAGATTTATTCGGTCGATGTAGAAAATGGAACGATAGTCGCTTTGACCGATAGGGATGGACCGGACGGCGCTCCCGCAATATCTCCAGACGGAAAACACATCGCTTACATCAGCTATGGTGATAAACGGGAAGCCTATCAAACACGAAAATTATACCTCATGGATAGTGATGGTGGCAATAAGCGAAGCATTACGGACAATTTAGATAGGAGTGTTTCTGGATTAGTTTGGGATGTCAAGAGCAATGGGCTTTACTTTAATTATGATGATAAAGGCAATGGAAAGGTTGGCCATGTAACTACCTCGGGAAAAGTAACCAAGCTAGCGGACAATAGAGGAGGAACTACCCTTGGAAGGCCTTATGGTAGTGGTTCATACAGTGTTTCCAACAGCGGTACTATTGCCTATACCCATTCAAGACCCGATTACCCTGCAGAACTTGCGATTATTGGCCCAAAGGCAAAAACACCTAAAAAAATTACAGATTTAAATGGTGGATTATTAAAATATAGAACTTTAGGAAAGGTGGAAGAGGTATGGTACAAATCTTCTTATGACGGTAGGGATATTCAAGGATGGGTAGTTTATCCCCCAAACTATGATGCCTCTAAAAAATATCCGTTTATGGTAGAAAACCACGGAGGACCAATTCTTAATTACGGAGATCGTTTTTCCATTGAAATGCAGCTTTACGCCTCTGAAGGATACGTTGTCTTTTATCCAAACGCTCGCGGAAGTACAAGTTACGGAGAAGAGTTCGCCAATTTATTATACCGTAACTATCCAGGGCAAGATTATGACGATACTATGGACGGCGTGGACCATTGTATAAAAATGGGAATCGCTCACGAAGATCAGTTGTTTGTTACGGGTGGTAGTGCCGGTGGAATAATGTCCGCTTGGATGATAGGGAAGAACAATAGATTCGAGGCAGCAGTGGTCGCAAAACCTGTCATGAACTGGATCAGTAAGACCTTGGTCGCCGATAATTATTTTGGCTATGCCAATTCGCGATACGAAGGACAGCCGTGGGAAAATTTTGAGCATTACTGGAAATTTTCACCAATTTCGCTCGTTGGTAATATAGAGACCCCAACTATGGTAATGGTAGGCATGAACGATTTGCGAACGCCACCAAGTGAGGCCAAACAATTGTACCACGCTTTAAAATTGCGCAAAATTGAAACCGTTTTGGTCGAAATTCCAGGTGCAAGCCATGGAATTGCAAGCAAACCGAGTAATCTGATTGCCAAAATTACACATACGATTGCTTGGTTCGATACGTATAGAACAGCGAACAAAAATGAATAAAAAGAAACGGCATTGGTTGTGGAATATCATAATTGTTGTAACACTCGTTGTTTGCGTTTTTGCATTTATCCTACACTATAAAAACTGGCATAAAATTGAAGAAGGGGAGCTTAGAATCCTATCTGGCATCTATTACCAGAACATCCCAATAGCGGAAATCGACAGTCTTTTATTGGTCGATAAACTACCCGAAATGGAACGTTTTAACGGATTCTCTTGGATGGCAAAGGAGAAGGGAGTGTTCAACGATTCCATTACACAGACCAAAGTTTATGTTTTTGTAGATGATTTAATGCAACAAAAAATAAAGCTGGTCCATCATGATTCGTTAAAGACGTATCTAAATTTTAATGATAGCTTGCAGACCCAACAATTTTACGAGGAATTAGATGCTGAATTACTGGCACAACTCAAAGACCCCAATTAAGTTTTGGCACAATATGTGTTTTTCTAAAAAAAGCTGATACCAATAGTACCTATGAGACTTATTTGTTTTTCCTTCTTTTTAATTCCTGTCTTTTTGCTTTCACAACATACGATTACGGTAAATGTGACCAACATTCCTTCGGAAGAGGGAAATATTAACGTGGCAGTTTATGATTCTGATGCAACTTTTTTAAAGTTTGAAGGTGTTTTTAAATCTGGAAGCACCTCTGCCAAAAAAGGAAAGGTCAGTTTAAAAATTGATGATATCCCCACTGGAAAGTATGCCATAGCACTGTTTTATGATAAGAATGGCAATGACGAGTTGGATACCAATTGGTTGGGGATTCCCAAAGAAAAAGTAGCCTTTTCCAATGCCAAAATGAAAACGTTTGGTCCCCCAAAATATGAGGAATGTGCTTTTAGAGTAACTTCGGACTTTGAAATTCGCATAGACTTATAAATTTACATTAAGCAACGACATTCTTATGGAAACGATTTTACTGGCCCAAGTTATGGGTGCTCTTTACGGACTTTTGGCGGTTATTTTTGGTGCATTCGGTGCACATGACCTAAAAAAGAAACTCACCCCAGAACTCCTCCATAGTTTTGAGACTGGGGTGAAATATCAAATGTACCATGCTATTTTGCTCGTCATACTGAGCTTCAATTTAGGCTTTGACCAATCTTTAGATAGCTATATCGCCTATTGTTTCATTATAGGCATTTTGTTATTTTCCTTCAGTATTTATGGTTTATGTCTAAACGCTGCCAACGGAAAAAAACTTCGTTTTCTTGGACCCGTTACACCACTGGGAGGTTTGTTGTTAGTGATTGGTTGGGCCTTGTTGCTCTATTCTTTTATCGCTCCAATACTGTAAATATCATTTTAAAGCCTAAGATACATGTTCCCGTTTACGGTATCTAACCGCAAGCTGTTGGTGGCGTTTCCAAAGTTACCTTTGACTTTTTGACCAACGTGGCGGTCGGTCACCTGCAAGTCCAGTTTTTCATCTGCATAGATTTGCCCGTGAACTGTTTCTGCGCTGAGCGTAGTATCTGTGAGTGTTACATCTATCTCTCCATTGATGGTTTTTAAATCTAAGTCTCCCTTGTATTTTTTGATATCGATAGTGCCATTGATCAAATCGGCAGTAAAATCCCCTTCAATGATTTCTGCTTTTAAATCCCCATTGATGCTGCTCACGGAGAAATTGGCATTTTTGGGCACGTACAAGGTATAATCAAACTGATACATTTGATTGGTAAAATAATAACGTTTTTTTCCATCTGGCCTGTTTTTATCGCGCTCTTCTTGGAGTGCCTTAAAAATTGCTTTTGTCTCTGAAGTAATTGTGATGGAACTGGAGCTTTCCTTTACATCGAGTTTGTACAGGTCAAGATATTTTTCACCCTCGGTCATTATCTCTGCTTTAAAGTATACCGTAGATTTATCCCATGTCTTCACTTTGATGTCCGAAGCGAATTTCACATCAACGGAAACGGTCCGGTTGTTAAGTCCAATATTCTTTTCAATGATTCTTTGGGCATTCAACGGTAGGTATAGAAAACCTACCATCAGTAGTATTACTAATTGTTTCATGATTGTTCGTTTTTTGATGCTATAAACTTTCTTACAGGTACTTTCTTAAAAGGGAAACCATTTTCTCGTCATTGGAGACAAGCGCGTGGTACATGGGGTTTTCATCACCTGGGGCCTCCAGCTTTGGATTTGCCCCGTTTTTTAATAAAAGTCCTGCGACCCTTTTATGACCGTTTTTTGCAGCCTGTATCAATGCGGTACCATCACCTCTCACGATAGTATTGACTTTGGCACCATTTTTAATAAGGTAGCTCACGACCTCATAATTACCTTCTCTTGCGGCAATCAACAGTGCAGTGCCATCACCAGAAAGTTCTCTGTTTATCATAGCGCCTTGTTGTATCAAATAGTCAACAAGTGCCAGATTATCATTTAATGAGGCTGCCATCAATGGGGTTTCATCTCCTTTACTATGGAACTTTACATCTGCACCTAAGGTTATTAACTGCTTTACGATTTTAAGATTCCCCATTCTTCCTGCCAAGACCAAAGGTGTTCGTGGATCGCTGTTCCATTGGCACGTACAATTTGGGTCGGTGGTTTCAAGAAGTTGTATAATTTCTTCTGCTTCATTGGCTTCAATCGCTTTGAGCAAGGTTTTACAAGAATCGACATCTGTTCTTTTGGCCTGGGATAGCATGCTAAGAAATCCAAGTAACGTGAATACGGTTAAAAATAAGGTTCTAGTTTTTTTCATGATTGTTTGTTTTTTGATGTTTCGACTTTGCTCAGCACAAGTATTTCGACTTCGCTCTGTACAGCTTATTTTTTTCTTAGATAAATAGTTCCATTGGTGGACTTTAGTGAGATATTCACTCCTCCATTGTTGATCGTTGCTTTTACTTTTCTGCCGGACATTGATTTTAGTCCATCCTTTTCTTCCCGCGTAAGCTCAAAATCGGTATAAATATCTCCATTGGTCGTACTCATGACCAAGTCTGATGGAGTATCCGAAGGGAGGGTGACATCCACTTCGTCATTTGTTGTATAAATAGAGATGGGAGAGTCTTGATTTACCTTTCCAAAGACTACGGTTATTTCTCCGTTTAGGGCATTGGCGGTAACAGGACCTCTTGCGTCCAAGATCTCTATACTACCGTTTAATTCCGCATCTGCTTCGATTTCTCCATGAAAGCCGCTCATCTCAATGTCGCCATTCCATGTGCTTTTAACCGATACATTTTGGTCCTTGGGCAAGTAGATTTCCCCTTCGTCATTCTTTCTCAGGTTTTTGACGATTAAGGTGTTTCCATCCTGTACTACATAAAAACCAACATCGGTATTGTCGGAGCCTCCTTCGCCAATAAGTCTAAGGCCTTTCGCCCTTTGGGATACTTCTGAGCTTCTACTGTTTTTTATCAATAGTTCATCCGTAGTATGTGTTTTTAGTATAATGTCCGATTTTGATTCGATCTTCACCCATTCGATACCACTTAAGGATTTGGTGTAATCTGATTGGGATTTAGCACTTGTTCCTATGGCCAATGCGAATAAAATTAGTGTTAACTGTTTCATGATTTTTCGTTTTTTGATGCTTCGACAATGCTCAGCACGTGTGTTTATATAATTTTTGGTAATCCTTCTGTTATTTCTTTTTTAATAAACGGCTGGGTGTCTTCTTGTTCCAGCAACTTTTGCATAGGAGCTATGGCTTTCTTCTCCTGTATTTTGACCAATGCTTGTATAATAGCGACCTGTATGCTCGGGTTTTTCTCTTTTTCCAACGTTTTTATGAATGCGGTCTTTACGGTTTCTGAAGCAGTGAAGTTTGAGAGCGCCTCAAAGGCATTTAAACGTACATTATCGTTCTCGTCGTTTAGCAATCGGTCTGTTAATGCTTTTACGATAGCTTCGTCGGGGTTTGGAAATTCTTCAATATAATTTACACCCTGTATGCGTTTACTGGCGGACTGGTTTTCCATAAGGGAAAGCATTGCAGCTTGCTTAAATTGAAGGGTCTCGTCTTGTAGAACAACCAACTCTTGATTGTTTTTCTGTGATTGTATCACCCTACCTATTTGAAAAGAAGTAACCAGTAATGCAATACTCGCAGCTACCTTGAGTAAATTGGATGCCCAATTGGACTTTTCTTTTTTGGGAGCAATTGAAACTACTTTTGCGGTAGCGGATTTTTCTTGGTTTAAAGCTGCTTCAAACTTGGCCGATAGCCTATCTGAAGGAACAGTTATAGCATCGTTTTTAAAGGCATTGAACAAGAGTTTCATTTCGTCCAGCTCTAGCTTACATTGTATACAGTTTGCTAGGTGTTGTTCCGTTTTCTGCTTAACGCTATCGCTCAATGTATTGTCCAGATATTCTGGGAGCAAATCCGAGACATGATTGTTTTTCATAGCTATATATTTTCTAAATAAATATTCTTAAGTTTTTTTAATACCCTACAGACCCTTGTTTTTACAGCTCCCGGGGTACTTCCAATAATTTCTGCCAGTTCTTCGTACTTCACTTCTTGAAACCGGTTCAAGATGATGAGTTCTCTATCTGCTGAATCTAGCTTATTGAGTGCGTTTTGTAAATGCGAATAATCTTCTTTTTCAGTTTCCCCATTTTCTACAGGTTGAAATTCAAGTACATCGATATCATCATGGTTTCGATGGTTTCTGGTAAAGTGGGTTTTTAAATTATTTCTCGCTATGGTAAACAACCACGACAGAAAAGACCCGTTCTTGTACGAACTTCTGTACTTGATCAACTTATAAAAGACATCTTGTGTTAAATCCTCACTCAACATACTGTCTCCCGACATTTTGTACAAAAAATTATATATATGTTTATGATGTCGGTCAAAAAGAACTTTTAACAAATCCAGATTGCCCAAAGCAACTTTTTGCATTATCATTTCATCTGAAAGCTCTTTCAAATCTTCTTTTTAATTGGTGTTGTTATGCTATAGAATCAGGAATTTAGAAAAGGTTACACAGCGGTGAAACTTTTTTGAAAAATTATTTTCTGAAGGAGGGATTTGAATGTTGATATCGTTTAAAGTACGAGGCGGGAAGTACAAAGTATGAAATAGGAAAAAGTGCGAAATACGCAAAGAGTAGATTTTTTATCAACCATCAACCAGTATTCAGTTGCATCCACAATCTTCTTGCCCACAAGATTTTGAAGTCTTTTTTTTACTTGAAACCAAAGACTTGGGCAGCACAAATTTCCATAACAAATATCCAATCGCGACGGTTAAGGTCAGGTACATCAAATAGTGTTGCAGAAGATCCATTAGTTAAGAATTTGATAAGCGGTCAATGCTACAAGATACGCAATAATGCTCATACTTAGTAATTGTAACAAGGGCCACTTCCAAGAGTTGGTCTCTTTTTTTACAATAGCTAAGGTACTCATGCACTGCATGGCAAAAGCGTAGAATAGCATTAAAGAAATTCCTGAAGCTAAGTTGAAAAGGGGCTTTTTCCCCGAATGGTGCAGCTCGGCAGCCATTCTACTTTTAATGGTTTCTTCTTCATCATTGCCAACACTATAAATGGTTGCCAAAGTACCTACAAATACTTCTCTAGCTGCAAAAGAGGTGATTACTGCGATTCCTATTTTCCAATCATAGCCCAATGGTCGTACCAAAGGTTCTATAGTCTTACCTAAGTTACCTATGTATGAATGTTCTAATCGGTAGCTTGCTATTTCCTGTGCTCTTGCTCTTTCTTTAAGAATATTTGTCATTATTTGCACAGAATCTTGTAGTGATTTTAATCCAATGGCATTAGACTGGTCGACGACACTCAATTTTGTATGCTGCTTATATGCAGTAATATTATTCTGAATGTAATTTTTGCTATAGGTGGACAATCCTTGTTCCTCAATTCTTTTGCTTACGATTTCTTCCGCATTTTTAAAATCCTTTGAATAACCATTGGAGCCCAAAAACCAAAGCACGATTGAAATTGCCAGAATAATCTTTCCTGCCCCAAAAACAAAACTTTTGGTCTTTTCCAGAACAGTGTAGGCAACGTTTTTTATTAGTGGAAGCCTGTATGTGGGCATTTCTACCATAAAAACGGAACTACTTCTTATTTTAAGGATCTTATTCAATACCATGGCTGAAAAAATGGCCATTCCAAATCCCAAAAGATATAAGAGCATCAATGTTAATGCCTGATAGCTTAATCCTAAAAATCGCCCTTCAGGGATTACCAGGGCAATAAGGATAAGATAAACCGGTAGTCTGGCAGAACAGGTGGTAAACGGTGTTACTAAAATGGTAATCAACCGTTCTTTCCAGTTTTCAATGGTTCTGGTCGCCATAACTGCGGGGATGGCGCATGCCGTACCTGATATAAGCGGTACAACACTTTTACCACTTAACCCAAAAGGACGCATGAGTTTATCCATTAGAAAAACTACTCTACTCATATACCCTGTCTCTTCAAGTAGTGCAATGAACAAGAATAAAAAGGCTATTTGTGGAATAAAGATGACGATGCCTCCAATGCCCGCAAGAATACCTTCGGCCAATAAATCTGTAAATACTCCAGGAGGTAAGGTGTTTTTGATCCATTCCCCAGCCATTGCAAATTGCTCGTCGATAAAGTCCATGGGATAGGTGCTCCAGTCGAAAATAGCCTGAAAAATAGTGAGTAGAATGACAAAGAAAATAATGTAGCCAAAAATCTTATGAGTCAAGATTTTGTCAAGGGAAGCCCTTAATCCTTTAGCGGCTTGAAAATTTACATTGTAGGTTTCTTTTAAAGTGTCATTAATAAATTTGTAACGTAATACAGTTTCTTTATGCTGTAGTTTTTTGAGCTCTGCTTTGGATTTTGTAGAAAATGAAGTGGCATCTTGAATCCGCTTCTTCTCAATACGCATAAAATTCACATCTTGAGTAATAACCAACCAAAGTTTGTACAAATCCTCTTTTGGGAAAGCTTTCTGTAAACGCTCAAAGTATTCGGGGGAAATTCTAGCGGTATTTACATTTGGTGAAGTGGACAATGCTGTATAGTCGGCAATTAACTCCTTAATGCGCGCAATGCCATTGCGTTTTCTGGTACTTACCAGTGCAATTTTTGTATCCAGTTTTTTTTCTAAGGTCTCAACATCAAGTGTAATCCCTTTCCTGGACATCCTATCGGACATATTGATGACCAAAATCGTTGGAACCCGCAAATCCTTTATTTGAGTAAATAACAATAGATTCCTTTTCAGGTTTTCGACGTCGCTTATGACAACGGCAACGTCTGGGTAATCTTTATCGTTTTTATTTAACAAAAGCTCTATGACCACGCTTTCGTCCAATGAAGTAGTATTTAGACTATAAGTGCCAGGTAGGTCAAGAATATGGGCTTTGACACCCATGGGTAGTTTGCAGATTCCTTCTTTTTTTTCGACCGTAATGCCTGGATAGTTGCCTACTTTCTGTTTTAATCCTGTAAGTTGGTTAAAAACGGAAGTTTTTCCGGTGTTAGGATTCCCAATAAGTGCAACGTTGATTTTTTTGCTCATAGGGTTGCGGAGTCTTCAATAACATCAAGTTCAATAAGTTTGGCCAAAGAACGTCTTATGGCTATGTGGCTTCCATTTACGTTAATGTAAATAGGGTCGTTTAAAGGCGCTGTCTGTATCAGTTCCACCATGTTACCGGGCAAGCATCCCAATTCCAATAATTTTATAGGAAGAGCAGTTCCTAAAAAATCGCGTATAATTCCCTTTTGCCCTTGTTTAAGGTCGGTAACTGTGGCCACAAAATCTTATTTAGATTAATTTTAATTAAGCGCAAAAATAGGTAAAAAAGTGTATATCGATTTCCAAATATTCAAAAGACAATCTTAATTATTCTGAATAGCTTGTTTTTAAAATATCCAAATCTGCAAGAAGCTTCTCTATTTCTTCAGGATTGGTTCCATCGTAGAAGCCGCGTATTCGTCGTTCCTTGTCCACTAGAATGAAATTTTCGGTATGAATCATGTCATAAGGGCCGGCATCGCCATCGGTTTTTACTGCCAGATAAGATTTTCGAGCAAGCTCATAGATTTGTTTTTTATCACCAGTGACCAAATTCCATTTTTTGTCAATAACGCCCTTTTCTTTGGCGTATTTTTTTAACTGGGGTACGGAATCAATGGCTGGGGTAACAGAATGGGACAATAACAGTACATTGTCATCATCCAAAATTGAGGTTTGTATATGCACCATATTTTTGGTCATAATGGGGCAGATGGTGGGGCAGGTGGTAAAAAAGAAATCTGCCACATATATCTTGCCTTGATAATTCTTTTGGGTAATCACATCACCATTTTGATTGATCAATTCAAAATCGGCTATGGTATGGTACTTTTTTTTGTAGTGCAAAGTGCTATCGACCAATTCTTGACTTACCATTGAAGGTTGAAAAACGGGAAGCATTTTTTTAGGCTGCAATGCATTGTAAAATAAATAGATGATAACAGCGGAAAGGAGTATTAGGACAACCCCAAAAAATTTGTATTTTGAGAAAAATGAGCGCATAGTCTTCAAAATTACGACCGTGGGGCAGATTCTTCAAGATAAAGTGTAAGTTTTGGTGCTAAAACTTTCTTAAATCCGTTAATTGACATGGTCATCTTTTTTAGGAAAGTGTTAAAAGCTTACTTTTGTGGGCTTAAATTTAGATATAGTTGTCGATGGGTATTTTTACACAGATAGTGATGTTTGTATTGATTATCTCTGTTTTGGTGATTCTGCATGAGTTGGGACATTTTCTGCCCGCTAAATATTTTAAAACCAAAGTTGAAAAATTTTACCTCTTTTTTGATGTTAAATTTTCCCTGTTCAAGAAAAAGATAGGGGAGACCGTCTATGGTATTGGATGGTTGCCTTTGGGCGGTTATGTGAAAATCGCCGGTATGGTGGACGAGAGCATGGATACCGAACAAATGAAAGAGGAGCCAAAACCTTGGGAGTTTCGTAGTAAACCAGCATGGCAACGTCTTATCATAATGATTGGGGGAGTAGTGGTTAATTTTCTTCTTGCATGGATTATCTACACATTCTTACTCTTTAATAACGGTGACACCTATATTCCTTCTAAAAGTTTGAAGTATGGAATCCAAGTAGATTCAATAGGAGAGAAGCTTGGATTAAAGACCGGGGATAAAATAGTTTCTGTAGACGGAAAACCTTCCAAACGATTCAATGAGGCTGTTCTCGACATTATCTTAGGAGACGAAGTAACAGTAGACAGGGATGGTGAAAAGTTAACGTTTCCACTGACCGACGAAGGCAAAAAAGAAGTGCTTGAATCGCAGGGACGAAACTTTATTGGATATAGATCAAAAGCCAAAATATTGGCTGTATTGGATTCATCGGTCGCTAAAGAGGCTGGGTTTGTTGCTGGTGATGAGGTTTTGCGTATAAATGGCGGAAAAGTTGAATTTTGGGATGAGTTTACCGATATTGTTCAGTCATCACCCAACGAAAAACTGGATGTTCTGGTACTCAATGATGGAAAGGAAAAAACCATCACAGTTAACGTTCCAGAAGAGGCGAAAATAGGGGTTTATCCAGATTATGATGACCTTAGAACTACGGATACTTTTGGTTTTTTTCAGGCAATTCCAGCTGGTTTCACTAGAACTATCAAAGTTTTAACTGATCAAGTAAGGCAGTTCAAAATAATATTCAATTCCAAAACAGGTGCCTATAAGCAAGTAAAAGGACCTATAGGGATTGTCGAAATGATGCCCACATCTTGGAACTGGACCTTTTTCTGGAGTTTTATGGCCATGTTCTCCGTTTGGTTGGCCTTTGTGAACATATTGCCCATCCCTGCTTTAGATGGCGGGCATGTCATGTTTTTATTATATGAAATGATCAGTGGAAGACCGCCAAGTCAAAAAGTATTGGAGCGAGGACAGATAGTAGGTTTTGTTATTTTAATGGGTCTTATGGCCGTAATTTTTGGTAACGATATTTGGAATCTGGTAAAGCGTTTTCTTTAAATCTTGATATTTAGCGTGTTTCCATACTACGTTCTATTTTTTGTGAATTTTTAGAAAATATTTTAAGGCGTAAAAAGGTTTTTTGTTTGTAACGTAATAAAGAAACTGCTATATTTGCAGCCGCTTAAGACAAATATTCCTCCTTAGCTCAGTTGGTTAGAGCATCTGACTGTTAATCAGAGGGTCCTTGGTTCGAGCCCAAGAGGGGGAGCGGCAATAGTAAGGCTTTAGAGAAATTAAACTCTGAAGCCTTTTTTATTTGCACACGATTTGCACATAATTGACCTTAGATTTTCCCCAATATCATTTCGTTTCAATTGGGAATGAATTTTATTTGAAACGGTTTTACTGTAGCTAGTTTAAAGGAAATTAGATAAGAAACCAAATTCCTTTGAAAAATTCGCCTAAGCTTTTTATACAATAGATTTTGAGAATTCGATTCAAAGATTTCTTAAATTCCGTAAATGAAAAAAGCTCTAGTATTCTTTATCTTTCTAGTATTCTCAACAAGCTTTGGACAAGGTCTGAAAGCAGAAAAAATTCATCAATTTGCTGATGAATACTTTGTGGAGGGGATGTTTACTTTAAAAGAGTTTTTGCAACTTCCCAACATTGGATCAAATTCTGATAATATTGACCTAAATCTAGCTTGGTGCGAGAATGTATTTAAAGCTTTAGATTTTGAGACCGAACTTTTGACCTCTAAAGGAGTAAAACATTTACTTGCCGAAAAGGCATATCTAAAAAAGTCTCCAACGATTCTCTTTTATCTTCAGATTGATGGACAGCCCGTAGATTTTTCCAAGTGGAACCAAGAAAATCCATTCGATCCAGTACTAAAAGAATGCATTGGAAATGAATGCACCAATATACCTTGGGAAAGGCTGAGCCAAAAATTTAATCCGGACTGGAAGGTTTTTGCTAGGTCGGCATCTGATTCCAAAGGTCCAGCTATTGCATTTATACAGGCACTCCGCATTTTACATGAAAAAAAGATAAATCCAAGATTCAATATTAAGGTCATCATGGATTTTCAGGAAGAATTGGGTTCACCGACTTTACCTGAACTCGTTAGAAATAATCGGAACAGATTAAGCGCAGATGCCATGCTGATCATGGACGGTACTCGCCCGCCTGCCAACCTTCCTACGCTCACCTTTGGGGCACGAGGTATTGCAACAATGAGGTTAACCGTTTACGGAGCCTATAAAAATCTACATTCGGGTCAATATGGGAATTATGCTCCGAATCCCGTTTTTAACCTATCAAGGTTGTTAGGTTCAATGAAAGACGAAGAGGGACGTGTGTTGATTCCTGGCTATTATGATGGTATTGAGCTTACGGAAGACCAAAAAAACCTGATCAATACCGTTCCTGAAAATAAAGAAGAATTGTTGACCACTTTGGGGATAGCGAAAAATGAAGCCATCGGAAAAACCTACCAAGAAGCCCTTCAGTATCCTTCACTTAATGTTCGTGGATTACGTGCCGCTTGGGTAGAAGACGAGGTACGCACCATAATTCCTTCGGAAGCTTTGGCTGAAATTGATATGCGACTGGTTCCCGAAACACCTGCGGAACGACAAATTCAACTGGTAACAGATTTCATACGCTCAAAAGAATTTCACATTCTTGATCAAGAACCTACAGAAGATGAGAGAAAGAAATATGCGAAACTAATTAAAATCGAATCCCGGATTGGGTCCCGGCCATTTAGAACCCCATTGGATTCCCATCTTGGAAATTGGCTAGGGTCTGCCATGGCCCATGTTTTTGGCGAAGGCAACTTTATCCGCATGCAATCCACTGGAGGCTCACAGCCTATTGCTCCTTTTATTT
Source organism: Flagellimonas sp. 389 (assembly GCF_018449435.1). GTDB lineage: Bacteria > Bacteroidota > Bacteroidia > Flavobacteriales > Flavobacteriaceae > Flagellimonas. The sequence goes on along the minus strand of NZ_JAHCMU010000021.1, from coordinate 20,366 downwards.
CTGAATTGGGCATTCCCGCTATATCGGTTCGCATACCCAATCCAGATAATAGCATCCATGCACCTAATGAAAATCTGCGTTTGGGGAATTTTCATGAAGGACTAAAAATGTGCTTGGGTACCCTAACACAGAAATATGATTAGTACAAACTTGTTTTGGATTGCAACCATAGTGGTACTGGTCACCGTTTTGTTCGTTCTTTGGGTTGGCAAAATAAAAAATAGATGGATAACGCTGATACTTGATTGGTTCCCAGCAATCCTCTTTGCCTATGTGCTGCCGGCAACATTCACCCATATTTCAGGTATCGATTTATCAAAAGTTGCACTCCATGACCTAAGTAAATCATGGGTCATTCCATTTACCATACTTACAGTGATGAGTGCCCTGTCCATTAAACAGCTTAAAATTGTCGGAGTAAAACCAATTGTAGTCTTTGGAGTCGGGTCTTTGGTGATTGCAACTTTACCAGTATTATTGGTCATCTTGTTCGGAGTTTTCAATGAATCGAATACCGTGCTTTTTATCACGGAGGGATATTGGAAGGGACTTGTTCCCATAGTAGGTGGTTGGATTGGTGGCAGTACCAGTCAACTGGTTTTAAAGGAACTAGCTGAAACACCTGAAGCACTTTTCCTTTCCATTTTGGTACTCGATAATATTTTGGTCAATATTTGGACGATATTGATGTTTCAGTTCATCAAAAGAAGTAATCGCCTTAATAAACTATGGGGAATCGACCCTAACTTTCCTATCGTTGAGATTCCTCAATATTCTGGAAATAATAGTCCATGGACAGTAAATACTTTAACCATTGGTACGATTTTGTCAATAATGTTTATGACATCATTTCTTTCATTGTCTTTCTTGGCAAGTGTAGTTGTTTTATCGATAGTTGGATTGATTTTGGGAAATGTTATGCCCATCTGGAACCATAACCTTGTTTTAAAAATGGCAGGATTTTGCATTGTACTAATTATGGCCATTTTAGGCTTGAAGCTAAACTTTGACAATCTGTCGCTTCCAGCAGTTTTGGTCTTTTTGGTAGTACTTTGGTTGGTCTTTCATTTTTTGGCCATGTTATTTACCGCTCGTTTGCTTAAAACCAATATTGCTTGGGTTGCTATTGGGAGTATGGCCAATTTGGGCGGCATTTCAACTGCTCCAGCGGTAACCTCGGCCTATAAAAAGGAATTGATGCCACATGCCATAGTCCTAGCCATTTTGAGCATGGTAACAGGAACTGGCTGGGGAATGCTGACCATATTTTTATTTCAGTTATTCTAAATAAAAAATGACTTACAATCAGTAATTTAGCTTTTAAAATAGCACCTTAAAATTGAATCCATTTCTTTTTGCCCCTTCTCGATTTGATTGATCTCTGACCATTTTCCTGGGGATATCATATAACGAAGCGGTTGATTCACTTTTGAAATCTTGATGAACGCTTTTGCCAGCTTTTTGTCCCAGATTTTATAGTACTTCACCACATCATCGGGATACACAATTTTTCGCTTTGTGCCTTCATCTCGACCGCGAAAAGGTTCATTTATGTTCAAGTACCCATAGTCATCGGTCAATTCTTCCCCAGGGTAAATATCTCTAATGGCCAGCTCAAAATCGTAGGCAGTGCTCAAGCAATTAGCTTTAAAGCTATGGTTAACGTATCTAGCATTATCCCAACATAGGATATGGTTGCCCTTATAATCTCTAAAAGCATATGTGTCTAGAATTTCCTTATACTTTGTTTCCAGGGAATGAAAAATCTTTTGGGGAATAACCTGATCAAACTTATCCATAACCCAGGTAATGGTTCCCATGGGGATAAATTTTTTGGCAACCAATCCGTACCCCACCTCACTACTGATAAATTTTACTTCAGTATCTGGATGTATCATTTTAACTAAATTGAAATTAGAATATTACCTCCCCGTAAAACGTAGTACTCTCGCCTTATGAAACTTGAAGCTCTTTTGAAACTCTTCTAATTTCTTGCGCAAATCCATCTGCTCCTCTTCAATTAAATCTTTAGGGGCAATCGAGCTATTTTTGAAACCACTTTCAGAAAGGTGTTCATAGGAAATGACTTCAAGCTTCAAGTTTTGCAACAAATTTTTTAAGCTTTTTGTTCTTTTCTTCATTGCCAGTATTATACTCACCGCTGGGGAATCCGTTTGTTCCAGCTGCCTTTCAATGAACATCAATTCATTCTCAAGATGCTTTAATGAGGACTTCCAACTTCTAATCTCATAAGATAGGTTTGAGTAATAGTCCTTATCGTAATTTTGGTTCATTTTAAGCTGATTTTTGAGGTTCTACATACTTTTTTGGGTGTTTATCGGCACTGTTTAATCGGCCGTAGTTTAATTTTTTTTCAATGGTCTCTATCATAACATTGGCAATGTCTAAACCAGTAGCACTTTCAATTCCTTCCAATCCGGGGGACGAGTTCACTTCTAACAAAAGGGGCCCTCTGTTTGACCTGATAAGGTCTACCCCAGCTACATCAAGATTTAGCATTTTAGCAGATTTAACTGCCAATTTTCGCTCCTCCGAAGTAATTTTAATCAAAGACGCCTTTCCACCTTGATGTATATTCGCCCTAAACTCACCTTTTTGGGCCTGTCGTTGCATAGACGCCACAACCTTGCCATTGACTACAAAACATCGAATATCCTGACCGTTGGCCTCTTTTATGAACTCTTGAACCAAGATGTTGGTTTGTACACTTTTAAACGCGTTAATGACACTTTCCGCCGCCTTATTGGTCTCTGCCAGTACAACCCCCACTCCTTGGGTGCTCTCAAGTAATTTTATAATTAGAGGTGCCCCATTGACCATACGTATCAAATCCTTGGTATCCATCGGGGATTTGGCAAATCCAGTAATTGGAATATGTATGTCGTTTTTTGAGAAAAGCTGTGAAGCATATAATTTATCCCTGGATTTACTTATCGCGTCTGATGAGTTAAGACAATAAACCCCCAAGTTATCAAACTGACGAAGCAAGGCGCATCCATAAAAAGTTATAGATGGTTTAATACGGGGTATTACCGCATCAAACTTATCCAGAATATTGCCTCCACGATATCTAACCTCTGGTGAGCTGGCATCCAACTTCATGTACGCATTCTCAACATTAAGAAAAATAACTTCATGGCCTCTTGCCTCACCAGCTTCAATCAGTCTTTTGTTGCTATATAAGTTTGGATTACTGGCCAATAACCCTATGGTCAAACCCTGCTTGTTATTTTCAAAAGGTCGATATAGCTCCTTTATCCCTTCATCGGAAAAATTACCTTGAAAGAACCCTTTGGATGAATCTATTACATATCGTCCATTAATCGCTTCTCTTCCCAAAATCATCCTATATTCCATGGCATTGCGATTTGCCAAAGTGACCTCAATCTCAAAGCTCTTTCCGCCTAACTTTAAATTGGTTTTAATTACTGGTCTCTCTTCCGAAATACCAACCGAACTTTTAACATTGCGGATATCGACAAGTTTGGCCTGGCATAAAATTGATATGCTTCGATTATCTTGGATAGGGTTGACTTCAAATCTTACCCATTCTTCCAAATCCTTGCTAAAAATCTTAATCTTATTAGCTTGAATTGAGGAAGTCTTGGCTCCAGAGTCCACTCTTGCCTTAACCGCAGGTATACCCAACTCTTCTAGTTGGCACCATTCCTCACTTCCCAAAAAATCTATTTCTGTCAAAACGCGTTTGCTTATAATATTTGAACGAGCAACTGAAGTTCAGTGCCCTATTTCATTATTTACTACTTGGAGAAAACCTCTCCTGAATCCTTAAAACTTTTGAATTCTAGCATAAAGCCATTTGGGTCTTGAACAAAGAATGAAAGATGTTCTCCAACTTTCTGGTGCATAAATGTGGCTTCTGTGGTAACTTCCAGGTCCATCTGAAAAAGTCGTCCATAGAACTCTCCCCATGCTTCAATGGGAACAATAATGCCAAAATGAAAAGTTGGCAGAACATAGTCATCAAGTTTGTAACTTTTAAAGTCAAAATTAAAATGACCCGATTCAGTGAATGTTAGCTGATTTCCGAAAAGATTTATATCAATCCATTTCTCGGTATTCCTGCCTATGTTTGCTCCAATTATGTCAGCATAGAACTTTCTAGTCTCTTCTATATTCTTACATGGCAATGCGAGATGAAATTGTGCGTTCATTTTTACTCATGTTTTTGTTCTTTGTTTTTAAATTTTTAAAATATGCCTTTACGGCCAACCTATCTGATTTATCCATAAACCCGATCACTTTCTTCCAGTTCAACCAAAGTGCGGATTGAAACTTATGCTTTTCCAATACTTTGATTTTTAAGGGTTCAAAATGGACATGGTAATAGTTTTTGATAACCACCCCTGTTTCCATTTTATTTATATGCGACATATAAAAATGTACTTGCTCCTCTGTCAATTGGAGCTCTATTTCTTCTGCCGTTTCCCTGATAAGGGTTTGTTTTTCAGTTTCTTTTCGCTTTTTCACACCTCCTGGGAGCGTATACCTTAAGGGTTTCCCTACTTTTTCAAGTACTAGCACCTTGTGCCCTGAAACAGCAAGTAATCGAGATTTTATTATCTTCTTCATTCCTTCTAAAGGATAAAAAGGGGATGGGTCGTTTTCCCACCCCCAAAGTTTGAGCTAGTTAATCAAATCGAGCCCGACGATGATATACACATCATATTCGTCATCATTTTCATCGGTTTCCGTATCCATCCAATAAGTAACCTCAAATTTCTTCCCAATAAACTTGCCAGAATCCAAGTCATACTTCTTAGAAGCTTTTATGTCGATATCTGAAAACTCGTATTCCAACTCGTCATCGTCGATAAAGGTGTAAATGCCTTCTTCCACACCAATATAAGTGGCTTCAATAATGAACTCTTCCTGTTGTATAGGCACAGAAATTGATATTCCCAGTGCCATAAAAATGATAAAAACTGTTTTCATATTTCCTTATTTTAAATATTCATTATGGTTAACACAATAACTTATTCCTCTTCAAAATTTTTGGCCTCATTAATTTCAATTTCATCCTCATCGGAATCATATTCTTCCATAGCCGTTGTGAGTCGTTTGCTCACTTTTACCAGGTACATGGTGTCCTCAGTTGTAACTTCAATACATTCAACCCAATCTCCTTGCGCATTTCTAAAACTGATGATGTCACCATCTCCATAACCGTCTGGGTATTTTTCCACCAACATATCCAATAAAGACGAATCAAGCTTTTTATAATCTACAATGACTCTTTTCATAATTACATGTTTAATAGGTAAGCAAAAATTAATGGAGCCACAATAGTGGCATCACTTTCAATAATGAATTTTGGTGTTTCAATATCCAACTTGCCCCAAGTTATTTTTTCATTGGGCACGGCACCGGAGTACGAACCATAGCTGGTAGTGGAATCGCTTATCTGGCAGAAATAGCTCCAAAACGGCGTATCGGTTTCCTCTAAATCCTGATAGAGCATGGGTACAACGCAAATTGGGAAGTCTCCTGCGATACCGCCACCTATCTGAAAAAAACCTATGCCATTCTTACTATGGTTTTTGTACCACTCTGCCAAAAAAGTCATATACTCAATGCCTGATTTCATGGTACTGGCCTTGAGCTCTCCTTTAATAACGTAACTGGCGAAAATATTGCCCATGGTACTGTCCTCCCATCCAGGCACTACCATTGGCAAATTGGCTTGTGCAGCAGCAAACATCCATGAATCTTGTATATCGATTTCGTAATGTTCTTCTAAAACGCCAGATAATAAAAGACGGTACATAAACTCATGCGGGAACAACCGTTCCCCATTTTCATCAGCCTGTTTCCATATTTTGAAGATATGTTCCTGTAATCTTCGGAATGCCTCTTCCTCAGGGATACAGGTATCCGTTACCCTATTTAAACCCTTTTGCAACAAATCCCATTCGTCTTGTGGGGTCAAATCCCTATAATTGGGAACCCTTTTATAATGGGAGTGGGCCACTAGATTCATAATGTCCTCCTCCAAATTGGCTCCGGTGCATGAAATGATATGTACTTTTTCTGTGCGAATCACTTCGGAAAAAATCTTGCCGAGTTCTGCCGTGCTCATTGCTCCGGCCAGTGAAACCAGCATTTTAGAACCTTTTTCCAATTGCACCTCATACCCTTTTGCTGCATCGACCAGTGACGCTGCATTAAAATGTAAAAAGTGCTTCTCCAAAAACTGGGATATTTCCCCTTTACTTTTCGTCATATTCGTCACCATTCCTTTCAAATTTTTCAAAACTTTCCGACTGTTCATATTCATCCTCTATTTCGTCCAAATTCTGTTCGAATTTGTAGCTCAACATTTTGTAATACAATTTAGCTGCTAAGAAATCGGAAGATTTCTCTTTCTTATTAGGGCAGAGCTCCACAATATCAAAACCTACTACATTACATTCGTTAAAGACCCGCTTTAAAAATTCAAGGGTCTCGTACCAAAAAAGCCCACCAGGTTCTGGCGTTCCGGTAGATGGAAGAATCGAGGGATCTAGAGCGTCCAGGTCGAAGGTTATATAGACGTTCTCCGTCATCAAATCCAGAACATTGTCCATCCAAAAATCATCCGTGACCATTTCATGGGCAAAAAATACATTGTCACGATTCATTACCGTCACCTCAGAGATATCCATACTTCGAATCCCTACCTGTACAAGGTTGGTTGTTTGTGAAGCTTCATACAGGGCACAGGCATGGTTGTACCTGGAACCGTTGTACTCCTTTCTCAAATCTGCATGAGCATCTATTTGGAGTACCGTGAGTCCTTGATAGGTTTCATTGAAGGCCCTAATAGCTCCTATAGAAACGGAATGCTCTCCACCAACCATAGTTACTATCTTTTTTCGGCTGACGTATTCCTTAACGATTTTGTGGACGGTTTCCACCATGGTGTCAGGAGAATCGAAACCCTCCAATGTTTCAACTAAATAAATTCCTTCCCGGTATACCTCACTATCAGTTTCAATGTCATAGAGTTCCATATTTTCCGAAGCCTCTAAAAATGCCCTAGGGCCATCATCAGCGCCTTTTCCCCAAGTGCTTGTGCCATCATAAGCAACCGGAATAAGTACTACCTTAGATTTATCCGAAATGGCATATTCTTCTGGTATCCCTGCATATGTTCCTTTTGATTCCATCTCTATTTAATTCTTATTTGATTGCCAATGGTCGATTAACCATTGGTTTTTTCCTCATATTTTTTGATTGAACAACTTTAGGTTTATTATAGCCGAGGATTGATAAAAAATCACCAGCGGTTTGTTGTTCTGCAAAAACACGGGTGTTTAGATTTCCTTCAGAATCTCTATCTATCAATATGTGCTTAGGCTGTGGAATCAAGCAATGCTGAAGTCCACCAAATCCACCAATGGATTCCTGATACGCTCCGGTATTGAAAAAGCCGACATATAGGGGCCTGTCCTTTTTGAATTTTGGCAAATAGATGGCGTTCAAGTGTTGTTCCGAGTTGTAATAATCGTCACTATCACAGGTAAGTCCTCCCAATAAAACCCTTTCGTATTCTTCGTTCCACCTATTAATAGCTAGCATAATGAAACGCTTGTTGATGGCCCAAGAATCAGGCATGGTGGTAATAAACGAGGAGTTGATCATATTCCATTTCTCCCGATCGTTCTGCTGTTTTTGATATAAAATCTCATAAATCGCACCACCACTTTCCCCTACAGTAAAACTTCCAAATTCCGTGAAAATATCTGGAACAGCTACGTTGGCTTCTGTACACGCCTGGTTTACCTGGTTAATGATTTCATCAACTATATACTCGTAATCGTAGTCAAAAGCCAAGGAGTTTTTTATGGGAAATCCTCCGCCGATGTTTAAGCTATCGAGCGTTGGGCATATCTTCTTTAGGTTGATGTAAACTTTTAGACACTTTAAAAGTTCATTCCAATAATAGGCCGTATCTCTAATCCCAGTATTAATGAAAAAGTGTAGCATTTTTAGCTCGACCTGAGGATTCTCCCTAATTGCATTTTCATAAAAAGGAACTATGTTCTTGTATCCTATGCCCAATCTTGAAGTATAAAACTCAAACTTGGGTTCTTCTTCAGAAGCAATCCGGATACCTACCTTGAAATTTCCATGAATATCATTTCCAAGTAAATCGAGTTCTTCATAATTGTCGATGATGGGAATGCAGTTTTTGTGGCCATTGTTTATGAGACGGGCAATTTTTCCAACATATTCATCCCTTTTGAAGCCATTACATAGCACATAAGTAGAATCTGAAATCTTGCCCTCAGCTTTTAGGTGTTCCACAATATCAATATCGAAGGTTGAGGAAGTCTCAATATGGATATTGTTCTTGAGGGCTTCATTCAGAACATGCTCAAAATGTGAGCTTTTTGTACAATAGCTATAATAGTATTTACCTCCGTAACCATGTTTGTCCATAGCTGCGGCAAACCACTTTTTGGCACGCTGTATGTTTTTTGAAATCTTGGGAAGATAGGTAAACTTAAGTGGTGACCCATAACGGCGAATTAATGTCATAAGGTCAATTCCATGAAAATGTAAGTTGTTCTCCACAAGTTGAAACTCCTCTTGTGGAAAATCAAAAGTCTGTTCGATCAAATCGATGTATTTGGTCTTCATCTGCATTTTGTGTTTGTAAAAGAGTATTTAAGGACTGAGCTAACAATCCATACTCAAATACGGAATACAAAAAACCGGTCAGGTGTAGAACCAAAGATTCGTAAATACAACTTACGATAAGAAGAAAACATTTCGGAAGTCAGCCCTATTATTCGGTGTCCTATCCCTAAGACGGCTTCTTGGGTAGACTTCCTTATCCCCATTGGCCCGAACTTGAAAAAAGTTTTCAAAACAAAAGGCAATGCGTCCGATTAGTTGGACTCATTTACTTAAAGTAAACTTAGTAAAAAAATCAATCCTCAAACTTTTTCATATTAATATTTTCAAAAGTTGATTATTCATAAGGCAGTTTGTTAGATGCTCATGCTCTATTCTTTGAAGAATTTGGCTTCGATTAATATCAAATGACTTCATTCGTAATCGTTATAAGACTATATTTTTCAAGTCATAGAAATCAATAATATGTGAAGTGTTTTAGATGAATATGATTGATGCGGAAAATACTCGATGTTTGCATTTTTTGTCCTGCTTGCAGGACGAAGAATGTAAAGCAAGAGGGTAACACGCTAAAGCGATGTTACAATTTTTAACTATTTGATTTTCAATAAATTATATAGTTGTAAAATTTGACAAAGAAGACTTTTTACTGTAAAAAGTTCGGGAAGCCCAGTAAACACTGGTTTTTTTTACTGTAAAAAATATTATTTACTTCAATTTGTTTCCATTTCATGGACTTTTTCCTTCAAATAAAATTTGATGTTGTTTGTTGCTATTTGAAGAGGGAAAAATTTAAGTTCACCCTGACTTCATAAGAAGATATTAATGGCATTGTAGATGTGCCCTATTTTGATTTTACTCAACGCTTATCTGTCGGAACGCTATAAAATCAAAACAGGATCCATGCACAAAGTTTTAAGGTAAGAAATGGGACAATCACCTTTCATTATCAGTTTGGTATACCCCAAGAATGATATCTTTCGTATACGAACAAAAGAAATTTAATTTATGACAAGCTCCTCATGGTAAGCATCAAGAATCTCATTAGGGAGTGATTTTAAATAAACTTGTGTAGTGGATAATTTACTGTGACCTAACATTGAAGATATTGCAGGAAGAGGAATGTTTTTGAGCATGGCGTGGGTGGCAAAACTATGTCTGGAAACATATGAGGTCAAACGTTCTTCAATACCGCAAAGCTGGGCTATTGCCTTTAAGCCTTTGTTATATCTCTTTAAGGCCCACTGAGCATCCTTGTACTGAAGTTCAAGGCTATCCCTTTTTAATATTGGTAGAATAAACTCAGTACTTTTCTTTCCCTCAATGTAATATTTAAGTATGGACATCATCTGAGCAGTTATTTTGATGTCATACCTCTTAGAGGTTTTTTTGCGTTGGAACTTAATCCGTTCATCAATGATGTTACTTTTTTTTAGAAAGGCTATGTCGATAAATGACATGCCCATTGTCATATATGATAATAGAAAATAATTCCTGTAATGAAAAAGTTCATGCTCTTCGTTAAGGTCAAGTTCAAGAATTCTCTTAATGTATTCTAATTTAATAGCTCTCTTTTCTGTGGGTGTAGTCTTAATTTGATAGTTATAAAAGGGATATGACTCTCTGTCAACAATGCCATCTTTTATTCCCCTATTATAGATTGCTTTTATGGTACGCATATAGGAAGCGAGCCCATTTTGAGTATTGTTTGGTTTTGAAAGATGGTAGTTTTCAAAACGCTTCAAAAAATCATGGTTTATTTCATTAAATTTTAAATCCCTTCCCTTGAGGAAGACTTTCAGAATATTTAATACTCCCTCGTAATTTCTAGCAGTACCAAAACGCTGAGCAGTTCTTAGATCTTTAACTTTGGACGTGCCAAATTCAAAAAATGACTCATACTTTGATTGCTTAATTATTTTTTCCCTTAACTGTTTTATGGACAAGAAATCCAGCTCGCCATTATAATGGAGCCGATTAACAATTTCTTGAGCCCTTGCCAATTCCGCTTTTAGGAGATTGTTTAGAAAAGAAACCGAAATAGCACCCTTATAAGACTTTCTAACTTGCTTTTTTGAATTGTCCCAATACATTTTTGGAACAGATTGGCCGGTGGATATAGAGGTGGTTCTTTGAAAATGACCAACCCTTATGATAATTGGAAATGAACTGTCTTTTCGTTCCCGTCTTGTATCCAAGGTTAAACTTAAGCTTGTTCTCATACTTTAAAAGTATATAAAAAATTGCACATAATTTGCACATACTTCTTTGATATAAAACGAATGTAATTCAGTTTAATTAATATTAAATTATTTATAATCAATTATTTATAATTTGTATTGAACTAATTAATTAATAAAATCTGACTTCTATTAATCAGAGGGTACTTGGTTCGAGCCCAAGAGGAAGAGCTTAGCAAACAAAAGGCTTTAGGGTGTTTTCATCTCTGAAGCCTTTTTTATTTTCATAAAAATATATGATTTTTAAATGAAAGATATTTTTCAAATAATTGATATACAATAAGTTAATAAATAATAGATGATAGGATATTACCAATGTTAAACTGACTTTATTCAGGGGGTCTTCAATTCGAACAAAGTAATAGAAACAGAGCAATAAAGATAGGGCCTTCGAAGAATTCAGAAGCCCTATTAAATTCCAACAACCTTAACTTTACCCAAATATTTCAAAATTAAATAGACTTTGGCATGTTATATTTAACCTCTTATTGTTTTCAATCAAATTCCAATTAAATGTTATTGATAATTGTTAATTGGAGAGAAGAGATTATTACTTCACAATTTTTGGCGGGATCATTTAGGTAGAAGTGGGGAATGGTCTCGTATAATCTTCCTTTATCGGATACCGTCACCCCGTTACTTGTTGCTTCTTAAAAGTAGCCATCAACTCGACCTTTTTCTCAATATTCCCTTTTACTTTGGATATCCTCTTGGGGGATAAAGGACCGATAGGATAGATGAACGTTACAGTTCTCCGATGGCCTGTGCTATAGGTGTTTTCCCGCTGTGCATCGTAATCACTTTTTTGTACGAGGATGGAGCTTCCAATAGCTCGGCCAAGGTATCTGCCACATCCGTAATGGAATTGTCGCCCATTTCTTCCACGTTGGTATCGATCCTGCCAGTACCTGGAACCTCTTTTAAGTTTCCGGGCTGCAATATGGAATAGTTCAACCCAGTGTTCTTGGTCAACCATTGGTCAGCATAATGTTTCGAAACATAATAATCCCTAAGCTGGTCAATATCGCCAATGTGCCATTTGGAAGTATCGAGCGCAAAAAGGGTGCTCAATAAAATATAGCGGGGTATGTTGAGTTCTTCGGCGGCCTGCATGGTCTTAATGGCACCGTGCAGGTCTACCTGAAACAAATCCTTGCCACGTGAGCCCGACACAAAATAAACCGCCCCTACATCCTTGGGAATCGTGTTCACGATGTCCTTTGTATCGTCGAGCAGGTTCAGGTTGATCTGGTTATAATTATCCGATTCAAACAGTCTTTCTTCCCCTCTTGAAGTCCCCACAACGGTATGGCCCTGTTCAAGTAACTTTTCGGTCAACAAACGGCCGACCCTGCCCGTTGATCCTATTACCAATACTTTCATTTCAATTTTTTTTTGTTCCTAATTTTTTTTAACTTTTTCCTAAAAACCACATAAGTTTATCTAAGCCTCTACAATAACCCTTTTCAACGAGGCATTAAAGTAAACCTTTGATAGTTAATCATATATATGTGTTTTTTTGAGATAGCTACCGACTTCTGTCGTGTTTTTATCCATGCCATTACGGACAACCCTTGAATATGAAAAGTTGCAAATGGGAAAAAAAACAAACATTTTTTTATTTCTTTTGTAAGCGCATAGATTTGTATACGACTGTTCGAATATTAAAATGAAAAAAGAGAATATACATAGGGCCTTGGAGACCGGGGTAAAAGTTTTGAGCCAGAAAGGGTACCACAATCTTGGACTTAGGGAATTCTTGGAAAACGCCGAGATTCCAAGTGGTTCATTTTACTACTATTTCAAGAGCAAGGAAGACTTTGCCGCCAAAGTACTTGAACATTATGGGGACAAGGTAGCCGCTTACTTTACTTTGAGGTTACTGGAAAGTGATGCACCGCATAAAACGAGATTGGAAACCGTTTTCAATGAGGAATTGGAGCGATTGGAGTCCACGGCATGCAAGGAAGGATGTATGGTCGGTACCCTCACCAGTGAGATAGCCGGACAGAACGAGTTCATCCAGAAGGTGGCCGATGGCAATTACAAAAAATGGCAGGACATATTTGAGCGTTTTTTCTTGGAAGGCCAAGAGAACGGAGCTTTTTCCAAAGATTTTAAAGCTTCAGAAATGGCCGTATTCTTTTTAACAAGTAGACAGGGCGTGATGACACGCATGAAGGCTGCTGGAAAAGATGAGTCATACCGGCTGTTCAAATCCTTTATGACGAAAATGATCGAGTGCTGATTTTTTTTTGATATTTAATATACGAACGTTCTAATAATAAATAGAAATACAATCATAAATAATATAGAATTAGATGAAAGTAAATGCATACGCAGTTCAAGAGCCCAATGGAAAATTGACACCGTACACCTATGAACTAGGTGAAATCGGGGCGGAAGACGTCGATATCAAAGTTACCCATTGCGGGGTTTGCCATTCGGACCTGAGCATGATGAACAACGAATGGGGCATGACCGAATATCCCCTGGTGCCTGGTCACGAAATAGTGGGTGAGGTCATTGCTATAGGAAGTTCAGTAAAAAACGTGAAAGTGGGGCAAACAGTGGGCATGGGCTGGTTTTCAGGCTCCTGTATGAGCTGCTCCAGTTGTATGGGCGGGGACCACAATATGTGTGATACCGCAGAACAGACCATAGTGGGCAGACACGGCGGGTTTGCAGACCATGTTCGTGGACATTGGTCATGGGCAATCCCAATTCCCAAAGGAATGGATTCGAGCAAGGTAGGCCCATTGTTCTGTGGTGGCGCCACAGTATTCAACCCGATAGTTATTGCAGGTGTACAGCCTACCGATGCTGTTGGGGTAATCGGTATCGGAGGACTTGGGCACTTGGCCCTTAAGTTCTTGAAAGCCTGGGGATGTGAGGTAATCGCCTTTTCTTCTAATCCAGATAAAAAAGAAGAAATCCTGGCCATGGGGGCGTCCAAGGTAATCAACTCCAGAGATCCAAAAGAATTGGAAGCGGTACAGGGGAAACTCAAACTTATCCTGAATACCACAAATGTCAACCTGGATTGGAATGCCTATCTATCGGCACTTTCAAAAAAAGGAAAACTACATACCGTTGGAGCGGTATTGGAACCCATGGAAATTCCGGCCTTTAGTTTAATTGCTGGAGATAAAACGGTAGGCGGCAGTACCGTTGGAAGTCCCGAGTTGACCAAAACAATGCTAGAGTTCTGTGCAAGGCATGAAATCTACCCCACGGTGGAAGAGTTTCCCATGGAAAAAGTAAATGAGGCGATGCAGCACCTGGAGGCGGGCAAAGCACGCTTTCGGATAGTCCTTAAAAACTGATAAATCATAAAAAAAGAAAAATCACACTCATTACGGTGATAGTGCACTAAGGGTTTAAAACATCTTTTAAACGAAAGTTCAAATAGTAAATATTAATACAACAATAAATAATAAGAAAAATGGAAACAGTTACAGAATTGACAAAAGAAACAAAGGCAGATGAAGTTCAAAGCTTCAATGAATACAAGGAAGTTGAAAAGGCTTTGCAGCCCTACATCGAGAGTGCCAGGACAGGTGACGGAAAGTTGAGCCGTTCGGCATTCTTTGACCATGCCCATATCCTTGGGTCAGTGGGCGGAACACTATACAACCAGACGGCTGATGAATTTGAGGCAGTGGTAAACGAGGGTGGGCCATCCGCTGAAGTACAAAGCTGCATCGCCTGGATAGATATATCAGGGCCGGCAGCTGCGGCCAAGGTAGAGTTCATCGATTGGGCCGGGCTAAGGTTCACCGATTTCTTTGTCCTTTACAAGGAGAACGGGAAATGGAGAATTAGTGGAAAGGTGTACGATTCGCACGCAAACAATTAATCCATAAAACTAAATTCAGATGAGAACCTTAAGTATAGTGGTATTTTCCCTTATTGCCCTTAACACATTTGCACAAAAGGGAACAGTGCAGGAAAAACAGAGCTTTGATGCGTACAAGGAGGTGGCAAAGGCCCTACAGCCTTACATAGAGAGTGCCAAGACAGGCGATGGCAAATTAAGCCGTTCGGCATTCTATGCCCATGCCCATGTTGTGGGATCAGTGGACGGGGAAGTATATAATGTGACCGCGGATCAGTTTGAAGGTATTGTCGATGAAGGCGGGCCTTCCGAGAATGTCGGGCACCATATTGCATGGATCGATATTTCAGGACCGGCTGCAGCGGCCAAAGTTGAATTCTACGACTGGGGCGGATTCCGTTTTACCGACTTCTTTGTCCTTTACAAAAAGGACGGGAAATGGAAAATCAGTGGAAAGGTTTATGATTCGCATTCACGCAACTAATACATGAAACAATTTGATATCAACAGGAAGGCCCGAAAGATGCTTGATCACGTTCGGGCTTTCTTTTAAAATCTGATCACAGCAAAAACAAAATAAATAAGTAATTATGAAAGCAGTAGTTTATAAAGAAAGAGCAGAAATCGAGGTCGTGGATATACCAAAACCTCAATTATTAAAAGATGATGACGTAATCG
Organism: Flagellimonas sp. 389; assembly: GCF_018449435.1. Taxonomy (GTDB): domain Bacteria; phylum Bacteroidota; class Bacteroidia; order Flavobacteriales; family Flavobacteriaceae; genus Flagellimonas. Next base: position 4,946 of record NZ_JAHCMU010000021.1, on the reverse strand, counting down.
TACGTATCACACTTGCTGGTATTTGCGGAGCGGATCTCGAATTCACCCAAAACGGTCCAGAAATGGTCCTATTTGAAGGGATGCGAATTGGTCATGAATTTGTGGGTGTCGTAGACCAGGTAGGTAAGGACATCCATACCTTGAAAGTCGGTGACCGCGTTATAGCCTCCGCCATGTTCGTGGACGGGGATTGTTACTATTGTAAACGTGACCTACCTTCGGCATGCGACCATGGAGGATTATTTGGGACACCGCTTTTTGCACAGCACGGAGGTGATGATATTCAAGGAGGACAGGCTGAATTTATACGTGTTCCTTACGGTAATTCCACACTGTTCAAGCTTCCAAAAGGTTTGACCGGGGATGAATATGATACCAAGGTTCTTCCATTGGGGGACAATTTTGCCACCGGTTATCACGGGGCATTGAACGCAAATATCAAAACAGGTGAGACCGTAGTGGTCATCGGTGATGGTGCTGTAGGCCTAAGTGCGGTAATGGCCGCTACATTATTTGGCCCCTCTACCATTATCCTTGTTGGGCGTCACGATAGTCGATTGGAATTGGCAAAAACCATTGGGGCAACCCATGTGGTGAACTCTAAAAATGAAGACCCTGTGGCTTTCGTGAAGTCACTGACTGAGGGAAGGGGTGCAAACTCTGTTATCGATTCGGTCGGTAACAAGACAGCAATCGCACAAGGTATGGAAATGACCCAAGCCGGAGCATCGATAAGCGTTCTTGGGTTTGGCCATCTTTATGAACAAGTCGAGCAGCCGTATTCATCAGCATTGTTTAGGAACATAACAATACACACAGGTGTTGTAAACGTAGCGGCCTATATGAAAAAATTACTTCCAATAGTTGAAAGGGGCATTATTGACCCTAGTAAGATCTTTACCGATATTTTGCCATTGTCGGAGGCAGTGAAGGGATATGATTTAATGCGCGACCGGACATCGGGAACACTTAAAGTGGCACTGCGTCCCTAATACTTTTCGCATTGGAAATTCAAAGCAACTACAAAATCGATGTGTCGAAAAAGATTTTAAAAAGAATCTTTTTTGACACTCTTTTAATTACAAAAATCATATCGTCATAACGTTCGATTAAAACTTTAAGTAGTATTCCCATGAACAAGTATTTACTCCCGGTCATTGCCATTTTCATTGGTATAGTCATTGCCATTATCACCAAAAAACAAAAATCTATAGGCACAAAGCTCTTATTGTCATTTAGTGGTGCATTTCTTTTGGCATTAACACTTTTTGATCTATTGCCAGAGGTGTACCATCATTTAGAGGCCGACCAGACCGGACTTTTTATAATGTTGGGTATTTTGTTGCAAATAGTTTTGGAATTTTTCTCTGGAGGGGCCGAGCATGGCCATGATAATGTACATAGTAAAGACAAAGGGTTTCCATGGTTGCTTTTCATCGGTCTTTGTATCCATAGCTTTTTGGAAGGGTTCCCGATACACGAACATAATGACATGATGTATGGTGTATTGATTCATAAGGTTCCTGTAGCGGCATTGTTGACCACATTTTTATTCCGGTCCAACTATAGCAAAGTTCAAATTGCTGGTTTCCTGATCGTATTTGCGGTAATGACCCCTTTGGGCACCTTTATATCCAATAGTACGATATTGGCCACAAAATATTTGGATATCGTTAATGCTTTGGTTATTGGTGTCTTCTTACATATTTCTACAACTATTTTATTTGAAACAGGTGAAGGCCATAAGTTCAACCTGTCCAAGCTGGTAACGATATTTTTGGGTATTTCAATTGCCCATTTTATTTAGATAATCTCAAAAGGAGGGCCAAAATAAGTTACGACAAGAGTGATGGACTAGCTTTGGATGATTACTTCCAAGAAAATGGCCTTTTAACGAACCCGGGGCCATCGTGTAATCGGGGACACCCTTTAATCTATGGGAATATTTTTGATTTTCCATTTAAAATCGCCAAGGATTTGGTTTTTGGCGATTATGGGGTATTTTTCCCTTTTGATGAAGGTGATTTGAGCAAAACCTTTAAAGGCGACGATGAATTGATATCGGAGCAAAGAGCCTTGTGGATTTATCATCTGGAATAGGCTTGACCCCTACAATAATTCCATGACATTTTGTTATCTTGATTGGACAGAATATGGGTGGAGCAGTCAGTGGTCCAGGTCGGAAAATATGGAATGATGCTTTGTATTTTCCTTAAAAGAACCGAGGATCCAATACTTGGTTTTTCAAAGAAAAGATCTCATAACGAAGAAATACCTCAAAGGAACCGTCATTGAAGCGTGAACCGCCAAGTTCCGTCACTTCGCGGTCATAGGCCAGTCCGAGCATCAGTTTCTCCGTTAGTTGTATGCCGGCCAAAGCACTGATGGCGGCACTCCACCGATAAGCCAGACCGAAAGAGAATTTTTCTCTATATAAAAAGTTTGCGGAAAGGTCGGCCTGTATCGGTGCCCCTTGTACCGCTTTGAACAGCACCGCAGGCTTAAATTTCCAATCGATATTTAGGTCAAATACATATCCCGAAATAAGGTACCAGTTCATCCGTTCCCTGGCCAAAAACGAGCTGCTTTCACCGGAGTTGTCAAAATGTTCGGTCTGCAGGAAGTTGGGTACTGAAACTCCAGCATAGAACTTTTCGGTATGATAGTAGACGCCAGCCCCGAAATTGGGGGAGAACCTTCGGTCTATGTTGGCTTGGCCAGCAGGGGTCAAAGAAGGATCGTAGTTTCTCAATCTGTTAAAATCGATATTGAGCAAATGTCCGCCCGCTTTTATCCCAAAGGACAAGTTTTCCATCGGGGACAAGGGGACTGTGTAAGAGAAATGGGCATCAAAATAGGTGTCTTGATTGGTACCATTCCCGATTTCGTCGTTTACTATGGACAGGCCCAATCCTACTCGCTCCGAAACGGGCGAATGCACGTTAAGGGTCTGGGTTGTCGGTGCTCCGTCCAAACCCACCCACTGGGAACGATGGAGTGCCGCAATACTCAGCACCCCCCTCGAGCCGGCATATGCCGGGTTTATGGAAATGGTATTGTACATGTACTGCGTATATTGGGCATCCTGTTGGGCCACTACACCTGTAGTGGAAATTAACAGAATAAATGATAGTACAATCAGGTTTTTCATATTTTGGAAATACGGTGGCTTTGTCATCATCTATTTATATACAGATATCCATTTTTAGAAAGGGTGCGGTCCCCACTCACATAGCTGATTACATAAAAGTATACACCCGCCGGAAGCTCATCACTCTTTTTTAATGTCGCCCTACCGTTCGATAATCCATGGAAGGCGTTCCCATTGTTATCATACCCCATTGTCTCGAAAACCGACACTCCCCATCGGTTGTATATCTTGACGGTATTGTCGGGAAAGGATTCAATATTCACGATCCGGAAGACATTACCGGAATTAAGATCTATCAGATCGCTTTCGATGGAGATATCGCAAGACGCACTTTCAGGAGGGCTTCCTCCCTGTGAACTACAAGCATCCAGGGGATCGGTACCGTCCTCGACTTCCTGGCCATCTGAAATTCCGTCCCCGTCCGTATCGGAAATCCGGTCATCGGTACCCAAAGATTCCTCTTGGCCCGCTGTCAGTCCGTCCCCGTCGCAATCGCTCGTTGCAAGAGGAACTCCATTATCCGAGTCACAATCATCCAATGGGTCGGTATTGTCCAAAACCTCTTGGCCGTCCATGATGCCGTCACCGTCGGTATCGGCCACATAGGGATCGGTCCCGAGCATATTTTCCTCGTCATTGGTGAGACCGTCCGAGTCCCTATCACAATTGGAGGGGTCCGATGGAGTGCCCCCGATGGAATCACAGGTATCCAATGGGTCCGTATTGTCTATATTGACCTCTTGTCCATCGTCAATTCCATCGCCATCGGTATCGGCGGTTGTCGGGTCGGTCCCAATATTGCTTTCTTCGTTGAACGTGAGACCATCCCCGTCACAATCGCTGGAGGGAACCGGTCGCCAATTGGGGTCGGTATCGGGAATACAAGGATCGTTGGGGGCAGTATCCAAGGAATCACAGATATTATCACCATCACTATCGACACAATCAAGGACCGAGATCAATATTGAGGCTGTTTCGCATACCGGACCATTGCATACCTGGTAGTCGATGGTGACCGTACTTGAGTTCTCTCCTGCAAGCGGGATGTATGTGATTTCTCCCGATGCCTGGTTCACCGTAATGGCACCAGAAGCGGTTCCTGTACCTAAATTCGTAATTGTGCTCCCAACTGGAAAGTCATCGTTGTCCAGTACATCTATGGTACTTATGATTCCCACATTGGCATTGACGACATCATCATTGGATATGGCTGCATATGGATTGGGATCCGTTCCATTTGGATTTCCATCACCATCGCAGTCCGCCACCGCCCATGTGGCATTGGTGCTGTCGTATCCTGTATATCCCGCTGACTGTGCCGGCAGACAAGGGTCGCTTGGACTTGTATCGGTATCGTCGTTGATACCGTCGCCATCGGAGTCCGCATCATAGGGGTCCGTGCCATTGGTGTCCTCGGTGCCGTTGTCGGTGCCGTCGCCGTCACAGTCGGCCGCCGCCCATGTGGCATTGGCACTGTCGTACCCGGTATATCCCGCTGACTGTGCCGGCAGGCAAGGGTCGCTTGGACTTGTATCGGTATCGTCGTTTATGCCGTCGCCATCGGAGTCCGCGTTGTAGGGATCTGTCCCCGCGGTGTCCTCATCGCCGTTGGTCTCGTTGTCCCCGTCGCAGTCCGCCGCCGCCCATGTGGCATTGGTGCTGTCGTATCCTGTATATCCCGCTGACTGAGCCGGCAGGCAAGGGTCGGAAGGACTTGTATCGGTATCGTCGTTTATGCCGTCGCCATCGGAGTCCGCGTTGTAGGGATCTGTCCCCGCGGTGTCCTCATCGCCGT
>NZ_JAHCMU010000020.1 GCF_018449435.1 Flagellimonas sp. 389 | reverse complement strand
TTTTTTTCATGTGACAGTTAAAATTTAAAGTTAGAAAATTCTAATTTTAAGCTGTCCTATTTTTAGGGAAGGCTACATGGGTGAGGTACATTTTTATTGAAAGTTTCAATAAAAGAATCAATTTCTTCTTCGGTGCCTTCACATCTAATTATTCTATATCCTATTTCTATTAATTCCTTTTGATTCATTTATTTCTTTTTTAATATCCTAATCCAAAATGATAGCCTATTATTAATAAATAGAAATTATCAGTACCCATTGTGTATTTTGAAAACTAAATTTTCGATTTATCGTCATGTTGAACTTGCTTCAACATCCCATCTAACTATTTTGAACAGTGATTACAGAAATGGGACTCTGAGAAGAGTTCGGAGTGAGGGGTAAAATGTGCTATTTTTTGAATAACAAAATACACTGCTGGTTATCAGTGTGTTATTTAAGATATGGAAACAGCTTTCATTTTAAATTTCCAAGACCCATCATTACGTTTTTCTGCATAGATGATAGCTGTACTCGAATTTAACCTTCTTCGATATAAGATAAATTCAAAGTAAGCTTTTCTCCCATCTTCCGAGTAATAGAGGTTCTTAAAAGTTACAAAGCCGCCGTAACCTTTTTGAAGATTTACTAATTCATATAATTGAAGAAAATCATTTGATGAAAAACTATTTAAAATGATTCCCTTTTTTTTCGTGATACTTTTAACTTCAAGAAATTCTCCACCTTTCTTTTTCTTTTTTGAATCAATAAAATCAAAGTCTTTATCTGGTACAACCTTTGGCTTAAAGACATTGTCATAAGTTATTGATTCATTTATATAAATATGAAGAGGGGCTAGCCTTTCGATAATAGAATCTGGTTTTATCTGCCCATTATGTTTAATACTATCTCGAAGTTCTGGCGGTGGCGGCGGATCATATATTCTAATATCAAATTCTCTTTGATTGATTTTGTCCTCTATAAAACATTCGATCGCTAGGGAATTGTTTTGAAATTGACTTTTAACATTGCAGCTTTGCCCAAAAAAAAGACCTATAAGAAAAAATTTGATTATTCGCATGGTGCTCTATGATTATCATTTAGTGCTATTTGTGTTCTCGATAAAGTGTAAAGAAAAAAAGCCCCGCAATTGCGGGGCTTTTCTATTCTAATTCTTGATAGTATACTAATCGTTAATCCAATCAAAGTCGGCTTCAACGGTTGTTGAAGAGGAGTAAGCAGTACCTTCATTGGCGTTGGCACCATCAATCTGTAGTTCCGCAGGTCCAGAAGTACCTGGGAAGTCAAATTGTGTGGCATAATCTGTTAATGTTAAACCATTGATAGTAGCACCAGAAGCATTCTTCATTTGGATACCTACACCACCAGCGGCAGAGACGGCAGTGAAATTAGTTAACGTCGGATTGTTATTAACCCCATCAGCTTCAATTGCGGTTGAGAACCCTGCGACCGTATGCTTTACAAAGGTATTGGCCAAAGTACCATTCCAACCTTCTGTCCAGTCTACGGAATCATCTTCTAAATCTTCAGCATAGAAATTAGTTACACTTACCGTTCCTCCAAAGAATTCAATACCATCGTCAGCACCTCCAATACAGGCCACGTTTTCTATTGTAGTACCTGAACCAACAGCATAAAGTGTTAATCCATTAAATTGAGAATCCGCATTGATTTGAGCTCCGGTATCTTTAAGGATTAAATATTCGATAGTACCAGAAGATTCAGTGTCGTCACTACCTCCGTATACAAGTCCACCTACCTCTGCAGTTACATTTTCACCTGCCGTAGTAGTAGCATTACCACATATCAATAGACCCCCCCAAGCATCACCATCATCAGAACGCATTTCAACAGGATCGGTAGAAGTTCCTTGAATATCAATACTTCCACCTTGTAATACTGCTAAATAGTTAGCGGTACCAGAAGCAGACACAATCTGGGTACCCGCAGGAATGGTTAAGGTAGCACCACTGTTTACTAAAACAGGCCCACTTATAGTGTATTCTACACTGGCATCAAGCGTTAAGTCACTGGTGATGTTTGCTGGCAATTGTGCCTCGGAAACCGCATTGGTGGTAGCCCATGCAAATAAACTAGCATTGGTTGGAGAAGAGGCGTACACGGCATCGTCTGCAGTATCGGCATCAGCATCATCAATTTGTAATTCAGCAGGGCCCGAAGTGCCAGGAAAATCAAATAGATCGGTGAAACCAGTAGCTGAGAAACCATTGATGGTGGCACCAGAAGCATTTTTCATTTGAATGGCCAAACCACCAGTAGAAGAAATACCGGTCAAATCGTTGATGGTAGGGTTGTTATTGACACCATCCGCTTCAACAATAGTAGAGAAATTTGCAATGGTATTGGTTACATAGGCGGTATTTATCGTCCCATTCCATCCTTCTGTCCAGTCAATGGCATCATCTTCATTATTTTCCAAATAGAGATTGGTCGCAGATACCGTACCTCCAAAAAACTCAATCCCATCATCTGTACCATTTATTATGGCTACATTATCGATAGTAGTTCCAGAACCAACAGCATATAGGGATAGGCCATTGTATTGTGAGTCGCCTGAGATTACCGCACCTGCATCCCGGATGATTAAGTAATCAATGTTACCGGAAGAATCCGCGTCGTCAGTGCCTCCATAAACAAGTCCACCTACTTCTGCAGTCACATTTTCACCTGCCGTAGTAGTAGCATTGCCACAAAGTAATAATCCTCCCCAAGATCCTGCCGTACCGTTGGATCGCATTACAACTGGATTAGCGGCCGTACCTTGAACATCGATACTACCGCCCTGAAGCACAGCCAAAAAATTATCAGTACCAACATTTGATACAATCTCCGTACCTGCAGGAATGGTCAACGTTACACCAGAAGCTACCAAAACCTCTCCATCGATAGTATATTGTTCTGTTGCAACTAACGTTCTATCTTCTTCAATAGTTCCCGAAAGTGTTGTTTCTTCCCCACTTGGTGGTGCATCGTCGTCTCCGCCGCCGTTTCCGCCGTTATCATCGCTGCTACAAGCTGTGAATAAGGCCCCTACAAAAAAAGCTAGACCAAAAAATTTAATAAAAGTTCTCATCATCTTATTTATTTAATTTAAAATTTATAATTAATGCTTAAACTAGCGTTTACTCCTCTGGTATATGTTAGTACTTCTTCTTCCCTAGTATTGGTAGAGACATCAGGTTCGTCCGAAACTAACTGGGTACGACGTACAACAGGATTTAATAGATTTTTTGCAGAAGCACCTATACTTAAATGCTCATTGATATCCTTTGTGAATATAAAATCCAACACCACGACACCATTTTCAATGATTTCGCCGTTAAAATTGGTATCTTCTAAAAGGACTCCATTAGTATCAAGAGGACTTTGGGCTCTTGGAGCGCCCAAAGCAAAAATCCTATCTGATGCATAATTTCCAGCAAGGGTAAACTCATAAGGAAATTTATTTCCGGTATTTAAGGTTAAAGCGAGATTGGTGGTCCAATCCGAAGCACCTTCGAGACCAATTTCATCTAAACCCCTATATCTAAATGTTCTTCGACTATTGTTCACATTTAGGCCATCATCTCTCAAATCTTGTTTATGATCGATATAAGATATATTCCCGGATAGTCTTAAACTTGGTAAAGAGTCTCTTTCCTTTATCAAATCCAACCTGGTCTCTAGTTCAACACCGAGAACTCTGGCATTTTCACTTGTGTTGAAATAAGAAAAGCGGTTTGCTCCCCCTCCAAAAATCAAGGACTTGTTTATCGGGTCTTTAATATTTTTGTAATAAGTGGTCAAGGACAAAAGTTGACTCGCACTTGGAAAAAACTCGAATTTCAAATCCACATTAGCACTAGTAGATGCTTCTAAAAAAACATTACCACGTTCAATCAAACCTATAGCCGAGATATATTCAAAAGGAGCAATTTCTTTAAATTCTGGTAAGGTTTGACTTAAACTTCCGGCAAGTCTAAGCGCCATCCTGTCATTTAAATCATATTTCAAATTAAGGGCTGGATACAATCGTTCATAAGATTGATTTGAAGTTCCTACTCTTGGCTGAAAAGTTACAGGGTCTATAAAATTGGTAACATCAAAATCTATATTAATCTCATCACTTTGAAAACGTAGACCCACCTCTGCTGTAAGCTTGCCAAAAATCCCAACAAAGTCTAAAAAACCAGCATAAGATGTCAACTCGGCATCATACGTGTCAAATTGGGATGTGAACGATAACAATCCATCATCAATATTTTGTTGGGTAAATACTTCTGTTAAATTATCTATTGATGTAGGATTCAACGTGCCTCTTGAACTATCGTCAAAACCTTCGAAGACAGAATTGAACTCTCTTTGTTTGAATCTTCCATCACCACCAAAGCTTACTTTGTAAATAGCATCACCATCCTCATTCTTCTTTAAGGTGATGGCGTCGCTAATGCGGCCATTAAATTCTTCGTCCAAAATCTCCTGTGAGGTCTTGCGTTGTTGTAAAGCCCCAACATTTCCTAACTGTATTTGACCTTGCGGAATACCTAGGTTAGGATCCTCATTCATTATGTTAACCTCGTTTCTAATACGATTTGGTTCGTCGGCTGCCAATCTGTTATATCCCGCAGCCCAATCCAAGGTGTTATTTTCGGATATGTTATGTGTTCCTAGAAGTTGACCTATAGCTAAAAAGGTATTTTTGATATTTTGGTCCCTAACAAACTGAAAACCTCGTTCTTCTGGAGATAATTCTTCAAAAACAACGGCACCTCCGTTTCTACCGGCCTCATAGGTTTCCTCAAATACTTTATTAATCGCAAAAGCATTAAAACTTATCCTATTGGCATCATTGATTCTGTATTGTGCTGCTAAAATACCGTTGGTGTTGACGGTTCGTCTCCAAAATCTGTTGTCGCCGTCCGGAACGGAATCATTTCGTTGTCCCCTGTCGAATTCAAGAAACAAACCTTCACGATATTCATGGTCTGCAGATTGTCCTCCAGCGAAATACAGGCGAAATTTCCCTTCCTCATCTAAAAAACCACCAGCATTAAAGCCAAAAGAATAATTCACGGGCGCATCAACGGTTTGAGTATTCCAACTCTGATCTGTTAAAGCATTTTGTAAATTATCATTTTGAAATGGTCTTGAAAAAACTCCTAAACTGATATCGCTATTTACAGCTGTTACTTTAAAGTCATCGGAAACAGATTCTACATTGGTATTTATTCCACCTCCAAAACTGACGCCAAAATCACTTCTGGAAGTTATGTCCTTGGAGACTATGTTAATGTTACCAGAAGCTTGATCTGCTGAATTGTTTGGAGCAAATGTTTTACTTATGGATACATTTTGAATAAACCTCGATGGAAGTAAAGAAAGATCTATGTTCTTTTTGTCGATATTATCAGATGGAACGGGCAAACCATTCAAGGTTGTGGTCAAATACCTATCACCTAGACCTCTTACATATATTTGACCGGACCCTTCTGATTTGGATACCCCAGAAATCTTGGTAGTAGCAGCCGAAGCGTTTGAAACACCCAATCGGCCCAACTGTTCTGCACCAATGCTTTCTACCACAGTGACTGCCTTCTTCTGGTCTAATAGAAGTGCCACCTCGGAATCTTTCCTAGAAACCGTAGTCACAACAACCTCGTCCAGTTCAAACCCAGCAGAAGCACTCATGGGAACATCTATATTTGTAACCTTGTCCGCAATTACTTCAACATTTGGAATTTCAATGGTCTCGTAACCTAAATAGCTATACACTACGGTATAAGTTCCTGGTTCAACTCCTGCAATTTCATAAAGCCCATCAAAGTCCGATGTCGTCCCAGTAGTGGTTCCCTTAATCAATACATTGGCAAATGCCAAAGGCTCATTGTTTAACTCTTTGTCTGTCAGCTTTCCTACGATGCTTCCCGTGGTTCCCTGTGCAATCATCTCTGTTGTAAAAACTAGAGTAAGTATCAATAAAAATAATCTCATTATCTGGTAAGTATTTGGCGCAAAGAACGCACCATGCTGTAAAAGCGATGTTAGGCGTATGTTAAGAGTTTATTTGAAAACTGTTACAATAATGTTACGACATTAAATGAATGTTAAGCATTAATGCCGTTATAGTATTATATTTACATTTGGGCGATCAACGTAAAAAATACCACCCCATGAAAACAAAGGACATTAAGATTCTACTGGTTGATGATGAACCCGATATTCTAGAAATTGTCAGCTATAACCTATCTTCGGAAGGATACGAAGTTTATACCGCTGTTAATGGTGTAGAAGCTGTAGCAAAAGCAAAGAAGAAAAATCCGCATTTGATCATTCTGGATGTTATGATGCCGGAGATGGATGGCATTGAGGCTTGTGAGGTGATACGCAGTACCCCTGGCCTTGAGAATACTATCATCACATTTCTTACCGCACGTGGCGAAGATTATTCACAAGTGGCAGGTTTTGATGCTGGTGCAGATGATTATATTACTAAACCCATAAAGCCAAAGGTTTTGGTAAGCAAGGTAAAAGCCTTACTGCGAAGACTCAAAGAAGAGAAAGCTGATGTTGAGGATATTGTAAAGGTCGGGAACATTGTTATCAATAGGGAGGAGTATAAAATTGTTAATAATGGTAAAGAAATTGTGCTTCCAAGAAAAGAATTTGAATTATTGTCCTTGCTAACGTCCAAACCTAGCAAAGTCTTCAAGCGAGAGGTTATTCTGGACAAAGTGTGGGGCAACGAAGTGGTAGTTGGTGGCAGGACCATTGATGTACATATTAGAAAATTACGGGAAAAAATAGGGGACCATCATTTTAAAACCGTAAAGGGTGTAGGGTATAAGTTTGTATTGTAATGGCGATTCAGCTAAGGAAATCCTATAAGTTTGCCCTTCGTTCTTCTTTTCTGATAACGGTTTTCCTTGCGACATCGATTATAGTTTTTCTATTTCTAAAGGATGAGTTGGACTGGCTTTTTGTAGTTCTGTTTGCATTCATCAGTTTCATTATTTCATTTACTATCCTACAGATTCGGGTAGAACGTTTTATCTACAGGCGTGTCAAAAAAATATATGATGACGTTTCGTTGCTTGAATCCTCTTCGTTTTCCTCAAAACCAGTGACCACGGATATGAAGACCCTGACCCAAGAGATTGAAAAATTTGCCGAGGATAAAAAAATTGAGATAGACACGCTGAAAATTCGGGAGGAGTATAGAAAGGACTTTTTAGGGAATGTGTCCCACGAATTAAAAACACCATTATTTACGGTACAGGGTTACATTCTTACATTGCTGGATGGTGCTATGAACGATAAAAAAATCAGGGAGAAGTATCTGGAACGTGCCAATAAAGGTGTGGAACGATTAATTTATATCGTAAAAGACCTTGATTTAATCACAAAGCTCGAAGTAGGGGGGCTTAAACTTGAAGAAGAGAATTTTGATATTGTAGAGCTTATACAAAGTGTCTTTGATCTCTTGGAAATGAAAGCGTCCCAAAAAAACATTACCCTTACTTTTGATATGGATTACCCTGAACCTATCTATGTAAACGCAGATAGGGAAAAGATTCAGCAAGTCATTACCAACTTGTTGGTGAATTCGATTAAATACGGGCATCCTAAAGGAACCACGGAAGTAAGTGTTGAAAATCTGATAAAAAACAAAGTGATCGTTCGTGTGACCGATAATGGCGAAGGAATACCAAAACAGCACATCCCCAGACTGTTTGAACGCTTTTATAGGGTGGACCAAAGCGGTAGTCGTACAGAAGGCGGTTCAGGTTTAGGCTTATCTATCGTTAAACACATTATTGAAGCCCATGATGAAAAAATCTACGTAGAAAGTGAAGAGGATGTAGGCTCCGAATTTTCATTTACACTCGAAAAAACAGAGAATAATTCTGAATAATCCAAACTAGATTCAAAACAAACAAGGCCTTGAAAATCATCAATTTGTTTTAGATGTTTTAGTTCAAAATCTTCTTGGTCGCAGTAAGGAACCAGTTTTTGTTTTTGTAAGCGTCTTGCAAGATATTCTTGTTCATATTGCCCGGGAGTGGGAATAAAAAAGGCCTTTTTTTCCAGTTTGGCCAAATCCATTACTGTTGTGTACCCTGATCGGCATAATACTTTTTCACTTTCATTAATTGCAGTTTCCAATTCTTGGGATTGCATATAATTGTGCATGGTTATGCTTCCTTTTTTAATACTGATTTTTTCTTGGCTCTTAGTATCTTCAATTTTTCCTTTTACAAAAAGAATATGACCTTCATAACCAGTAAGTTCTTCCAAGAGTTTTTCTTCTAGAATAGTTCGCTGTGGTTCTGGACCCGATAGCAAAACCATAAGTTGGTACTTTAAAACAATGTCTTTTTTTTCAAATCGGCTCAAAGGCCCAAGGTATTTTATATTGATCTTGGATTTTTTCAAGTGTCCTAGCTTGCCGGTAAGGTTGGGTTTCTCCTTCACGTCGGGAACCCAGCAGGCATCAAATTTTTTTATGATTTTTTGATGTGCTTTTGAGCTCATCCATGTAGTGTTTCCGGAAAGTACGTTCAGTTGGTGCGTTATGAAAACGCAAGGTACTTTTTTATAAAAAACACCCAGTCGATTGTCCGAAATGATACCATCCAAGTGATGTTCTTTTGCAAGACGTTTTACTGCCTTTTTCTCTTTGGCCATCGCTTTCAACACTTTTGGAGAATCCCATACCATCTTTATTTTAAAATTCTTCGCTTTTTCAGCATACTTGATTTTGTAAGAAGGCAATTCAAAAGAAGGTAGATTGGGAAATTCTTTCCGAAGTAGCGCTAGTGCAACTCCATCAGAAGCTAAATAGGGTTGGTGACCATGGTCCAACAGTGCGTTGATAATTGGAATGCAGCGGGTGGCATGGCCCAAACCCCAGTTAAGTGGGGCAATCAAAATACGTTTAGAACTTTGCATAACTACAAAGCAACAAAATCAAAATTGCTTACGGATTTCCTTAGTTTTGCTAAAACATTAAATTTTGGTCAATACGATAATTTATAAGTGGGAAGTAAGAATAAACTGAAACGATTCAAAGAGAATGAAACATTTTCCAATGTAGTTCAACCGTCAAGGGAGGAGGTGTTAAATGGATTTGACCTTAAAGGAAAGTGGAATTCGTTTTTTGACAACGATAACCCCATTGTATTGGAATTGGGTTGTGGAAAAGGAGAATATACTGTAGGTCTGGCAAAACAAAATCCAGATAAAAATTATATAGGAATTGACATTAAAGGTGCACGTTTTTGGCGAGGAGCCAAATCCGCATTGGAAATGCAGCTGCATAATGTTGCTTTTCTTCGCACGCAAATCGAATTGGTGGACCATCTCTTTGGACAAGATGAAGTTGATGAAGTATGGATTACGTTTCCAGACCCACAAATCAAATACAAAAGGACCAAACACCGTATGACCAATCCTGTATTTATCAAAAAATATCAGACTATTTTAAAACCCAAAGGAACGGTTAATTTAAAAACGGATAGTGAATTTATGCATGGCTACACACTAGGATTATTGCAAGGCCAAGGCCATGAGATTTTATACGCCAACCATGATGTTTATAAGAACGAGGGTAGTCCAAAGGAGGTTTTGGAGATTCAGACTTTTTATGAAAATCAGTATCTTGAGAAGGGAAAACCAATAACCTACATCCAGTTTAGGATAAACTGACCAATGACGCATCTACTCATACTTTTCTTTGTCACTTTTTCCGCTGCATTTATGGCAACGGTACCACCAGGGCTGTTAAACATGAATGCGGCCAAGACCAGTGTTGAAAAAGGAAAATTAAACGGCATTATTTTCAGCTTTGGGGTATCTACCATGATTATGGTACAGGCCTATGTAGCTGTAATGATCTCAAAATTCCTCTATAAAAACCCTGAGGTTATAGATATGCTACTAAAAATCGCTTTAGGTGTTTTTGCTTTTTTTGCGATTTATTTCTTTTTTAAAGCCAAGGGAAACAAAAAGAGCGAGCCAAAAGAAGTCAAGGTCAGTAAGAAAAATAGCTTTTTCAAGGGCATGTTGTTGGCGGCATTGAACCTGTTGACCATTCCTTACTATAGTGGCCTAAATGCCATGTGGAACAAGGCTGGTTGGATTAAGTTTGAGCCAAAAGATATCACGACTTTTGTGGTTGCGGCAGGGGCAGGCACATTCTCGGTATTGTATTTGTACACTTTTTATTTCAACAAATTGGAGACCAAAACAAATCGGTTTTCAAAAAACTCAAATTATATTCTGAGTGTGTTAATGTTGATTTTGTTGATCATCACACTTATCCGAATTTTTTATAGCTAGTGCATGGAGGAAAAAAACTTTTTCGACAAGGTTTATGAAGTTGCAAAACGTATTCCATACGGGAGGGTCACTTCCTATGGGGCTATTGCCAAGTATTTGGGGGCTGCCCGTAGTGCTCGCATGGTAGGTTGGGCCATGAACAACTCCTTGGCAAAAGACGTCCCTGCGCATCGTGTTGTAAATAGGGTTGGGGCTTTGACTGGAAAGCATCATTTTGACGGTACCAATCTAATGCAACAGCTTTTGGAGAATGAAGGTATAGCCGTAAAAGACAATCAAATTATCGATTTCAAAAAGCATTTTTGGGATCCAGGAAAAGAGCTTGAATTTGACATTTAGCTTCATTATTTTAATTTGATTTAAGCAAGCCCAAATTCCGCTTATTTTTTGCAAAATATTTATCTATTGCATCATCTTCATTTTCAATACCCAAACTTCTTAATCTAAGTCCCAAATCGTATCTTTGTAATTTAGAATCAGTTTAAACGACTGGCAAATAAAATAGGATTGATGAAGCTGAACAAAGCAGATATTATAAGGGCATTGGAAAACATATCCGCACCTGGAGAGGGGCAGAATATAGTAGAGAGTGGAGCGGTGACCAATGTGCAGGTGTTTGGGGATGAGGTTGAGGTAGATGTTACCATAAAGAACCCAAGTCTTCAGGCTAGAAAAAAAACTGAAGTGGAAATTTTAAAAATTATCCACAAAGAAGTTTATGGAAAGGCAAAAATCAAGATAAATCTTAAGGTCGATGCACCTTCAAAGCCCAAAGTAAATCAGATTAAGGGAAACCCGATTCCCGGTATACAGAATATCATCGCTGTAGCTTCTGGAAAAGGAGGTGTAGGAAAATCTACGGTGACCGCTAATTTAGCTGTTACCCTTGCCAAGATGGGCTTTAAGGTTGGTCTGCTCGATACAGATATTTATGGACCATCCATGCCCATTATGTTCGATGTAGCTATGGAGAAACCGTTATCGGTAAATGTTGATGGAAAAGCAAAAATGAAGCCGGTTGAAAATTATGGGGTAAAACTGCTTTCCATCGGGTTTTTCACCCAGCCCAACCAAGCTGTAATTTGGCGGGGGCCTATGGCCTCAAAAGCATTGAATCAAATGATTTTTGATGCCCATTGGGGCGAACTGGATTTTCTATTATTGGATTTACCTCCCGGAACCGGAGATATTCATTTGAGTATTATGCAATCGTTACCGGTTACCGGAGCTGTAGTCGTAAGTACACCGCAAGAAATTGCGTTGGCAGATGCTAGGAAGGGAGTGGCCATGTTTCAGCAAGAAGCTATAAGTGTGCCGGTTTTGGGAATCGTAGAGAATATGGCTTATTTTACTCCAGAGGAGTTGCCTAACAACAAATATCATATCTTTGGAAAAGATGGTGCTAAAAATTTGGCCAACGATTTAGAAACACCATTTTTGGGGGAGATACCGATAGTTCAAAGCATTCGCGAAGCGGGAGATGTGGGAAGACCCGCAGCATTACAGACTGCTACTCCAACAGAAGAGGCATTTGAGGAGCTCACAAAAAATGTAGTCCAGGAATTAGTGAGAAGAAATACCGCGCTCCCCCCTACCGAAGCAATTAAAATTACAACAATGGCAGGTTGTGCTGCCGTTAAAAAGAAAAGAGCATGACGTCAGAAGAGATTAAATTAAACGTAGAAAAAGCTTTAGATGAGATACGTCCATTTTTGCAAAGTGATGGAGGTGATATCTCATTGATTTCAATAGATAATGACAATTCTGTCAAAGTTAAATTAGAGGGTAATTGCATTGGATGCAGTGTCAACCAAATGACATTGAAAAGTGGGGTTGAAATGACCATAAAAAAATATGTCCCTCAAATTGAAGAGGTTGTCAACGTTGGTTAGCTGATAAAAATCATATTCCCTTTTTCTCATAAACTCTAAGTTGCGCAGATTTTCAAATACGATTCTGAATGATTAAAACCGATATACTGATTATTGGCGCTGGGCCTACGGGTCTTTTTGCTGTTTTTGAGGCAGGTTTGTTACAACTAAAATGTCATTTAATAGATGCTTTGCCACAAGCGGGGGGGCAGTGTTCAGAAATTTACCCTAAAAAACCCATTTACGATATTCCAGGATTTCCAGAAGTATTGGCTGGAGATTTAGTGAATAATTTAATGGAGCAGATAAGACCGTTTCAACCAGGGTTTACTTTGGGAGAGCGGGCCGAAAATATAGAAAAGTTGGATGATGGTTCGTTTATCGTGACCACCAATAAAGGGACGCAACATCATGCGCCTATCATAGCCATAGCAGGTGGATTGGGTAGCTTTGAACCCCGAAAACCTTTGCTCAAAAACTTGTCCAAGTACGAGGACAACGGTATTGCATACATGATTAAAGAACCAGAAGTCTACAGAAATAGGAAAGTGGTTATTGCTGGTGGAGGAGATTCCGCATTGGATTGGAGTATTTTTTTGGCAGATGTTGCCGCAGAGGTCACTTTAGTCCACAGACGTAATGAATTTAGGGGTGCTTTGGATTCCGTTGAAAAAGTACAACAACTTAAGGACCAAGGAAAAATCAATCTGATTACTCCAGCAGAGATTGTTGGTTTGCAAGGAGAAGATCACTTGGAATCCGTTCTAATTAGAAAGACAACAAATGGTTCGGAAGATGTCTTGTTGGAAGTAGATGATTTTATTCCCCTATTCGGGCTTTCTCCAAAGTTAGGCCCCATTGCCAACTGGGGTTTAGAAATCGAGAAGAATGCGATTAAAGTCGATAATACGTTGGACTACCAGACCAACGTTCCCGGAATTTATGCCATTGGGGACGTAAATACGTATCCTGGAAAATTAAAGCTGATTCTCTGTGGTTTCCATGAGGCCACGTTAATGTGTCAAAGTGCATATCAGCGTATATTCCCAGATAAAAAGTATGTCATGAAGTATACCACGGTAGGTGGTGTTACTGGTTTCGATGGAAGTAAAAAAGAAGCTCCAAAAGCTGTAGTGAAGGCGATAGAATAGTTGAATAGTAAGCTAGTGATAAAGAGTATCCTAGTGAAGGCGATACAATGGTTTGTTTTATTATAGGCTACAATTTTAAATTTAAATGACCGTACAGCGTTTTGAAGATTTGAAGATGTGGCAAAAATCTCAGGATTTAGCTGTTCAGATTTATAAGCATTTTTCCACAAGCAAAGATTATGGTTTTAGAGACCAAATCACTAGAGCATCAGTTTCTATATCAAATAATATTGCAGAAGGTTTTGAACGACAATCGAATGCTGATTTTAAAAGATTTCTTTATTTTGCCCTAGCATCAAATAGTGAGTTAAGGTCAATGCTTTATTTATCAGAAAGATTAGATTATTTGCAATCAAAGAGCTCTAGGGAATTGATTGAAGCTACAAATGAAATTTCAAAAATGTTGTATTCATTTATCAAATCAATGAAATAAAGCAAATAAGTCTCAACCACTATTTCACTAGCAACTATAGCACTAACACACTATTTTTCACTAACTAACCAAATCAATGTCCGATATCAAAATCAAAATAACCGACCGAGAAGGAACGCTGCACGAAGTGGACGCCCCTACCGATATGAACATGAACCTGATGGAAGTTGTACGCTCCTACGAGCTTGCTCCAGAAGGTACTATTGGAATTTGTGGTGGAATGGCTATGTGTGCTTCTTGCCAATGTTATATAAAATCCAAGCACACACTTCCAGAAAAGTCTGATGAAGAAGAAGCGATGCTTTCCGAAGCGTTTTTCGTAGAAGATAATAGCCGATTGGGATGCCAAATTCATATGACGAATGATTTGGATGGTTTGGAAGTGGAATTGGCCCCTGAGGAGGTTTAGCCCTGTCATATTGAGCGTGGCGGAGATCTTTTTAATTATTTTTCGTTTCATTGTGAACGATTAACAATATGTAATATAAAATCTAGCAGCGTAGCGGTCTAAAGTTTTATATCTATAAGCGTTAGCGTTCTAACTCAAATTCTCGCCTGATACGTAAACAGATTATAATACCTTCCTTCAGAGGCAATCAATTCTTCATGGGTGCCCTGTTCGGCAATATTTCCATTTTCGATTACTAAAATTTGGTCTGCTTTTCGGATTGTACTTAGACGGTGTGCAATGACAAAAGTGGTTCTGCCCTTTGTCAATTCTGCTAAACTCTTTTGAATAAGTGCCTCAGATTCTGTATCCAGACTAGAGGTTGCTTCGTCTAAAATTAGTATCCTTGGATTCGCTAAAATAGCACGAGCAATAGCGATACGTTGGCGTTGTCCTCCAGAAAGCTTCACGCCGCGTTCCCCGATCAAGGTGTCGAGGCCATCATCAAATCTATCCGTAAACTCATTTACATAGGCAGCTTTTACCGCTTCCAACAACCTTTCCTCGGAAGCGTTGGGTCTAGGAAAAAGAATATTTTCCCGAATTGTGCCCTCAAACAAAAAATCGTCTTGGAGTACAACCCCTAAGTGCTGTCTAAAACTATTGAGGTTTACTTTTGATAAATCATGGCCGTCAATGGTGATTGTACCCTTGCTCGGATTTAAAAAACTGGCGGCCAACCCGGCAATTGTAGACTTTCCAGAACCCGAACTGCCCACCAATGCGATTACCTGTCCTGATTTAACCTTAAAACTAATGCTGTGTAAAACCTCTTCATCCTCTTCATAAGAAAAAGAAACGGTATTGAAACTAATGTCGCCGTGAATAGCATCCAATTGAATGGCTCTATTTTTTTCGTCGGACTCAGCTGTTTCGTTCATCAGCTCCTCTGTGCGATCCAAACCTGCCAAGGCTTCTGTAAGTTGGCTGCCTATATTGCTCATTTGAACGATTGGTGCGACCATTAATGCGAGCAGAAACGTAAATTCAAAATATTGCCCGGTAGTAAGTTCGCCCTGCATCATTTTATAACCACCATAACCCATCATAATTCCCGTAGTGGCCAATCCTAAAAGAAACGTGGATGAGCTTGTCATTATCGCAGTGGCCGTCAAACTTTTTTTTACATTTTTGAACAATCGTTCTACGCCGGTTTCAAAAACTTTCCCTTCTTGTACTTCTGCATTGAATCCTTTGATTACTCTAATCCCACTTAACGTTTCTGTAAGTCGTCCCTTTACCTCGGCATTGATTTTACCACGTTCTCGGAAAACAGGGCGTATTATTTTGAACGCTTTTAAAGCAATGATTGCAAATAAAATCAGTGGAATAAAGGTCAAAAGGGTCATTCGGGGACTTATTCTTAGTAGTAAAATCAGTGAAACAACTGCAGTAATGGTGCCTCCTACCAATTGAACCAATCCGGTCCCGATAAGATTACGCACTCCTTCAACATCGCTCATAATCCTAGAAACCAAAGCGCCGGATTTTGTGTTATCAAAGAAACGAATGGGCAGTGAGAGAACTTGTTTTTGTACTTGTGCTCTAAGTTCAGATATCATAAACTGCGCTTGAATGCTCAAAACTTTGGTCAACAGAAAGGACATTATTGCTTGAACCAAAAATGAGGCAATGACAATGGCAACAAGAATTTTCAAAAAATCATAATTCTTGTTGGGTACGATATCATCTAGAAAATATCTAAGGGATATAGGTGCTACAAAACTTGAAGCTTTACTAATTACAATTAGTAAAAGTCCGGTAAAGACAAGATTTCTTCTAGGCCAAATAATGATTTTAAAGGCCTTTAAAATGCTTACTTTTTTTTCTGACATAAATGGTATTAAAAGAAGCCGCAAGTTACTTTAAAAACCATTGGGATTACCAATGGTAATATTGAGTTGAAGTTTTTTGATTCAAATGTTAGTATTTATCTTTTGAGACACTTAATTTCACACCTAAACAACTATTTATGGATACAAAGGATAGTAATGGTAACGTTTTAGAGGATGGTGATAATGTTCACGTGACCAAGGATTTGAAGATTAAGGGCATGTCCAAAACCTTAAAAAGAGGAAATGTCATTAAAAATATCCGTTTGACCGGAAGCCCTCAAGAAGTAGAATGTAGGGTAGGTAAGGCACAAATTGTGTTGAAAACCCAATTTTTAAAAAAAGCTTAAATATAATGCCATGAGAGTACTATCCTTGATTACTTTATTTTTTCTGGTAAGCTGTTCATCCAAACCACAAGACCAGAAAGCACTAACTGAAATTGAAAAATGGAAGTCACAAGCTGAGAACATCACTATAATCAGGGATGATTATGGGGTTCCGCACATATATGGTAAAACCGATGCAGATGCCGTTTTTGGATTATTGTATGCGCAGTGTGAAGACGACTTTAACCGTGTGGAACAAAACTATATCTGGGCTACTGGAAGGTTGGCAGAAGTAGAGGGTGAAGAGGCGTTGTATAGTGATCTTCGTGCCAAACTTTTTATGACAGAAGAGGAAGCCAAGGCGAACTATGAAAAGAGCCCGGATTGGTTGAAGAAATTGTGCGATGCCTTCGCTGACGGAATTAATTATTATCTGCATACCCATCCCGAGGTAAAACCTAAATTATTGACCCGTTTTGAACCTTGGATGCCCATGTATTTTAGTGAAGGAAGTATCGGTGGGGATATAGAGCGCATTTCCATTAAAAAAATCAAGGCGTTTTATGAAAGCGGTATGGAGATTCCTGAGCTTGAGGCGTTGAAAATGAAAAAGGCAGAGGAAATGGAGGAACCTCAAGGATCTAATGGTATAGCCATTTCAGGAGCATTGACCAAATCTGGCAATGCAATGTTGTTGATCAATCCGCATACTTCCTTTTATTTTAGGGGTGAAGTACATGTGGTTAGCGAAGAGGGATTGAATGCGTATGGTGCGGTTACATGGGGGCAATTTTTTGTATATCAGGGTTTTAATGAAAAAACAGGATGGATGCACACATCGACCTATACCGATGTGATGGATGAGTTCAAAGAAACTGTTGTAAAGAACGATGATAATTTGTTTTATCAGTATGGAGAAGAATTAAGGCCAGTAGAAAAATCTGAAGCCATTTTAAAATACAAAGATAATGATGGATTGAAAGAGAAAAGCTTTCCGATGTATCGTACACATCATGGACCTATTACTCATGCTGTTGATAAGCAATGGACGGCTTCGGCAATGATGTGGGAACCCGTAAAGGCTCTAGAACAATCTTTTGTTCGAACCAAACAAGAAGGATATAAGGGATTTCGAGAGATGATGGATATCCGAACAAATTCTTCAAACAATACCGTGTATGCAGATGCGGAAGGGAACATTGCTTATTTCCATGGAAATTTTGTTCCTAAGCGAGATACTATTTTTGACTTTACAAAACCTGTAGATGGCAGCAATCCAAAAACGGATTGGAAAGGTCTGCATACCGTGGATGAGAATATCTTGATTTTGAATCCAAAAAATGGATGGATCCAAAATTGCAATTCCACGCCTTATACTGCAGCTTTGGAATATAGCCCCAAACGAGAAGATTATCCAAAATACATGTCAAGAGACCAAGAAAATTTTAGAGGTGTCCATGCCATTGAGTTATTGACAGATAGGGATGGATACACTTTGGATAGTTTGATTCAACTTGCGCATGACCCTTATCTTCCTGCTTTTAAAGCTTTGATTCCTGGATTGATTAAGGACTATGAACGCTATGACGATAAGAATCCTAAGTTATTGGAACCTATTGAAGTATTGAAAAAATGGGATTTTACTACTTCTGAAGAATCTATAGCTATGACCTTAGCACATTTTTACGGAACACACTATTACAAGGTTGGAAAATATCCAAAGGGAATGACGCCCATGGAGCGTGTTACCTTTTGGGGGAGCGATGATCCAAATGGAGAACAACTAAAGATTTTTGAAGAAGTAATCGACCAACTTGTTGCAGATTTTGGTACTTGGGAGATGCCATGGGGCCAAGTTAATAGATACCAAAGACTCGATGGGGATATCCGTCAGCCTTTTGATGATTCGAAACCCAGCATCCCGATCGGATTTGCCAGTGGGCGATGGGGTGCTTTGGCCGCTTATGGTGCACGCTACGATAATGATACCAAAAAGATTTATGGTACTCGTGGCAATAGTTTTGTGGCTGCCGTAGAATTTGGTGAAAAAGTAAAGGCAAAGACTATTCTAGCAGGTGGTCAGAGTGGCGACCCAAAATCCCCTCACTTCGATGACCAAATACAAATGTATTCAGCTATAAAATGGAAAGATGCTGCGTATTATAAAGAAGATGTTTTAAAAAGAGCGGTAAAGACCTATCAACCTGGTGCAGAGTAATTTTGTTAGGAGTTAGGAGTTAGGAGTTAGGAGTTAGGAGTTAATGTTGTTCTTGAACTTTGAATTTGCGCTTGAACTTGAATTTGTACTTGCGCTTTGAACTTGAACTTTGTATTTGAGTTTGAACTTTGAATTTGTATTTAAAAAACCCTACTCCTCTCCTTTAACAACGATAAGACTAGCTTTAGATCCAGTGGAAAGATTCCATCGATTGTTGTGAATGACAACGCCTTTATCATCAGTAATAACAACTTGAGCAGTGTTAGGGCCCGATGAACCTTGGTTCAGTGCTTCAAAATCGAGACGATTAAATCCTTTGATCAAATCAAGGTTGATTCCTTTAAAAGAACCAGTAAGTAAAATATTGGGCTCTACCACTTCTCCATTGACGTATATTTTCACGCGGTCACCATCAACATATTCATGATCCCTGCAGACGATGCCCACAAATTTCCCCGTAGTTTTTACATCTCCTAAGTATTGATCACCAAAATGTTTTTTAGAGCCTTTTTTTTCTTTCTCCCCTACTTTGGGATCAATGACCATATTGTGCCCAGCTTGGACCAATTCTCGGTCTGGAAGCATTTTAATGCCAGGGTTATTGCTATCAGAAGTTAAGTTCTCATTGATAACGGAAGGCATACGCAACGAAGTTCCTTGATTCGTAGGCTTTATATCCAAAGTATTCCGTTCTCCAATTTTAAGCGGACGTGTCGTAGGAAGGTCACCTTGAGCCATCACTATAGTATGGCCAAAAATGATAAGAGAAAAAAGAAAAACAAGCTTTTTCATAGGAACTTGGTCGATACAATGTTTTAAAGTTAACAAATACCTTGCCATTACAGTAATAAAAGGAAGTTAAATCTAAAAGTAGCTATGCCTCGTTAAAGTCTTCATAAACCAGTTTGGATGGGCCATAGGGGAACAATACTTGATAGCGATTAGGCTTAATCTTTTAATTTAAAACGAACATGAAAAGAGTAGTACTAGTTGCAGCATTGTTTGGTGTAATATCCATTCAAGCACAAGAAGAAATCAACGACAAGCTGACTATCGAAAAAGGGACATGGATCCTTGGTGGAAATGTGTCTATTGGGACGAATAACTTTGAGTCTACATCAGAGTTCAATAATGAGATTTTACAAAATGAATCTGATCGATTTTCAGTTTCCGTATTTCCCAGATTTGGATATGCTTTTAACGATAATTGGATAGTGGGATTGGTAACGGAATATAGCTTTAATAAGACTGAGAATGAAAATTTCAACTCAGAGTTGAGCACATCCGAGTTTAAAAGTGAATCTTTGGCCCTGGCACCATATGTTAGAAGATATTTTGGCGTAACCAAAAATCTGGCTTTTTATGCACAGGGAGAATTGGGATATGGAAAATCGTGGTCTGAAGATATTGGAAGTGATCAAGAACGCCGAACTTCAGAAGCGGACCGATTTTTTGTTGGGTTACGCCCAGGAATATCATTCTTTGCCTCAAAAAATCTGGCATTTGAATCATCTGTAGGGTTACTTCAATATACTTCGGTCACAGGTGAAGATAGTTCAGGTGCTGAAAATGAAAATCAAGGCTTTAATTTCAATTTGAACGCATCTAACCTCTTGTTCGGTCTATCCTATTT
This sequence comes from Flagellimonas sp. 389, assembly GCF_018449435.1. Classification (GTDB taxonomy): domain Bacteria; phylum Bacteroidota; class Bacteroidia; order Flavobacteriales; family Flavobacteriaceae; genus Flagellimonas. The sequence continues at coordinate 66,845 of NZ_JAHCMU010000020.1, read as the reverse complement.
TTTCTGATGTGAAACAGAGCCCGCTAAGTTTTAGCGGGCTTTTCTGTATTCTTAAATTATTTGCTATTGATTGCAACTACTTTTCAATGTAATCCGATAGTTTTTCCGGGCCTTCCAACAATAAGCGTACTATTTGCAAAGTGCCATCAGGTTTGGTAGCGATTTGCCACTTGATCAGGGATATTTCCCCATTTTCTATTTCCAGTCCGGTAATGCTTCTAGGATGTACACAACTACCTGCATTAAAATAGGGAATTTGTTTTGGCTCCGGAAAACGTGGTCTGTGCGTATGTCCCGAAATTGTAATCTTAAGATTGTTTCTTAAAATCCAACGTTTAATTCTTCTTTCTATTCTTATGAGTTCTTTATAATTTTTCGCTGGACTTGTAGGGTCGGCAATACCAACTACTTGTAGTGGTTTCCAAAGAACTCGAACAAGGAACCTTCCAATACGCCAACAAACATAGTTCCACCAATCCGCTTGGTGTCCGTGTGTGCAAAACAATTCTTGGTCTGTCTTCTTATGCTTTAGAATTAGAGCTTCGTGGTAAGTTATTCCTTCAAAAAGCTCTTTGTCCGAGCCATCTATAGGTTCAAAATAGCTCGATAAGTGCTCATTCACATAGAATTTGTCCCTATAGACCATATCGTGGTTGCCCCATACCATATACAGTCTGTTTTCAAGATGAAACTGCCGTAACAATTGAAAAACATTTTTATGCGCCTCAAAAATTGATTCAAAAGTAATGTTCTCCCAAAGTTCATCACCATCTCCCAGTTCACAGTATTGAAATCCTTCGCGATAGTAATGGTTCAAGGCGTGAAAGTAAATGTTTCTATTGTTTGCAAAATCATCTGCAAAACTGTTGTCGCCCCTATGGCAATCACTAAAAAGTATGAACTTATCACTGTCATCAAATTCGATGATTTTGGCACTTTTGAAAGCTCGGTCTAACCTTTTGAATGAGGACATACGCCAATTTTTTTTAAATATCCAAAAAATGTGGCTAATCGAGTATTGAATTCATTGATAATGTCCCATTATTTCTTTTTGTAACTTTACGGTTAAAATCTCGTCTAACCCCATATGGAGAATAATGGCAACATAGAAACCCCAATGTTGAAATTAGTAAGTTTCAATAAATTATTGGAACATTATGATAATCAACTTAACAGCAAGGATAAGTACTTGGCGGATAGGGCAAAATATGTCTTGGATGCGCAAGCACCGTACCCTGAGTTGAGAGATGGTTTTGATGACATTACTTTACTGGACAAACACAAAGAAGTTATCAGCATTATTCTTGCGGATACGTTTGCTCCCGTATTGACCAATAATGAGATTAAGACGGCGTCGACACCTTTCGAAAACTTGGTGTTCAATTCATCTGAACGCTTTCAGAAAATCCTAAAGGATGCTGGTCAAGGTTTTGAACTGGAGATTCGGAATCTGCCTATGGATATCAATTACATTATGAAATGTACCATAATCCTAAATTTTTATTATGGGTTTAAGATGGATTTGAAACGTCCATTGTTCTATGATATTCCAGATGCAAATGGGGTCATGCGTCATTATAGGATACTCTATAATGCGGATTTTATGGAAATTATTCCTACGGAACTCTCCAAAGAGCTTTCCCAAGAAGATGTTGATGAACTCTTGGAAAATTTTGATGATTTAGAACTTTGGAAAGAAAAAATTCCACCAAATAGTTTTATCTCGAAGGGTTTTGTGATTTCCAATATGTTCGATGTCAGTGCTGAGCATTCCATTTCCGAAATAAAATCTACGCTTATAGGTAGTAACAAAAGGGGTAATGAAGACTTTATGGACAGTTTTCAAGACACTTTTAGATCGCTGTTTAACTTGAAAAAAATCAATGTTGGATTTGCAGGTTATGATGCCAATACCAACAAGTTTTTAAAAATATATGGAAAGGGCATAGAAAGCTATATTCTCAAAGGGATGGAAACCGAATCATGCAACTCTATTTTGTGTGACCATTCTTATGGCAAGTTGTTTAATGAAAACACGTATGTCGCCATATCGAATGTGGATAAATATTATGAGAAATCTGGTGGAGGTCAACCGTACAAAAATCTTTATGAGCAGGGCATAAAAAGTGCTATTCTTGCTCCAATAGCGGACAATGGGGTGCTATTAGGAGTTCTGGAATTGGTCTCAACTACTGTAAACGAATTAAATAGCGTCAACGCCAATAAGTTGGATGATGTGATGCCTTTCATTGTTTCCGCAGTCATTCGGTCTATTGAAGAAGAAGAAAATCTGGTAGATGCGATTATACAGCATGAATGTACTACGGTTCATTCTTCGGTATATTGGAAATTTCAGGAAGAGGCAAAACGTTTTATGGCAGACGAACTTCTGGGAAATCAACCCATTTTTAAGGAAATTGTATTCAAAGATGTTTATCCGCTTTATGGCCAAGTCGACATTAAGGATTCTTCTAAAGAACGAAATCTTTCGATCCAGCGGGATTTAATGATTCAACTTTCAGAAATCAATGATGTTTTGTGGGCGGCTGTTAAAAAATATCAACTTCCCGTCTACGAGGAGTTGATGTATAGGGTGGATACGTATTTAGAAGAAGTGCGAGATGCACTGTACACACACACCGAACAAGCGATTTTTGATTTTGTAAAAGAAGAAATAACCCCTGTTTTCGTGCATTTAAAAAAGGAGGACAAACAGCTAGGAAAATTGGTTGAGGGGTATGAGGCCCAGATTGATGCTGAAACCGAATCCTATTATGATCATCGTCGTAATTATGATAATAGTGTAATGGAAGCCAATATGCAATTGGCAGCTTTGTTGGACCGAAAACAATTGGATGCCCAAAGAATGTTCCCACATTATTTTGAACGTTACAAAACAGACGGTGTAGAACACAACATGTACATTGGTAGTTCTATAGCAAATGATAGGAATTTTAATGAATTGTATTTAAGTAATTTAAGGTTATGGCAGCTTCAGGTAATGTGCGATATGGAGAACAAGTACTATACGCTCAAATCCAAATTGCCCGTAAAACTGGATGTAGCTTCGTTGATTTTGGTCTATAGCGCTTCATTGTCCATTAGGTTTAGAATGGATGAAAAACGTTTTGATGTAGACGGTACATATAACGCACGATACGAAATCATCAAAAAACGTATTGATAAATCCTATATAAAAGGTACTAATGAAAGATTGACCCAGAAAGGGAAACTGTCTATTGTCTACTCACAGCGAAAAGATGAAAAAGAATACCTGCGCTACATTAAGTTCTTAAAATCTAAGGGGTACTTTACCAACAATATTGAAATCGTAGAGCTGGAAGGTTTGCAGGGCGTTACCGGATTAAAAGCAATAAGAGCTGAGATTTTGTACACCAAAGATGTAAAATCTGAACGTACGTATACCTATGAGGATCTAATGGAAGAATTAAAACCCTAAATTTTAATTAGATATCTTATTTAGGTTGTCCATAAAAGTGAAATGAAACCCCAAAAGCAATCACGGATATTACTATACCTATGATAAAAATAGTATAGGTCCAACGTAGAATGTTATATTTTCTGTTCAGGACAAGTCCCAAAAAGTACAGGTCCTTGGTAAGTGACGAATAAATGTAATCTTTGTCCTTAACCAATTCCTGAATGGCCCATTCATAATCATTTAGGCTCATTTTATGAAAATTTCCAAAGAACAGCAGGTTTACTTTTTTGTCCTGAACATCTTGTTTGGTAAACTGCCCGCTGGTTACGTTTGGCCTTGTTGCCAAAACTGCTAGTATCATAGAAATAACACTGAAAGAGATAAATATGGCCGTGGGGTATATGAGATAGGTATTGGAAGGATTATCCAATTTAGGAATAAGGTTGGAAAGCGCGACAGATATGATAATGGCATTTACGGATAACAAGATATTGGCCTTGGTGTCCGCAATATCACTTAAGGTCAAATGGTTTTTTAAGGTTACTCTAAATAAGGTTTGAATGCCTCTATCTGGACTTTCACTTTTGTATTTAGCTTTTAAGGCCTCTTTTTTAGCAATTTCTTTTTCTATCTTTTTTTCCTTTACCAGCTTTTTTAAATTCTGCTCTTTTCCTTCTTCCCAATTTTCTTTTGCATATTGGGTATAAAATTCATGCTCATTTCTAAACATCTTTATGTTTTCATCCCTCCATTCTTTGTTTGAATAATTGGCAATTTCCAATTTTTCCAATTCATCTTTCAAAAATTCCGCTGTTTCCCAATAGCTTTTTTTTGCAAAATGTGAGGCATCCGCATCTCTTATGATTTCTTCTTGCAAATTTTGAGGTTCATAATACCTTTTTGTTGCCATGATGTTGGTGCATACCTGTTCAATACCTTCTGGACTATAATTCTGCTCTTTTAGAAATTCTGTAGCTATGCTACAGCTAGCCTCCTCATGGTTTTCAATGGTTTTTGTATAGCCTGTATCATGAAACCAAGCCGTCAATAGAAGCCTTTCATTCTCATTGTCTCCAAGGGTATAGAAATTGAGTAATTCTTTAGTACTTTTAACCACACGTTGGGTATGTCGTAAATTGTGGTATAAAATTTTTGGATTCAATTCATTTTCCAAGATTTTGGAGACAAATTGTTCAGCTTTTTCAACTATTTCCGACATACATAACGTTTTGAATTCCCCAAAATACAAAAATTTGAAATCAACCTCATTGATATGAAAAAACATTACCTCGTTCTTCTATTGCTTGTTGTTGTTTATAGTTGCGCTACGTATGAAACAAAGTACGAAACTCCCTTTACTAGTCAGAAAGTTAAAACTGATAAGGAAGTAGAACATACATTTTATTTGATAGGGGATGCCGGTACGTCTCCAATGGGCGAATTAAACCCTGCCTTGAAAATTTTAAAGGCAAAATTGGATAAGACGGTAAAAAATAGCACTACAATTTTTTTAGGAGACAATATATACCCTGCTGGCCTGCCAGATAAAAAGGATTCGACCATTGCATATATAGAAGCTAAAAACCATCTTGATGCCCAGCTTAAATCTGTATCCGATTATAAAGGTAAAGTAGTTTTTATTCCAGGAAACCATGATTGGTATAATGATGGATTGAAAGGTCTAAAGCGACAAGAAAAGTATATTGAAAAAGCGTTGGATAGTAAAGAAGTCTTCTTCCCCGAAAACGGTTGTCCAATTGAGAAGATTGAGATAGGTGATAATATTGTTGTTGTTGCAATCGATACGGAATGGTATCTGGTAAATTGGAACAAACATCCTACCATTAATGATGATTGCAACATAAAAGACCGTGGAAGATTTTTGGAAGAATTGGAAGGGATCATAAAGAAAAATCGGGATAAAACAGTGATTCTTGCGTTGCACCATCCCATGTTTACCTATGGTTCCCACGGTGGATATTATTCTTTTAAACAGCATATGAACCCGAGTGGGGGCAAGTTTCCTTTTCCTGTTTTCGGTTCAATAGCGAATGTTTTACGTAGAACTTCAGGAGCAACTATAGAAGACCAATCCAATAAAATCTATGATCAGTTAAAAAATAGGATTGTGACCCTGGCGCAATATTCGGATAATGTAATTTTTGCTTCTGGGCATGAGCATACGCTGCAATATATAGTTGAAAATGGAGTGCCACAAATAGTTAGTGGTTCTGGTGCAAAAAAGGGTGCTACCAAACTTTTGAATGGCAGTAAGTTCTCTACAGGGCATATGGGTTACGCAACGCTAAAGGTATACAAAGATGGCTCGTCGAATGTAGATTTTTTTGGGGTTGGAAACGATGGGAATGAAGAACTGTTATACCATACCGAAGTTTTACCTCCAAATGAGAAACCACAGGAAAAAGAATATAGCGATGACTTTCCTGCCACTATGAAAGCATCAATCTATACCGAAGAAGAAATTGATAGAGGAGGTTTTTATAAATGGGTCTGGGGAGAGCGTTACAGAAAATATTATGCAACTAAAGTAGAAGCGCCAACCGTTCTTTTGGACACGTTATTTGGTGGATTAACGGTGGTGCGAAAAGGAGGGGGGAACCAATCAAACTCTATTAGGTTGCAGCATAAGGATGGAAGGCAGTTTGTAATGCGTGCAATGCGAAAAAGTGCAGAACGGTACTTACAGTCGATTGCCTTTCAAGAGCAGTATATCATTGGTGATTTTGAAGGGTCGTATACTGAAAAACTTTTAATGGATTTTTATACAGGGGCACACCCTTATGCACCTTTTACGATTGCGCCACTATCAGATGCCGTGGGTCTTTACCATACCAATCCAAAACTGTACTATGTTCCAAAACAAAAAACCTTGGGAGGGTATAATGACGATTTTGGAGGTGAGCTTTATATGATTGAAGAACATGTATCTGAAGGGCATGACGATTTAGCAAGCTTTGGATACACAAAAAAGGTTGAGAGCACCTATGATTTAATGGATAAACTAAGGAAGGATGAAAAATATAGAATAGATGAGAAAGAATATGTAAAAGCGCGTTTGTTCGATATGATGATTGGCGACTGGGACCGTCATGTTGACCAATGGCGCTGGGCAGGATTTGAGGATGAAGGTGATAATTTGGTTTTTAAACCCATACCTAGAGATAGGGATCAAGCTTTTTCAATTTGGGGAGATGGAGCTTTGATGGCCTTTGCCTCCCGTACTGTACCTTCACTTAGAATATTTGAAGGTTTTAATGAAGAAATAAGAAACGTAAAAGGCTTTAATTCTTCTCCAAGAACTTTTGCTTTGGATATGGCACTTCTTTCCCAAACCGATATTGATTTATGGGTAGAGCAAGCAAAATATATCCAAAACAATGTAGATCAAGAAGTGGTTGAGAAGGCCTTTTCTTTTTTTCCAAAAGAGGTGAACGATGAGACGGTATCCAATTTCAAAAAAATCTTGCTGGCAAGAAAAGAGAACCTTGTGGAAACTGCCCTGGAATATTTTAAGGTTATCAACAAATACAGTGTTATCACGGGAACGGACAAAGATGATTATTTTGAAATTAATTCCTTAAAGGATGGAAACTTACAGGTGAAAGCTTATCGAATAAAAGATGGAAAACGGCAAGATTTGTTTTTTGAAAAAATATATCGCCCAGAATTTACCAAAGAGATTTGGCTGTATGGCTTGGATGATGATGATGTTTTTGATGCCAAGACAAATGCCTCAAAGATTAAGGTGAGAATCGTTGGGGGTCATAACAATGATATCTATAAGATATCTGATGATAGCAAGAAAGTCCATATTTATGATTTTAAAGCTAAAAAGAACACTTACGATGAAGCGTATAGCGGTAAAATTCATAAACTCAACGACTACGATACCAACACCTATGCGTTTCTCAAGGTAAAGGCTAGTAATAATCAATTATTGCCATCGCTGGGATTTAATCCAGATGATGGATTTAGAATCGGACTTACGGATACGTATACTTTTAATGGATTCAAGCAAAATCCGTTCACACAGCAACATACATTCAATGCGGCTTATTATTTTGCTACGAATGGGTTTGATTTAGGGTACAATGGTGAGTTTGCAAATATCTTTGAAAACATAAATCTAGAACTGAATGCAAAATTTACCAGTCCAAACTTTAGCATCAACTTTTTTGGATTTGGTAATGAAACTGAAAACAATGATGATGATGAACCATTGGAACTGGATTTTAACCGGGTAAAGATCAGGACCATAGCCTTTGCTCCATCTTTGGTCTGGAGAGGCTATTTGGGTTCAAAAGTGCGCTTGGGCGTTTCTTATGAAAACTACGATGTTGAAGAAACGGATAATCGTTTTATTGAAGGATTTTTTACGGATACCGGAAGGGATACACAACAGGATTTCTTTGGTGTTGATGCTGAGTACAACTATTCCAACACGGATAACGAAGCTTATCCGACACTTGGGATGAGTTTTTCATTGCATGGCGGATACAAGACCAATTTGAGCGACTCGGATAGGGCATTTGGATTTATAATACCTAGTTTATCGATTGACCATAAATTGTCTTCCAGTGGAAGATTGGTGCTTGCCTCCAAAGTAAAGGCGCACTTTAATATTGGAGATGACTTTGAGTTTTATCAAGGAGCTAGTATAGGGGCCAATAATGGTTTAAGGGGCTTCCGCTTTCAACGGTTTGTTGGGAAAACCGCATATTTCCAAAATACGGATTTACGCTATAGTTTCAGGAGACAACGAACGGGACTTTTACCCGTGACCCCAGGTGTTTTTGGAGGTTTTGATTATGGAAGGGTTTGGTTTCCCGGTGATGCTTCTGGACAATGGCATAATTCCTACGGTGGTGGGTTTTTTGTGAACGGAGCCGATATTCTATCTGCTAACTTGGGACTGTTCAACAGCTCAGATGGATTGCGATTTGCTTTTGGGGTAGGTTTTGGATTTTAATCTATTTTATAGGAATACAGATTGCGTCCTTTGGTCTTGGACTGCTCGTCCGCGATAACTAACAGGTTGTTATCCAGAAAACAAATAGATTCTTGTTGGGTTCTGTGTTTTACATCTATGGTCGTTAAGACTCCTTTTGTGAAATCATCAGAAGCGAAATCCGTAAAAAGCCATATAAAACCAGAACCTAAGAGAACAATTTTTTTACCATTCGGCGAAATGTCCGCTGCCGTTATAGAACAAAACTGCGAATCTATACATGCGGTAAATTCACCCACTAATTCTGCTGTATATGTACCTTTTGCAGCCGGAATTTTATAAATTAAGGCTTTCCCGTTATAGGGCTTTGTTCTGTTTTTTGTTATGAGATATAAAAAACCATCCCTATAAAAAAATGCCTCGCAATCATATACCAGTTCTGATTTCTTAGGCGGAAATTCGTCTTGTTCCGGATAATGGAATTTTATTTTTTTAGCTTCAATTTTATTTCCTGTTTCGTTTTCTGGACTAGGTAACTTATAAATACAAAGATTTTTTCTGTCGTTGGCATTGTTTCCAAAATCACCAATATATAAGTTGCCCAAGTTGTCTTTTGCCAAATCTTCCCAGTCCTTGTTTTCAGCATCTTTTACATCGAATTTTTTGATGATCTTGCCTTCAAGATTCACCTTATAGATATCATCTTTATTGCCATTGTCCTCAATTGCCCATATAGTCGTACCATCTAAAGAAACGATTCCTGATATTTCACTCAGTTTTGAAGGTAATTTCCCTAAAAATGTTAGGTCTCCATAATAGGGTTTTTGTGCGCATCCTTGAATGAAAATAAGAATGAGGAAATATTTGATTCTATTCATTGGATTGTTTTAACGGCATGTATACTTCGGCAATCCATTCCAATTCATTGCCTCCCATATTGGGATTATTTTGAAAAACTTCTATTGGGGTTTTCTCCAAGTTTATAGCATTCATTTCAGCATAATCCAAAAGTTTGTACCAAGCCCTGTCCGAAGTAATATAATTTCCATTATAAATAGCTTTTAAAGCTTTTTTCGATTCAAAGTTCTTATACTTTATTTCTTTGTTCATGGGCAAAGAATCCTGTTTTAGAATTGGAAAACAAAAATTATATTCAATACTGTCGCTCGCCATATCCCATTTGGTGATTTCAACAAACGGATTGCCATTTACTTTAAGACCGTTTTCTTTTACAAAACCACTTAAAAAAGGAAAATCGCGCATCATTCCAAATGCTTTTTCGGACTGCAAGCCTTTTACATATAAGTAAGCGCAGTACGTTGACTTTAATTCGTCCTCTCCAACAATTTTCACTCTAAATTTTTTAAGATGCTCGTTCAAATATTGATTAAAGTTCAATAAATTTTTTTTGGATCGTTTTTCTATGACGGTCGATGTAAAGGGAATCATGATTTTATTCATCAAACTATGGTCTAAGTCCTTAATGTGTACTTTGACTTTTGAGGTAGAATCTGTAAGGGGAATAATGTTCCAATCATAAGTAACAATGCTATCTCCAAACTTTAATTGTTGTTCAATATTGCGAATGCCAAGTTCTTTGAGTGGAGCATCTACGACCATGTTTTTTTCCCAATCTTTAATAGTTTGATTTACGGTACCGGGAAAAGTATTTACAGTGAAGGAAACCAAATAATCGGCTGGCTTAATGAATAGATACCAAACTAGGGCAGCTGAAAGTACAGCGAAAAGTACCAAAGAAGTCTTCCTTTTCATCAGTAGTTAATTTTACTTTTTTTAATTTAAGATTTATTGAACCATGTTAAGATTGTCCACTACAAATTTGCCTAAACGTCTTCCTTGGTCTACGCCAACATCAACCGCTGCCCTATAGTGAATACCTCCGTACATCCTACTAATAGCGGCTTCATTAGCAGCTTGTTTAAAGGATGTGAACGAACGAATGGGTAGGCCGTAAGGAACCTCGGTATCATCATCAAAGGCAAAATTGTCCCCGAAAATGTGGGTCAAAGCTACTGCAGCAGCTCCAGAAACAACACTGTGACCACTTGTGTACTCAGGAAACGGAGGGGTTTGAAGAATAGGTTCCCAATTTTCATCGATATGCTCATTGATCAAGGTTTCTGGTCGTATGAGGTTACTTCTATATTTTTCGTCCCAACAACTAATAAAGGCATCTGCCATGGCAATGGATGCTTTTGTGTAAGCATAAACTGTTTTGTTTATATCGGCATTTGAATTTCTACTGGCTATTTTGGTGATACCTATCCAATGTGCTCCGGGCGTAATCTTTTTTGTTGCAAACATTAAATGCCCGCGGGTAACTGAAACATAAGGGTTGCAATCCCAAAATTGGGCAATCTCGACCTCTTCCGAAGCATCTCCCGAAGCGGTTATTTCGTTGCTAATGTCATAGACTTCTTTTAATTCCTTGTAGAAATCAGAACCCTCTTCCATGGAGAAAGCAGGAGGAGGGGTTGGCTTAAATTGACTTGCGGAATCGATTACAAAAGGTCTGATTTTATTCCAGTGTGGTTCTATCCCGGCCATATATGCTGGAGGAGTAGGTTGCCATCTAGAAGGATTATCCGTATCTACCGTAAACTTGGGCATGGTTCGGGTCTGGTTGTAGTTATCCTTATTCATCCATTCAGCTACATGTTCGGCAACCGTAAGACCATATTTTTTGGATGCGTTGAATTCATTGGTATTTTTGTCTTCCCAAATCGTATAAAGGCTATCTCTATATGCTTCAATCCTATCTTCAGAAAAAATAAGTCGCTTGCTCAATTCCATATGCGCAATTAAAGCAGCCAATTCATGATTTACAGTTTCAGCTTCACTAGGGAGAGGAATGGCCGTGAAGTCCCTAACTTGATTTGCCAATGATACATATTCATTGTCCTGCAAAGCTAAAATTTCATATGCAGCAATGTTTGGATAAGCAAAAATCCTACTCGCAACAGGAGGAGAAAAAATATCGTGGATCATTACCTCGATTACCTTGTCCACAGCATTATGAAAGTCATCTGGGGCAATGGTAATCGGTTCGTTCTTCTTTGTACAGGAAAAAAGAAAAATGGAAAATATAAATACTAAGCCTATTCGCTTTTTCATCATTGTAATTGTTTTATTTCAACAGTTCGTAGACATGTGTCTTATCATTGTTCACCGTTACTAATAGATATGTTCTGTTTTTTAAGCTAAAAACAGCAAGGTTTCTGATAGATTTTTGGGTAAGCTCTAAACCAAGCTCATCACCTAAAATTATGTCATTTTCATTACTTATCAATGCTCCTGGAAAAGAATCGAACTTTCCATGGAATGGAGTTACACCAAAATAGTTCCCTGCGGCCAGCACTTCATTTTTAGAATCCCCATTAAAATCATAGGTCAGAAAAGTTAGTATTGGCGAAACCTGTAGTTCTGCTTTAAAAGGCACAAAGGTGTATGTGTCACCATTATTTTTCAAGTATCCGGAATGTAGCTCATGTACTTTTAAAACTTCAGCTTTAGCTAACGTAGTTTTATCAAAAAGCTCTTCCATGGTTTTTCCTGCAAAGCTCTTATAGGTATTGAATTTTTTTCTCAAAGAAACCAATTGCGCAGATAGCTCATCCAATCCTAACAGTGGATAATATTTCCCGTCTTTTTCTGTAGCTACAATAGTTTCGGTACTGCCATTACTGTCAAAATCTGAAAAATAAAGCCTCATAGGAGCTTTTTTAGAGGCATTGAACTTTGAGTTTGTGCCCCAATTACCCAATAGGTAATCCGTGTCCCCATCCCCATCTATGTCAAAAGGTTGAATGGTCTGCCATAGACCATTTAGCTCATTTTCCAGTACATCCACTTCTTTAAAAGTATCTCCTAAATTTTTAAAGAATCTAGGTGCCATCCATTCCCCTATCAAGATGAGGTCGTCCAATCCATCATTATCAAAATCTGACCAAGTAGCATCGGTAACCATCCCTGTATTTTGAAACGGTATGTTCTCCATTACTGAAAACCTACCTTTATCATTTTCCAGCAAGTATGAATTTGGGATTTCCCCGAATCTGGAGGTTACGACATTACTCCCCACAAATAAATCTAAATCACCATCTTTATCATAATCGTTTACCTTGATTACAGAAGTATTTTCAAAAAAGTCAGAAATAGTACCCTCTGTAAATAAAGTATCTTTTTGAATAAAATAGCTATTTAATAACGCTTTGGTTTTTCCATAGAAATCAGCTCCACCAGAACCCAGAAAAACATCGTTTTTTCCATTTCCAGTGAGGTCTTTTATCAACGCAACTACATCCTCTTTTACAGAATCTTTTTGTAGTTCCGGAAATTTTTCTTCGGTAAATAATGTATCTCGTTGTAGATAAATTTTTGAAGAAAAGAATTTTGAACCTCCAAAGAATACATCTTCTTTTCCGTCGCCATTTAAGTCTCCGATTGCTGTGGCCGGTCCTCTGTCGGATACACGATATGGAATGAGCTTTTCCCTATTGAAATCGATATGGTTGTCCTCTTTGTGAGTGAAATTCAATCCTGAATTATCTTTAACTTTTTTGAAAATCGGTTTTGTTTTTGGTTTTATGCTTTCATAGTTAAATGGCTCGGTGCCATTCGGTTTTATCGCTAAGGTTTGATTAACTTCAATATCTTTTAAAGTTTGATAGGATTTGTCTGGCCAAACAATTCTTAGCGAATCTACCTTCCGTACGGTTCCATATCCAAAATGAACCATTGGTTCTGAGCTGGATTGAAACCCACGACTTGTATAGAGTTCTTTATACTGTAGTTTCCCTTCATGATATGAATAGACTTTCGTTCCTATTGCAAATGGATTCTTCCCTTTATATTTCAGTCGGATTTTCAAATAATTTGAGGTGGTATTGGTTTTGTTCAAATAAATTGTGGCAGGTCTGTTGATGTTGTTGGTGACCAAATCCAAATCTCCATCATTGTCCAAATCCCCGTATGCCGTAGCTCCAGATATCAAAGTATCTTTTGTGATCCAGCTATTGGATTTATTCTCGAATTGAAGATTTGATTTTCCTTTAAAAACAACGTTATTAATTGCTCCCGAAGGCATCAAGTTCAATGCTTTCTGATCTACCAGTTTTGTATTGTCCAGTTTCTTCTGAATCTGTTCGTTCGAGATAAAACGGATATAGTCCAAGTCGTTCGGTCGCTTGGGAATACCATTGGAAACGAATAGATCTTGTTCCCCATCTTGATCATAATCGCCAAAAAGAGCGCTCCAGCTCCAATCCGTAGCAGCAACTCCGCTTAAAAGAGCGGTCTCTAAATAGTTGCCACTTGGCTGATTTACATAAAGCATGTTTCTTGTAAACTGATAGTGATAACCATATCGTTCCGTTCGCAAACGTTGCACTTGGATGTTATCATCGCCTTCAGAGGATTTAAGGGGTATTTCGTCTTCTGGCAGCATATCCAACGAAATAAAATCTGGTAGTCCATCGTGGTTAATGTCAGCAACATCGCTCCCCATAGAAAATCTACTGGTATGCCCAAAATGCTTGCGAAGACTTTCGGTAAAAGTTCCATCACCGTTATTTAAATAATAATAATCATCTTCATGAAAATCATTACCTATATAAAGATCAGGGTATCCATCTACATTAAAATCAGAAACGGCTATTCCCAGACCATAGCCATTTATTCCACCGTAAATTCCAGCTTCTTCACTTACATCGGTAAATTTTCCATTATCGTTTCTAAGCAATCTATCCCCGGTTTCGTAATTTCTGGTATATCGCAAATCAACCTTGCCAAAAGATTCTTGGGTGTGTACAGCGTGGTTCAATATATAAAGATCCAAATCCCCATCAAGGTCATAATCTAAAAAAGCCGCAGAAGAACTGTAGGTGTCAAAATCCAAACCATATACTGATGCCTGCTCTATAAAGGTGTTATCTCCATTGTTAATATAAAGTTCGTTGGCACCTTCAAATCCATTGATTCCGACTACGGCACATACGTAAATATCCAAAAAACCGTCCCCGTTAACGTCGCCCATTATAGCGCCCGTGTTCCACGTGCTGTTCCCTTGAATGCCTGCTTTTTCAGAAATATCTTCAAATTTTAAATTGCCCTTATTAAGGTACAGGGCATTTTTTACCTGATTTCCGGAAAAGAAAATATCGGGCAAACCATCGTTATTGATATCGCCTATGGCTACGCCGCCTCCATTGTAAAAATAGAGATAATCCAAAATGTTTAGGTCATCGGATTCTGATAGGGTATTTGTAAAAGAAATACCGGAATCCTCAGCGGATGGATTTGAAAAAAGTTCACCTTCTTTTTTTCCACAACTTAAGACCAGCAATAAAATAATGACCGAAGCGGTATAGTTATTCATTTTGATTACTTTCTAAAAACAAAGGAGCGGAATTATTAATGCCTACAAGATAAAATTCCTTTGTATCAATAGTTATTTTTTCAATACTTCTGGATGGTCCAGGAATATTGATTTTTAAATCTTTGGCCCAATACAATCCTTTTTCCCCAAAGCGTAAAAATATGCCATGCGATGCATCCATCCTACCGAGTTGTGTACTAATTTCATAGTTGTTCCCAACGGTAAGAATTTCCTTTTTTCCATCTTCATCAAAATCAGCTATCATCATATCGTTTATAGTGGAAATCTGTGCCATTTTAGGGAGTTCAATTTTTCTGAACGTGTTATTTCCCAAATTTTCAAAATAACAGCTGGAAAGCTCATAAACCTTTTTCTGTATAGTCTTCTCCAGATTTTTTGAACCAAAGAGCTCGTTCATGGATGCCTTTGCAAAGTCTTTATAGGACAGAAACTTTTTATTTAAAAAAGGCATTTGTTTTACCAACTCGTCTTTAGAGGCAAAAGGAGTTTCTTTTTCATTGTGAAAATAGGTGACCAATGGTTCAACGGAGCCATTCGAATCAAAATCATGGCTATACAGCGTAATAGGGTATTCCAATGAGGCTTTAAATTTACTGTTCTGGCCCCAATTACCAGCTATGAGGTCTATATCACCGTCATTGTCAAAATCTTCTGCAAGAATACAGTTCCAAAACCCATTGGTCTTTTCCAGCCCATTATTTAAGGCAGGATTTAGGTTTTTTCCATCATTCATGAAAATGGAAAGTGGCATCCAATTGCCTACTGCAATAAGGTCTTTGAATCCATTACCGTCCAAATCTATCCAAACAACATCTTTGATGTTGCCTACGGATTCAAAGCTTTTCGCAACAGTTGCGGTTACATTTTTAAAATTGCCCTTCCCATCATTTTCGAATAAATATTGTGCCGAAGTCATTCCAAACTCCTGTGGCACTTGGTCCGAAGTAATCGTGAGGTCCATATCACCGTCGTTATCAAAATCGACTGCGATTACTTTTGAAGCATTCAGCTCTATATCAGGGAATGCATCGGGCTGTTTTTCAAAAACACCCTTATTGTTGAGGTAAAGCCTTGGCTCAATCCTATTGGAGGATTTGAACTCGTTGCCCGCACTCACTACTATCAAATCTTGAAACTCATCGCCATTGGCATCAAAAAAGGCATGGGAGATATCTTCGTTAAAGGCATCGACAGCAAAAACGGTTTCCTGTTCGCTGTTAAAAGAACCATCAATCTGTTGAACATATAATTTGGAAGCTTGTGCTTTTGCCCCTGATATAAAAATATCTTGTAGCCCATCATTGTTTATATCGGCAATCGAAATTGAAGGCCCCTCGTTCGTATTGGCAAATGGTACTAAGGGATCTCTGTCGAACTCAAATGTATTCTGCTCTTTATGCACAAAAGGGAGTATACTATCCTTTTGAACAAGTATAGAACGTCTTCCATAATCATTTTCCAGATAAAAGTTGCCAGCTGCGTTTTTCTCTTCCAGTTTTAAGTTGCCAGCTGCAACAGCCTTTAAAGTTTGGTGTTTTCCACCTGGCCAGATGACAGTGAGCGAGTCTAAAATAGAATCCTTGCCAATCCCCATTTGAATGGTATTGGGAACTGCGGATAGATATCCCCTGCTCACAAAGTTCTCCTGGGTAATAGTTCTGTTCTTGGTGTAGGCAATAACCTTAGCTCCAATACCAAATGTATTGTTCGTATTTCCTTTAAAAACTAGCTGTAAAGCATTTTGCTTCGATGTTTCGTTGAATGTGTTCTCCAAGATTGAAGCCTCATCATTGACATTGTTTATTACTAAATCCAAATCTCCATCGTTATCCAAGTCTGCGTAAACACAACCATTGCTAAAGGAAGCTTCTTTTTTAAACCAAGCATCGGTTACGTCTTTAAACGTAAGGTCACCATTGTTGCTGAAGAAATAATTAGGGACTTTTTTTTCTGGAAGTTCGTTGATGAAAGCCATTTCTTTTTCGGACATTCCTTCTTCAATTTTCTTCTGGATTTTATCATTGGCAATAAAACTGATGAAGTCCATATCATTGGTTGCCCCCTTTATTCCGTTAGAAACGAACAGGTCTTTATGACCATCATTATCAAAATCTGCAAAAAGAGCTCCCCATGACCACTCTGTGGCAGAAATACCGGAAAGATTTGCTATTTCGCTAAAATTGTTGTCTCCCAAATTTAAAAGAAATGCATTTTGCATGTATTGTGGCGCGAATCCGTTTTTTAGATATTGCTGGTATATGGGAAAAGGATATTCCAGACCAGAGGTTTTATAGGTTTCCAGATTTTCAGGTAACATATCCAACGATATAATATCGGTTAGGCCATCGTTGTTCACATCAGCAATATCGTTGCCCATAGAGAAATGCGAAGTATGTCCGACCTTTTTATCGTCTTCTGAAATTATCTCTTTAAATGTTCCATCTTTTTGATTGATATAGAGATAATCATTTTCAAAAAAGTCATTTCCAATGTAGATATCTGGATAGCCATCGTTGTTTAGGTCACTGATTCCTATACCAAGACCATACCCAATGCCACCTTGAAAAATTCCTGCATCTTTTGAAACGTCTGTAAAGTTACCATTATCATTTCTGTACAGTACATCACCTGATAAGTGGGCAATCTGCTTTCTTTTTGTTCCTTTTCCATAAGAGCGATTTGGATTTACAGAATGATTTAGTAAAAACATATCTAGATCACCATCGGTATCGTAATCGAAAAAAACGGCTTGGGTAGAAAACCCGGAAAAATCCAGGTTGTATTTTGATGCTTCTTCTCTGAAGCTGGGTATTCCCTGTTCGTTCATTCCCTGATTCACATAGAGCAAGTTTTTGCCTTTAATACTCTTGTATTGGCCAACCTTGCAGATATAGATGTCCAATAGTCCGTCATTATTGATGTCTACATGGGTAACTCCAGTTGTCCATCCATCCTTGTTCTGAATATTGGCAGCTTCTGTAATATCATCAAATTTAAAGTCTCCCTTGTTTAAATATAGCTTATCCCCAGTTTGGTTTCCAGTAAAATAGAGGTCGATTAAACCATCGTTATTGAAATCTCCCGCTGCAACACCTGCACCGTTGTAATAGTAGAGATAGGTGAGAATGTTTAGCTCTGGAGTGTCCTTGAGCTCATTTTTAAAAGTTATACCAGTATGCGAAGAAGGTAGCTTTCTAAACATTTTTTCCTCTTTCTTATTACAAGAAATGAAAATGCTTAGAACCCAAAAAGCCAATAAAACCCTAGTCATACGAACAATAAAAGAATTCGTCAAGATAACCAATCCATTTAGGTTGAAAAATTCTTAAGCGTTAATATTCATGCTATTTACGAGCATCGATTCCATTGAACAAAAAGTAAATTTTACAGTGTGGTGAAACAACCGAAACTACTAATTCCAGAACATTGCATATAGCACCGTAAGAATTATCAATACTGCGAATGCTCCAATATTGAACAATGGTGTGGTCTTAAACATGCGGCCTCCTAAATTGATGCCTTTTTTATCGTCTTCCCCTTTGTTTTGCATAAGGCTTGCAATAATGATTACCAATGCTGTCAATAGCGCAGTATAACCCATTTGATCTATAAAAGGAACGTCAATGAACAATGAGCTTGTAGACCATCCATTTGGTGCTACTTTAAAATACATGGCTATTGGAATAGATACTAGAGCGCCTATGATTGCTCCCCTGTTCGTGGTCTTTTTCCAGAATAGTCCTAACATGAAGACTGCAAGTATTCCAGGGCTTACGATTCCGGTATATTCTTGAATAAATTGAAAGGCTTGATCTATACCTCCTAAAAGTGGAGCCATAATAGCTGCAATAACCAATGCAACGGCTGCAGAAATCCTACCAACGTTCACTGTTTTCTTATCACTCGCATTTTTGTTTATATACTGCCGATAAATATCCATAGTAAATATGGTAGAAGTAGAATTAAGCATCGAAGCCAATGAAGAAACAATGGCAGCTGCCAAGGCAGCGAAAGCGACTCCTTTCAAACCTACTGGTAAAAATTGCAACAACCAAGGATACGCTTTGTCCGCTTGATCTAAGGATGGAAGGTTTTTAAGTCCAGCATCTCCTAAACTTGCTAAAATCTCAGGGTCATTGACCATGACATAGGCAGCAATACCTGGAACTACGACAATTAATGGGATTATCAGCTTTAAGAAAGCGGCCAAAAGGATACCCTTTTGAGATTCTTTTAAAGATTTAGCGGCAAGTGTACGTTGAATGATATATTGGTTAAATCCCCAATAGTAGAGATTTGCGACCCATAATCCACCGACAAGTACTCCAATACCGGGCAGGTTTTTATACTCAGGGTTGGATTCATCTAAAATCATGGCAAATTTTTCGGGAACGGCATCGTAAACCCTGCTTAGACCTGCCATTATCCCTTCTCCACCTGATACTGTATTTAAGGCCAAATACGTAGTGACCAGTCCACCTAAAATCAAAAAGACCACTTGAATCACATCGGTCCATGCCACTGCTGAAAGACCACCGTACAAAGAATACGCAGCTGCAAAAAGGGAAAGACCTATTACACCATAGATCATAGGTACATCAAGGATTGTTTCTAGGGCCAATGCTCCTAAATAAAGGACGGAAGCTAGATTGACGAAAACATAAAGCGCAATCCAAAAGACGGCCAATATTGTTTTTAGATTGGTGGAATATCTTTTTTCAACAAATTCTGGAATGGTATAAAGTCCTTTTTCTATAAAAATTGGAAGAAAGTATTTTCCAACAATAATAAGCGTTAGTGCGGCCATCCATTCATAGGATGCAATGGCAAGTCCAACAGCAAAACCAGAACCGGACATTCCAATAAATTGTTCTGCGGAAATATTTGCAGCGATCAAGGAAGCACCAATGGCCCACCATGGTAAAGATTTGCTGGCCAAAAAATAATCCTCGGCATTTTTTTGATGTCCTTTTTTATCTCTGGAGACCCAAAGCCCTACTCCCAAGATAAGTACTGCGTAGCAGATAAAAATTAAATAATCCCAAGTGCTGAATGTAGTAGTCATATGGCCGGTTTGTAATTTATAGATTGTTTGACAATAAACGAATATAATATGGATTACTTGATTTTGCAGCAAGAATGTTCCTAAAATAACATATTCTGGGGCAAAAATGTTAGTTTATGAAAAGTCTTGATTATTGTTTCAAAACATACCACTCAATGTTGGTCAATGCTTCGCGGCGCCCCTTTTTCTGAGGAGCATAATTAGTAGCAAGGTAATTTACGATATTTTCTTCTTGGTCACCTAAATCCCAAAGGTTTTGTGTTTCTTGCATCCACCGTATTGTGGCTATCCACCCTTCTTTGGACATTCGGTTTTGGGTCACGAGCTTAGCGGAATGGCAGTTGGTGCAATTTTGAATCACCTCTGTAAGTCCGTCACCATCCACAAAACCAGTGGCAACATGAATTCCATTTTCAATTTCGCTAGTTATTTCCGGAACGTCAACCACGGTTTCTTCAGGTTTTTTCGAAAGAACCGATGGATTTAAGGCAATATAAAGAAAACCAAATACGGCAATACCAATCATACCAAAAGCTATTAAAATCTTTCGGTATAACCCTTTAACTTGATTTTTGAATTCGTTTTTGGAAGACATCATCTAGATAACCTTGATTGCGATTCGATGGCATGCGTTGTTCAAATACCCTTTTGGATTCCATCCCGGTAAAAGCATCGGTTGGCCTGCACCTTTTGAATCCGTAGCTCTTGCCCAAACTTCATAGTATCCTTTTTTTGGAAAATTGCTGATTTTTACTGAAAAATGTTGCCAAGCCAGACGATTTGTTGGTTTTTCTAAGGTGCAATCATCCCATGTCGCTCCAAAATCTATGGAATATTCCATTTTGGAAACTTCCAGTTCCCCGGCCCATGCATGGCCTCTTATATCTAAAGGAGCTCCCTTTTTAATCATGGCTCCAGATTTAGGATAGGTGATCAAAGATTTTATTGGCATAGACTCTATGATACACATATCCTCATCCGCAACTTTCTCTCCTGGCGCAACGGATTCACATGGAACTCGGTATGACGTACCGTTCATTTTAGCGCCATCGTGTACTTTATTTCTAATGCTAATTCTATTTATCCATTTACCAGATGTAGATGCGGGCCAACCTCCCGCGATCAATCTTAAGGGGTGGCCGTGGGCAAGGGGGATATCTTCACCGTTCATTTTAAAAGCCAGTAAGGTTTCGTCCTGTAATGCTTTAGCAATGGGAACACCTCTTGAAATTGGTTCTTTTTCTGGATTCAAACTGAGATGTCTATCTGCAGCGTGGTACCCAATATAGACGGCATCACTTTTTATGCCTATGTCTTCCAATACATCCTTTAATCGTATACCCGTCCAGTTAGCACATGATACCGCTCCAACAGTCCATTGATTGCCTTTTGCTGGCGGATTAAACTCACTTCTGCCATTCCCTCCGCATTCCAAAGTAAGTTGATAGGTATAGTGTTTAAATTTTGATTTTAATTCTGATAGGGAATAGGTTTTACTTTTTTGAACAGACTCACCGTCAAAAGTCAGCGACCAATTTTTAACATCAATGTTTTCTGGAATGAGTCCATTGTTTCTAATGAACATAAATTTATTGGGTGTTACTTTGTCGTCCAAAAGATGTGCCTTGGCTTCAATATTCCAGGGTTTATTGTTAAGGACCGTCATGCCAACATCTTTGTCAAAAAGTTTAAAAGGATCTGGGTCTTGTAGTGCAAGCGGTCTGTACCCTAAAGGTATTTTATGGCCAAAGACAATTTCTGCGCCCAATATTCCACCAAAAGCACTTAGGGTTCCTTTTGTAATAAAACTACGTCGTTTCATTCTTTTTTAATGAAAAATAATATGCAGGGCAATTAATGACAATAGCATTCCGATACCAGCTTTTCCTAGTATTGGTGAAGCAGGTTCCGCTCTTAATTTATCTCGTACAAAGCCTGTTCTAGAACCTATCCAAACAACCGTAAACCCAATTAAGATAACCCACATGGCCCTTACGAAGTAATTCATTTCTGGGAAAAATTCCAAAAAGAAAAATTGTAATGGAATTGTTGCCGCAAACCCAAACAGCGCAACCTTGTGTTTTGGAAAAGCAAGAAACGCCGCAGCACAGATTAAAACGACAATACCACAATTTATGAAATATCTTAGTTGGTTGAGCGTATGTGTAAATGCAGCTCCGGGATCTTGGAATTTAAGGTAAAGTAAAACCACACCTATGATTGACCCGGAAATAAAGGATATTAATATTGCTTTTTTTCCTGAACGAACAACTTGTCTGTCCGTTGCTTTTTTATTCACATAAACTTTATAAATATCTATGGACCATAACGTTGCCAGAGAGTTGAAAGTGGAATCGACAGTACTCATTAATGAAGCGAATAAAGCGCATAAAATAAGTCCTTTAATGCCAACTGGCAGGTACGTATTCACTAAATAGGGGAAAGCTGCATCAGGTTCTGGAAGACCATTTTCTCCCAGAATGCCTACTAAAGCTATACCTGGTAAGATAATAATAGCGGCCATGAAGTATTTCATAAGCCCACCTACCATAAGCCCTATTTGCACATCTTTTAGGCTTTTAGCAGCCAAAGAACGTTGCACAACAGATTGGTTGGCACACCAATAGTTGATGTTTAATAAAAATGCTCCAAAAACATGTGTCCATGGGAGCGTATCATGATCTGATGGTAAATGCAAATGCATCAAGTCTCCGGTTTTCTCATACAGTTGTGACCAACCTCCAAGATGGTGAATAGCTATAAATAGTACCACTGTGCCGCCGGTCAATAAGATGGCAAATTGGATAACATCTGTGCGAACTACTGCTGCAAGTCCTCCAAAATAAGTGTAAGTTGCTGAGAAAAGCCCTAAGAAAACAATTAATATGGCTATCCTGATCAATCTATCTTGATGTATGAATGATAGGAAATCCCCAAATACCAAATCCACAGAATAAGCTCCCCAGAACAATGCTGCTCCAAGCGTAATAGTAGAAAATAGTAAAATGTTAGAGGCTGAGTATAGCAATGCAACGGTACTGCCCAATCTTGTTTTTATGAATTGCGTTATGGTGATAATCTGTTCCCGCAAATACATGGGAACAAATATGAATGCTGCTAAAAGCAGTCCTTGGATTGCGTTGATCTCAAAGTTTGCTTGTGCCAATCCATAGAGATATGCAGAACCCATAAAGCCAAGAAATTGATACCCTTGCACATTGGTTGCAATAGTCGAAAAGGCTATTGAAGGCCAACGAAGGTTTCGCCCACTTAAAAAGTATTCCTCTGTAGTTGCTTCTTTAGAAGTTCTTCCTGTAATAGCAGTTACAAATACAATAATGAAGTAGGCACTGACAATTAGTAAATCAATCATAGACTATGTAATTAAGTGAGTTAATTCCATAGCACAGCATTCCAATTTACAATCAAATATGATTGGCCTAGTTTGAGGTGGTTGGTTATGAAATTATTCTTGATTATGTAATATACCATTTTGTTTGCAAAATCAGTTTTTTATGGACCTTTAAATGCGTATTCCAGCTCCTAAAGGACTCATAGGTTCTTCTGAAGTTACCTTTCCTTGTACTTTCGGCATTGAGAATGTTTTTAGACGTGGTAAAACCAGTTTTGCAAAACGTTCGCACTCTTCCTTATGGGGATAACCAGAAAATATAAATGCCCTGATTCCCATGTCCATATACCTGTTTAGTTTCTCTACGATTTGGTCTGGATTTCCAACGAGTGCTGCTCCACATCCTGAACGTCCCCTGCCGATTCCTGTCCACATATGCGGTTCTATATAGCCATCGTCTTCGGCTATTTCTCTCATTTCCGCTTGTCTGCTTACTCCATAAGATTTTGCATCCAAGGCTCTTTCCCGTATTTCCTTTCCTTGTTCTACTTCCAATTTGGAAACAATACTATCAGCATATGCTCGTGCTTCTTCTTCGGTTTCTCGTACCACTACATGTACCCTTAGCCCAAAGTCGATTTTACGTCCATAACTTGCTGCTTTTGCGCTCATGTTTTCCATAAGTTTACGAAGGTTTCCTTCAGTCTCGGGCCACATAAGATATACATCGCAGTGTTCGGCACATAAATCTACTGCAGCAGGTGAATAACCTCCAAAATAGAGTAATGGACCACCATTTTGATAAGGTTTGCCAGGAGAGGACGAAAGCTTCAAATTATAGAACTTGCCTTTATAATCGATATCATCTTGCGTCCAAATTTGTTTTAAAATTTCAATTACCTCTCTTGATCTTTGGTACCGGTCTTCCGATGACATTTCTTCGCCAGGTAGGGGAGAGGAAATGATATTAATGGTGAATCTGCCTTTTAAAATATGATCTATGGTGGCCAACGTTCTTGCTAACATCGGAGGGTGAATTTCTCCGCAGCGAATTGCAGCCAATAAATTGATTTGTTCCGTCATTGGAGCAACTGCGGAAACAAAAGGGAGTGTATCTTGTCCAACTTGATATGATGAAGGACATAAAATATTTCGAAACCCATTTTTATCCGCAGTAAGTACTATTTGGGAAGTGTTCTCAAAGGTACTTTTGTGATTCATGCTTCGTTCACCCAAATACCTATCGTCTCCGTTACAAATTGGAGCAAACCATGATACTTCAGCTCCTTCTAAATGAGGAGATCTTATTTCTATTTTTAAATTATCCATTGTAGTTTCTTTATATTTTATCTAATCAATCTCTCTACCTAGTGCTGCCTCCCATAGCATATACCATTCTTCGTGGGTCAATGTGATGTCCAGGGCTTGTTTTGCTATTTGAATACGCTCAATCTTTGAGGTTCCCAGAACGGGAATGATTCCTGACGGATGTTTCCGCAACCATGCGTAAAGGATTTGGTCACTAGTTGCACTATACTTTTCCGCAAGTGTGCTCAACGTTTTTTGAATAGCTTGGATTTTTTCATCCGCTCCTTCTTTGAACAACAGTCCTCCACCGAGCGGGGACCATGCGGTCGGAATTACATTTAACTTTTGACATTGATCCAACGTGCCATCTTCAAAAGCGTTTCTGTGCAATAATGATATTTCAACTTGATTTGTGACCAAAGGAGTAAGGGAGTGCAATAAATCGAATTGCGAAGGTGAGAAATTGGACACCCCAAAATCTAAAACCTTTCCTTCTTTTTTAAGTTTTGAAAAAGCAGCGGCAATCTCATGAGGATCAAACAAGTAATCTGGTCTGTGCAGCAAGAGCACATCTATATAATCCGTTTGAAGGCTTGCCAACGATTTTTCGACCGAAGTAATTATATGATCTGCACTTAAATCGTATGATTTGATTTTATGTTCAGGTCTGTTTTCTGAGATTAATTTTATACCACATTTAGTAGTAATGCGCATTTTCTTTCTTAAATCCTTTCTGGACTTGAGCACATTTCCGAAATCGTCCTCGGTGGTGTAGTGTCCATAAATATCTGCATGGTCAAAATCTATTAAGTCTAGATCAAGGCATCCTTCGATAAAACGTTCATATTCGGTGGTATTAAGATTGCTCCCCCACGTACCCAATCTCATGGTACCGATAATATATGGGGAAATACTGTCTTTTGTCAGTTTCATGTATGCTAAATGAGTCGTGTTAAGGGTCAAATTTAAATAAATTACTGATAAATGTAAACGTTTACATTATAAAATTCCATATTTTCGCCATCAAATATTATGTTTAATTTGATTTTTAGCTTGAATGATTACAGTAATCTCAGGATCCAATAGAAAAAATAACAAAACTTTGCACTTTGCTAAGCATGCATACGAGAAGCTTTGTTCGGCAACCAAAGAAGAAGTGATATTTTTGGATTTAGCACCACTTACAGGTAATGTCATTTATGAAAACATGTATAAAGATTCCGATCAACCTAAAATGATTCAGGAGATACAGGACACCTATTTTATACCATCTTCTAAATTTTGGTTTTTCGTTCCAGAATACAACGGGAGTTATCCCGGAATTGTAAAACTACTCTTGGATGCGATGTCTGTTCGTGAAATTAAACCAAGCTTTGATAATAAAAAAGCCTGTATTACTGGAATAGCTTCGGGAAGAGCAGGTAATTTGAGGGGGATGGATCATTTAGCAGATGTGTTGAACCACTTGGGAATTCATGTCCATCCAAATAAAAATCCGATTTCTTCTATTTTTAAGTTGTTGAATTCAGAAAACAATTCCATGCATGAGGATGCCGATAAAACCATTCAGAACCAAATTGTTCAACTGCTGAAGTTTTAGGGATTCTATACTTGAGTAGACGCTCTTTTAATTAACTTGGGTGATAGTACTTTGGTTTGGGGTTTTGCATTTTTATTGTTGAGGTTTTGGAGCAGTAACTCGGCTGCCAATTCTCCCATTTGAGAACATTCTTGATCAACAGTACTTATTTTGGGCTGTGTGAGGTTGCTGAAATTTGCATTCCCAAATCCAATAAGTTTTATTTTTTCTGGAACATTTACTTTTAAATCTTTGAGCAGGTTTAAAACATGAAGGCCTACTTCGTCCCCGTAGGCAAAAATACCGTCCACATTTGGATTTGATTTGAACAGGGTTTTTAAGATTTTCATATCCTTCTTTACATCTGTAGTAAGTTCAATCGAAGTAGCGGTAACACCAATTTGTTCGCTTTTTAAAATAGCGTTGGAAAATCCTTTGTGTCGATCATTAAAGATAGAAACATTAGGGTCACCTGCAATATGAACAAGGTTTTTGCAATTTCTCTCTAGTAAATGCTCTGTTGCCATAAAGGCTCCCATATAATCGTTGAGCGTTACAGAGTTTACACTATCTAAATTTGGTATCCTGTCGAAGAAAACTATGGGTGTTTTGCTCTTCAATATTTTTTTAATTGAAGAAAAGTCAGTTGTTTGTTTGGAAATGGACAGTAATATGCCCTCCACATTTAGTTTTAGAAACGAGTTTAGGGCTTCGTTTTCTTTCTTTTGCGATTCATGGGATTGTGCAATGATGATATTATAATCGGATTCGCTTACAATTCCTTCTATTCCATTTATGATACCACTAAAAAAATAATTGTTCACTTCTGGGACGATTACCCCAATGATTTTGCTTTTTCCACTGCGCAAAGCTGCCGCTGTAATATTGGGCTGGTAATCTAGGTCTTTTGCTGCTTTTAGTACTTTTTGCCTTGTTGTTGGAGAAACTAGCGCACTGTTGTTGAATACCCTTGATACCGTAGCTAAGGATAATCCAGTTCGTTTAGCAATTTCCTTTATTCCCGCCATGTAAGCCTTTATTAAACCCTATTTGTGATTTCACAAAAGGAATTTCTAAAATGTTAAACGTAATTTAAGACATATAGTAAAGAGACAACGCCCAAAACAATCCATGTAAAAATACCAACTATTAGAATGTTGAAGCCAAGCTTTTTTAGTTGTGAAATGTTAATTTGTAAACCGATCAAGAAAAGTGTGAATATCAATGCCTTTCGTGCACCCCATACAATATGTTCACTAAAAACCTCAGCGGATGGTACGTAAGAATTGATCAACATTGCCCCGATAAACCCAAAAATGAACCATGGGAATGTAAATTTTTCTTTTGAGTTAGAACCGAACGAAATGATCAGTACTAATGGAATGATCCAAAGTGTTCTGACCAGTTTAGTAGTGGTAGCTACATTTAATGCAACATTTCCGTAAACTTCCGCTGCGCCGACCACAGAACTTGTGTCGTGAATAGCGATGGCGCTCCAAGTACCAAATTGAATTTGATTTAGTTCAAAGTAATGACCAATATATGGGAAGATAAATAGTGCAACAGCGTTGAGCAAAAAAACAATGGCAAGTGAAATTGAGGTTTGGGATGAATCGGCTTTTAAACTTGGACTGACCGCTGCAATAGCACTGCCACCACAAATGGCTGTTCCAGAAGCAACCAATATTGTGGTAATTCTTTCTGATTTAAGAATTTTGCCAATAGCAAAAGCAATGATAAAAGTGCAAACAATAGTAATGAGTGTAATGAAAAAGCTATTTGAGCCAACTTCTATGGCTTGTTGCATGTGAATTCCGAAACCAAGTCCAACCACCGAAAGCTGTAACAAGGTTTTTTGGAAATTCTTACTGTTTTGAACTAAATCCTGTTCGGCAATCTTGAAGATTCCGCAAACCATTCCTGCACCAAGGGCTATTGCAGGAGATATATATCCTAAAAGGGTACCAATAAGTACCACTATACCCAATATATATGTCGCTGTTTTTGAAAGCATTCTGAATGGCTGTAAATCTACAAATAAAAATGTAAACGTTTACATCCAATAAATTGTGAATAGCTACTTGTTGTATCTAAATATTTTTGGTTTCTGACTATTGATGGCAACAAATAAAAACGCTACACCATTTTTATCTTTAAAGGTTTGAAGATGTTTTACTTCACCTCTCACATAAAAACCAGATTCATCATGAGGTAACCAATCGTACTCGCCATTTTCACTTGCAATTAAGACACTACCATAACTTGCGTCCAGTCTACCATACTGTGGCTTAAAATTGTAATTATTGCCCGCTAAAATGATATCGAGTTTGCCATCTCCGTTAATATCCTTGCAGTTAACACTACAAATGCACGAAAATTGTGTCTCTCTTGGCAGCTTCTTTATGTCAAAATTACCAGTTCCATCGTTTATCGCAATAACGCTCTCGGTAGTATTAACCTCTTTGACAATAGTGTTTTTTAAAATGCTGGTATCTATCAATTGATCAATACTTTTAGTTGCGTAGTCCGAAAACTTCAAATTCTGTTTTTTTAACGATACGAGTTGTGAGGTCAGTTCTCTTTTTAGGGATACGGGAAAATCTTTATTATCAATACTTCTTGTAACGATTTGTTCTATTGTTCCATTATCATCAAAATCGTTGATAAACATTTTGGCCGGAGCTTCTTTTGTGGCATTGTACGCGGCATTGCTTCCTTGGTTTCCCAATACCAGATCTATATCGCCATCATTGTCCAAATCTTTAGGATAAACCGTATTCCACCAACCGAGTAAGTTGTCTAATGAACTTGTTTTCGGACTAAGTCTTCTTCCGTTGTTCTTGAAAATCTTAGGACTTCCCCAATCGGTCATTACCACCAAATCTTTTTTCGAATCCCCATCTACATCTGCCCATTTGGCGTCTGTGACCATTCCTGCTTTTTTAAGGTGGAATGCTTTACTTTCAGTTATGTCCGAAAAGTTTCCTTTCCCATCATTCTGCAGAAATAGGTGCTGTGGTGTAACACCATATGTGCCAGGGATACTTCTGCTTCCAATAAAAAGGTCTTGGTCACCATCAGCATCAAAATCATAGGGAGCAATTACCGAAACATTGGTATTGAGACTTGCTATTTTATTAGGGCTTTTGGAAAAGTTTCCTTTTCCATCATTAATATAGATGCGATTCTGGTAATTGCTTGCATCCCCAGGAATGTTTCCGCCTGATCCAACCACTAAATCCATATCTCCATCTCCATCTACATCTACAAAAGCAGAAGCAGTATCTTCAAAAAGCCTATCGGCCCTAAAAACATCTTGGACATATGCTGGCTTTAGTGTGCCATTCCCTTTGTGCAGATATATTTTTGCGGCTTCGCCTTTGGCACCACCAATAAAAATATCTTCATTGCCATCATTGTCAATATCCGCTACAGCAATTGTTGGTCCTTCTTTGGAAAGCATTTTTGATATAAGCCCTTCATAATCAAAATCTACATGCCTGTCCTCAATATGCCTAGGTATCGAAGATTCTATTTCGGTCAAAAATGGTGTTTTGATTTCTTCAATCTTTTTGAAAATTTCAACAGCATCAACTTGTTTGAGTATTAATGTTGTGTTGATGGTAACGGATGTGAGTGTTTGGGTTTCATCATTGGGCCATATCACCCGTAACGAATCAATCGTTGATTTTTTTCCGAGGCCTATAACCATTTTATAATCTACCGAGGATTGAAAACCTCTGCTCGGAATCAATTCTTGCCGTATTATTTCGCTCCCTGTAAAAACTTCTACAACGCTGCCTACCCCAAAGGTATTCGGAGCCTTCCCTACCAGATTTATATTGATATAATTGTTCGAGCTCTTTTCGGAGTTATTTCGGTATACAAAAAGTTCTTGGTTTACGTTGTTTACAATGATATCCAAGTCACCATCGTTGTCTAAATCCCCATAGGCTGCCCCGTTGGAAAAACTAGGGGTATTTAATCCCCAACTTTCAGATGAATTTGAAAAAGTTAAATCTCCATTGTTTTTAAAAGCATAATTTGAGATAGGGGTGGAGGGCATAGCATTGATTACCGCATCTTTTTGGTCTTTACTCCCAGAAATAGCAGTTTGTTGCCTAGCTACATCTTCAAAAAAATCTATAAAGTCTTGATTGGTCAAGTCATGGTAAATACCGTTGCACACATAAATATCTCGATAACCGTCATTATCCATATCGAAGAGAAGCGCTCCCCAGCTCCAGTCCGTTCCGGAAACTCCACTATAATTGGCAATCTCTGAAAACGAATTTCCTTGATTCAGTTGCAGCGTATTCTGCATGTATTGATAATAATAATCATTCTGCAGTTTTCGTTGGTGTGTGTCGTAGGTCTCAAAAGTAGTCGTGTTTTTCAATCTTTCATCGCCTTCGGGCAACATATCCGTAACAAAAATATCCGACTTTCCATCGTTATTGATATCTGCCATATCCGCTCCCATGGAAAATAAGCTTAAATGGTTGGCCCAATCCTTAATACTTTCGGTAAAAGTTCCATCTTGATTGTTAATGTAGAGATAGTCATGTTCAAAAAAATCATTGGACACATAGATATCAGGGAAAAGATCATTGTTAATATCCCCTATAGTGACTCCTAGACCAAACCCCACAAGGCTCCCGTATATGTTGGCCTCCTCGCTTACATCTTTAAAAACACCATTATCATTTCGAAACAGTTTATCTCCACCACCTTTTATTTCATCTATGACATTCCAGTCTTCGGCTCTTAAGTCTCTTTTATTTTCATACCCTAAACTAGCTACTGGGATGAAGCTGTTGTTCAGCATGTATACATCAAGGTCTCCATCTTTATCATAATCGAAGAATGCTGCATGCGTAGTGAACCCACTATCTGCTAAGTTGTATTGTTCCGCTTTTTCGGTAAACGTTAAATCTCCATTGTTGATGAAGAGTTCATTTTTCTGGTCATCTCCTTTAATATTACCAGCATTGCAGACGTAAATATCCAAAAGGCCATCGGCATTGATATCCACCAAAACTACCCCGGTTGACCATGCTTTGGTTCCGGAAACACCAGCAGACTCAGTAATGTCTTCAAAAGTGAAATTTCCTTTGTTTAGAAACAGTTTGTTTTTTTTGCGGTTAGCGGTAAGGTAGATGTCGGGCAATCCGTCTTTATTGATGTCTCCAATAGCAACCCCACCGCCATTATAGAAGTTTCGGTACAGGAAAATATTAAAATCTTCCTCATTTTCTATTTGATTTATAAAGGATATACCAGTTTGTGTGCTATCTAAGGCCGTGAAAAGTAGTTGGGAAGATTTATCTTTTTCTTCTGTCTTCTTTTCTGAACAAGAAATAAACAGAAAAATTAAAATACTTGTGAAGTAAAAAAGAAGTCTTTTTGACATCTGATGCTGAGATAAGTTTGAATATATAAAAACTATTATAATTTTTAAAAGTATGTTTTTGATTTTACCAAAAGGTATCATCTATTATATTCTGAAAACTAACTATTTTGAGTCAATTTTCATAATGATGACTTGATATTAACGCTGTTGAACCTTGTAATAAAAAAGAGGGCAACTAGTTGCCCTCTTTTATTGATAAACTTAAACTGTATTGATTTTAGTAACCTTCGTTTTGGACTAAATTTGGATTGGCTAAAGCATTTTGTGGAATTGGAAATAACTTTCTAAATTCATCTTGATTTTCTTTTAATTCCCATGTATCTGCAAAAGTGCCAAAACGTATTTGTCTTTCTCGTTGACCCGTTATATTGGATTCTGCATTCATTTCTCTTCTGTATTCATCATATACATCCTGTAATGTAGCATCTCCGATAGTTGTGGCCCCTGCTCTTTCACGAATTAAATTAATATCAGCAGTAGGGTTACCGCCACCACCGTTTCTTAGAGAAGCTTCTGCACGCATAAGAACAGCTTCAGAAAAACGGATAAAAACAAAATTGTTGATAGGAGCAGGTCTTCCATCCTCTCCACGTTGTGGATATTTTACAATACGGATACCATTTCGTTCATTGTTTATTTCCAAACTTGTCAATAATTCATCTTCAAATACTAATGGATTATCTTGTCTATCTGTTAAATCAGCACCTGTACCATCCTTTTGTTGTCCACGTAGATATCCTACACTTACACCATTGACTTCAGGTCCAGGAACACCCAATCGAGAATCTTGGCTTTCATCATCTGTTCCAAAAAGTCTAAATGTTTCAGTAAGTGTAACAAACCCGTTCCAGCCACCTTGATTTGGATGTAATTGATTCCAAACACGCTCGCCAGTTCCTGTATTCAAATGAAGAAGAACCTCACTGTTTTCTGCGGGACTCCAAATGTCATAGTAATTATCGCTTTCATCTAAACTGTAGCCTAGATCTTCAATAGCGTCAATATCGTCAATCACAGCCTGATAAGCACCGTTAGGAGCTGTACCCAAAATACGTTCTGCATTGAGATTTATTTTTGCCCTAACGAATCTGGCAACTGCTTCTCCAATAGTAAATCTATCGGCATCATCCACACTAGGTCCTCGATTACTCAAGTTACCACTGTCTATTGCTGCATTGATATCATTTAGTATGAAATCATATGCCTCTTGTGCACTAAGTACTGCTGGAAAAACATCTGCACCGTCATTAACTTCTCTAAAAGGAGCAACACCGTAAAAACTTACTACCATGAACATGTTCATGGCACGAATTACTTGAGCTTGAGCTAAAACACTAGGCGTCTTGGTAGAAGCTGGATCAATAAGTTGTGTTGCGTTAAAAACTTCCTGATTCCTTCTATTCCATGAATTTAGAACATCTAAATGTCCTGCGGACCAATTATGGTTGTGTAACAAGCGCCACACGCCGTTATCGCCCCAGTCAGCACCTCTAGTCAAAACAGCTATATTCTCTGCTGAAACTTCCATAAGGGCATATTCATTTTGCTGAGCATTCAAGTTTTCAATACCCGTGTATAAATTAGTCAAAGCACCATCTGGATCGGATACACCAGAAAATTCACCAGATGTACTCTCAATTCTAGTTGAGTCACCAAAATTAGGTTCTAAATCCGTACAAGACTGCGCCAAAACTAAGGTAGCAGCCACTCCCAAGCATTGGAAGATTTTTTTCTTAAAGATTTCTTTTTTTCTCATTGTCAATTTTTTTATTTAGAAACTTGCATTAAAGCCTATAGAAATTGTTGTTGGTCTAGGAAATGCTGTCAAGTCAATACCTGCGGAAGGAACGTTATTTAATACCCTTGGTATGGAAACTTCAGGGTCTTGCCCGCTATAGTCTGTTATTACAAAGAGATTTTGCGCATTTGCAAAAAGTCTAAGACTGCTAAAAATACTGTTTTCTGGCAATTGAACATTATGGCCTACGCTTACATTTTGTAGTCTTAAGAAAGAACCATCTTCAATAAATCTACTGGATACTTCTTGAATATTCAAGGGATTTTCTGTTCCAATGAATGAAGCTGCTTCAACTGTAGCATTACGACCTTGTGCCAAATTACCTATCGTTAAATAAGCATTTCTGTTATT
Organism: Flagellimonas sp. 389; assembly: GCF_018449435.1. Taxonomy (GTDB): domain Bacteria; phylum Bacteroidota; class Bacteroidia; order Flavobacteriales; family Flavobacteriaceae; genus Flagellimonas. Next base: position 33,150 of record NZ_JAHCMU010000020.1, on the reverse strand, counting down.
ATTATAGATAGACTGCCCAAAGAGACCATTAAAGAATAAGCTCATATCCCAATTCTTGTATTTAAAATTTTGGGTAATACCTAAAGTTACATCTGGTAAACCACTTTCACCAATGAACACTTGTTCGCCTACAGAAGAAATCTCGCCGTTTGATAAACGAAACTGATTTATACCTGTAGTCTCAGGAACTCCGGTATCTTGAGAAAGCCCTACCCAATCCTGTACGAAAAAACTAAACAGAGGTTGGTCATTGGCAAGTCTCTGGGAGAATGCGCCTGTTAGACCAGGTCCATTGATAGGACCTGCATCAATTGCAACTCCATCATAGTTCTGTAAGATATTTTCGTTATAGTTAAAATTCAAATTGAAATCCCATGTAAAATCTTCCGTCTCAATTGGAATTACATTGATTGTGAAATCAACTCCTGAGTTTTTAATTTCTCCATCAACATTTGAGAAGAAAAAAGGATTTAAAGCGGGTTGAGGACTTACTTGTTGTAGCAAAAATCCATCTGTCACATAGTTGTAATACTCTAATGAACCAGTAATTCTGTTGTCCAAGAAACCGTAGTCAATACCTACTGTAAACTGTGTGTTTTCTTCCCACTTCAAGTCAGCATTATTAAAAGCTACATTACCTAGTCCACGGGCTTCTTCAACACCTTCATTGTTAATATTCTGTATGGTAAAACGGTCTCTTCTAATAAATTGGTTTGTACCAAGACCTTCTTGGTTACCTACAACACCCCATGCTGTTCTAAGTTTAAAAGTATCAAAAAACTCTGGAAACCAATCTTCTTCTGAAAGTGTCCAAGCAGCACCTACAGAGCCAAACGTTCCATACTTGTTATTTCCACCAAAACGAGAAGACCCGTCAACTCTTACTGTACCTGAAAAATTATATTTCCCTTTAATTGAATAATTGGTACGAAAGAAGAAAGACTGTAATTCATCTATATCTTGGGTACTATCCACAGTCTGGGCAGTGGAAGAGGCTATATTATTAACCATTTGAAATAAATTATCTGTTCTAAAACCGGCTGATCTGATAAAAATAGTTTCTGTAACAAATTCTTGATAAGAATGTCCTAGCGTCATGTCAAGTACATTATCACCAAAAGCCTTATTGAAGTTAAAGTACGATTCCCAAGTGGTATTAATCAAATCCTGTTCGTTAAAAAAGCCTCTACCAACATTTAGTGTTTGGTCGGACACAAAATTTCGAGATTGCACTTGATAAGATGAAGAAACAGACTTGTCCAAACCGACATTAGTATTAAAGCTTAAATTGTCGGTGAAATTATATTTGGCTCCAACATTTATAAGCGCTCTTAGAGTGCTGGAAGCTGTTCTTGTCAATTCTAATAGCGCCAAAGGGTTTCTTCTTTCCGCAGAAGGTTGATAAAAACCACCAACAAAATCACCACTACCTGATCCTGTTAAAGCTTGGTCAGGGGCAAAATTCCAAGCTGCGGATAACAAATCTCCTCGTGCATTCGGACCATCAGAAATTGGCGCCCGTTGGTTTTCAATATTAGAAATTGTAGCTTGTGTTGTCAGTCTTAACTTATTGTCGAAGAAACGTTGAGAAGCATTGATACGTAAGGTTAATCTGTCAAATTCACTATCTTCTACTTCACCTTGTTGATCTTGGTATCCCATGGAAATTCTGTAATTACCATTTTCATTGCCTCCACCGTAAGAAAGATTATGATTTTGTGTAAAAGATGTCTTATATATCACATCTTGAGTATTTGTATTAAAACCTGCATCAGGAAAAGTACTGCCTGGAACCAAAATATTTGCCAAACGGTTTTGAGCATCTAAGAACTGATCTCTATTCAAAAGTTCTAATTGGTTTGGTACCCATCCAACTGATAAAGTCGAAGAGAACTCCAAAACACTTTTTCCGGACTTACCACTTTTTGTAGTAATCAAAACGACACCGTTAGCACCTCTTGATCCATAGATAGCAGTGGCAGCAGCATCTTTAAGTATATCAATACTTGCAATATCATTAGGATTCAAAAAACTTAATGGGTCAATAGCTGAACTAGTTCCAAGGTCTGTGTTACCACCTCCGGTTCCATCTGCGTTACCGCCTCCAACTCTTGCATTTGTTGCAGAACCGCTTAGCGGAACACCATCAACTACATATAAAGGGTTGTTATTGGAACGTACAGAAGCAGTACCCCTAATACGAACATTTACAGCTGCTCCAGGTTCTCCGTTTGATGCTGAAATTTGAACACCCGCAGATTTACCTTGAATTAATTGCTGTGGATTTACTATTACACCTTTGTTGAACTCTTCAGATTTGACACTCTCAATAGCACCAACTGCTGTTCTCCTTGTTTGAGTACCATAACCAACAACAACAACTTCGTCCAATTCGCTTGCATCTTCTTGTAAAACAACATTTATAGTTGTTTGTCCACTTACAGAAACCTCCTGGGAGGAAAAGCCAATATAACTGAAAACGATAACCGCGTCACCAGCAACATCATTTAAAGTATAGTTACCGTCAAAATCAGTTTGAGTACCGTTGGTTGTTCCTTTAACTACAACACTGGCTCCCGGCAAAGGACCACTTGCGTCCGAAACAGTACCTGATACTGTCTGAGCTTTCGCTATTCCAAAGCAAATAAATGCTCCCAATAACAGAAAACTTTTAAGTAGCGTAATCTTCATAAATAATTAATTTTAAGTTTAGTTAATTTTAATTCAAGTGTTAAACATATATAAAAAAAATGTTAATCTAAATTTAAGGAGTGTGTCACCTGTTACGAAAACGGTTTCGTGTTAATAACTTTGAAAAAATGAAAGGTTCACAAAACTAAAAGAGTTAATTTATGTAAATCATAATGTAAAGTCGATAAAATAATTAAATTCCTATCGTTTACGCTAATATACTATTTTTATTTTTTACATTATGTTAACACATCTTAAGGAATTTTTGTAGGTATTCACATTAGTTTTTGTTAAAAAAAATCAATTGATTAAGTTACGCTGCTTTATTGAGTAATTTGAAAACCGTAACTAACAAAAACAAATCTCTTTACTATTGAAAACTAAGATTACATTAAAAGATATTGCAAAAGAGCTTGAAGTTTCTATTTCTACCGTATCAAAGGCCTTAAAGAACAGTGAGGAGATAAGCAGGGATACGAAAGAAAAAATTCAGGCTTTCGCTAAACTCTACAATTACAAGCCAAATAATATTGCCATAAGCCTCAAGAACAAAAGGACTAAAAATATAGGGGTGGTGATACCGGACATCGTCCACCATTTTTTTACTACTGTAATCAGAGGTATTGAAAAATATGCGAATGCAAAAGGTTACAATGTCATCGTTTGTCTTTCTGAGGAATCTTTCGACAAAGAAGTCATAAATATGGAGATGTTGGCGAATGGAAGTATCGATGGCTTTATCATGTCCCTATCTTCCGAGACACAACAAAAAGGAGATTTCAACCATTTAAAAGAAGTTACGGAACAAGGCATACCCGTTGTATTGTTTGACCGAATTACCAACGAAATTGATTGTGATAAAGTAATCATAGATGATCAATTAGGGGCCTACATGGCAACTAAAAAGCTTATAGAACAAGGGCGAAAAAAAATAGCCTTAATCACTACGGGTGATTACTTAAGCGTAAGTAAGGCCCGTACCGAAGGCTACAGAAAAGCGCTTATGGAAAACAACCTTCCTGTCGACGAATCCCTGATCCTTAAACTTTCATCAATGGAAATAGATGAAAAAAGCATTATTGATTTCTTTGATTCCAACAGCATGGACGCTGTATTGTGCGTTAATGAGATTTTCACCGTTTATAGTATGAAGCTAATTCAGAAAAAAGGACTTCATATTCCTAACGATGTTTCATTTATAGGTTTTACAGATGGACTCTTGTCCAAATATGCAAACCCCAGCTTAACCGCCGTAGCACAGCATGGCGAAAAAATGGGAGAAACATCTGCCCAAATGTTGATCGATAAAATTGAAAGCGAAGTTGAAGAAGAAACATTTCAAACCAAAATTTTAGAGCCAACATTAGTGGTCAGGGATTCCACAATTAATTAATTTTGTGATGCCTTATTTCAAGGCACATATTTAACCACCTACATTTTAGTTTACAGTAATGAATCAAGATTATATAAAAGCGGACCCTTGGTCCATAATAGAAGAAGGTTTTGACAAAGAACAAGTAAAATCTTCAGAAAGTTTGTTCAGCCTTGGCAACGGTGCTATGGGGCAGCGGGCCAATTTTGAAGAACAGTATTCCGGAGATACCTTTCAGGGGAGCTACATTGCAGGGGTCTACTATCCTGATAAAACCAGAGTGGGTTGGTGGAAAAACGGCTATCCAGAGTACTTTGCAAAAGTGTTGAATGCACCAAACTGGATTGGTATTAATGTTCAAATTGATGATGTTTCGCTGGATTTGAATACTTGTAAAGAAGTTTCCGGTTTTAAAAGGGAACTGAACATGAAAGAAGGGTGGTATCGTCGAAATTTTAGGGCAACCTTATCCAATGATATTGAGGTTTCCATAACCGTTTCACGTTTTTTGAGTTTAGATATTGATGAAGTAGGTGCTATAAAGATGGAAATAGAATTGCTGAATGCTGATGCTAAAGTAACTTTTACGCCTTATTTGGACAGTGGTATTACAAATGAAGATAGCAATTGGGACGATAAGTTTTGGAACACGACCAACGTCGATTATAAGGAAAACAGGGCTTATATTGAAGCCCATACCATGAAAACCAATTTTTCTACATGTACTTTTATGGAAGCGCATGTAGTGTATAATGGCACCACAATATCGGAGTCCAAATTAGACAGGAAAACAGATTCTTTTGTTGGGCTTGGGTTTGAGCAAAATGTTTCAAAAGGAGAAAAAATTACATTGGTAAAATTCGGTGGGTACACAGTTTCTCGGAATCACGATGCATCGGAACTTGTCAATGTTGCAAACAAAGTTTTGGACAAAGTGACCACAATCGGGTTTGATGAACTCCTTCAAAAACAAAAAGAAGCTTGGGCAAAGATTTGGGAGATGAGCGATATTGAAATTGAAGGCGATGTAAAAGCACAACAGGGCATACGTTTTAACATTTTTCAATTGAACCAGACCTACTTAGGAAGGGATTCGCGATTGAATATAGGTCCAAAAGGATTTACCGGCGAGAAATATGGGGGCAGTACGTATTGGGATACAGAAGCTTATTGCGTTCCATTTTATATGGCCACAAAGAACCAAGAAGTAGCTTGGAGTTTATTGGAATACCGTTACAACCATTTGGAAAAAGCTATAGAGAACGCACAAAAACTTGGTTTTACCAATGGGGCTGCACTATATCCCATGGTAACAATGAACGGTGAAGAATGTCATAACGAATGGGAGATTACTTTTGAAGAAATCCATAGAAATGGAGCAATATCGTTTGCAATTTTCAACTACCATAGATTTACAGGAGACTATAGCTATATTCCAAAAATGGGATTGGAGGTCTTAATAGGAATTGCAAGGTTCTGGCACCAACGCTTTAATTTTTCTGAAGATAAGCAGCAGTATGTAATGTTGGGAGTTACTGGCCCTAATGAATACGAAAACAATGTCAACAATAACTGGTACACCAACTATTTGGCTAAATGGTGCATAGAGTATGCTTTGGAGCAACTTGAGGTGGTTGAATCCAAATATCCAAAGGATTATGGAAGAGTATGGGACAAAACCAGTTTAACGACATCCGAAACCAAAGCTTGGAGCAAAGTGGCCAACAATGTTTATTTTCCTTATTCAGGGAAACATGAGGTGTTTTTACAACAAGACGGATTTTTGGACAAAGAATTGGTGAAGGTCAAATATTTGGATAGATCACAAAGACCCATTAACCAAAAGTGGAGTTGGGACAGAATATTGCGTTCCCCCTATATAAAACAGGCCGATGTTTTACAAGGCTTCTATTTCTTTGAAGACCATTTCAATAAAAACGAGTTAGAAAAACATTTTGATTTTTATGAACCTTACACTGTTCACGAATCCTCATTGTCTCCCTGTGTACATAGCATTCAGGCAGCAACCTTGGGAAGAATGGAACAGGCCTATACCTTTTATTTAAGGACATCAAGATTGGACCTGGATGATTACAATAAGGAAGTAGAGGAAGGATTGCACATTACATCCATGGCCGGTACATGGATGAGCATTGTAGAAGGCTTTGGGGGAATGCGGATAATTAAAGACCAGCTTCATTTTACACCTCAAATTCCGGAGCAATGGAATTCATATGCTTTCAAGATTAATTTCAGAAATCAAATTATTACAATATCGGTTTCAAAACAAGGTACTAGCTTTAACATCACCGGAGAAAAAGAACTTGCAATTCAAGTGAACAATACACCATTGACATTAATTCCGGGAAAAGTAGTTGAAGCATGAAGCGATACCTCTACTTACCCATACTTATGGTCTTAGTGTCGATTCATTCGTGTGAACAGAAAACAGAAAAGAAAACAGTTGAGAAAAAAATGAAGAAAAAGGCTGTAGTTTATCAGGTTTTTACACGACTTTTTGGTAATACCAATACCACTAACAATCCTTGGGGTACCATTGAAGAAAATGGAGTAGGGAAGTTTGCCGATTTTACCGAAGAAGCACTAAAGGAAATCAAAGACCTTGGCGTAACACATATTTGGTATACGGGCGTTCCCCATCATGCTGTAATAAATGATTACACGGATTACGGTATCTCCAACGACGACCCCGATGTGGTAAAAGGACGTGCGGGTTCTCCTTATGCTGTTAAAGACTACTATAATGTAAACCCTGATTTGGCAATTGACCCTTCAGAAAGATTGGAAGAGTTCAAAGCATTGGTGGATCGAACACACAAAATAGGATTGAAAGTACTTATTGATATTGTTCCCAACCATGTCGCCAGAAACTATGAAGGTCTGACCAATCCTGAAGGAGTTTCAGATTTTGGCGCCAATGACGATACCACTTTGGAGTATGATGTCAATAACAATTTTTATTACATCCCCGATTCATCGTTTACCGTGCCCCAATGGCAAGATGGATACCTTCCACTTGGAGGAAGCCAAAATAAGTTTTCTGATGGAGCGTTCAAGGAGCGACCTGCTAAATGGACTGGTAACGGATCACGACTGGCACAACCCCATTTTAACGATTGGTATGAGACAGTCAAAGTAAATTATGGGGTAAGACCAGATGGCACTAAGGATTTTGATGGGCTGTCAGAGGACTTTGGCAACAAAAATTATAAAGCACATTTGGAGTTCTGGAAGGATAAAACAATTCCTGATTCATGGGATAAGTTCAAGGATATCACACTGTACTGGCTTGACCTTGGCGTGGATGGCTTTCGTTTTGATATGGCCGAAATGGTGCCCGTAGAGTTTTGGAGTTATTTGAATTCCAATATCAAAACCAAGAATCCTGATGCTTTCCTTTTGGCTGAAGTCTATAATCCCCAACTTTACAGGGATTACATCCACAAAGGGAAGATGGATTATTTGTACGATAAGGTAGAGTTGTACGATAGCATCAAGCATATTATGAAAGGCTATGGCTGGACCGACCATATCCCCGTTGTGCAAAAGGGCATGGCCGATATTGAACACCATATGCTACACTTTCTGGAAAACCACGACGAACAACGTATTGCAAGTCCAGATTTTGTGGGCAGGGCAGAAATAGCAAAACCGGCAATGGTGGTTTCCGCAACCCTGAGTACCTCGCCAACCATGATTTATTTTGGACAAGAAGTGGGAGAGCCAGGAGCAGAAGATGCAGGTTTTGGCAAACCTACACGTACTTCCATATTTGATTATATTGGAGTTCCGCACCACCAAAGATGGATAAACAATAAGAAGTTTGATGGCGGGCAGCTTTCAGAAGAAGAGAAAACCCTTCGAGATTTTTACAAACGCCTTTTAAACTTTACCATTACCAGTGAAGCACTGATGGGGAACTATCAGGAGATTCATTTTTTCAATAAGGACAATACCGAAAATTATGACCATAGGGTGCTCTCCTATGTTAGGTGGTCCGAAAATGAAAAATTGATCGTTGTCTCAAATTTTGATTCTGATAACAACTACGCCTTTGATTTAAGGTTGCCACAAGACGTAATTTCTAAGTGGAATTTGGCGGATGGTGAGCACAGTTTGGTGGAAAAACTCTACGGAAAGAAGAACACAAAACTCAATGTAAAAGATGGGGTCGGAGTCGTAGCCATTGAGCTTCAACCTTTGGAATCGGTTATTTTATGTGTTGCCCAATAAAAGTTACTTGTTCCAATCTGGGTTTTTGTCGGTCTGAATCTAGATAATATTGGTGTGAGGGAGACTTTGCTGAGCCATTTTCATTACCTTACCTTATAAGGACTTGCAATTAATTGTTTTACTGTTCCAATTCACTTTCAAGTTGTATTTTTAATGGTGTAAAATAATCATGATGAAGAAAAACATACCATTAGCTTTAGTAGCTGCTTTTTTACTCAATAGTTGTAGTATGATAGAAAAAAAACCATTGGTCATCGGACACAGGGGCGCTATGGGACATGAGACCGAAAATACGTTGGCTTCGGTCCAGAAAGCCTTGGATTTGGGTGTGGATATGATAGAAATCGATGTGTTCAAGATATCGAGCGGGGAAATAGTGGTCTTTCATGATGAACGCGTGGAACGCCTTTCCAACAGTGGTGGCAACATCGAAGAATACAACATCTATGATTTAAAAAAACTTACCCTTGACGGAAACCATAAAATTCCGATGCTTCAAGATGTTCTAAAACTAATTGATAATAAAGTAGCACTGAACATAGAACTTAAAGGAGCCAATACTTCTGAAAGGGTAAATTTTATAATAGAAAACTATATTGAAGGAAAAGGGTGGATTTTGGACAATTTCGTTATCTCCAGCTTTAATTGGGACGAGTTGAGGGAAATGCGAAAAATCAATGCAAACATAAAGATTGCCGTATTGACCGAAGAAGACCCAATGGATGCAATTTCAGTAGCCAAAGAATTAAATGCTGTCGCTATAAACCCTGATTACACAACATTGACCGAAGAGAATGCGGGAAAAATTAAGGATGAGGGGTTTAAAATCTACACATGGACGGTCAATGAACCTGACGATATTCAAAGAATGAAAGCGTTTGGAGTAGATGGCATTATCACCAATTTTCCAGAACGGGTACATTAATGTTCGATGTCATAATCGTTGGTGGTGGCGCAGCAGGATTTTACACGGCCATCCATATTGCAGAGCAGTCACCAAAGCTTAAAATTGCCATCTTTGAAAGAGGAAAGAATGTACTTTCAAAAGTCAAGGTCTCAGGTGGCGGTCGTTGCAATGTAACCCATGGTGAATTCTCTGCACATGAATTGGTAAACAACTATCCCAGGGGCAGAAAAGAACTTTTGGGTCCATTTCATACCTATGCTCCCATAAACGTCATGACATTTTTTGAGGAAAGAGGAGTGCCCTTAAAAGTAGAGTCCGACGGACGGGTTTTTCCACAAAGCAATTCCTCACAATCCATTATTGATTGCCTTCTTTCGGAAACGAAACGTCTGAGAATACAGGTTTTAAAAAATAGTGCCGTTAAACACTTCAAGAAAAATGAAAACGGTGACGGTTGGCAGGTAACCACCATGAACAAGCACTACAACTGTACAAAACTGGTCCTGTCAACTGGAAGCAACCCCAAAATGTGGACTATCTTAGAGTCGATAGGGCATAAGGTGGTTTCACCAGTTCCCTCGCTGTTTACCTTCAATATAAATGATGAACGGATAAAGGGAATTCAAGGAGTAAGTGCATTTGCCACTGCTGAAGTTTTACCAAAGAAGATTTTTTCATCCAAAGTAGATGTCAAACTAAAGAGTGTTTCAAGAGAAGAACCGGTTCTACAATCCGAAGGCCCCGTATTGATAACACATTGGGGGTTGAGTGGTCCTGCTATTTTGAAGCTTTCGGCATGGGGGGCAAACATATTGCATGATTATAAATATAATTTTAGGATAAATGTTAATTGGACTCCCGAGTATTCAACAGAGTCTATGGAGATGCTCCTTAAAGAAGTAAAAAAGGTAGAAACAAAGAAAACTATCTTGAGAACACAGGTAGTGGATTTGCCCAGAAGGTTGTGGTCAAGTTTGGTAAAGGCTGCCGGTATCGAAAAAGACTTAAAATGGACGGATGTTACAAAAGAAAAACTCCAAAATTTAGCACAACAGCTTACGCAATGTTCGTTTAGAGTCGAAGGGAAAAGTACTTTTAAAGAGGAGTTTGTAACCGCTGGAGGCGTAGATTTAAAAGAAATTAATTTCAAGACTTTTGAAAGCAAAATACACCCAAACCTTTACTTTGCTGGAGAAATAATAAATGTGGATGCAATAACGGGTGGCTTCAATTTTCAGAACGCTTGGACGGGCGCTTACATAGCTGCACAAGCAATCTCTTCCGAATAATCATTGAAGAACCATAGCGATACCTGCGGCAAGGGCAGCTCCCAGAATTGGTCCTACTACGGGAATCCAAGAATAACCCCAACCATTGGAACCCTTGTTTTTAATTGGAACCAATGCATGAATGATTCTCGGTCCTAAATCCCTGGCAGGGTTAATGGCATAACCGGTCGTTCCACCCAAACATAAACCTATTCCCCATACAATAATAGCAACGGGCAATGCCCCAAGAGAACCCAAACCAATTATGGTATTGTCCTTCATGGAAACAGCATCGGTAAAATAGAGTACGGCAAAGACCAGAACAAAAGTACCTAGAATCTCGGTCAACATGTTTAAAAAAACATTGGGAATGGCAGGCGCATTACAGAAAACACCTCTTTTACTATTTCCATCTTCAGTGGCATCAAAATGATCCTTGTTCATTAGCCACACAAAGAAGGCGCCAAGCATAGCCCCTATAAATTGAGCCAAAATATAATTAGGAACATCATAAATAGAGAACTCTCCTGCTATTGCTAGACCAATAGTAACGGCAGGATTGAGATGTGCGCCGCTGTAAGGTCCTGCGACGACTACTCCCGTGTATACGGCAAAAGCCCATCCTGTTGTAATCACTATCCAACCTGAGTCGCTTCCATAGGTTTTTTTTAATGATACGTTTGCGTTTACACCGCATCCCAAAAGAATGAGGAGGAACGTTCCCATAATTTCAGCAATAAAGGGAGTCATGGTTGGTTTGTTAAAGTTTTATGGGTAAATAGTTTTGTTTGTCAACTGCCAATAGTTTACTGATTTTTTGTCCAGTGTTCCAAAGCTTCAATGGCCCTGTACCATCCTTTAATTCCAGCATCTATATACGCTCTTTCATTGGATGGTTTAAAATGGACATCGGTTTGCCAAATATCCTGAATTTCTTCCTGGCTTTCCCAATACCCAACAGCAAGTCCGGCCAAATAAGCCGCCCCCATCACTGTAGTCTCTACTATTTTTGGTCGAATAGTTACGGTGTTCAAAACATCTGCCTGGAATTGCATCAACAAATCGTTTACAGTGGCACCGCCATCGACCCTAAGCTCTTTTATCGAAATTCCAGAATCTGCTTCCATGGCTTTCAAAATATCCATGGTCTGGTAGGCAATGGATTCTAAAGCGGCTCTGGCAATATGTGCATCGGTACTTCCACGGGTTAGTCCAAAAATGGTTCCTTGGGCATGTTGATTCCAATGCGGGGCACCCAATCCAGCAAAGGCTGGCACAAAATAAACACCTTCTGAGCTATCCACAGAACCTGCAAGTTGCTCAACATCAGAAGAGGTTTTTATAATTTTTAGACTATCACGAAGCCATTGCACGACCGCTCCGGCAATAAAAATACTTCCTTCCAGTGCATAATGCGTTTTTCCATTTATTTTCCAGGCTACCGTGGTCAAAAGGTTGTTTTTAGAAACAATGGGCTTTTCACCAATATTCATAAGCATAAAACAACCTGTGCCATACGTATTTTTCACCATTCCCTGCTTGGTGCACATTTGGCCGAACAATGCTGCTTGTTGGTCACCGGCAATACCAGCTATTGGAATTTTAGCAGCGAAAAAATTTGGACTTGTATTTCCGTATACCTCGCTGGATTGCCTTACTTCGGGGAGCATACTTTTGGGGATGGTAAAAAGTTCCAAAAGTTCATTGTCCCATTCCATGGTATTTATGTTGAAGAGCAAGGACCTGGATGCATTGGTAACATCGGTAATGTGCATTTTCCCCTCGGTCATCTTCCAGATTAACCAGGTATCTATGGTGCCGAGTACCAAATCACCGGCTTCAGCTTTTTCGCGAGCACCTTGAACATTGTCAAGGATCCACTTTACTTTGGTGCCCGAGAAGTAAGAATCAATGACCAGACCGGTCTTTTCCCGTATCATTTCAGATTTCCCTTGACTTTTAAGTTCGTCACAATAATTTGCAGTTCTTTTGTCTTGCCAAACTATGGCATTGTATATGGGTTTGCCTGTATTTCTGTCCCATACCACAACAGTTTCACGTTGATTGGTAATCCCTATCGCAGCAATTTGTTCTCCTTTCAATCCTTTTTTGCTTACGGCTTCGGCTGCCATCCCTGCTTGTGTGGCCCAAATTTCATCTGCATCGTGTTCTACCCATCCTGGCTTGGGGAAAATTTGGGTGAACTCTTTTTGGGAAACGGATATTATAGTTCCTTTTTTATCGAAAACTACGGCTCGGGAACTTGTGGTGCCTTGATCTAAGGCAAGGATATACTGATTCATTGTGTTAATTTAATGCGTTTGAATTTACTAAAATAAATCGGAGTAATTTTATTCAAGAAAAATTGTAGCTGATGAAAACCTATGTAGCACTTCTTAGGGGAATTAATGTAAGCGGCCAAAAGAAAATTAGAATGGCCGATTTAAAACAATCGCTAGAAAATCACGGTCTTCATAAAGTAACAACGTATATACAGAGCGGAAATGTTGTTTTTGAAAGTGAAAAGACCAGCGTTAAGCAACTTGAAAAAACCATTCACAAAGTTATTTTGGCCGATTTTGGATTTAGTGTACCAACTTTGGTAACCACTGGAGAAGCGTTAAAGCAAATTTTGGATTCTAATCCATTTGCCAACGAATTAGTAGAGAACAGCATATATTTTGTCTTACTTAAACAACCTCCCGAACAAGTTTTGAAAGAGAAATTCAAAGTTGAGCAATTCGTGCATGAAGACTTTCATATTACTGACACATGCGTCTATCTCTGTTGTAAAAAAGGGTATGGCAATGCAAAATTGAACAACAACTTGATTGAACGGAAACTTAAAGTTGAAGCTACGACCCGTAATTTAAAAACAATGCAAAAATTGATTGTAATGGTGGAAAAGAGTTGATGACATATAATCAATTCAACTCCCAGATTTTATAATTTAAGAGTGTTGCAAAACCAACCCATAGCAGATAAGGGGCCAGCAGAATTGCGGCTGTTTTACTTACCACGCTAAACCATTTCATGGTCAAGATGATTAGTGTTAAAAGCGTAAGAATGACCAAGAGTGCCCAAAATGGACTTTGCAGTCCAAAAAAAACAATACTCCACAAGGCATTAAAGAGCAATTGAAAGCCAAAATGGTACAGGGCCGTTTTTACCCAAATATGATGGAACCCTTTGGACCAAACGATTCCTGCCGAAACCCCCATCATAATATAGAGTAGGGTCCAAACAGGAGCAAATAGCCAATTAGGCGGATTGAAACTGGGTTTGCTCAAGGTTAAGTACCAATCATTAACCGAACTTTGCGTTGCAAAACTGGATAAAAAACCAATAAGCAGACAAATGATAACCGAAATTGAAATGTTGATAATCTTTTTTTTCATGGTAAGTGCAATTCCCTCTAAAATAAGAATTTATTTGTACCTATTTCTCGTATCGTAGCTTGCACCTTATATTTGCCCAAATATTTTTCAATGACCGAAAAAGACTTTCTGTCCAAAAGTTATAACGATTTACCTTCAGAGGGAAAAGTTACATGGAAAGCGCCCAGTAATATTGCTTTGGTCAAATATTGGGGAAAAAAGGCCAATCAGATCCCTGCTAATCCATCCATTAGCTTTACGCTCGATGCCTGTGCAACGACGACCTCGGTTTCATATACCAAAAAGGAAGGTGATAGTCCGCAATTTTCGTTTGATTTAATTTTTGAAGGAAAACCCAAAGAAGATTTTAAGCCGAAGATTCAGACTTTTTTTGAACGCATAGAAAAGTATCTTCCTTTCTTAAAATCGTATCACTTCATAATTGAAACATCAAATTCCTTTCCCCATAGTAGCGGAATAGCTTCTTCTGCAAGTGGAATGGCCGCCTTGTCCCTATGCCTTATGGACATTGAAAAAAAGTTGAATGGTAGTATGAGCGAGGATTTTTTTAAAAAGAAAGCCTCTTTTTTGGCACGTTTGGGCTCGGGAAGTGCGGGCAGAAGTATCGAAGGGGATTTAATTCAATGGGGCAAATATGCCGCTATCGAGGAAAGTTCCGATTTGTACGGAGTACGGTATCCCTTTAAAATAGCCACTGTTTTTAAGAATTTTCATGATACCATCTTATTGGTGCACAAAGGACAAAAACAAGTAAGTAGTTCTGTTGGGCATAATTTAATGCACGACCATCCGTATGCCGAAAGACGTTTTGCCCAAGCCCATGAAAATTTGGATAAACTGAAAACTATTTTTGAAAATGGGGACTTGGATAACTTCATAAGAATTGTTGAAAGCGAAGCACTGACCCTACATGCAATGATGATGACAAGCATGCCTTATTTTATCCTTATGAAACCAGATACCTTGGAAATCATCAATAAAATATGGAGTTATAGGGCTTCAACAAAAGTACCGTTATGTTTTACGTTGGATGCAGGCGCCAATGTACATCTATTATATCCTGAATCGGTGAAAGAAAAAGTTATTCAATTTATTCAGGATGAATTAGTTGTGCATTGCGAGAAGGGACATTATATTTGCGACCGAATTGGCGATGGTGCAAGAAAGTTACGTTGATTTAGTACGTCTAATACACTGAAAAGAAAGTATTGGCGTTCAAATAAACGTAATTAATTGAAAGTTTTGAATTTTGAACATCAATTTTGTTTATCTTTATTTTGAAATATGTTAAACAAAATGGAATTTCACGAATAAATATAACATGAAAGGGCCGTTATTTTACTCTAAAATTTTACTCTTTGGAGAGTACGGAATTATTAAAGACTCCAAAGGACTCTCTATTCCCTACAATTTTTTTAAGGGAGCCTTAAAGACCGATGATAACACTTCGGCTTCTGCAAAAAAGTCAAATGAGAGTTTAAAAGAGTATGTCGGATATCTAAGAAAATTGGAACAAGAAGAGAAAGACTTGGTCTCTTTTGATTTGGAAACACTTCAGGCAGATGTTGACCATGGAATGTATTTTGACAGTTCCATTCCCCAAGGTTACGGCATTGGCAGTAGTGGGGCGTTAGTTGCGGCTATTTACGATAAATATGCAACCGATAAAATAACCGTTCTCGAAAACCTGACCCGAGAAAAACTCTTGCGACTTAAAGCGATTTTTGGGAAAATGGAATCCTTTTTCCACGGTAAGTCTTCTGGTCTAGACCCGCTGAACAGTTACTTGAGCTTACCAATCCTTATAAATTCTAAGGACAATATAGAATCTGCAAGCATTCCATCCCAAAACAAGGAGGGCAAAGGCGCAGTTTTCTTATTGGACAGTGGCATTACTGGTGAAACCGCGCCAATGGTTCAGATTTTCATGGAAAAAATGAAGCAGGAAGGATTTCGTAGCATGCTTAAAAACCAATTCATAAAGCACACGGATGCCTGTGTAGAGGATTTTTTAAATGGAAATGTAAAATCCCTTTTTGGTAACTTGAAAGAGCTTTCCAACGTAGTTTTTGACAATTTCAAGCCTATGATTCCAGCTAAGTTCCACCAACTTTGGCAAAAAGGTATTGAGACCAATGATTATTATTTGAAGCTTTGCGGTTCAGGTGGTGGTGGTTACATTCTTGGCTTTACACAAGATTTGGAAAAAGCCAAAAAAACATTGCAAGGTCATAACCTAGAAGTGGTGTACAACTTCTAATCGTATCACATGCTTACTAGAAAAAATAAACTCCTGCTGTTTAAGCTATTGAGTTTGTTTTCCGTGGTTCGGGGATATAACATTCTAATGATTACCCTGGCACAATATTTAGCTTCCATTTATATTTTATCTCCAGATTTGCCTTTGCGAGAGGTTGTTTTCGACATTAATCTTTTTTTGATCGTGACAGCATCGGCATTGGCAATAGCGGGCGGTTATATCATCAATAACTTCTACGATGCCGAGAAAGATTTGATCAATAAGCCAACAAAGAGTATGCTGGACAGGTTGGTAAGCCAACGATTTAAATTGACAACCTATTTCATCCTCAATTTTTTGGCTGCTGTGGCTGCCAGTTATATATCATTTAGAGCGGTATTTTTCTTCTCGGCCTATATTTTTGGAATCTGGTTGTATTCGCATAAATTAAAGCGTATTCCATTTATTGGCAATTTGGTTTCGGCCTCATTGGCCATAGCTCCCTTTTTTGTCGTTTTCGTCTACTATGCAAATTTTCAGACCGTAATTTTTGTACATGCCCTTTTTCTCTTCCTATTGATTTTGGCTCGGGAAATGATCAAAGATTTGGAAAATATGGCTGGCGATATGGCACAAAACTATAAAACCATTCCAATCATATATGGAGTGAGGATTTCTAAGCTAATTATTGGATCGTTGATTGTGATGACGCTTATTCCTTCGCTTTTACTGATCAATACTTTTGATGTTGGCTATATGTACCTGTTCTTTTTTGCCTGTATTCTTCTTTTGGGTCTTTTTATCATTCTGTTATGGAAAGCCAGCGGTAAAAAGCACTACGTTTGGCTGCATAATATTCTAAAATTTATTATTGTGGCGGGTGTTTTCAGTATTTTGTTGATCGATGTTGATTTGGTCTTAAATCGAATTTTATAATGGAAAATCTTTTAAAAGTGGCAATGGCCCAGATTGCCCCAGTTTGGTTGGACAAACTGGCTACGCTTGAAAAAATAGAAAACTCAATTGAAGAAGCTGCAAAAAACGGAGCGGAACTCATTATTTTTGGCGAAGCTTTTTTACCTGGATACCCTTTTTGGTTGGCACATACCGAAGGCGCTGCGTGGGACTTAAAAGTGAATAAAGAGCTGCATGCACATTACGTCAGAAATTCAATCCAGATTGAAGCTGGTGAGTTGGATGCCATTTGTAGAATCGCCAAGGAGAAAAATATTGCAGTGTATCTGGGAATGATGGAACGTGCCAAGGATAGGGGTGGGCATAGCCTATATTGCTCGTTGGTCTATATCGATCAAAATGGAGAGATACAATCGGTGCATCGCAAATTACAACCTACCTATGATGAGCGTTTGACCTGGGCGCAGGGGGATGGTAACGGGCTCAAAGTACATCCTTTAAAACAGTTTACCGTTGGGGGATTGAACTGTTGGGAGAACTGGATGCCACTTCCACGAGCAGCTTTATATGGACAAGGAGAAAATTTACATGTAGCGGTATGGCCGGGTGGTTTGCACAATACTAAGGACATTACCCGATTCATAGCTCGGGAATCCAGAAGCTTTGTAATCTCGGTATCATCACTGATGGCGACATCCGATTTTCCAAAAACAACCCCGCATTTAGAGAAAATCTTAGAGAAAGCTCCCAAAGTTTTGGCAAACGGAGGTTCTGCAATTGCCGCCCCCGATGGGGAATGGCTGGTAGAGCCTGTTATAGATAAAGAAGGACTGATTTATGAAACTTTGGATTTTAATAGGATCTATGAGGAACGACAGAATTTTGACCCCGTAGGCCATTATTCCCGACCCGATGTTACCAAGTTAATGGTAAACAGGGAGCGACAATCTACGGTTGAATTTGGAGATGAGTAACTACTTTTCCCTATACTATTATTTTGAGATTCTAAGATGTTGTAGTACTTTTTTAGTAGCACTTATTTATTTTGTTCAGTTGTAACTGAGTTTTCTTAATAGGTTAGAGTTTAATGTTTCCCAAATTTTGGTAATATGCTATATACGTTGCTAGCAACTACATTTTGCTAAATTTACATTTTTTCAAAAAATTCAATTAACTTTATTTTGGCATCTTGTTTGGCTTTATAATCTCCTTCATTAGTTCCACCGTATTCGTACTCATAGTTCTTTCCATCAATATTAATAGTTCCAGTCCTAAAATTTGAATTTTCCTCCGGATTGCTTGAAATTAAATGTCCGGCATTTTCATATTTTATATTTTGAAAAGAATGCTCAAAATTATTCTCTTTTAATCTTTCTTCTATCATGTCGGCCATTATTGATGATGGCCAAACCGCATCATCATTTCCAGAAAAAAGCAGAATAGGGCCATTAATTTTTTCTACTTTAATTAATGCTTTATTTACCAAATCTGTCTTCGTTAAACCTTTTTTCCAGTATTCAATCATTTTAATTTTGTCTGAGTTGTTTCCAGAAATTTTATTCATGGGTATATACGGAATATCAATTCCTTTATATTTCCAACTTGGTTTCAATTCATTTGAATTGTATGGTAGCACTGTATTTGACCAAGAAACAGAACTTGGGGCATAGGCAACAACTCCGCTTACAATCTCTGGAAATGTTGAAGCAATTATTAATGCTAACTCTGCATTTCTTGATGCTCCCATTATTACTATTTTATTTGAGTCAACTTCTTTCTGATTTCCCAACCACTTAATGGCATTTTCAAAGTATTCTAAATTAATTTCTTCTGGTAATTTTGGCAAACCCTCTTTTCTTGTATAGGGTAATGATAATCCGACCATTTCTTTATTTGCAAATTCTTTTGCCCAGTAATCACCCCATTGACCACCACCTATTAAAACTACTGACGCTTTGTTTTTGGTAACATCTTTAACGAAATAATTTGCTTGAAAACCATTCTCATTTACCACTCTTGACCTTACTCCATTAAAAAGTATATTATTGGCAATAAAATATCCAACAAGTAACAGTATAATTACTCCAAATGCGATAAAATATTTTCTGTATATTTTCATTTTCTTTAGGTTGTTGCTAACTAAAAGCGATACGAACTTGTTTTAATGAATCATACCTTGAGATAAGTGAAGTTAGCTTTTTAGAATTACAAACCTGACCTCAAATTAATGAATTCGTCATATAAATTGATAGAATCTATTTCTGAGGGTTTCCAGAACTGGAAATACTTCGAGCAGCCAAGTCAATAAGGTTCTTTGATTATGGATGTCAGCGCTTTTGCCCGTAATACGTATAACCGCAGTCGGGCGTAGGTTTTTTTACTTCCACTTATTTACATGTTCCACTTCTGTATCAAACTGTGCTGCCAATGATTTTACTCTTGACTTTAAAAGTATTTTTCTACCTTCAATTGTTCGTGTAAAAATCAGGTCGCAAGAACCAACAAGTCGTTCCCATTGGTTTTTAAAATATTCCGCTAAATTCTTATTTCGTCCGAGTATTTCAGGAACAGAATGATAGTCTTTTTGTTTTATGAACAATATAAACTTGTTCTTTCTGATGATTACATATCTAGGATTGTCAATAGGGACAATTACTTCTTTTAGTGCATTTATAAAAGTTGATTTGTCGAAAGTTGTTCCGCCTTCTAAATGACAGAAAATAGCTCCCCACTTGTCCACTGAGGTTTCTACCTTTAATTTTGAATAGTCTGTCTTTATGACTCCTACTTTAATTAAGGAGTTTAAGAGTGCGTCACCAATTTGTTGAATGTCTTTTGAAATATCCCGGTATTTAAAATACAATCTTAATGTCTTAAATGTAAGTCTGCCAAAAATTGCCATTCCAACTGCTCCAAAAACGGCAAGGAATACATACAGATCTTGCATAGACTTTATGTTTCTTGCTACCTTGCCAAGCCCTTGTAAATTTTCTAAACCAAAAGCAACTAAACCCGAACCTAAAGTCGCAAGGAGGTTGCCAATTGTTTTATTCAAGTACATTGACTTAACAGCTTTGTAATCCTTTTCCTCTGGAAATGGAATTCTAATCTCTTCAACAAGTGTAACGCCTGTTTCAAGTGCCTTTTTCCATCTTTGTTTTAAACTTTCTCTGTCGCCTGCATAGGAGAACATTTCAACGTTCTTTTTCTCCGCTTCTTCTTTTTGATAAATGTTTACTGACAAGTTTAGGCGTCCAATTCCATTTTCTATTCCGGGCTCTTCTTTGAATGAAATGCCCACAAAACTTCTAAATCGCCTTTTTAATAGATCAAAATCGTCTCCGCCCGCTGGCGAGGTTGGATCAATACAGACCAAATGCCAAATGTTTCCTGTTTTATTGTCATTCCCGTTTTGTGTTCTTATAGCTCTGCCACGCATTTGGTTGGAAAGCACAAATGAACCTACAAAACTTGCCAAGATCAATGAGTTGATTGCAGGTGCGTCCCAACCTTCGCCCAATAGAGATTTCGTTCCAATTAATACTTCAATTTCTCCAAGCTGAAATATTTGGGTTACTATGTGAACAATGTTGTGTTTGAGTTGCTTTGTTTGGCTAATTATAATATAATTACTATCAAAAGGAACAGGGCTTGAATTGATTTGGGTAATTCCGTATTTCGCTGCTTTTGTCTCAAATGCCTCATAAGCTCTAAGTGGAATAATAATGATAGAACCTGTGAGGACAGCAATTCTTATATTGTCCTTGTTTTCCCGCCTTAATTTTTCAAAGATCGGAATGATGCCAATTTTGTTCAGTTCAAGATTGTTTTCAGGCGCATTGATGAAAAATTCTTTGCGAATAAAGTCTGAAAGAATTACTAATCGTAGATCTTTTCTTAATTGTTTGTATTCAAAATCAACGATATTTTTGATGCCGTTTAGTTTACTGATACTAGAAGTCAAAAACCCTGTTATTCTATTATTGTGCGAAAAATTAATTTGCCGCCTTTCAATTGCTCCATATCTTCTTAATCGGTTTTCCAGTGTTTTTTGATGTTCTTCGAAAACTTTGAAATATTCCTTTTCTTTATAGAGATAGAAATCTAAAAGCGTTTCGATCCATTTATAATCAAGTTTGGGAATTTTAAACTTCTTGTCGCCAATGACTTCAAGATGTATTTCAGGAATTTCTTTTTCGTTGGCATTAAGAAATATTAAGCAAGCTGAATAATAGGAGAGATTATTATAGATCCAATCTAATTGCTCCGTTGGATTTTGCCAAATGGGATGTTGCTCAATTGCCTTGATGATGGTTTCATCTTTTTTTATTTCCTGAAAAAGCTTTTCAATGTTCTGTCTGAATTCAATAATTTTTTGATTTTCTTTCTCTGTTGGTAAGGTAAAATGAACATAATCTTGATGAGGGCATAAATCCCCCTCGATCACTAATTCGGGAACTGAAATTTCAGTATCAACAGGTCCATTTAAATCAACGTAGCGTTGCCATTCTGTCGCGGTTACATCATAGGGAGGGGTAGCTGTTAAGCCAACAATTACTGGTGCTAATTTTTCTTTGACTTTTATAAGCGTTTGCCACCATTCACTTTTTAAATGGTGAGCTTCGTCTACAACAATAGTTTTGATGTTTTGAGATTTTAGTCCACTTACAATAGTATCAAGTTCTGAGTTGGTGGATTTACCGTTTCCATTTTCTTCGGTTTCTTCTTCACCAATTTCTTCTTCTTCAACTCTCCAATTATTACAGGCTGCATGAAGCCCTTGATATGTTACAACTGTCATAAACTCTGGATTGCGAATATCTCTCGAAATCCAATTAGGTGTCAAGTTGGTTTGAAGAAAAAGTTCACAAAATCTTCGTATCCATTGATTGCGGATTGCGATTGTGGGTGCAAGAATTAAAGTTGGTCTATTAAGTCGAATTGCAACTTCAAGCCCCAATACTGTTTTACCTGAACCTGGTGGTGCAATTACATGTAGATGTTGGTCAGATAGGTGGTCTTGCAATTCGTCAAGCACTCGTTGTTGGTACTTTCTCCAACTATATTTGAATTTTGTGTCTTTCGGATATTCTGTCAATCTGCAATGTATTGTTTCAACTTACGCCCAATAAAAGGGACATGAATTTGTTTTAATGAATCATACCCCAAGATAAGTGAAGTTAGCTTTTTAGGATTACAAACCTGACCTCAAATTGATGAATCCGTCATATCAATTGACAAAATCATCAGTACTAAATAACAGCTTATTTATCGTTGCCCTTACCCAACGAGATTTTATAGTCATCTATGTTTCCGTGTAACTTTAGGTTGAGGTATTTGACTTTCCTGTTTGGGTCGACCTCTATGATTTTGTCGTTCGCGGCAATGGAATCTTTTTTCTTCTTATTTCCGAACAGCTTGTAGACGGCAGCTTGTTTAACGGTCTTCCAAGGTATTTTAATGTTATAGGCTATATTGTTTTCCAAATCTTGAGTTCCCGATATTTCTAGGTGTCCCAAGGTCGATTCGATGGTCATGTTCGGTATGTTGATGCGCCCTTGGTTTACGTCCAAATGGTTTTGAAGGGTATCAAAACGAATATTTTTAAGGTTTTTATCGCCCATATAATCCGATAGCATGGACATGGGTTTGTAGTTCACTAAACGACCACTGAGTACTTGAACATCCATCTGTATTTCCGATTGGTCCAAATCTGGAACAAGATCAGGATACATCCTAATTTTTCCGTTGATTTGAGAAGAAACCTTTCCATGCAAGTTCTCTGAGACCAAATGGTCCTGACCAAAATTTTCAAACTTGAACAGGATTTTGTCCAGATCAACATTGTTAAGGGTGAGATTGGGATTCAGATAGATATGGTCTGGGTCACTACCATTAAAATACCCAGATAGGTTAAGACTGCCTCCTGCTGCATCCATGCTAAGCGTATCTACATAGACAAAATGATTTTGTGTGGTGCGTATACTTGCATTTATATTCTTTAGATCAATACGATTGCGTATAAAATGATCAATATTGATGTCAAACTGCATGTCTGTAAAAGGGAGTTCGTAAATATTGAAAGCTTCCGCATGCTCTTTGACATCAGCAGTTTTTGTATTGGTAGTTTTATGAGGAGCGGGAGGTTGTGTGTCAAAGTTGAAAAGTTGATCGTAATCAATGTAGTTTGCATTTAGGGCAAGATAGTTTTCTCGCTTTTTGGCGTTTTGTTCTTCCCCCAGATAATAGTTCAAGTTCACGTCAAAAACTGTTCTGCCAATTTCCCCATGGAACTTTTCGATTACTAGCTGCTCATTCTCATAGTGGATTCGACCTTTAAAGTCGTGGAATCGCATAGGATGTAGTTGCATTTTGGTATCTAGTTTATCAAGGTCCACATCAATGGAATGCAACATGGAATCTATGTAGTGCATGCTGGAATTCACGTGCAATGTCAATTTTTCGAATGTTTCGTGCCTATATTCTTTGGGTACGTAGTTTTCGCCTTTGTACGAAAAAATATCTTCCAGTCTAAGTAAGTCAGAAGTTAATGTAACATCCAATTTTACATCCCCATTGAGTGTCTCCTTTAGCCAAAATCCATAGTCATGTGCCATTCCGTTTAAATGGAAGTCGGAATCATCTACGTAACCCGTAAAATCCACAACCTTAAGGTCTTTATCATCTATATGAAAATCTGCATGAAAGTCATGCAATGTATGGGGATAGTATTTGAGTCGTGCGTTTAGACTATCAATAAAAAATTCTCCTCTAGGCAAAAATTGGGATTCCGTAAAGTCTTGGGCCGAAGCTTTAAAAGAAAATCCTGCACTTAGATCTTCTATTTTTTCATTGATACCTTTTTTATCTATCTCTGAAAATCCTGTCAATTCGGCAATATCTAGAACATCTGATTTAATATCAAGATGTACTTCCACAGGGGTCTCTTTATGGTGGACGATAGCAGGTAGGTCCGATAGGTTTCCTGTCATGGACAAATCTGAATTCCCGACCTGCATATCAAATTGATCAAGTACCGCATCTTTCCCGTTCATGATAAGATGCATGTCCAACTTTTTTAGTGGCGCAGGTAAATTTGCCGAAGAAATCTGGAGATCTGTCACCTTTAATTCGCTAAAGTAGGCCTGGTTGAGGTCGCTGATGGCTTTTTCCGGTTGATCTAGATCGATAATGTCGTGAAATCGCATTTTTAGAAACACATTTCCTGAGACATTTTCAATATCGGTAATGTTCAGAAACTTGGTCATAAACGCTAAATTGAAATCGGCGTTCACCTGCATATCCACTTCGGGTTCTTCAAAGTTTTTTACAACTAAAGTGCCTGAAAAATTACCGGACTCCAACTTGGCGTTCATGTCTGTAAGGGAAAATTCCATCGTTTTCATGCTACGATCTTCACCATTGGTGAAATATCCCTTGAATCCCATTTCGTTGATACGCTTTCGTTCTTCTATGTTTTCCAAAAAAGCTTCACTTGCTCCGAATGTGGCTTCAATGAACGGCATCTTTCCGTCACTAAGTGGCCCTTTAACTATACCGTTAAAATAAATTTCCCCTTCATTTTCGTAGCGTTCCAAAACAGGTATAAGGCCTTCAGGAGCAAAAGCAATGAACATATCGAAATTGGGCTTGTTCCCTTTGACAGTAAGGTCGATTTCCATATTGTTTTTGGTGTCGAGGGTTCCTTGGAGGTCAAAGTTGCCGTGTTCCATGATAATACCAGATGGCTTTATCTTAAGCACTCCTGTTTTTTCATTAAAAGTCACATCGGTGTGTAACTCAAAATGCTTATGATGGATATAGGTTTTTTCGCTATCCTGGAATATGTTTAATTGGAATTCGGTATCGATATGGCCGGCAATAAAATCTTTGCCCAACTTGAATCCACCATTGCCCGAGTAAATAACAGTTTCGATGTCGGTATTTGTAGCTTCATTCAACTTGAGGATGTTGAAATTTTGTAACTTAATATTTTTGAGATGTAGATTTATTGGCTCGCCTTCTTCTGTTTCACTGGTAGTTTTTAGAGCATTTTGAAGATTATTGGTTCCGTTTTCATGAAGAACAATATCAATTTTTCCTTCCTTTAGAAACAGCGATTGTATTTCATAGTTTCCCTTAACGATGTCCCACAGGTTAAGACCAACATAAAGATTGTGTACATTGATAGCCGTGGGCGCATTATCCGCTTTTGTCTCATATATTTTTAAATCGTAAAGCTTCAGGGAAATATATGGGAAGTTCCCAAACAGTGATAATTTGGAATCGTCCATGGTAATTAGACCCTTATGTTGTTGATTTAGATCCGCTATTTTATCTTGGAGGATATCGTTTTGGGCATAGTGAATGTAGAGCAATAAAACACCCAGAAGCAATATGGGTAATAGAATGGCAACAGCAATAAACCGCCACCAGAACTTTCGTTTTTTTAAAAATGGAAACTTCATGCCGTACGTAAAGGTTCTTATGGTTCTCATCAAACGAAAAAATCGTTTCATGATTGTTCACTATTTAACGAATAAATTTCGGGGATTTATACATATAAATTTGATTTAAACTAATGATTGTACCATATCAATTGATGGATTCAAGTAAAAGCCTGAATTTAAGGGCCAATGTTCTCGAACTTACTTCATCTTGAGCACGGTCGAAAGGCTCGAACTGACAATAACAAAAAATTTGATACCCATAGGGTATTATTCCATGCCCAATGTAGGTAACGGTGAATCGAAAATAATAATCAACAGTCCAATTTGAAGATCAATCTTCGTCGGTCCCATCCAAAAGTTCATATCCTTGCCTGATGCCTTTCTCCATAGGGGGAACACCACGATGCATCCATGCTGGTTTGGATTCTCCTTTCAAAAAATGGTCAAAGAACTGCGCCAATCGAATATTGAAATCTTTACGATTTTGAAGCTTTAAGGGCCAGTGCGGTTCTTCGTTATAATTTAAAAACCATGATGGCTTGCCCAATCTACGTAGGCTTACAAATAATTCAATGCCTTGGTACCAAGGTACATGACCATCGGCATCGTTGTGCATGATCAATAAAGGAGTATTTATTTTATCAATGTTGAAAATAGGGGAGTTTTCCATATATCGGGTAGGGAACTCCCATGGCGTACCTCCAATTCTACTTTGGGTATGCTCGTATTGGAATTGACGGCTCAGACCCGTCCACCAACGTATTCCGCCATAGGCACTGATCATATTGGGTACGGGAGCCCCTGCCTCTGCGGCTTTGAAAATATCTGTCTTTGTCACCAAATGGGCAATCTGATAACCACCCCAGCTATGCCCTTGTACTCCAATGTTGTCCGAATCAATATAACCTTTTTCAACTAAGGAAGTAATACCGGGAATCACACAATTATAAGCGCTTTCCCCCGGATAACCAATACGGTAATGCACATCTGGGTTAAAGATGACGTAACCCCGACTGGTGTAAAAACTATAATTAAGTGAAGACCGTTCAGCCCTGGGATGACGATGCCTATGAAGTCTATCCGAGCTTTTTTCATAGAAGTTCACCAACAGGGGATATTTCTTGTTGGGGTCAAAATTTTCGGGCTTCACAAGCAAGCCTGTAAGTTTTTTACCATCCAATGAAATCCAGTTTACCAACGCTATAGTGCCCCAGTTGTACTCTTTCTGTTGCGGGTTGGCATTACTGAGCTTGATGTCTTTTTTGAAGTTAAGATCGGTAAAACGTAGATCGGGAAATTCTTTAAAGGACTGTCTGGTGAAAATCAGCTTATCGGTAAGAGCTGCTTTTGTTGGTGTTGCGTAACTGTACGGTCCGGAAACAAGTTGTTTTACAGTGTTCGACTTGGGATTGTATTCAGCATAACCCCCATCTTTGGACACCTCATTAAAGGTGCCCAGTAAGAGTTTTTGGTCAAAATCGATGGCGGGCTCTTCCTCATCCAAATGCAGATAACGATATACCGTTTTGGCTTTCCTACCCTTGGTCAATTTAGTCCGACTGCCAGTCTCTGGATTAATTTTCCAAATATCATAGCGGTCATAGATCAATAACGCCGTATCATTCTTGGTCCAACCTGCAACGCCATAGGAATTGGGGTAATTGGGGTAATCGTTTTCTTCATTGTAGAACACAGCATCCTTGGTGAGGGGCCTATAGTTGCCCGATTGTAAATTATAGGTGAACCATGTACTGTCTATCCTACTATATCCATAACCGTACTTTGCTTTGGGGCTAAGCCGCATACGGGGCATTTTTTTTACTTCCGATTGTGTCTCTCCTGTTGCGGTATTTATAACCTTGTAGTCGTAATAACGTCTCGCCGTCCATTGACTTGGCAGTTCATAAGGTGTAGCGTTACGTACCAAAGCATAAGGGGCATTGCCATTATCTCCCAGTTGGGTATCCATGTAGGTGCTATCTGCTAATATAACAAGCCGTTTGTCCTTAAGGAGTACGGCTGTTTTAAATGATTGTATCGTATCATTCTTAAGTTGTAGTTCTTGAACAGTATATAATTTGGGCTCGTCATACGTCCAAACCTCAACATTGACAATTTCCTCTTTTAATAAGGAAGTGTCCTTTTTAATAGGGGGCTTTGCAAGACCAAAAAACAACTTGGAATCGTCTCTGGAGAAATGTATTTTTCCGTGTTTGGAAACTACATAATTAGCAGGCGCGCTGGTATTGTCCACAATTTTTTCGGCAGTAGCCTTGCCTTCTTGCCAAAGAAAAAGTTCGTTTGGGCGCAGCTGGATTTTTGTGGTATCCGTGTCTGCAATAAAACCGAGATTCTTGCCAGATTCGCTGAAGTTGAGCTGAAAATATTTTCCTTTTTTTGCTTCGTGGAGCATAGTGGTCTGCATTGTTTCCATATTAATGACAAAGACCCCGGCATTCGCATCTTTTGTTTCGCCTGTTGTTGTGTAGGCAAACCATTTACCGGTTTTGGCAAAAGTATAATCGGTCACAAACTTTATGGTATCCTGTGTATTGGTCGAAAGGTTCCTAAGCACCAAATGATACCCATTCTTTTTGCTCACCTTTTTGGGTTTGTCTTTTTTCTTTTCGATAGGTGATACGGAATCTTTTTCCTCCTCTTTTTTCGTATTCTCTTTTTTGATGTCTTCGAGTTGATAGGCCAGAAACCCTGACCATTTTTCCGGCAGCTTGTACGTTTTTATGTTTCCTATTTTTACAAGGTTTTTCGTCTTTAGGTTAAAAATTCCCAATGAATCCTTCGGCAGCCTGTCTTTTTTTACCTTTCTTTTTTTTAGGGCAACCACGCTGTCTTTCCATGGTTTTATTGTAAAGAGTGCATATTGTGAATCATAGGTAAAATGACCCTCTTTGCCACGGTCATATTCCAAAAGAAAATCGCCTTTGGAATCCTGTATCTTCAAAAAATTATCTTTTTCACCCTTTTCCAAATCGTATAGTGAATAGGAGCCATCTGGTGAAATGGCCTCATCTTCCACGGTATTCCAAAGATTGATATCAGAATGGTCCAATACCTTTTTTTGGGCAAAAGATTCGACTAGCGAAAGGGTACTAAGCAACAGCAGAGGGATGATTTTTTTCATTTTGATTAACTATAGGCGCATATCAAAGGTAATGGTTACTTGAGAAATACGATTCAGGTATTTTAAGGAAAGCGTTGTCCGATGATTTGCAATATGTACCTTTGCAAAAATTTAATGACTGATGGCGAAATCAGACTATAACCGAAAAGGGAAGTCTTCGAATAGAACAACGAGCGGAGACAAGCGGAAGCAGTATTCCAAAAATTACAATCCTACCAGAAAAAAAGCTGCCCCTCCTAAAAATAGCAATCCCAACGAAATGCGTTTGAATAGGTATGTAGCCAATGCGGGAATATGTTCCCGTAGGGAGGCGGATACTTATATTGCAGCGGGCAACGTATCCGTAAACGGGAAAGTAATTACAGAAATGGGTTATAAAGTTCAGTTAACGGATGATGTTCGGTTTGATGGTAGAAAACTAAACCCAGAAAAGAAAGAATACATACTACTGAACAAACCCAAAAACTTCATTACCACCACCAATGATGAAAAGGGCAGGCGTACGGTGATGGAACTTGTTTCCAGTGCTTCAAAATCCAGGCTTTTGCCCGTAGGGCGGTTGGACAGGAACACCACCGGACTTTTATTGTTCACCAACGACGGTGATCTTACCAAAAAACTAACGCACCCAACACATGGCGTTCGGAAAATCTACCATGTGCACTTGGACAAAAATCTTACTTTGGCCGATTTGCGAAAAATAGAAGAGGGCTTAGAATTAGAGGATGGTAAGGTACAGGTCGATGATGTTAGTTATATACAGGGAGCGCCAAAAAAAGAAGTGGGCATTGAAATCCATAGCGGGCGTAACCGTATTGTTCGACGAATTTTTGAACATTTGGATTACCATGTTACCAAACTTGACCGGGTTATTTTTGCTGGGTTGACCAAAAAGGACCTGCCAAGAGGCCATTGGCGCCATTTAACGGAGCAGGAGGTCATTAATTTGAAGATAATCAAGTAATACTTTATCAAAAGTTTTATGATATTCAAAAAAAGCGGTCCAAGTTTATTTCTGAACCGCTGTTTCTTTGTGGGATAACGTACATTAGTACTTGTTCCGTTTCTTGATGTTTTTAATCATTTTTCCAAATTTTTTATCTTTTTTTCGTTTTTCAGAAACGGTTAATTCAAAGTGTTCCTTCTCTTTTTCCATTTTTAAATAATTCTGATAAGATGATAAATTAAGTTTATCGGAATTAAGGGCCTTTAAAACTGCACATCCAATTTCATCGATATGTTTACAATTCGAAAACTTACACTGTTTGGCCAAGCTGAAAATTTCATTGTAGGAATCGGTTATTCCATCTGTGGAACTTGTAATACCTATTTCCCGCATACCGGGATTATCAATAAAAATCCCTTTTTCGGTAACGAGTAACTCTCTATGTGTGGTGGTATGTTTTCCTCTATGTATACGCTCATTTATTTCTCTGGTTGCCATTACATTGTTACCAATTAAATTATTGATCAAAGAGGATTTGCCAACTCCCGATGAACCTAAAAAACAGTATGTCTTGCCTTTGAATAAATACGCCTCTAATTTTTTCAATCCTTTTTTGGAGGTATTGCTCAAACAAACCAGGGGGATGTGTTTTATCCGTTTTTGAACGGTGGTAACTAGCTGTTGTAATTCAATATCAGCTATCAAATCAATTTTGTTGAGAATGATAATAGGCTTGATTTCAGATGAATTGCATATCGTCAAATATCGTTCAATGCGATTTATGCTGAAGTCCCTATCAATAGCTTGAACGATAAACGCGAAGTCAACATTGGCAGCAATGACTTGTATATCACCATGCTTACCAATAGCCTGTCTGGATATGACAGAAACCCTAGGTATTATCTTATGGATTATTGAAATGTAAGCATCATAAATTACTAAAGCGACCCAATCCCCCACAGCAGGAAAATCTTCAGGGCCATTGGCCGAATATCTTAAGTTGCCAGTAATCTCTGCATCAAAGTCGCCCCGTTCTGTTTTAACAATGTACTTTTCTTTATGTTGTACAATAATTCTCCCAACTTCAAAATCTTTGAGGTTAGTATCAACTCTTAGTTTTTCGATTTCTTTGTTGTATCCAAAATCTTCTAGTTTCATATTCTGTATGTTTTAAAAAATTGTGTCTAATTCTCCTTTACATTGTGAGCAAAGGGTTTATTCGGAACATTTTGAAGTTCACTTCTTAGATGTTATCTAACCCAAATAATAGAGTAGACACAATCAATTTGATGTTTTATTTGAAAATGTAAATAAGTAGTAATGCTTCGGATGCTTATCCGAAGTTAAGATGATAGCCACTGAAGAACATGACTATCTATTTTACAATATCCGAATATGAAATTACGGCTGTTATGGACATAAACTTTTAAAAGTGTTTAAGTAACTACAAAGTACTCAATAAATTTTTGATTGCGGGCCATCTTTCTCAAAGTAATTTGTATTACACTTTTATTTCAATGACAACATTCCCTTTTTTACGACCTCTGTCAACATAGGTATGGGCACTTACAATGTCCTCAAGTGGATAACTTTTGTCAATAAAGGGCTTTATTTTTCCTTCCTCTGCCAACTCCTTTAATTTTAAGAGGTCTTCGCTCTTTTCCTTTGTCAGCATTTTAATGGAAACAAAGACACCGTTGTTCTTTAAAACCTTCTTGGCTTTTGATTTGCTGGTCTTTCCAACTGCATCAAAAACAATATCAAACGTTTCTTCAAGTAAAGCATAATCTTCTTGTGTATAATCAACCGTTTTGTCAGCTCCAAGGGATTTCACCATATCAATGTTTGAAGTACTACACACTCCGGTAACGGAGGAGCTAAAGCTTTTTGCGATTTGAACGGCATAGCTGCCTACACTTCCAGAAGCACCATAGACCAATACGCTCTTACCTTTGGAGATTTTTGCTTTTTCCAATAAAAACAGCGCGGTCATGCCTCCAATGGGCAAAGCAGCAGCTTTATTAAAACTGAGGTTAGTAGGTTTTACATCGACAACGCCATGTTTCCATTGCTCGGGCAAGCAAATATATTCAGCATAAGAACCGGTACCAAGCATTGTAGTCGTGCCGAAGACTTCATCACCAATGTTAAAACGGGTCACGTCTTTTCCTTTTTCTTCAACTACTCCGGACAATTCATGGCCAAGAATCTTCTTTTTGGGTTTAAAAAGTCCAAAAATCAACCTTGCTGGTAGCCAAAATAAAGTAGGGAAATCTGAACTGCGGAGCCTTACATCCCCGGAAGTAACTGTGGCAGCGTGAATCTTGACAAGAATTTCATGGTCTTTTGGTATAGGTTTCTCAATCGCTGTTACTTTAAGAACACTGGGAGGACCATATTTTTGGTAGAGAACAGCTTTCATTTATGATGGTCGATTGGTTATTTGGTTTTCAATATCATAAGTCTCCCTTGATTTTCCAAATGGTTCTTGATTTTGTTGGGCTATTTCAATTATGACTAATTAATGATTCTTTTGTAACAGAAGGTGGATTTAAGGAGTTTTTTAATCCAAGTACAGAACGTATTTAAATTAAAAACTTGATAAGTACCATTTGCCTTCTACTTTAACCATATTCATGGTTTCGTTGCTTCGACTTTCACCACTAGGGTGGTTAAACCAGAACGGGACTTTTGCCATTTCAGTTCCGTCTGAAGATAAAAAGTATGTAACCTCTCCTGAAACTCGTGCATTTTTAAAATAACTTATAAATTCATTTATCGTCTGTTCCGAAGAAGAAGCAATATCACAGATATATCTTTGGGTGTCTCCATCATTTGTTTTATTCGGGGGACATAGCGTATTAAGATTTGAATAATCTTGTTTATTAGCAGCTCTAAAAACTTCTCCAAGTACAAGTTTAGGATCGGATTGAAAATTTTCTGATTTCGATTGTGCTGCTACAATGATAAAGGCAAAACAGCATATTAATATGAATGATGTTTTTTTCATGATGTGATTTATTTTATGTTCTACAACGGTTGGTATAAACGACCGTTTCAATGCCGTTTATACCTGGCTGTTTACTTTTTACATTGTCATTTGAAATACAATATCTTGATAGATTTGTGCATTTCCCTTTTTTAAGTACTTCGTTTCCATATTTCCACCCATTGCCAAAACAGGTGTGAACGTAAATACTTCGTTTTCTTTTAAATTACCAAGTTCTGCTATTGCCTTTTCAAATAATGATTCCTTTAACCATTCTTCCCTGTCTTCTTCATTTGTTAGAAAATCTTCAAAAAAAGATTCAAGGTTCCAAACGATTGTTTCTATTTTTCGATATTGAATATCTATCATACAAATATCTTCATCTATTTCAGTTAGTTTTCGATAATAAAACAATTCGCCAAAGCCACTAATTGCGAAAGGAACGTAATTTTCCACTTCTCGTCCTAACCAAGTCCACAAAGAAGTGTAGCCTTCCCTAAAAATGTAAGCTTCCCTTAAAATAGGACAGCTTAAAATTAGAATTTTCTAACTTTAAATTTTAACTGTCACATGAAAAAA
>NZ_JAHCMU010000002.1 GCF_018449435.1 Flagellimonas sp. 389 | reverse complement strand
GACACAGGATATTCCAACGGCTCCAACTACGACTTTCTCGAACAGAGGAAGGTCACCGGATGGATACCCGTCTTCGGGAAATACAAACCTGAGATAGAAGGTTTCCCATACGACAAGGAAAAGGACGAATATAGCTGCCCGATGGACAGGCCCCTGCCCTTCAAGGGATTCAGTACCACCCGGGACGGTTCCGTCCTGAAAAACTACTGGGCTGCACCCAAGGGCTGCAAGGCCTGCCCCATGAAACCCCAGTGTGCGCCAAAAAAGAAATGCAAAAGTATCACCAGAACGATATACGACGAACCGTACCTGAGGGCCTACGCCCGACAGCACAGCGAAAGGGGCAGGCAAATGAAAAGGCTGAGACGGAGCACGGTGGAACCGGTGTTCGGCAGCCTGACCCAGTTCTGCGGCCTGAGAAAAATAGGGGTACTGGGCAAGGCCGGTGCCCACAAGGTCATGCTCATGGCCGCAATCGCCTTCAACCTGAAAAAATACCTCAAGAAAGGGGGAGGGAAACCCTCCATTGGTATTTTAAGGGCCATTATGAGCGCCCTAAAAGTCAACCTGAATGCTTTTTACCAGCAAATCCAACCAAGACAGGTTCTGATTAAGACTTCCTGAAAACGGCCTGCTTAGTTCCGTATCTTGTTCATGGACCACTTATGCAACGGCCACGTTGGTTAAATGGGACTTAAAAAAAATCAGCTAATATTCAGATTGGACGTAATGTCTCTCAAATATATTATTTCTCTTACTCCGAGATATTAAAAATAAGGTTTGAGATAAGTTATCTAAATAATAATTTAAAAGGTATACAAATCACCTTAAAATGGAGTCGATAAATTAAAAATTGCAGTCCATCATCATTCATCTGGCTTACCCAAACCATATCACTGTTTCGTTTTAAACTTCTGTTAAACAAAGCAATAATTGTTAACATTTTGTAGTTTTGTAGTGAAATGAAGGACATTTTACGTCAAATTCTGTCATCACTACTAGCCCTATTGGTCTTGTTGTCAACGGTTTCATGGACCGTGGATAAGCACCTATGTATGGGTAAGGTGGTGGATGTGGCATTCTTCGCGAATGCAAAAACCTGTGGCATGGAGGTTGATTCCGATGGCATGGTCTCGGAATTTGAAAAGTCCTGCTGTGATGAAGTATCCTTTACCATGCAAGGACAGGAAGATTTAAAAACCTCTTTTTTCGACCTGGACCTTAAGCAACAGGTTTTCTTAGTTAGCTTTTCCTATTCCTGCATCAACTTGTTCCAAGATGTAGACACTGTTACAACTTCTTTTATTGGGCACCCACCTCCCTTGCTCAATAAGGACTATCAAGTTCTTTACGAGACTTTTTTGATTTGATGTACTAGATATTCAAAGTGCGCCCTGCAGATTTCTGTTTTGGGCATTACGTGCTGTTTATTTTAATCAGCGCACTTACTGTAAATATCTAATACATTAAAACAATGCTGAATAAAGCGATAAAATTCTTAATCGAAAATAAACTGGTGGCAGTTCTGTTACTGGCCCTATTTGTGGGGTGGGGAATTGTACACGCACCCTTTAAATGGGATATCGGTTTTCTGCCCAGTAATCCCGTTGCAGTGGATGCCATTCCGGACATAGGGGAGAACCAACAGATTGTCTTCACAAAATGGGAGGGTCGTTCCCCTCAGGATATTGAGGATCAAATTACCTATCCTTTGACCACCTCCCTTCTGGGAATTCCTGGGGTAAAGACCATTCGAAGCTCTTCGATGTTCGGATTTTCCAGCATCTACATCATTTTTGAAGAGAATGTGGAATTCTATTGGTCTAGAAGCCGGATTCTGGAAAAATTGAACTCTTTACCTGCCGGGTTATTACCAAAAGGAGTGAATCCATCTCTTGGACCGGATGCCACAGGTTTGGGACAGATTTTCTGGTACACTTTAGAAGGTCGTGACGAAGATGGCAATGTTACCGGAGGGTGGGATTTGCACGAACTGCGTAGCATTCAAGACTATTACGTAAAATATGCACTGTCTTCAGCAAGCGGTGTTTCGGAGGTAGCCTCTATTGGTGGTTATGTCCAGGAATATCAAATCGACGTTGACCCGGAGCTGATGCGTCAGTACAATATCCAGTTGGGCGATGTGGTAAAGGCTGTCAAGCAATCCAATCGCGATATTGGGGCCCAGACTTTGGAAATCAATCAGGCGGAGTATTTGGTACGTGGATTGGGTTACGTAAAATCCATAGCAGACATTGAGAATGCCGTTGTAGATGCGGAAAACTATACCTCTATTCGCATTAAGGATGTGGCCCGGGTACATTTGGGTCCTGCAACACGACGAGGAATATTGGATAAAGAGGGTGCCGAAGTTGTAGGTGGAGTTGTGGTTGCCCGATACGGTGCAAATCCACTGGAAGTTATTAATAATGTCAAAGAAAAGATAGCTGAGCTTTCTTCGGGACTACCTACAAAAGAGCTGGTTGATGGTCGTACCTCTCAAGTAACCATTGTTCCCTTTTATGACCGAACTGAATTGATCCAAGAGACCTTGGGAACACTCAATGAAGCTTTGACCCTTGAAATTCTAATTACCGTACTTGTCATTATTGTGATGGTGTTCAACCTACGTGCTTCCATCTTGATTTCAGGTCTGTTGCCGGTCGCAGTGTTGATGGTATTCATCTCAATGAAACTTTTTGGAGTGGATGCGAACATTGTTGCCCTCTCAGGTATTGCCATTGCAATTGGTACAATGGTGGATGTTGGGGTGATTTTATCTGAAAACATCATTAGACATCTTGATGAAAACGAAGAGCGGAACTACAATGAACAACTTACTATCAATAATGTGGTTTATAATGCAACCACCGAAGTTTCAGGGGCGATCCTGACTGCAGTGCTGACAACCATCATCAGTTTTATTCCTGTATTTACTATGATAGGGGCCGAAGGAAAGCTGTTTCGTCCATTGGCATTTACCAAGACCATGGCCCTAACAGCTTCAATTATTGTTGCGCTCTTTTTGATACCCCCATTTGCTGCCTTTTTCTTCAGAAGGAAAAGAAGCAAAAGTATCATAGGCTATGTTTTTAGCGCTGCACTTATCATAACCGGTCTAGTGGCCGTTGTCTATGGATATTGGATAGGATTGGTATTGATGGCTCTCGGGACCATAAGACCTTTGAAGAATCCGGAATTGGCTTCTCGCTTGTTCAACGGATATACACTTTCAGACAAACAGGCGACCCGTCTGAACATCATTATTTCAGTTTCGGCCATAGTATTCCTTTTAGCTTCCTATTGGAGACCCTTGGGCTTTGACCGAAGCATTGTAATGAACCTACTTTTTGTAAGTATAGTATGTTTTGGATTGTTAGGTACCTTTTGGGCATTCCGAAGGTATTATACAAGAATCCTTCAATGGGCGTTACAGAATAAAATGCTGTTCCTATCAATACCTACAGTAATATTGGTTCTAGGTATTTTGATAATGAGAAATACGGGCAAGGAGTTTATGCCTGCTCTTAACGAAGGCTCGTTCCTGTTAATGCCTACCTCATTACCGCATTCAGGGGTAGAAGAGAACAAAAGGGTATTGCAGCAATTGGACATGGCAGTTGCCAGTATTCCTGAAATCCAAACGGTGGTGGGCAAGGCCGGACGAACGGAATCCGCTTTGGACCCTGCGCCACTTTCCATGTACGAGAACATGATACAATATCGGTCGGAATATGAATTGAATACAAATGGCGACCCCCAACGTTTTAGAATTGATGAAGAGGGTTATTTCGTGTTGAAAAATGGGAAAAAAGTTGCAAATCCCAATTTGAGCGGAAATGTCACTTCGAGCGAAGTCGAGAGGACTTTCTCCAGTATCGACAGAAATTTACTCATTGAAGATAATGATGGGGAGTACTACCGAAACTGGCGACCAGAAATTAAGTCCCCGGATGATATTTGGAACGAAATTGTAAGGGTGACAAAGCTCCCTGGGGTGACATCTGCACCCAAATTACAACCTATCGAGACACGTTTGGTCATGTTACAAACCGGAATGCGAGCACCCATGGGCATCAAGGTAAAAGGCCAGGACTTAAAGGAAATTGAGGCGTTTGGTCTACAATTGGAAAACATCCTAAAAACAGCCGAAGGTGTTAAGGAACAGGCTGTTTTTGCAGACCGTATCGTAGGAAAGCCCTATCTGCTCATTGATATAGACCGAGAAAAATTGGCACGCTATGGTGTTACAGTTGAAGACGTCCAAAAAGTTATTTCCATCGCTGTTGGTGGAATGCCTTTGACCCAAACGGTTGAAGGTCGGGAGCGCTATGCAGTAAGGGTGCGTTATCCCAGGGAACTACGGAACAACCCCGATGATTTGAAAAGTATCTATGTTCCGGTGTCCAAAGGAAGTCCAGTGCCTCTTGATGAGTTGGTAAACATTCGGTATGAACAAGGTCCTCAGGTCATTAAAAGCGAGGACACCTTTTTGGTGGGCTATGTATTGTTTGACAAGTTGGACGGTTTCGCCGAGGTGAACGTTGTGGAGAACGCTCAGGCGGCTATTCAAGCCAAGATAGACAGTGGAGAACTTTCGGTACCCATGGGAATCAACTATGCCTTTACGGGAACCTATGAAAATCAATTGCGGGCTGAAAAAACTTTGTCCGTTGTTGTGCCATTAGCCCTCATCATCATCTTTTTAATCTTGTATTTCCAGTTTAGAAGTGTTGCCACATCCTTAATGGTATTTTCAGGGATTGCAGTTGCCTTTGCGGGCGGGTTCATCATGATATGGCTCTATGGACAGGACTGGTTTTTCAATTTCAATCTTTTTGGTGAAAACTGGCGAGAACTCTTTCAGATGCACACCATCAATTTAAGTGTTGCTGTTTGGGTAGGTTTTATAGCGCTTTTTGGAATTGCTACCGATGATGGCGTGGTCATGGCAACCTACCTCACCCAAACTTTTGATAGAAACAAACCCAAGAATTTAAAGGAAGTACACAATTCCGTCATCGAAGCTGGTGAAAAACGTATTCGACCTTGTTTAATGACCACCGCAACGACGATATTGGCTTTGCTGCCCATACTAACTTCCACAGGACGTGGAAGCGATATTATGATACCAATGGCCATTCCAAGTTTTGGTGGAATGCTCATTGCACTCATTACCCTTTTTGTTGTTCCGGTCTTGTTCGGTTGGCGAAAAGAAGTTCAACTCAAAAAAGCAAGCAAATGAAAAAAGTAAAAATCATTATTGGACTTTTGTTTGTTTCCGCTTTGGGGAATGCGCAACAGTTACAGTCCTATATCAAAGAGGCTCAGGCAAATAACCCAAATATTCAGGCCTATGAAGTTCGCTATAATATTGCCCAAGAAAAGGTCAACGAAGCCAACTGGCTACCCAATACCGAATTTGGAGCTGGGTACTTTGTGAGTGAACCTGAGACAAGAACAGGGGCACAAGTGGCACGATTTTCGGCCAAACAAATGCTTCCCTGGTTTGGTACGGTTTCCACGCGTGAAAAGTATGCTACGGCGATGGCTGAAACCGATTATGTGGATTACGTTGTTGCCAAACGAAAATTGGCATTGTCCGTTGCTCAGTCATACTACAAGTTGTACGGTTTAAATACCAAGCAGGATGTGCTGGACAAGAACATACAATTGCTCAAAACCTTTGAAACCTTGGCATTGACTTCGGTGGAAGTGGGTAAGGCCTCTGCTGTGGACGTTCTGAAATTACAAATTCGCCAGAATGAATTACAACAGCAAAAGGAAATCTTGCAGGAGCGGTTTATGGGGGAACAAGCCAATTTCAATGCATTGTTGAACCGAAATACTGGTTTAGCAGTTGAAGTCGGTGAAACAGTAAATATTCCTGAGAATGACCCTGTGATTATTGATAGCATACGGTTAAACCCTGAACTCCTCCGTTATGATAAGATGTATGAGTCTGTGACCCAGGCAGAATTTCTCAATCAAAAAGAGGGTTCACCCATGCTAGGGTTTGGGCTGGATTATGTGCCTGTACAGGAGCGACCCGACATGATTTTTAGCGATAATGGCAAGGACATCGTGATGCCGATGGTATCGTTTTCCATTCCAATTTTCAATAAGCGATACGATTCCAGAACCAAACAGAACGAACTCCGTAAACAAGAAATTACATTCCAAAAGCAGGAAAGGTTGAATGTCCTGGAGTCGGCTTTGGCAAAAGCCACATCAATCCGCAATGAAGCCCGTATTGCTTTTAACACCCAAGCAAGAAACTTGGATCAAGCAAAGGATGCGGAACAAATCCTGATCAAAAATTATGAGACGGGAACAATCGATTTCAACCATGTGCTGGATATTCAGGAATTGCAATTAAAATTTCAACTCAATCAAATTCAATCGGTGCAGCTGTATTACATACAATCTGCGCTTATCAATTATTTAATAAACAAGTAAACCTAATAACAATGAACACGAGAATCAAAACATTTTTAGCCACCGCTTTTGTTGCAACACTATTACTTTCTGTATCGTGCAAGGGTAAAACAGAACAAAACACCAAGGTCAGTACCGAGCAAATCGAAACTAACGAAAAGCAGAGCAAAGAATATGCTTCAACTTATGTTTGTCCAATGCACTGTGAGGGAAGCGGCAGTGATACTGAAGGCACTTGTCCTAAATGTGGTATGGACTATGTGGCCAATGTAGAACACCAGAAGGATGGGCATACACACAAATAGATTATGATGATAAATAGGCACACGGCAAAATGGATTCGAAAATCGCATAGATACCTTGGTATCTTTTTGGGTATTCAATTTTTGTTCTGGACCATCAGCGGTCTTTATTTTAGTTGGACGAATATTGATGACATTCATGGTGACCATTTTAAAAATATGGAATACCAATTGAAGGCGTTTTCGGGTTTAATGGCGCCTTCCCAATTAAATATCAACGAAGGGATCCGATCTATTGAAATCAGGGATATCAATGGTGTGCCATACTACTGGGTCAACAAGAGCCAATTGTTCAATGCTTTGGATGGAACACCCAAGTCATCCATCAATGAAAAAGAGGCGCTTTATGTTGCTGGCAACCATATGAGGGACAGGTTGGAAATTTCCAATGTTTCGCTAATAGAAAAGACTGGAAAACACCATGAGTACAGGGAAAAGCTTTTGCCTGCCTATGTGATTACCTATAAGAGCAATGAAAACATAAAAGCTTACGTATCCGCTATAGATGGCAAATTTCAAACGGTTCGCCACAGGGATTGGCGGATTTTTGATTTTCTATGGATGACCCATACGATGGATTATGAGGGTAGAGATAATTTTAATACCACGGTACTTAGGGCTTTTTCATTATTGGGACTGATAACCGTGCTGAGTGGATTTTTACTTTGGTTTACCAGTTCACCTTCAGTAATAAAAATTAAAAAACGATTTAAAAAAGAGAGATGAAAAGAAGTATCATTTATATCGGAATCGCGGCTATTGTTGGCTTGGCTGTTGGATATTTTCTGTTTGGAAATTCCGGGACGAAGACTATGGAAATGACAGAACATGATCATAGTTCGGAAGCGGGCCAAATGTGGACCTGTTCCATGCATCCGCAAATTATGCAACCAGAAGCTGGGGATTGTCCAATTTGCGGTATGGATTTGATTCCAGCGGAAGCGGGAGCGAGTGGATTGTCCCCTGAGCAATTCAAAATGACGGAAAATGCACTGGCTTTGGCAAACATACAGACCACGGTTGTGGGAAATGCAGAGGGCAATAATGATAACACAATTTCCTTATCAGGTAAGATTGCCGTTAACGAAGAAGCAATGGCCGTGCAAGCCAGTTATTTTGATGGGAGGATAGAGCGATTGAATGTAAACCATGAAGGGCAAGAGATTAGAAAGGGGCAATTATTGGCAACTATTTATTCACCTGAATTAGTGGCCGCACAACAAGAATTGTTGACTGCAGCTTCTTTAAAGGAATCCCAGCCACAATTGTATAGTGCTGTTCGCAATAAGCTAAAACTTTGGAAATTGTCCGAGGGCCAAATTAATAGCATCGAAAGCTTGGGCAAGGTAAAGGAGAATTTCCCGGTGTACGCAACAGTTTCAGGAACGGTCTCTGAAGTAATGAGCTCCGAAGGCGACTATCTAAAAAAGGGTCAACCCATTGCCAAGGTCAGTAATTTGAGCACGGTTTGGGCAGAGTTTGATGCTTATGAAAGCCAATTGTCCCAATTTAGAAAAGGACAGAAAATAAACATTACCACCAATGCTTACCCCAATAAAACTTTTGATGGCCAAATAAGTTTCATTGATCCTATGCTGAACAATTCAACCAGAACAGTAACTATACGAGCCACTCTTAGGAATCAAAAAGATTTGTTTAAACCTGGTATGTTCGTGACTGGTAAAATTGAGAGTGGTCTAGCTGACATCAAAACGACACTGTTTGTGCCCTCCAGTGCTATAATGTGGACCGGGGAACGCTCCTTAGTTTATGTAAAGGTTAATGAAGATGAACCCATATTTGAAATGCGTGAGGTACTATTGGGTGCCAGAAATGGTGAAAATATTGAGGTCACTCAAGGACTTGATTCTGGTGAAGAAATTGTTACCAATGGGACCTTTACAGTAGATGCCGCGGCGCAACTGCAGGGCAAAAAAAGTATGATGAACAAAACTGGCGACAGGGCGATGACGGGCCATGAAGGCCATATGGGAATGCAAGAAGGTATGAGCTCAGACAGTTCGGGAGAAATGATGAAAATGGAATTTTCGGATGGTTTTAAGAAAGATTTCGAAGCAGTATTGCCAACCTATTTAAAATTAAAGGATGCGTTGGTAGGCAGTGATGCACTCCAAACATCTAAGGAAGCCAAAACAGCTTTGGAAAGCCTAAAAAGACTCAACCTTTCTGATATGGGTTCTATGGAAAAAGTACACTTTGATAAGAGCATTGAGATGCTTGAAGCCATATCTAAAAAAGAAAACTTAGAAAATCAACGCTCTCATTTTGTCATCCTTAATGAAAATATGGTTGCCATTGTTAACAACTTAGACTCATTGGACGAAACCATCTATGTGCAAAAGTGTCCGATGGCGAATAACAACAAAGGAGCTGTTTGGTTAAGTACCGAAAACCAAATTCGGAATCCTTATTATGGAGATACTATGCTGAAATGTGGTAGTGTGGTTAAAATCATTGATTAGATTTTAGCAGAGTGTCTTTTTTAAATGGCCGTTTAATAACACAGTTTCAAAAGGGAGAAAAGCCATTTCTTTAAAAGTCCCATTCTAGGTCTCTTTTAGTAGTTTCGTTAATTCACCTTTTATGGGACTTAGGTTCCTAAATCTAATATTGAGGTTAAAGCACCCAATAGATGTGATACTTTTTCAAAAAAATATTCTGTAAAGTGTGAAGAAGTATTAAAATAGACCAATTTGTATCAAATAATACCAAGCTTAATTCAAAACAAGATTTGCGTGCAAATTGCGTGCAAATGAAAAAAGCTTCAAAAGTCAAAAACTCTTGAAGCCCTATAAAACTTAGTGGAGAATACCGGAGTCGAACCGGTGACCTCTTGCCTGCCAGGCAAGCGCTCTAGCCAGCTGAGCTAATCCCCCTTGAGCAGCGCAAAGGAAAGGCTTTTTAACAAAGTTTCAAAATAGAAACGAATCGATATTACTTTTTAACGCTAAGAATCAATACGGGTATTGGAACAAAAAATTCCGCTTTTGGTATCGTATTTTTCTCCCATAGCTTCTTAAAAAATCCACGTTTTCTCCTAAATACGCAAAGCATATCTGGTTGCTGTGCTTGATAATATTCCAAAACGCCCAAGTACGTAGTAGGGTTCGAAGTAATGGTCAAATGTTCACTAAGGTCTAAAAGAGATGTATTTACCTGAAGGTCTTCTTCCGAATATCCTGGTCTTTTTACCAACAAAAGATTGATACTCGCCCTAAACTTATCTTTGATTTCAACTAGTGGATTTAGGGTGCGGCTTCTTTTAACGATGCCAGACCCAAAAGCGGTCATAATATTCTGAATAGGCTTGAATGTCGTGCCTTTTGGTATGATCAACGTAGGAATGTTTGTTTTCTTTACGATTCTACCGGTAGTATTTCCCAAGTAAAGTGCATCTTCGATAGCGTTGCTTCTTGGTGCAATGAGAATAAGATCTATGCCCAGTTTTTTATCAATTTCCTTTAATCCATCAACAATATCACCGTTATAGGTCGTTAGTTTTATTTCAATGCTTTTTGTGTCTACCGTATCTATAATTTCTTTGAGCTGTTCCTTACTGCTCTTGACCACCTTATCCTTAACATTGGCCAAACTTCCAGTTCCCGATGTTACGGTGAACACATCCATTACAAAAACCTTCGCCCCAAAATTCGAAGCAAAATCTATCGCGTATTGGAGCGTATCGGAAGAATTTGGAGAAGTTCCTATGGGTACCAGTATATTATTCATTGTACGGTGGTTATGATTATACCTTAAATTTACAATTTAATTAAAACGAATCCATGATAAGACATGCAAAGATATCTCAAATTAAGGATATACAGAACCTTGCAAAAGCATGTGCAGAAAAAATGATTGCCAACGAAATTTATCAATGGAACGAACACTATCCCACAAAAAGCACATTTATTAAAGATATTAAAAGAAACGAACTATATGTAAAAGAACATCATAACGAAATCATAGGAACCGTTGTTATTTCAACCCATATGGATGAAGAATATGTTCCAATACAATGGTTGACCCCAAACGGAAACAGTACTTACATTCACCGCCTAAGCGTTCATCCAAGTTTTCAAGGCCAAGGGTTTGCTCAGGAGCTCATGAATTTTGCAGAGGATTATTCCAAAACCAACGGATATGCTTCAGTACGGTTAGATACGTTTTCACAAAACAAGAGAAATCAGAAGTTTTATGAACAAAGGGGCTATCAAAAACTTGGAGATATCTTCTTTCCTAAACAAAGTTCCCATCCTTTTCACTGTTACGAATTAGTGCTGTAACTTGCACCGGATTTGAAGACTCTAGTCAATTTTAAGACCATTAACCAACTGGCCATCCCTGCGACCATCTCTGGTATTGCGGAACCTATACTTTCCATTACGGACACTGCCATTGTTGGGAACATTCCTGTTGATGGATTGGAATCCTTAGCTGCTGCGGGCATCGTAGGTTCGTTTTTGTCCATGCTCATTTGGGTTTTGGGGCAGACACGTAGCGCAATTTCTGCTTTAATTTCACAATACTTGGGAGCTGGCAGATTGGACGAAGTCAAAGACTTACCAGCTCAGGCGATATTTTTG
This sequence comes from Flagellimonas sp. 389, assembly GCF_018449435.1. Lineage (GTDB taxonomy): Bacteria > Bacteroidota > Bacteroidia > Flavobacteriales > Flavobacteriaceae > Flagellimonas. The sequence continues at coordinate 354,107 of NZ_JAHCMU010000002.1, read as the reverse complement.
AATATTCTTTTGAGCATTGTACTCCTATTATCTACAATTTTTATTGTGGAAGATATTTTTCGCCTGTTTGAAGCTACGGGGAAAATACTGGATTACTGTATTTCGTATTATTCCATTCGTGTTTGGGGGTTTCCACTTACACTGTTTACTTTTGCTGTATTCGGTATTTTTAGAGGATTACAAAACACCTACTACCCTATGGTAATCGCTATTATAGGTGCCATATTAAATGTTATCCTCGACTTTATTTTTGTGTATGGTATCGAAGGGATAGTTCCTGCCATGTATTTAGAAGGAGCTGCTTGGGCGAGTCTTATCTCACAAGCGGTTATGGCCATTTTGGTATTCATTCTTTTGATAAAGAAAACCGAAATAAGCCTAAAGTTGGTTTTTCCTTTGAACAAGGAAATCAAACGTCTTATTATAATGAGCCTGAACCTATTTGTAAGGGCCTTGGCACTCAATACTGCTTTGATTATCGCAGTTCGTGAAGCAACAATGCTTGGGGACAAGTATATCGGAGCTCATACCATAGCCATAAACCTTTGGTTGTTCGCAGCTTTTTTTATTGATGGCTACGGTGCCGCAGGAAACAGTATGGGCGGAAAACTATTAGGGGCAAAAGACTACAATGGTCTTTGGGAACTCGCTAAAAAAATAATTACGTATGGTTTGGCAATAAGCCTACTTCTAATGGCTGGAGGATTTTTATTTTACAGGCCTATTGGACAGATTTTTTCTAATGAAACAATCGTTTTAGAAACTTTTTATGGAATTTTCTTTATCGTCATCATTGGATTGCCCATGAATACCCTTGCCTTTGTTTTTGATGGACTCTTTAAAGGTCTGGGTGAAATGAAATACCTGAGAAATGTATTGCTCTCAGCTACTTTTCTGGGTTTTATCCCTTCGCTGTACTTAGGTAAATATTTAGGTTGGGGCTTCTATGCCATATGGATTGCCTTTGTAGTTTGGATGGCCATTCGTGGATTTGCACTGGTCTTTAAGTTCAGGAAGAAGTTTAGACCCTTATTGGGAAAAACGTAATTTTGAATGAATGTTCAGAGTTCAGAGTTCAGAGTTCAGAGTTCAGAGTTTAGAGTTTAGAGTTTAGAGTTTAGAGTTTAGAAGCTTACGAATCCTGATATTAATGAACAACCTAAACCAAAAACTGACATCTGACATCAATTAACCAATAATAAAATAATATGTCCACTATCCGACCCAACGGAAGCCTTTATACCAAAATTGAGAATAGCATAGCGACCATTGAATTTGGCCATCCTGCTAGTAATTCCTTTGTTTCAGAATTATTGGAACGTTTAACCAAAGAGTTCGAGAAACTTTCCAGTAATGATGAAGTATCAATCATAGTTTTAAAATCCGAAGGGGACCGTGCTTTTTGTGCAGGGGCATCGTTTGATGAATTGGTTGCCATATCAAATCTTGAAGAAGGGAAAGCGTTTTTTAGTGGTTTCGCCAACGTAATCAATGCTATGCGAACATGTGGCAAACCTATTATTGGGCGTATACAAGGGAAAACAGTAGGTGGTGGCGTTGGTCTGGCAGCTGCCTGCGACTACACATTTGCCACTGAGGCAGCCTCCATCAAACTTTCTGAAATTTCCATAGGAATTGCGCCGTTGGTTATAGCACCAGCCGTAGAACGAAAACTAGGAAAATCTGGGTTGACAGAACTTTCTTTAGCTCCAACAGAATGGAAAAATGCATATTGGGCGAAAGAAAAAGGATTGTTTTCCAAGGTCTATGATTCTATTGCAGAAATGGACAAGGAGTTGGATTTCCATACCCAAAAATTAGCATCTTATAATCCTGAAGCTTTGGGAAAAATGAAGCAGATTCTTTGGGAAGGCACGGGCCATTGGGGAGACTTGTTATTAGAAAGAGCAGAAGCTTCAGGCAAGTTGGCTCTATCTGAATTTACCCGAAATGCCTTATCCAAATTCAAAAAGTAAACGCAACAGCTATGGGATTCCTAAACACTAATCGATTCTTGTTTTCGTTATATACTTATTAATATTCTTAAAGTTTTATATGGATATTCTCAACTTTCTTAATAACGACCTCATATTTCCAGTTTTTGCACTTATTGTACTGATTGTGTTTTTTGTAAATCGCATTCGGACAAGGCGTAAATTTAAAAGGTAACCATGTCCAAAAACAAAAGTATGTTATGGATTATATTTTATTTGCTTCTTTTTCTAATCGGGACTTTTCTGGCTTATAATGCCTATACCAAATACCAAAAAACCCAGCATCTTCTGGAAAAAGGTATAAAGACTACAGCTACCGTAATCCAATTTCATACACATCAAAGCGATGGTAGTACAATGTACAAGCCAGTTTTTGAGTTCAAGGATAGGTCACAGACCAAAAGAACGTTTGAAAGCGCTATAAGTTCAAATCCACCAGCGTATAAAGTAGGTGAAAAAGTAAAGATTATCTATGATAAAAACGACAGTGGAGCTGTAAAGACCATATCGTTTTGGGGACTCTACCGTTGGAGCGTTATCCTTTTTATGATTGCTGCTCCTTTTTTGATCATAGGTGGTTCTTATTTACTCTACGCCAGTCGCTGATAGTTCTTTCATCTAAATTCCTACTTTTGCCCATCAATCTTCAATCATGGACAAAATTAGAATCACGAAACAATTTTCCTTTGAAACAGGCCATGCACTTTACGGGTACGATGGCAAATGCCGCAATGTACATGGGCACAGTTACAAACTCTCGGTCACTGTCATTGGAACACCTATAACAGATACTGCACATGTAAAATTAGGGATGGTCGTAGATTTTGGTGATTTAAAGAAGATAGTCAAAGAAGAGATTGTAGATAAATTTGATCATGCTACGGTTTTCAATAAGAACACTCCACATGTTGAGCTTGCTAAAGAATTATCGGAAAGAGGACATAACGTTATTCTGGCAGATTACCAACCCACCAGTGAAAACATGGTCATTGACTTTGCTGAAAAAATAAAAAAGCGCCTTCCAGAAGATGTCAGACTACATGCTGTTAAACTGCAGGAAACAGAGACGTCATTTGCAGAGTGGTTTGCTGCGGACAATTGATCCAAAAAGCGGTAATTCTTATCTTTACACGTAAATGAAAACCATCACCATTCCTAAGGACAAGAAAGTCTACTTTGCAAGTGACAATCATTTGGGTGCGCCCACCTCAAAAGAAAGCCTGCCCCGTGAAAAGAAATTTGTAGCCTGGTTGGATTCCATTAAGCACGATGCTGCAGTACTCTTTTTAATGGGTGATTTATTCGATTTTTGGTTCGAATACAAAACCGTTGTTCCCAAAGGATTTACCCGAACATTGGGAAAGCTGGCAGAACTAACGGATTCCGGTATTGAAATCAATTATTTTGTTGGAAATCATGACTTGTGGATGGACGGTTATTTTGAAGAAGAACTGAACATACCCGTCTACCATAAACCACAACAATATCAAATTAATGATACTTCTTTTTTTGTTGGTCATGGCGATGGTTTGGGACCTTACGACAAAGGTTTTAAACGTATGAAAAAGGTCTTTACCAATCCTGTTGCCAAATGGTTTTTTAGATGGTTACACCCTGATTTAGGTGTCCGTTTGGCACAACACTTATCCGTTAATAACCGAATCATTTCAGGTGAGGCAGATGCTACTTTTCTTGGTGAAAACAAAGAATGGTTGATTCTATATGCCAAACGAAAACTGGAAAGCCAGCATTACGATCACTTTATTTTTGGGCACCGTCATCTTCCCATGGAAATTCAACTCAATGAAAAATCAAGGTACACCAATCTTGGCGACTGGATTTCCTATTTTACCTATGCCGTTTTTGATGGGGAAAAATTATCGCTCCAAGAATTGAAGGATTAATCCTTCTCATGCTCCTCAATATCCTTGGATAAATCCAACCTTCTAAAGGTAGGAGAAACCAAAGCTGTGGTACTTACGGTCAACAAGGTCATGCAACCACCAAAAACCACTGCTGATACTGTTCCCAAAAGTTTTGCGGCCAATCCACTTTCAAAAGCGCCCAATTCATTTGATGAACCTACAAAAATGGAGTTTACAGATGCTACCCTTCCGCGCATATGGTCTGGCGTTTTTAATTGTAAAATAGTTTGGCGAATGATCATGGAAACTCCATCTACAGCACCACTTAAAAATAAAGCTGCGACAGAAAGCCAGAACGAAGTGGAAATCCCAAAAACGATAATACAAATACCGAAGGCAAAGACGGCCAACAGCAATTTCTTTCCTGCATACTTGTGTAACGGGAATCGGGTTGAACCTAACATGGTTATAGAGGCTCCTACAGCTGGAGCAGCTCTCAAAATACCAAAACCTTCAGAACCTACATGAAGAATATCTTGTGCATAAATGGGCAAAAGTGCCACGGCACCTCCAAAGAGCACTGCAATCATATCCAAGGTCAGGGCGCCAAAAATAGCTTTGCTATTAAAAACGAATTTTAGTCCGTCCTTTAAGCTTTGAAAAACAGGCTCTCCAATTTTAGGGTTTAGAATTGGTTTTCGAGAAATCTTAAAGAGCAACAACAAGGCTATTAAAGAAAAGGCGAAAATAACACACATAGACCAGTGAACACCAATCCAGCTGATACTGAATCCTGCCAAAGCGGGGCCAAGAACAGATGCCATTTGCCATGTTGAGCTACTCCAAGTAGCCGCATTGGGATAAATTCGCTTTGGAACAATAAGCGCTATCAAGGAAAAAATAGTAGGCCCCAAAAAAGCCCTCACCAATCCACCAAGGAAAACCAGGAAATAAATAGCGTACAAGATGTTGTTTGAAGAAATGCTGGTTTCCAACGATGGGTCGCTCAGAAAAAAGAGCCCAAGACTAATTACCGAGAACCCAAGGATACACTTTATCAATAGGTTTCTTTTTTCTTTCTGATCTACAATATGGCCAGCAAAGAGCGCCATGCCCACTGCGGGAATCACTTCCATTAACCCAATTATCCCTAACGAAAGAGGGTCTTTGGTCAGGGAATACACTTGCCACTCAATAACAATAAATTGCATGGACCACGCAAAGACCATAGCAAAACGAACACCTAAAAAAATATTGAATTCTTTAAAGCGCAGTGCAGCATAAGGGTCAAGCTTCTGTTCCATGCTAGACTGTAATCTCTATTCGGTTCTGTTCAGGGTCCATTACTACACTTTCATAGTACCCATCTCCCGTTGTTCGCGGTTCTCCAATAATATCAAAACCATCTTTTCGTAAGGTTTCGGTCAATGCGTCAACTGCATCCTTAGAACCTACAGATACGGCAAAATGTGCAATCCCCGTACGTTCTTCCGTTTTATCAAATACTTTTATATCAGGTCTATGCATCAGTTCAAGACGAGTGTCTGTATCAAAATTCAAGAAATAGGAAGTAAAATTTTTAGTAGGGTTATGATACTTTTTACTTGCTTTGGCCTCAAAATAGTTTTCATAAAAATCTTTCATGAGTTCTAAATCCTGTACCCAAATCGCCAAATGCTCAATTCTCATAAGTTTAGTTTACATCCTTTAGTTTTAGTTGAAGTGTTGTTGTACCGTTCCATTCATTTTCATCTATCGTAAATGCAATGCCAAACTGATTTTTATTTTTAACACGCTCTAATTTATCCCCTAAATTAAAACCTATAGCTCCAAAGTTAGGTGAGCCATTTTGAAAAACCGATAGCTTTAGGTGCTTTTCATCTTCACCAACACATTTTGCATAACCCGTATCCTGAACTTTTTCAGCCATAAAAACAGGGGTCATGTTTCCTGGACCGAACGGAGCGAACTGTTTAATAATTCGCAATAGCTTATCATCGATTTGATACAATTCAATTTTAGCATCTACGGTAAGCTCCCGTTTCAATAAGCTAGGGTCTATACTTTCGGAGACTACTTTTTCAAACTGTGCTTTAAATGTTTCATATTGGTTTTCCAGAAGCGTAAGTCCCGCAGCATATTTATGCCCTCCAAATTGTTCCAAACAATCGGAACAGCCCTCCAAGGCATTGTACACATCGAATCCTTTTACGGAACGGGCAGATGCAGCCAGTTTTTCACCACTTTTAGTAAAGACCAAAGTAGGCCTGTAGTACGTTTCCGTAAGGCGGGAAGCTACAATACCAATAACGCCTTTATGCCAATTTTCATCATAAACTACAGATGTAAATCGGTTTTCCTCTTTGTTTTCCTGAATTTGCACTAGGGCTTCCTCCGTAATTTGTTGATCAAGATTCCTTCTATCCGAATTGAACTGCTCAATGGCAGCCGCAAACTTTTCAGCACTGTCCAAATCTGTTTCCACCAACAAGTTCACGGCATGTTGACCATGTTCCATTCTGCCTGCTGCATTTATTCTGGGTGCTATGATGAAAACAACATCGGTAATGGTAAGCGATTTTTTCTTTATTTGATTGATTATCGCCTTAAATCCAGTCCTTGGATTGGAATTGATGACCTGCAATCCATAGTAGGCCAGAACCCGATTTTCCCCTGTAATCGGTACAATATCCGCTCCAATAGCGGTTGCCACTAAATCCAAATACGGAATAAGTTCATCGATATTTCCCCCATTTTTTAGAGTGAGCGCCTGTATCAATTTAAATCCTACGCCACAGCCACAAAGCTCTTTGTAAGGATACTCGCAATCTTCACGTTTAGGGTCAAGAATGGCAACAGCATCAGGAAGGGTATCTCCTGGTCTATGATGGTCACATATAATAAATTCGATTCCTTTTTCTTTGGCATATGTCACTTGTTCAATGGCTTTTACACCACAGTCCAAAGCAATGACCAAAGAAAAATCATTATCCGAAGCAAAATCGATTCCCTGTAACGAAACCCCATAACCTTCCGTATAACGGTCTGGTATGTATGTAGCAACGTTGGGGTATTGTTCCAAAAGATAGGATGACAATAAGGCAACGGAAGTTGTTCCATCCACATCATAATCCCCATAAATCAAAATGTTTTCGTTGTTTGTTATAGCTGATTCAATCCGTGCTACCGCTTTCTCCATATCCTCCATTAAAAATGGATCGTGTAAATGGGAAAGTTGTGGGCGAAAGAACGATTTCGCTTCTTCGTAGTTGGTTATCCCTCGTTGTAGTAACAATTGTGCCACCAATCCATTAACCTTCAGGTCTTTGGAAAGTTGGTCGATGTCTTCTTGAGTAGGTTTGGGCTTTATGGTCCAGCGCATATCTATAAAATACAAACACAAAAATCAAACTCAAATACAACAGGTTTGAAGAGGTCGGTTATTGACTTTTGTTTTTAATTATTGTTGCTATAATCTTTATTAATTGTTCTATTTCGTCAAGAAGTTCTTTCCGATTTAAATCACTTCCATAATTAATCTTTTCCAGAATCTTTAAATTGATTCGTGACTCCTTTAATTCCTTCAAAGAAATAGAAGCCTTGTATTTAAAGTCCTTATCCGTTTGGGCTCCCTGCATTTCACCAAAATTAAGCGCCGCACTACCTGATGACCTTAACAGTTGGTGACCATAATACTGACCTGTAAAATCCTCTTTGATTGTTCTACAGAACAACGCAATTTCAGCTGCAAAGTTCACCAATCTATCCTGTAGGTTATAGGGCTTCTCCACTTTGTTGTATTCGATCTTTGAGTTTGTATTTGACCAAAAACAAGCTTGGGTCTGAGCTTGAAAAATATATTTGAATAGTTACAAAGCTTATAAATATTTATGAATCTGCATAGTTTCTAAACTTGCGCTTTGAACTTGTACTTGAAATTTGAGCTTGAACTTAAAACTTGTATTTGATCTTTGAGTTTGTATTTGTGTTTACCCATGAAACACCGTCTTAATCTCCAACTCCGCAAACCGTCTGAACATTTCCATAACACCACAATATTTTTCTACGGATAGGTCAATAGCTTTTTGTAATTTCTCTTCGTTCAGATTTGGCCCGTGAAAGTGGTATTCTATGGTCACGGCATCATAATACTTGGGGTGTTCATCGGTCAAGTTGGCAATAGTTTCAATATGAAATTCGTCCACTTCCAGTTTCATTTTTTTAATGAGCGAAGCAATATCCAAACCAGAGCAACCAGCCAAAGAAGATAACATCAATGCCTTTGGACGATAGCCATCACCCTTACCCCCATCTTCTGGACTTGCGTCGATTCTTAATGTTTGGCCCGAAGGATTATTGCTTTCGAAGGCCATTTCTCCTAACCATTTGGTAGTAATATGATTTGTCATGATGTCAAATTTTTGTTTCTTGTGGTCATCAAAAATACAATTTAAAACTACATTCATGGCCTTAGTAAATCCGCTTGACCCTAATCACGATGCAGAGACAAAAAAGCTCGCCGAATTCTTTAACGAGACCCTTGGGTTTTGCCCAAATTCGGTATTAACCATGCAGCATAGGCCTGCAATTTCAAAGGCATTTATCAACCTAAATAAAGCCGTAATGGCCAATGAAGGTAGGGTTACGTCAGCTTTAAAACGGATGATTGCATGGGTTAGCAGTAATGCCACGGGATGTCGATATTGTCAAGCACATGCCATTAGGGCTGCAGAGCGTTATGGTGCAGAACAGGAGCAATTGGACAATATTTGGGAATACCGAACCCACGCAGCTTTCTCAGAAGCCGAACGCGCAGCTTTAGATTTTTCCTTGGCCGCCTCCCAAGTTCCCAATGCAGTGGATGCAGAAATCAAAGCAAAACTCTACGAACATTGGAACGAAGGTGAAATTGTGGAGATGCTCGGTGTAATCTCCTTATTTGGATATTTGAACCGCTGGAACGACTCCATGGGTACTTCTATAGAAGAGGGTGCTGTTGAAAGTGGGGAACAGTATTTGGGGAAACATGGTTGGGAAGAAGGGAAACATGATGGGTCTAGATATTAGATATTAGACGTTAGACCGCTTCGCTGTTGGATTTTTTGATTCTTGGATTTCTTGACCTATATCAAGTTTTGTAGCAACATTAACCTTGAACTTTGCTAAAAAATAGAAGTATGGCAGCATTGGTCCTCACCTCGGAAAATCAAATTCAGCGGTTAAATCATATTCTAAATACCGTAAAAAAGCATCAGACTTTAGATGTGACCACATTAAAAACACCTCCAAATCCAAAAGCGTGGAACATTGTTGAAATCATTGCACACCTCAACGTTGCTTATGGCAAGTATGTGGAGAAAATAAATGATACGCTAGCAAAATCAGCAGATATCGATAAAGAACCGGATGGATTCAAGGCAAGACGTTGGCAGAAATTTGTTATTGAGGGGCAACAACCTAAAAATGGGGTCAGAAAAATGAAAATGAAAACGCTAAAGCGGTTTGAGCCATTATTGGACAAGAACGAATTGACAGGCGAAAAAATAGACGAGGTTTTCGATGCGTTTTTTGAATTGCACAACCATCTAAAGCAGTCTATCTTAAAAAGCAGGAACAAAGACGTGTCCAAAATCAAGGTTACATCGGCAATAGGTCCTGTTGTAAAATTTTATCTTCCCGAAGCTTTTGAATTTTTGCTTTGCCATTTGGAGCGGCACATGGTACAGATTGATGAAATTCTGGCGTAACCCGTTCATCTTTCTACTTTCACTTTTTCTTTGACTATAGTTGATATTAGCTATTTTTAGATTCCCTATAGTCGGAGTGTTATGAATGATGAGACTTTTCTTCGCTTAAAGCAATTCTTTCCACAAGTCAATTTTGAAAAAGAAGAGGAAAACTATTTTCGTTCGCTTTGGAAGCCTAAAACCTTTAATCAATACGATCTTATAACCGAAGCTGGTGCTATTGAGCGTTACTTTTATTTTGTGCTTGAAGGCGTACAGGCCATCTATATCCTGAACGAAAAGGGAGAGAAAGTGGTTTTGGGGTTTTCCTATTCGGGAAGTCCATCCGGAGTCTTTGATTCGTTTATTTCCAAGCAGCAATCCCATACATTTTTAGAAGCCCTAAAACCTTCGAAGTTATTGGGCATTTCATTGACCGATTATCAAGGTTTGTTTCAAAAGTTCCCCGATTTCAATATTTGGGGCCGTTTGTTTTTTCAAGAAATCTTATTTGGTCGTTTGCATCGGGAAGTGGAGCTTTTGACCCTATCAGCGGAACAGCGTTATGTCACATTCATGCAGCGTTGCCCGGATGAATTAAAAGTGATTCCCCAAAAATACTTGGCCTCATATCTCAATATGAAACCAGAAACCTTTAGCAGGTTACGTTCTAGTATTTCTTACTAGCTTTTTAGTTGTTGGGCTATATGGTTTTGAAGCATGGGTACAACCTCCTCTTCAAACCAAGGATTATTGCTTATCCAAAATCGATTTCTGGGCGATGGATGCGGTATTACAAAATAATCGGGTACATAGTTGATGAAATTCCGCACGGTCTCGGTTAAATTTTTTTCCATTCTCTTTCCCAAATAATACCGCTGGGAGTATTGCCCAATAAGAATCTTTAATTTTATATTGGGCATTTTTTTGAGAAGCGGCTTATGCCATAGAGGAGCACATTCGGCTCTTGGAGGTATATCTCCTGTTTTTCCTTTTCCGGGATAACAAAATCCCATGGGCATTTGTGCGATTTTGGTCGCGTCGTAAAATTCTTCTTCCGTTACATCCATCCATTTTCTGAGTTGTTTGCCACTTTGGTCATCCCATGGTATTCCGGTTTTATGTACTTTGGTGCCTGGTGCATGGCCAATAATCAAAATTCGTGCATCTGGGTGTCCGGCCACTATGGGCCGTGGACCTAAAGGAAGGTGTTCTATGCACACTTCACACTTGCGGATATCGGAAAGTAATTGTTTCATGTTTGTTAAATGTATAAAAAAGCTAGGTGGTCAAAACTACACTTAGCTTTTGTTGGACTAATTTTATGGTTCATAGTAAGCACCAAAGCACATCAATCATACAATTGACATGCTTTGAACCACAACCAATCTAAATCTTTAGTTGTTTTTATGTGAAAAAGAACTTGGTTTTAGCATTGTTCTCCATTTTCCTTGTTCTAGGCCCTTATTTCTTCTTTATGAAGGCTAACCACCGTTAGTACCGCAATTCCATTTATCCAATAGTAATAAGCATCTATTCCCTGAAAAGAAAGAATAAAAGGTGCCAGGATAAACACTACGGCAACTATAAAATCAACCAACAGATGAAACTTATAAGGAATAACTTTTAGTGCTCCCAAATGGTGATCTGTTAGTAACGTTAGCACAAAGGCTGCAACTCCTGTAGCTACCGAAAGCTGCAAAGCCAACGGGTTAGAACCGCCCAAACCTAACAAGAATGGCAGCACTATTAATGCAATAGCTACGGGGTAATCTAAAAATGCGTGAATTCTTTTGGTTACAAATTTCATGATCTAAAATTTTAGCGATTATTAAAATAGTCTAGTTATGTGTCTTACCTAACTTTTTCCAATTGGTGTCCGCAACACTTTTTAATTTACCATGATTGTTTTCTGCAAGCCAAAGTTGTTTTGCATCAAACTCCACATTGTTCAAATACAAATAATATTTTCCGTCTTTTACTATGAATTTAGTTGGGTCTACTCTGAATTTTGCTCCAGCATAGATTCCAAAAGCACAGAAACCACCATATTGAGGCATGTACTTGGAAGGGTTTTTATCAAAAGTTGCCTTTTGCTCTCCAGAAGTGAAATAATATACTACTTTCTTGTACTCAGATTTGTACGCTTTGTTACCTCTTTGAGCCAATCCCAAATCCAAATAGGATACAGGGCTATAACCTGCAAGTGCAATATTACTGTTGTCAATATTGTTGGCCATTTTGTCCTGGGCCGATAAACTTGTAGCAAATGTTAATGCTACTACTACTATGGATAATTTTAAAATTTTCATTTTACTTTTCTTTAAATATTTACTTGTTTTTAATTATTACGTCTTTATTTCTATTAATATTTTTCTCTACAAGTCCTAATTGATAATGCAATCTGGACCTTATAAAAAGGGTGCCAAAACTACTCTCACTATTGCGATGCAGTCGATTACCTTTTTTAATATGAGAGAAATAGGGGAACATTTATTGAGCGTTGAAATACTCTTCCTCAACTACTTTACCATCGTTGTTCCAAACGCGACGAATGATCTCGTGCCAGTAGATTTTGCTGTCATCCTTCATGTTGAAATCAAAAGTGAATTCTGACGCTGATACATTTCCATCTACAATTGTATGATGGTGGGTTATGCCGTTTACTTGAGCAATCGCTCCTGCGAAGCCTTCCATTTTTTCGACCATTTGCTGTTTGTCAGTGGTCGCTAGTCCATTATAGTCAGATGTTGTTGCGTCTTCTGCGAAGAATTGTTTTACTGCGTCTACAATGGCTCCTTTGCCTATAATGCCATCCATTTCGGTGGCCAATGATTTAATATCCATTACTTCTATTTTTAATGATTAAACAAATTTTAGTTTGTAATTACACTGCAAATTTCAGAATGGAAAGCCCTTTAGGGCATACAAAAAAGACGCTAAGAATTGTACTTTTTGATTTTGTAATCGGTGGGAGTGCTCCCTGTGTAATTTTTAAAGAAGTGTGAGAAGTGATTGGCCTCTTCAAAACCAAGTTTATATGCAATATCCTTTATAGATGCTTCTTGAAGCAATAGTTTTTTTGAGGTGGAAATCAATTCATTTCGAATCAACTGACCTAAAGATGCATTCATTTTCGCTCTCGTTTTTTTGGATAGTGCTTTTATGGAGAGATTCATTTTGTCAGCATAAAATTCAAGATTCCGATGCTCCGCATGATGGTCCTTTAATAATTCGATAAGGTTCTTGGTGAACGTATCACGATTTTCATAATCGAAATCGTTTCGGAAATCTGATGGGGTCTGTCCCGTGGTGTTTTTAAATACCCGGTTGAAATATGCTGGGTCCTTGTACCCTGTTTCATAAGAAACCTCTTGAATACTCTTGTCTGTAAATGCTATTTTCTTTTTGCTCTCCATCAATCTTTTGTTAGAAAGCAACGTCTTTACAGATAGCCCTATTTTATCCTTAACGAGTGCTTGGGCATTGTATCCATTTTCCAACATTAAAGCTGAAAGGTCATTGTTGTTGAAATTGCCGTAATATTCCTTATCGATAATCTCTTTAACATCGAAAATAATCTGATATTCTTGCTTGCTGGCTTGAAAAGGGTTTTGCCAATACCATTGCTTGGAGGAAATATCTATGATTTCGGAAGTATTTTCAGAAAACGCAGTGTTGGACAAATATCTTTTGCACTCCTCGCATTCGTTAAAGTTGATATAGCCCAACGAAATCAAATGTTTAAAGAGTACTCGTACTTCTTTCTTCTCAAAAACAGTCTTGTTTGGGAATTCTATCTTTCTTACAACAAAATCATCTGAAAAGAATTTGATATACTGACCTTTTTCCAAGTAAATGGCCTTGTCTTGCCAATCGTTATAGTTTTTGAAATCGACTTGGATAGTCCCCGAACCAGAAATAATGTGTAGTAGGGTATACTTGTTTATAAAGTACACCTTGTTCAGTTCGGGATGTAATTTTTGTACCACTTTGGTTTTAGGTTATTGACTAAGTAAGTCGGAAATATAGCTGTTTACTATCAGTTTAAGGTTTTCCCCCAACTATAATAACAAACTCACCTTTAGGTGGTTTTACTGTAAAATGTTCTAGAACTTCGGCTGCTGTTCCCCTAATGGTTTCCTCATACATTTTGGTCAATTCCCGCGAAACAGAAACCAATCTATCCGCACCAAAGTATTCCACAAATTGGGTCAAGGTTTTAAGCAATTTATGGGGCGATTCGTAAAATACCATCGTTCTTTTTTCTTCCGCCAATATTTGCAATCGGGTTCGTCTGCCCTTTTTAATCGGTAGAAATCCTTCAAAGACAAAACGGTCATTGGGGAGTCCACTGTTCACTAGTGCTGGAACGAATGCTGTTGCTCCAGGAAGACATTCAACTGCTATATCGTTTTCCACACATGCCCGGGTCAATAAAAATCCAGGGTCTGAAATCGCCGGGGTTCCGGCATCGGAAATTAAAGCAAAGCTAACACCTCCTTTAAGTTTTTCGACCAAAATATCCACTTGTTTATGCTCATTGTGCATATGATGGCTTTGCAGCGGTGTATCAATCTCAAAATGTTTGAGCAGTTTTCCGCTAGTACGGGTATCCTCCGCAAGAATACAATCAACTTCTTTAAGGGTTTTTATGGCCCTAAGTGTGATATCCTCCAGATTTCCTATTGGTGTCGGCACCAAATATAATTTCCCCATAAATTTATGTTACCGTCTTACTTCTTTTTCCGAAAAATAAGAGGTCAGAACAAAGATAAATGCAAGAACAGCTCCCATATGTTCACCGTCACTGACCATGTAATGCGCAAAAAATGCCAAAATTGAATTGAAGAAGAATCCTGCATAGGCCCACTCTTTCAACCATTTTGAAAAATTTCCCCATATGGCCAATAATCCTAGAATTTTTGCAACCGCCATAGGGTAAATAAGATACGTGGGATATCCCATATTCACGAAAAATTCCCGAATCATTCCATGATTGAAAAAATAATTGTAAACTGAAAAACACATAATGGCCGTCAACAATACAGTTGAAGCCCAGAAAAGAATTTTCTTCAGATTCATGGTCATTTATTTTAAGGTTGTAGTGGCCTTAAAAGTATAAAAAGTAAAATGGATGGAGTTGAATTAAGCGAACCTACGCTCTATTAGCGCTATAAAACGTGTTTCATATTCCTCCTTGCCCGTCCAATCATGATACTCTGGTTTTACCATATTTTTGATAAACGCCTTGGACCGTTCTTCGGTATCAATGGTATTCAATTGGGAAAGTACTCGCATATAATCATCCATATTTCCATTGAACAAATGCTTTACAAAGGCCAGTTTATCGTTAAGACCAATTTGAAGGTCTTTAATGTATGTATCGTTCAAGGATCTTGACCTTACATTTTCAGAAATTACCTTTTCGTCCGTAGGGGAAAGTATTTCTTTCTCGTTCTTGATGAATTCAGGTTTTGCTACAAACTCTTTAAAAACATGTTCTACCGCCACATCCGAAGGCATTTCTGAGACCATGTCTTTAATAGTGTCCATTCCGGGTATGATAATATCTTCTTCATGGGGATTACTTTCCGGCACCGAAATGTTCTCGCTCAATACGGCATTCGCCATTTTTTCAAATCGCGATGCAATTACATTCTTGGAAACGTCCACTTCAACATCGTTTAGCTTCTCATCTATAAATTTGAGTACCGCCAGCTTTTCATAAATCTCTTTGGCCTTATCATAAAGTTCCGTCAATTCTTTGTCCTCTCTGGTAGTTATAATATCAGTGGACAGTTTTATCAGCTCCTCCCTTAATTTCCGTATCATAGCTATTAATTTGTACTATAAAAATAAAATCATTTTTAGTATACCACTAAGAACAAAAGGTTAAATTTTATTCTTAAATCGAGGCATATTTTTTTAGTAGTTTTGTGCTTTGCTTTAATCAAACGAAAAACTACGCAATTTCGTTTAAAAATACGGTATGTTTCTCGAAAACACGGTAAACCCTAAAGAACAATTTGGATGGATAGAAGTTATCTGTGGTTCCATGTTCTCTGGAAAGACCGAAGAATTGATCAGAAGATTGAAGCGTGCACAATTTGCCAAACAAAAAGTGGAGATCTTTAAGCCCATTGTGGACACCCGCTATCATGAAGATATGGTGGTCTCCCATGACTCCAATGAAATTAGGTCTACCCCTGTTCCTGCTGCAGCTAACATTCGTTTGCTCGCAGATGATTGTGATGTTGTTGGAATCGACGAAGCCCAATTTTTTGATGATGAGATTATTACTGTCTGTAATGATTTGGCCAATCGCGGTGTCCGTGTTGTTGTTGCAGGATTGGATATGGACTTTAAGGGGAATCCTTTTGGACCCATGCCCGCACTCATGGCTACAGCAGAATATGTGACCAAAGTCCACGCAGTTTGCACACGTACCGGAAATCTGGCCAATTACAGTTTTAGAAAATCAGATGAGGACAAATTAGTATTACTTGGAGAAACCGGTGAGTACGAACCATTGAGCAGAGCAGCATTCTACAAAGCCATGCTCAAAGAAAAAGTAAGCCAGATGAATGTTGATGCCGAAGAAGTAGAAGCAAAAAAGAAAGCCGCCAATGGATAAAGTTGGTGAGACTACACTGCAAATAGATTTAGCTGCGCTAGAACACAACTACAAATTTTTAAAATCTAGATTAGCGCCCCAAACCAAATTTTTAGCTGTTGTAAAAGCCTTTGCCTATGGCAGTGATATGGTGACCATTGCTAAAAAAATGGAAGAGTTGGGTGCAGATTATTTTGCCGTTGCCTATGTGAATGAAGGTATTTTACTAAGAAATGCAGGCGTTACAACACCAATTTTAGTTTTGCATCCACAGCCTATAAACTTTGGTGAAGTTATAGAACATTGCTTGGAACCTAGTTTGTACTCGCCAAAAATCCTTACGCTCTTTTTAGCGGTTGCCAAGGAGAAAAATCAAACGGATTATCCTGTCCATATTAAATTTAATACCGGTCTTAATCGTTTGGGATTTAGAGAAAATGATATTGATTCTATTGTGCTACAATTGAAAAATAGACAAGAACTTAAGGTAACTTCCATTTTTTCCCACCTAGCTGCTTCGGAAGATAAGTCCGAAAAAGCCTTTAGTCAAAAGCAAATAACGACCTTTCAAAAAATAAGTGTTGCACTCAACAATAAGTTAGGTTATGTTCCTTTTCGGCATCTATTGAACACCTCGGGAATCTTAAATTATCCCGAAGCACAATTTGAAATGGTCCGAAGTGGCATTGGACTCTACGGTTATGGCAATGACAAGGCTTTTGATGAACAACTGAAACCTGTAGCCACCTTAAAAACCATCATTTCCCAGATCCATAAAATACAGCCGAACGAAAGCGTAGGTTATAATAGGGCCTTTACACCCAAAAACCACAGAAGAACCGCAACATTGCCGCTTGGTCATGCAGATGGTATTGGCAGACAATATGGCAATGAAAGAAGTTATGTTTTTGTCAATGGAGAAAAAGCTTCCATTATTGGCAACGTGTGTATGGATATGATTATGATAGACGTTACCAATATTGATTGTAATGAAGGAGATGAAGTTTTGATTTTTGGACCAAATAACTCAGCAGAAAGTTTCGCAACTTCTGCTAACACAATAGCATACGAAATCCTGACTGCAATTTCACCTAGGGTTAAAAGGGTTATCATAACCCTATAATTTTACAGGTTCTAATTGGCTTAACCCCTTTTTTTGGTTACATTGTGTGTGTATTAACCACTAAAACTATTATACTATGTTGAAAGAATTCAAAGATTTTGCAATGAAAGGAAACCTGGTGGACATCGCCGTAGGTTTCGTCATGGGTGCAGCATTTAATAAGGTCGTTGCTTCCTTTACTGGGGGAATAGTCTCTCCTTTAATTGGTCTGATCTTTAATGCAGATTTCAAAGATTTAAAATATATAATTACAGAAGGAACTATGAACGATGCCGGTGAAAAAGTAGGAGAAGTAGCAGTGTTATATGGTGATTTCTTAACTAACGTAATCGATTTTATCATTGTTGCTTTTGTAATGTTCATGATTGTAAAAGGCGTGAACAAGATGAAGAAAAAAGAAGAACCAGCTCCAGAAGCACCAAAAGGCCCATCTCAAGAGGAATTGCTCGCCGAAATCAGGGATTTATTACAAAAACAAAAATAGTAGGCCCTATTGGGCTACCGCTACATCACAGTAGTAATCTTAAAACCGTCAATCCGTTTCGCTAACAGATTGACGGTTGTTTTATTTATAACATTTTGTTATTTTTTGATTAGAAGAAAAAAGAACACTTGTTTAGTTTTTATTCTACATTACCTTTGTCCTACTATAAAGATAAAAATGAAAGTAGCAGTTATTGGCGCAACCGGAATGGTTGGTGAAGTAATGTTGAAAGTATTGGCAGAACGTAATTTTCCAATTACGGATTTGTTATTGGTAGCTTCTGAACGGTCTGTAGGTAAAAAATTGACCTATAGAGAAAATGAATATACCATTATTGGGCTTGCTGATGCAGTTGCAGCTCAACCCGATATCGCTATTTTCTCGGCAGGTGGTGACACTTCCTTGCAATGGGCGCCAAAATTTGCCGAAGTTGGCACAACCGTTATAGACAATTCCTCGGCATGGCGTATGGACCCTACCAAAAAATTGGTGGTTCCTGAAATTAATGCCGCTCAGTTAACGGCCAAGGACAAAATTATTGCCAACCCCAACTGTTCCACCATTCAAATGGTGTTAGCGTTAAGTCCGCTCCACAATATGTACCAGATGAAACGTGTAGTGGTCTCTACCTACCAATCCGTTTCCGGAACTGGAGTAAAAGCTGTTCAACAACTTGAGAATGAAATTGCAGGTGTACAGGGCGAGATGGCTTACCCCTATCCCATAGGTAAAAATGCATTGCCCCATTGCGATGTGTTTTTAGAAAATGGATATACCAAAGAAGAAATGAAATTGGCCAGAGAGCCACAAAAAATACTGGATGACCGAACTTTTTCGGTTTCAGCGACTGCAGTTCGTATTCCAACGGCTGGTGGTCATTCTGAATCTGTTAATGTGGAATTTCATAACGATTTCGATATAAGTGAAGTACGAAAGTTGCTAAGTGAAACACCCGGCATTACCGTGCAAGACAATCCAGATACAAATACGTATCCCATGCCTATCTATGCGCATGGTAAAGATGATGTTTTTGTAGGCCGTATCCGTAGGGACGAAACCCAACCCAATACCCTGAACATGTGGGTCGTTTCTGATAATCTTAGAAAAGGAGCTGCAACTAATGCAGTACAAATTGCAGAATATTTGGTAGAGAACAAGTTGATTTCCAACACTCCAGAAATTATTTCTTAAAATACGTTAAAGCTTTTTTTCTCTTAAGAAATTGCTTGTTTTTGTAGTATTTTTAACAAAATCAATCTATAAAAACAATGCGAAAATTAAGTCTTTTTATAGCCGTAATCATTTTCGCGGCCTGTGAAACTACCTCCAAAAGAGAACCAATCGTTGTGAACTATCCTACCACTAAAAAAGTCGATACCGTAGACACCTATTTTGGAACCGAAGTCAAAGACCCTTACAGATGGTTGGAAGACGACAGGAGTACCGAAACCGAAGCTTGGGTAAAAGAACAGAACGCTTCTACCTTTGGATATTTGGATAAAATCCCTTTTAGGGAAGATTTAAAAAACAGACTGGAGAAACTTTGGAACTATGAAAAATTAGGGTCTCCTTTTAAAGAAGGTGATTATACCTATTTCTATAAAAATGATGGGCTTCAAAATCAATACGTAGTTTACAGAAAAAAGGAAGGTGAAGAAGAAGCTGTTTTTTTAGACCCAAATACATTTTCTGAAGATGGAACAACATCGTTGATGGGATTAAAATTCACCAAGGATGGCTCAAAAGCAGCTTACTTAATTTCTGAGGGAGGTAGCGATTGGCGAAAGGGTATCGTTATCAATACAGAGGACATGGAGATTGTTGAAGATACTCTAGTGGATATCAAATTCAGTGGTATCTCATGGAAAGGAACTAATGGGTTTTTCTATTCCAGCTACGACAAACCTGAAGGTAGTGAGCTTTCTGCCAAAACGGACCAGCACAAATTGTATTACCACGAACTGGGAACTCCTCAATCTGAGGATAAGTTAATTTTTGGCGGTACTCCTGAAGAAAAACACCGTTATGTCCAAGGCTATGTTTCGGAAGATGAAAACTATTTGTTCATCTCCGCTTCAACGTCAACCTCGGGAAATAAATTATTCCTAAAAGACCTTTCTAAACTCGATAGTGATTTAGTTACTGTTCTGGACAATACGGATTCTGATACCTATGTCATCGAAAATGAAGGTTCCAAGCTATTTTTGGTCACCAATATGGATGCTCCTAATAAAAAAATTGTAGCAACAGACGCTTCCAATCCAACTCCGGATAACTGGAAAGATGTAATTCCCCAAACTGAAAATGTATTGACCGCAGGAAACGGTGGCGGTTACTTTTTTGCAGAATATATGGTCGATGCCATCTCCAAAGTAATGCAATACGACTATGAAGGCAAGCTCGTGCGGGAAGTTAAATTGCCCGGGGTAGGCAGTGCCAATGGTTTTGGCGGCAAAAAAGATGAAAAGGAATTTTATTTTTCTTTTACCAATTACAATACCCCAAGTTCTTCGTACAAGTATAATGTAGAGACTGGAGAATACAAACAGTATTGGAAACCGGAAATAGATTTTAATCCAGAAGATTATGAATCAAATCAAGTATTCTATACTTCTAAGGACGGTACAAAAGTGCCGATGATAATAACCCATAAAAAAGGTGTCGAGTTAAATGGTAAAAATCCGACCATTCTCTACGGGTATGGAGGGTTTAATGTAAGCCTAACCCCATCATTCAGTATTGTCAATGCCGTTTGGATGGAACAAGGCGGAGTCTATGCCGTTCCCAATCTAAGAGGGGGTGGCGAGTACGGTAAAAAATGGCATATTGCCGGAACCAAGCTTCAAAAACAAAATGTGTTCGATGACTTTATCGCTGCGGCAGAATATCTTATCGAAAACAATTACACTTCTAAAGAATACCTAGCTATACGTGGTGGTTCTAACGGAGGATTGTTGGTCGGGGCAACCATGACCCAACGCCCAGATTTAATGCAAGTGGCGTTACCAGCAGTTGGCGTATTGGATATGCTCCGCTACCATACGTTTACTGCAGGAGCAGGTTGGGCCTATGATTACGGCACCTCTGAAGATGATGAAGAAATGTTCAAATATATCAAAGGGTATTCACCTGTGCACAATATAAAGGCAGAAACAGCATATCCTGCTACTTTAGTGACCACAGGAGATCATGATGACAGGGTGGTACCTGCCCACAGTTTCAAGTTTGCTGCAGAATTGCAAGAAAAGCAAACGGGAACCAACCCAACTCTAATACGGATAGAAACCAATGCAGGGCACGGAGCAGGAACACCAGTAAGTAAAACCATTGAGCAATATGCCGACATTTTTGGCTTTACGCTCTTTAATATGGGGTATGACCAACTTCCAAACCAAGCCGTATTAAAAGAGTTTAAGGACTAAAAACCTTAAGAATTTTAAAAATCCGTTTCTATTGAAGCGGATTTTTTGTTGTTTTACATGCTATGTTAAAAGTTCATATAGATTTCTTCGCTTACCAAGACCAAACTATTTTAGAAGATATTTCTTTTACGGTCGCCAAAGGAGAGCATTTGGCGTTGATGGGAGAGAGCGGCTCTGGAAAAAGCACTCTTCTAAAGGTTATTTATGGACTACTTCACTTGGAAAATGGAACTATTTCTTGGGGCAAAAATCAAAATCTTGGCCCAAATTACAATCTAGTCCCGGGAGAATCGTACATGAAGTATCTTTCTCAAGATTTTGATTTGATGCCATTTACTTCCGTAGCCGAAAACATTGGGCAACACTTATCCGTTTTTGAGCAGGAGACCCATGAGCAAAGAATTCAAGAATTATTGGAGCTTATTGAGCTTGAAGCTTATGCAGAAACAAAGGTCAAAAATCTAAGCGGCGGACAACAACAACGGGTTGCCTTGGCGCGAGTATTGGCACAAGAACCAGAAGTATTATTGTTAGATGAGCCCTTTGGTCATATCGATAATTTTAAGCGAAATACCCTTCGAAGGAATCTATTCCCCTATTTAAAGAAAAAAGGAATAACTGTTCTAACAGCTAGCCACGATCCAAACGATGTGTTACCGTATGCGGAACAAACGCTTGTTCTTGAACAAGGAAAAGTTGTAGCTCATCAAAAAACGAAAAAACTATATAAAAGCCCCCCTAATTATTATACTGCTTCGTTATTTGGAGAAGTCAACAAAATCCCGATTAAATTATTGAAAGCCTATTCTGAGATTGATAAATCTGTTCTGATTTATCCCCACGAACTTCAAGTTTCTGACACTACAGGATTAAAGGTAGAGATAAAAAACACCTATTTTAAGGGAAATAGTTATCTAAATGAAGCCGAAGCAGATGATGAAACCGTTCTTTACTTCAACACGCAAAAGAGACTCAAGTCCGGTGATACTGTTTTCCTTAATGTATCTTTAGAAACAATCAATAAGCGTCTTTCCATTGAACAAGGAGCAAATACTTAGAGAATTAAACTTTAAAGCTATTCGCAGCAGTGGTGCTGGTGGTCAGCATGTGAACAAAGTCTCTTCGAAAGTGGAATTATCTTTTTCATTGGAAGCTTCACAAGGTTTTTCAAAAGTAGAAAAGAGTCAAATCCTTAGAAAGCTAGAAACTCGATTAACTAAAGATGGGGTTCTAATCTTGCAATGTGATGAAGCTCGCAGCCAACATAAGAACAAACAGCTGGTCATTAAACGTTTTTTCAGCCTACTAAAAAAGGCTTTGGAGGTTCCCAAAAAGCGAAAACCAACAAAACCTTCAAAATCTTCGATCGAAAAACGATTGAAATCCAAGAAAATGGATTCCTCCAAAAAGATGAATCGCCAAAAACCAAGTTTGGACTAACCCATTGAGGGCACTTCGTAGTGGTAGGAAGCTTTCTTTATCTCTCCATTTTCCACTTGGTACATGCAAAGTTCGTCCATTTGCATTCTTCCTGTTTCCTTAAACGTAGCATCCATCGACATTGGGACTACAAAATGATTTCCTGCTACTACTGGGTCACCAACGGTTCCGCCGTGCATCTCTTCAATACCTGCCGCCCATTCACGGTACTGATTTATAATATTCTCCCTGCCGGTAGTTATTTCGTTTGGCATTCCGGGCATTTCCACGCTCAAAGCATCTTTGGCATAAAGCCCATAGGCTTCATCGTACTTTCCTTCTCTGCAGAAACCAACTAGTTTATCTGCGACTTCTTGTGTTGTCATGATGTTTGTTTTTTGGTTATTGGTTTTAAAGATAGGGAACTAAGCTGTTCAATATTTTAAGAAATAGTTAAAACTGTTTGAAAATGAGCAGTTTAAACAACTTCTAAGATGTCATTTTGCTTTCCATTGAATGTAAAAACCCCTTTTGTTTCTTTTCCTAACAATACTTTAGAAATTGGTGAACCCGCAGAAATACAAAAAATGGACATGCCTTCGTTTTTAAATTCTCCTGCCGATATTGCGATAAAGTAATTTGCCGAAGTAGTTTTTACCAAACTTCCCAAAGCTATTTTTGTAGACTCTTTTTTAATGTCTACTTTTTGAAGCACTCTTTTAATTTCCCCAAATTCAAAAAGTTGTTTTCCAAGCTTCTCTTGTTCCAATTGTACCATCGCCCTACCTGTCTCATGTTTGTCGCCTGCACTGCTCTTTGTTTCTGAGTTTAATGATTCCTGTAGAGCATGATTTCTCTTTTGGAGGTTTTCCATTTTTTCATTTACATAGTCCCAACAGAATTGCAAAAGCTCGTCTTTCATTACAGCTGAAAATTTAGGAATTATGCAAAATTCAATCTAAAAATAGTTTCTTCGTAAGGAACGGAACGAACCTTTAAACTGCCCCCATGAAGTTGCATAACCTGCTTGGAAAGGCTCAGTCCTATTCCTGTTCCTTCATTCTTAGTTGTGAAAAAGGGCACAAAAATCTCCTCTATTAAATCCGGTGGAATTCCGGGACCATTATCCTTTACCTCTATATACTTTCTTCCATCTTTTTCAATGCCCGCCCTCATCTGAACTTGTCCATTTTCAATTCCACGTACGGATTGCAGCGCATTTTTACTTAGATTGATCAAAACTTGGGTCAATTGTTTTTCATCAATAAAAAATTCCAGATTATCTGGATGACAACTTACCGAAAAGTTCGTTTGTTCCTCTTCTAATCTAGCTGACATTAAAACATCTATTTTTCCCAAGAATACTTTCCCCTTAACAATGGTTCTGTTCGGCTCGGGAACACTTAACAGACTACGGTAAGATTGTACAAATTCCATAAGATTTCCCCCTTGTTCTTTTATGACTTCCAGCCCTTTTAAGGTGTTCTTGATCTTACTGTCGTCCAAATCCTTTAGGGCTACGATTTCCCCATTTTTGGTATAGTATTTAATAATAGAGTCCGTAATCGAGGTTATTGGTGTAATCGTATTCATGATTTCGTGCGTAAGCACCCGTATTAATCGCACCCAAGATTCTGTCTCTTTTTCATCTAGCTCGGCATTTATGTCCTGTACCACGACCAACATAAGCGATTCCGCATTTAAGGTAAGTGATGTAGATTTGAGTGCCAATTGTATTTGCTCCCGTTCATTGGTCAGTTGGAAAAGTTTTCGTTCAAAAGGTTGTAAGGCCTTAAAGATTTCATACAGATTTTCATCAATCTGTTCAATTTGTTTGATATGGTTCAAGGGGCTATGGTTCAGCATTTTTTCTAGCGTGGGATTAGCAAAGAGAATATGCCCTTTCTCATTTATGGTCATGATGCCGATACTCGCCTGCTTCAAGATTTCCTGATAGTATTTTTCCCTAACCTGCATTTCCAAATGAATTTCTTGAATAACACTATTGACCCTATTCAAACTCTGATTGAGCTCCTTGAACGACTTTATGGAAACCTTTTCTGGAAATCTCAGGGTAAAATCTTCATTTCGAATAGCATCAAAAAAGTAGGAAATCTTTCGATTGGTGCTATTGATAAACCGAATCAAGTAATGTACCTGCATCACAAGAAAAATAGTAGAAAATATGATTGTAAAGTACCATAGCTTAACTATTGCAAAAGCAAATGCCAATGCCGTTAATACAATAATCAATACCCTTAAAATAACTTGGTAATAAAAGTTTCTACTCGCCATTGATTACTTTTTTTTCTTCAATTTATTATATAAGGTCTGCCGGGAAATTCCCAATTGATCAGCAGCAGCACTGTAATTTCCATCGTGCTGTTCCAAAGCCTTAAAAATCATTTGTTGTTCCATTTCGTCCAACGTCTCGGGACCGTTATCAAAAGACTGTGAAGGTTTGGAATGCAGCAGGAAATCTGTTGGCTTAAGTACATTTCCTTCAGATAGGATAACCGCTCGTTCCATCGTGTGCTGAAGCTCTCTAATATTGCCCGGCCAGGTATATTCCATTAACTTTTCCTCTGCTAAGTTGTTTATGCGCAAACCGGGCTTGTCATATTTGTGGGCATATTTCTTCAGGAAAAAGTCGGCCAATATTAGAATATCGCCTTCTCTTTCCCGTAGCGGCGGCACCTCAATGTGAATGGTATTTATTCTATACAACAAATCCTCCCTAAAAAGTCCGTCCGACACCATTTGTTCCAAGTTGCAGTTGGTAGCACAGATCAATCGAATATCCACACTGACCGATTTATTGGAACCAACTCTCACTATAGATTTATTTTGGATAGCGGACAATAATTTAGCCTGCATCTGTAATGAAAGGTTTCCCATTTCATCCAAAAACAAAGAACCTTGATTGGCTGCTTCAAACTTACCGGCACGGTCTTCTTTGGCATCGGTAAACGAACCTTTCATATGCCCAAAAAGCTCGCTTTCGAATAAGTTTTCTGCAATGGAACCCATATCCACACCTATAAAAACCTCTTCTTTTCGTACGGATAAACGATGTACCTCACGCGCTATTAATTCTTTACCAGTTCCATTCTCGCCAGTAATCAAGACATTGACATCTGTTTTGGCCACTTTACGTACCAAATTAAGAACCGAGTTAAGGGCTTTGGAATTTCCAATGATTAGATTCTTGTCGTCGTTTATAAGCTGCTTTAGACTGCTCTCTTTCTTTTTAAGCTTATGTATCTCTTGTTTGGATTGTCTTAGTTCAAAAGCTGATTTCACGGTGGTCAACAGCCTCTCATTGTTCCATGGCTTCAGGATAAAGTCAGATGCACCAAGCTTTAAGGCTCTTACTGCCAAATCAACCGCTCCGTAGGCCGTCATCATAATTACTGAGGTATTGGGTGATTTCTTTTTAATCTCTCCCAACCAAAACAGGCCTTCATTGCCTGTATTTACTCCTGCAGAAAAATTCATATCCAATAGCACAATGTCTATCTCTTCCATGTTTGGAAAAGATGATATTTGGTTGGGATTAAAAAGTGTTTGAACACTCTTATATTCAAACTGAAGTAAAATCTCCAATGCACTCAACACACTTTTATTATCGTCAATGACCAAAATCTTAGCATCCGTCATAAGGCACACATTTCATATTTAGTGATTAAAACTACGAATTGGTATCATCAATTTTTAGACAGTGTAAAAATATTTGACATTTTTTGTCTAAAAATTTTACACAAATATTTCGAGATTAAATCTGAATCGTAAATATATATCTGATAATCAGCTAATTAATTTTTTGGCACAACAATAGTAAATAGTTTGGCATAGTAATAAAACATGAATCTTAAATTATACATATCGGCAGTTTTCTTCATCTTGGCAGTCCAGATGTTTTCACAAAAAGCTTGGACTTTGGACGAATGCGTTTCTTATGCCGTTGAAAACAATTTGCAAGTCAAAAACTTAAACTATACCAAGGACACCAATCGCGAGAGTTATCGACAATCTGTTCGTGATTTGTTGCCCAACTTTAGCGGTTTTTCAGAATACCGTTACAATACTGGTTTGAACGAGGATAGAACAACTGGTCTGCTGGTTAATCAAGAATTCAATAGTTTCTATTATAATGTCAACGCCAACCTAGACATTTTTCAAGGGTTTCAAAAACTAAACGCTATCAAAGCGGCCAAATTCATCTACGAAGCGGCCAAGGAAGATGTGCTTCAAGAGAAGTTTCTTCTCGCTTTCAGGGTAATGAGTGCCTTCTACGACATTAAGTTCAACGAAGGGTTGGTGGCCAACTCTTTGGAGCAACAAGACATCTCACAGACTAACTACGATATGGTACAGCGTCAAGTAGAATTGGGCGTTATGGCCGAGGCAGATTTGGTAGAGGCTGAATCCAACTTATTATCGGACAAGCTTTTGGTAACCCAAAACCGCAACTTGCTCGCATTTTCAAAGTTGACCTTGCTTCAGGAAATGAACCTTACGGAAGAAAGTGATATTGAACTTCAGATTGAAGAAAAGGACGAAAACGATGTGGAAAACTCAGGTACAGTCGAAGTTGATTCTTTATATACCGTGGCAAAAGGATTTATTCCCGTAATCAAGTCGCAAGAATATTTGGTAAAAGCTGCTAAAAAACAACTCAATGCCACTCGTGGAAATCTATATCCTTCCCTGTCCATGATTGCAGGTCTGGAATCAAGATATGCTCAAACCGCTTTAGATGACAACGATGTGCCAGTACCTTTTTCAGACCAATTGAACGATAACTTTTCACGGTTTATTGGAGCACAAATCATTGTCCCAATTACAACCGGTTGGTCAAACCGCTCACAGGTGAAGCAACAAAAAATTGCACTGCTACAGGCAGAAAACAATTTGGACATTCAAGAACAAACCTTGTTTCAATTGGTTCAGCAATTGGTTCAAACCAACACCGCTTTAGTGGCCGAATACGAGCAAAGCAATAAGCGGGTTGAATCACAAGGTCTGGCATTTCAAATTGCCCAAAAGAGATATGAGAAAGGACTGATCAACGCATTGGAACTTTTTCAAGCAAAAAATTTATATGGAACGGCACAGAACGAAAATCTACAAGTACGCCTTCGTCTGAAAGTAAACGAAAGCACTATAGATTTTTACAAAGGATTGCCCATTTTTAATATCAACTAAGAAGACCCACATGGATATTCAATTAGAGAAAAAGAAAGGACTTAGACCCAAGCATTACGGTTACATTGCACTTGGAATATTACTACTATTTGTTGGATGGAAGCTGCTTTTTGCTGGAACCACCTCAACATTCAGAACCCATAAAGAGCGTCTTTCCATAGCTCAGGTTACAGAAGGTAAGTTTGATGATTACATCACCATAAACGGATCTGTTGCTCCAATCGCTACCATATATATGGATGCTTATGAAGGTGGCCGAGTAACGGAAAAATTGATTGAGGAAGGTGCTATGGTAAAAAAAGGAGACATCATTCTCAAATTGGAAAACATGGTGCTCTACGAACAAATTTTGGCAAGCGAAAGTAATTTGGCCCTGAAGCAAAATGACCTACGTTCCACCAAACTCAATTTTGATTCTAGATTGTTGGACGGTAGACAATCATTGGCAACAGCTTTTTATGATCTACAGCGCCTCAAAAGAAACTATGAGCAGAACCAAGAACTTTATGAAGAAAAGCTAATCTCAAAAGAAGCTTATCTCCTATCCAAAGAGAACTTTGAGTTGGCCCAGAGACAACACAATATTATTAAAACGCAAACTAAGCAGGACGAGGAATTGAGCAAAACTTCATTGACCAGTCTAGATGCTGATTTGATTCGAATGAGAAAAACACTTTCGATGGTTTATGAAAGACTCGACCACTTGAACGTAAGGGCTCCCGCTGATGGTCAATTGGGCTTTTTAGACGCCGAAATTGGTCAAAACATTGCACAAGGACAACGTATCGGCCAAGTTAATGTATTGACAGACTATAAAATAGAGGCTGAAATAGACGAACACTACATTGATCGTGTAAAACGAGATTTGTTCGCTTCCCTTGAGCGCAATGGAAACGAATATCAATTAAGGGTCAGAAAGGTCTACCCTGAAGTTAGAAACGGAAGATTCCAAGTAGACTTGGTCTTCACTGGTGAAAAACCAGCAACAATACGTGCAGGACAGAGCTATAACATAAAATTACAGTTAGGAGCTTCCAACGATGCTTTGTTGTTGCCAAAAGGAGGGTTTTTCCAAAGTACCGGAGGACAGTGGGTATTTGTTGTCGGCACAAATGGGGATGAAGCCGTAAAGCGAAACATCCGTATTGGCAAGCAAAACTCCAGATACTATGAAGTATTGGAAGGGCTAGAACAAGGAGAAAGTGTTATCACAAGCAATTACGACAGTTTTGGTACTGCCGAGAGAATAGTATTAAAGTAAAAAACAATATAAAAATTAATCAAAATGAAACAATTGTTAATGATATACGGATGTGTGCTCGTTGCAAGCACGGCCGTAGCCGAAATTCAGCAAAGCACCAATAGTTTTATGGACACAAAAGTCAATGCTATTGCAAAAGATTTAGAAGTATTCCATAAAAAAGTTGCAACAACAGATGATACTTATGAATTGAACCTAAGCGAGATTCAGTTTATAGAAGAGGATTCAGAGGTTGTTCTTGGTTTCGACACCGAAGATTATCTTCCAGAAGACTTTGATCCATATGAAAGATACTTTGATTTGAGTTCCGTAGCTTATATCGAAGATGAAAATGCACTACAACTGGATTTTGATGCTACTTATCATTTGCCAGAAGGGTTTGATCCATATGCAGAAGAAGTCAGCATCCATTCAATAAATTATGTTGAAGATGAAACTTTGAAATTAGGCTTCGATACCACGGATTACCTTCCTGAAGGATTTTCTCCTTTTGAAGTTTACTTCGATTTGAACTCCATTGAATACATAGAAGACGAAGAAGATATCCAAATAGAGTTCCATGGTCTTTGTCAAACTTTTTCAAGAAGTAAATAAAGCTGAAACAAAATCAAAAAAGTGAGGTCTTTAAACTAGAACAAGACCATTAATAAGTTAATCCAATAAAAATTACTAACACCTAAATAATGATACAAATACAGAATCTGAAAAAAAGCTTTAGAACCGAAGAAGTAGAAACCCTGGCATTAAATAGTGTCAACTTGAATGTAGCTGAAGGGGAATTTGTAGCGATCATGGGGCCTTCTGGTTGCGGAAAATCCACACTTCTGAACATTATCGGAATGCTAGACAATCCAACAGAAGGTAGCTATCAATTTGCCAACCATGAAGTTGGAGGGCTTCGCGAGAGCCAACGCACACAACTTCGAAAAGGAAATCTTGGCTTCGTTTTTCAAAGTTTTAACCTCATAGATGAGCTTACCGTTTTTGAAAATGTGGAGTTGCCTCTTATTTACCTTAAGATGAACAAAGCGGAACGTAAAGAGAAAGTTACAAAGGTGTTGGAGCGAATGAAAATTGCCCATCGCGAAAAGCATTTTCCACAACAGCTCTCCGGAGGGCAACAACAAAGAGTTGCCATAGCTAGAGCTGTAGTTACCAATCCAAAACTGATATTAGCGGATGAGCCTACAGGTAATCTGGATTCCAAAAATGGTATCGAAGTAATGAACCTGCTTACCGAACTGAACCAAGAGGGTACAACAATCGTAATGGTGACCCACTCGGACAGAGATTCGCACTATGCCCATAGGGTCATCAATCTATTTGATGGGCAAATAGTGACCGAAAGCCAAAATAAACCCATGAACGCCATGGTCTAGATAAAAACGTGGAGTTTATTCGTCAATTAATCAAATCATAAATCAATCATCATGCTTAGGAACTATATACGAATCGCTTGGAGAAATCTTTTAAAAAGGAAGGTGTTCACCGCCATAAATATTTTGGGACTTGCCATTGGTTTTGGGAGTAGTATCTTAATTTATCTGTTCTTGAGCTATCATTTGTCATTTGACAATTTCCACCCTAACTCCGACCGTATCTATAAAATGGTCACCGAGGAAATGAGTGACGATATTGAATATGATGCTAGCGTACCTCCTGCGTTTGCGAAAACGTTTCGCGAAAATTACGATTATGCAGAAAAGGTTGCCAAAACCGTCACTCAATACGGTTTGGTATTAGATGTGGATAGAAATGGAAAAACAGACAAGTTCAAAGAAGATGTGTCTTTTGTAGAAGAGGATTTTTTCAAAATCTTCAACTTTCCATTGCTCAATGGAAGTAACAACATATCTCTGTTGGCACCTAATACAGCTGTAATCACAGAAAACGTTGCACAAAAAATGTACGGGACCAGCGATGTTATTGGAAAAGTTTTTGTTTTAGCAAACAACAAAACCATAGAAATAACAGGAGTTCTAAAAAACATTCCCAAAACTAGCTTTCTAGAAAATGAGGTGTTCGTTTCCTTTGAAAACTTGGTGGACTTCTCCAAGTTTGCCTCGACCGAAACTTGGGGTGGTATCACTAGTAATTTGCAATGCTATGCGTTACTAAAACCAAATCAGGATATTGCAGGCATTGAAAATGTATTACTGGAACTTCCTAAAGAGCATAGACCCAAAAGCAAGAACAAACATACTTATAAATTACAGCAGCTTTCAGATGTGCATTTTAATCCGCTTTATGGTGGCTTAGATCCAGTATTGCTTTGGGTGTTCGCCATAATTGGGCTATTCCTGATTACGATTGCTTGTATCAATTTTATCAATATTTCAACAGCCCAAGCCTTTTATCGGTCTAAAGAAATCGGGGTGCGTAAGGTATTGGGCAGTTTTAAGCAACATTTATTTTGGCAGTTCCTATCTGAAACATTTGTTATTAGTTTGTTTGCGATTTTGTTGGGCATTGTTCTGGCTATAATCTTTCTTCCCGCTCTCAATTCACTCTTTGAATTGGAATTGTCTTGGAAAAGTTTACTGGATTATAAATTTATAGGTTTCATGTTGATTGTATTGGTTACAGTAGCATTTCTCTCCGGAAGCTATCCCGGAATATTGATGTCGCGTATTGTTCCCGTACTAGCACTAAAAGGAAAACTTAGTCACAATGATACTGGAGGAACCAAAACCAGAAAAGTCCTAGTAATCACTCAATTTGCAATATCAATTACCCTAATCGCCGCAACGTTGATTATCTCTAGACAAATAAACTACGCTGTAAATACCGATTTAGGTTTTGATAAGGAATCCATTGTTATGGTTGAAATCCCAACAGATGTAGAAAATATAAAACTCAATAGCCTAAAAGAGCGTTTGGCACAAATTCCAGGAGTAGAAGATGTTACGGCGTGTTTAAGTAGCCCTGGTGCGGCAACAAACAATTGGGGCACCAATGTAAAATACAATAACAGGCCAGAAAATGAAGAATTTGGAATACAAGTTAAAGTTGGGGATGAAAACTATTTGAACACTTTCGACATCCCCATTATAGCTGGCCGTAATTTCTTTAAGGCCGATTCCATAACAGAAGTATTGGTAAATGAAAAATTCGGGGAAAAACTAGGTTTAGCATCGGCAGAGGAATTATTGGGAAAATCTTTTGAAGCAAATGGAGGCGATATCAAAGCAACTATAGTAGGTGTTGTTAGTGATTTTCACAATGCTAGTTTTACGGAACAGATAGAACCCGTTTTCATAGCTCCACAGACTAATTGGTATGGGGAAATAGCCTTGAAAATAAACCATCAAAATACGCAATCTACTTTGGAGCAAATTGAAAATTATTGGTCTGGTACTTTCTCTGGCTATATTTACGAATACCGCTTTTTGGATGAAAGGGTTGCAGAACAATACGAAAGTGAACAACGCTACCTTTCGCTCTCAAAAGTGTTTTCAGCGTTGGCCATTCTAATTGGATGCCTTGGACTATATGGTCTTATCCTCTTCTTTGTTGGGCTGCGAACCAAAGAAATTGGGATACGAAAAGTTTTGGGCAGTAATGTAGCCAACATCCTTGCTTTGTTTACAGCAGATTTCTTTAAGCTCATTCTCATTGCGGGTATCCTTGCTACGCCTATCGCATGGTATCTGATGGAGCAATGGCTTCAAGGGTATACGTATAGAACAGAAATCCACTGGTGGTATTTTGCAATAGCGATTGTAGCCATCATGATCGTTACTCTGATTACCATCAGCTACCAGACACTCAAAGTTGCAGTGACCAGCCCTGTAAAAAGTTTAAGGACAGAATAATAAAACCAATCCATCATATCATGCTAAAGAACTATATAAAAATCGCTTGGAGAAGCCTCTTAAAAAACAAGGGGTTTACTTTCATCAATATTGTTGGACTAAGTAGTGGCGTAGCGGCTTGTATTTTGATTACGGTATATATCATCCATGAAAGTAGTTACGATAGCTCCGTAGCCAATGCTGATAATATCTATCGCATGATAAATAGGGATACAAGGGATGGTAAGATCAATGATGGTGTTCATTTTTCGGCCAATACCGGGTCTACCGTACAGAACGATTTTGCAGAGGTCATCAATTCGGGCAGGTTAAATGATAATGATCTTTTCTATGGAGCAGGAAGCAATGAAATCCGTATTCAAGGAAGAGCTTCTCAGCACCATGAAGAAGGTTTCACATACGCTGACCAGGCTATCATCGATATTATGGATATTGGAATGGTACATGGAGAAGCTTCATCTGCTCTGACAGAACCCAATACAATCGTTATTTCTGAAACCATGGCAAAAAAATACTTTGGCGACCAGAACCCAATAGGTACCTCCATCTATTTAAATGGAAATGATGATCAGCCCTTCAGGATAAATGGTGTAATGGAAGATTTTGCCAGTAACTCACATATGGATTATGATTTTTTATTGACATTGACTGGAGTAGAATTTGGCGAAGGAGAACAGACTCGATGGGTGCAAAGTAACTATTACACGTATTTACAGCTAAAATCAGGAACCGACGTCGTGGCATTTCAAGAAAAGATGTCCAATAGGCTTATCAACGATTATATAACACCTGCTCTTAAAGCTGAAGGGTTTGTTATTCCTGAAAATGCTGATGATCTTTTTAGTATGCGTTTGCAACCAATGACCGATATCAACCTGCATTCGGGTACAATCGACTTTGAGACCAGCAAGCGAAACGACATTAAGATTGTCTGGATTTTTGGTATCGTAGCCTTGTTCATTTTGGTTATTGCCAGTATCAACTTTGTAAATCTATCCACCGCTAAATCAGCAAACAGGGCCAAAGAAGTGGGAATCAAAAAAGTAGTTGGTTCTTCTAAAAGGGCTCTTGTTCAGCAGTTTTTGACAGAGTCGGTTTTAATCACTGTCCTTGCCTTTGGGGTTGGAGTACTTTTGGCTTTTCTTATAATGCCTTTTTTTAGGGAGCTTTCGGGTAAAGCAATCCAAATTCCATGGACAAACCCGTTATTCCTTCCCATATTGATTGTTTCGGCATTATTAATAGGTGTATTTGCTGGCTTGTACCCTGCTTTTTATTTGTCAAAGTTTAAACCCAGTGCAGTATTAAAAGGAAAACTGGCCATAGGCAGTAAATCAAGTAGTTTACGAAGTGGTTTGGTCATTTTTCAATTTGCAATTTCCATAATCCTAATTATTGGGACCTTAACGGTAAACCAACAAATGAACTTTATCCTAAACTCAAAAATAGGTTTTGAAAAAGAGCAGGTATTGCAGCTCTACGGCACCAATATGTTAGGTGACAAACTAACTACTTTTAAGGAGGAGTTAAAAAGCCTAAATGGAATCAGTAATGTAAGCGTGAGTGATTTTTTACCTCTTGAAGGAACAAAACGAAATGGAAACGGTTTTGTTAACGAGGGGCGTGACAACCTTGATGAAACCGTATTTGGACAGGCTTGGGTAATTGATGAGGATTACCTGAACACTTTAGGGATGCAACTAGTCGAAGGCAGAAATTTTTCTGAAGATAGGAGCACTGATCAAGAAGCGACCATAATCAATCAGAAAATGGTTCAAAAACTTAACCTGACAGACCCAATAGGTAAAAAGATTTCTAGATATGGTGAAATATATGAGATTATAGGTGTAGTCGAAGATTTCAATTTTAATTCCATGACGCAAGAAGTTGAACCCCTATGCTTCTTCTTGGGAACGAGTGCAACCATCACCTCCGTAAAGGCTAGCACGGACAACATAGGTCCGTTATTGGAATCCATAAAAACCAAATGGTCCAAGTTTATGCCAAATATGGAGTTGCGCTATGCCTTTATGGATAATTCGTTTGCAAAAATGTACAATAATGTAAGTCGCATTAAAAGCATTTTCATCTCATTTGCGGTACTGGCGATTTTTGTGGCTTGTTTAGGGCTGTTTGCACTTTCCGCATTTATGGTGGAACAACGTAAAAAGGAAATCAGTATCCGTAGGGTGCTCGGGGCTTCTTTTAGAAACATTTACAAACTTCTTACGGTTAATTTTTTAAGCTTGATAGGTGTTGCGGTGGTAATTGCAGTCCCCATAGCATGGTACATCATGTCGCGTTGGTTAGAAGATTTTGCTTATCGTATTGAAGTAACATGGCAACTTTTTGCATTCAGCGCTTTAATAGCGATAATCATAGCAATATGTACCATAAGCTATCAATCTATCAGTGCTGCACTGGCTCAACCCTCAAAAAGTTTAAGAGCTGAATAAACTTATTAATGAGATACCGAAATAAATTCGGTACATAAAAACAAAAAGATCATGTTCAAAAATCATATAAAAATCGCATGGAGAAGCCTTAAAAAGCAACCCTTTTTTTCATTCCTGAATGTT
The DNA here is from genome assembly GCF_018449435.1 of Flagellimonas sp. 389. GTDB lineage: Bacteria > Bacteroidota > Bacteroidia > Flavobacteriales > Flavobacteriaceae > Flagellimonas. The sequence goes on along the minus strand of NZ_JAHCMU010000002.1, from coordinate 318,595 downwards.
TTTGGTCTTGCTATAGGAATTTCAAGCGGACTGCTTATATCATTATATATCTACGATGAGCTAAGCTTTGATAAAATGTTTGCAGATACTGAACGTATACACCGTGTTGATTTAGATGTAAAGTTTGGGGGTACGGAGAGCAAAATGGCCGTGGCATCAGCGCCAATGGCAGATGCCTTGGTTACAGATTTTCCTCAAGTTGAACTTGCAACAAGGTTTAGCAGTGGGGGAAATGCACTTATCAGAGAAAAAGATGAGAGTCAAAATGTAAAGGAACCCTATGTAACCTTTGTAGATGCTTCGTTCTTTGAAATGTTTGGTTTGAAACTACTACTTGGTGATGAAGCTACTGCTCTAATGGAGCCGAACACATTGATTTTGACAAAAACAGCCGCAGAAAAGCATTTTGGTGTTAATGAAGCCTTGGGGCAGACCATGATTTTGAATAATGATGAAACGTATACGGTTACCGGAGTTATTGAGGATATGCCCAAAAATTCTTTTTTAAGGGATTATAGTGTGTTCATGGCTATGGCAGGATATGAAGATGCTCTAAGCCCAGAATGGACCAGTAACAACTACCCAACTTTCTTTAAGTTGGCTCCCGGAGCAGATGCAAAAGATTTCCAACATCAACTACAATCGTTGTTCGGCACCTATGTTATTCCTTATGCGCAACGATTTTTTCCAGGCATCTCTGAAGAGCAGTTCAAAGCAGCAGGAAACCACTTTTATATATCCTCCACTCCTCTAACAAGGATTCACTTACATTCTAACTTAGAATCTGAGATGAGTGCCAATAGCAGTATTCAAAACATTTATATACTGTCTTTTATTGGGCTTTTTTTAATTGTTCTGGCAAGTGTAAACTTTATGAATTTGTCCACGGCCTACTCCCTTAAAAGAAGTAAAGAAGTTGGTGTTAGAAAAACATTGGGTTCTACAAAAATAACCCTGCTATGGCAATTTTTAATGGAATCTGGCCTTATCACTTTTATTTCGTTGATAACTGCTCTTATCTTGGCAGTTGTTTTACTTCCATTATTTAATGGTTTAGCAGGGAAAGAGATATCCGTCCCCTTTACAAATCCTATGTTTTGGGTCGTTCTGGTGGTTGTGACCTTATTTCTCGGATTATTCTCTGGAGCATATCCCGCTTTTTTTATGTCCAGATTTATCCCTGTGATGGTATTAAAGGGTTCCGGTGAAAAAAGTGTTGGTGGTGGCAAGGTTAGAAATGCCTTGGTTGTGTTTCAATTTGCCATTTCGGTTTTTTTAATTGTGAGCACCATCGTGGTTTATCAACAATTGAATTTTATCCAGAAAAAAGATCTTGGTTTTTCCAAAAGTCAAGTATTGGTCATTGAAGATGTTTTCGCTGCTGGAGATAAAGCCCGCACGTTCAAAGAGGAAGTGGGCCGCATAGGTCAAGTAGAGAGCGTGACTTTGACCGGTTTCCTTCCCACACCTTCGTATAGGACCAATACCACCTTTTTTAAAGAAGGTTCAACGCACCAGGAAAATACCATAAATATGCAGACATGGAGGATAGATCATGATTATCTATCCACATTGGATATGGAGCTTATTTCTGGGCGGAATTTTGACCGTCAATTTGTATCCGATTCTACTGCCATGCTTTTAAACGAATCTGCTGTAGCCATTCTGGGAATTACTCCAGAAGAAGTTCTTGGCATGCGATTATCAAGGGATCTAGGCGAACAAGATGCCGAATTTTTCAAGGTGGTCGGGGTTGTGAGGGATTTTCATTTTGAGTCTTTGAAAAAAGGCATTGGTGCATTAAGCATGACATTAGGAAATTCTACAGGCGCTTTGGCAGTTAAACTTGAATCAGGGGATTTTTCCAGTTCCATAGCAGCTATAGAAAATATATGGAGAAAGGTCGCCCCGGGCCAACCCTTTAATTACCGTTTTATGGACGATGCATTTAACAGCACCTATGAGGCAGAACAGAAGTTGGGGCAAATTTTCATGGTTTTCACAATCCTTTCCATTTTAATAGCATGTTTGGGCCTTTTTGGCTTAGCGGCTTTCAATGCAGAAAAACGAACCAAAGAAATAGGAGTTAGAAAAGTATTGGGCGCGAGTGTAAGTCAGATTACTTACAGGCTTACCATTGATTTTCTTAAACTTGTCGGCATTGCAATATTAATTTCTTTGCCCTTGGGCTGGTACGCCATGAATACATGGTTAGAGGATTTTTCATATAGAATCAATATAGGGATAGAGATTTTAGTCTTGGCTGCTTTATTGGCCGTTACCGTAGCAATACTAACCGTAAGCTATCAAAGTATAAAAGCTGCAATTGTAAATCCGGTCAAGAGCCTAAAAACAGAATAAATTCATTAATAAGAGATGCCGAAATAAATTCGGTATAAGAAAAACAAGACAGTCATGTTCAAGAATTATATAAAAATTGCATGGAGAAACTTACTAAAAAATAAGCAGCAGACCATTATAAATCTATTAGGGTTGACCGTTGGCACAGTAAGCTGTCTTGCCATTTTATTATACGTTTTTGCTCAATTGGGATATGATGAACATCATGAAGATTCTGCATCAATTTATCGGGTGGAAACAATTATTGAAAGGGATGGCAAAGAAAGTTTCGATACTGCGGCGGCATCCCCTCCCATAGCTTTTGCCCTTAAAGAAGATTTTCCAGAAGTTCAAGAGGCTGCCCGTGTTGTACTGACCGATTTTTTCTACAGTAGTTTAATCCGCGCTGCGGATAGCGAAGATGCCTATTATGAGCCCAGAGCATATGTGGCAGATTCTACATTTTTTAAAATATTTAGTTATAAGTTTATTGAAGGCAATCAAGAAACAGCCCTAAATGAGCCGAACGCGCTGGTGCTATCCTCGTACTTGGCCAATAAAATGTTCGGCAAGCAGAATGCCTTGGGTAAAGCTGTCATCTGGGGAAGCGGGGAAGATTCGCAAACCCTCTCCGTTAAAGGTGTTTTTGATGAATCCTATGCCAAATCCCACTTAAATCCAAACTACATTGTGAGTATGAGTACCCCTGGAATGGGAACATTTGTCCAAAATTTTGAAAGCTTTGCCACTAATAATTTTGTCTATAGTTATGTAAAAATAGCTCCAAACGGAAGTGCGCAAAAGTTACAGGACAAACTGCCAGACTTTATTCAAGATAGGGGAGCAAAGGATCTTTCCAATGCAGGAATGACCAACAAGCAATTATTGTTGCAAAATATAGGTGACATCCATTTGTATTCCGAAGGACGAAAAAATCAGATTCATGAAGTGTCCAACAGCAAATACCTCTATTTTTTATTGACCCTGGCGTTCTTCATTCAACTGATCGCTTGTATCAATTTTATTAACCTGAGTACTGCCAGAGCAAGCAAAAGAGCAAAAGAAATTGGTGTTCGTAAAGTTGTCGGTGCTGGCAAGAATAGTTTAGTAAGGCAGTTCATGGGTGAATCCTTATTACTTTCAATAGCTGCAATGCTCATTAGTATTCCCATTACAATTTCATTGCTTCCTTTATTAAATGAGCTAACACAAGCAAGTTTAAGCTATGAAGATTTATTGAATTGGAAAATTATAGGATTGTTAGGAGCACTTGGAATGTTTACCGGATTGGTTGCAGGTATTTATCCCGCTATGGTGCTTTCTGCAATTAAACCGATCAAAGCCTTAAAAAGTGCTACTATATTACAATCTGGCAACGGAACATTTAGAAAAGCTCTAGTTGTATTTCAATTCATAGTTTCGATAAGCCTTGTTGCCACTGTTATTATTATTACACAACAATTTAGATTTGCCCAAAGTAAGGACCTTGGGTTTCAAAAAGATAATTTACTGGCACTCAGAATTGGTACTGATGAAGCTTCAAGTAAGTTCGAGTCCCTCAAATCTTCATTTTTGAACATTCCAGGGGTGTTGAATGTTTCTAGTGGAAATTATTCCCCGTCAGAAATAGTATTGTCCGATAATGGGTTATACCTCCCTAGGGGAAATCGAGAAAATAATACCATTGTTAAACGTAATGGTGTGAGTGATGGTTATTTTGAAACTATGAATATTCCGCTCATAAAAGGTAGGGATTTCACTGTCGCGGACACCACGGACCAGATTATCGTTAACCAAGCTACTTTAAAAACATTCAACATTAAAGAAGAAGATGCATTAAATTCAAGGCTTATGCAGAGTTTTGGGGATGAAACTTTTGAAATGCGGATTATTGGTGTAGTAAAGGATTATCATTTTGCATCTATAAAACAAGAAATTGCGCCTCTTTTTCTTTATAAGGAAGAATCGCCAAATTGGTTGTTTTTAAAGACCCAAACCAATAATTATGAGCTTTTATTATCGAATTTGGAAAAGCAATGGAAAACTACCGTAAAAAATGTTCCTTTTGATTATGTCTTTGTAGATAAAGAAGTAGAGAAGCTGTATGATGAAGAAAAACGCTTAGGTCAAATCTCCATTGTTTTTACATTTTTGGCGATACTAATTAGTTGTCTTGGTCTTTTTGGTCTTGTGTCTTATGTAGCCGAACAGAAGAAAAAGGAAATCGGAATTAGAAAAGTTTTAGGAGCTAGCGTCAATTCGGTAGTTCAATTGTTGACCAAGGATTTTGTAAAATTAGTGGGCGTCGCTTTTTTAATCGCATCCCCGGTTGCGTATTATTTTATGCAGCGTTGGCTGGAAGATTTTACGTACCGTATCGAAATTCAATGGTGGGTGTTTGTATTGGCAGGAAGCTTTGCACTGGTCATTACATTTTTGACCGTTGGCTTCCAATCCTTAAAATCGGCAATTGCCAATCCTGTAAAAAGCTTGCGGACTGAATAAATTCAAACTATGCTGAACTTGTTTCGGCATTAAAAAACCATCGATCATGCTTAAGAACTATCTAAAAATCGCTTGGCGAAACCTAACAAAAAACAAAGGCTACACCATCATCAATGTTGGTGGTTTGGCTTTGGGTATGGCCGTTACGCTAATTATTGGTCTCTGGATAAATGATGAGCTTACCCATAACGACTACTTCAAAAACAAAAGTAGGATTGCTCAAGTCTTCCAATCGCAGACCTTTAACAATAATACGGGTACTGGACCTGCCATTCCGCTTCCTTTAGAGCCAACTTTACGAGAAAAATACGACGATAACTTTGAGCTGCTGGTGATGTCTTCATGGACCAACCAACAATATTTAGAGTATGAGGAGACCAATATTGCCCGTTTTGGAAACTTTATGCAAGTCGATGCTCCCGAATTATTAGAAATTAAAATCGTAAAAGGGGAAAAAGATGGCCTTAGGGAAGTAAATGCGATTATGTTGAACGAATCTACAGCAAACGCACTCTTTGGTTCGGAAAATCCTATTGGCAAAGTCATTAAAGTAAACAGTGAACATGACATGATGGTTACCGCAGTCTATGAAGATATGCCATACAACAGTTCGTTTAACGAGCTACAATTTATGATGCCATGGAAACACTATGTAACAACAAACGAATGGATACAAAATTCCTTGGATAGTTGGGGTAACAATTCTTTTCAGCTATTTGTTAAAATTGCGGACAACACTACCATGGAACGAGTGACCAACACTATTATAGATGTAAAGAAAAATTCAAGTGAAGATAATGCGGAGTTCAATCCGAGAATTTTCTTGCTTTCTATGGAAGACTGGTATCTTCGAAATAACTTTGAGAATGGCAAACAAGTTGGTGGACGCATAAAATATGTTTGGCTTTTTGGAATTATTGGAATCTTCGTACTCCTTTTGGCCTGTATCAATTTTATGAACCTTAGTACCGCTAGATCAGAAAAACGGGCCAAAGAAGTTGGTATTAGAAAAGCCATAGGGTCGCAAAGGGGTCAATTGATCAATCAGTTTTTAAGTGAGTCCTTTTTGGTGGTTGTTTTCGCTTTTTTCATTTCGGTTCTAATTGTTTTGTTGTCTCTCAACGGGTTTAATGAACTTTCCAGAAAGGAAATTGAGTTTCCCTGGGGAAATTTTTCATTTTGGTTGATTTCTCTAATCTTTATAGTGTTTACCGCTTTGTTGGCCGGTAGTTACCCAGCTTTGTATCTTTCTTCGTTCAAGCCTGTAGACGTATTGAAAGGCACTTTTAAAGCAGGAAAATATTCTGGTTTGCCAAGAAAAATTCTGGTTGTACTTCAATTTACAGTGTCAGTAGCTTTCATTATCGGAACGGTTATCGTGATGCAACAAATCAACCATGCCAAGAACAGGCCTATAGGTTACGATAAACAAGGTTTAATTCAAGTACCGACATTCAGTGAGGATTTCACCGGAAAATATCAATTAATGCGTGAGCAATTTATAGCTTCTGGGGCAGTAGTTGAAATGTCATCTTCGAGTAGCCCAACTACCCGGATATGGTCCAACAGGAGTGGTTTTGATTGGGAAGGAAAACCAGAAGGTTTTCAAGAAGATCTGGCTTGGACCGAAGTATCCGCAGAGTATGCTAAATCTTTAAACTTAAAAATTGTACAAGGCCGCGATTTTGATAGGAGCATGGCAACAGATTCCCTAGCGGTACTCATCAATGAAACCGCTGTAAAATATATGGGTTTTGAAAACCCCATAGGACAACTTATTCGAGATAGTGATGAAGAAGATCCAGGTCCACCGCTTAAGATAATCGGTGTAGTTGAGGACATGATTGCCCAGTCACCTTATGAGCCTGTAAAACAGGGGATGTATGTTTTCGATAGGGAGGATGAATCCAGCTTTTATAATATACGGTTAAATCCCAATCAAAGTGCCAGTCAAAATATTGCGGTTATTGAACGTGTATTTAAAGATAACTTTCCGGCAATACCATTTCAATATGATTTTGTTGATGAAGAATACAGTGAAAAGTTTGCTGCAGAGCAACGAGTTGGAACATTATCGGGCATTTTTACAGCACTTGCAATTTTAATAAGCTGCCTAGGGTTATTCGGTCTCACGTCATTTGTGGCCGAACAGCGTACCAAAGAAATTGGGGTAAGAAAAGTACTTGGCGCCACAGTGTTCAATGTTTGGAACATGCTATCCAAAGACTTTTTAAAGTTGGTCATCGTCTCATGTTTTATTGCTGTACCCATTGCGTATTATGTAATGAACGGTTGGCTACAGGAATATCCATATCGTGTCATTCTAAAATGGTGGATTTTCGCTTTAGCGATGTTAGGAGCCATGGGAGTCACCGTTTTGACCGTAAGCTTTCAAGCTATAAAAGCTGCCAAGTCTAATCCTATCAAGAGTTTACGAACAGAATAACATTTCATCAATCATAAAATCATGATAAAAAATCATTTTAAAATAGCATGGAGGAATTTAATCAAGAACAAGACATTTTCTCTATTGAACATTATAGGGTTATCTGTCGCTTTTGGAACTGCTATTCTTTTGTCCATGGCTGGCTTTTTTGACCTTTCTTATGATACGTTCCATAAAAATGCGGACACCATTTACCAAGTCTATTCTGTAAAGCAATCCACAAAAGGGCCACAACCCAGTGAAAGTCACCCAGCTCCCTTAGTGGAAGCTATCAAGAACGAAGTGCCAGGGATTGAAAAGGCCACACGGTATTTACAGGAAGAAACTATCGTATCCTTTAAGGAAAAAGAAATAAACATGGATGCGGTTTGGGTTGATAAAGACTTTTTTAACATGTTTACCTTTCCATCGATTAAAGGAAAGGTAAAGAATCCTTTAGAACAACTAGCTGCCGTAGTAATTACCGAAGATACTGCAAACAGACTTTTTGGAACGGTTGAAGCGGTAGGCAAGACGGTACAATTACTTATCAATGGAAAAGATCAACCTTTTACGGTTTCTGCCGTTGTCGCCGATAACTTACCGCAAAGTACTTTGGAGTTTGAAATAGCGGTACGATTTGAAAAGCATAGAGATTACCAAAGAAACAAGGATATTTGGGGTGCCAAGTATCATAACGTTTATGTTCAACTGGCTGATGGCGCAAATCCTCAACTTTTTGAAGAAGCTACACGATCCTTTATAGCTATTAATTTAAAAGAACAACTTGAAAATGCAAAACGGGATGGCGCACGACCCAATTCAGATGGACAGTTTTTTAAGTTGGAACTTCTCCCACTAAAAGATGTTCACTTTACCATATATAGAAATGGTAACGCTGAAGTTAGTAGGGCAAGGCCCTATTTGGTATTGGGCATTGCATTGCTAATACTCTTTATCGCTTGCGTAAACTTTATTAATATGAGCATTGCCAAGAGTGGGCAACGACTTAAAGAGATTGGTATGCGAAAAACCCTCGGTGCCAAAAGAAAACAACTATTTCTACAGTTTTGGTTTGAAAGTCTTTTTCTTTTCTCCATATCACTGGTTTTTGGTACAATTTTGAGCCTTCTACTTATTGATGAATTTAAAACAGTCTTTCAGACCAATGTCTCTTTTGATTTGATACTATCAACAACCTATATTCTTGGTTTTTTGGTTGCTGTATTGTTGATAACACTTTTTGTGGGTGGGTATCCCGCATTCTTGTTAAGTAAATTGGGTACACTACAGTCCTTAAAAGGAAAAGTCGATATTTCTGGCAAGAACAGCGTACGTGATGTTTTAATGATATTGCAATTCGGTATTGCTATTTTACTGATTTCGGGAACCTTGGTTCTACGTAGTCAATTGGAGTTTATGCGCGAAAAAGATTTAGGGTTTAATAAAAAATATGTGCTTTCCTTTCCGCTTGATGGAAAAATGGATAGTCACAAAGCGGTTGAACTACTTCGCAACGAATTGGCAAGTAACCCCGATATTCTAGAAATAACCGCAGCTGATAATAATCTTGGGTATGGTAAGGATGGAAGTGTATCTAAGAGTATGATGGGTTTTGAATATAAAAATAGGGTCGTGAACACTAATACGTTAGTGGTGGATTACGACTATGTTGAAACTCTGGATTTAGAAATTGTTGCCGGTAGAAATTTTAATAAAGGGTTTGCCAAAGATAGTTTGAGCGTAGTAATCAATGAAAGCATGGCTAAAGAATTTGGGGAAGAAGACCCTTTAATAGCACACGTAAATGTAACTGATTCAATCAGCTATCCTGTAATTGGAGTGGTCAAGGATTATAATTTTGAAAACTTGGACAAGACCATTGAGCCCATGACGATTTTTTTACGGCCAGACTGGGGGCTTTACTATGCCTATGTAAAAGTTTCGTCTTCCAATATGTCCAAATCTTATGATGCGATTGAAAAGGCTTGGGCAAAAATCGAACCCAATGCCACTTTTTTAGGTTCGTTTTTGGATGAAAACATCAATAGAACATTTAGAAAAGAAGAACGTATGACCACCATGATAACAAGCGGTTCAATTTTAGCGATTGCATTAAGCTGTATCGGACTCTTTGCAATCTCATTATTAATTGTGAACGAACGAACCAAAGAAATAGGTGTTAGGAAGGTAATCGGAGCAAGTGTTACCAATATTACCATCTTGTTAACAAAGGACTTCCTAAAATTAGTGGGTATTTCCTTTTTGATAGCTTCACCGGTAGCATGGTATTTTATAAAATCTTGGTTGCAGAACTATCCTTTTAAAATAGATTTGAACCTCACTTTCTTTTTAGTAGCTGGTTTATTGGCTACTGGTATAGCGTTGCTTACAGTAGGTGGAAAAACTATAAAAGCTGCCATGCAAAATCCAGTAAAAAGTCTGCGCACAGAATAAAACATAGATTTACATTTTTGTAAATTTATTGTACACAATTTGTCTATTTTTTTGACACTTTTAAATTTCATTGATTTTTAAATTATTGATTATTAAATGTTTACGTTTTGGCATAAAAATCGATTTCTCTAAATCACTATTTACTTTGCCAACGTATAAAAAGACAATACATGTTCAAACTATTCCTTAAAATCGCTATACGGTACCTCTTTAAAAACAAACTGTACTCATTTATCAATATTTTTGGATTGGCTGTTGGAGTTGCTTCCTTCGTTTTGATAATGCTCTATGTCAATTACGAAAAGAGCTATGACAAGTTTGAAGGCTCGGAAAACGTCTACAGAACTTATATGGATTATATAGAAGGGGATATTTTCGTTCCTGGCGATGCCATGACCTATAACCTATCCGGTCCTACGCTCAAAAACGAATTTCCGGAAGTACTCGATTATGTTCGCTTCCTTTTCTTTGAAAAAATGACCTTTCAAGTCGGTGATAGGATATTGGAACAATCTTCAGGATCGCTTGCAGATTCTTCATATTTTAATATTTTCAATTATCCATGGCTTAAAGGGGATAAAGCATCCGCCTTGAAAAAACCATATTCCATAGTCTTGTCAAAGTCATTTGCCAAAAAACTTTTTGGAAATCAAGACCCCTTACAAAAGACAATTTCAGCTTTTCGTGATGGACGGGAAGCAGTACTCACAGTAACAGGTGTTATTGAAGATGTTCCAAAGAATGCCCATTACAGAAATTCGTTTTTGATTTCTTACGAGACCGAGAAAACCTGGACAGATTTTGGCCCTCGAGCTCATGAGCTCAACTGGAACATGAACAATTACTACACCTATTTAAAACTAGCTCCCAATACAAATGCGAATATTCTTCGTCAAAAAATAATAGATAGCGATATCGAAGAAAATGAAGATGAAAGGCATAACATTGAGCCTATTGAAGAAATTCATTTGTATTCCAACAAGCCCTATGAAGTCTCTGTCAACGGTAGCGCAACCAGAATAAAGTTTTTGACCGCCATTGCTTTTATCATCTTAATCCTTTCTTGGCTCAATTATGTAAACCTCTCTACGACAAAATCCATGGAAAGAGCTAAAGAAACCGGTGTTAGAAAAGTAGCAGGGGCCAATAAATCCCAATTAATTTTCCAGTCATTGATGGAGTCCACCCTGCTAAACGTATTAGCTATAAGTATTGCTTTGGTGCTCGTTCTGATTTTGTTACCCATCTACAACAACCTAACCAATAAAGAACTTAGTCTGGAGCTCTCCAATATAGCTGACCTTTTACCCTATTTTGCATTTATTCTTATTGGTATGTTGTTAGCCGGTCTCTATCCTGCATTGGTCTTGAGTAAGTACTCGCCCGCCAAGGCATTAAAAGGAAAAATCCGAGCTTCCGCAGCTGGGTTAAATCTACGAAAGGGGTTGATTATCATGCAGTTTTTGGCCACTATCGTATTGCTTATAGGTACGATTGTGGTGACCAAACAAATCAACTATTTGGAAAGTAAACCTATTGGAACAAACCTCAATCAAATCGTTGCCCTAAAGGGAGAGGTAATCGCCACAAAGGCAGATTCCCTGATTATCAACGACTTTAAAGTTTTGGAAGGAGAACTAAAAAAGTTCCCCTTCGTGGAAAAAACGGCTATTGCCCAAACCTACCCGGGAGATAGTTTCGATAACCTTTCTTCTTCTCGCGGAATTTTGCTTCCAGATGGAAGAAGGGAGGATACAAAAGTATACTACACATATTATGCTCAACCTGAATACTTTGATTTAGTAGATATAGAATTTCTGGCAGGCAGAACATTTCTTCCATCTTCAGAATTGACTGGTAAACAAGTTGTGGTCAACGAAACATTTCTGAAAATCATGGGGTTTTCTTCTTCTGAAGAAGTCTTGAACAAAACCATGAAGTTCTGGGGAGACGAATGGCAGATTACGGGTGTAATCAAAGATTATTATCATTTTGGATTGAAAAGCCCTGTCTTACCCACAGTGATACGATATTATGGCGATGTAACCAATCTTTTAGTGAAACTTGACAAATCGGCAACTTCTATTGCAAGTTTTGAATCAGCAATTGGAAAGTTGAAGAACAAGTGGGAGCAAGTTTTTCCAAAGAGCACTTTCAATTATACTTTTTTAGATCAAAAATTTGAAGCGCAGTATGAGGAAGATAAGGCCTTTGGCTCCGCTTTTCAGGTTTTTACTTTTTTGGCAATCATTATTGCCTCGCTTGGCCTTTTTGGACTTACCTCCTACACTGTCGTCCAACGAAAAAAAGAAATTGGTATTCGCAAAGTGAACGGTGCAACCATAACGCAGGTACTAGCTCTTTTGAACAAGGATTTTGTGAAATGGGTCGGTTTCGCCTTTATCGTCGCCATACCTATCTCTTGGTATGCCATGAACCAATGGCTGGAAGGTTTTGCCTATAGAACCACGCTTAGCTGGTGGGTATTTGCATTAGCCGGTATATCTGCCCTGTTCATTGCTTTGATTACGGTAAGCTGGCAGAGTTTTCAGGCAGCGGTTGCCAATCCGGTTGAGTCTTTGAGAGATGAATAAGTCATCGCTTTTTTTGCATAAACTTTTGAGCCATCACACTAAAAACTTGAAAAAATGCTAAAACACAATTTGCTGCTTTTCTTACGTAACATTAAAAAACACAAAAGCAGTTTTCTTATTAATTTAATAGGCCTGTCATCTGCATTGGCCTGCGTATTATTGGTATATCTCTGGGTTTCCGATGAGCTTAACAAAGATAAATTCCACGAGCATGAAGAGCGTTTGTACCAAGTCTTACGACATGTGCCAGATGGTCAAGGTTCTTTGGCCACCTATAGTTCCAACTCCAGTTTGATGCTAACAGCGCTACAGACAGAGGTGCCCGAAGTTGAAATGGCGACCGCGGTATTTGAATTCGATACCGGCGCCATGGTCAAAACGGATGACAAAAAGATGACCGCAATAGGTAATATGGCAAGTGAAGACTATTTTAAACTATTTTCCTACCCTTTGCTTCACGGCAGCAAGCATACGGTTTTAAAAGATATAAATGCCGTAGTCATTTCAAAAGAAATGGCCCATAATTTCTTTGGGCAAGGAGACCCTATGGGAAAAACCTTGACCATAAAACATGGTGAAGAAGGGGTAGACGGCGTCTTTACCGTAACAGGGGTATTTGATATTCCGGTTAATTCCTCCAAAAAATTTGACTTTGTCCTGTCCTATAAAAAATTCCTGCAAAGGCGAAATACCAATAATATCCACTGGGGGAGCAACAGTTCTAGGGTTTATGCTCTGCTCAACCCTGGTGTAAACATCGACTATCTTAATAGTAAAATGGCCGATTTTATCAAGAATAAAAACGAATTCAACCTAGCCACAGTATTTTTCACCCGCTATACCGATAATTACCTGAAAGGAAACTTTGAAAATGGAAAACAAACTGGAGGGCGAATCAATTATGTCATTCTATTTTCGTTAGTTGCAATTTTTGTTTTAGCGATAGCCTGTATCAATTTTATGAATCTCTCTACGGCAAGAGCTTCTAGACGCTTAAAAGAAGTTGGGGTTAAAAAAGCAGTTGGGGCAAACAGAAAAGTATTGATTTTTCAATTTTTGACCGAGTCCATAGTACTCTCCTTTTTCTCTTTGTTCTGTGCTTCTGTCTTTGTTACCCTGATTTTATCATGGTTCAATGGTGTCACTGGCAAAGACCTTGTCTTTACTATTGATAACAACATGACCATGGCCTTGATCGCCATAACATTACTGACAGGTTTGGCTTCTGGCAGTTATCCTGCCCTTTACCTTACTAAATTCGATGCCGCCAAAGTCTTAAAAGGAAAAATCAAGACTTCGTTCAGTGAATTACTGGTACGAAAGGGATTGGTCATCTTTCAGTTTAGTATCTCTATTTTTCTCATTGTTGCCGTAAGTGTCATTTATATGCAGTTGGATTTTATTCAGTCCAAAAACCTAGGCTATAACAAGGACAACGTCATGATTTTTGAACGCCAAGATGAGCTCGTAGACCATATGGAAATCTTTCTTGAAGAAGCAAAACAAATACCCGGAGTTGTCAACGCGTCTTACATGCAAGGAGGTATGACAAGCTTTAACAATTCTTCTTCCAATCATCGATGGCCAGGACAAACCGAAGAAGGCAAAAAGTTAACTTTTAGACATGCCCATGTCGGTCCTGAATTTATTGAAACTATGGGCATAGAAATGAAAGAGGGCCGCTCTTATAGCAATGAAAAGCCCAATAATGAATCAAAAATTATATTGAACGAAACCGCTGTAAAACTTATGGGCCTAGAAAATCCAATTGGCACAAGAATAGATATGCGGGGCCCAAACAGAGAAATCATAGGAGTCGTGAAAGATTTTAATATTCAATCTCTTTATGATGAGATTACGCCCATGGCATTACTTTGCAGGACCGAATGGGTAGGCACATTAGTTGTAAAAATTAAATCTGGCGAGGAGAAAGCTACGATTTCGGCCTTGACGAATCTTCACAATAAATTTAATCCAGGACTAGCTTTCAATTTCAGGTTTTTGGATGAGCAATACCAACAGCTTTACGAATCAGAACAACGTGTGGCCGTTTTGTCAAAATATTTTGCAGGGCTCGCTATATTAATATCTTGTTTGGGTCTTTTTGGATTGGCCGCATTCACTGCAGAGCGTAGAAAAAAAGAAATCAGTATTCGTAAGGTACTTGGTCAAAGTATTGGGCAGGTAACGGTTATGCTCTCTAGCGAATTTGTAAAATTGGTGCTGATTTCTATACTGATAGCATTACCAATTGCATATCTGCTTGCCAATAACTGGCTTGGTCAATTCGCATATCGAATACCCATAAAGGCCTGGTATTTTATAAGTGCCGGTTTATTGGCGCTATTCGTAGCGGTATTTACTGTGGGAAGCCAAGCAATTAGAGCTGCAAACAAAAACCCTGTTAACGCGCTTAGAGATGAATAATAACACCATAAATACACCCGCTTTTGCGGGGAAAACACAAAACCAATTTATACTATGCTTTTACAACTAAACAATATTTTTAAATGGGTCAATTCTGGAGGCCAACGTATTTTTTTGCTCAAGGACATTAACCTCAACATAGAGGAAGGAGAGTTTATTTCCATTATGGGGCCTTCAGGTTCAGGGAAATCCACATTGTTGAACGTCATCGGAATGTTGGATGGGTTTGATGAAGGGGAATACCAATTTTTAGAAGAATCCGTACATACGTTAAAAGAAAAAGACCGTGCCAAACTCTACAAAGAATATATAGGCTTCGTTTTTCAGTCGTACCATCTATTGGATGAACTCACGGTCAAAGAAAATTTAGAGATGCCATTACTGTACAAAAAATTCAAAGGTTCCGAACGCAAGGCAATGGTCGCCGATATGCTAGATCGATTTAATATCGTAGGTAAGAAAGACCTTTTTCCTGCCCAATTAAGTGGCGGACAGCAACAGTTGGTTGGTGTTGCAAGAGCACTCATTTCTGGTCCAAAATTGATTTTAGCGGATGAGCCAACAGGAAATCTAAACTCTAAACAAGGGGAGGAAATCATGGATATGTTCAAACAGTTAAATGACGAAGGGGTAACCATCATTCAAGTTACACACTCAGAAAGAAATGCGGAATATGGCTCCAGAATCATCAATTTGTTGGACGGAAGGATGATTTAATTTAACAGGGCTTGATTTGCTGAAGCTTGTTGACTATTTTGTTCGGATTGCTGTACACGAATTGCACAAATTGGCACAAATTCCTTGGCGAATCTTTTTTAGGATATAATACTTGGAATTATAATGTCTCGTGAGCTTGTCCATGGATATTTACTCAACTAAATCAGCAAGTTCTTTGCCGACCAAACTACCTAAAGCAATGCCCATTCCTCCTAAACGGATTCCACAATAAATGTTGTTGGATATTTGTTCAATTATTGGGTTTTTTTGTGGTCCAACACCCATGATACCGCTCCATCTTTGATCTATTTCAATGGGTTGATTTGGCAAAACTACTTCTGCAAGCAATTCTTCAAGCCTTGTCTGAATGATTTGTGTTTCTCCAAAAGAAGTAGTTGTTTCGGTTTCAAAATCGAGATTCCGCCCACCGCCAAAGAGAATTCGGTTGTCAATATCCCTAAAATAATAGTACCCTTCATCAAAATGAAAAGTACCCTTTACTTTTAGGTTTTTAATGGGCTTCGTGATCAAAACCTGAGCTCTAGCTGGCTTAACCATTCTATTTTTTAGAAGCTTGGCCGAAAAACCATTGGTTGCCACAAACACTTTCTTCGTTTTAAAGTCAAAAGTTTTGGTCTTTACTACAGCAGTTTGTTCAGAATCTTCTAAGGTTTCGACTTCTGTTCCATTTAAAATATGTACTCCTTTTTGCTGACATTTTTGAAGCAATGCCAGCATCATCCGCCCTGTATCCAATTGCCCTTCAAATTGATGTGTGATGTAGTGTCCTTTGATTTTTTCAAACTGAAAAATATTGTCATTTTTTATAAAAGGGAACGCTCCAAATATGGGTTTGAGCATCCTGTTCAACTGCTCCATTTCATGAAAGCACGCTTCATACAGTAAAACATCCTTATGTAGAAAAAGTTCATGGCCTCCGTTCTTTTCAAACCCTATCGCTTTATCTCCCAAAGTTTGCCGTAAGAGTTGAATGCCATCCCATCGTTTTTGAACTAAATCAATTACTTCTTGCTCCGTATGGGTTTTTAAATCCGATAAGATTTCGGAAATACTTCCAAAACAGGCAAACCCAGCATTTTTTGTACTTGCTCCTTGAGGTAAAAGTCCTTTTTCCAAAACCAGAACTTTACTTTTTGGATATTTTTCCTTCAAATGTAGGGCACAGTTAAGTCCAACAATACCGCTTCCAATAATTGTGAAGTCAACTTCGGAAAACCATGTTTTGTGTTCCCAGTAACTTAGTTCCATCAAACTAAAATACGTTTATAATTTGGCTTCTTGGTTGTCGTCATCCTTGGCATTCAATCCAAAAAAGACTTGGGAAAGTATGTTTATATTTTCTTCTTCCGCTTTGATAAACCCTTCTATCTGGATTTCATCTGCGGCTACTTGCCATGCCTGTATACGTATATTTCTCAGTAGGGAAAACAATTTTTCGGTCTGGGGCATGCCCATATCTTGATGTAGCCTATTAAAATCGGCCTGAAGGTTGAAAAAATAAGAACTCGCTTTTTGCGTTTGGGATGAAATAGAATCCCCAGTATTGAAAGTAGTTCTTGAATCGTTTTCGGATACCCGCAATTGATACAAAGGAAATGGTTTGAAGACATCACTATTGGACAATGCTCCTGCTCCTAAAAGATACTCTTTTACGCTGCCTTGCGATGACCCCAAATTCAAATAGAGTTGGGGAACTTCTTTTTGCTCAATCGTTTTTTGTGCTATTTTCTCAAAATTGTCATCGTAGCCGTAAGTAACAATGGTATCATTTTGGGCGGTCCTTCCAGCAATGCAGAAGCTAAGCGCCCCATCAAAAGGTTGCAACAGTTGAATTGGGGTCAAATTGTTTTTGCTAAAAAATGATATTCCGTTCAATTTCTGTGCGAGCTCCTTCTTTTCAGAACTTTGTTCAAGATTTAAATCATAATGAAAGGAAAGGGACGGATTCTTATATACTGGGGTCACAAATTCCTTCGCATAGGACCTATTGGTGGCTGAATTGCCCTTTAAAACGGCTGTGCCATCCTCAAAGGACACCGTGGACGTTCCTTTAGCGTCCGCATACACCAAATGTCCTGATGCTTCTTTTACGGCTTCAATTAAATCATGGTCGCTATCGTCGATGGTTTTGCCATCGACCAAAACTTCTTTAAAAACAGTTTTTATATTCGACCTTTCAATCTTGGGCGATGCGGCCGCGATCAACTTTTCAGTGTTCCAGGCCAATGCTATGTTTCCATTTTTAAACCAAGCAAATCGATATGTTTTAGCATCTGAAACATGAATTTTATCTACCTTATCGTCGATTTCTTTTTTAATATACTTTTCAAAATCAATCGCGTCATGGACTCTGAAAACCGAGAAAACGGTATTGTCAATATCTGGCATTGTAAAAAGCAAGAGGTTGTAGGGCATTAGTTCTACACCCGTACCTTCTTTCTCTTCATCCTTATCTTTTGTATCACTAGATGATGATTTGCCATTTTTATAATAGTAGCGGGGAGCTCCCAAGGCATCCAGGACCAAAGTTTCTTTTAGGTCATGTATGCCAACTTTAACAATACTGTGTGCATCTTGGTGAACTACGCCCAGCAAAGCACTTGACTTTTTATAACTCGTGTACAAATAGTACCCTATCGCCAAAGCTACCAGTACAAAAAAAACTTTTTTTATATGTTTTCCCATGTACTATTCCATCAATTTATCGATAATGTTTATAAAGTATGCCAAACTGTTCTTATGACCCTTTTCAGGAGTTTTCAATATCATTTTTCCTGTCATTGTATTACCCTTTATTTTTGAAAAGTTCACTCGAAGGTCTTCCGTGTTATCCGTTAGAAAATCTATATTGCTTCGCAATTCTCTAGGAAACGCTTCTGAAGGTATCTCAGAAATGATATTCTTACCATTCACGTAAAAGCTGGTAGCGCTTTTACTGATTTCTTTTTTAAGCGTATTTGACAACTTTGACGGATAGATGCCTTTTTTGATTTGGGTTAACTGTGCAACCGAGCTGCCTATGAATACGGTGTTGTCTTTGTACATTGCGTAGATATCAAAAGGATTGGACCTTGTTTGTCCTACGTGATAGATGTCATTCTCATAATCTACCTTTTCTTCCAAAACCCCTATTTTCATGATATTCCTGAACATTTTTTCCTCTTCGGAAGTAAAAAGAAATAAAAAGTCGGGCACCGTTTCTGTTTTTGTCTTCTCTACTTTTTTATAGTTATACTCTTCATCGTATTCATAATCGGTGTAGGTAACTTCTTTTTCCCGTAAATCGGTCAACAACAAGAGCATATCGCCACGCAAGATTTTGGCAGCTCCTTCTTCATCTATCAATAATGAAAACAACCTGGTTACGGACGAGGATGCCGCCGCAATGGTAGCTGCTTTCTTGTTATCGCTCTTTTGGTCTACATTCCTGAACATGGTTTCAATCAAAGAAGGATACGCTTTTAAAATACCTGCGGTACTAAGATTAACGCTCATATAACCCAGCAACTTATCTTCATTAATGTAGTTGAGAAAGTTTTTGTTGAATTTCCCTTCGTACATGGGTTTGTAGGCCTTTGCCAATTCTTCGCTCATGGTGTAATCAATGCCCATCACAGCTTCATCTTGTTCAAAATTCAGTCTGGCCGTTACTGTCGTTCCCTTATAAAATTCATCAAGGTTCAAAAAGTTATAAGGGTTGTTAGGACCCAGAAGTCTTGATGGCATTGCGTTTTTATAAATTTGGGGGAAATCGTTCATCCATACCATAGCTTCATCCTTACCTTTCCCCAGACTTTTTTTATAGTTGCTATTTTGCAGAATGTTGCGGATCGGTTGGCTTTGGAGCACTTGTTTTGCATAAGCTAGCGTTACTGTATTTTGTTTCTTTTTGGCAGCTTCCCTCGCCAGTCTTCTTTGCTCTCTTCTTTCTTCTTGTTTTTTATATTCTTCGCTGTTGTAATAGTCGTATACGGGCGTTGCTTCTTCTATAACGGTCTCTTCTATTTCTTCAATTGCCTCTACTGGTGTTTCTATAATGGATTCTTCTATTTCTTCCGCTGCCTCTACAGCTTCCTCCATAGCTTCTTCTATAATGGTTTCCTCTACAGGCTCGGCTATAGTGGGGGTGATGTCATAATCCAAATAGCTGTAATCTTCATTTTGATCGCTAGGTACAACAAAAACCATTTCTTTGGTGTTCCACATAATTACTGTTCCACCGTAAGATTCTTGTACGTAAGAAACAGCCCCATCCTTAATGACCTCATCACGTTCGCGCGGAAACAATTTTGGAAGATTAGCGGTACTTTTCATGGGGATCATAAACGTATTATAGAACACCCCTTCTTTAGTCTGTAGAAAATAGTACAGGTTTTCGTTTAAATTAAATCCTAAATCCTCAATAGTAGCAAGTTCGCCCTCAGTTTCGCGGCTGATTTCCTTGTTCATTTCCTTACCTAATCTCGAATTTGAAAATTCGGACAGCGAAAGAAGCTCCAGAACATTTTTACCTTTAATTGTAACAACAACATTTGCATCGCTTGGAATTTTTCTGGCTAAATCCTGAGCATTGAGTGATATAAAAAGTCCACATAAGAAAATGGTAGTGTATAGGTGTTTCATGGTTATTTTTAATTGATAAGTTGTATTTTATTTTGAATTGTTTTCTCCCCTAGAATAAATGACATGGCATCAATGCGAAGCATTACCGCTTTTTTTGAAGGTGCTATTTTAGCGTTGCTGTTCGATGCTGCCTGTACAGGTTCGTCAAACCTATAAATAGACGTGAAACTTGCATCTTGAAAGATTTTTTTGTCTTCTTTCTTCAAATAGTCAAAAGACTTTTTAATGCTTGAATCGTACTTAAACTTTCGCTCAAAAACCCGTTTTGAAGCATCATATGCAAAGTTTGATGTATTGAAATTTGTTTTTTCCCTACGATTTTGTTCTTTGATCAGCTGTGAAGTGATTCCGTTCAAACTCGCTATATCTTCAAAATTACAGGATACGGAAAAAATGTAGTTCCCAAAATCCTTTGTCTTTTTTATGTTGGTTATCCCTTCAGATTTTTCCAAATGTTTCACTACGTCATTCAATGCCAATTCAATATCATTTTCTGTTGGCACTTTATAGCCATTCACACTATCCAGAAGCATCAACGAGGCTATCTTGGTTTTACTCTTGCTCATATTGACGGTAAATAGCAAGGTTCCACTACCGTCTTTATTTAGGTTGATTTCTTCCAAAATATCAAAACAACTACTGGTAGATAGTACAACTAATACTAGGCAACAGAATTTTACGGTTCTTTTTAGCATTGGTCAATGGTATGGTGTGATTTACATAACCTCGTTATGTGAAGAAAATTGTTTTAAGCATTGAATTAGGACAAAACTATTTTATTATTCCTAGGTTTAAGTACCTGAAAACCGTGAAATAAAAAACCCCGATTTATCGGGGTTTGTATTAGTCTTGGTATTTGACATCTATTTCAAAGTCATCCATAAAAGCAGTAGTATAGTTTCCTGCCAGATAATCTGGATGATCCATTAATTGCCTGTGAAATGGAATCGTGGTCTTTACACCTTCAATCACAAATTCGTCCAACGCCCTACGCATTTTATTAATGGCTTCTTCCCTGGTTTGGGCCGTAGTAATCAATTTGGCGATCATAGAATCGTAGTTGGGTGGAATTCGGTACCCACTATACACATGGGTATCTAAACGAACTCCGTGTCCTCCAGGTGTATGAAGCGTAGTAATTACCCCAGGAGAAGGTCTAAAATCGTTATAGGGGTCTTCTGCATTTATTCTACACTCAATGGAATGCAGTTTTGGAACATAGTTTTTTCCTGAAATGGGTACTCCTCCAGCAACCAAAATCTGTTCACGAATCAAATCATAGTCTACAACTTGTTCGGTGATCGGGTGTTCTACCTGTATACGGGTATTCATTTCCATAAAGTAGAAATTCCGATGTTTATCTACCAAAAACTCTACAGTACCTGCCCCTTCATATTTAATGAATTCTGATGCTTTTACGGCCGCTTTTCCCATATCTTCCCTAAGGGAATCGGTCATAAATGGTGATGGTGTTTCTTCTGTAAGCTTTTGGTGCCTACGTTGAACCGAACAATCTCTTTCCGAGAGATGACATGCTTTTCCATATTGATCTCCCACCACTTGAATTTCTATATGACGAGGTTCTTCAATCAATTTTTCCATGTACATACCACCATTACCAAAGGCAGCTGTGGCTTCTTGGACAGCACTTTCAAAGTTGCTTTCCATTTCATCTTCTGCCCAAATGGCCCGCATTCCTTTACCACCACCACCGGCAGTAGCTTTTATCATAACGGGATAGCCCATTTTTTTTGCTATTTTTTTGGCCTCCGCAACATCTTTAAGGAGTCCTTCTGAACCTGGGATTGTCGGAACCCCAGCTTTTTTCATGGTTTCCTTGGCTGTCGCCTTATCTCCCATTTTATCGATTTGTTCTCCTGACGCTCCTATGAACTTGATTTCATGTTCTGCACAAATCTTGGAGAATTTTGAATTTTCCGAAAGGAACCCATATCCTGGGTGAATGGCATCTGCATTGGTAATCTCAGCTGCTGCAATAATGTTCGGAATCTTTAGATATGATTCATGGCTAGGTGCAGGTCCAATACAAACGGCTTCATCAGCAAAACGTACGTGTAGACTTTCTTCATCAGCTTTGGAATACACCGCAACTGTCTTTATGCCCATTTCCTTACAGGTTCGTATAATACGAAGTGCTATTTCGCCTCTGTTTGCAATTAATATTTTTTTAAACATGCTTTTTAGTTTAAGAGTTTATGGTTTAGTAGTTTTTTGGTTTAATGGCACGCGCTTTAAACTGAAAACTGAAAACTTCTAAACTGAAAGTTATGAGGGATCAACTAAGAACAAGGGTTGGTCAAATTCTACTGGTGAGGAATCATCGACCAAAACTTTAACTATTTTACCTGCAACTTCCGATTCAATATCATTGAATAGTTTCATTGCTTCGATAACACAAAGTACGTCTCCAGGATTGATTGTGCTTCCTACCTCTACAAAAACTGGTTTATCTGGCGATGGTTTTCTGTAGAAGGTTCCAATAATCGGAGATTTGATGGTAATATATTTTGAATCTTCGCTTGCCGCTGCTGGCTCTGAAACTTGAGGAGCTACTGGCTCACCCGCTGCAGGAGCTTGCATAACCGGAGCTGCAGGAGCTTGAGCCATGGGAATTTGCTGAACAATAGTAGTTTCAGGGGCTACAGCATCGCTTCCTGTGCGAATCGTAATCTTTATGTCTTCCATCTCCAACTTTACCTCGCTGGCACCCGATTTAGCTACAAACTTGATTAAACTTTGAATTTCCTTAATGTCCATGGAATATGATTTAGTTAGTTTCTTGTTTTATGAATTATAGGCCCATTTTAAATAAATGGATCCCCATGTAAATCCGCCACCAAAAGCTGCAAAAATGAGGTTATCTCCTTTTTTTAATTGCTTTTCGTAATCATGCAACAATAGTGGTAATGTGGCCGAAGTGGTATTGCCATACTTATGGATGTTAATCATCACTTTATCGGCATCAACACCCATTCTTTTCGCCGTGGCGTCTATAATACGTTTGTTTGCTTGGTGCGGTACCAACCATTGCACATCTTCTTTCTTTAAATTATTTCGGTCCATGATCAAGGCAGAGACATCGGCCATGTTGGATACGGCAAACTTAAATACCGACTTCCCATCTTGGAAAACGTAATGCTGTTTGTTCTTAACGGTTTCTTCGGATGGAGGTAGTATAGAACCACCTGCTTCGATTTTTAAAAACTGACGACCAACACCATCTGTCCGCAAATATTCATCCTGAAGTCCTAATCCTTCATCATTTGGCTCAAACAATGCTGCTCCGGCACCGTCTCCGAATATGATACAAGTGGTGCGGTCCGTATAGTCAATGATAGAGGACATTTTATCAGCCCCGATCAGTAATACTTTTTTATATCTACCAGATTCTATGTAACTGGCTGCAGTAGACATTCCAAATAGAAAACTGGAACAAGCGGCTTGTAAATCGTAAGAAAATGCATTGACCGCGCCAATTTCTGAAGCTACGTAAGCAGCAGTGGCGGCAACTGGTAAATCTGGTGTTGCCGTGGCTACTAAAACGAAATCTATTTCTTTTGGATCTACCCCACTTTTATTGATTAAATCTTCTGCGGCTTTGATGGCAAGAAATGACGTCCCTGCATTTTCTTCTTTTAAGATTCGTCGCTCTTTTATTCCTGTTCTACTGGTTATCCATTCATCATTGGTTTCCACCATGGTCTCTAACACTTTGTTAGATAAAATGAACTCTGGAACATAGCCTCCCACAGCTGTAATAGCTGCTGTTTGTTTTTTCATACTAGTGCCCTTTTCTCTCAAAAAAAGTTAAAATTTGACCCAAAAACGGTGAAAAATAGTCATTTTCTATGACTTTTTGACCAAAATTGGTTTGTTTTTAAAATTAACTATTGCCCATAAAAAAACTCCCGTTGTTTTAGAACGGGAGTCTACTTTTTTTTAAAGGGCCTGTGCTTATGCAGCAGTTTCTTCTTCTGTCTTATCAATTAAAACCTGACCCTTGTAGTACAATTTACCTTCGTGCCAGTGGGCTCTATGAAACAAGTGCATTTCTCCTGTTACAGAATCCTTGGCAATTGTTGGCATAGTTGCCTTGTAATGGGTTCTTCTTTTATCTCTTCTGGTTTTTGATATTTTTCTTTTAGGATGTGCCATTATAAACCTATTTGTTCGTTAGTAACTTTTTTAAATCGTCCCATCTGGGATCTGTATCTTCTGATTGTTCCTTTATTTCTTTTGGTTGTAATTCTTCAAGTTTATCCAAGATTTCCGATTGAAGCGTTCCATCTTCTACACCTGGGTGTATTCTTTTTTGTGGAACTGCCAACGCTAACATTTCATAAATGTATTGCGCAATATTAATCTGGTATTCGCCATGGGGAATGATTAGAATCTCATCATTTTCATCGTTATATTCTTCCCCGAACTTAATGACCAAATGCAATGTTGCTGTAACGGGCAGATCAAACGGTTCTCCCGTTAAATCACAATCCACATTTACAGTTCCTTTTGCCTCAATGTCCAACTCCATCATAGTCCCCATCTTGTCCAAGACAGCGATGGTCTCTATAGATGCGCCATTAAATTCCTGATAATCAAAAGATTCAAAGAACGTGTTGTCAATCGTATACTCAAACTCGTGCTTTCCTAACTTTAATCCCGAAAAAGGAATAAAAAACTCCTTTAGCTTCATCATTTTTACACTTAAGGTTTGTGTACCAGCCCGTAAAGGCGGGTGCAAAGATACTACTTATATTCAAAAACGCAATCCAATTACAATAAATATAGCAATTATGCACTCAAGTTTTAACTTGTTCGTTTAACTCTTTGCTTTTGTAATGGGTTTTTGTTCAATATTCTATATTCTTCCCTATTCTTAAATACTTGAATTGCAGTAAAAACCGCTTCCTTAAAAGAACTTTCGTCCGCTTGCCCTGTTCCAGCAATTTCGTACGCCGTGCCATGATCAGGAGATGTCCTTACTTTTTCTAGTCCCGCTGTATAATTTACACCCTTGCCAAACGAAAGTGTTTTGAACGGTATGAGTCCTTGATCGTGGTATGCCGCCAAAATTGCATCAAACTTTTTATGCCCACTGGAACCAAAAAAGCTGTCTGCTGAATAGGGCCCATAGACCAATATTCCTTTATCAAACAATTTCTGTATTGCTGGTTTCAAAATTTTATCATCCTCTTCTCCAATGGTACCGTTATCACCACTATGTGGATTTATTCCCAATAAAGCTATTTTGGGTCTTCGTATTCTAAAATCCTTTTTAAGGGACTCCTCCATGGTACGTACTTTCTCTTGTATCAATTTTGGTGTGATTGCCTGAGCCACCTCTTTAACAGCTATGTGGTCGGTAAGCAACCCCACACGCAATGTATCTGCCACCATAAACATAAGGCTCTCCCCATTTAGCTCTTGGGCAAGGTAGTCCGTATGTCCTGGAAATTTAAAATCGTCCGCTTGAATATTGTTTTTGTTTATCGGTGCAGTGACCAAAACATCTATCTTATCACTTTTTAAGGCATTTACTGCAGCCCGTAACGATTTAATGGCATACTTACCGCCTTCCTCAGTGGCTTTTCCAAATTCAACTGTAGGTGTCTCTTTCCATATGTTGACGATATTGATTTTCCCATCAATAGCATGTTGCGCATCCTTAATCCCATTAAAACTGATAGTAAGGCCCAAATCGTTTTTTTGTTTGGATATTATTTTAGTGGATGCAAAAATAATCGGGGTACAAAAATCCAACATTCTAGCGTCTAGGAATGTTTTCAACGCCACCTCACATCCAATCCCATTGAAGTCCCCAATTGAAATCCCCAGTTTTATTTTTCCTTTTTCTCTCATATATCACTATCGATATAGCTACATTTACACTACAAAACTACTCAATTAAAAAGATTCATGTTTACGGGTATTATCGAGACTTTAGGAAAGATTGAAAGACTGGAAAAGGAAGGGGACAACCTGCACATGACCATAGCTTCAGAAATTACTTCAGAATTAAAAATTGACCAAAGTGTAGCCCATAATGGTGTTTGTTTGACCGTTGTTGCCCTAGAAGGAAGTTTGTACACGGTCACCGCTATTGAAGAAACTTTGCAAAAAACGAGTCTAGGGTTCTTGGAAGTGGGGGCTATGGTAAATCTAGAAAGGGCCATGGTTCTTGGCGCACGGTTGGATGGGCACATAGTACAAGGCCACGTGGATCAAACCGCAAACTGTATTGCTATCGAAGAAAAAGATGGGAGTTGGTTTTTTAGTTTTCAATATGATGCTCAACTCAACAATGTCACAATCGAAAAAGGTTCCATTACGATAGATGGGGTGAGTCTGACCGTTGTTGATTCCAAAAAAGACACATTTAGTGTTGCCATTATTCCATATACTTACGAAAACACGCGTTTTAATACCTACAAAATCGGAACGGTCGTAAACCTTGAATTTGACGTAATCGGGAAATATGTATCGCGTTTGTTGGAGCTGCGAAATTGATTAAAAAACATCCTTCATTTTGCCCCATACCCTTCTCAAAGCGATAGCAGCTACCAAAACCAAAACGGTAAGCCCTCCCGCCAGTCCGTAGTTGCCATAAATCCAATTTCCGGTAGCAAAAAGACAACCATAGACCAAGACACAACCCAGCAGCATGGCTAAAATACCTGAAGGCACCATCCACTTTTGACCTTCATTGATTTTTGCAGATTCCCTTATTTTTTTCCATCCCGGACCACCCGGTCTCGTTTTTTCATAAAATTTTATCAGTACTTCATCATTTTCCGGCCCTGTTAAAAAAGTGGTTGCAATCCAAACTATCGTCGTTATCAGTACGACTAACGGAAATTTTGCCCAACTAGGAAAAATAGCTGCTTCGTCAATGAACAAAACAGTTTCAAATTGCCAGAATATAATTGAGATAAACCCTGAAGCAAACATGGCAACTATCTCACTCCAAGCGTTGATACGCCACCAGAACCAGCGCAAGATAAAGATAAGTCCGGTACCTGCTCCAAACATGATGATAATATCGAACAGTTCTACCGCGTTGGTCAAGGCCAAGGCGAAAACGGCACTTAAAACCATTAAAATAATTGTAGTGATACGCCCCACATTGACCAATTCTTTTTCCGAAGCATTCTTATTGATTTGTTGCTTATAAAAATCATTGACCACATAAGATGAGCCCCAATTTAAGTGCGTAGAAATAGTGGACATATATGCTGCGCCCAAAGATGCTAGTACAATCCCCAATAATCCAGAGGGGAGCTTGGTCAACATCGCGGAATATGCCAAATCATGGCCTAACTTACTTTCTTCGATGTTTGGAAAGGCTACTTGTATACTTTCTAAATCAGGGAACACTACCAACGATGCTAAAGCAACTAAAATCCAAGGCCATGGACGCAAGGCGTAATGTAAAATATTAAAGAAAAACGTGGCTCCTACTGCATGGTTTTCATCCTTGGCCGCTAACATACGCTGTGCCACATAACCCCCGCCACCTGGTTCTCCCCCCGGATACCATGCACTCCACCATTGCACGGCCAAAGGAACGACTAAAATGGTCATCAATGCTTCTGTATCTGAGAGATCTGGTAAGATGGACATCTTGCTTTGTACCAAATCGTTTTGTAAAATGTTGGAAAGCCCACCTACTTCAGGAAGATTGACCAAATAAATGGCCGCTCCTATCGCTCCTGCAATAGCTACAAAAAAGAGAATAAAATCTGTATAGACAACACCTCTAAAACCGCCAATAGCACTAAAAACTACAGTGATGCTTCCTGCGATCAATACAGTCTGTAAGGGTGAAATTCCCAGCATGACCTGACCAATTTTAATGGCCGCGAGTGTTACTCCCGCCATTGCCATAACATTGAATATCACACCTAAATACAAAGAGCGGAACCCCCTTAAGAAATGAGCTGGTCTTCCTCCATAGCGCAAATCATAGAATTCCATATCTGTGGTTACATTGGATTTCCGCCATAGTTTGGCGTACACAAACACCGTTAAAAGACCTGTTAACAAAAAGACCCACCAGCCCCAGTTTCCAGATACTCCATCGGTTCGCACAAAATCTGTAACCAAGTTGGGCGTATCCGTAGAAAACGTGGTCGCTACCATAGAAAAACCCAATAGCCACCAAGGCATATTTCGTCCAGATAAAAAATACTCCGCAGTATTCTTGCCTGATTTTTTGGAAACGTAAATACCAATAAAAAGTACTAGGGCAAAGAAGCCAAAAATAATACTATAGTCTAAGGTCTGAATATCCATTTAGTTGGTTTAGGTGATGACTAAAGTATAATTTTTTAAAATACCTTTACCTTCTATTCGGAAAACATCCATTTGATATTATCCCCTACATACGAGATTTCTTTAATGGCTTGGACTATGGCCGCCACCGCTACATTCTTAGTGGGCACGTCCAAGGCTGGTTTAAAGGGACTATCCATTTTTAATGTAACTCTTATGGCGTTGGCTTTTGGAGCAAGGGAGTCAACAGGTCTAATAATCCCTTTATTATTGGTGGGAGATATTTTTGCAGTAATCTATTATAACCGCCACACGAGATGGAATTATATCTTTAAATTCTTGCCATGGATGTTAATAGGTATTCTTATTGGTGTGTTTTTGGGGAAAGAACTGCCAGAAAAGGAGTTTAAACTTGGTATGGTCCTCGTTATTTTTTTGAGTTTAGGCATGTTGATCTGGTGGGACAAAAGAAAATCTACGGCGGTACCTACCCATTGGTCATTCTCGGGTTTAATAGGTGTTATGGCTGGTATCTGTACTATGATCGGCAATTTGGCCGGGGCATTTACAAATATCTTCTTTTTGGCCATGCGGTTACCAAAGAACGAATTTGTAGGCACCGCTGCTTGGCTATTTTTAATTACCAACTTATTTAAGCTCCCTTTCCACATTTTTGTCTGGAAGACCATTTCAATGGATACCTTATTAATCAATGTAAAATTACTTCCAGCAATTTTTGCTGGGCTCTTATTGGGGGTTTTTATTGTAAAAAGAATCAACGAACGGAACTATAAAAAATTCATCATATTGGTTACCGCTATTGGAGCTGTAGCGATATTGTTCAAGTAGTTGATATAATTTTACGTGCTTAAACTACTAGGGGCGCACTTTGGGCTTCCCTTAAACTTTGGTGCACTCCTTAATTAGGGTGTTGTGCATTTTTTTTAAATCTGCTTTGGTAAGCG
The DNA here is from genome assembly GCF_018449435.1 of Flagellimonas sp. 389. Taxonomy (GTDB): domain Bacteria; phylum Bacteroidota; class Bacteroidia; order Flavobacteriales; family Flavobacteriaceae; genus Flagellimonas. The sequence goes on along the minus strand of NZ_JAHCMU010000002.1, from coordinate 289,229 downwards.
GCTTGGTGATATACCCTTTTATAAACTCGTACTTTTTAGATAAATTAAGGTCTTCTGGCGCTATGGAGGAAGTTAGTATGTAAATGTGAGGCTTCCCATTAATTAGGGTTGGATTTTGTTTCAATTCTTCTAAAAATTCCCAACCGTTCATAACGGGCATATTAATATCCAATAAGATCAGTTCTGGCAATTCTTCTGGTTTATCCTTTAATTCAACTAATGCATTATAAGCTTCAAGGCCATTTTCATATTGTATAATCTCATCGGTTATTTCACTGACTTTTATAAGAATATCAGCGGCTGTTCTGAATATATAATCATCATCGATCAAAAAGACTTTTTTTGCTACCATAGTATCAATCATTATTGCTAAAACAAAGGTTAAATGTAGTTCCTTCGTTTACTTTGCTTTTTACTTCAATTATTGCTTTCATGGCATCCATTTGGTTTTTTGATATGAACAATCCTACTCCTTTTGCATCCTTATTGCCATGAAATGTTTTGTACATACCAAATAGTTTATCCTTGTGCTTGTCCAAATCAATTCCTTTCCCGTTATCCTCAAAAGAAATAACGGTCTGAGTTGAAAGTACTTTTGCTTTTATCTTGATCTTAAGTTTTTGCCCTGGTCTTCGGTATCTTATACTATTGGTCAAGAGATTTAAAAAAATGCTTGTCAAATATGGTTTGACTGCATATATCTCTAGGTTTTCAGGAAATTCTATAGTAATCTCCGGATCTACTTCTTCAATCAGCGCATTTATGCTTTCCAAAGCGTTTTGTAATGCCGGGTTCACCTTTACCCATTGTAAATCTTTACCCGCATCCGATTGTATTTTTACGATTTCATTCAGCTCTACAAGGGTTTCGTCCAATCTTTCAGAAGATATCTTGATCATCTCCAAAAATTTGTCGTGGCTTTCCGGGTCTGTTTTTTCCAATAACATTCCCGTAAGCATGGAAAGGTTGCTTGAGTTTGAACGTAAATTATGCGATACTATATGGGCGAAATTTAAGAGACTTTTGTTTTGGTTTTCTGTAATATTGAGCAATTGCCTAAGACGGTCATCCGTTTTTTTAATCCTTGTGACATCCATGTTTGCACCGACCATCCTAACTGGAGTCCCATCTTTATCCCTAAAAACCTTGCCCCGGCCATGGATATGCCTTATAGTACCTTGTTGAGTCTTGATCCGAAATTGTGTATTAAACTCTTTTCCTTCTTTTACGGAAATCTCTACTTCTTGGAGCGCACGTTCTTTATCTTCCGGATGAACCGTATTTTCCCATGCAGAAAATTCCGAACTAAAGTCTTCCTTCGAAATACCGTACAATTTGTACATATTGTCATCCCACAATAATCTATCTTCCAACAAATTATAATCCCAGATGCCAATATTGGAACTCGCTACGGCCACGCGCATTCGGTCTGCCAACTCTTGGTACTTAATACTTTCTCTTTTTGCTTTATCGATATCTTGAAAAACCCCAAACATTCTGCAGGCTTTTCCATTGACCATTTCTGTTTTTCCTATCGCTCTCACCCATTTTTCATTCCCTTTTGCCGTAACCAGAATAAGTTCTTCATCATAGGGGGTTCCATTTTCTATCGATTCGGAAACAACCTTGACTATTCTATCTCTATGCTTTCCTTCTTTATAAAAACTAATCCCCGTTTCAAGATTGGGAACATAATTCTTGGATTCTTCATGAATTTCCCGGGTCATTTCTGACCAAAAAACTTTGTGGTTGATCAAATCAACTTCCCAGCTCCCTATTCTTGCGGTCTTTTCAGCTTGAAGGGAAATATCCAGCGCTATTTTTTCTTTTGTGATATCATCAAAATAAAGGTAATAGCACAAACGGTACTCGTCTGGGTGCAATGACAGTTTATACCATTTTAACTCTCCCTTTTTGGAAATAACCTCAACATTTTCTGTTAAGGAAGTTCTATTGAATTCTTTTGAACTTCTAATCTTTAAAAATGACTTGGGCAATTTCCCTATTATTTCCTGAAGTGAAATAGGCTGATGGTTTACTCTATCAAAATCAAATAAAGTGCGTAAAACCGAAGAGCATTCTTTTACCTCTAAATTTTGATCAAGGGAAATTATGGGAAATGGCAGTTGTGTTATGCTTAACTTCTGTCCATCAGGTTTTATTGTTTTATCACGGTTACGCTGCATAAAACAATAACGTGGGAATTTTCCTTATAGTGTATTTTCTCTGGTAAGAAGTAGATTGACCCCAGATTATATTGTTCCCGAGCAAATGTCACTAAAGAGCTCCATCTAGGTAACCAAGCCAAAATCCTACCATGGCAGCGAAAACAATAATTGTATAAGCCGTGTCTTTGCTGATAGTTATCTTCATTTTGGCATATTTAAATGTTTTTAAATTTTTCGGGGTCGCTCGTAATAAAGTTCCAATGATTGTTAAACATCAGTATGACTAAAGTTACTCATTTCTTTCTCACAGTGCATCAAGAATCGTAGGAATAATCTCTTGAAAGAAAACAGTGTTGTAATACTTTCCACTACAATTTGTAACTACACTAACAGAAACCCCATCTTTTGGATCATGAAACATAAAAGATTGGTATTTTAACGTGCCACCCGCATGTCCCAGATATTCCTTCCCGTTGTAGTTCAATTTCATTATACCATTACCATACTCAGAAATGTTGCCTTCTCCAATAGGAATGGTCATGCTATCCGTTGAAATCCAACTGGCCATAAGCGCAACTGACTTTTCATTGAGAAGTGATTTTTCTTTGAAGAATTTTTGTAGAAACTGATTAAGCGCTTCAGGTTCGCTAAATGCCCCGCCATCATAACCATAGTTCTCTTTCCAGCCTGAAACATCTGCACTGCCCTTATCATTCTCTGCGTAAAAAGCTTGTAAATCTGACTTTGCATCATCTAGTCGGATACCTTCTAAGCCATTGCTTTCGAAAAAGTCGTTAAAAGCGGCATCATAGGATTTGGACAATACAGTTTCAACTACCTTCTGAAGCAATAAATAATTGGTATTGCTATAGGAATACATACCATGATTTTTCAATTCATTATCTATGTATCCAAACTTTGTCTTAAAGTCTTTTGGGCCATTTCCGTCAACAACAGTTTCTCTCCATTCCGGACTCATAGTATAATCTGAAAGACCACTGGTATGATTCAGTAAATTTTTAATTTTTATGGTGTCTCCTTTCTCAACAACTGCTAAATCCTCTACAGAATCCTGGACTGTATCCTCCAAATTAAGTTTTCCTTGCTCTATAAGTTTGAATACGAACGTCGCGGAAAGAAACTTTGTAGTGCTCCCTATTCCATATATTTTTTGTTCTTTGACATCAGGATGGGTATAGTTTACATTTAAAGCATCATCACTTGTTTTTACCTGCAAAGCAATAGAGGGTACATTACGCTGCTTGGCTATTTTTAAAACCTTTTTTTCTAAACTATTTAGGCGAACATCCATACTTGATGTGTCTTTATCGCAGGATGTAACAGAAAATAAATGTAGAACCAAAAAAAGTATTGGCATAAGTAATTGTTTCATCAATAAGCCTTTGTTATAGTTAAAACGACAGAAGCTTAGTGTTTTTTGAAAGATACAAACTTCTTGAAATCAGTAAAATAATCCTTGCAACAACAATAGTACCTTTCTCTATATTCCCATTTGTCAAAAAGTCTTTTTTTTGACAAACGCGAAGCATAAAAGTTAACCTTTTCATAGTATTCAAGTTTAGGATAATCCTAAAGTCATGACTTACCTTTAAGGTTACCGGCCAAACTGAAACATAACAGACAAAATCCTAAAACCCTTGGGATAACAATATCATACTTGGTTAAGAATCTATGGAAAAAAGGACAATATAAGCCTACTTGGTACCTAAAAATGGAAGTAAATTATCTTTGTAATTGTTACCGATGGGAATCTCTTCTCGACCGACCTCGACATCATTCTTGGTGTACGCTGTAATCTTTTCGCTATTGACTATATAGGAACGGTGCAAACGAATAAACCGATCATCCAATCGCTTTTCAAAATTTGAAATACTTTCTTTTATAGTGAGCGTATCTTCCTTCAAGTGAATTTTGATATAATCTTTAAAGCTTTCTACATACAAAACACTATCAAAAACCACTTTGATTTGTTTCTTGGCCTTGTTCACAAACAGGTATCCATTAATGTCGGAACTATTTGATACGACTTCATTTGTTTTGGTGGTATATTGGAGCTGTAGAAACTTCTGGACAGCAGAAAAAAAACGTTCAAAAAAAATAGGTTTCAATAAGTAGTCCAACGCATTCAGTTCAAACCCGTCCACTGCGTAATCTCGGTAAGCAGTTGTGAAAATGACATGGGGTTTATAGGCTAAATTTTTAAAGAAATCCGTGCCTTTTAATAAAGGCATTTCAATATCTAAAAACAACAGATCCACTTTATGGTTGCTTAAAATCGCACTAGCATCAATGGCGCTTGCGCAAGAAGCCACCAACTCAAAATCGGGCATCTTTTCAAGATAACCTTCAAGTAACTCCCTTGCCAAAGGTTCATCATCAATTATAACACATTGGTAACTCATACCACTGCTAGCTTTAGGTTGGCCGAAAATGAATTTTTACTATTTTCAATAATAAGGTCGTATGCTTTTGGATACAATAGTTCCAATTGCTTTTTAATATTCTTTAGCCCTATAGATTCCTTTTGGACCAAAGGTTTAGCATTGATCGGTTTTGTGTTCTCAACGGTAAAAAGCAGTTGTTCATCCTTTTTCGCAATGTTGATATCGATACGTGCCTGTTTCATCTCGTTGGTCACTCCATGCTTAAACGCGTTTTCAACAAAAGTGAGCAACAATAGCGGAGCTACTTTTTCTTTGCCTGTTACATTTTTACTGAACGAGATATTGACCCTGTCCGCATAACGTATTTTTTCCAATGAAAGATAGTTTTCTATGAGTTCGATTTCTTTGTTCAGAAGAACATAAGGTTCATTGCAACGGTAAAGGATATAATCCAAAATTTCTGAGAGTTTCTGAATCACCTTTGGCGCATCGTCCGACTTTTTTAAGGTAAGGGCGTACAGGTTGTTCAAGGTATTGAACAAAAAATGCGGATTTAATTGGTTTTTTAACGCTACAAGCTCTGCTGTTTTCTTTTGCTCGTTCAACTTTAGCAGACGTTGTTTTTCTACATATAATTTTAAGACAGATAGCAAAATCGTTGGGTATAGCAAATACAAACTTTTAAAAACAAACTCGTTTACATTGGTCAGTCTACCCAAGAATGACGCATCGCTAAAGCGTTTTACATAATTTGCATAGGTTACAGGATAGGTCGGTTCAAAATAGTTCATATAGATTAAAGTACACACAACATAAAACCCCAATAACGTAATTGTAATAGCACCGATAAAAGCCATCTGCTTACCCTTGTTCAAAAGGTAGGGCACCAATAGTTCAAGTATGATAAACGCCATCGCTATTTGCAAAGTCGCACGAATACTATAAGTAATGACAAGTTCCCTGGTAGTTGCGTAGTACCAGCTGGAGGTAGAAGCAGAAAATGCAAAAATTAGAATGCCAAATACAACATACTTTAATTTTGATGTCTCTAAAAAATGCTGCATTTTTTGCCACATAATCACTGCTTTACCATAAAAGTACAAATCTAAAGGGGTGTTTCTTACAATATCAGACCAATAGTACGTTACAGCTGACAAAAGTCCGATTTCCGAAGACTAAGCCTTCCATCCTTATTTTCAGCATTTCTATCATCGGTCAATGCCTTTCCGGCCACCCTATTCATAAGGCGTTCCATCTGCCTCTACCTTGCATGGAAACAAAATATAATCTCATGAAAAACAGTATCTTAAAACCCAACAACAATCTAATTCTTTGTCTTCTTTTCTGTATCGTTGCATCGACCGTAAGTGCCCAAGAATCCACTTGGAAAATAGACCCAAATCATTCAACGATCAATTTTGAAATCTCCTACTTTAAGGTAGGAACCATTAAGGGCGCTTTTGATACCTATTCAGGGTCATTCACTCAAAAAGACAATGCCTTTTCGGGTGTCGCTATTTCCATACAAACCGCTTCGATAAATACGAATCAAGAAGACCGCGATAAGCATTTAAGAACTGGTGATTTTTTTAGTGCGGAGGAACATCCAGAAATAACCTTCACCAGTACTGAAATTAGGAAGACTGGAACGGATACCTATGAGTTAAAAGGTAATTTTACCATGAGCGGTATTACCAAACCTATTGTTTTAAAGGCTACGGAGAAAGGAAGTTATGTTCATCCTCGTTTTAAGACCGATAATGTGTTCATGACCATTACTGGGAAAATTCCACGAGAAGAATTCAATGTAGGCACGAACTATCCTCCTGCAAAATTCGCTCTTGGAAAAGAAGTATCTCTAGTAGCGGAAATACAACTGACCAAAGAGGAATCATAAAATGAAGCAACTATTCCTTTTTATTGTTCTTTTGATTTCCGTTTCGTCTTTTGGTCAGGGTATTATCTCTGGAACCGTTTTGGATAAGACCTCCCAGGAAGTCATCCCTTATGCCAACGTGGTCATAAAATCTGGAGATGCCATTACAACTGGTGGTATCACCAGCGATAACGGCACTTTCGATGTGAGCGATATCGTATTTGGCACCTATACTGTTGAAGTACAGTTTATCGGATATAAAACTCTAACAGTTCCAGTGACTATAAACAAGACCAACAAGAAACTAAGTTTGGGAAGTCTATATATTGAAGAGGATGCCGTAGCGCTGGAATCTGTTGAAATCATTGCGGAACGTTCGACCATTGAGCAAAAAATTGACAGAAAGGTCATAAATGTGGGCAAAGACCTTACTACGGCAGGTGCTTCAGCAAGTGACATTATGGGAAACATTCCATCGGTCAGCATTGACCAAGATGGTCAAATCTCGTTTCGGGGCAATGAAAATGTTCGTATTCTGGTGGATGGCAAACCCACGAACATTAGTTCTAGTGAACTTTTACAGCAGATTCCTTCCACCTCCATCAAAACCATTGAACTGATAACGAACCCTTCGGCAAAATACAATCCCGAAGGCATGAGCGGCATCATCAATATTACGCTAAAAAAGAATGCTTCCTTAGGCTTTAACGGATCCATAAACACAGGTATTACCTTTGGTAGAAGAACACGCTACAACAATGCGTTAAACCTGAATTATAGAGCAGGAAAAATCAATTTTTATGGAAGCTATGGCAATCGCTTGGGCAAAGACATTACCGATGGTGAAATCATTCGGTTTCTAGAAGGTACGGGTCAGTTTATTGAAAGTATTGGGGACCGCACATCGCACCTCTTCAAATTTGGTATGGATTACTTTATCAATGATAAAAACACCTTCTCGGTATATACAAATCAAAACCAATTTGACGTGGTCTTGGATGCAACTAGGAACATTCTCTTTTTTAATGACCCGAGTGCAGATTTCAATCAATTTGATTTAACGAACAGGGACAACACCAATGCCACTTACAATGCCGATTTTAAGCATGAATTTACCAAAGAGGGCCACTCGTTGGAATTGGAAATGGACTACAATACTTTGCAAAGCGATACAAACAATGGCTTTGATTTTAATAGAGCCACCCCTATAGCCGACTATGATGAGTTTATTGACGATATCCGCACCAATACTACAATAAATCTAGATTATGTAAATCCCATCTCGGAAAATTCAACCTTGGAAATTGGGCTGGAAACACGTCTTCGCCGTACCGAAAACACCTATATCACCGATAGAATAGATTTTTCCGATTCCGATTTTAGGTACGATAGGGACATCCACTCGTTTTACACCACGTTTAGCCAGCGGTTGAACAAATGGCAGTACAATATCGGTCTGCGAATTGAAGATTATAACGTAGACACTGAATTTAATGAAGTTGGGCAACCTCAATTTACGTTTACGGATAAATTGTTCAATGTTTACCCCTCCGGATTTTTAAAGTACTCGCCTGATGAGGCTCAGAAAAACTCGTATCAGCTTAGTTTTAGTCGAAGAATTGACCGTCCTTCATTGAACCAGATCAACCCCATTCGGCAGTTGAGCACTCCACAGATTATTATTACGGGCAACCCCAGTTTGGTACCACAGTTTACCAGTTCAGTGGAACTCAACTACAGTAGAAAACTGAACAAGGGCAGTTTTACCATTGGTGGATTTTACAGAAGAATCAATGATGAAATCAATAGAAGAGGATTTTTTGATGAAGACAATCCTACAGTCCTAATCATTGACTACGATAACTTTGATAGTAACAATGCGTACGGATTTGAGTTTTCATCAAATTACCGCCCCACAAGTTGGTGGAGCCTTAACGGTAGTTTTGATGTATACTCAAGAACCCAAAAAGGGGTCATTGAGGGGGAAAGTGTACAGGTCAACAACACCCTAATGAACGTAAAACTTAACAACACCTTTAAGGCTACCAAGTCCCTTACCTTCCAATGGTTTACGTTTTACAGTGGGCCACAAGAAATTCTTCAGTATGAATTAAAAGAAAACTTCTTCATGAACCTTGGCGCACGTTACGGTTTCGCCCAAGGCAAAGGAACCTTTAGTTTAAACTTCACTGATATTTTCAGGTCGCAGCGTTTTGCTTTTGAAACCTTTAGAACCGTTTTTCAGGAAGGTGAGTTTCTGCGTGATTCCCGTGCACTCTACGCTGGACTTGCCTACCGTTTTGGAAGCGGAAAGAACAAAAGCGTGAAACGGAAAAAGCGCGATAAAAATGAAAAGGCGGATAAGCTTTTATAGAACTGCTTATTTGAATTAGCTGTTTATCGGACTTACTATTATCTATTTCATTAATAGTTTGAGAAGAAGGGTCGATACCTTTTTTTACAATAAAGCTCCGAGGTCAAAAACCACGGAGCTTTATTTTGTTGGTGGTCCCACATGGGCTCGAACCATGGACCCCCTGATTATGAGTCAGGTGCTCTAACCAGCTGAGCTATAGGACCTGTAATTTGCGGATGCAATATTACTACTTATTTTTCGGTGATGCAAGCAATATACGTCTCTTCAAAAGTTATATTTACTCCCTTGCCAGCAACTAGTGTTCAGGCGGGGCTTCTTGGCATAGCTCTATCAAAACCCCATTGGTTCCTTTTGGATGCAAAAATGCCACCAATTTATTATCAGCACCTTTTTTTGGAGTCTCGTTCAACACCTTAAAGCCTTCTTTCTGTAATCTAGTAATTTCCGCTTCAATGTCATCAACGGCAAAGGCAATATGATGAATTCCCTCTCCTTTTTTCTCTATGAACTTAGCGATAGGACTATCAGGGTTTGTTGCTTCGAGCAATTCTATTTTATTGGGTCCCGATTTAAAAAAAGAAGTCCGTACGCCTTCCGAAGCTACTTCTTCCATTTTATACTGTGGTTCTCCAAAAAGCTTCTCAAACAAAGCATTGGATTCTCTTATGTTCTTAACAGCTATGCCTATGTGCTCTATTTTTTCCATTTTTTATGTGGTTTTATTGGAACAAATCCAACATATTCTTCAAAATTACATACTGTTGCCGTAACATATCATGAGGTTCGTCATTAAATCCCGTATTTTTGCACCAATGGAAACACAAAGGCAACGAAAAATTGCGGGAATCATTCAAAAGGACATCGCCGATATCTTACAGCGCGCTGCAATAGACGGTGGCTTAACAGGAACTTTAATTTCTGTTTCAAAAGTCTATGTCACCACAGATTTGTCCATAGCCAAGGTTTATGTGAGTATTTTTCCAAATAAAAATGCAGGAACGTTGTTGGATGGCATGAAATCCAACCAAAGCCTCATAAAGCATGAGCTGGCGCAGCGTACAAGGAATCAATTACGCCGTGTACCAGAACTTAATTTTTACTTGGACGATTCTTTGGAATACATTGACAAAATTGAAAAATCACTCAAAGGAGAGGAAAACCCTATCGAAAATAGGGACTTATTGGACAAACGCAAGAAATCCTAATTTTGAATTTTTCCTTTTATATCGCTAAACGCTATTTACGGTCTAAAAGCAGTCAAAATGCTGTCAACATCATCAATTTTATCACTTTTTTGGTCATTGTTATTGGTGCTGCAGCATTATTCATTGTGCTTTCTGCTTTTGCCGGACTAAAAACCTTTAGTCTTTCTTTTACCAATACTTTTGATCCCGACTTAAAGGCATCTCCAGTATCTGGCAAGCATTTTTCCATTTTGCCAGATGAAGAACATCAATTGCGGACCATTTCTGGTGTAGCCAACTTTTCTAAGGAACTGGAAGAACGGGCGTATCTAACTTTTAGGGAACGTAGTTGCATTGCCTATATAAAAGGAATCGATAGCCATTACCGTTCTGTTACCGGAGTTGACAGCACCTTATATTTTGGAAATTGGGGTATAACGGAGTACAATGGCGTAATGGGTATCGGTATTTATAACTTACTCGGAGTACCCATTGACAATTATCAAACCCCAATGACCGTTCTGGTTCCAAAACCAGGAAAAGGTTCAATTTCGCAATCAGGTTTTAGTCCAAAACCATACAATGAATTGCCCCTAGTTGTAAGCGGGGTTTATGCGGTGGAAGAAAATCTGGATAAAAAATATGTGTTTGCCCAACTTCCGTTAGTACAATCATTGTTACAAAAGGATAGCACCCAGATTTCCGGAATTAATTTTAAGTTGGATGGCCAAGTACCTGTTAGAGATGTAAAAGCGGCCATTAAAAAAGTTTTGGGAACTAAGGTATTGGTACTTGACCGACAAGAACAAAATGGTACGCTGCACAGAATGCTCAATACCGAGAATTTGGCTACCTATCTTATTTTTACCTTGGTGTTGATTATTGCACTGTTCAATGTTGTTGGTGCAATCATTATGATGATTTTGGATAAACAACAAAATTCAAAAACGTTGTTTAGCCTTGGTGCTACAATTAAAGAGTTGCGAACCATTTACTTTACACAAGGCCTTTTGGTCACTTCTGTTGGGGGTCTTATCGGAGTGTTTATTGGTTCCCTGCTCATTGGTAGCCAACTTGCATTCAGTTGGTTAAAGATTACGCCTTCTCTGGCCTATCCGGTTGAGTACAATTTCATGAACGTGCTCATTGTATTGGGCACCATCGTAGTTCTGGGCTTTATCTCATCAAAAATTGCAAGTAGTCGCGTCACCAAAAGACTGATAACCGCCTAGGCAAACTGAAAATCACCAAACTTTTCAAGGACTTCATCAAAAGCTGCAAAAACATCTGCAGATTCGTCGCTGGTGACCATCTTCATACGATATTCCTTAAAGTGAGGTATTCCTTTAAAGTAATTGGTGTAGTGCCTTCTGGTCTCAAAAACACCAAGTTTTTCCCCTTTCCAATCAATGGACATTTTTAGATGTCTTCGGGCAGCATCCACACGTTCTTCCATGGTAGGCGGTTCTTTGTGCGTTCCTGTTTCAAAGAAATGTTTTACTTGATTAAAGAACCATGGATTACCGATACTTGCACGCCCGATCATAGCGCCATCCAAGCCAAACTCATCTCTCATCGTAACAGCGGCCTCTGGGGTGTCAACATCCCCGTTGCCAAAAACAGGAATATGCATTCTAGGATTGTTCTTGACCTGTGCAATAGGTTTCCAATCTGCATTTCCCTTATACATTTGAACCCGGGTACGACCATGAATGGAAATAGCTTCAATGCCCACATCTTGTAGTCGTTCCGCTACCTCAACAATTTTGATGGAATCTGTATCCCAGCCCAATCTGGTTTTAACGGTCACCGGCAATTTAGTTCTTTTGACCATTTCCGCGGTCAATTTGACCATGAGCGGGATATCTCGCAAAATACCTGCTCCCGCATTTTTACAAACCACCTTTTTCACGGGGCAACCAAAGTTGATATCGATAATATCTGGGTTGGATTTTTCTACGATATCCACAGCTTGGAGCATAGAATCCAATTCCGCACCAAATATTTGAATCCCAACGGGGCGTTCTTTTTCATAGATATCCAGTTTGATGGTGCTTTTGGCCGCATCACGGATGAGCCCTTCTGAAGAGATAAATTCTGTGTAGACCACGTCAGCTCCCTGTTCTTTGCATAAAGCCCTAAAAGGAGGATCACTTACGTCCTCCATTGGCGCAAGAAGTAACGGAAAATCAGGAAGTTCTATGTCTCTTATTTTTGGCAAAACCTTTTTTTGAACTGCAAAAATACAAAATGCCAGAAATTCTATTATTCTTCAGATTGAAGTCGATCCCGTTCCTTTTTCTCGATTTCCTTTTTATTATCCTGTAATTTGAAATTGCCAAAGTTATAGGTGAACCCAACCCTTATAAATTGAGCCTCAGGACGCCTTCTGTAAAAATTATCCTGATTAAGGTAACGCGAAGTATAGGTTGGAATGTATTGCTCCAATAAATCCTCAGCAGCTATAGAAATTACGGCCCTATTATCAAAAAGGGATTTTCGCAACCCTAAAGTCAAATTCAATTGACTGTCGGAAATATAAGATCCAAATAGAAACTGAGACAAATAGGTCATGGTCAATTCTCCTGTTAAAGTACCATCTTTAGAAAGCGTTAGATAGTTTGCCAGATAGCCATAAACCCCATCCACCTCGGCGGTAAACCTTTGATCACCGCTTTCTTCGGCCAAAAAAGTTTCTTCTTCATGAAAAATAGAGGTATAGGCATACATAAACCAAAAGGGTAAAATACTCTTGCTTATGGTAAAGTCCAGTCCATACGATTTACTTGCCAATACGTTTTGCTTTAGCTCCACCAAGGTTTGTGCATCGTTATCCTGAAACACCAAATAGGCTATATTGCTTCCGTTGTCCCTGTAATAGACATCGAAGAAAAATTCACTGTTCAATGTATAGTTGATGTTGAAGTTGTTGGAGAAGTTCGGTCGTAAAAAGGGGTTTCCCTCTTCAAAATCATTCTCATTGAAAAAATAGCGAAACGGGTTTAAATCATTGTACTTGGGCCTCGCAATCTTTCTTCCATAGTCAAAGGAAAAGCTATGCTTGTCCGAAGGAGAATACAGTACATAAAGCGACGGGAAGGGTTCAAAGAAATTCTGTGAATTTGTTTCGCCCAGTGTTAAAGAAGTTCCCTTAGCATTCGTGAGTTCCCCTCGCACCCCTAATTTCATGGACCATTTTTCCCAATTTCTAACCAGACTAAAATAAGCTGCATATACATTTTCGTCATAATCATAGTCATCGGATAGAGAGGCATCGACTTCATTGTCGACTCCAGAAAAATTGAAAAAATCAACCATACTCTCCGAAGCAATGGAAGAGATCCTAAGCCCACTTTCAATCGAAGCATTTGCTATTGGTGTTGAGTAATCTGCCTGCCCTGTAAAAATATGGATGTCTTGTTGGGCATCTGTATCAAAGGCGAAAGCCCTTAAAAAATTACCGTTGGCATTAAAGTAATCTGAGTTTAGATTTTGTAGTGATTGTCCATTGTAATAGGTGTAATGTCCGTTCACAGATAATTGTGCTCCAGGCTTTTTTAATTTACGGACATAGGTCAGGTCAAAGGCCAAGTTGGTATCATCGAGCCCCGTATTGTTCTGCGTTGTAAAGGTAGAATCCAACTGGCTTTGTCCATCCCTGATTTCTGTACGCAATCGGGAGGTTTGTTCTTGATTTAGATTGAATGCTAAATTCGAAGTCAAGTTCAAACTGTTATTTTCGTCAAAATCATAATCCAAGATTATCGTTCCATTTTGTGCTTGGGATTTATTGATTTGTTCATAGTTAGTGTCCCAGTTGGCAAAAACTTCGTCTGTATCATCTATAAAATTGATGCCTTTGTTGGTCTTTCTAAGTTCTTTTTTAGGACTGATGCTATAATTCGCAAAGAGATTTAGCTTTTCTGTTTTATAATAATGACTCGTACCAAAACTGTATTTAGGAAAAACAGCCTGCGTGAGGCTTGCATTAACACTGCCTTTATAGCCCGGCACAATATTTTTACTGGTCGTTATGTTTAAAATAGAACCTCCTTCCGCTTCATACCTGGCTGGTGGGTTGTAGATTACTTCCACAGATTTGATATTGGCTCCTGAAAATCCTTCCAACAAGTCTTTCACTTCCTGGCCGGACAATTGTACTTTCCTATCGTTGATATATACCGTTGCACTTTGCCCTCGTATTTGAAGTTCTTCCTGATTCACGATAACCCCTGGCGTGCTTTTGATGATATCCCATGAGCTTCCTTCTGAAATTACCGTGTTCTCAACGGAAAAAACCAATCTATCGGGTAATCTTTTAAGGGTCGGTTTCTTTGCAGTTACCACCACCTCGTCCAACGCGGTCGTCTCCAAAGAAATTATCAATGCGCCCAGCGTTATGTCCCCGGTCACATCTAGCGCAAGTGGTTTAGAGCCTTTTCCTACGTAGCTCGCCTGTAATAAATATAGATTTGGTTCCACTTCAGAAAGTACAAACAAACCATCATCATCTGCAGAAGTTCCTTTAACAAATGTAGAGTCAGCTGCTTTTAAAAGTAGGATGTTTGCAAAAGAAATGGTTTGATTTTGCTCATCAACAACTTTTCCCTTAATCTCAAAGCTTTGCCCAATACTACTTTTGCAAACGAAAAACGCCAATAAGAAGGTGTAGGAAAAAAACTTCATTTAGAGTTGGGGTTAGTCTCCAAATCTAAGAAAATAATTTTAGAGCTATTGTACCATCTGAACTCTCATATTTATAAAAACACATGCTGTAGGTAGCTAAAACACCTATATTTGCAGTTGCCAGCAAGCATTTCCTTGTTGGGTTATCATTGTTATGAAAAAGATTAGAAATTTTTGCATTATTGCGCATATAGATCATGGTAAAAGTACCTTGGCCGATCGTTTGTTGGATTTTACAGGTTCCGTAACTGAGCGGGAAAAACAAGATCAACTTTTGGACAGTATGGATCTGGAACGGGAACGTGGCATAACCATTAAAAGTCATGCCATTCAAATGGAATATACCCATGAAGGCGAAACCTATGTGCTCAACTTAATCGATACTCCCGGGCACGTTGATTTTTCCTATGAAGTCTCCCGTTCGATCGCTGCATGCGAAGGGGCCCTTTTGGTTGTAGACGCCGCTCAAAGCATACAAGCACAGACCATATCCAACCTCTATTTGGCATTGGAGAATGATCTGGAAATCATCCCTGTACTCAATAAAGTCGATTTACCAAGCGCAAATCCCGAAGAAGTAACTGATGATATCGTAGATTTACTGGGCTGCAAACCTGAAGAAGTAATCCCTGCAAGTGCTAAAACTGGCATTGGTATTGAAGCCATTCTAACCGCTATTATTGAACGCGTCCCTGCTCCAAAAGGAAATCAAGATGAATCTCTACAAGCTTTGGTCTTTGATTCTGTGTACAATCCTTTCAGGGGGGTTGAAACTTATTTTAGGGTGATTAACGGTGAAATTAAAAAAGGACAGAAGATAAAATTCGTTGCTACGGATAAGGATTATTTTGCTGATGAAATTGGCACCCTTAAATTAACTCAGGTTCCCAAAAAAATAATCTCTTCGGGTGATGTTGGTTACTTGATAACAGGAATAAAAGATGCCCGTGAAGTAAAAGTTGGAGACACGATTACCGATGCCGCAAACCCAACCCAAAATGCCATTGACGGTTTTGAAGACGTAAAACCTATGGTCTTTGCTGGAATATATCCCGTAGATACCGAAGATTTTGAGGAGCTCCGTTCTTCTATGGAAAAGCTACAACTTAATGATGCCTCCTTGGTTTTTACCCCAGAGAGCAGTGCTGCATTGGGCTTTGGTTTCAGATGTGGATTTTTGGGAATGCTCCATATGGAAATCATTCAGGAACGATTGGAGCGTGAGTTTAACATGACCGTTATTACAACGGTTCCCAACGTTAGCTACCATGCTTTTACGACCAAGGACAGGGAAGTTCCCCTCATTGTAAACAATCCCTCAGATTTACCGGACCCTTCGACCGTGGACCGCGTTGAGGAACCTTTTATAAAAGCCACAATTATCACTAAATCCGATTTTGTGGGTAATGTAATGTCGCTCTGTATTGAAAAGCGTGGACAGATTACCAATCAGACCTATTTGACCACAGAACGGGTAGAGTTGATTTTTGACATGCCCTTAGCAGAAATTGTTTTCGATTTTTACGATCGATTAAAGACCGTTTCCAAAGGATACGCTTCTTTTGACTATACGCCTATTGGGATGCGAACTTCCAAGCTGGTTCGGGTGGATATTCTTTTAAATGCGCAACCCGTTGATGCCTTATCGGCACTGGTGCATTTTGACAATGCCCAACATATTGGTAAAAAAATGTGTGAAAAATTGAAAGAGCTGATTCCGAGGCAGCAATTTGATATCCCCATACAAGCGGCAATAGGGTCAAAAATAATCTCTAGGGAAACGATAAAAGCCCTACGTAAAGATGTTACCGCAAAGTGTTACGGGGGTGATATTTCCCGTAAAAGAAAACTGTTGGAAAAGCAGAAAAAAGGTAAAAAGCGGATGCGCCAAGTGGGCAATGTTGAGATTCCACAGCAAGCCTTTATGGCAGTGTTGAAGTTAAATGATTAGTAGCCTAGTTTAATCAAAAAAGCCTTGAAATGACGTTTCAAGGCTTTTTTGATCATATTATAATGATAAATCTCCCAATGAGCATATTGCATCGACAAACTCTTTTGGGTCTAGGTCACCTAAGTCTTCTTCGGTAACTGTTTCGCTTTCCCCGCCAGCGTTTAACTGATATGTTCCATCACCATTATCACAAATTTCAATAGTTTGGTTTTGAATAGAGCAAGAGTCACAATTATTATCATCATCGTCTTTTGAACAGCCCATAAAAATCATTGAAGCCATTAGTGCCAGGGGTAGGATAGTTCTTTTCATAAAATTGAGGTTTGATTTTTGTTATGGAAAGAGAACGTAGGCTTTCTTCAAGAATTACATTTTACATGGATTGAAATTTAGAAATGTTGCGTACCCTGAGAAAAGTGTGGTGAACCTTTTGAAAAACATTTAGAATTTTTGTTCTGCACAATTGGTAAGGAAATCAATCTTCTTCTTGAGCATCTTCTCCAATCGTTTCGATATCGAACGCTTTTCCCAGATAGACCAATTTGTATCCCTCTTTAATATCCGTAAACTCTTTGCTGAATGCGGAGATGATTTTTAAATCTCCCCTATCATCTTTTAAGAACAATGGAATGATATCGTTATCGGCTTTGGTTATTTCAATAAGGCCGTTGTACTGTTCCTGTCCTTTTAGCTCTATCTCATGAATGGATGGGTTTTTTCTTGCGGCTTCGGTCAATTTTATAAAGTCGTCGGTGTGCGAAAACAAGCCTTCTTCCGGATTATTTTGTGGGTCGTTCATTTCATCGGAATTTACCAGTCTAAACGCACCGTTTTCACCAAATTGTTTCTGGAATTTATCAATAGCAAACTTATTGATGTCAGAGTTACCGGTCAATGCCATAAGGTATCCCATATCGTTCAGTTCAATATTATCGGTCAAAGAATCTGAATAAATATTGGCAGCTAGTGCTTCTAACCCCAAGCTTTTGGCTTTTCCTACATTGGTCTGGTTATTATCGATCAATACAACGTGCCTGCTATTCTTTTTTAGATAACTTCCTATAAGCCTGGATACTTTTGAGGCGCCAATAATCAAAATTCCTTCGGACTTGGTCAAGAAAACACCCACCAGTTTTGCGAACAATCTGGCAGTGGTGGCATTTAAGAGTACAGTACCCAAAACAATCATAAAAACCAAAGG
Organism: Flagellimonas sp. 389; assembly: GCF_018449435.1. Lineage (GTDB taxonomy): Bacteria > Bacteroidota > Bacteroidia > Flavobacteriales > Flavobacteriaceae > Flagellimonas. The sequence continues at coordinate 271,381 of NZ_JAHCMU010000002.1, read as the reverse complement.
TGTAATGTATTCAGCGCCCGGTTCTCCTTTTGCCAATAACTTGGAACCAAATAATGAGGCAATACCGGCGGCAACAATACCCCTTGGCCCTACCCAACCGATAAATAGTTTTTCTGTCAATTTTAAGCCTGATCGGTGCGTACTCAAAAAAACGCCCAATGGCCTGATCAAGAACACCACCGCTGCAAACAGCACCGCCGTCTGCCAGTTGTACAAAAGCTCTAAGTCACTAATATTGATGTTGGCCGCTAAGAGTATAAAAAGTATGGAAATCAATAAAACGCTCAAGGATTCTTTAAAATAGAGCAGTTCTTTTAGGTTGGGCAAATTCATGTTGCCCATGACCATTCCCATGACCACTACGGCCAAAAGACCAGATTCATGTGCAAAAACATCGGATTCAACAAACACCAGTAATACTACAGAAAGTGAAACTACGTTCATTAAGTAATGTGGAATCAAGTCTTTTTTAATGGCAAATGCGAGTGCATGGGCAAATGTGAAACCGAAAGTGGTTCCAAAGAGCAAAATCTTTCCAAACTCGACCAAGGCCGTACGGGTAAAGGCACTACCTTCTCCAACACTTATAAATTCAAAAACCAAAACAGCTACCAAGGCTCCTATAGGGTCTATTAATATGCCTTCCCATTTTAATACCGTAGAGACATCCTTTTTCAGTGGAATGTTTCTCAAAATAGGGGTAATAACCGTAGGACCGGTAACGATGATAAGCGCAGAGAACAAAAATGAAATCTGCCACGAAAGTCCAAACGTATAATGTGCCGCAATCCCCGCACCAAAGAACGTAACTATGGAACCAATGGTTATTAGTTTTGTAATCACCGGTCCCACATTTACAATTTCAGAACGTTTTAAGGTCAACCCTCCTTCAAACAGGATAATACTTATAGCCAGTGATACAAAGTAGTATAATCCATCTCCTGGAAAAAGCCCATTTTTGCCGTTCCAGATAGGTTCAATAAGCTTAACGCCATCTTCGGTATATAATGTGGCTATCGGTCCGACCAATAATCCAATCAAAATCAATGGTAAAATTGCAGGCAGTTTAAGTCGCCAAGCTACCCATTGCGCAATGATTCCCAGAATAATTATACCTGCAAGTTCGAGCATCGATTTGAGTTTTAGTAAAAATACTAATTAATACAGATGCCGAAGCAATTATCTAGTGATCTCTCATGGTCAATCTTAACACAGAGCATGCAGACTTTTCCGTGAACTTATCCTTTCCAGTACCAAAAAGAATATCCACCCAATTGTCCTTCTGTGGCGTTCCCAATATAAGTAGATCAAAACTTGCCGAAGCTCTAGAAATCGCCCCGATTGAATCATCCTCCTTTTGGACAATGACCATACTCGGAGTGTCCACTTTTTCCAATAGTTTTTTTGACTTGGTTTCCATTTTAGCAATGGTCTCATCCTCAGTTTTAGTTGGAACTACGTGCAATAGCGTTAGGGATGCTTTGTAATAATTACAGATTCGGTCTGCAACGGCAATAAAGTTTTTGTCTTTCCTGCCCGGTCTCAAAGCCAATAAAACCTTTCCTATATAACGAACACCATCATCCTTGAACAAGGCAAAATCAGAATTGATGTGCGTTAATAACCAACCTATGGGGTTGCTGACCAAGATTCCGCTATGAGCCCGTCCGTTCCACCCCATTACCAACCAATCGCAGTGGGTCTGATTGCTCAATTCATGTATGGTATCAGAAATTTCATGGGTTACGGCTGCTTCAAAATCCAAATCAATGCCCTGTGACACTGCCAAACGTGAAACTCTTCTTTCCAAGGACGCTATTCTTGGGTTTTCTTCTACCATAGCATCCAAAAAGGTCTGATTGGGAACTTCCGTTACGTTGACCACTTGAATCTTTTCATTCTTATTGATTGCCGCACCAATTTCTACCAGCATTTCTGGGGAACGCTCGTTCCCCAATAAAGGAACTACAACACCAGCATCCGAAGCCAATTTCCCATCAAGATTTTGTAAGCTTCCAGATTGATTGTTCCTGTAGGTGATTTTGGCATTTCGTTTTCTCTTGTAGAGTAAATAAAGTGCGGGACGGTGCCCGTATTTTCTAAGAATTCCCGTTCTGGTCGCATTTCTACCAAAAAAGTAGTAAATAAGCAGCCCAAGAATAAAGATACCAACTATAGCCAGCATTGGGCCAGAACCCAAGAACACCAAAAGGGCCACCCCACTGAAAATACCAAATAATTGTACAAATGGATATAATGGAGAGCGATATTCCGGTTTATACCATTGCGCGGACGTTTCACGCAAAACGATAACGCAGGCATTGACCAAAATAAACATCATCACCATAAACGCACTTGCCAGCTTTGCTATCTTCTCAACATCTAGAAAAATAATGACCATTGCCATCAAAAAACAAGTCATTACAATAGTGACCACAGGGGTTAAATACTTTGTATGAATTTTGCCCATAAAATCTGGAAGCAATTTATCTATGGCCATTGCAAACGGAAATCTTGAAGCAGCCAAAACACCAGAGTTTGCCATAGAGATCAAAGTAATGATACCAACTACAGAAGCAATATAACCCACATAGTTCCCTCCTAATAACCTGGCAATTGTATAAATAGGTTTAATGTCTGTTTTGAGTTCACCCAAGGGGAGGTTTCCTACTAGTACAAAAGCAACCGAAACATAGATAACCGTCATAATAAACAACGATAGAATCATGGCAAGGGGAAGGTTTGTGCCTGGATTTTTTATTTCTCCGGCTATGGCAGCCACTTTAGTAACCCCTGCATAAGAAATGTAAACGAACGCCACTGTGGAGAACAATCCCATTTTTCCTTTTATCATAAAGGGGTCCAATAACTCTGCGGAAGTTCTTGGGATTCCGAGTAATAAAATCAACGCAAGACTGATAAGACTTATGCTTACGATAAAGATTTGAACTTTACCCACCTTCTTTACACCCAAAATGTTCAGGAACAGAATCAACGCCAAGAAGGTAACCGCAACATATTTAGTAAGTCCCGCATCAATATTAATCAATATGGATAGATACGCACCAAAACCAACGAGTGCAAAAGCACTTTTAAAGAGCAAGGAAAGCCAAAGGCCGATTCCTGCTATAGTACCAAAAAGAGGTCCAAAAGCACGTTCTATATATACATACGTTCCCCCTGAAGAAGGCATGGCGGTAGCCAGTTCAGATTTGGAAAAAGCTGCAGGTAAAATGCAGACTGCGGCCAAAAGATAGGCCAACCAAACGGAAGACCCTGTTTTTGCAGCTGCTAAACCTGGTAAGACAAAAATACCGCTTCCCAGCATTCCACCTATGCTAATGGCAATAACGGAGGTTAAGGATAAACTACGTTCTAACTTCTTCAATACGGTTTTGGTCTAAATGTTAAATGTAGCCTTTTTGAAACAAAAATCTAGCATGTTGCAAATACACATTGGACTTAATCTATTTACACATGCAGATATGGATTAACCAAAATGGCTCAGGTTGTTTCGTTTTAATTCTAGTGCTTTTTATGGTTACCTCTTTTCAAAACCTAAAAAAGAGCAGTATTTGAGGTGGTTTTTGTTAAAAAACGACTAATAAAATCATCGTTTTTAACTAATTGCGTTACGCTTTTCTTATTTTGCGTGCTATTTCTCTTTCTGAATGACAATTTATCCCATCGAGACCGGTAATTTTAAGTTAGACGGCGGCGCTATGTTCGGGGTCGTTCCAAAATCCATTTGGAACAGGACCAATCCCGCCGATGCCAATAATATGATTGATATTGCAGCCAGATGTCTGCTTATTGAAGACGGAGACCGTCTTATTTTGATAGACACCGGTATGGGCAACAAACAATCGGAAAGATTTTTTGGCTACTACCACCTCTGGGGAGAACATACTATGGATAAATCATTGAAGGCTTTGAATTTTCATAGAGACGATATTACAGATGTCTTTATGACACACCTTCATTTTGACCATTGTGGTGGAAGCGTGCAATGGAATGCTGATAGAACGGGTTACGAACCTGCCTTCAAAAATGCACGTTTTTGGACCAATGAAAATCATTGGGAGTGGGCCATAAACCCTAATGCCAGAGAAAAGGCCTCTTTTCTAAAGGAAAACCTTTTGCCCATGCAGAAAAGTGGACAGCTTCATTTTGTAGCCCGAAAAAGCACTCCTTTTTTAGAGAAATCAGAATTAGGGTTTGGGATTCTTTTTGTAGACGGACATACAGAAAAACAAATGATCCCACACATAAAGTATAAAGGCAAAACCATTGTCTTTGTAGCAGATTTGCTGCCCACCGTAGGTCATATTCCCCTGCCTTATGTTATGGGCTACGATACTAGACCATTAATAACCTTAAACGAAAAAGCAACTTTTTTAGATACTGTTGTTGAAAACAATTTTCTAATGCTATTTGAGCATGATGCGCATAATGAGCTATGCACATTAAAACAAACCGAACGCGGTGTTCGCTTGGACGAATTGCTTTCTTTTAACGAAATATTCAATTCAAAATAAAGTTTTACATTTCTACAAAATGAAATTTATGAGTCACAAATACATTAAATCTTCTTTTGCATTGCTTCCTTCTTTTTTAGTATTGATGGGCTGTGGTGCTACAGCTTTAGTTTCCACTCCCGTTGAGAATATTGACACCATACCTCTAAAAGTTTCTGAGCTTACCGAAGTACAGAAAAAAAACTGGGGTCATGCAGATTTGGTCAAAGATACAATCCCTGGCATGAGCGTGGATAGGGCGTATGATGAAATCATTAAAAACAAAAATGGAAAAACTGTAATCGTTGCGGTAGTCGATTCTGGAATGGACCTAGAACACGAAGATTTAAAGGATGTGCTCTGGACCAACAAAGGGGAACGACCCAACAATGGGAAAGATGACGATGGTAATGGGTATGTCGATGACATTCATGGCTATAATTTTTTAGGAGAGGCCTACAATGAACAGCTGGAATACGCTCGTATGCTACGATTGAATATTGGGGATGCTGCGACCAGGGCCAAGGCAAGATTAAAACTGGATCAAGAATATCCAAAAGCTCTACAAAACAAGCAGCAGTACGAACAAATCTTTCAGGTAGTCAAAAATGCTGATGAGGCTGTAAAAAAGGCATTGGGAAAAGATGCGTACACAAAAGTGGAATTGGCTTCTATCGAAGCTAAAACTGAGCAAATGCAGCAAAATGTTGCTGTGTTGAACCAAATGTTCACGTATGGGGACACTATTCCAGAGGTAATGGAAGAATTATCCGAAGGTATCACCTATTTTACGGAACAAGTAAATTACAACCTCAACAAAGACTTTAATGGCAGGGAACCCGTTGGTGACGACCCATACGACATTAACGATAAAAACTACGGAAACGGAAACCCTAAAAACCGCGTTGCTACCGAGAGCCATGGAACCCATGTTGCCGGAATCATAGCGGCCAAAAGAAACAATGGAAAAGGAGCAAACGGCGTTGCAAGAAATGTGCAGTTAATGAGTGTTAGGGCGGTTCCCAATGGAGATGAATATGATAAGGATATTGCAATGGCGATCAGATATGCCGTTGACAACGGGGCAAAAATCATTAATTGCAGTTTTGGTAAATCCTTTTCTCCTAATGCTGAGTGGGTATATAGTGCCATTCAGTATGCTGCATCAAGGGATGTTCTGATCGTTCATGCCGCTGGAAACGACGGCAAGGATTTAGATAGTGCGGAAAATGCCAATTATCCCAACGATCATAAGCTCACAAATATGGAATTCTCCAATAACGTCATTACCGTAGGGGCGCTTACAAGCAAATATGGTTCTGAAATGGTTGCTACTTTTTCCAACTATGGAAAACTAAATGTTGATGTTTTTGCTCCAGGAGATGCCATTTATTCTACTATGCCCGGAAATGAGTATGATTTTCAAGGGGGGACTTCCATGGCCGCTCCGGCAGTGGCAGGAGTAGCTGCTTTGATTCGGTCACATTATCCCCAATTATCGGCCAACCAGGTAAAACAAATTATCGTTCAATCTGGATTGACCTCAAAAGCATCGGTTATTGTAGCTGGAGATGAGGCAAATGCAATGACTTTTGACAGCATATCAAAATCAGGAAAAATGGTCAATGCCTATAATGCACTTTTACTTGCAGAAAATATTTCAAAAGGTAAAATGACTTTAAACAATAACACCAAATAACATGAACAGCGCACGATTCTTCTTTTTCGCAGTTTTAGCTTGTTTTTTAACGGTTTCCGCACAGAACAATACTGTTTACTGGCAGCAACATGTCGACTATACCATGAACGTTGAAATGGATGTTGAAACCTTTCAATATTCTGGAACCCAAAAACTCATCTACACCAACAATTCTCCAGATGAACTGGATAGGGTCTATTACCATCTTTATTTTAATGCCTTTCAGCCAGGAAGTGAAATGGATGTTCGGCTTCAAACTATAAAAGACCCCGATAAACGAATGATGGTGGATGGAAAAAGTAGAATTGCTTCGCTTTCTGAAACCGAGATAGGTTATTTACACGTGCAATCGCTAAGCCAAAATGGGAAAACTGTTTCCTTTAACGAAGAGGGTACAATATTGGTCGTGGATTTGAACAAGCCTATTCCTTCGGGCGGAAAAACAGAGCTCTCCATGACCTTTAAAGGTCAGGTGCCTTTACAAATCAGACGTTCGGGCAGAAACAATGCAGAAGGTGTTGCGCTCTCCATGAGCCAATGGTATCCCAAGCTCTCAGAATATGATTTTGAGGGTTGGCACCCCAACCCTTACATAGGACGTGAGTTTCATGGTGTTTGGGGCAATTTTGATGTAAAATTGACGCTTGATAAAGATTATGTTGTTGGAGGTTCTGGCTATTTGCAAAACCCGAATGAGATAGGGCATGGGTACGAAACTCCAGGCACCAAAGTAAAGACCAAGGGAAAAACATTGACTTGGCACTTTAAAGCTCCGAATGTTCATGATTTTATGTGGGCAGCAGACCCAGACTACATTCATGATATGCTAAAAATGGAAGATGGGCCTACCCTTCATTTCTATTATAAGAATGATTCGGAAATCATTGAGAACTGGAAAAAGCTTCAGGCTAAAACAGAAGCGACCATGCGTTTCTTCAGTAAGAATATCGGCAAATATCCTTATGAGCAATACTCCGTAGTCCAAGGCGGTGATGGTGGCATGGAATACGCCATGAGTACACTCATTACAGGCAAGCGACAGTTTGGAAGCTTGGTTGGTGTTATGGTCCACGAAATGGCACACTCCTGGTTTCAGCATGTTTTGGCCACCAATGAGTCCAAGTACGAATGGATGGACGAAGGATTTACCTCGTTTATAAGCAGTCTTTGCATGAACGAAATCATGGAACAAAACAAAGAAAACCCTTTTGAGGGCTCTTACAAAGGCTACTACGCGTTGGTCAATTCTGGATTGGAACTTCCCCAAACAACCCATGCGGATAGGTATACCACAAACTTTGCCTACGGAATTGCTGCTTATAGCAAAGGTTCTATTTTCCTCTCGCAGTTAGGCTATGTTATAGGGCAAGATAAATTAATGGAAACGATACGAGCATATTATGAAGATTTCAAGTTTAAACATCCTGTACCCAATGATATCAAGAGAACTGCGGAAAAGATATCTGGAATAGAATTGGATTGGTATTTGACCGATTGGACAAAAACCACCAATACCATTGATTACAGTATAAAAAGTGTTGAAGCTGAGGGCGAGAAAACCAAAATTGTTTTAGAGCGTGTGGGCGAAATGCCTATGCCTTTGGACATCTTGGTCGTTGGCTCCGATAATACCCAAGAAACATATTATGTGCCTTTGCGAATGATGCGGGGAGAAAAAGCAAATCCTTATCCAAATTTGGAAAGAACTGTCTTGGAGGATTGGGCCTGGGCCTACCCTACCTATGAATTTGTCATTGACCGCCCCTTGAGTTCAATTACGGCAATTGTGCTCGACCCATCGCAATTGATGGCAGATGTAAACGGAGAGAACAATATACACCAGACCAACCCTTAACACGATTTATGTTCGTAGGCTGTCTTGTTAAGACGACAAATCGATACTAAAATCTTAAAACGAAGTGAACGAGACTTCAAACAGCGGTGCTATGGACGTTTCTTTTCCAAAAAAAGAGAAGCTCAAAAACAAAAAGCTTTTTGAGCAGCTTTTTAGCGAAGGGAAGGGCATTACTGCATTTCCGATAAAGCTGTTGTACCTTAAAACGGACTTTGATGAAAACGTCAATTTTAAAACTGGGGTTGTAGCCCCTAAAAAGCGATTTAAGAGTGCCGTTAAGAGAAATCGGGTAAAACGAATGCTTCGCGAAGGGTACCGTCTTAATAAGCACCTTGTTTTTAACAACATACAGGGAGACTTTGCGTTCCTATTTTTATACCTTGGCACTAAAATGCCCAACCTTATCGAGGTTGACAAAGCGATAAAACAGCTCTTATTGACTTTTCTAAAAAAAGAATCCCATGAAAAAAATAATTAAAAAAAGGGTTTTGATCCCCGTTCTGGCATGTATTTTTCTGGTAATTGGAAGTGGGTTTAAAAGCGACTTTTTTGAGATTGCCAAACAAATTGAAATCTTCACCACGCTCTTTAAAGAGTTGAACATGAATTATGTGGATGAAACGAATCCTGCAGAACTTATGGATTCGGCCATAAAAAATATGTTGAACAGCCTTGACCCCTATACCCGTTTTTTAAACGAACAAGACGTTGAGGCTTTTAAAATCAACAATGCAGGAGAGTATTCTGGAATTGGGGCGCTTGTCCGTTCCTATGAAAGTAAATTGCTCATTGTTGAACCCTACAAGGACTATCCTGCGGACAAAGCCGGATTAAAGGCTGGTGATGAAATCATTAAAATAGGGGATACCAAGGTAGCCGACTTTGATGATAATGCAAGTGAATTGTTAAAAGGTGCGAACAATACCAGTATTGAGGTCACCTATGTAAGGCAAGCAGAAACAAAGACCGCTACTCTTAAGCGCGAAGGTGTTGAGGTCGATGCCGTTCCTTTTTACGATATGATCGATGACAAAACCGGTTATGTAGTACTTTCCAAGTTTAACAGAAAAGCTTCAGGACAGACCAAGGCCGCAATTTTGGATTTAAAAGGAAAAGGTGCCGAGCGGTTGGTTTTGGACCTGCGTGGAAATCCTGGCGGACTTCTTTCCGAAGCTATAAATGTTACCAATTTGTTTGTGCCAAAAAATCAACTTATTGTCACCACAAAATCCAAGGTCAAAAAATTCAATCAAGAATATAAGACGAAAAACCAGCCGTTGGACCTGAACATTCCCTTGGTGGTTTTAATAGATGGCAGTAGTGCTTCTGCCAGTGAAATTGTATCTGGGGGATTACAGGATCTAGACCGTGCCGTGGTGATGGGAGCCAGAAGTTTTGGGAAAGGATTGGTACAACGTCCAATGAAGCTTACCTACGGCACGCAACTAAAAGTGACCATATCTAGATATTATACTCCATCTGGCCGTTGCATTCAATCTTTGGATTATTGGAACAGAGATGGGGAGGGCAAAGCGGTTCGCAATACTAAATTCAATGAATTTACCACAAAAAATGGTCGAAAAGTACAAGATGGTGGTGGGGTAATGCCCGATGTTGAAATCGCATCTTTAAAATCGAACACCTTGATAGATGCCTTAAAACAAAACAATATTGTTTTTGATTTTGCTACGGATTATTATTACAGCCATTCTTTTAGCAATGTTGACGACTTCACTTTTTCCGATGCAGATTTTACCACATTTAAGAGCTTTGCACAAAAACAGGATTTTTCTTTTGAGACCGAGAGCGAAAAGTTATTGGAAGAATCCATAAATGCAGAAGAACACCTGTTGGGCAAAGATGTACAGGAAAAGTACAAAGATTTGTTATTGGCCATGAACAGGGGGAAGATTTCGGCTTTGGATACGTACAAAAAGGAGATTAAAAAAGATTTGGAGGATGAAATCGTAAAGCGTTATTTCTATCGCGATGGGCTTTATGAATACTATGAAACGCACGATGATGCCATTTTAACTGCAAAAGCACTGTTGAACGATAGTGCCAAATATGAAGCTATTTTAAACTAGGTTTTGTTTTTTAAACATCTTGTTGGTCTTATTTGTTTGTGTACCATGATGGACAGCGCTCAAGCACAAATAACTCTGGAGAAAGGTAAAGTATATGACTCCATTCCCGTTACAGGGAGCGATACAGAAACTTTTGCATTGTACTTACCAGAATCCTATGTTCCCGATAACCTAAATCCTATTGTTTTTATTTTTGAACCTGGTGGCAGAGGTTCTGTTGGAGTTTCATCCTTTATCAAAGCTTCGGAAAAATATGGCTATATTATAGTTTGTTCCAACGACTCAAGAAATGGTCCATACACCCGTAATTTTGATATCGCCAATAGACTCTTCGATACTGTTTTTGCGCGTTTTTTAATTAAAGAAGATGAAATGTATGTTGCTGGGATGTCTGGCGGCTCAAGGCTTGCCTCTGCCATTGCATCTTTGACCGATAGATTTGCCGGGGTTATCGCCTGTGGTGCTGGGTTCTCGGGCACACAGGAACATATCCCATCCACCCAAAACTATGCGTATGTAGGGCTTTGTGGCTATCAGGACATGAACTACGGGGAAATGCTCGGGAATACCGATTATTTGGATTTGATGAAATTTAACAGTACCCTTATTACTTTCTCAGGAGAGCATAAATGGCCGCCACAATCAGAGATTATAAGGGCATTTGACTGGTTGTACCTTCAACAACTAAAAAAGAGCGGCACTTTACCGCTGGATACCGCATTAAAATACTATACTTCCGATTATGGCCGCATTGCAGCTTTTATAGCGGATAAAGAATTCTTGTTGGCCTCCGAGGAATACGAGCGCCTTATACAAACGTATAATGGCCCTATTGCCATAGATAGCTTAAAAGCACAGCTCAAAGCGTTTAAAAACTCCAAGGATTACAAAAAACAAAAAACCACTTTAGAGAATGCCTTGGCACTGGAAGGACGTTTGAAGGACAAACTGGGCGAACGGCTTCTTGCTGATTTTAAAGAACCTGATGCCGCTAATTTTTCTTGGTGGGAAAAGGAATTGGACAAACTGAACAAACTAAGGACCAAAGAAGATGCCGAGCTTAAAAAAATGGTATACCGGTTAAAGTTTAGCCTGTATGTGCGAACATACTCTTGGAAGAATACGCTTATGCATACGCCAAGCGAAAAACAAAGTGAATTTATAGACCGTTTTATAGCCTTGCTCTACCTTAAAAAGTAAGGGTACGCTGCTTTTTTTAGTTGAAACAAAACCTCCAATTGTATTAGACTTTTCATGCTAAGATTTTAGGGGGTTGTAAAATAACCCTATTTTGATAGGTAATTGAAAAAACATCAAAAAGGTGTTACATAACCGGCATTCCGCTATGGATATAACTACTTTTTTGGATAGGTTTATATATCCAACTGTTACAAACAATTTAAATGAAAAAATACCCCATTAATTTCTTAATTATAGTCGTGACAGTTTGTTCTTGCTCCAATGATACTGAAAACCCATAAGGTAATTCAACTTTGATAGGTCGCTGGAGATTCATCTCTGAATCTCTAAACGGAGAAATCTTGGAATTATCGGAATGTGAAACTCAACAAAGCATAGAATTTAAAAACAACTCTGCATTCACTTCAATTTCGAGACCGATAATCTCAAATCCTCCTCAATTACCTCCTTGTGAACTTGAACAACTCAATGGTCTATTTCAGCAGGATGAAATGGAAATAACCTTCTTCCTCGAGAGTGACACCGATTTTAGTACTCCTATCCGAACAGTAACCATATTAACTTTATCAGAATCAACTTTAATCTATCAGTCCACTAGAAGAATGACTATTGCAGATGATGAGAATACTATTTCGATAATTACTTGGGAAAGAATAAACTAAAACTGTTTAAAACAATGGTCATAATTTATTGATACAATTCGTTAACTTGAAACTTATAAACCATTAACGACTAGAATTGATTGGCGGGAAATCCAACGATTTCCGACTCCCCAATAAATCATAACCAAAACTGCTGTACATAAGCAGAAAAAAATGGAACTGACAAAAGAAATAAAAGAATCTATTAACAAAAGTGTTTTGTGCTGGCTTGCAACGGTATCAACTAAAAACATTCCGAATGTTTCGCCAAAAGAAATTTTCAGATACTACGGAACCAACAAAATAATCATTGCGAATATCGCTTCGCCACAGACTATAAAAAATATACAACAGAATGAAAACGTTTGTTTGAGTTTTATCGATATTCTTGTTCAGAAAGGTTTTCAGATAAAAGGTAAAGCAAGAATAGTTGTAAAAGAAGATGCCGAATTTTTAGAAATGGAAAAAGCACAGATTGAAATGACCTGTGGAAATTTTCCTTTTGAAACCATAACGGAAATTACACCGGAACAACGTAAACCTATTATTGCACCAAAATACATTTTATATCCCGACACAACCGAAATTGAACAAATTAAAAGTGCAAAAAAAGCATATGGGCTTTAACGACAGAATACAAGCCTAAGAACATTAACCCATACCAGACAGTTATACCGCGTTAAAAACAAATTATTATACCTTAGTTTAGATAAACCTTAGAGTACAAATGTCCAATGAGCTAATCATAGTTTCGGGTATTGGAGCGGTACAGTGCATTTTGTTCATACTCCTTCTTTTGCTCAAAAAGAACAAAAAACTATCGGATACTATTTTAATTTTCTGGTTTTTTACGTTCTTCACCCACTTGGTTATAAGTATCGGTAAGGAGTTAAATCCTTCGCCTAGTGCTGAGATTCTTTTAATGACCATTGGTTTTTTACACGGCCCGTTTTTTTTTATGTATACAAAAGCCATCTTTGATCAGGATTTCACTCGAATGGATGTTTTACACTTTATGCCATTCATTCTATTTACAGTGTTTAGATTCCTTATTCAGCCAAATTTTGAAATGTTCCACCAGGTAGCACTATTGTTCGCAAAGTTAATTTCGGTTACCCTTTACCCTATTTACATACTCTATGCTTACAACAAGCGTGTTTTAAAATTGAATGTCAAAAAAGCTGATGGTAGCATGCTCAATCTTTCCTGGATCAGGATTATCGCAATTCTATTCTTGATCAGTACAGGGATCAGTGTTGTTAGACTTAGCGTAGAGCTTATGGTAAGTGTTGCTTATTTTAAAATATGGGATTTAATACGATATATAATACTCGTTACCGTTATAGGGTTTTATGGATTAAAATATGGCATGGTCTACAAGCCAGAGGTGCCTTATGATACATTTTCGGATAGTAAAAAATATAGGAACAGTCCTCTTAAAAAAGAGGAAATCATCCATTTTCAAAAAATAATACATACTTTTTTTAGGGAAAATAAAGCATACCTTCAGCCTGATTTTTCCCTATCCGCTTTATCAAAAACCCTAAACATTCCCAAGCATCATCTTTCTCAAATTATTAATTCAGAAATGAATTCAACCTTTTATGATCTAGTCAACTCAAAAAGAATAGAATATGCTATGCTAAGAATTAGAGAAAGCAATAATCTAACATTGGAGGGTTTGGGTTACGAGTGTGGGTTTAATTCAAAATCCACTTTCTTCAGTAGTTTTAAGAAAGAAACAGGCAAAACTCCCGGACAATACAAAAAGGAAATTGGTACGGATTAATTAAGGGCTTCCAAAATGTATTTTTAAGTCTCTTTTTTTGTTGGAAAAGTAACCCAATTATGAACAAAAGAGATTTTATCAAAACCCTTGGTACGGCCTCCGCCTTTACACTCCTCAACCCCATTAGTACTTTTGGGGGTCAAGAAAAAATCAATAAAAAGGTATTGATGTTAGGTGGGCGGGGATTAATTGGTCCCAGCATCGTTGAAGCATTTCTGAACACAGGTTGTGAGGTTACATTATTGAACAGGGGGAAAACAAATCCCCAGTTGTTCAAAAACCTCCCCATTATAATCTGTGATCGTGAAACCGAAAATAAACAAGGGCTCAAAGCCATTGATAAAAAATATAAGGAACAGTATTGGGATATTGTTGTCGATACATGGCAAAAATCCCCAAAAGCAGTGTCCGATTTTCTTGAAGAATTTAAAGGACAATTTGGTCACTTCCATTACATATCAACTGTTTCGGTTTATGATAAATGGGACAACAAATTTATTGAGGAGACAGAACCACTAAACCCACTTCCAAAATTTCCAAAAACTATAGGTGAAGACTATAGGTATGCCATAAGAAAAACCTTGGCCGAAGAAGCAATCAGGGAAAGGACGACCAATTACACCATGTACAGGTCACATGGAATGAAAGATTTTAGGGTTTCACACCCGGATGACCCAAATGAAGAGCCCTTTTGGCCAGTACGATTTTTAAGGGGCGGAGAAATTGTATTGCCAAAGGTCAAAGACCACCATATTCAGCTCACGGATATAAAAAGCCTAACGAGGTTCCTCGTACATTGCGCCAGTAAAAAAATATACGGTGCATTTAATGTAGCGCATGACCCAACACCCTTTAAAGACTATGTGTCCAGTCTTGTTCATGCTACAGATGTGCCTGAAAAAATTCATTGGGTCGACGGTGATTTTCTCATACAGAATGGACTCTTGCCCTATAAAATAGTTCCCTTATGGAAACCCTCCCCTGCTGGATCATACTATTTCAATGTTCAAAAAGCAATACACTCGGGCTTGGTAAATAGACCTATGGTAGAAATGATAACCGATCAATTAAATGGCTACAAAAGCAGGCATCCAAGAGACGACGTTAGGTTTGGGGAGGTTGTAAATGGAAAACAGCTTAAATATTATGCTATGGACAAGGAAAGAGAGGTGTTAAAAAAATGGCTTTCTTTATAAAAGAATACGTTTAGAGGAACCGTCCAAAATAGGATTACTAAAGTTTGTGGTTAATCTTAAAATAATCGCTATTTTAATGTTTGCAATCAAAAAATAATATTGTATAAGCACTCGTTTTCATATAAGGTTACACCATATTAACTACATCCAAATACACTTAAGGAAATGCTAATATCGGTGGTTATACATTGTAAATTGGTAACTTAAATCCTGTAACTGATAGCAAACAAAGTGTTACAGTACATTTAGAACCAATATCGATCATGAAACAATCCATAATCCTTTCCGTATCTCTTTTTTTCCTGATTAGTTTTTGCCTCCATGGACAATCCCAGAAGGACTCTATAGATATTAAACAGGTGGCATTGGATTATATCGAATCCCAACATAACGTGAACCCTGAGCAATTTGAGCGCGCAGCCCATCCAAGAATGGTAAAAAGGACGTTTTGGACAGACAAAAAAACAGGAAAGGAATATTTGAGGGAAACGTTTACCGATGCTATGATTTTGCTTGCGGAAACCTACAACCAAGACGGAAGTAAATTTCCAGAGAATCCAAAAAAAGAAATTATTATTCTCGATATTTATGATAAAACAGCTTCGGTAAAACTAATAGCGGATGATTGGATCGATTACATGCACATTGTAAAACTCAACGGAAAATGGCAACTTGTAAATGTATTGTGGCAGTTTAACAATTCTGAAGACCATTAAATCTTGAAGGACAATTCACAGAATGCTTGTCTTAATGAAGATTGCCGAAGAATTTGACATATCAATTGATGAATTTCCAGACATTAACTAGCCGATGTTAATTGCTTTAGCGAAGGATTCGATTAAAAACAGCATTCTATCCAATGAAAAAAGTGTTGATAACCGGAGGGTTTGGAAAAATAGCGAAGCATTTTATACAAAACTTCAATCACAAATACGAGATAACCGCAGCGGATATTGTAACGGACACCAAGACCTTTACTAACAACGTAACCGTTGAGAAAGTCGATTTAATGGACTCCTCGGTTTGCCTAAGACTGTGTAAAGGAATCCATACCGTAATCCATTTGGCAGGATTGGTCGACCCCGTTTCAGAATCGGAAGAACTATTGGAAACAAACATAAGAACAACCCAAAATATTTTTAAGGCAGCTGTTAAATCAAAATGCAAAAAACTAATTTTTGCCAGTAGTGCCCAGACTATCGAAAGTTATCCTACGGACATCCAGGTGCATAAAGACATGCTCGTAAGACCAAAAAACATGTATGGGGTTTCAAAATGTTTTAGAGAAGCTTTAGCAGCCTATTATGCATATAACAAAGAGATTACAGCAATTTGCTTACGAATCGGCGCCTATGAGTTCCCAAAGGACTTTACCGAAATGAGCGTGCGCGATTTAAGCGCATTTTTACATCCTGATGATTTTAACCAATTGTTAATTGGATGCATTGAGGCACCAAACCTAAAGTACGAGGTTCTTAACGCTATTTCAGACAACAGATACAAAAGACTGGACATAACAGAATCAAGGGAAAAAGTAGGGTATCTTCCCAAAGCGGATGCTTTTGAACTTTTTAAGCTCAAAGCAGATTGACACTTTGTTTTCGTTGATTGCCACTTAAGAGGTCTTTAATTTATTAATTTAGGAATGTAGAGAAGAAACCTCTTTTGCCTTTCCTTTCTAAATTCTACACTAAATAGTATATACAATCAAAAAACACGACATCCATTTTTTATAAACTAAAAACCCTGACAGCAATATGACATTTAGAAAAGCTACAAAAAATGATGTTGCAACAATCGTTGCAATGATTGCCGATGATGAGCTTGGAAGAAAACGAGAGAACTTTCAAAAACCACTGCCTGAAGAATACATAAAAGCTTTTGAAAAAATAAATTCCGACGAGAATCAGGAGTTGATTGTTGTTGAAAATGAAGAAGCTGAAATTATAGGCACATTACAATTATCGTTTATTCAATATTTAACCTATCGCGGGGGAATACGGGCACAGATTGAAGCGGTTAGAATAAGAAAGGATAAAAGAGGCCTCGGGATTGGAAAAACAATGTTTGAATGGGCCATTAAAAGAGCCAAGGAACGGAATGCTCATCTACTACAGTTAACGACCGACAAAAAAAGACCCAAGGCAATTACATTTTACGAAGGTTTGGGGTTTAAGGCAACACACGAAGGAATGAAATTACACTTTAAATAAAATCCTCCAAATGATAGAAAATTTACCAAACTGGATCAACATCTCATTTTTTCTTGTCACCCTTATTACCATTGGAATTTTTTACATTTCCAATGGAAGGCCGAAAAAGCTTCTGCTCTTGATTCTACTTTGGAGCGCCATCCAATCCATAATCGCCTTTACGGGATTCTATCAAATTACCGATACAACGCCACCAAGATTTGCACTAGTCCTTTTGCCTTCTGCATTATCAATCCTCTTTGGAATGAGCTCCAAAAACTTAAAGTGGATGTTCGCAACCAGAAAAATAGAGGTCAGCACATTTTTGCATTGCATACGCATACCTGTAGAGTTCATATTGCTCTATTTGTTTTTGAACAAAACGATTCCAAAAACAATGACTTTTGAAGGGCTGAACTTTGACATTATAGCAGGAATAACAGCTCCTCTAGTGGGCCTTTTATATATAAAGGGCAAATTGGGTAAAAAAGGATTATTGATTTGGAATGTTTTAGGTCTAATATTGATTTTTACAATATTGACAATAGGAATATTGTCCAGTGAGCTTCCGTTTCAGCAATTCGGGTTTGAACAGCCAAATAGGGCTATTGACTATTTTCCTTTCATTTTATTGCCGGCAACTGTTGTTCCCATGGTAATATATACGCATTTGACCGATATTATAAAATTGAGAAAGGAAATCGAACCAAACTTCCGAAAATGGATGTAAGCGACTTTAATGATGAAGGGGATATAGAAATAAAACCTAATGAACCTTCTCGCGACCAGCTTGGTGTTTTTTATTGGGGACGAACCGGGAACACAAAAAGTTCCGTTCACGACCTTAAGTATTCGTATCAAGAGTTTTATGTCTCAACCTATAGTGATTTGTATCAAAAGTACGGCCCTGAATTTGATATGGATTTTAATTTGGTTAGAGATAAAAAAATACAACAATGTGAATAGGGTGCTGTTCCAAATGCTCACGAACTAAAGAAAATGAACGTAACATATATATTGGATAGAGACGATTACCTACAATATCAGTTGTATTATGCCTCTACTACAAAAAGTATTAAGGCCATGAGGTTAAAAGCCTGGTTGGCGGTATTTTTTGTTTTTGTTTTTTTCGGATGCCTTTTGGCACTTTACACAGATGGGTTCATAATTTATTCTTTTGCAGCAACCGCCACGATAATGTTTGTTCTATTCCCATTTTACCACAAAAATCGTCTGAAAAAACAATATCGAAGACACATTGAAGAAAATTATAAAAACAGTTTTGAAAAAGAAACAAAGCTTCAACTCAACGAACATAACTTCCAAATTTCCAGTGCAACAGGGGAATCAAGAATCAACCATTCCTCTCTGGACAAAATCATTGAAATATCCAGCCACTATTTTTTAAAAATTAAATCTGGAACCTATTTGATTATCCCCAAGACAAAAATCGAAGATGCAAAAGACATACGAGCAGCACTGAAAAAACTCAGCGAAAAGCTGAAGGTTGAATATTCTGAGGAGCTCAATTGGAAGTGGAATTGATTGAAATAATAAGCGCTAAACAAACGAAAATTAAAAATTATAATGAACCCTCGGCATTTGTTTTATACTGATACTAATCGATTACGGATTTTCTGGAAATTCTTGATATTTATCTGTATTCTATCACTTGCCGTTTCACCGCTTTTTTTAATCGACAACTCTCTTATACAATTTTTTTTAGCTGCCGTACTAGTAACATTTACACTATATCTTAATTCAAAATATCTGGACAAAAGGAACTTTTTGGACTACGGCCTGGTCTTCAAAAAAGAAACTCTTTTTCATTTTCTTTTCGGAATTCTGATCGGTTCTGTTGCTGTACTATTGATGTTATGGATAGGAAAAACAATGGGAATCTTGTCCGTTTCTAAAAAATTGCCTCCGCCCAATGTATTATCCCTGCTCCCGTTTGCATTGAAAATGATACTTGTGGGGGTTTTAGAAGAAACCTTTTTTAGGGGCTACCTGTATACTACTATTTATGATGGGTTTACATCCAAAACCAAAAAGCAAGCACTGTTAATTGCGCTCATTCTCTCGTCCGTGCTTTTTGGGCTTGCTCATTTTAATACCAATAGTGCTTCTTTTGTTTCTATTTTATTTCTTTCCATAAATGGAATGGTTTGGTGCATCCCCTTTATCCTTACAAAAAATCTGGGGTTGTCCATTGGCATGCATGCAGCATGGAATTTCACACAAACACAGATTGGATTTACTATGAGCGGGAACAAAGCTTCCTATTCATTTTACGGAATCGAAAGCAATGGCGCGGAGATATGGTCAGGAGGTGCATATGGCCCAGAAGCTGGTATTTTAGGCCTTACTGGTTTTGTATGTATGTTGTTATTGTCCTTGGCCTATTTAAGGTTGAAAAAGGGGGGCAAACTATAGCGCAGTACTAATTTCATGTGAATGCTTGTAACTGTTCTTCTACATATTCATATCTTTTAATCTAAATGTGGAGCGCTTCCATAAAAGATAACTTAAAGACAACAAAACTCGACCCAATGGTTTTAAAAGTAGCTTCTGATATAGAACTCATACAACTGACATTGTTAGATGCAACAACTATTTTTGAAGCAGTTGATAGTCAGAGAGACTATTTAGGAAAGTGGTTGCCCTTTGTTGCATTTACCAAAGAAATCAAGGACACAGAGAACTTTGTCAATGCTGTGGTCAATACACCTAAAGATGAAATTGAATACACCTTTACGATTAAGGTGAAAAATGAATTTGCCGGTTTAATAGCACTTAAAGACACCGATAGGCTAAACAAGAAAACGGAAATTGGATACTGGCTCTCCGAAAAATTTCAAAAACAGGGGATTGTAACAAAATCGGTTAAAAAGCTGTGTGGCTTTGCTTTTAATAACCTCAATCTGAACAGAATTCAAATCAAATGTGCCGTTGGAAACAAATCCAGTATAAATATCCCAAAACGACTTGGTTTTACGTTTGAGGGCATAGAGCGAAGTGGAGAATTATTGACCGGAAATGTTTTTACGGATTTAGAGGTTTACAGCAAGTTGAAAAATGATTAGCATAAAGCTTCGTTAGTACCTAAAGTGAAAACCCTATGACACAGGAGTTATATCAAAAAGCAATAAAATTTGCAGGAGAAAAGCATAGTAACCAAAAAGTTCCTGGAACAAACTCCAACTACGTGTTACATATTTCCAATGTAGCTATGGAAGTTCTGATGGCTCACCATTTTGACAATAACTTCGATGTTGATTTTGCCGTGCAAGTTGCACTATTGCACGATACCATTGAGGATACGGATACTGATTTTGAAGAAATTAAAAGCGTTTTTGGAGAAGCAATTGCAAACGCCGTGCAAGCACTGACCAAAGATGAATCGCTTCCATCAAAGCAAGAAAGGATGACCGATAGTTTATCACGGATAAACAAATTACAAAAAGAAGTTGGGCTTGTTAAACTGGCCGATAGAATAACAAATTTACAGACTCCCCCCGATTATTGGAGCAAAGAAAAAATCATGAAGTATTGTGAAGAAGCCAAGTTGATTTCAAATGCTCTTAACAATAAAAATGCCTATCTAAATGAGCGACTTGATTTAAAAATAGCTGACTATGAACAAAAATCAAAATCCAGCAAATAAGCATCAAAAAACTAGAGTTATGCAAAAAACGCTAATTATACTAGTGCTATTATTTACAGGAATAACACAAAGCCAGGAATTAAAAGAAGCTAGTTTCGTTGGGAAATGGGAATTAAATTGGTCCAAGAGCGGTTTTTTTCCAAAAGATGACCTACTGTTTAAAAATACTACAAAAGAATTGTCCGATTACATTTTTAAGTTGAACAAAGACGGAAGTGTTGAACATAAAAATAATAGTAATGTAGAGTGTCCTGTTGGTGTTTTTACAATGCGGGACGGCAATTGGAAATTTGATAATGGGTTTTTGACTTTGGAGTTAAGAGGTGAAAAGATTGCTGATTTTTGGTATTGGTGGATTATCCAATATAAGCCTGAAAAGAAAGGAGAAAACTTGTATTTAAAAGTAGAGAAGGTCATTAAAAATCATCAAATCCCTCCTACTAAAACCTGGGAACAATTAATTGGGTCAAATTAACGTTATTCCTGAATCGTGTTAAGTAGAATTAGAAATAGCGTATTTATAAAATTCTTTTGGGGGTTGATGGGAGCCTATCTTCTCAACATCAGCGTAGATACCGCAGACCCTAACCCTGAACACATACCTGAAGACCTAACCATTAATGATCAGGAGAGTATTATTGAAATTGCTTTAGAAAAACTATTGGGATTTGAAGATGCCATTCCAGAATACGATGATCCCGATCATGAAGATCACAACAAAAAAGGTAATGTCAAAATAGACTTAACCGTGTATTATGCGGATATTTCTAGCGATTCCCAATCCCTCTTTAAGACCAGAAGACAAAAGTATCCTGATTTTGAATCAGTCTTAACAAGGGGTTTTTATCAAATCAACACTCCTCCGCCCAAAATCTGATTTATTTTTCTACGAAACCTATTTAGGCGCTTAAACTACACGTCTAAAATTTCTTATTTCTAAAAAATAAATCAAAAATGAATATCAAAAAACATTTGATGTCCGTTATTCTATTGGCATCATCCATACATTCCATTGCTCAAATTACAGATTCAAAAAAAGATAGTCTTTACATACAACAAGTAGAGAGCCATAAAGAACCAAGTAAAGTATTACATGCCGAACCAATCTACATTGACCTTATACGTGACTTGGGCGCAAGAAAAGGAGAAAAAGAATGGAACATAGGTTTGGGCTTGACCGATAACTTAAGATTTGATTCTTATGAGGCGTTAATTGAATATGAATGGGCTCCCATTGACCGTTTGGGGTTAGAAGTTGAGCTTCCTTTCACCTTTTATTCCCCATTAAACGGAACTGGAAGAGAATCTGTCCCCTCCAATCAATTAAATAGCATAAAAGTTGCCGCTCAATGGACATTCTTGGTAAATGAACCCAGCGCTACATCAATGGCAATAGGGTATATAAACGAATTTGAACTTTCAGATTTTAGAAACTTTGGGAGTCCTTTTATAAAGGGAAATGTGTATAATCCGTTCTTGGTTGTTGCCAAGCGTTGGGGAAATAACTTTCATTCCTTGATGTATACTGGCCCAATGCTTGACCATAATTTTAGCACCAACGATATTAATATGACGTATGACATCAATACAAGTTTTCATTATATGATTACAGGGACCAGAAATTTTCTCGGCGTCGAATTCAATAAAACGCTTGATAAGAGTGATTTTGACATGACTATTCGTCCTCAAATGCGTTTAGGAATCGCCGATAATTTACTCATCGGTATTGTGGCGGGCATTCCCGTAAGCAGAGAGAATGAACGATTTAGTTCATTCGTTAGACTTATATGGGAACCTGGACACTAAAGCACCCTTAAAATATGGTCAATGGTCATTTTTGTACTACGCTTATATGTTTGCCATTGACCATATTTTAATGAGTAGCTTCTTTATCTTTTCTGTGCGTTTAGATAATATACATCAATCGTTGTGTCATATATTTTATAACTTTCATACCAAATTGTGCATAATAAAAGTATAAGGGCTTTAATGCTACCGTAAAGTGTATGAAAAAAATAACCCCGCTTATTCTATTGGCTTTTCTTTTACAGAGCTGCCATACCTACAAAACCGTTGCCATTTCTGAAATTGAGAAAGGAAGAACCTACGAGCTTACCTTAAAAAATGGGCAAAGTTTTCAATCAAAATGCGAAAAGGTAAATGAGCAGAGCATTTCTTTAGCTATAAACAGGAAGGTGATGGAATTACCCACTTCGAGGATTGCAACAGTCAAGCGAAAAAAACTATCTGCTTTAAAATTAGCTGGTGGTTTGTCTCTGGCGGCAATAGGCTCTGTGCTTTTGATCCAAAATGGAGATAAGGATACTTTTCTGGAACAAATAACAGAATAATTTGGAAGTAGTCTTTTTGACTGTCATAACTTTATTGTTTTTGATAACCCCATAAACAAATCTTACTTTTGAAACATGCAACAACTTACCGTTTGTGAACTTTTTGCAGGTGTAGGAGGGTTTCGATTAGGGTTGGAAAACACGGAGAAATTCAGGGTTATCTGGAGCAACCAATGGGAACCTTCTACAAAAAAACAACATGCTTCCCTGGTGTACGAAGCCCGTTTTGGTGCTAGAAACCATTCAAACGTAAGCATCGAAGACGTTCCAACATCAGAAATTCCTGATCATGATATGTTGGTGGGCGGATTCCCTTGTCAAGATTATTCCGTAGCTACCACGCTCAAAAATTCGAAAGGGTTAATTGGTAAAAAAGGTGTCCTCTGGTGGTCCATTCACCGTATTTTATCAGAAAAAATAAATAAGCCTAAATACCTTCTTCTTGAGAATGTAGATCGGTTGTTGAAATCACCCTCCAGCCAAAGAGGGCGTGACTTTGCCCTAATGTTAAAAAGCCTTTCTGATTTGGGCTATGCCATTGAATGGCGTGTTATCAATGCTGCGGACTACGGTATGCCGCAGCGTAGAAGACGGGTTTTCTTTTTGGGATACCATAAGTCGACTGCTATCTATCAGGCACTTAAAAGCTCCAACGCAAATAACTGGATAGAAAAAAAAGGCGTTCTTTCTTCTGCTTTTCCTATTAATACAATAGCTCAAAATAGTTCCCATTTTAATTTGGAGGGTGATTTGGTCACCTTGTCCGATTCCTTCAATACCACCAAAGGGATTTCTCCATTTTTAAATTCTGGGGTCTGTATAAATGGTGAAGTTTCAACAGTTAAAACCAGCCCGTCGTATGATGGCGATATAACGGTTCTTTCCAATATTCTCGAAAACGGTTCGGCCAGTTCAGAGCTTTTTATTTCTGAAGAAGACCTCCCAAAATGGGAATATTTAAAAGGCGCCAAGAAAGAAATGCGGAAAACCAAAGAAGGGTTTGAATACAACTATAGCGAAGGTAGCATGGTTTTTCCTGACGCGGTAAATCAGCCATCACGCACCATCATTACAGGTGAGGGGGGTAAATCCCCTTCAAGGTTCAAACATGTGGTTTCAACAAAAAAAGGACTTAGAAGACTATCCCCAATAGAGCTGGAGCGGTTGAACATGTTTCCTGATGACCATACGAAATTGGAAGGTATTTCCGATGCAAAAAGAGCCTTCTTTATGGGAAATGCGCTTGTTGTTGGTGTGGTCGATAAAATTGGTGATGCCTTGGTCAAAAAAATAAAAAAACTTGAAGCGTAGTTTTCTATCGGATTTATCAAAAGAAAAAAAGCTTTCCAAGCTTCTGGACACGTATTATAAAAAACACCTGCGCTACTATGATTTTGAACGTGTTCATGATCTAGAAGAACAAAAAGCTGGTGTTGATGTTGTTTTTAAGAGCAGAAAAAACGATTCACAATTCTATATTGATGAAAAGGCCCAACTAGACTACCTCAACGATAATCTCCCCACTTTTGCCTTCGAACTTTTCTATGAAATCAATGGGAAACAAAAACAGGGCTGGTTGTTCGATAAAAACAAGAAAACTCAATTTTATGCGCTAATAACGGGAATATACACAGACGCAATTGGCGTTTTTACTTCCTGCTATATTACACTTGTCAATCGGGAAAAATTGATTGACTATTTAAATTCCCTAGGGCTTACCCATGAACATTTTGAACATTTGACAGAAGTTTCGAGGAGTTTCCATGGAAAAATGCAATTGGAAGCAATCGATTCATGGCGTGAAGGGTATTTATTTTTTTCTAGAAAAAATAAAGTGGAGCAACCCGTAAACCTCATTTTGCGATTGGATTTCTTAATTGAAATAGGCGTCGCAAAAAAATTACAGCATTGATGATATCCTTTAAAATAGGTTAATTTTATCCAAGACAGTATGGTAATACCAAAACCCATGAAAAAAGTTTTACTCCTTTTCCTTGTACTCGCAATTTCTAGTTGTTCCAAGAAAAAAGATATGGCATCAGATCAGGTAAAGAAATACTATGAAGGATTTAAAAATTCAAAGTACAACCAGATAAGAGCTTTGATCAGCGATAGTTTAACCATTACCGAAGGTGATTATACAATGGCCTTTACCCGTGAAAGTTTTTATGAACAATTTAAATGGGATTCTGTTTTTAAACCTGATTATAGTTTGATAACGTTGGAAAACGAAGACGAACAGATTGTAGCTACTGTATCCGTAAACTCCCTACGATTTGAATTTTTGAAAAACAATCCGCTCACTTGTAAACACAGGTTTTATTTTAAATCGGGAAAAATAATTAAAATTGAAAACTTGGAATGTATTGATGCTAATTGGGAAATATGGGAAAAAGAAAGGGACTCCCTGGTCAAGTGGATTAAGGACAACCATCCCGAACTTGATGGATTCATTCACGATTTAAGCATGAAAGGATCCAAAGATTATATGAACGCCATTGAATTGTATAAAAATCGCTAATTGAGTAAATATCCTAGAACCAGCCCTAAGAAGCATTAATATTTCGAGTGCCAAAAAGAATTCATCAAAAAATAGAGACAATTTGTGTAATTCGTGTCCATTAATCCCAAAATGGAAAAAGCAAACCTTGGAAAATTAAAAACAGTGAGATTAAATTCTAACTTTTCTTCATTCTAATGTGGGGAATACCGTCCTCTAAATATTCTTCTCCATACGAAGCAAAACCTAAATCGGTGTAAAACTTTACAAGATAGGTCTGTGCCGATAGCTCAACAGCCACATCCGAAAACCTTTTGCTTATTTCTGCTAGAGATGCTTCCATAATCAGTTTACCGTAACCATATTTCCTTTCCTCTTTGGCGACCACTACCCTTCCTATGCTTGTAGCATCAAAATAATCCCCTGGTTTAAAAATTCTGGTATACGCAACGATCTTTTCATCTTTTTTACCAAAGACGTGCAGCGCTTTTTGGTCTTTATCATCCAAGTCCTGATAAATGCAGTTTTGCTCAACAACAAATACTTCGCTCCGTAACCGCATGATATCGTAGAGCTCCTTGTTGGAAAGTTCATTAAATGTTTTGCTACCTACTTTCATTAATCCTGAACAATGATATTTTTAGAATCGCATTTGTCAAATTCTGGCTGAATGTTCACATGATTGATTCCATGTTTATGGTAAACGTGTTCTTCTATTTTTTCCAAGATTTCATCAAATTCGGAAAGTTTGATGTCATCTTTGAAATCTATGTGAGCTTCTAAATGGATTTCGTCATCATTCAATTGCCAAATATGGACGTGATGTACATTTTTGATAGGCTCAATAGTACAAATAGAAGTTACAATATCCTTCACCACGATTGATTTTGGTGTGAACAACATTAATACTTTAGTGGATTCTTTCAATAGATCATACCCCATATAAATTAGATAGATACCAATGGCCATGGTCAAAACTGCATCAATCCAAAAAACTTGGTAAAACTTCATTAAAATTCCACCAATAAGCACAGCGACCGAAGCCATCATATCTGTCAATAGGTGCAAATAAGCAGACTTCATGTTCATATTATCCTTAGCATCCTTTTTTAACAATAGAACACTAAATCCATTGGCAGCAATACCTAATAGAGAAAGCCAAATCACTAAATCCGATGCTATTTCCTTAGGTTCAATGAGTCTTTCAACCGCTTCGACCATAAGAAAGATAGCAACCACTACCAATGTTGCCGCATTAATAAATGCAGCCATTATTTCTGCTCTTTTATACCCAAATGTTTTAAGGGAAGACGCTTTCTTTTTTCCTAAACGAGTGGCAATGTAACTTATGATCAAGGAAAGAACATCACTAAAATTATGCAATGCATCTGACAATAGCGCAAGACTCCCAGAGATTATTCCACCTATTACTTGAGATACTGTAATAGCTATATTGAGAAAAATGGAGATGAGTAAGTTTCTTCCTTTTAAATCTCCGTGGGAATGTGAGTGGCCATGATGGTGATGGTGGTGCCCCATGTATTTTTATTTACCTACATGGAATCTTTTCGATTCTTCTCTCATGTCTCCCACCTTCAAACTTTGTATTTAAAAACGTTTCTACCATATCCAATGCTTGTGAAAGTGCTATAAAACGTGCAGGGAGACTTAAAATATTAGCATCATTATGCTCTCGTGCCAAAGCTGTAATCTCTTTTGTCCAGCAAAGGGCACCTCGTATGTTTTGGTGTTTGTTGATGGTCATACTTGCACCATTTCCACTACCGCAAACCACAATCCCCATATCTACATTCCCTTCTTCAACGTCCGTTGCAACAGGATGCACAAAATCTGGGTAATCTACACTTTCAGTTCCGTCCGTACCATAATTGATAACTTCTATTCCTTTCGACTTTAGCAATCCTATTATGGCAAGTTTATATTCTGTTCCTGCATGGTCATTACCAATGGCTATTTTCATATATATTGTTTTAATTGGGGTACATTACAAAAGTACAATTCTTTTTATGGAGCCATGTTGATAAAAACTATTAAGTACCTTTATTACGTTAGAACACAGACAATTGCAAAATCCCTGTTTTTGTTGATCTTTTTAAAAGAAATAGCAGCAACTAAATTTTGATTTTTAGAAAAATAATGTCAATAAGATTTTTTTGGTAATCGTTAACCACTATTCAATTAAAAATTAATCAACACTTAAGAAACATTTTATAACACTAGTTAACATTAAAAATACATTTACTTTTCAATAAATCCATGTTGAAAACACTTATCAAATATGGTTTATAAAAAACGTAACTATTTGATTTATACATTTTATTCCATGTGACAAATTGTGAACAAAAACTTTTCTATGTTCAGAGCAACTTTTCTTCAGATAATTTATTCCACATTTCAACACACTATCATAATCACCATTTTTATTTAAATTTTTAAAAAAGAAAAATAGTAATAATATGTATTGTTGATAAAATCAGTTTTCATTTGCGATTAGTTTCTGTTCGTACTAAGGTCAAGGATTATAATTTGTACTTTTCGAAAAATTAAAATTATAAATGTCAAAAAAAAAGAAGAGGACCAGAAGTCAGCGAAAGAACGAGATTACCAGAGGCATTTTTACAGTACTTGAAAAAGAACCTTCAAAAACCTTTAATTATAAACAGATCAGTGCAAAGCTTGGTATTACCGATACACAAGGGCGTAACGAACTTATTAAGCGTTTGGGTCAGCTCAAAGCAAGTGATAGAATTATAGAGGAAGAGAAAGGAAAGTTTAAGAAGAAACCTTCACTCCACACGTATTTTACAGGAAAGGTTGATTTGACTACCAGTGGAAACGCCTACATTGTAGTTGATGATTTGGATGATGACGTTTTTGTTCCTTACAATAGATTGAACAAAGCATTGCACGGCGATACTGTTGAAGTTTTTCTTAAACCTAAACGCAAAGGAAAAAAAGCGGAGGGAGAAATATCAAAAGTTATTGAGCGCAAAAAAAACTCCTATGTTGGAATTGTTGACAAACAAAAGACGTTCGCGTTTATAAGACCGTCCGACCCAAAAATGTATACAGATATTTTTGTGCCCATGGAAAAGCTAAAAAAAGCGGAAGACGGGGATAAAGTGTTGGTAGATTTAGGAGAATGGCCGGATAATACAGATTCACCTTACGGAGAGGTAACACAAATTCTTGGCAAACCAGGAGAACACAATACCGAAATACACTCCATTTTGGCAGAGTACGGACTGCCTTATGAATTTCCGTATGAAGTCGAGCAATTTGCCAATACGTTGGATACCTCCATTAAGGAATCTGAAATTGCAAAAAGAAGGGATATGCGGGATGTGCTCACATTTACCATAGATCCCAAAGATGCCAAGGATTTTGATGATGCGCTTTCCTTTCAAAAAATGGAAAACGGTAATTATGAAATAGGTATACATATTGCGGATGTTTCTCATTATTTACAACCAAATACAGTTTTGGAAGACGAAGCATATGAAAGGGCAACTTCAGTTTATCTTGTGGATAGAGTGGTTCCCATGTTGCCCGAGGTGTTGTCCAATAATGCGTGTTCCCTTCGACCAAACGAAGATAAATATACATTTTCCGCTGTTTTTGAAATGGACTCCAAAGCAAATTTGATAGGGCAATGGTTTGGGAGAACGGTAATTGATTCCAACGAACGATTTGCCTACGAAGAAGCACAGCACATTATAGAGACAGGAAAAGGAACAATTCCAGACGATATCTCTATTAGGGAGTCGGGTTATAAAGTCTCTGACGAAGTTGTGGAAGCAACATTGACTTTTGATAGATTGGCCAAAATAATGCGAAAACAACGCATGGACGATGGTGCCATCTCTTTTGATAAAATTGAGGTAAGATTCAATTTATCCGAAAACAATGAACCAGAAGGTGTTTATTTTAAAGAAGCAAAAGATGCCAATAAATTGATTGAAGAGTTCATGCTTTTGGCAAATAAAAAAGTCGCAGAATTTATAGGTAAACAAAAGAAAACCTTTGTCTACCGTATTCATGATGAGCCAGACGAAGAAAAATTAATGGCGCTAAACGGAGTTATTTCAAGATTTGGTCATAGTATAAACCTTAGGGACAAAAAGAGTCTTAACAGCTCTTTAAATCAACTCTTGAAGGACGTAAAGGGAAAGAAAGAGCAAAACCTTGTGGATACCCTTACCATTAGAAGTATGAGCAAGGCAACCTATACCACAGAAAATATAGGGCACTACGGTTTGGGATTTGAATACTATACGCATTTTACATCGCCCATAAGAAGATATCCAGACGTAATGGTACATAGACTGTTACAGCATTATTTAGATGGTGGAAAACCGCCAAAAGAAATGGTCTACGAAGAAAAATGTAAACATTCCTCCAGTATGGAGATTCTTGCGGCAAGCGCAGAACGGGATTCTATAAAATACATGCAGATCAAGTTCATGGAGGACCATAAGGACTCAGAATTTCTGGGTGTCATATCCGGAGTCACAGAATGGGGCATTTATGTGGAAATAGTCGAAAATAAATGTGAAGGTATGGTACGAATACGCGATATTAAAGATGACTATTATACATTTGATGAAAGACAATATGCCATCATAGGCGAGCGAACAAAACGTATGTACCAATTAGGTGATGAAGTTTATGTAATGGTAAAGCATACAGATTTGGTAAAACGGCATTTAGATTTTTCGTTGATCGGTAGGAAAAGTAATACTATTTTGGAATAAAACGTGTTATTCTTTTGAGAATCAAATTTTAACAGATGAAAGTAGTAAAGATTTTATTGTTGGTTGTCTCGCTCCAAGCATTGTATGCACAAGATGAAAAGATAACACAGGAACTCAAAAAATTTACTGAGGTGAAGGGATTTGATGGACTTTCTATTAACCTTATCAAATCAGATGTAAATAGGGCTGTCATAACAGGAGCGAACACCAAGAAAGTTGCAATCGTCAATAATGCTGGAGTATTGAAATTGCGAATGGAAATAGACAAGATTTTCAGTGGATACAGAACATTTATTGATTTGTACCATACCGAAGAAGTAAAAGTAATCGATGTTAATGAAGATGCGAGAATATCATCTGAAGAACTGATAATTCAGGATGTATTAGAACTGAAAGCACAAGAAGGGGGAGAACTTTTGATCAGTTGTCAAACAGAACAATTGTTGATAAAATCAGTTACAGGAGGAGATATTACCGCGAAGGGTTTCTCAGATAATCAAGATGTACGTATCAATACCGGAGGAACATATGATGGAAAAGAATTTAAAACAAGGCTAACAACAGTATCTGTGAATGCAGGAGGAAATGCAAAAATTTATGCAACTGACTATGTTAAGGCAGATGTTAAGGCAGGTGGAGAAGTATTGGTATATGGAAATCCACAGAAAATGGATGAAAAAACTGTTTTTGGTGGAAAAATAAAACGCTTAGATTAAGGAAAATGATAGATGACATTCAGGCAGCGATTCCTCTGGGGTTCCTATTGAGCTTTATGATAGGGCCTGTTTTCTTTGTGCTGTTGGAAACCAGTGCAATCAAAGGTTTTAGAGCGGCGGTTGCTTTTGATATAGGCGTTATCATAGCGGATGTTGTATTTTTGGTCATAGCGTACTTTAGTAGTTTTCAATTATTGGAAAATTTGAGCAACCAGCCAGGTCTGTTTGTTTTTGGTGGAACGATTTTACTTGTCTATGGATTAGTAATTTTTATAAAGAAGACCAAAAAAAAGGCAAACATAAAAGCATCTACAGGTACGTATCTAGGTCTTATGGTAAAAGGGTTTTTATTGAACTTTATCAACATAGGAGTACTGGCTTTTTGGTTGGGATTAATTGTGATAGTAGGTCCAAGCCTAGATAATGATGGTAACCGGATTATGGTCTTTTTTGGTACCGTTATCATCTTCTATTTTATAACGGATTTGATAAAAATTATTCTTGCAAAACAGTTAAAGAGATATTTGACCCAAGAGAGAATAGTTTTGATAAAAAAAGGATTGGGAATCGTTATCATTGTTTGTGGAATTGTTTTGATAACCAAAGGATTTTTGCCCAAAGAGAAATTCAATATACAAGACGGAATAGATAGAATAAATGAAAAAAGCCCAACAAGTCTGTTGAGCTTTTTTTGAGGCATCGAGCGGATTCGAACCGCTGTACAAGCTTTTGCAGAGCTGTGCCTAGCCACTCGGCCACGATGCCAATTTAAGTGGAGCAAATCTATAAATAATTTATGAAATACCTTCGGGAACTGATGTAAAAGTAAGTTTCTTAATTTTGAAACAACTTAGAGGCATCGGGTGGACTTGAACCACCATAAAAGTCCTTGCAGGACCTTGTCTATCCAATTCGACCACAATGCCATTTGATAACGCAAATTTAATAAAAGCGTAATACTAATACGCTGTTCGCATACAGCTATTTACCGAGTATATTCAACTTTCACCGAAACGCTTTCCACATCGCCACCAATAGGTGGATTTATTTTTGATACCTCTATTTCTGCATTGTTAACAGCGGGCAATTCCGAAAATATTCTATCGATGATACGTTTGGCGACATGTTCCAAAAGGTTGGAACGTATACCCATTTCTTCTTTCACAATATTGTTTAAATGAACGTAGTCAACGGTTTCGTTAAGTTTATCGGATTGAGCCGGTTTTGATAAATCAGCCGTTACTTCTAAATCTACCCTATAATCGCTACCAATAAGCATTTCTTCTTTGAGACATCCGTGATTGGAGTGTACCCTAATGTTGTTCAATCTAATTTTACCCACTATCCTTAAATTAAGACGGACAAAAATAGTTCAAATCAAATAATTAGTACATACACCTACAATTGCTTAGACCTTGGAACAGATCCATACCTACAGTCAGTACATGTGTTCCTGAACTATACCCCAGGATTTCATTGGTAATTACTTGATACGAATATCCAAAATAAAAGTTACTTTTCTTCAGACCGGCAATAGGTGCTATGTATAATGGCTTTCCTATCTGGTCATTCAAAAAACGGTAAGTAAGTCCTACATAGTAATAATCCTCAAAATCATGAAACCTGAATTTCGTATTTAAATCTGTTACCGAACGGCCATCACTTTCAAACCATTGGAAAAACACGGAAGGTTCTATTTCAAGTTTACTGTTTTTACTTTTAGAAATACTATAACCTGCATAGGCATAGTAATTTCTTAACGTGTTGGGTTCAAAAACAGGATTGAACTGCTCCAAGTTCTTGTTCAGAATATTGGATGCATTTAAGGTGATATAAAATTTATTGTATCGATATAAAAAACCAAGGTCAAAGTTATGGTTGGTAGTCGATTTATCATCCGTTGGGAGCTGTCCATTGCTATCCCTAAAGTTTTCGACATCTATCCTAAACTGGTTAAAGTTGTAAGAGATTCCAAAAGAAAGAAAGATATCATCGTATCGATTTAGCGTAAGGTGATGGGCAAAAGTAAGTCTAGATCCCCTTTGCTTTGTTTCACCATTACTATCATTGTACAATAACATTCCAATACCAGATCGGTTACCAATTCTAGCATCCGCTGCTAAAGTTTGAGTATCAGGGGCATCTTCTATACCCACCCATTGGGTAAGGCCTGTAAGTCTAACCTTTATATGGTCACCGATTCCAGCATAGGTAGGGGACATTATGAAAGGGTTATCCGCAATGTACTGTGACAGTTGGGGAATGGTCAACTCCTGCGCTGAAACACCAAGGGTGAGCAAAAGAGTAAAAATTGGGGTATAGAGGTTTTTAAACATGCTGCTGTAGGTTAAGCTATCATTGTCGATATAGGGTAAAATGTCCAATAAATTCACGGTCATCAGTCTCGCCCTGGAGCTTTATGATGTGCCAGTAATCTCCTGTGGGAAGGTCACTATTTTGATATGCTCCGTCCCATCCGTTATCGCCATATCCCATGCGATAGAGCTCTCTACCATAACGATCAAAAATGATCATTAGTACGTTGGGGAATGCTTCAAGATTTTCTGGTATCCAAGTATCGTTCAATCCGTCGCCATCTGGGGTAAAGAAATTAGGAATTTCAATGTCTATGAACTCCAAAAATATCTCTGCTGTTGTCTCACATCCGTTCTGGTCTACTACTCTAACCGTATAGGTATCAGTTTTATTGATAATAAAAGTATTGTCATCACCATTATCTATATCACCAAAATAGAAGGTATAGTCTTCCAATCCTCCGGTAGCGGTAGCGGTGATTTCATTAATATTGCTATTTTCCAATACCAATTCTAGAGGTTCAAATGCAGTTATGCTGAAAGTAATCGTATTAGGACAACCATTGGAATGTAAAATAGTAAGACTATGTTCACCAGGAGCAATATTGCTGAAATCAGGTGCCAATTGCATTGCAGCAGGATCTGTTGTATCCATTCCGTACAGCACTTCACTTGCAACCGTTGGGTCCTCAAATACAATCTCTAAACGATTGGTAGGTAAATTACCTGAACACTCATAGATTGGAGTTACGGTAGCCGCTAAGTTTACACCAGGATTTATTTCCACAAATACATTCGATTCACATCCCTGGGCATCTCTTACAAACACAACGTGTGTACCAGCGGGAAGATTTTCGAACAATGTTCTTCCCAATACATAATCTGAATCCAAATTAGAGTTAAGGGCTGTTTCGTATGGAGCTGTACCTCCGGTAATATTTACCTCAAAGGAACCATCTTCGCTATTAAAACAAACTTCGTCCATTACATTGATAGCATTTGCTTCAATTGGCGTTGCGGGCTCTATCTCGAATTGGAATACTTCAAAACAACCATTGCTATCTTGAGCTATTACATCATAAATACCTGGAGCAAGGTCTGTAAAGGTGCTTACCGAATCAAACTGGTTTAAGTTTGGCGTAATGGCATAAACGATATCACCTGTTCCACCGGAAACCTCAACAGTTATAGTACCATCTTCAAGACCTGAACAAGTTACATTGGTAGATTCTTGTCTATCTATTTGTAATGGAGCAGGATCTATAATGTTTATTACAGTACTGGTATATGTACAATCCATACTGGTAATGTGCACAAAATAGGTTCCCGCAAGCAATCCATTAAATTCACCTGAAGGCTGAGAACTTCCTGTAACTGAATTCGTCAAACCAGCATCTGTAAACAGTTCATAAGAATAACTTCCCAATCCGCCCGTAGCTGTAGCACGAATCGTAGCAGAAGCTTCACCCGCACAATTAATAATTGCGGCACTGTCGTCAATAATAGCATCCAAAGGAATAACAGGATCTATGCTAATCTGGTTTGATATCATCGCCTCACAGCCATTGGAATCCCTTACTAAAAATTGATATGTATCAGGAACCATATTGGTAAAGGCATGGGTATTTCCACTATCAAAATTTGTCCAGGTAGACGTACTGGTATCAAAATACTGATAAGTTCCACCTGTATTTCCACCTATAGCCGTTAGCAATAGACTTCCATTTGTGCCACATGTGGCTTGGGCGGTCTGTATCAATGAAGCCTCGACTTCATCAGTGGGTCGAATCTCAAATTTTGGCGTTTCGTCATCACAGTTCCAACCATCAGCGACAGTTATACTGTAAATGCCCGCACCAAGATTGTTAAAGGTGTCACCGGTTTGGAAACCAGAACTTGAAACAGGTGTGGTATCTGACAGGTTTTCAAAAACATTCAATTGGTATTGATAGTTTCCACTACCGTCCGTAGCTGTCGCGGTTACACTACCATTGGTATCTCCAAAACAAGTAAGTACTGCCGGACTACCCGCAATTGTTGCGGTAATTGGCGTAGGAGCAACTAAGGTAGGCACAGCTGGGGTAATAACACAACCAATATCGTCTGTAATCTGTACAGTATAGGAGCCTGCCGAAAGCCCAGAGAACACAAAGCTGGCCACATTGGTAGCATTGTACACTTGGGTTGTGGTCGTATTGGTCAACTGAATGTCATACGGTGGATATCCACCATCAGGAGACACTTCTATTTCACCCTGATCATTTGTACAGGTTACATTAGCAACTTCAACAGGAGTTGCGGTCAATGGCCTGTCCGGAGAAACAATGGTAATCGTATTTGAATCTTCAACACACAGTGGATTACTGGTTTGTGTTACTCTCACAAAGTAATTGCCGCCTACCAACAATGGGTCGGTTATGGACAATGGATTGGTAGATGTGTTTCCACTATTGGAAATGGTAGTTGTAGTACCATCAGCATTGAACACTTCGTAGTCATAAGGACCGGAATATCCGGTAATATCTATTTCCAAAGTACCAGCACCTCCAAAACAAACTGCCGGTGCAGTTGCCGTAGCTGTAACCTGAATCAAGTCGAAAGGCAATATTTCGTAAGGAGCTGTATCAAAATAGCAACCTGTATTGGTATCCGTTACTCTAAACGTGTAGCTGCCGGGAGCTGTTAAATCGAACTCCGCTTCGATATTTGAAGGTGTGCCCGTTTGGGTTCCAGATGGATTCCCCGTAGGCAATAGTTCATAGGTATATGTATTTGAAGGATCTCCATTGTCAGTGACTGTAATCAATATTTCTTCAGCATTGTTACAGCTAATGGCGTTATCGCGTGTCACCGCGGCAGTAAATACATTTATGGGTTGAATTGGTGCCACTACATCGGTTTGTGGACAGGAGTTCCCATCGGTCACGTATACCGTAATATTTTGAACCGAACCGTTGTCCGTAATATCGAATGTATTCGATGTTTGGAAATTTACATTGTCGATACTATATAAGTAAGGTCCAGTTCCTCCTGAAGCAGTAACTGTTATAGTGGAAACGTTTACAGTATTACTTGCATTACAAGCAAAAGGCGTAGCTATAGCAGAAACATTCAACAGTGTTGGTTCCGTAACGGTTTCATCGTAAAAATCATCACAAGATTTTGAAGAAATTACGCGTACACGGTAATCCCCTGCAGGAAGGTTATCGAACGTAGCGCTCGTTTGCGCAAACCTAAACGGATTCACTAAGTCCGACATTTCATAAAGCTCGTACGTATACGTTGGGTCTGTCACGGTTGCAGGATCTAACTCAACGGTTAAACTTCCATCTGTTCCACTATTACAGCTTACAGGACCCATTACTACATTCGAAATTATAGGATCTACTTTATCCTCTAAAATCTGTGTTGTTGTTGCGGTACAAGGTGTAGCTGTATCGGTATCCGTTACAGTAAACGTATATGTTCCAATTTGTGTAAGACCTGTAAACACTCCAGTAGTATTATTTGCCGTTGTAACTGCATCTGGGAACAATACTTCATAATCAAGATTAGAAGAACCTCCGGTAACGGTAATGGTTACTTGACCTCCTGGATCTACGGTACAATCAATCGGTTTTACAACTGTAGGTGTAGCAATCATTTCATCATAAAGAATTGCAGTTCCAATTGTTGTGGTACATGACCATTGATCTGCAATCAATACTTCATAAGAACCTGCGCCTAAGCCAGAGAATACAGTACTTGGTTGTGGGGAACCAACAGTACTTCCATTTCGGATAAGCTGATAGGTAAAGTTGCTATTTTGACCACCACTTGTTCCAACAACTTCTATTTCACCCTGTAGGTTGGTACAGTTTTCCACATTGATTTGTAACGTTGCCGTTATGGGTGTTGGGTCAACCAAGATTACATTTGGTAACTGATGTTCACAATCAAACTGATCTTTTACCCAAACCTGATATGTTGTTCCTGGGGTTGCACCGCCCGAAAGATTCTCGAATAATGGAGAAGCTACATAGTCTGCTGGTGCAGAAGGTGCCGTTGTTCCCACATAGTAGGAATATCCGCCCCATCCACCTGCAGCATTGATTACTTCGATACTTCCATCATTTAAATTACAGGTAACTTCGGTAACTTGTGTGCTTGCCGAGATACCAACATTAGGACCGGCAATGGTAAACGATTCTCCATACGTACACGCAGAGCCTGGTGGATTTGTGTCCACAACCTCAACATAGTACGTTCCAGCTAAAAGCCCGGTTATGGTAAAACTTCCATCAGCATCACTTCCTGTTGAGGTTACATCATCCAATAAATCTGTTGGTGTGTTGTTTACATCATAATATAAAGTATAGCTAGTAGCATTACTATATGTTACGCTACTGGCATCTTGAAGATTTAGTTCCACCTCACCGTTGGCATCACCAAAACAGGTAATGTTTGTGGTACTCACGACATCTAAATCCAATACTTCTGGGTCTGCAACGTCATGGGACGTTGTAATGATACATCCAGTCACTGTATTCCGAACCTCAAAGTTGTTGGTTCCAACAGGCAGACCAGTAAAACTACCAGAAGCTTGGAACGTTCCTCCAGGCAATAATCTAAACTCGTAATTAGCTGGCGTTCCAGTTGAGTTAGTTATAGAACCAGTGGCCGTTATCGTGATTTCTTCCCCCGTAACACAGGTTGCAGGAGTATCGATGGTCACACTTGCAGATACCAATTCATCAAAAGGATTTATGGTTTCTGAAATGGTTCCAACACAGCCATTTTCGTCGTAAACATTTATAGTGTAAACACCACCTGCTATATCAGTTTCTATAAAAGTTTGATTATTTCCAGATTGAACGATTGTTGGAGGTTCAATAGCACCGGTATTTGGGTCATCTTCTTCGATAAATTCATAGATTACGTAATTTCCGCTACCTCCTGTAATGGAAGCTCCGTCAATTGTAATGGAAGCATTGTCCCCATTGTTCCCAGAAGTACATCCAAACTCAACAATTGTAGCATTGATATTGGCAATAGCATCTGGCTGTGAGATTACCTGTGTTTGGGTAGTTGTACAACCATTCGCCGCTGTTACTTCTATAGTGTAAGTTACTCCGGTAGCATTTCCTACCAGACCTGTAAATGTAGCATTGACATTACTTGACGTGGTTGGCGCAATAGGCAAACTAGGAGCCGGAGTGATTCCGGTTGCTGCAGTAATTTCAAAAGTGTATGGGCCAATTCCGTTGTCCGTAGCACTTACGGAGATGGTTCCATCAGAAACACCATTACAGCTCGCATCGGTATGCGACGTTACACTGAAGGTAGGAGTAATAGCAGGGTCTACTGCTATATTAAACACTCTTGTACATGCTGGGCTCGATGTATTTTCATCATATACGGTAATAGTGTAGTTTTCTACAGTCGAAGTATTAAAGATAAATGGATTGCTCGGCAATACTTGCTTGGCCGTTACGATTCCTGAACCATCAGAAATCTCATAGTGATATAATCCTGAACCATCTGAAACCTCTATCGTAATTTGAGCATCTGGAGTACCAGAACAATCCAATAGCTTAGTTAATGTTGCACTTGCTTGAAGTACAGGGTGAACCACAACAGGCCCTGCAGAAGCAGTACATCCATTGCTATCTCGAACAGAAACACTGTAGCTTCCGGGAGTAACATTGTTAAAAATTCCTCCATTATCCACATAGGTCGTACCGCCATCCAAAGAGTAGAATAACTGGGCTGCAGTAGTTGATGCAGGAATTGTAACCGTTGCAGGGTCACTACAATTATCAACTGTTATGACTCCGATTGTCGGATTTGGTGTCAATGTTAAGGAAACAAATCCCAGTTCGTTTGAACAACTGTATTGGTCTTCAACCGACACTCTATAACTTCCTGCGGCAGAATTTGCTGGAACTTCAATCGGATTATCCGTTGTTGTTGTAATTGTTACATCATCAGCTATGTTGGCAGGTGTATTGTTAATATCATGATACAAAGTATAGGTATATATTCCGCCACCGCCATTTGGATTTTGAATTTGGATTAATCCGGGATTATCACAACTTATATCTTGAAGCACTGCAGGTGTTCCCGTAAGTTGGTCCAGTTCCAGTAGAATGGCATTTTCGCTACCAATCATACAATTATTGGGGGCAGCACCTTGAATCTCCACAAAATATGTTCCTGCGGCAAGTCCTAGAACTGGAGCCACTGGAACGGTGAACGAATCACCAGAAGTAAACCCAGCTTCGGTTCCGGAATTAATGGAAACCGCTGGATTTGAAAGTTCGTATAAATTCCAAGTGAACGTACCTCCCAGCTCTCCGGGATTTGTTTCTGTTACCGTATAGGTGATTTGACCATTGTTAGAGCCAAAACAGCTAGGGGTTACATCTGCGGTTATTTCCACTGGAGGAGGGGCTACGGCATTTACATTAACCGTACTTTGTCGCACACAAGGACTTGAATCCCTTACATAGAAAACATAGGTTCTTCCTGGAACTAATCCCGTAAAGACATGATTTCCAGCGGTTGGCGCAGTCCAAGTTGCCAGTCCTTCATCAAAATTGGCTGGGTCATCAGAATACGTATATTCATAACCTGGAGAACCTTGGGTTCCCTGTACTGTTACTTGAAGGTCATTACAATCCACAATAATGGCTGAAATCGTGATATTCAAGTCATCAAGAGGATAGGGTATAATGTATTCGGGTAAGTCTATCTGACACAAAGTATTGTTAGAAGCATCTCTAGTCCGAATAGAAGGGTTTATTACTGTGCCTGAAGCATATATGGTTCCATTTACAGGGTCCATTCCAGTAAAAGTATCACTGGTTTGCCAGTCTATACCTCCATTGGCACTAAACTCTAACGTGCCAGAGAGCGTTAATGGGTAATTATCGAATTCAAATCCAGTAAGATTTATATCTGGGTCACAATCAGGAGGAAGAATAGGCAGAATATCTGCTGTAAGCTCATCTGGGTTGTTCAGGGTAACTGGAGTTTCAGATACAACACATCCTGTTGCATCAGTTACGTTAATTGTATAGTTACCAGGCATTAGGTTAAAATAAGTCCTGATCGTTGTTAGTTGGTTGGTATTGGTTTGATTGGATGCTCCGCCATTATCCAAATCGATGATTTCAATTGTGTATGGAGCAATACCCGATGTGATATCAACTTGAATTGACCCTACTCCATCATGACATTGTGGGTCAGTTGGGGTATTAGTCACTGTCAAAGGAGTAGCAGGGCCAACCGTTACGGTCTCCATAAAATCACAATAGGCATTTGTTACAGAAGCATCTCTTACATATACATCATAATCACCATCGTTTCCTGTAGTTACCGCAAACGTATTACTGCCTGAAAACAATCCGGAAGGGCTGGTAGTCGTGGGAACAAAGGCATATTCCAAGTTCGTTAAAGCTGCTGGAGCGGTTACGGTTATGCTACCATCGGCACATGTACTAATATCTACAACATCTATTGTTGGAGCACTGTAAATAGTTACATTCTGCAATGTTCCTTCACAGCCAAAACCATCTCTAACATTAACGGTATAGTTTCCGTTAGCAAGTCCAGTAAAGGTGTATGTTGTAGCCGTAGTTGGACTTGGAGTTACCCAAGGGCCACCGTTAAGACTAAATTCGTAATCACTATTACCAGAGGTAATATCAACTTGTATGGTTCCATCATTGTTTCCTCCATAGCAGGCTGTGGAGGTAAACGCAATAGATGCGAAAGGCGCTACGGTAATAGCAGTATCGATAGGGTCTTCACAAGAGTTTGTGTCCCTAGCCCTTACAATGTAATCGCCTGCTCCTAGACCAGAAAAAACGGTTGAGGCCTGATATGCCGTAATAATACCACCTACATTATCTTCTAGCTGATATTCATATGCAGGGGTACCTCCCGTTACTGACGCAGTAATCGTTGCACCGCCGTTGGAACAAGTCGCAACTTCAGTGACCGAAGCCGTTGTGACAAGGGCATTAGGTTCTGATAACGTTTGGTTTAAAGTTATAGAACAGGAATTGTCCAAGACATCCCTTACTTCAATAACATAAGACCCGGCAGCTAGTCCGTTAAGAACTACGGGGCTTGTTGTTGAGGTGGTAAAGGAACCGGTAGAACCAATCCTATATTCAAAACCGTTGGTTGTATCAAAATTTTCTACTTCAAAAGTGATACTTCCATCTGTTCCTGTATTACAAGAAATATCTGAAAATGCTGTGATATTTGAACCGAACGCATTGCCTGCTTCAATTACTACATTAAGTGTTTCACTACCTTCACAGACCTCGGGTATTTGTACGGCTTGTATATCATCTATTGCGATATCATTTCCATTATTTCCAGAGGCAACAGTTCTAATTACGATATCGATATTGTTGTTGGCACCTGGGTTTAATGAAATTGGTGGAGGGCGGAACCAATCGTTGGCACCGTTATTTTTTGGGACTAATCCGGTAGTAGCACTAGCTATAACATTGTTTGAGCCATCTACCAATTCAATTAGAATATCTGGGTCGAGACCAGATCTACCTTGTCTTAGGAAATTGAATACGGCCAAAGAAACTTCTATATCAAGGTTGGGTACAACTTCTACACCTCGTTTTGCGTAAACTACAGTATTTACACCTGGATTACCAACATTAATTGCCAAAAATCGGCCAGAAGGCGTCAATGAGGCATCATTAGGGCTTAACCAAGAATTAAAAGGTAACGTCACCACTTGGGTTACGGAATATTCCAAATCATTGATACGACTGTTGGCACTGTTTGTAGTTCGTCCATTTATAGCAGCACATGCCGTTGCGCTTCCATCTTGTGGTTCGTAGCAATAATAGTCCCCATCGATTTCACTTATAGGTGTATTAGGTCCAGTACCAAAGTTCTCCAGTAAGATTACACTTGGAGAAGGTGGTGTATTATTGATATAATTAACGGTAATCGTATGAGACCCTACCGCAACATTGTCAAATACATTTGAAGTATTTGGTGTATTTGGTGTTGCATCAATTTCATAAGTGTAGCTATAACCTGCATTATCAGGTGTAACGGTAATAATGCCCTCGCCATCACATGCATAGTCTATTGTTGCCGTAACTCCAGGAGGGGTAGGTTCCGGCTCTATGGTAACTGTCATTTCGAAGGTACAATTGTTGGCATCCCTTAGGTACAGGGTATGTGTTCCTGGTAAAAGAAAGCCTATGGAACTGGAACCATAATTGGTTCCGCCATCAAAACTATATTCATAGGGAGCGGTTCCGCCAATTTCATTGGTAATTCTAACTTCGGCACCAACGCCTGGGTTACATTCCGCTAACTGTGTAACGGCTGCAGAAGCTGAAAGCGTGAGCGGCTCGGATATATTATAAATTTGATTTATGGTACAGTTATTGGCATCCCTCACACGTATATTGTAGCTTCCAGCAGGTTGGTTTACGAAGGTGTTCGATGCTTGAAATGTTCCTCCGTTGTTAATGCTATATTGAAAAGGAGCTTCTCCACCAGATGCTGTAATAGTAATTGTAGCCTGCGATTCTCCACTACATTGGATTCCCGTATCAGAAATGGCCAATGCCAAAGGCGCATCTTGCACAATGGTTAAGTCGAATGAAGCTTCACAGAACCCGGAAGCACCTCCATTGTCCCTTACATAAACATCATAATCACCTGTTCCAGTAACATTAATTGGGTTGGTTGTTGAAAAACCGGTTGCAGTAGCACCATCAGCAACAATTGCATATACATAATTCCCATCACCACCAACAGCAGAGATATCAACATTGGTTGCCGTTCCACAAGCAGTAATATTAGGTGCGGAAGCTATTACATTGAGCTCAGGATTTATGGTTATGGATTCGGAATCTGTACAATTGTTACCATCCCTTACATTAATGGTATATGTTCCTGAGGTCAGTCCAGAGAATACATTGTTGGTTCCAAAGGCACTTCCATTTAAGCTGTATTCATAGTTTCCATCTCCGCCTGAAGTAACATTTGCCGTTAATGTCAAACCAACGGCATCATCGAAACAAGTATCGTTGGGAACAATGGCCAAAACAGGAGCGACAGCGGCATTCAAGTTGAATGTTGTTGTAACTACACATCCATTTGCATCGGTTACAGATGCTGTGTAAGTTCCTGTCTGTGAAAGTCCAGTGAAAGCACCTGTACTGTTTGTTCCAAAAGCAGTTGCATCTGGATTGGCAAGTGTAAATGTATTACCGCCCCATCCTCCAGTAGAGGTCAATGTTACACCACCATCTGTTGTACAGGTCGGTTGTGTTTCCGAAGCAGCTATAGTCAACGCGGCGGCGGGAGCATTTACAATAACACTTGCTGTAGCGGTACAGTTTGTAACATTGTCCGTTACTGTAATATCGTAAGTTCCATCATCTAGTCCGGTTAAAGGAATAGAAGTATTGGTTTGGTTATTGGCTGAAAAGTTTGAAGGTCCTGTTACCGTATAATTGTAGTCGGTATTAAAATCCGAAACGGTAAATGTTATTTCTCCATCGGTGTCCGTAAAACAAGTGATGTTGCTTATTAATTGTCCGGTAACATTAATTTCGGAGATAGGGTCTACCGTAAAGGTTTCTTCATAAGAGCAGTCCTTACTATCAGTTACCCTGAAAGTATACGTTCCCGGGGCAAGACCATCAAAATCTGCAGCGTTTCCTGTGATTGTTGTTGCTGGTACAGCAGAAGGTGCTGTAATTTCAAAAACGAAAGGTGCAATACCATCGGTTACCGTTACTGTTACATCAGCAGTTAATGCAGGACAAGTAGGCGTTGATGCGGTAAAGTCTAAATTGGTTGGTGGGTCAGT
This sequence comes from Flagellimonas sp. 389, assembly GCF_018449435.1. Classification (GTDB taxonomy): domain Bacteria; phylum Bacteroidota; class Bacteroidia; order Flavobacteriales; family Flavobacteriaceae; genus Flagellimonas. The sequence continues at coordinate 227,029 of NZ_JAHCMU010000002.1, read as the reverse complement.
TTCAAAAACGACCTGATTTGTTGTGAACGTACAATTATTGGCATCCCTAACGGTAATAGTATATGTTCCGTCCGCTAGGTTGGAAAAGCGTTCCGCTCCTACTCCATTGACAAAGGTTACTCCATCAATACTATACTCATAAGGTGCAACGCCCCCCGATACGTTCTGAACTTCAATACTACCATTTTGTAAACACGTATAATCTTGTACTACCACTGGGTCTGCATCGGCTGTTACTGCTGATGCCTGCCCTCCAATAGTAAAGGTTTCGATAAAATCACATGAAACCGCTCCTTGGGTCTGTGTTATGGTCAGGGAATAATTGCCTTGAGGCAACCCTGTAAATAGTCCAGAGGTGTTTGATGAGGTAGATGTGTCCGGATACGTTAACGTGTAGGATAAAGCATATCCGTTTGAATTGGAAACATTCACTTCAAAAGTTCCGTCAGCAGCTCCAAAACATGTTTCATCCGTTGTAGCAGTTGTATAAACTGCAGAAGGTGCAACTGCAATGGACACGCTGTTCGAAATAAAGGAACAGTTGTTACCATCGACCACTATAAACTCATAATCGCCTTCTTCACCGTTAACAAACAAAAAATCGTTCTCAACTTGATACGCACTTCCAGGAATGTCACCTACAGTAGTATATAAATCAACACCATTGTAGCTCCAAATGGCGTAAGCGTACTCAGGGTTTGGGAAACCGCCTGTACCCGTAACGGTAATTACTCCTTCGGTACAGTCAATATTTTTAGTGGTCAATGCAGTCACCGCTAAATCGGTAACATCGTTTATGGTCACTTGTTCCGTATAGGTACAGCCATCATCCGTAGAGACAGAGATGTCGTAAACACCATCATTAAGGTTTTCGAAAGTATAGTTGTTGTCGTTTGAAGGGCCAAAGGTGTCAATGGTGGTCCCTCCTTGAGCAACTTCATAGTAGTATTGGGCTTCAACATTAAGAATGGAAATGGCTATTTCGCCCAGACCGTTACAGTCCGTATCCTTGGTGTCGACATCAACTTGGAAGTCCCTATCCAGTATACCAATGTTATCCAAAACAAAGACACAACCATCCGTTACGCCTTGTTGTCTCATTTCAACAGTATAGGCACCATTGGTCGTAATATTAAAGCTAGGGTTGGAATTGTATGCAACCACTTCACTGCCCGTATCTTGATCTATCAATCGATACTCATAGTTTATGGGCATATTGGTTACTGTAATGTTTCCATCAGTATTACAAATAATGTCACTTGTGGTGTATTGAGGGTCTAGTGGGTTTTTGAAAATGTTGAAGTAAAAACGGCTAAAACATCCATTTTGATAATTGATGACCAATCGATATTCACCAGCATCGGAAGCTAGAAAATCACTTCCCGAACCAGCAGAATTCCAAGTACATGAATTATTGGTATTGGCACAATCTGGGGTAGAAACGCCACAGCTTGCTTCGTCAAGCCTTTCCCAAACGATGCTGTCTGCATCTGGTATGTTTATCTGTACGAGCTCGGTATCATTTAATCCACATAAAAAGATTTCTGGAAGTTCGCTACCATCATTGGGACAGATTACAACTTCACCATCAACTGTATTCGAAGTATCGTTGATCAATGCTGAAATTGGGTTTGATTGTGTTGCACCAAAACGCTCAACAACAATGATTTCCCTAAAATCCTTACATGGATCGGCTACTTGCTTATCTACGATGAAAGTGGCTGCTTCATCAACGATTAACGTACTTAAATCGGAATCTGGGTTACCATCGTTTAAAACAGTGTCGCCAGCATCAATCTGGTTATTTCCATTTTCATCACGGTACCAGATATAATTGTCAAAACCATCACCGGCATCGAGCACCACATTGGCACCACAAAGCAGTACCGTTCTTGTAAAATTACATGCCGTTAGATCGTCCAGAAGAAAGTTAGTGGCACCAGGCGTTGTAAATCCGCAATCATCGAAGTCGGATACACTGGGGTCATCACTAATTTGGTTATCGTTTATAACTCCTTCGTATGTAGAAAATGCAACGTTTTCTATAATATCGGTACAAGCATCCACAAAGTCAAAACAGTTTTCGGCGACTTGTACTCGCATTCGTATTTCAGAAATAGGATCACCTTCCTCTACCAGATTATCTGGAACATTGAAAATGATTTCTTGTGTGGCGGCATTATACGTATAAGTGACACCTGTGGGTACTGTTATGGTGGTGTTATCCAATGTAACGTTTGCAGGAAGAATATCCCTAATCGTGTAATTGGTGGCATCGTCGTTTCCTGTATTGATAAAGGAGAGCACATAATCTAAACTTTGCCCAAGGTTTACGCCTTGACCGGTAATGTCATTTCCTCCAATATCTTCTACTTTTTTCTCAAGTACAATATTTGGCTCTATGATTTCTATACCAAAAGTCACCAAAAAGGCTCCAAAGCCATCGCCCTGTGTCCGAAGCCTTAAAGTGGCATCGGTTTCTTCATTGGCGATAACACTGTTCGCGGGGTTACTTATCTCAAAAATATCAGAATCGTATCCAAGAGTATTCGTCGCCGTAATGTTTCGGGACGTTACGTTGACACCATCAATAGTAATATTGGAGTTGAAAAAATTGTTTGCTGGATTTGCTCCGTTTGAAAGATTCGTAAAGCCAGGGTTTAAAGGAGTCTGTATTCTAAATTGATCACCTGTAATACCCCTGTCCCCTTCCACAACACTAGCTCCTAATCTTGCCCTTACGGGCCCTGAAGGAATAGAATTGAAACCAGATACATTGATATCGGCACTTGAACTTCCACTTACACCGGCATAGCCATCAAAAACAGAGATGTACTTTCCGGTCAATGTTGGGTTTTCGTAAATAACGACTAGAGTCCAACCACCTGCCCCACCAACACTTCTACCACGGGTTGCTCTTACATTGCCCACAAAATATTCTCCAGATGGGTCCGCAAGTGCCTGTAACTCATTGGTTACATTTTTAAAACAGGTATAGGGGGAATCTTTAAACGAAACATCATCATGTATAATGGCATCTTCTTCTCCAACCGGATCGGGGTCGTTATCGGCAACAAGGTCAATGTAGCTACCACCGGGCACTCTAAATTTTATTCGTGTAAAGTCCAACCTTCTGGTATCATTCTGTGGAAGAGTAGGAATCTGAGTATTACTAACAACTTCTTGTTGGTAGTTGGCGGACCAGTATAATCCTGCCCAATATATCCTTGAACAAAAAGGGACCGTAAGCGTGGAACTGCTCGAACTAAAGGTGGAAGGATCAGAGTCCACATCAATATAATCCCTATGGAACCCATTGTTGTTTGAACCACCATTATAGGGGTCGTTTGCAGTGTTGCTCCCATCAACCCTATTAATGATACTATTGGACAAAAAGGTGTAATCTCCCTTAATATTTATATAAGAATCTGTCAGTCTTGGGGTAAACGGAACTTCTACTTGAGCATTAACTCTAGAGCCTATAAACCATATGCCTATTAGGCATAGAACTGTTCTAATAAATCGATTGGTCATCTAACTATTGAGGTTTGGTTTTACTCGCATGATCCACATTTTGTCATCATACGAAGCATTAAGTTTGGTGTAATAAGAGGTCAGCGCGTTGGTCCATGTATCATGTCTTTTAATGTACACGTACCTATAGTTGTTTTCTGGATTAACGAAGTAACCTGCGTTTAATCCTTGGGCTTTCAGCTTTTTCACAAAGCGGTTTGCATTTGAGGCTTTTTCAAAAACATTGGCAATGAGATAAAAACCGGAGCCTAAGCCATCAATATCATAATTGGTGTATGATACTTGAGAACCTTTGCGCTTGGTTTTGGTTATGTTATTGTGTAGGGTGTTATTATTCTTTTGGTTTGAACCGTTGTTTGTAGCAATCGAACTGAATCTATTGTTAGAACTGGAGTCAACTCCGTTTACGTTCATGACCCATGCGTCTCCTTGATAAGCGCCATTAAGTTGCGAGTGATATGCATCTACAGCATCTTGCTTACTTCTGTAACCTTTAAGATATACGTAGTTAAGACTGTTTTTTGGGTTTTCAAAATAGCCAGCATCAATACCTTGTGCCTGTAATTCTTCGAGAAAGGAATCCACGTTGTTTTCGTCTTTAAAAACATTTGCTATGAGGTAATGGCCACTTTCTACGTTGGGAATCGAAAACCTTTTAAATCGACCAACTTTTTTAGTATTATACCGATTGGTTCTATCTCTTTTTGCAGTAGTGTTTTCAGCTAGATTGGTGGGTCTGCTTTCATTAAGACGAATTACTTTTTTTGCTGCCGTTGTGTTAGATAGTCCGTTTTCTGCTAAGGCAGGCTCGGTTTGTTTACTGGATTTGATATCCACGCTATCCATGTTGGCAAAATAGACCTCCTTTGCTTTTTCTTCCAACTCGGGCATTTGTCCTCGAGTTTCTCTTCGCACCATTTTCATTACGGTCTCAAATCGCCTTTCAAGGTCACTTGTTCTAGTAGTTTCAATGGAGTCTTGGCGTAAAAGTAGTTCGTCTAAGATGACATCGTTTTCCGCCAATTTTTCTTCTAGATATGCTATTTTAAGGTCTTTTTCTGAAATGGTAAGCTCTTCTTCGGGTGTAGTTTCATTCTCGACCAAACTTTCATCTTCTTTTTCGAGCATCACTCGATCTTCTGTTAAGTTTGGTGTGAAGGAATAAGCTAAAGAAATTTCATGGCTGACCCCAAAATTTTCAAAGTTGTTGGTCAAACCTTTTTCAATGGTGTAACCTAAAGAAAGGTTTCTGTTCAAATTAAAACCAAGTCCTGCTGCCGCCCCATAAAAATCATCATATCCAGCTTGAATCCATCCAAGTTTGGGAAGATCCAAAAGAAGACTTCCGCCTAAAACAAGGTCTTCCTGCCCAACTTGACGAACCCTAGCCAAAGGCATCAATCTTGCCTGTTCCAATATTCCAGAAGCATTTTCAAACTGATGGGTATATTGTAGGTGGCCAGAATATGTTTTTTCATTGAAATCGGTAATCGATTCACTGTTCTTAAGGTTGTAGTCAAAAAGATTTTCGGCAAAAGCACCAAAATCAAATTTTCCGTAAGAAATATTGAAACCAGGTTGAAAGGTGATCAAAGAGCTACTTTCCAAACTATTTAAAAGTGGGTCATCATCCAGTGCATTTGCCCTATCCTGATTAAAGGCACTTTGATAATAGGAAAAATTTGCCCCGAATGTAAAGTTACTTTTTTCACTCAATTTAATCCCATAAGCATAGTTGGTATGTACACCAAAATTGTTGAACAATCCTTCACGATTCGTGAATAGACTCAAGCCTACACCACTTCTATCACCAACTCTACCACTATAACTCAAAAAGTAGACTTGATTATTATCATTAAAAGAGACCGACTGGTTTCTATGAAATAGATTGATATAGGACTTGTCCTCTCTAACTGTTGAGAATGTCGGGTTTATCAAAAACCTGTTGAACTTGAGTAGGTTTTGGGAAGGGACATCGTATTCCACAAATTGGGTCTCTTCCTGGGCGCGTACTCCAGAAAAAGAGAGGATTAGGATTATGAACAGTAGTAGAGGTTTGTTTTTGTACATTCTGTTTATTTAATCACCGTTATGGTTCCTTGTTTTAAACTTTCCCCACCTTTACTGATTCTATAATAGAAAATCATACTTTGTTGGTTAAACATAGTAGTGGATTGGGGCCAGTTGTTTTCATAATTTGTTTGACTGAACACTTCTCTTCCTCTTTCATCGAAAATCGTTACAAGTGTTTCTTGATCTCTAGAATACGTGTTTGGCAGCACCCATAAATCGTTGATTCCGTCACCATTGGTCGTAATAACATTGGGTATGGCAAAGGTATCTCTGAACGTTACGGTGATTACCCTGCTAACGGTGCAGCTTCCAAAGCTTGCTACTAAAAGAAATTCTCCTTCTTGATTAAAACCGAAAGAATTTAGCGAACCCAAAAGGGTATTGTCTGAATTAAACCATTCATAAGAGGTTGCTCCACTTGCGGTTATCGTTACCGTTTCGCCTTCTATAACAATAAGGTCTTGTGGTCTATCTAGAACAAGTAGGGACTCATCAAAACTTACAATGGTTATTTCATTGGAAACTATTGGACAATCATTGGTTTTTACGATCAATTGATATGTTCCTATTTCTGTCGCGACTAGATTTTCTGTTGTAGTATCTATTACTTGGCCATCCCTTACCCACTCAAAGGTTTCACCGCTCAAGCTTTTAGAGCTTTCCAAAACTATAGGGTCGGACCCCTCACATAATACGGTTTCGTTAGAAGTAATGGCCAACACCTCATCTGCGGCAAGTTTTACATCTAAATCATTGGAAGAAGCAGTAAAGGTGTTTAATGTACCTTCTAAACTGTAAGCGCCATTTTCGTTAAAATCTGGAACGGTTATCGTTCTCGAAGTCTCTCCACCAATGGTATTACCGTCTTTGCTCCATTGATATGAGAAGGAAGAAAGCAAATCGGAAGTAACATCAGTTTTTGTTCCTGAACTACTCACCGCATTTATCGTAGATAGATTAAGGGTAGCTTCGGTGTTTTCACAAGAAGCATAAGTGCCAGCGAAATCAATAACGAACTCAAACGAACTCGGGGAAACAATCGTTGTGCTTTCAGAATCGATAGGGGCAGCAGAACAACTTCCGCCTGTTTCTGTAACTCTAACAAAATATACTCCTACATCACTAATCTCTACATTGCTTTGATCTGCACCGGTAATTGCCGAACCATCTTTAAACCATTGGTACGTTGGTGTGGTAGCTGTGGTCGTTACCGATAATGTTTTTGTTTGTGAAGGCAGCAGTACAATATTGGCTTCATTTTCTCTTGTTATATCAAAACCACTAAGATTTCTTATAGCCACAGGAGCTGAACGTTCTTGACAAGCGCCTGCCCCACTGATTTCAACCTCATAGTCACCTTCATAACCAGAAGCACTAGAGTTGACAGCATAAGTATGTGCGTTGATGGTTGGTCCAGATACTACAGCACCGTCTTTATACCAAGTATAGGTAAGTCCGCTACCGCTAATATTAGCGGTTAAGGTATATGGATCACCGGGACAAAGGCCAACATCACTAGAGCCGTTAATGGCAATTCCTTGACTTGTTCCTGTCGATATTTCTATGGTGTTGGATAACGTATTTGCGGAACCAGAACATACAGATCCGTAGTCCAATTCTACATAATACATTCCAGTAGTGGATACCGTTAAGTCTTTTGATTTCTCGCTAAGAAGCGTACCACTACGATACCAATTATAACTGTAGTTGTTTGGGTTGGGTATGTTATGTGGAGACAGTGTCACGGAACCACTGCCACAGATTTCAATCGTACCACCCGGTGGAATAGATCCACTACCATTTTCGCTTATAAGCAATGGTGAGTTGTAATCTACAAAATACATGGGGTAAGCATCAGTTGCTGGGCTTGTTTTTGCCGGGCTTGTACTACGAACTCTAAGTTTAAAGCTTTCGCCGTTCACATCGGTAGGCACTGCAAAAGTGAAATCAAAATTAAAGACCGCGTTTTTGTCCGAAAGCCTTGAAAGCTCTCTGGGAGACCCAAAATTTCCATTGGAGTCGGATAGTTCTAGAATAAACTCATTGTTGGAATCTACCAAAGGAGGGTTCCACCTGAAACTAACATCATATTCGTTAAAGCTTGCAGATGCACATGCTGCTGTCCAAACAGTAGTTGGTTTGTTCAATACTTGAGAATGTAGCGAATTAGCCCCAAGTAATGTCATTGCACATGCAATAAGAAGAATGCTAAAATGTGAACCAATTGTCTTCATCAGAGTTAGTTTTAAGAGGTTTTAGGCAATAATGCCCTATTAAAATTGTGCCCCTTAATTTTATTCAGTTCTTAAAGGCGTTCGTAAACACCTCTATTTTCATATAACATTCTAATAACAAATATGATTTTATTTTGGAGGAATGGAAAGATATTGTTGTAGGGTATACCAAAAGTGTTGTGAAACGGCTTTCTTTGTATACACCAAATTATGATTTATAGCTTTAAACGCTGGATTTCATTACATTTGCGCTTCAAATTTTGGGTATGGGAGAAGATGCTAAATCACTTAATTTTATTGAGCACATTATCGAAGAGGATTTGGAGAATGGCTATGGGAAAAACGAACTGCGTTTCCGTTTTCCGCCAGAACCCAATGGCTACTTACATATTGGTCATGCCAGTTCCATTTGCTTAAATTTTGGGCTTGGACTAAGGTACAACGCTCCTGTAAACTTGCGCTTTGATGACACCAACCCCGCTAAAGAGGAAAAAGAGTATGTTGAAGCCATAAAAAAGGATGTGGAATGGCTGGGTTTTAAATGGGATACCGAAAGGTATGCTTCAGATTATTTTCAACAACTTTACGATTGGGCAAAGCAGTTGATAAAAGAAGGTAAAGCCTATGTGGATAGTCAGACTTCTGAAGAAATGGCGGAGCAAAAAGGCACTCCCACTGAACCCGGCAAGGAAAGCCCCCATAGAAACAGAACCGTTGAGGAAAATTTGCGCCTTTTTGAGGGCATGAAAAATGGAGAGTTTGAAGAAGGAAAGCATGTTCTGCGCGCTAAAATAGATATGACCTCTTCAAATATGTTGATGCGCGACCCTATCATGTATCGCGTGTTGCACAAACCACACCACAGAACAAATACCGATTGGTGTATTTATCCAATGTACGATTGGACTCATGGCGAGAGCGATTATATAGAACAGGTTTCGCACTCCTTGTGCACACTAGAATTCTTGCCACATAGAGAGCTGTACAATTGGTTTTTAGATCAATTGGTAGCTACTGATAAATTACGGCCCAAACAACGAGAATTTGCACGAAGAAACCTAAGTCATACCGTAGTAAGTAAGCGAAAATTATTGCAATTGGTGGAAAGTGGAGTTGTTAATGGATGGGATGACCCAAGAATGCCAACAATTTCAGGATTACGACGAAGAGGCTATACCCCGGAATCCATTCGTAATTTTTCCGAAACCATTGGAATCGCTAAACGCGAAAATGTGGTTGACGTTTCTTTGTTAGAATTTCACGTACGCGAGCATCTCAATAAAATTGCTCCAAGGGTAATGGCCGTTCTTAACCCTTTGAAAGTAGTCATCACCAATTACGATGAAGGAAAAGAAGAGTGGTTGGATGCAGAAAACAACCCCGAAGACGAATCAGCAGGAAATAGAAAGGTTCCTTTTTCAAGAGAAATCTTTATAGAGAAAGAAGATTTTAGGGAAGAGGCAAATCGTAAATTTTTTAGACTAAAGCTGGGCGGCGAGGTTCGTTTAAAGAACGGCTACATCATCAAAGCGGAAAGCTGCACAAAAGATACCGATGGGAATATTACAGAAGTACAATGTACGTATGACCCAAAGAGTAAGAGTGGCAGTGGTACCGAAGAAAGCTTGCGAAAAGTAAAAGGCACCTTACATTGGGTTTCTGTACAACATGCCATTGAAGCTGAGGTAAGGGTTTACGACAGACTTTTTACAGATGCGACACCAGACGGTCACAAGGACAAAGATTTTATGGAATTTGTAAATAAGGATTCCTTTCAAAAAGTTACAGGATATTTGGAACCAAGTCTAAAAGATGTAAAAGTTGGTGACAGATTTCAATTTCAACGATTGGGCTATTTTAATGTTGATTCAGATTCCTCAGAAGGAAACCTTGTTTTCAACAGAACGGTAACCTTACGAGATACTTGGGCGAAATTGGAACAAAAAACCAAGCAATAACTTTCACTTATCATTAAAGCATATAGTATAGGCTTGAACTATAAAAACCAATTGGTTTTTAATGGTTTTACGAACACTTTTTACATAATCAATGTTTAGCTATAGCCTATGATTCAAAAAGCCTTTAGAGCGTTTTAAACGTAAAAATCGATTTTTACTGTAGGGTTTACGATAGTTTTTCGTCTGATATTGAAAAATTTGCATTCAGTGAAAAAGTTACTGCTACCCTGTCTTCTATTTTGTTGCCTATTTGGATTTTCACAAGAACAAAAAATAACCAAGCTGGAATTTGAAGGTCTAAAACGTACCAAAGAGTCTTTTTTAAGAAGGTTGGTAAAAGTTAGGGCAAATACAGTTTATGATTCCGTTTTGGTAAAGCAAGATATTGAGCGGTTAAAACGATTGCCCGGAATAGCGAACGCAAAAGATAGCGTTTATACTCTAGGCAATGAAAAAACATTGGTCTATCGAATAGAGGAAAATTTTACCATAATTCCGGGCTTACGGATTGCAACGGCGAACAATGGTGAATTTGCCTATAGAATCTCAGCATTTGAGTTCAATTTATTTGGGAACAATCAGCTTCTAGGAGGCTTTTACGAGCGCAATGTCTTCGATTCTTACGGTGTTTTCTGGGAGCATCCTTTTCTGTTCAGTGATAAATGGGGCATTGGATTCAGTTATCAGGACAACACAACACAGGAGCCCGTATTTTTTGAGGAAGGGATAAAAGATTATCGTTTCAATGCAAGAAGTGCAGAAGGAAATCTATTGTTCTTCTTCGATTTTAAGAATGAAGCAGAGCTTGGGGTTTCGTTTGTTAAAGAAAGCTATGACTTTTTTGGGGATGAACCTTTGCTGGGGAGACCTCTTTCTCTAGAGGCAGATAAATTGATATACAGAGGGCAATACCGTTATGTGGATTTGGACATAGATTATCAATATGTGGATGGTACGATCAATGAATTCACAACACAGTATATCAGTTTCCTAAACGGAGATGAGCCGGGAACAGAATTTTTAGGGGATTTTGTCTCTTTTAGGAATGATTTGATTCACTACAGAAAACTGGGAACCAAAGGAAATTGGGCAAGTAGATTGCGTTTTGCCGCCGCTTTTGGGAACGAAGATTCCCCCTTTGCACCATTTACCCTGGACAACCAATTGAATATACGAGGTGTTGGCAATACAGTGGACAGAGGAACAGCTGCCTTGGTGCTGAATACGGAATACAGGCATACGTTCTATGAAAAAGGATGGTTTGCCATACAGGGAAATGCTTTTATAGACGCAGGATCTTGGCGAGAACCTGGAGAGAACTTCGGGCAGTTGTTCGATGGAACATCTACGCGTTTATATTCGGGTGTGGGGTTTCGATTGATTCACAAACGGATTTTCAATGCGGTATTCCGGTTGGATTATGGTTTTGGTATTTCCAATGAATCCACAAATGGGATTGTCTTTGGCATAGGGCAATACTTCTAGATACCTGTTCAACCTAATTAGGGATATTCAGGAATAGGTTAAGTCCTTACAACACCAATAGATCTGCATTCCTTGTTCCTGAAATTCCCTATTTGGCGAAAAACGCAAAATGGCTTTGTTCCTTTGATCTTAGACTAACCCCTAACACCCAAACCCCAACCCCTAAATAGCCTAATGGAGCTATTATGGAAGATCTTGGTCCGGTCCATCTGTATCGCTTTTTTTAGGACGGTTCCAAAAAATCCGTCAACCCAGAATGGCCATCCATCAAACGAATGGGGGCATCCGTTCATTTAACAGTTTGACCATCACCAAGAAATCCCAACTTGTACAAGTTCAATTTAAAATTCAATAAAGATGAAAAAGAACATGTACTTATTTTTTAGCCTTTCTCTTTTTATATTCTCCTGCGGCAAAGATGATTCGCCCAAGGTACCAGAGGAAGAGAACAGGGCCCCGATCATAGCGGAACAGTCCTTTACCGTTGCCGAGGATATCACCGATGCCCAGGCCATTGGAACGGTAACCGCGAGCGACCCGGACGGGGACAGCCTTACGTTTTCCATAGAATCCGATGATGACGGACTTTTTGACATTACCGAGGCCGGTGTACTTAGTTTAACTACCGGAAAATCCCTGGATTTTGAGACCAAAACGGCACATACCCTTTTTGTGAGCGCTTATGATGGCGTAGAGGAAACAAATGCGAAAGTTACGGTCACTGTCCAAGATGTGAACGACACTTTTGTCACCACCTGGAAGACCGTTACGGATGGGGAAAGCATAACGATAGGCTTAGTAGAAGGCTTTGCATACAATTTTACGATCGATTGGGGAGATGGCACCATTGAGAATATTACCAAAGATGAGAATATAGAACATTCGTACGCAACGGCAGGGGATCATGTTGTGGCGATCCAGGGAAATTTTCCCGGTATAGAAATGATAGCGCTTTCAAGTGCGCCCAAGCTTATGAGCTTGGACCAATGGGGCAATAACAAATGGGAGTACATGTTAACGGCATTTGCGGGCTGTGAGAACATGGTCTACAAAGCGACCGATGTGCCCGACCTGTCACAGGTCTCTTCCCTTAATAGCATGTTCTATGGTGCGAAACAATTTAACGGGGATATCGGCGATTGGGACGTAAGTACTATTGGGGATATGAGTGGCATGTTCCAAAACGCTTCTTCCTTTAACGGTGATATTGGTGGATGGAACACGGAAAACGTCACCGACATGTTCAGCATGTTCTATGGTGCTTCTTCCTTTAACAGTGATATTGGTGGGTGGAACACGGAAAACGTCACTAGCATGTCCAGCATGTTCTTCGATGCTTCTTCCTTTAACGGTGATATTGGTGGGTGGAACACGGAAAACGTCACCTCCATGAGCGGAATGTTTAGTGGGGCCTCTTCCTTCGATCAAGATTTGGGGGATTGGAACATTGGCAGCATAACCAATATGGAGAGCATGTTCGATAACAGCGGAATGTCAGAAGAAAGCATAAATGCCACCTTGGTCGATTGGTCCAGTTTTGTAGAAAATAATGACAAACCAAAAGATATAAAATGTGGTATGGTAGGTATGGTGGCTTGTTCTAATATTTTTGCAGTTGGTGAAGCCATTGATTTTCTCGAAGCTGGTAATGGCTGGGAATTGGACGGATTAGCTACCAATGGATGCCAGTAAAGCCTGATCGCTGAGATCTTATAGAACCGCCCTTAAATTTTTTAAGGGCGGTTTTATATACCATTTCTGATGTGAAAATGCTCAAATAAAAAAGCGTAAAGTGATACTCCATGTCACATTGAGCTTGTCGAAATGCTTGATAACCATGTAATAGATATACGGTTTCGACAGGCCCAACCTGACATCCCAACACCTAAAATAGCCTAATGGAGCTATTATGGAAGATCTTGGTCCGGTCCAACTGTATAGCTTTTTTTAGGACGGTTCCATAAAAATCCGTCAACCCAGAATGGCCATCCATCAAACGAATGGGGGCATCCGTTCATTTAACGGCTTAACCATCGCCAAGAAATCCCAACTTGTACAAGTTCAATTTAAAATTCAATAAAGATGAAAAAGAACATGTACTTATTTTTTAGCCTTTCTCTTTTTATGTTCTCCTGCGGCAAAGATGATTCGCCCAAGGTACCAGAGGAAGAGAACAAGGCCCCGGTCATAGCGGAACAGTCCTTTACCGTTGCCGAGGATATCACCGATGCCCAGGCCATTGGAACGGTAACCGCGAGTGACCCGGACGGGGACAGCCTTACATTTTCCATAGAATCCGATGATGACGGGCTTTTTGACATTACCGAGGCCGGTGTACTTAGTTTAACTACCGGAAAATCCCTGGATTTTGAGACCAAAACGGCACATACCCTTTTTGTGAGCGCTTATGATGGCGTAGAGGAAACAAATGCGAAAGTTACGGTCACTGTCCAAGATGTGAACGACACTTTTGTCACCACCTGGAAGACCGTTACGGATGGGGAAAGTATAGAGATAGGCTTAGTAGAAGGTTTGGCATATGATTTTATGATCGATTGGGGAGATGGCACCATTGAGAATATTACCAAAGATGAGAATATAGAACATTCGTATGCAACGGCAGGGGATCATGTTGTGGCGATCCAGGGAAATTTTCCCGGTATGATAATGTCTCTTCTCGCAAGTGCGCCTAAACTTATGAGTATAGACCAATGGGGCAATAACAAATGGGAGAGCTTGGAAAGTGCTTTTGCGAGTTGCGAGAATATGGTCTATAAAGCGACCGATGTGCCCGACCTGTCACAGCTCTCTTCCCTTGCAGGTATGTTCACAAGTGCCAAACAATTTAACGGGGATATCGGCAATTGGGATGTAGGCAATATTACGGATATGAAATCTATGTTTCTTGGCGCATCGTCCTTCAATGGTGATATTAGTAATTGGAATACGGAAAACGTCACCAACATGCCTTTTATGTTCAATGGTGCATCCTCGTTCAATCAGGATATTGGTGATTGGAATACGGAAAACGTCACCAGCATGTCTGGAATGTTTGGAGGGGCAATTTTGTTCAACCAAGATATAAGTATGTGGAATGTGTCGAGCGTTACACAGATGGGTTCCATGTTCTTTGGGGCATCCTCGTTCAATCAGGATATTGGTGGATGGAATACAGAAAAAGTCATCTTCATGTCTGGAATGTTCTCTGGGGCTTCCGTGTTCAACCAGGATATAGGGGGTTGGGACATTGGCAACATAACCAACATGGAGAACATGTTCGATAACAGTGGAATGGACATAATAAGGATGAACAACACAGTGATCGATTGGTCCAATTTTGTAGAAAATAATGACGGACCATTTGGAATTAATTGTGGTATGGAGGGTATGATTGCCTGTTTTGAAATTAATGAAGTTTTTAATGCAATTGCTTATCTCGAGAGTGAAGGTGTTGATTGGGAGCTGGAAGGATTATCTCCTGTTGGTAATTGCCAGTAAAGTCTGGTCGGTAAGATCTTATAAAACCGCCCTTAAAAATTTTTAAGAGCGGTTTTTTTGTGCCTTTTCTGATGTAAAAATGCCCAAATAAAAAGCAGGGATTATTTGTTTGGGCGAAAAAGAACGTAAAAACAATACTCCATGTCACATTGAGCTTGTCGAAATGCTTGATAACCGTGTAATAGATATACGGTTTCGACAGGCCCAACCTGACAACTAAGACCTATTTCTTGTCCTTTTCCACATTTGTTTTTTTCATGGATTCCCCTATCATATTGCTCGCCGTAAAGGAAGCAACCATGTTGTTCAGCATATCGCTGCCCGCTTGTGGAGAATTTGG
Organism: Flagellimonas sp. 389; assembly: GCF_018449435.1. GTDB lineage: Bacteria > Bacteroidota > Bacteroidia > Flavobacteriales > Flavobacteriaceae > Flagellimonas. The sequence continues at coordinate 211,907 of NZ_JAHCMU010000002.1, read as the reverse complement.
AAGCAAGATCAGGTTGGTGTTGGTTTCCTCTCCAATGGATTGCAGCGTATCGTAATGTTGTGTCACTACAATAAGGGCAGAAGCCTCTTGCGAATTGATGCCCACTTTGTTCAAGACCTCAACGGACTCTTCCAAGCCCCTTGCAATTTCCCTACGCTGGTCCGCAATACCTTGTCCTTGTAACCGCTTGCTTTCCGCTTCGGCCTTTGCTTTTTCTACGATAAGGATTCTAGCGGCATCCCCTTCAAACTGTGCTGCAATTTTTTCACGTTCCGATGCATTGATTCGGTTCATGGCCTCTTTTACTTGGGCATCTGGGTCAATATCGGTAACCAGGGTTTTTATAATATCATAGCCATATTCCGACATGTATTCCTGAAGCTCACGTTTTACTGCAATGGCGATATCATCCTTTTTCACAAAAACATCATCCAATTTCATTTTTGGGACTTCGGCGCGTACCACATCAAAAACAAAGGAAGTGATTTGATCATGTGGGTATTCCAACTTGTAAAAGGCGTCGTAGACTTTTTCACGGATGACCACAAATTGCACGGAAACCTTGATTTTCACGAATACATCGTCCAAGGTTTTGGTTTCTATCATAACATCCAACTGTTGGATTTTTAGGGTCAGTCGACCTGCAATACGATCTACCAATGGAATTTTCATTTGCAAGCCAGATTGTCGAATGCCATGAAAACGCCCAAAACGCTCAATGGCAACGGCAGTTTGTTGCTTCACAATAAAGAAGGATGAAAAAAGAATGACAAGACCAAAAAGAATGATCGGTATTAGGAAAAAGTTCATAGTATAAGAATTTTAAGTTACCAGGTTAAATTACAAAAAGACTGTATGAGATAAGTAGGTTTTAAGAAGGAATTGTTACATGTGTTTTAGGAATTGGGGGTTAGTTGATAGGAAATAGGAGTTTTCTTATCTTGTGTTTATACAGAATTGGTCTTAACAGTTTAACAAAATAAAGAAAGGTTATATTCCAATGACATTGAATGCCTTTCAAACACCTAGATTCACATTGCTAACTTAAAACCTCCAACGCCTTCTTAATCCTAGCAACACTTTCTTCTTTCCCCAACAAAGCCAAAATATCAAAAATATGGGGGCCTTTCATGTCACCAACAATGATAAGGCGTAGGGGGCCCATCACTTTTCCAAAGGAAAGCTCGTTGTCGGTAATCCAGGATTTTACATTGGTTTCAATGGTTGCAGAATTGAAATCTTCAGTAGTTTTTACAATATCCAATACGTGTAGCATCAATTCTGGTGTACCCTCTTTCCATTGTTTTTTAACTGCTTTTTCATTGTAGGAAGTGGGTGCTTCGAAAAAGTAACTGCCCAATTCCCAGAAATCAGTGACAAAATTGGCGCGTTCTTTTGTTAGGGAGACTACTTTTTCAAGATAGTCAGCACTCCGAGCTTCGCGAGGAACCTCTTTGCTGATTAACATCGAACCAAATAAGCTGGCCAATTCAGCATCACTTTTCTGCTGAAGATATTGGTGATTATACCACTTGGTCTTGTCAGGATCGAAACGCGCACCTGATTTATTTACACGCTCCAAAGTAAAGACCTCTACAAGTTCTTCTAGGCTGAACAGTTCTTGTTCCGTACCTGGATTCCATCCCAATAAGGCCAAAAAGTTGACAACAGCTTCTGGAAAAAACCCAGCCTCACGATATCCTTCCGATTCGTTCCACGATAACGGAAAAACAGGAAAACCTCCTTTTTCACCATCGCGTTTGCTCAGTTTTCCTTTGCCAACAGGCTTCATGATAAGCGGAAGATGTGCAAACTCGGGAGCTTTCCATCCAAATGCATCGTAGAGCAATTGATGCAACGCCAAAGAGGGCAACCACTCTTCACCACGGATTACATGGCTTATTTCCATTAAGTGGTCGTCCACAATATTGGCCAGATGATAGGTAGGCATTCCGTCACTTTTGAACAAAACCTTATCATCTAAAACATTGGTATCTATTTTTATTTCACCGCGAATGATGTCGTGCAACAACAATTCCTCATCTTGGGGCGATTTAAAACGAATTACATAATCCTCACCAGCATCCAGTTTTCGTTTTACTTCTTCTGAAGTTAAGGAAAGTGAATTGGAAAGTTTTAAACGGTTATGCCAATTATAGATAAAGGTCTTGCCTTTGGCCTCATGGTCTTTTCGATGAAAACCCAATTTTTCAGCAGTATCAAAAGCATAATACGCATGACCTTTTTCAATAAGTTCCATGGCGTAGGCCTCGTACAAGTGCTTACGCTCACTCTGACGATAAGGTCCAAAGCCCCCATCTTTTGATAATGTACCAGAAGAAGTCGAAGTAGGTCCTTCATCAAAAGGAATTCCACACCAGTTCAATGCTTCTACAATATATTCTTCCGCACCTTCTACGTAGCGGTTCTGGTCGGTATCCTCAATCCGTAGTATAAAATCACCACCATGTTTTTTTGCAAACAAATAATTGAACAACGCAGTGCGAACACCTCCTATATGCAATGGCCCTGTTGGACTTGGGGCAAAACGAACCCGAACTTTCTGACTCATGGGATATTAAATTGAGCCGCAAAGATACGGTGCATTAAAACGGTAAAAAAGAGTTTAGGAATACGTCTTTTTCATTTCGGTTGGAATCCTAGGGTTCATAATGCTGAACCACAAAGGAGGCAAAAATGACAACACCATGGAAGTGGGGTAGCCATAAGGCATTTGGGGCGAGATATCATGATAATCCAACAACTGGTATTTTTTGGATGATTTGTAATGGTGGTCGCTGTGCCTTGTGAGTTCGTAAAGCACAATTCTTCCAATGACATGGTTGCTATTCCAAGAATGGCTTTCGCGAACACGTTCGTACCTTCCAGATGGTAGTTTCTTTCTGATCAAACCATAGTGCTCAATATAGTTTACGGTTTCCAATAGCAGAAATCCAACGATTCCAGTTGCCAGAGCAAAGAACAATCCATTCAAATCGAACAGATAGAGAACAAGCCCTAAATAGGCGATTTGAAATAGCGTATACCAAAGCATGTCATTTTTCAAACTAAAAAAAGACCGCTTTTCATTTTTAAGCAATTTAGATTGAAGCTTCCATGCACTAAAATACTGGCGAATCGTAGAACTGAACCAAAAGGAATAGAGGCTTTGATTGTATTTAGCCGTAGCAGGATCTTCCTTTGTGGCCGCATTGGCATGGTGTCCAAAATTGTGTTCAATATAAAAGTGCATATAGAAGGATGGCAACAGTAAAAGCTTTCCCAAATAACGCTCAAAGCTTGCCTGTCTGTGACCGAGTTCATGTGCCACATTAATACCATTGACACCAAAGACGATTCCCACGGAAAACACTAATCCTATAATTTCATATAGTGCGTAGGTCGTTGTGGAAAGGCCCCAAAGGGTATAGCTCAGAAAACCAAAAACGATGGGAATGTTCAAATAGAGCAGCCAATCGAAGAACTTGCTCTTTTTCTTTTCAAAACGCTCCTCTTCGGATAAGTTGGTGGAGTCTTGTGGAAGCAACACTTCCAAAAACGGAATAATAGCAAAAGCATAGAAAGGCGTGAAGAAACTCCAATACCCTTTAAAATAAATACTGATGACGGCAGAAAGCGGAATCGTCATAGCGGCTAGGTATTTAAAATCTTTCATATGAACGGTTTTAACAAAAAATTTTCAGCGCAATCCCTTGGTATCAGGTATCTTGGTAATAAATATAACGGATTTTGAACAGTTATCATAAGATACTCGAGAAGCTAAATCGTTTTATAAAGAAGTATTATACCAAGCAATTGATCAAAGGAGGACTCCTTTTTGTAACGCTAGGCCTGCTTTTTTGGATGGCGATTCTGTCCTTGGAATATGTATTATGGCTCAGTCAGGAATGGCGGCTTGCCCTGTTCTCGGTATTTGTTCTAGTGGAGTTGTTCTTGTTGTATCGGTTTATTTTGATGCCATTGTTCTACTTGTTCCAAATTAAAAATGGAATTTCCAACAAGGAAGCTTCCCGTCTTATCGGCAAACATTTTCCACAAGTAGATGATAAGCTTTATAATTTATTGGAACTATCGGAAAACCAGACAGCGTCAGAACTATTGCTTGCAAGTATTGAGCAGAAAGCTGAAAGTCTTGGCGTGGTTCCCTTCACTGAAGCTATCAATTTTAAGGAAAGCTATAAATACGCAAAATATGTAGTTATTCCCTTGTTGCTCCTTGGCTTTATTTGGTTGTCGGGCAATATTGCTTCGTTTTTCAATTCCCATAAAAGAATAGTCAATTATGATTTGGCGTTTGAGCAACCAGCTCCATTTAAGTTTCAAGTATTGAACGATAAGCTGGAGGTTTTGGACAACGAACCTTTAGTCGTTACCGTTTCGGTTGTAGGCGATGTTAAGCCAGAGAATGTATATATGGTCGTGAATGGAGAGGAATTACTTTTAAAGCGATCACAAGGAATATATACGCAGACATTTGAAGCACCCGTGGAAGAAAGCAGTTTTTATTTAACCGCCAATGGGTGGGATTCGAAAAGCTATACCATTAAAAGCTATAAGACCCCAGTTTTGGTAGATTTTAAAATGAAGCTTGATTTCCCGAATTATCTGGGAAGGAAAAATGAAGAAATTACAGGAACAGGAAACGCCGTTGTTCCCGAAGGGACAAAAATATCTTGGCAAATAGAAGGAGATAACGTAGCGAATATATCCATGGTTACTTTGGATACGGTTCAGCTTTTTCGAAAGGAGGGAAATAGCTTTACATACAAGAACAATATCTATAAAAATCTGGCTTACGAACTCAAGACATCAAATGCGCATGTGCGGGATTTTGAGAAGTTGGCCTATACCCTGGACGTAATCAAGGACCAAAGTCCCACTGTTAAAGTAGAACAGATTTTAGATTCTATTAATCCCAATCAATCCTTTTTCACGGGACAGGCCGCGGATGATTATGGCCTTAACCAAATAAGGGTCGTATGTTATTCGTCAGATGACCAAGAAAATGTGCAACGGGTGTTGCTTGAATCGCCCAATACAAACGTTCATCAGTTCTATTACACCTTTCCTTCGGGATTGGATTTGCAGGAAGGGAAGAACTATAAACTATTTTTCGAAATTGTTGATAATGACGGAATTAGAGGAGGAAAAGTAATTAAAAGTCAAGTGTTTGACGCTACATTATTGAATGATAATGAACTGAAAAGCAAGGAGTTAGAGTTTCAGAATACTGTGATGGACAGGATGGGAGAGACTTTGGACAACTATAGGAAGCAGCAAGAAACATTGTCCAAAATCAATACCAAACAGAAAGAAGAAAAGAACCTGAATTTTGAGGATAAGAACCAGATAAAGGATTTTTTACAAAAGCAGGAAGAACAGGAAATGCTGATGGAAAAATTCAGTAAACAACTTAACGAGAGCTTGAGCAAGGATGATGAAAACAGCGAGATGAAGAAAATGCTTCAGGAGCGGTTGGAACGTCAAGAACAAGAGGCGAAGAAAAATGAGAAGCTGCTTGAGGAATTAAACAAGCTTGCAGATAAGATAAACAAAGAGGAGCTTAAAAAGAAGCTTGACGAGTTGGGCAAAAGCCAAAGTAAAGGTGCTCGTAACCTAGAGCAGATTCTTGAGCTCACTAAACGGTATTATGTTACGGAAAAAATGGCTCAATTATCAAGAGAGTTGGATGAGCTTTCCAAAGAGCAGGAGCAATTGTCCGAAACAGACGGAAAAGCAAACGATAATCAGGAAAAATTGAATGAAGAATTCAATAAGCTTTCGGATGAGTTGGATGAGTTAAAAAATGACAATGATGATTTAAAAAAGCCGATGCAAGTTGGTGTGTCAAAAAAGGAACAAGATGCTATAAAGAAAGATCAGAAGGATGCTTTGGAGGAGCTAAATAACAATGAGGGAGAGAATTCCGAGCAATCAGATTCGAAAAATTCTAATTCAAAACAAAAAGCATCTCAAAAACAGAAATCAGCTTCTCAGAAAATGAAGGAAATGAGCAAATCTTTACAGCAGAGCAGTATGGGAGGCGGAGGTTCTTCAATAACCGAAGATGCGGAAATGTTACGTCAGATTCTGGACAATTTGATTACATTTTCCTTTAAACAGGAAAAGCTATTTGAAGGAACAGAGAACGCTAACTTGGATGTTTCGCAGTTTTCAAAATCGGTAAGGGACCAAAAGGAATTAAGACGATTGTTCGAACACGTAGATGACAGTCTTTTTGCATTGTCGCTACGGAGGGCCGAGCTATCTGAATTTGTGAACGAACAGATTACGGAAGTGTACTATAATATTGATAAATCCTTGGAGAGTATAGCGGAGAGTCAAGTATATCAAAGTGCTTCATACCAACAATATGTTATCAATGCTACGAATAAGTTAGCGGACTTTCTAGCGAATATTTTGGACAATATGCAGCAAAGCATGCAATCAGGTCAGGGAAACGGACAGGGTTCCGATTTTCAGTTGCCTGATATTATTGAGGGGCAAGAGAGTATTCAAGAAAAGATGGGAAATTCTGGCAAGCAGAGTGGAAAGGGTCAACAAGGTGAGCAGGGAGAGCAGCAAGATGGAGAAAATGGAAAAGGTGAAGATGGCGAAGGAGAACAAGAAGGAAAAGGAAAAGGGAAACAGGGGCAAGCAGAGGGTCAAGGCAAAGATGGAAACGGGGAAGGTGAAGGCAAGGCAGAAGGTAAAGAAGGTAAAAATGGAACAGGCGGCTCTAACGGGACAGACGAAATGGGCCTAAGCGAAATTTATGAAATCTATAAGGAGCAGCAATTTTTGCGACAACAATTGGAAAAGCAGCTAGAGGACTTAATCAATAATTCGGATAAAAATCTAGCGAGAAAGTTGATTCAACAAATGGAGGATTTTGAGAATGATCTGTTGGAAAATGGAATTACCCAACGAACCCAGAACAAAGTGAATACAATTCAGCATGAATTATTGAAGCTAAAGAACGCGACCTTAAAACAAGGAAAGAAGAACGAGCGCGAGAGTAGCAGGGTCAAAAGGAACTTTACCAATCCTATCATTACAAAACCTGAACTGCTAAAGGATTATCAGAACGACATTGAAATATTAAATAGACAAGCATTACCTTTGCGCCAAAATTACGAAGAGAAGGTAAAGAGGTATTTCAATAATGATTGACTTCCATTTTAAGTCGGATTTAATTTTAGAAGATAAAGAGAAATATTCCGATTGGATAACTAGAGTAATTCAAAGTGAGCATTATAGTTTAGGGGATATTGATTACATCTTTTGTGACGATGATTATCTTTTAGAAATCAACAGGGAATATTTACAACACAACACACTTACAGATATTATCACTTTTGATTATTCAGAAGGCAAATGTATTTCTGGCGATATTTTTATCTCTACGGAGAGGGTTGCTGATAATGCGGGTTTGTATGGAGTCGATTTTAATGTCGAATTATTAAGAGTAATGTGTCACGGTATTTTGCACTTGGTTGGCTATGGTGACAAGTCTGAAAACGGGAAACTGCAGATGAGGTTAAAGGAAGAGGAAAAGATAAAAATGTTCCACGTGGAACCTTAGTTATGTTTGAGAAAGATTATGATGTAATAGTTGTTGGCGGCGGTCATGCAGGAGCAGAAGCCGCAGCAGCGTCCGCAAATATGGGCTCCAAAACGTTGTTGGTCACCATGAACCTTCAAAATATTGGACAGATGTCATGCAACCCAGCTATGGGCGGAATCGCCAAAGGGCAGATAGTGCGTGAAATCGATGCACTTGGAGGTTATAGCGGCATTGTTACTGATAAATCGGCAATCCAGTTTAAGATGCTGAATAAATCCAAAGGTCCTGCCATGTGGAGTCCGCGTGCTCAGAACGACAGAATGCGCTTCGCGGAAGAGTGGAGGTTGGCTTTGGAGAATACGCCAAATGTAGATTTTTATCAGGAAATGGTTTCCGGTTTGTTGGTTGAAGGTGATACCATTGTTGGCGTAAGAACATCTTTGGGAATTGACATTAGGGCCAAAGCGGTTGTTTTAACGAACGGAACTTTTTTAAACGGACTCATTCATATAGGTGAAAAACAGTTTGGAGGAGGCAGGGCCGGTGAAAAGGCAGCGACGGGAATCACAGAGCAGTTAGTGGATTTTGGTTTTGATAGTGGAAGAATGAAAACTGGAACGCCACCACGAGTTGATGGTCGTTCTTTGGATTATGATAAAATGATTCCCCAACCAGGGGATGAAAATCCAGAGAAGTTTTCTTATTTGAATACGGACATTCTAAAAACACAGCGCGATTGTCACATGACCCATACAAGTGCTTTGGTTCATGATTTGTTGCGTGAAGGCTTTGACCGTTCTCCAATGTTCAACGGTCGGATTAAAAGTATAGGGCCGCGATATTGTCCTTCAATAGAGGATAAAATAAACCGTTTCTCAGATAAGGACTCCCATCAAATATTTGTGGAACCAGAAGGATGGCATACTGTGGAAGTTTATGTAAATGGATTCTCAACTTCACTTCCGGAAGATATTCAGTACAACGCATTAAAATCTGTAAAGGGTTTTGAAAAGGTTAAGTTTTTTAGACCTGGTTATGCTATAGAATACGACTACTTTCCACCTACACAACTAAAACATACACTAGAAACTAAACTCTTAAACAATTTATATTTTGCAGGCCAGATAAATGGTACTACGGGATATGAAGAGGCTGCCTCTCAAGGGTTGATGGCGGGAATAAATGCGCATCTAAAAATCAACGAGAGAGAACCTTTTATCCTAAAAAGAGATGAAGCATATATAGGTGTCTTGGTCGACGATTTGATTACCAAGGGTACAGAAGAACCGTACCGAATGTTTACTTCAAGGGCTGAGTATAGAACGCTGCTAAGACAAGACAATGCCGATTTAAGGCTGACACCAAAAAGCTTTGATATAGGCTTGGCCAGTAAAGAACGTTTAAAAAAAATGGAGGACAAGCATCATAAGTCCAACAGCTTTGTACATTTTTTTAGAAAAACGAGCTTTACCCCAGAAGAGATCAACCCTATTTTGGAATCTGTTTCTTCTTCACCAGTACGCCAATCCGATAAGCTTTTTAAAGTTTTTTCCAGACCAAAAGTGACTATGGAGCATATGCTTCAGCTAGAATCTGTCTCATCGTTTGTTAACGAACACGAATTTAATTCCGAAGTACTGGAGCAAGCAGAGATTCAAGTCAAATATTCTGGATATATAGCCAAAGAAAAGAATAATGCGGACAAACTGCACCGTCTTGAAAATGTAAAAATCCCAGATAATTTTGATTACTCAAAGCTAAAGTCATTGTCTTATGAGGCCAGGGAAAAGCTCGAAGCCATAAGACCGGTCACTATTTCACAAGCTTCAAGAATAAGCGGGGTTTCTCCCTCAGACGTTAGTGTGTTGTTAGTGTTTTTGGGAAGATGAAGCAATCAATTTCTTTTAAACAGCAGAAACCGAGCACGGTTATTATTTTAGGGGTTTTCACGCTAGCCTTGACATTGTTTTTGATTTATGAAGGAGCTGCCAAGTTGGATCAAATACTAATAATGGCAATTATTGGAACAGTGCTATTGGCATATTCAACTTCATATCGACTTGATGATGATTTTAAGATTTTCAAACATTTCAAATTATTTGGAATATCACTTTTCAAGCATAAAGAATTTTCTTTTTCTCCAGATTATATAAGTGTTTTCCCTGCGCTATTTAAAAAAAATGCTGAATGGGGCCCTATCGCTGCTCTTGGAAAAACTACGGAAAACAAGAGCTATATTATCCGATTGTTCAATGAAAGCGGACACTTAACTGTTTTTAAATCAAATTCGTTTCAAACGATTTCTGATAAAGCCAAACGACTTGGTATAATGCTTAATGTTGAAGTAAAAATCAGAGAATAGATTTTGTTCCACGTGGAACAAAATCTATTCTCTTTGCCTTAAATTTTGGTTTGGTTTAGTTTTTGATTCCATCTTCTTATCAAAAACAACCTTAACGATGTATAAAATAACCGTACCATTTCTATTGATTTTAGTAGTATGTTCCTGTACTCCTTTCCAAACGGCCCCAACAATAGATGATTATCAAATTACCAAAGGAGCACAATTAAAAGAAGGCCTTCCCGAAAAGAACTTATTTGTGTTCGAAGACCCAAAAGACGCAAATGAGTTTTATAACTATATCAACACAAAATTTAATTTAGAAAACTATTATGTAGATGTAGAAGTGCCTTTTAATCTTGATGGGAGAAACTACTTTTTGTCGTTTTACGAGGTAGAAATGCTAGATAGAACAGTGGATACTTTTGGTACTGTTTTAGGAATTATAGCTGGTGAAGAACTAGAAGAAGAACCAGAGGAGTTTAAACATTATATCGCCATCGAAGTTTTTAGTTCCATCGAGAATGACTGTTTAAAGGAAACATATCCATCAAGGGAAAGTATAGTAACGCACCTTAATATTTTAAAAAATGAATATTTAAACGGAAGAAACTGGAACAGACTGGTACGATGAAATAATTGGCAACAACCAATGGCTTGATTTTTGATGGTTTTATTTCATCAATCCAATGCCAATGAAGAAAATAATAGTCCTGTTACTTTCCGTTATTGTTTTGACCTCATGCATTCCAATTAGAATTGCTCCAAATATCAAAGACCACAAAGTAACAAAAGGCAAACGATTCAAAAAGGGTTTGCCCAAAAAGACCATGTTTATTTTTGAAGACCCTAAGAATGAAGATGAGTTCTATAATTACGTCAATACTAAATTTCAGCTTCAAGATTATTATGTAGATGTGGAAGTTCCATTTGAGCTTGAAAATGAAAAATACTATTTCTCTTTTTATGAAGTGGAAATTCCAACAAAAACAATTAATCTTATCCCTTTGTTTATTGATGGTGTTTTAAGTCAGACAACCGATATGGACCCATTTTTGGAAGATGCACATGCATCAAGAATTGGAAATTGGTACATTGCCATTGAAGTTTTTAACAATAAAGAAAAGGATTGCCTTCATGAAGATTCCGAATCTAGAACCAAGGTTTTGCCGTATCTTGGACAACTGAAAAAAGAGTACTTGAATACGGTCAACTACAATGAAGTTGTTTTTAAAAACTAAAGACTTTTCTGTTTCTGGAGAATCCTTTGAGCTACGTCGAGATGAAGAATTTGACATGCTCATTACACATCCCCAACCTGAGAATTTAGCTAAATACTACGATAGCGAGGTCTATATTTCACATACAGACGCTAAAATATCCTTGGTCGATAGATTGTACCAGTGGATTAAGGGCTATAGCCTCAAAAAAAAGATTCAAATAATTGATAATCAGATAGATAAAAGAAGTTCGCTGCTTGATATTGGAGCTGGAACGGGTGATTTTTTAAAGAGTGCGATTTCAAAAGGATTTAAGGCAGCGGGAATCGAGCCAAATGAAAAAGCGAGAACAAATGCAGAGCAGAAGGGAATCACACTTCATCAAGATTTGGCAGATGTAAAAGAACATAAATTTCAAGTGATCACCATGTGGCATGTGTTGGAACACTTGCCAAATCTGCAAGAACAAATAAAACAAATAGCAAAACTACTTGAACCTAATGGAAAGCTGTTCATTGCGGTTCCAAATTATAAATCGTTCGACGCAAAATATTATAGAACCCATTGGGCAGCTTTTGATGTGCCTCGGCATTTATGGCACTTTTCAAGACTATCTATCCAAAGGCTTTTTGAAAAAGAGAACATGGAGGTTGTTTCCATAAAACCAATGTTGTTCGATTCTTTTTATGTTTCACTACTTTCCGAAAAGTACAAGGGCAATCCGTTTTATTTGATCAGTGCTTTTTTCATTGGATTGTGGTCGAATATCAGTGCTTTTTTTTCAAAAGAGCATTCTTCTCTAATTTACATCATAAAAAAGAAGGATTAGTTGTTTTCAAAGCTTTTGAGCGCCATTCTTTAGTCCAGTCTTGCAATACCGTTTCGAATAAAGGAAATGCTTTCTAAGGCATGTTTCTGAAGGCCACTAAGAATAAGAAACTCTGATGGGATTATAGCTTTAAAATAGAAATCTCTTATACTTTAAAGGACAGCAACATAGATTCATAAAAATAAGATAACAGTCATTCAAAAAGCTTTTCTATTTTTGCGCATCATTAAAAAAATAAAAATGAAAAAAATTATAGTATTTGTGATTGCTCTAACCGCTGTTGCGTGTCAACAAAACAAAATAGGTTACGTTGACAATGTAAAGCTCATGGACGGCTATCAAGAAAAAATAGATGTTGAGGCAAAGTTCAAAACTAAAGTAGATGCTTTGACCAAGAAAAGAGATAGTATTTCACAAGCATTTCAAATAGAGCTTCAAGCATTTCAGGCTAAAGCACAAAAAATGTCCCAAAAAAATGCACAGGAAGAATATGGCGTCCTACAACAAAAGGGACAGTTCGTGGGCCAACAATTGCAACAAGAAGAACAATTACTACAACAGAGCAGCCAAACGGAAATGGATTCTTTGGTAGGCAAAGTAAAGGACGAAATCAAAGCTTATGGTAAAGCTAATGGCTATACTTATATTCTAGGTGGTGGCGATGGAGGAGCGGTATTGTATGGAGAAGATGCCCAAAACCTAACGGAAGCAGTATTGAAAATCTTGAACGACAAGTACAAAAAGTAGGAGTATCTAATTAATGCTCATCCTGTATAAAACCTCCATTTTTATGGAGGTTTTTGTTTTTATCCATAAACCTCTTAGCGATTACATCTACAATTTGATGATATGCATTCCATACTTGATAGACATCCCTTCCCCAGGTTTTAATGCTTTTTTTGCACGATATTTCATCCACAGTATTGTTTTTAACATCAAGTACGGTACTTTTTCCTCTTTGCAGTAACGAAGGGGCAATCAGGACTTCATTAGGGTTTTTGGTTTTATAAACTTTTAGGCAGTCGCTAAGCAATGCGGAAAGATTGTAATCCCAGAAAACGCCATATTCAAAAATTAAATGTTGTCTGGTCAAATGAAAATGATTGTTCCATCGTCCATGAATCTCTGAATGCTGAAGCGTGTGGGCATCAACAGCCAGAAAACGGTAAAAATGATTTTCTTTTTTAGAATAATCTATCATTGAAAATCCAAGATTGAAAATCTCGACGCACTCATGTACACCCTTAGCGGTCTTCGCCCCACAAAATTGACAGGAACCCTCACTGTCTAGTGTAACCCCGTTCTTTTCGGCAAAGGAGATATAATCTTGCATTTTTTGATGACTGAATTCCCGAATAAAGAATGTAAAAACAAACCTTCCCTAAAAATAATAATGTGAAATGATAGATTTTCCCAAGGTAACTTACTGATGCAATAAATAAACCAGAAACATGGTAGGTACAAAGTAAATGACGATGGTCTTAGCTCCCTCATAATCTTTTGCAACACGCTGCCCAAACAATAACATTAAAAGGGTTATCGCCGAAAGAATTGAACCATAAAAACCAGGAACACTCTCACCAGAAGTAATAAATTGGACGACTCCTACTACTGATAAAACACCAGAAACCAACTCCAACAACAAAATAATGCCCAAAAGCAACGGAACAGAGTTCTTTAAAAAAGTCTTGGAAAAATGACCTGTGAGCCATGACAAATTTCCTTTCCAATCCATAATTTTATCGATACCGCTCTGTAAAAACGTAATCGCTAAAAAAACGAAAAGAAGAATTTGTACAGGGTAACTAAAAATGTTGTCCATAATAGGGTAGTTTTTAAGCCGCTTTGGTATGAAGCAGTCGTGTAAGTTTTATAGAGAGATCAGTAAAAATAATTTTAGAGTTGCCATTGCGTTCTATGTGAAAAATTGCTTTTTCAAGTTCTTTTACAATATTCTGAATATTGTTTTCGTGTACAAATGGGGCGAACTTGCATAGGTCAAAACCTTCTAAATGTATTTTGGCGTATACCAAGCTGTCCACCTTGTAATTTAGTAAGAGCGCTTGGCGCATCATTGTTAGGCAATAACTTAAGAATTGTTTTTGTACTTCTCTTCCCGTTTTGGCGACTTCATCACTCCATAGAATCAATTCTTGTATGGCGCCTTTATTGCCTTTGGCCTTAAATGCACTACGGACCCATTGCACAAACCAGCGCTCAAATACCAAATCTTCAGAATCTTTGTTAAGTAGGTCCAACGCTTTGTTAAAGTTGCCATTAGCTTCTTGGGCGATGGAACGTGCTTCATTTTCGGCGCCCCCACGCTCTATTAATCCTTGGGTTATGGCATCTTCCCCCAAGGGCGGGAAATGTAGAATTTGACAACGCGATTTAATCGTGTTTATGATTTGTTCCTCTTCTTCCGCAATTAAGAGCAAAACAGTTTTATTTGGGGGCTCTTCAATAAGTTTTAAAAGTTTGTTGGAAGCCGAAATATTCATTTTTTCCGCCATCCAAATAAGCAATACCTTATAACCTCCTTCATATGATTTTAAAGAAAGCTTTTTTACAATATCCTGGGCTTCATCAACCCCAATCTGCCCTTGTTTTTTTTCGATTCCAATCAATCTGTACCAATCAAAGAGATTGCCATAGGGTTGTTCTTTTACAAACTGCCGCCAATCTTGCAGATAATGATCGCTCACCGCATGTGACTTCACTTTATCCGAATTGGAAACCGGGAAAGCAAAATGCAGATCAGGATGGCTTAGCGTATTGCATTTGGTATTGCAGACAAGGTTTTCCCCATTGTTTTCCGCGTTTTGGTTGTTGCAAAGTAAATACTGGGCGTAGGCAATGGCCATTGGTAATGTGCCAGACCCTTCAGGACCAATAAATAACTGCGCATGGGCAACCCTACCGGAATTGGCAGTAGCGGCAAGATGGTTTTTGATATGTCCAAGCCCTAAAACATCTTTAAAAAGCATGTTTCAAAGATACATTTTTTAGGTTCTGAAAAGTTGAGCTGTGTTTTTAAGTGGATATCCTCAGAGCAAACCCATAAGACATTAAAACTCCAAGCACCAAATCACTAAATAATTCGTGCAAATTTGTGTAATTCGTGTCCTTCAATCCCAATAAAAAGGATGGGGTAAGCTTTGGGAAATTAAACCTTAAAAATATGACAAGTGTTGCCCCTACAAAAAGAAGGAAATCTTTACTTTTGAACGTACCTAAAATAGATATACATGAAGACCATAGACGATTATAACTTTAAAGGAAAAAAAGCATTGATCCGTGTAGACTTTAATGTGCCTTTAAACGATGATTTCAATGTAACCGATACCAGCAGGATCGAAGCAGCAAAACCTAGCATTTTAAAAGTTTTGGAAGACGGGGGATCTGCTGTTTTAATGAGTCATTTGGGAAGACCAAAAGGCCAAGTGAATCCAGACATGTCATTATCCCATATTTGTGAGAAGGTATCGGAAATTATTGGAGTTCAAGTAAAGTTTGTGGATGATTGTATTGGGGATGCCGCTACAAAAGCCGTATCAGAATTAGAGGATGGAGAGGTATTATTGTTGGAAAACCTTCGTTTTTATGCTGAAGAAACCTCTGGAGATGCCGCTTTTTCCGAGAAACTTTCCAAACATGGTGATATTTATGTAAACGATGCCTTTGGAACAGCGCATAGAGCTCACGCCTCCACCACTGTGGTTGCCAATTATTTTGATGGGAACAAATGCTTTGGATATCTTTTGGCAAAAGAAATAAAGGCCATAGAAAAGGTCATGCAGACAGGTGAAAAACCTGTAACCGCTATTTTAGGAGGTGCAAAAGTTTCATCCAAGATTACGATTATTGAGAACATTTTGGACAAGGTCGATAATCTGATTATCGGTGGAGGAATGACCTATACGTTCATAAAAGCGCAGGGTGGTCAAATAGGGGATTCCATTTGCGAAGACGATAAGATGGACCTGGCTATGGACATTTTAAAACAAGCGGAAGAAAAAGGAGTTAAAATTCATTTGCCTGTAGATGTTCTGGCAGCGGATGCATTTGATAATGCAGCAAAGACTCAGTTTGTGAAGGTAGATGAGATTCCTGATGGATGGCAAGGCTTGGATGCAGGGCCAGAAACCTTGGAAATCTTTAAGCAGGCAATCTTAAACTCCAAGACTATACTTTGGAACGGCCCAGTTGGCGTTTTTGAAATGGAAAGCTTTGCAAAGGGAACTATCTCAGTTGGCAACTTTATTGATGAAGCGACCCAAAATGGTGCTTTCTCACTTGTGGGAGGAGGAGATTCCGTTGCTGCTGTTAAACAATTTGGTTTTGAAGATAAGGTAAGTTATGTCTCTACCGGAGGAGGAGCAATGTTAGAAAGTTTAGAAGGAAGAACACTCCCTGGCATAGCTGCAATATTGGACTAATTAGCACGTTATGATTTAATAGGAGAAATCCTAAGAGTGGTATGTTTTGAACTGAAAGCTTTATTATTTCAGAAAAAAACGCCATTTTCGTTTGCCCCAAAAATAAAAAAAGCGTTTTCCAAAATGAATCAAAACTTAAAAACGGTTACAATAGTAGCTCTTCTTCTTTCAATACAATTGCTCGTAGCACAAGTACAAGATTCCATTGGAGTAAAACAAACGGGCAATACAACATTAAAAATAACGAATGCTCAGAGCGATTCTGTTTCTGCAAAGGAGATAGTGCCCTTACAACTAAAAGCAACGGAAAATACAATCGATGGTGAGAAGGGCTTAGTTGAATTAAAAGGGGAAGAAGGATTTAAATTGCAAGATTTAGAAGAAGCCAGAAGATACGACAGTTTGTGGCTAAAGGAGTTGCACAATAGCGCACAATTGTTCAGTGAAATGCTCTTGGAGGTTCAAAACCCAAATAACGAAGAGACTACGTTGTTGGATTTACCAACAGATACTTTAAAAGCACGATTGGCCAGAATCGATGAGAAAACACCTTTTAATATTGCCTACAACCCATCGTTGGAAAGTGTCATAAAATCATTCTTGACAAGGAAAAAGGATTTAATGCAGCGGATGCTAACGGCCAGCCAGTTTTATTTCCCACTTTTTGAACAAGAACTGGACAACCATAATATTCCACTGGAAATAAAATATTTGGCGATAATAGAATCAGCGTTAAACCCACGCGCCAAGTCACGGGTTGGTGCCAAGGGCCTTTGGCAGTTTATGTACAGTACAGGAAAAATGTACAATTTGGATGTTAGCAGTTACGTGGATGAGCGAAACGACCCCATCTTAGCTACCAAGGCGGCCAGTAAATATTTGTCAAAACTACATAACATTTTTAACGATTGGGATTTGGCCCTTGCCGCATATAACTCTGGCCCAGGTAATGTAAACAAGGCAATCAGGCGTTCTGGCGGCTATAAAAATTATTGGAATATCCGTAGAAATCTTCCACGTGAAACAGCAGGATATTTGCCGGCGTTTTTGGCAACGATGTATATTTTCGAATATGCCGAAGAACATGGACTCCAATACAAAAAAGCAGATAGACCTTATTTTGAAACGGACACCGTACATGTAAAAAATTTTATCACTTTTGACCAAATTTCAAAATTAGTGGATATCAGTACGGAAGAGCTGGAAATGCTGAATCCTGCGTATAAGCTTAATATCATCCCAAAAATAGAAGGTAAGACGTACACGCTTCGATTGCCAGTGACCAAAATCGGA
Source organism: Flagellimonas sp. 389 (assembly GCF_018449435.1). Classification (GTDB taxonomy): domain Bacteria; phylum Bacteroidota; class Bacteroidia; order Flavobacteriales; family Flavobacteriaceae; genus Flagellimonas. The sequence continues at coordinate 194,197 of NZ_JAHCMU010000002.1, read as the reverse complement.
AAATTTGTGAGCAATGAAGATGCTATCTATGCCTATGCGAAAAAAGAACTGGATTCTCTGGAGAAACCCCTTCCACAATTGACCGTAGCAAAAAATCAGGTTAGGTATAAGGTTAGAAGTGGGGATTACTTAGGAAAAATTGCAGAGCGGTATGGTGTTGGTGTGAGTCAGATAAAAAGATGGAACGGTTTACGGAGCAATAATTTAAGGGTAGGGCAACGGCTTACTATTTTCCCTAGAAAACCATACGTTGCCAAACAAGTAACGGCCAAAACCAAAACGTCAAAATCAACATCTTCAGTAACGCTAGCAGATGGTTCAAAAGTACATACTGTAAAGGAAGGCGATTCACTCTGGACTATTTCAAGAAAATATCCAGGTATTTCTATTGATAATTTACGAGAATGGAACGGTCTTAGTGGTAACAATCTAAAACCAGGCACAAAACTAAAATTGTGCGATTGTTCTTCGTAAATTTAACACAAGATGAAAAAATCAGGACCACTATTGTTCACCATTTGTATGGTGATGCTATTATCATGTAAAGATACGGGACCAAAGGAGCGATTTCTTCCACCCTCTACAGGGGGGATTAATTCCCTTATGGTCGTAATGGACACTGAACTATGGAAAGGCGGTGTCGGTGACAAGATTAGGGAGCATTTTGCCGCACCTGTACTAGGGTTGCCGCAGGGAGAACCCAAGTTTACCATAACCCATATTCCAACTCAAGTTTTTAAAGGAGCGACCGCATATTCCAGATCGGTACTATATGTAGAACAGGATACACTGTCACTCGCTCATATAAAGTCCGATGTATACGCTAAACCCCAAAGAATAGCAGTGGTCAAAGGTGAAACCTATAATGACCTTGCGGGGAATATTGATGCTTTGGCGGATAAGGCTATAGAAGCCTTTAAAGGAGTGGAAATTTCAGAAGCTCAAAACAGGTTTATGCGCTCTTTGAGCAAGGATGACGCGCTTAACAAGGAATTCAATATAGTTTTAAAAGTACCCTCTTTATATAAAGTAGGGAAGCGTGAAAAAAACTTCATATGGATGGACATACAGATTCCCAAAGGATATATGAATATCATTGCATATGAAATGCCATGGAATGCTTTTGACAACGACTCCACTTTTGTTGATGATATCGTCAAAATGAGGGATTCCATTGGTAGAAAGTATATTCCCGGACCAGATGTGCCAGGAAAGAAAACCTATATGATGACCGAAAAAGCCTTTGCTCCCTATATTGCTCCGGTAGAAATTGGAGGCAAGAAAGCAGCAGAAGTTAGAGGAATTTGGGAAATCAACGGATATCCAATGGCAGGGCCTTTTTTGACCTATATTATCAATGATAAGCAAAACAATAGAAAGCTTGTTTTAGAAGGATTTACATTTGCTCCCTCCGCAGAAAAACGTGATTATATGTTTGAATTGGAGGCCATTTTAAAAACTGTGGAATTTGATCAAGGATCCTAGAGTCAACAACTATTTCTGATAAAACAAAAAGCCCGGTTCGTAAATGAACCGGGCTTTTTGTTGCTGCTAATTGTTTCCTAGTCAAAAGCGAATCCTGTTGCAATCCGGTAGACAAAAGCATAAAGTACGATAAAGAACATGACAAAACTGAACCATGCAAATACCTTAAAATATTTTTTTATTAGAATATGTCCAAGGTTACGGAAACCTTCTAGATATATCTCTTTAACAAGTAGTAAATTTTTCATATGTATGCATTTAAGATTTAAAGACAGGGCAAAGATTAAGTTTTCATTGTGTGGTGAGAAAACTATAAGATGAAAGGCAAAAAAATTGTGATGAAAGCCGACGGCTTTATTGAAAAACCCACGAACCACAGGGTTTTATCGATAAAATACAACTGTTGATTTACAATATGTCGATATAAAATCCGTTTTGCTGCTTTTTAAGCTTATTATATAAAAAACAAACCCCCGGCCAAGGAGCCAAGGGTTCGTCATATTAAGCAATCACATGAAAAAATTGGTAATGTATGAGGCTAAAGTAAAGAAGACTTCAGGTTTATAAATACCTTAAATTGACGAATGCCCCTTTTGAGTTGACGAATGGAGGTTTTAGGGGTTAGGATAAGGGAATTAGTTATTGGTTGAGGGGTTTTACATGATTCGAAGTACGAGTTACGAAATACGAAGTGGGAAGTTTTTTTGACGGATGACCGACGGCGGGTGATTTGAAGTATGAGGGGCAAAGTTTTTTGTGGATAGGTAAAAGGTGAAGGTTTTGAACGTTTGTGTTCTATTACTGATAGAAAGGTTCGGCATGAAGCGAATAGCTCTGGGCACAAAGTTTTCAATTACAAGATGAAGGATACCGGTGTAAAAAAGCAATTTTGAACAACGAACCTACATTTCTACAATAATAAACTCTGAGCGTCTGTTTTTTCTATGTTCGGCGGCGGCACATGGTGTTCCATCCTCACAGCCGTTCAATAGTTTTTCTTCTCCATATCCTATTGCGCTTTCTATTCTGGAAGTATCTATCCCTTGAGATACAATATAGGCTTTAGTAGATTTGGCACGTTTGTCAGAGAGGTATTTGTTGTAGCTGCGATTTCCTATAGCATCGGTATGGGATTCAATCTTGATGACCATGCTTGGATTTTCCTTCATGACCTCGACAAGCTTATCCAATTCCGAGGCAGCTTGTTTTTTAATCGTAAACCTATCAAAATCAAAATAGATGGTCTCGGTTTCAAATTTAAGTACACCCTTCTCCTCTACAAGCACATCATTTTCCTTAGCAATTAAGATTTCCATTGGTTTTAAGGATTGTGTTACAGTAACACCTTCATTGTCCCTTGTGGAAACTAATGTGCTTTGTTCTTCATACTCTTTTTTAACTGTGTTTATAGTGTATTTAGAAAGCGGGTCAAGGTTTTCAAATACAAAAGAGCCATCGAGTGCTGTCGTGGTTTCGGCTACCCAGACATTATCTCTATCAATTAAGGTAACGGTCGCTTCTGAAAGGGCTTCTCCAGTCTCTACATCTTTAATAACCCCAGAAATAGCATTTAGATTGACTATGTTTTTAAAGGAGTAAATGTCGTCATCTCCTTTACCACCTTCTCTGTTGGAAGCGAAGTAGCCCTGTTGAGTTTCTTCATTAATGATATAAGAGAAGTCGTCCCGTGTACTATTAATTGGCGTGCCCAAATTCGTGGCCGTTCCAAAAACATCGTTAGCATAGTCTGCTTTGTACACGTCCAGTCCACCAACGCCCATGACTCTATCGGATGAGAAATAAAGTGCGTTTTCCGTAATAAAAGGAAACATTTCCTTTTTATCGGTATTGATGTTTCGACCTAGATTTTTTGGTTCTGAGAACGTACCATCTTCCAGAATATCTACTACATAAACATCTGTAAGCCCATAACCACCTGGCCTGTCCGACACAAAATACATTCTTTTTCCGTCTGGGCTTATAGCTGGATGTCCGTTGGAATAGTTTTCACTGTTAAAAGAGACACTTTTAGCCTTGGTCCATATATTATCGATAAAACTAGATTGATAAATTTTAAGGTGATTGATGCCATTCTTTCCACGCTTTAGTTTTTTTCCATAATTATTTCTGGTGAAATAGATAGTTTTGTGGTCAGGTGAAAAAGAGGTAGAAGCCTCGTGATATTTTGTATTGATATTTTTAGAAAACTTTTTGGCGTTCATTAAATCTCCATCAGCTTCATTTTTCTTGGCCGTGTACAGGTCAAGAAAAGGTTGATTGTTCCATTTATAATTTCTTGTGGTCAGGAAAGAAGAATCTTTGGCCGATGTAAAGATGACCTCGTTACCATTGTAGAACATTGGAGAGAAATCGGAATATTCAGAATTTATCGACACATTTTTTATATCGACCAAGGCTCTTCCGTTTAAAGCCTTAATTTCTTTTTCGAACTCTTTCTCGGTCATTTCTCTTTTTTCCTTGAACTCCTTGGTGAGTTTAGCGGCCCTTCTATAACGGCCAGTACCCTTAAGGGCATGTGCATATTTAAAAAATGTTTCTTCGGTTATGCGATCAGTATAGGATTCGTAAAGTTCATGGTACCACTTATAGGATTTTTCCAAGTTGCCACTGTAATAATGGGAATCACCTGCTTTAGAAAGCAACTTGAAGGTATGTACTTCATTACTTTTTTCTAGAACAATATCATAAATTTTAGCAGCTTCGGCATACCACATTTTTTCAAAAAGCGCATCCGCTTTTTTGATCAACCTTTCCGAAGCTCCTTTTTTACGTATAAATCGTGCTAATTTTTTGTCTTCAACGTTATCTAGTTGTTGAATAAGTTTTGTTCTGGAAGATTCAACAAATGCATCATTTGAAGCCTCTTCGTCATCGAACTGCAAAAAGGAAATAGATTGCGCCTGTAATCCTGTTACAAGCAAAAGAGATAAGGTTGATATCAGATATTTCATAATACTCCATCTGAACAGTGCCTCGTAAGAAAAACCAGTTTTAAACGGGGCAATCTGCATTTAACGTAAGTTTCAAACGCTAAAATAGAACAACGACGTACCTAAAATAACTTTTTGTTGTGAAAGGGTGTATTTGTAGCGTGTAGGCAGTATAAATAAGGTTATACGCAGTAATGCCTGTAGACACAAGACACAAGACACTGGAATTGGAAAGGGATTACTTGTGGTGCGGGAATTAAGATTCGGACTCTTTGCCGCCCTCCAATTTCTCCTCTTCTTTTGATGCGTCTTTAAACTCTTTTATACCACTGCCCAAACCTCTCATAAGTTCGGGAATCTTTTTTCCTCCAAAAAGCAAAAGAACTACCAGTACGATAAGTACAATTTGCCATGGGCCAAGCATACCAAGATAAATAGTTTGAGCAATCATAGTATCAATACTTTTAAAGTGAAAGGTAAAATTACTAAAAAGAACCTTAAGGCTCTAGGTATTAACGAAAATTAGTGTCTAAGATTGTTTATGGCCTTCATAGAAAACCTTTGTTGTGTATTTAACCCATTATTTATAGACATAGCAAAGGCAAGAAAAGTAAAAAAAGGTGAAATTATAGTATAAAATGCGAAATTCATATAGAAAAGAACGACTCAAGGTTAGTTCATTGTAAAAAGCTTAACACCAAAATTAAAATCTAAAGTTATCTTTGTTCATTATGGGAAAGGACAAGAGAAAGAGAAAAGAGATAAAACGCAAGTTATTGCACAAGTATCGCTTGGTCATACTCAACGAGAATACTTTTGAAGAAAAGATATCTTTTAAACTAAGCAGATTGAACGTTTTTGTCACAGGAACTCTTTTTATTATTGTATTGATAGGGCTTACCACACTCTTCATTGCATTTACACCGCTTAGAGAATACATACCGGGGTACTCTTCTACAAGATTGAAAAGACAGGCCACGGAACTTACCTATAAAACGGATTCATTGGTCACTGTTTTGAATTATACCAATAGGTATTTAGATAACGTTCGTCTAGTATTGCGAGGAGATATTGAAAATAATGAAACGAATCGTGATTCACTGTTTGAAAAATTTAAACTAGATCCATCCACTATAGACTTAACCCCCATAAGAGAAGACTTGCTCTTGCGCGAAGAGGTTGAATTAGAAGATAAATACAATCTTTTTGAAAGAAATATCGAAAATGTGGAGACCTTGTTGTTTTCTCCCATTAATGGAACGGTCTCACAAAAATTCGACCCAAAGAACAAGCACTTTGCCGTTGATGTGGTCGCACCTAAAGATTCCCCAGTAAAATCAATAGCTAATGGCACCGTTTTGTTTTCCGAATGGACTACAGAAACAGGTTATGTTATCATTGTAAAGCATCAAGATAATCTTACCTCTGTTTATAAGCACAATGGCTCTTTGACCAAGTCGCAAGGGGATTTGGTGCGTGCAGGAGAAGTTATTGCATCAATTGGTAATACAGGCAAATTGACCACAGGCCCACACCTTCATTTTGAATTATGGAAAGCTGGAAAACCAGTAGACCCTTTGAATTATTTTGATTTTAAATAAATGTCATTAAAAGCGTTTGCCGCAAAACTTTTCGCCAAGAACATTGTTAGAAAAACAACGAAATGGGCAGATAATCCCATAAGGACACAACAAAAAGTTTTTGAGCACCTTATTACCAAAGCAAAAGAAACGCAATTTGGTAAAGACCATGACTTTTCGGCTATTAAAACCTTTGCTGATTTTGCGAAAAAAGTACCAGTTAGAGATTACGAAGCATTAAAGGGATATGTTGAAAACATAATTGCGGGACAGGATGATGTTCTTTGGCCAGAAAAGCCTATATATTTTGCAAAAACATCAGGTACAACTTCTGGAGCAAAGTATATTCCAATTACCAAAGAATCCATAAAGCACCAAGTTGAGGCATCTCGTAACGCAATTTTAAATTACATCCATGAAACGGGCAATGCCGATTTTGTTAATGGCAAGATGATTTTTCTTCAAGGGAGTCCTATTCTGGAAGAAAAAGGAGGGATTAAATTAGGCCGCCTTTCGGGTATTTCCGCGCACTACGTTCCTAATTATCTTCAGAAAAACAGACTGCCAAGTTGGGAAACCAATTGTATCGAAGATTGGGAGACCAAAGTGGAAAAGGTAGTGGAAGAGACTGAAAATGAGAATATGACCGTAATTGCGGGAATTCCTTCATGGGTTCAAATGTATTTTGAAAAGCTCAACACAAAATCAGGAAAAAAGGTTGGTGAACTTTTTAGAAATTTCCAACTTTTTATATATGGAGGTGTAAACTATGAACCGTATAGGGCCAAGTTTGAGAATTTGATTGGACGCAAGGTGGATAGTATTGAGCTATTTCCTGCGAGTGAAGGTTTTTTTGCCTACCAAGATTCCCAAAAAGAATTGGGAATGCTACTGTTGCTCAATTCGGGAATATTTTATGAATTTATTAAAGCGGACGAATTCTTTGATGAGGATGTAAAACGTTTGACCATAGCCGATGTGGAATTGAAGGTGGATTATGTGCTCATTATTTCCACGGATGCTGGGCTCTGGGCCTATAACATTGGAGATACCATTCAGTTTATTTCGTTGAAGCCTTACAAAATTATTGTTTCTGGAAGGATAAAACATTTTATATCGGCATTTGGAGAACATGTTATAGCAAAAGAAGTGGAAGAGGCTTTAAAAATAGCGGTTTCAAATACAGATGCCTTGGTAAACGAGTTTACCGTTGCCCCGCAAACTTCTCCTGAAGATGGTGAACTACCCTACCATGAGTGGTTTATAGAATTTGAAAGACCTCCATCGGAAATTTCCAAATTTTCAGAATGCATAGAACAAAGTATGCTGCAACAGAATAGTTATTATTTGGATTTGATCGAAGGGAATATACTTCAGCCTTTAAAAATCACTCAAATAAAATTAGGTGGTTTTCAAGACTATATGAAGTCTATTGGCAAGCTGGGCGGACAAAATAAGGTACAGCGGCTTTCCAATGACCGAAAAGTTGCTGATGGTCTCGCCAAGTTTCAGATTTAGACTTTGGACAAACTGTTTTCTTTCGTTTGAATTCGTGTATTTTTGTCAAGAAGTTAATTATGGCAAACAAAGTAAAACAAACAACCAGGGCCCAAGAGTCTACCAACGCAATTGAACGGTTATACATTACCATGCGGCACTTGCTCAACCGTGGATTTTATAAGCCTTCGGGTGTTTCGGGGAACGCATTGCGTAATGCCTTGCTCCTATTAAGACCAGAAATCTACGGCTCGGTGGCCGAAGATAAAGCAGAGCTCAACGGGCTTATATATGTATTGGAACGTTTGCCAGAAGGCATTGAGGAGTGTAGGTTCATTAACTTGACTTCGGACGAAGGGTTTTCTAAGTCGCATCTAAAGGCAATAGTACCACCAAAACGGAGAAGAAACTGCTATCGTATCGATGATGAGCAGATGAACATTGAGATTACCCGTGGTAGAAGCGATATTTACGATATACTTACCCACCTTACCTTTCTGTTTATCGAATCAGGTAAAATATGCAAACGTGTCTTGGTCGAAGAAGGCAATGATACCATAAGGGACTGGACGAAATTGGCAGAATTTGTCCAGAACGAAGAGAAGGATGATGCAGAACGAGAAGTAGCTTTTATACATACGGCCAATATATTGGGAAGAACGTTTGAAGATGTGGTCGAGATTGAGAACAAACTCAGCACGAAAGATAATCCTGATCGCTTTCTAAACTTTATTTATTGGTTGGGAAAACTGGCCATTGAAGAAGTGACTACGGGTAACAAGCGTACCATTACTTTTAGCCCTATACTGCGTGAACGCCTGGGACACCATATTCATGGGGAGCGCTGGGCAGAAACAATAAAGCAAACACTTAGCAAGCATAATTTACTGCACAGGCCACTCCATATTATAAGTGCGAACATGCATAGCGTTATGAACTCCTTGTTTGCCAAAAAAGCTCTTGCCAAGGATTTTCCTGACTCTGAATCTTTGGATATTTATGAAGCCTTAAGCTCTACCAAGAACAAGGAATTTTCAAAAAAAGTGAAAGATTGGGGGGAAAAGAACGGTATGTTGTTTATAGATGACAAATCTGGAGCCAATATAGATGTCCAGCTATTTGATACTGCCAAGTTTGGTAACAACGCATGTTGTTATGATTTGTCCGATACAATTTCCAACGAAGAAAAACCCGTTATATTTGTGATGGATTATGCTTTTGGAGAGCAAGCATTTGAAACGATAGACGAACTTTTGAAGCCACTCTCGGAAGAAGGCGAAAAAAAGTTCCTGAACGTAGATTCTATATCCATTATGGGCAAAGCAGGTATTTTGGAAGGTGGTAAAGGGGATTTAATGATTCCCTCCGCGCATATTTTTGAAGGTACTGCGGACAATTATCCTTTTAAAAATGAATTAAATGCTTCAGATTTTGAAGGCAATGGATTGAAAGTTTTGGAAGGTACAATGGTTACGGTTTTGGGAACATCACTTCAGAATAAAGATATTCTTCGGTTTTTTCATGAATCGACCTGGAATGTAATCGGGTTGGAAATGGAAGGGGTACATTACCAAAAAGCGATTCAATCGGCTTCTAAAATCAGAAAAAGCATCAAAAAAGATGTAAAGGTTCGCTACGCGTATTACGCCTCGGATAACCCATTGGAAACGGGGAGCACTTTGGCTTCTGGTGGACTGGGAGCTACAGGCGTTAAGCCAACGTACTTGATAACGGACAGAATTTTAAAACAAATATTCAGCACATAAGATGGCAGATCAACCGGTAAACAGTAATTCATCCGATGAAATAGATTTGGGACAGTTGTTTCAACTGATAGGAAAGGGATTCAATAAAATTGGGATTGCTTTTTTGAGATTATTTCTTTACCTAAAAAAACATGCCTTGATATTGGGAGGGCTAATCATTATAGGTTTGGCAGCGGGTTACGGACTTAATCAGGTTACGGAGAAAAAAATGAAGATAGAAGTCATTGTAAAGCCTAATCTGGAGAGTAAGGATTATCTGTATAATGCGGTAGAAGAGATAGAAAGTAATCTAAGGTCTGGCAATGCCCTTTTCTTTGATAGAATAGGTGTTGACACCTCTAACTTAAAGGAGTTCAAAATTTCTATTGATCCAATAGATGATGAAGAAAAAGCAGAGGCCGATTTAGCCTATTTAGAACTTTTGGGAAAATTTCAAGGGAACGAAGATTTTTCAGATGTTATTAAATCTGAACTGTTGAATAGAAGTGAGCCTAGTCATATGATTACATTTCTGTTCAAGGATATTGATAAAGGTAGGGTCTTTGCCGAAAAAGTGATGCAACATATTAATGCAAATACATACCTTAGAGACCTGACTGAGGTCGCCAAGCAAAACGCATTGGACCGCATCGAGAAAAATGAAATTTTTGTCGATCAGATAGATATTTTAATTTCTGCTTACACAAAGAGCCTTGAATTTGAAGGTGAACAAATCAAAAATCAAAGAATTACATTTAGTGCCGAAGAGAAGACAGAAATTACTGGCTTATTCGAAATCAAAAATCAATTGGTTTATGATATTGAACTTAAAAAGATAGCACTTAAAGAACAGAAAGACCCTATAAACATCATTAATTTTGGGAATTCACAACAGGTGAAAAAAGCTTTTTTTGGAAGAAGTGTTATTTTGATTCCTTCACTGTTGCTTTTACTCTTTTTGGGTATTTCTGCGTTGATTGCGATAAATAAACGAGCATCCAATCTTACTACTTAAGCATTATATTACTTAAAATGGGTCGAATTTTAAATCTTAAAAGTTTCTATTGAAAAAAAAACGTAATCTTATCGTTTTTGGAACACGGGTTTGCGTAACGGCTCAGCATAGAGAAATGTTGGGTCAAGTGCTTACCTTTTCCGAGATAGAACACGATTTACCTACGTTCGACAAGAAATCTCCTTTTTCGGAAGAAATAAATCGATGTGTGATAGGAGTGGTTTCTGACATCATACATTTTGCTCCGACAAACACATCAACGGAAAATTTGCTGCTTGACAATATAAAACAAGACAATATTGTGTTTGTAGTAAATACTGCAAATGGTTTATTGAACCTTGACATAAAGAAAGTTGAATAAAGATCTTAAAATTATAGAGCTAGAAAATTTAATTGATACTAAAAAGTTAACGGTGGATATGATTTATCATGTAGAAAATAATCGACAAGGTTTTATTAGTATTTGAAAAGCATTTAAAAGGCATTACTTAAAAACATAGATAATCAAAATTCAACAAAATTGAAAGCATTTCTAGCTAGCTTGTGGAAAAGCCCTTTTGTTAAGAACACGTCATACTTAATTTCAGGGACAGCTATCTCGCAATTGATAGGAATTTTGTTGACACCCATTCTTTCTAGATATTACTCGCCAACAGATTTTGGCATTTTTGGGAGTATCATAACATTAGCTGGAATTTTGCAATCATTTGGAACACTTAAATTTGAAATGGGCATTGTTCAGGCAGATTCCAATAAAGAAGCGGAAAGGTTAGCATTAATTTCAGTATTCTTTTTAACTTCTTCGCTTATCATTTTTTTTGTTGGGATTTTGATTTTCCCAAACCTAATAGGGTATCTAGGGATATCTTCTCCAAATACCTTTATTGTTTTTATTACTGTTTTTATAGCTCTGATTTTAGGCTATAATCGTGTTTTTATCCAAATACATAATAGATTCAAACAATACTATTTAATTTCTAAAAAAGCCGTATTGGATAGATTAACTACTGTGATTTTTCAGTTAGCATGGGTTTTCATTTTTGCTACAGGGATTGGGTTAGTATACGGTAATATTTTTGGGGGCATTATATCACTTGTTGTGTTGGCATCTCCTTTCTATTTACATATTAAAGAACTGAAATGTAGTTATAAGAAATTAAAATCTACCGCAAAAAAATATTACCGTTATGCTCTTTATACAGCTCCAAAAAACCTACTAAACGCAGTTTCGCAAGGTTTACCTATTATTATGTTTGGGCGCTATTTTGGTGAAAACGAAGTGGGGAGGTATTTTTTTGCGGTAAGAATATTACAACTTCCCTCCGCTTTAATAGGAGAAGCAGTAAAACAAGTATTTTATAAAGAAGCTGCAGATTTTAAAGAAGATATAGTAACACTTAAAAAAAAGTTTTTTAAAGTAACCTTTTCTCTATTAGGAATTATTCTATTGCCAACCCTAATCGTTTTTTTATGGGGTGACGTATTGTTTTCATTTTTTTTTGGAGATGAATGGGAAGTAGCTGGTGAATATGCAAGTTGGATGTTTTTATGGCTCAGTATTGGATTTGTGAATCCACCTGCTTCCGCAATGTATTTTATTTTAAATAAGCAAAGAGAACAACTGTTTTATGAAATAGGCTTGTTTAGTTTTCGATATGGAGCATTGGTTTTTGGTGGAATGAGAAATGATATTCTTTTTACAGTTCAGATATATTCTATAATTGGAATGATCTTTAACATAGGGTATATAGTCTATATTTCAATTTATTTATGCAATAGAAATATTAGTAGGGGGTAATATTTTTGAGTTAATTATTAGAAAAACTGAAAAATGCTTTCTAATTGGCTAATATAGATAATGTTAAATACAGGGTTAATTAAGAAAAAAAGAGTTATGACCATTTGAACACTTAAAAGACCGAATCAAAATAAGAATATATTAGTATTGAATTTGATACATTGACAGACAATCTTATATTGGAAATTTGTTTTTCCTCAATAAACAAAAGATTCAAAAAAAGTAAAGATTTATTGGTCGAAGGTATATAAAAATATATTCTGGCAGAAAAAATATGAATCTAATTAATTAGATGTGAAGCTCATTGAGATTTGAGTTTGTAAGCGTTGAAAACATTTAATCAAAAAGAAAAATGAAAATAGCAATTCATCACCGTAACAACTCTTTCAGCCAAAGGTGGATTGAATATTGTAAAGAAAACGATATAGCCTTTATGCTTGTAAATTGTTTTGACTCAAATATTATGTCACAATTAAAAGATTGTGATGTGTTGATGTGGCATTGGAGCCATGAAGATCCAAAAGCAAAATTATTTGCTAAGCAATTGATGTTCTCTTTAGAAAAAGCCAGCAAAAGAGTTTTCCCGAATTCCAATACTGTTTGGCATTTTGATGACAAGGTTGCCCAAAAATATCTATTAGAGGCTATTGAAGCTCCTTTAGTCAACTCCTATGTTTTTTACTCTAAAGAAGAAAGTTTCAATTGGATAGAAAAGGCAACATTTCCAAAAGTTTTTAAGTTAAGAGGAGGCGCAGGATCTATTAACGTTAAATTGGTTAAAAACAAGGGAACTGCAAAAAAACTTGTTCGTAAATCTTTCGATAAGGGTTTTGGCGCAAGTGGGAGAAAAGAACTTATGCGAAATAGATTATGGCATTTTAGAAAAGATAAAAACATCAATACCTTTTTAGGAATTCTCAAAGGTTTAGGAAGATTATTTTTAAAAACTGATTTAGAAAAAATGTCGGGAAGGGAAAAAGGATATGCTTATTTTCAGGATTTTATCCCAAACAACAACTCTGATACTAGAGTTATTGTAATTGGGAACAAGGCATTTGCAATTGAACGAATAATAAGAAAAAATGACTTTAGAGCTTCAGGAAGTGGTATAATAAAGTATCCTGATAATGATTCAATGGATAAAAGGTGTATAGAAATTGCATTTGAAATTTCAAAAAAACTACAAAGTCAATGTACTGCGTATGATTTTGTGTATAAAGATAACACTCCCTTGATTATTGAAATAAGTTATGGATTTACTGAGAAAGTATATTACCCTTGTAAAGGTTATTGGGATGATGAGTTAAATTGGCATAAAGGAAGCTTTAACCCTCAATATTTTATGATTGAGGACATACTCAATACCTAATTATTTATATGTCTCTTTTTGTCAATTTAATGGTAAAAGAGAATTATCACTCACGAATATGATGAACGAATGTTAGCGAAAAGGTTTTTCAAAAAATTTTATACAATTATAATTTGAAATGGGTCATGAAAGATGAGTGAGGTAAAAAGTTTAGGAATTAAAGTTAAAATTATAAGTCTTTTTAATTGCTTTTTATTCTTAATAAGCCCTTTACTTGCATTGCCCTCTATTTTTGTTGGGATTTATAACAGAAATAGAGTCAGCTTAATATTATTACTGATACTTGCTTCATTAATCACCTATCAATTGGTTCCTTCAGAAACCAAAGATTTATATCAATTTTATCGTTTTTATAAAGATGTAAAGTATATTGGTTTCGAAGAATTTTTGCTAAAACTAACAATACAAAAGAAGACAGATTTTGTTTTTTATTATGGCATTTACTTTTTTGCCAAACTGGGGATTTCAGGCCAGGTATTTTTTTCCCTATGTACTTTTGCCACGCTCTATCTAATTTATTTAGTTTACAACAAACTTGTAGAAAAAAGAGAAATATCAAATAAATACTATCTCTTAGGTATTGTAAGCATTTTTATCTCAATAGAATTTCTTGGACTGTACTCTGGAATAAGAAATTTACTTGCGATCTCAATTGCTATATATGGTTTTTATATAGGAATTTTTGATAATAAAAAAGGAAAAGGTTTTCTACTGCTATTGTTCTCATCATTGATTCATTTTGGAACATTACTTTTTTTCCCAATATATTTTTTAGGAATTTTCAAGAAAATAAAGTCAAAATCGATTTTCATTCTTTACATAACCTCTTTTGCTTTTTTTCTGTTTACAAAAAAATATTTATACCATATTGCCATTGCGTTGCCTTTTCCAGAGTCATTTGATTACAAAATAAAAGCATATTTGGAAGGGATGGATATAATAGAGAAAGGAAATATGGAATCAACAGCCGCTCTAATATCCTATAAAATTAGGGTGTCATGGATATATTTTGCCCATACTTACCTTTTACTTTCTTATAAACGAGAATCAAATTATAGAAACTTAGTGATTCTTTTGATGGGTCTGTTGAATATTTTTAGTGTTACACCTGATATCCAATTGAGACTTACATATTTAGTAGAAATAATGTTTATCTATCTGCTGTTTTATGAATATAACTATCGTGAAAATAAGCTACTCATAAAACTGTTTTTTATTTTTCTTGTACCTAGCTTTATTGTTAATTTATTTATTTACAAAGATTATTTTATTGAGAGCTTATTCAACAAGAATTTCATAACGTTGGCAGGGATATTATTAAAAAAGGTAGAATTAATATTTTTTTGGTAACAATATGATTGACTATAATTTTGGCTCAAATGATTAATACGAAACTACATGAGAACTGCATTGATAATACCTACTTTCTTGTCAGGAGGAATGGAAAGGGTAATGAATGAGTTGGCGAACTACTGGGCCATTGAAGGAGTACATATAGATTTAATCTTTCTTGTAAGACATACACCTTTCTATTCTATAAATGGGAAAGTAAATTCAATTTCCATGCCTTCTTTAGGATATAAAAAAAATGTGTTTTCAAAACTATTTTATAAAATCTACCTTTTCTTCTTTTTAAAAAAAAGGTATAAAAATTTAAAACCAGATGTAATATTAAGTTTTGGAGAAGGATATAACGCTTTTGTAATACTTAGCGCCTTAGGTGACAAAATCGATGTTTTTGTTTCAAATAGAAGCAACCCATTGAAAATCCTACCAACTTCAAGAAGAATACTTCAAAAAATATTATATACAAAAGCCAAAGGGATTTTTGTTCAAACTTCTCTCGCAGAAAAAGTGCTAAAGGAAAAGATTGGTCATGACAACATCATTATAATGCCTAATCCAATTAAAATAATTCCAAAAATTGATATTCAACGAAGGAATATTATTTTGAATGTGGGGCGGTTGGTAAAAGAAAAAAATCAAATTGGCCTGATACGGATTTTCGATGAAATTGAAAATGAGGGGTGGGAGTTACACATAATAGGAGAGGGACCTCTTAGAGCTCTTTTGGAAAATGAAATAGAAAAGAGGAAACTAGAAAAATCGGTAAAACTGTTAGGTGTTAAAGAAGATTTGAGCAAATATATGTCGCAATCTAAGATATTTGCTTTCACCTCTATTTCAGAAGGCTATCCAAACGCACTTTGCGAAGCAATGGCCTTTCCAATGCCATGTATAAGTTTTGACTGCAACTCAGGCCCAAGAGATATATTACAGGATGGGAAAAACGGGTTTTTGATAGAAAGTGAAAATAATATATCTTATAAAGAAAGACTTTATAAACTAATGAATTCAGAGGATTTAAGAGATAGATTTATGAAAGAAGCGAGCTTGATAAGGAATGAACAAACAATTGATGTGATAGGAAATAGAATAATGGGACATTTAAAAAAAGGCCACAATTCTTTCCAAGAAAGATAAAAAGAGTATTTGTTAAAAAAAAGGAAATGAAAGCTTTACTTAATTCAAAGAACAACTATCTTCAGTTGCCCACATTTCTACTTCATGCAATATTCTTCTTAATTCCATTTGGAGGAAAAATAATACCTCCTTTAATAATTTTACTTGTTATAACTGTTCTTGTATTTTGTAATAAGGGCAAATGGGTGAATAACTTCACTTTTGCATGGGAGTACCATTATCCTCTAATTCTTTTGTTTATTCTTTATTTGATTGGGATTTTTTGGTCTGATAACATTCCAAATGCCTTAACGAGGATTGAACACACTTTATCTTTTATTATTTTCCCATTGATAATACCAGCGATTTGTTTGACTAAGGGACAGGTCTTAAAGCTATTTAGAATTTTTGTTTATGGTTGCTTGGTGGTATTACTTACTTCTTTTTTGGACTTTGCTTATGTCACACTAACTACAGACGAATATATAATTTTGGGTGAAATCCCTGCGGGGAACAGACCTGGGTCTGTATACGAATACCTTAGCCAACATTTTTTGATTATTGGAGTTCACAGAACATACTTTTCTATGTACCTCACTGTTTGTGTTTCTTATTTACTATTCCATTTTGAGGATTACATTTTCATATTCAAAAGAAAGATCAAATGGGTAGGTTATTTGAGCATTTTTATTATACTGACAGGTTTGATTCTTGTCCAATCAAAGGCGGGCTGGGTTTTGTCTTCTGCAATCATTTGTTTTTTTTTAGTGGTGAGTAGAAATAATTGGCGTAGGTCTGCAATTTTTTTACTCATTTTTGCATTAATTAGTCTTGGCTCTTTAAAATCAATCTTGGATTATAGGTTTAAGCCAATGATGGAGGAAATTCAAAACATTTTGTCTCCTGGAGATGATGGTGAGAAAAATTATGCAAAAAACCTACGGCCTGGTAGCACAGAGATTAGATATATGGTATTCAAGTCATCTTTTCAACTAATTTATGACAGCCCGTTATTTGGGTATGGAACGGGTGATGTTAAAGATGTAATAAAAAAACAAAATGAAACAAATGGATTTAAAAGTATTTCACATTTAAACTATGGCCCCCACAGTCAGTTTTTAAGTACCCTATTATCTTTTGGAATATTTGGCTTTTTGATTTTTCTTGGAGTATTCTTTTTGCCAATTTATGATACCATACTTAGGACAGATTTCTTTGTTTTGTCTGTTCTTTTTACTATTTTTTTGAATTGTTCAACAGAATCGATACTATCACGACAAGAAGGAATAGTTTGCGCCACCTTGTTTATTACTATTTTTGGAATACTAAAAAGGCAAGAAAGGATAGTTAATAATCAACAAGAATTTCTATAATGGAATTAGAGCATCCAATAAGAATTGGCATTGATGCAACCAATATTGGAGGAGGAGGAGGGATAACACACTTAAAAGAAATAATCGAAGCATATGATTCTGATTTTTTTAAAGGGAAGATTTCTAGCATAGTTATATTTGGTTCTTCAAAAACACTCAATAATTTATGCGAAATAAACACATTTGAGAAGCAAACATTTTCATTATTAAACAAAGGAGTTCCTCAAAGAATTGTTTATCAAATAAGAGATTTTGACAATAATATTGAATCCTGTAAAATAGACGTTCTATTATCATTAACAGGAGATTATGTTGGCAGTTTTAAGCCTGTGATTGCAATGTCTAGAAATATGCTGCTTTATGAAAGAGAAATATGGAGAGAAATTAAATCGGCAAAAGAAATCTTAAGGTTTTGGTTAAATTTTCAAAAACAAAAGCGATGTTTCAAGAACGCCACAGGGATTATATTCATATCTGAATATGCTAAAAAAACAATATCTTCCAAGCTAAACTTAAAAGGCAAAAAGATTTGTATTATACATCACGGAATATCACAAAAATTTATAAAAAATGCTCGCGAACAGAAGAGTATTTTATCCTATTCATTTTCAAAACCATTTAGACTATTATATGTCTCCACTGTTCATGTCTATAAGCATCAATGGAATGTAGTTAAAGCTATTAGTGTTTTGAGAAAGAAAGGATACCCTGTGGCTTTAGATTTGGTTGGAGGCGTAATATTCAAACGAGCTGGAGATTTGTTGGAGAATACAATTTCTCAGGCAGATCCAAGAAAAGAGTTTATTAACTATCATGGTGACGTTGAATATTCTATTATTCATGAGTTTTATAATAAATCGGATGGGCTGATTTTTGCATCTACTTGTGAAAATATGCCAAACATTTTATTAGAATCTATGGCTTCGGGATTACCTATTGCCTGCAGTGATAAACAACCAATGCCGGAATTTCTTAAAGAGAACGGATTTTATTTTGACTCATATAATGTTGGTTCTATTATTGTAGCTTTGGAGAAGATGCTTTTGGATGAGTCCACAAGGAACGTAATGATTAAAAATAACCTAATTGAAATAAATAAATATTCGTGGAAGGATACTAGTAAAAAAACATTCCTAAATGTGATTCAAAATTATAAACAAAACAAAAATGTTTAAGGGGAAGAAACTTTTAATTACAGGAGGCACGGGTTCTTTTGGCAATGCCGTTTTAAAGGGACTTTTAAGCTCGGATATAGAAGAAATAAGGATTTTTTCAAGAGATGAAAAAAAACAAAACGATATGCGAACTCAATACGGTAATGATAAAATAAAATTTTATCTAGGGGATGTTAGAGATTTGGATAGTGTTAATACCGCCATGAAAGGAATTCACTTTGTTTTTCATGCTGCAGCCTTAAAGCAAGTTCCATCTTGTGAATTTTTTCCATTGGAAGCAACAAAAACTAATGTTATTGGAACTTCTAATGTTATTAAGGCAGCAACTAGTAACACAGTAGAAAGAGTTGTATGTCTAAGCACCGACAAAGCCGCTTATCCAATTAATGCTATGGGAATTTCGAAAGCTCTTATGGAAAAAGTTGCTGTAGCAGAATCAAGAAATATACCAATAGGTGGGCCTATTATAAGTATCACACGATATGGAAACGTAATGGCTTCAAGAGGTTCTGTTATCCCTCTTTTTTTTGACCAAATAAAGCAATCCACTGAGATAACGGTTACCGACCCTAAAATGACGAGGTTTATGATGTCTTTGGATGAAGCTGTGGACTTGGTGCTTTATGCATTTAAAAATGGAAAACAAGGTGATTTATTTGTGCAGAAATCTCCTGCAAGTACTGTGGAGGATTTAGCTAACGCAATTCAGGAAATATGTAATGTAAATGTGCCGGTTAAAATTATTGGCACAAGACATGGGGAAAAGTTATATGAGACCTTATTAACTAAAGAAGAGTTTGCAAAAGCCGAAGATTTAGGAGGTTATTTCAAGGTTCCTGCTGACAATAGAGATTTGAATTACAGCAAGTATTTTGAAAAAGGGAATGAGTCGTTATCCCAAAGAGAAGAATATCACTCGCATAATACAAAAAGACTGACTGTGTCGGAAGTTAAGAAAAAGATTTTGGAACTTTCATATTTAAATATTTTGGATGAGTATAGAAGAGACAAATAAGCCATTGTTAATAAAGGGGAACAATCACATAGACAAACGAGGAAAACTATCTTTTGTTAATAATTTCTCAATGGAAAAGATTAAGCGTTTCTACACAATAGCTCACCCCAGTACAGAAATAGTAAGAGCTTGGCAAGGCCATAAGTATCAGTCAAGATCTTTTCATGTCATTTCAGGTTGTTTTTGGATTGCGTGTGTAAGAATCGATAACTGGGAAAAACCATCACAACAACTTGAAGTAGAGATCTATCAACTAAAAAGCGATGAACCCTCAGTTTTGCACATACCTAGAGGTTATGCTAACGGCGTTAAGGCCAAAGCCAAAGAATCAATACTTATTTCCTTTAGTGACAATTCCTATGAGAATCTTCAAGCAGGTGATGAATATCGATATGACAGCGAGATGTGGTTGAATTGGAACGACCTAAATTAGTATAGTATGATTAAAATAATGACAGTTGTTGGAACAAGGCCAGAGATAATAAAACTCAGTGAGGTGATTAAGGAATTGGACAGACATTCAAATCATATCTTGGTACACTCTGGGCAAAACTATGATTATGAGCTTAACGAAGTTTTCTTTGATGATTTAGGTCTTAGAAGACCAGATTACTTTTTAAACGCTTCAGGAAATAATCCTATTGACACGATTGCAAATGTAATAGCAAAATCAGATAAAGTTTTTCTAGCCGAAAAGCCAGATGCATTATTGCTCTACGGGGACACAAATAGCTGCCTATCTGTTATTTCTGCCAAGAAACATCAAATCCCAATTTTTCATATGGAAGCTGGTAATCGTTGCTTTGATCAGCGAGTACCAGAGGAGATAAATAGAAAAATAGTAGACCACCTGAGCGATATTAACATGCCTCTATCGGAACATGCTAGAAGGTATTTGATAAACGAAGGAATTAAACCAGAAACAGTCGTTAAAACAGGCTCTCCAATGCTTGAGGTTCTAGGAAAAAATATGGAACGGATTGACAAGTCGACGATTTTGGAAGACGAAGGTTTAAAAAAGGGTGATTATTTCGTTGTAAGTATTCATAGAGAAGAAAATGTTGACTACGAAGTAAATTTTAATGACTTGCTACAAACACTTGAAGCCATTTCAAAGGAGTATAAAAAGAAGATACTAATTTCAACTCATCCCAGAACAAGAAAAAAGTTAGAAGCAAAAGGATATGTAAATAAGAACCCGCTGTTGGTTTTTTCCAAGCCGTATGGTTTCCATAATTATATAAAACTTCAAAAAAATGCATTTTGTGTAATTTCAGATAGTGGAACTATAACCGAAGAGGCTTCTATCTTAAATCTGCCAGCGATTACAATTCGTCAGGCTCATGAGAGACCAGAGGGCATGGATGAAGGGACGCTGGTAATGTCAGGACTGAAAAAAGAAAGAGTACTTGAATGTATTATGGTGGTGAGAAGTCATCACAATTCATCCAAAAGAAACATCAAGTTAGTTGATGATTATGACACTGATAATGTCTCTAAAAAAGTCTTAAGGATTATTTTATCATATACTGACTATATAAAAAGAACGGTTTGGAAAAACTAAAAGAGAAAAAAAGAATTTTAATTATTGGTTCTTCAGGGATGCTCGGGCATCAAGTATACAAATGCTTTAAGAAAAAAGAACATAAATACGATATATGGGATATTACCCGGAGCATGCTTACGTCTTCTGAGAGCATTATTTTAGATGTAACAAACAGGCAGAAATTAGAACAAATTTTACATCAAATAAAACCAAATTATGTCATTAATTGTGTGGGCATCTTAATTAGTAAGTCAAATAGTGATATTTCTAATGCAATATACGTGAATAGTTATTTGCCACATTTCCTTGCTAAAACTTGCTCTCAAATAAATTCAAAGCTAATACACATATCTACCGATTGCGTTTTTTCTGGATTGGAAGGACAGTATAAGGAAAATGACGAAAAAGATGGAAAAGACAACTATGCTAAAACTAAGGCATTGGGTGAAGTGGATTACGGCAATCACTTAACAATAAGAACTTCAATAATTGGGCCTGAACTTAAAGAGAAAGGAGAAGGCCTTTTACAATGGTTTCTTAGTCAAAATGGAACCATTCAAGGATATAAAAAATCCATTTGGTCCGGGGTAACCACGTTAGAGTTAGCACGTTTCATTGAGGCTACGCTTTTGGATAATTTGACGGGTATATATCACGTAACCAATAATACATCTATATCCAAATATGAATTGCTAAGATTATTTGAAAAGTTTTTTGACAAAAAGATATCAATAAACGCCATACCTGGAAAAGCAATTGATAAAAGCTTTATTGACACTAAGCAGAAAATTAGTTACAAAATCCCGTCTTACGAAGTTATGGTTGGAGAAATGGCTGATGATATGAAGGCAAATTTACCGAGCTATAAGCATTACAGTCTTTGATTTATGAAAATCCTCATTATAGTAGATGATTATTTGCCGGATTCTATAAAGATTGCCGCTAAAATGATGCACGAGCTAGCCTTGCAATTCATAAAGGAAGGAAATGAGGTTAGTGTATTAACTCCAGGCAAAAAAGTAAAGGAGTTAAAACCAATAAATCATCTTTCCATTCACAGATTTAGATCTGGGAAAATAAAGAATACATCAAAACTTAGAAGGGTTGTTAACGAAAGTCTTTTATCATTCAGAGCGTACTTATACTATTTTTTCAGGCTTAGAAATAAAAAACAGGATTTGATTATTTATTACTCCCCCTCAATTTTTTTTGGGCCATTAGTGCAGGCAATGAAGAAGCATTGGGGATGCCCCTCCTATCTCATTCTAAGAGACTTTTTCCCTCAATGGGCAATAGATCAAAACATCATAAAGGAAGGTTCGGCAATTACTAGATACTTTCGTTTTTTTGAGAGATTGAACTATCAAGCAGCAGATTTTATCGCATTGCAATCCCCAAACAATTTAGAGTGGTTTTATAAAAATGTAAATAGTAATAAAACACTAGGTGTTTTATATAATTGGACAAACGAATTCAAGGATAAGGGACCATTAAAATCAAAAATAGATTACAGAGCAAAACTAAAATTGACGGAGAAAGTTGTATTTTTTTATGGTGGAAACATGGGAAAATCTCAAGATATGATGAATTTGGTCAGACTTGCGCAGAATATGCAAAAATATCCAAGTTCGCATTTTGTTTTTGTTGGATTGGGCGATGAAGTGGAATTAGTAAAAAAGGCCATCATAGACAATGAACTTTCTAATGTTAATTACCTTGGTGCTGTAGTGCAAAATGAATATGACAAAATGCTTTCTGATTTTGACGTAGGACTTTTTAGTCTGCATAAATTGCATTCAAGTCATAACTTCCCAGGTAAGTTACTGGGTTATATGGCCAATGAAATGCCTATACTTGGAAGTGTTAATCCCGGCAATGATCTTCAAGAGATTGTTCAGAAATCAGGCGCAGGATTTATTACACTCAATGGAAAAGATAAGGAACTATTAAATAATGCAATTGAACTTTTAAACAACGAAACAATAAGAATGAAAATGGGTAAGAATGGTATGAAATTGATAAAGTCAAAATTTTCAACTAAAAATGCAACAAAGAAGATTTTGGAAGACATTGCCCTTCATAATTATAAAACAATTTGGCAAGAAAACAAAGTACTTAAAGAAGATTAAGTTCTCAGGGATGAATTGGTTATTGCATTTATAAGAGAGTTGAGCCAATAACGACTTTATGATTTAGAGATTATGAATTTTTTAGAAACAGCAGTATCTATTTTTATAGGCTCTTTTCTATTGGTCTATTTGACTATCCCTAAAATTATAGGTGTAGTTGAGTATAAAAGGCTTATGGACGATCCTAATAGTAGGAGTTCCCATAAAGATAGAACGCCAACATTGGGGGGAGTTGCCTTTTACTTTACCTTGATTTTCGCATTCTTCTTTATAAAGAATTGGCAGGTTTCTAATGAGGTTATTTATATCATACCAGGATTAACAATACTTTTTATTGTAGGTTTAAAAGATGATTTGGTTGTTCTTTCACCTGGATCAAAGCTGATTGCGCAAACCCTAGCCATAGCCTTTGTTCTAGCGAATAACAGTTTTGTAATAGAATCGCTCAATGGTTTTTTGAACATCTACGAAATTCCATATTTTTTGTATTTGGTCATTGCGGGCTTTTTGATGTTGACCATCATCAACTCATATAATTTGATTGATGGTATTGACGGATTAGCATCTATTGTAGGTATTGTAATTATGGTCATTTATACAACTATCTTCTACTTATCGGAAGAATATTTCTTTGCACTGTTAAGTATAACCATGAATGCCTGTTTAATGGCCTTCTTTGGGTTTAATATTTCATCGGATAAAAAGATTTTTATGGGAGACACCGGCTCTCTGATAGTGGGCTTTATCATTAGTGTACTTACCTTAAAATTTTTGGCTCTAAAACCTGATTCTTATGAAGGTCTTCCCTTTTTGTTGGAAAATGCACCGCTTATAGCCATAAGTATTCTAATTGTTCCTTTGTTCGACACAGCTAGGGTATTTACAATTCGGATAGCTAACAAAAGAGGCCCGTTTTCTCCTGATAGAAACCACGTACATCATGTGCTCATAGACTTCTGGGGTCTCTCTCATAAACAGGCTAGTTTCATTATTGGGTGTTTTAATATACTTTTTGTAGTCCTATTTATTATTTTGGGCAGTAAGGCCAAGAATCTGGGCATGGTTATCATGCTGGTCAGTGTTGTGATTCTGCTTGGCTATATTTTTTTCAAGTATAACTATAATTTTACTACACTGAAACAGAAAATACGCTTAAAGCGTAAAATCGATTCCATTAAGAAAAAGACGGAAGCATCTTCCAAACAGAAAAAAAAGAACGATTGAAAAAAACCCTAATAACAGGAGCTGCAGGTTTTCTCGGTTCACACCTTTGTGACAGGTTTATAGCAGAAGGACATCATGTGATTGCTATGGACAACTTGATAACAGGAGACCTAAAGAACATTGAGCATCTGTTTCCTTTGGAGCATTTTGAATTCCATCACCACGATGTCTCTACCTTTGTCCATTTGGGAGGTAATCTGGACTATATTCTACATTTTGCATCTCCAGCAAGCCCAATAGACTACTTAAAAATTCCAATAGAGACTTTAAAGGTCGGTTCTTTGGGAACGCTCAATTTATTGGGGTTGGCAAAAAATAAGAACGCAAGAATATTAGTAGCATCCACGTCAGAAGTATATGGGGACCCGTTGGTACATCCCCAAAATGAGGAATATTACGGTAACGTAAGCCCAATCGGCCCAAGAGGCGTGTATGATGAAGCCAAACGCTTTATGGAGTCCATAACTATGGCGTACCATCGCCACCATGGATTGGATACGCGCATTGTTCGTATTTTCAATACGTATGGTTCTAGAATGCGTTTAAACGACGGCCGTGTAGTGCCTGCATTTATGGGCCAGGCGTTGCGTGGAGAGGATTTAACGGTTTTTGGGGATGGTTCGCAGACACGATCCTTTACCTATATCGATGACCAGGTAGAGGGAATTTATCGTCTATTGATGAGCGATTACGTTGAGCCTATCAACATTGGTAACCCAGATGAAACTACCATTCTGGAGTTTGCACAAGAAATCATCAAACTTACAGGAACGGATCAAAAAATAGTGTATAAACCATTGCCCAAGGACGACCCGTTACAACGTCAACCAGATATCAGCCGGGCAAAAGAAATTTTGGAATGGGAACCACAGGTTCATCGTTCAGAAGGTTTGAAAAAGGTGTTTGAATACTTTAAATCCTTGACCCCAGAAGAGCTCCACCGAAAAGAGCATCGGGATTTTTCACATTTGAACGGTAAATAAAACAGGGATATCACTTATCGAATATTCGAATTGGGTTATTTTTGCCAAAATTTCCAATCGATGAATATTCTAATCCTAGGTTCTGGTGGTCGCGAACATGCGATTGCCCATAAAATCGCTGAAAGTCCTAAAACAAAACAACTTTTTGTAGCTCCAGGTAATGCGGGCACATCAGAAATTGCGACTAATATAGCTATTGGCGTAAATGATTTTGATGCCATTAAAAGAGCGGTTGTGGAAAAGAGTATCGATTTAGTGGTAGTTGGCCCCGAAGACCCACTAGTAAATGGAATTCATGATTTTTTCTTAGAAGATGCTGAATTAAAGAATATCGCTGTCATTGGTCCACAAAAAGCTGCAGCTGAACTTGAAGGCAGTAAAGAATTTGCCAAAGAATTCATGATGCGCCACAAAATCCCTACGGCAGCGTATCAAAGTTTTACTTCAGACAATTTGGAAGAAGGACATGCTTTTTTAGAGACCTTAAAGCCTCCTTACGTACTTAAGGCAGATGGCTTGGCAGCTGGGAAAGGAGTTTTGATTCTTCAAGATTTGGAAGAAGCCAAGGCAGAGCTCAAATCCATGCTGGTGGATTCAAAATTTGGTTCGGCAAGTGCTACCGTGGTCATCGAAGAATTCTTGGACGGAATAGAATTAAGCTGTTTTGTGTTGACGGATGGAACCAATTATAAAATATTACCTACAGCAAAAGACTATAAACGCATTGGAGAAGGCGATACAGGTTTAAATACAGGGGGTATGGGCGCCATTTCGCCTGTTCCTTTCGCAGATGATGCTTTTATGCAGCTAATTGAGCAGCAAATCGTAAAACCTACCGTAGAGGGCCTTAAAAAGGATAATTTGCCTTATGTTGGATTTATATTTATTGGATTGATAAAAGTTGGAGACATACCCAAGGTCATAGAATACAATGTTCGCATGGGCGACCCTGAAACAGAGGTGGTAATGCCCAGAATAAAAACGGACGTCGTGGATATTCTTGTTGCTATGGCAAATGGTAAGTTAGATGAAATCAACCTTGAAATAGACGAAAGAACGGCTACTACGGTCATGGCCGTATCTGGTGGTTACCCCGAAGCTTATGAAAAAGGAAAGGAAATCTCTGGAATCGAAAACATTAAGGACTCCATGGTTTTTCACGCTGGAACTAAATCAAACAATGAAAAAATAGTGACAAACGGCGGACGTGTGATAGCAGTCACGTCTTTTGGGAAAGACTTTCAAGAAGCACTACAAAAATCCTATCAAAATATAGAAAAACTACATTTCGATGGAATGTACTACAGGAAGGATTTAGGATTTGACCTATAGATAAGAATGTGAGCTTATGCTCTTATCCTCCTCATTATTGTCATTGAAAATCTTAAGTTGTCCCATCCAATAGATCATGGCAACAAAACCAATAACGAAGAAAATCCAATTGATGGAGTTTGAAGCCCACCAGCTTTCTACAAATCGGAAAAAATCATAAGGCGCAAAAAGAACATTCACAAATAAGTCTTCAATGCCGTAAAAAAACTTGCTCATCTTAGCTATATTTACGTTACAAAAGTAGTAAAACCAAACATGATTTCAAGCTTTTTCAGCAAAACAAAACCGATAAACTATATTGTACTATCGGTCTTTGTGTTTCTCTTTTACTGCTTCTTTGTTTTTTATGGCTCGGGCTATCAAATAGATATAGATGCAATTCCCTTACAGATCTTAACAGTTGGCGTGCTTCTGTTTTCTGTCTATATGATCAATAAAATCGTAAGAATTGAAAAAGTAACGGATTTTAGCTCATACACACCGTTGTTTTTTGTGCTTTTGCTCGTTGGGTTCTCCGATGTTCTTCTTCACGAGCGCGCTATTTTTTGTAATTTTTTCCTGTTGTTGGCAGTATGGAGACTATTGGCCGTTAAGTCGATGAAAAATGTAAAGCACAAGATTTTTGATGCATCTTTTTTAATCTGTATAGCGAGTTTGTTCTATGATTGGGCATTGATTTTCTTAATACTTGTTTTTGCAGTAATCAATGTTTATGATAGAAAAACGGTCAAAAATTGGATGGTTCCCATTATAGCAATTCTAACTGTTTTTATGCTTTCATCTGCGGTGTTGGCCTTAGATGGCAATCTTTCTTTTTTTTGGGAACATTATAGCTTTTCAATCGATTTTTTAATGACAGGTTTCTTTGGAAAAGCTTCAACAATTAAATTATTGAGTTATACTTTTTTAATACTGGTCGTAATCGTTTTGGTCTTTGTAAGGTTGCAGCAAAAAGGAGGCGGTAAACAATTGGTGCTACAAATTGTCTCTTTGGTTTTTGTTTTGGCGATTCTAGTGAGCCTGTTCAAATCCAATAATGCTACTCCCGTGATATTTTCCTTTTTTCCAGCGGCTGTTTTTCTCACCAATTATCTAGAGACTATTAAAAAAATGCGTTTGCGCGAAGTCATCATCATCATCTGTATGGTTCTGCCCTTATTGCTTTTTTTATTGGAACTTAATAAGTAAGCCATAAAGCAATATCTTTGTTTAAAATAAGCTGTCCATGTTCAGTTCACTTGCCCTTAAAATTTTTCAAGAAAGTATCGATACGTATCACGTAAAAGACAATGTTCATCAAGAATTTTCAAACCCATATGCCAAAGACAAGATAGAGCATTTGCTGTATAGAAAGAATTGGATAGATACGGTACAATGGCATTATGAGGACATTATTAGAGATCCTCAAATAAACCCCGATGATGCATTGGTCTTAAAGCGTAAAATCGATGCCAGCAACCAAGACCGTACAGATTTGGTTGAATATATCGACAGCCACTTCTTGAATAAATACCAATCGGTTCAAATAAAGGATGGAGCAAAAATAAACACTGAAAGTCCAGCCTGGGCGATTGACAGACTCTCCATTCTCGCACTAAAAATCTACCATATGCAAGAAGAGGCAGACCGAATGGATGCTTCCGAGGAACATATTAAGAAGTGTACCGATAAGTTGAATGTACTCTTAGAACAAAAGGAAGATTTATCCACTGCAATAGACCAACTACTTGAAGATATTGAAAAGGGTGATAAGTACATGAAAGTCTACAAACAGATGAAAATGTACAACGATGATGAATTAAACCCTGTTCTACGTGGACAAAAAGGGTAAACAAGCCCATATTTTGGTCATTCGGCTCTCTGCAATGGGAGATGTAGCAATGACAGTTCCGGTTTTGGGTGCATTGGTCGCAAAGTACCCCCACATTAAACTTACCGTTCTTACTAAAAATCATTTTGCCCCCCTATTTTCAGGGTTAAACAATGTTGAGGTCTATAAAGCCGACATTAAAAAACGACATAAAGGATTAATTGGATTGTGGCGACTTTACCGAGAACTGAAAACGCTTCAAATAGATTATGTTGCAGATTTACACAACGTGCTACGAAGCCAAATACTAAAAAAGTATTTTACATTAGATCGAACCCCTTTTATTCAATTGAATAAAGGAAGGGCAGAAAAAAAGGGGCTTATCCGAGCAAAAAATAAGGTTTTTAAACAAGCAAAGACTACACATCAACGCTATGCGGATGTCTTCAAGGAGCTAGGATTTCCAATCGATTTTTCAGAAATCAAATCATTAAGTAGAGAACCACTTTCAAGAAAAGTACTGGATATTGTTAAGCAGGATACCAAAAAATGGATAGGCATTGCGCCCTTTGCAGCACATGAAGGTAAAATGTACCCATTTCATCTTATGAAAGAGGTTATCGGAATATTAGATAATACCGAAAAGTATAAAATCCTGTTATTTGGAGGAGGAATCAGTGAAGTGGAGAAGTTGAACGCTATAGAAAAAGAATTCAAAGAAGCCATCAACATGGCCGGAAGACTTGATTTTTCTGAAGAATTAGCGCTCATTTCCAATTTGGACCTTATGCTTTCCATGGATAGCGGCAATGCACATTTAGCCGCCAATTATGGCATTCCGGTTGTTACGCTTTGGGGGGTTACCCATCCATTTACGGGCTTTTATCCTTTTGATCAACCCATAGAAAATGCACTTTTATCTGATAGGAAGCACTTTCCTTTGATACCGACTTCGGTATACGGAAATAAGTTTCCCAAAGGATACGGGGCAGTAATGGAAACCATAATGCCTGAAGACGTCGTTGAGAAAATCCGTCAGGTATTGGACGCTTAAGCCGCTACATTTCTTTCCGCAATAGAGCTGAAATAATGCTTCAATTGTTGCACATATTGATACTTTAACTGATTATTCGTGGTATCAATCAACAAGGAACGCATACCCAAATAGGAAGCGATAATGTATGTCGCAACACCTTCGCAGTCCACATGACGTGCAATATGGCCATCAACTTTTCCTCGTTTCAGCACCGAAACTAAATTGACTTCCCAAACTTTTAAAATATCTTTTAGATACGTGCTTATCTCGGTATTGCGTTTATTGAACTCGGTTAAAAAATCGTTCAGCATAAAACCGTATGCCATAACATTGCCCTGACTTGGTTCCAAAGCATTTTCCAAACTTTCCAAAATTATGGGCAATGGGTTTTTTTGCGTATTCAGGGGTTCCACCAAAAGGGCATATACTTTTTGCACAATAAGGTTTTGCACGATATGGACAAAGAAATCTTCTTTGGATTTAAAATGATGGTAAAATGCACCTTTGGATAGATTCAATTCTTTTAAAATATCATCCAAACTAGTATGGTAGTAGCCTTTCTCATGGAACACTTCCAAGCCTTTTGAGCATAAACGATGCATGGTCTCGCGTCTTTTCAGGGTCTTTTGCATAAGATTCGGTTTTTGGGTTTAATAGACCGTTAAGTCTGTAACAAAGATTCTGCGGTTTTTGGCCAACCTAAAGAATTGAGGACGTAGCTAAGGGAAAAATCGGTGAAAAGTATAAAAAAGACCAAATTGTGGGTAATCTCAAAACACGTACCGACCCACGGGTCGGTTTAAGAGTGAGCTTTCTTGGTTAAAACACGTCTGGTAGATTAAGAGTGTAAATGCTTAAGTTCTTTTAATACCGATGTAATGCACAATCAGTTAGTATCGCAATAAGACTATTTCAAGTAATCGCCCTTTTCAAACCATACAGAATATCTTACAAATCATACAGTTTTATCGCTAGCATTTTAATGAATGAAGTAAATTGCTGATAGTCAAGCTTCTCCCACCCATTTTTCAACTTTTTCACTAAAACCGATGCAATCATGAAACTCAAAAGATTCATCCTGCCATCATTTCTATTGTTATTTATTGCCATGCTTCTATTGCAATCCTGTTATTCCGTTCGGTTACGAAGCGTAGAAGGAGCATACAATCCTGCCGCACCTATTGTTCGAGATGATTATTATCGAGATATGGAGGTAATTGAGCTGGATACCACAATAACCATTGGGGCAACCACCAAGGACTTTACTTTATTGATAAAGAAAACCGATTTATGCCCTTCTGGGAAACTACATACCGTGGAATATAGAAATACACTGGGAGCAGTGCTTTTAAGTGCGGTCACTTTTGGAAGAAAGCGTAGAGTGAAGATCAAGTACGTATGCATGAAAAATTGAAAAGCCATGGCCAAGACAACAAAATTGACACTAAATAAATGGGATACACTTCATAGTAACGGTCCTTTCCCCCTCAAGTTTTTATATAAGACCAAGTTGGAAGCGACCAATAGTATGCCGTCCAACATTGATAGGTATAATGATGCTGCACAAGAAATACAACGACTTATCACCGAGACCAAAAACCAGAACCAAGGTTTTAGGGCGTATGGTTCGGCTTGGTCCATGTCCAAAATAGCACATCAGAAGGACCGCATGCATTACAATGCCCATATGAACACCTATTTTTCGTTCATGGACCAGGACCTTCACGCTATGTCGAGCTATGATGCCTCTAACCTGTTCCTTTTTCAATGTGGAAACAACATCAAGGAAATCTCTGAAAAACTTGCCGGACATGGGAAGTCGTTAAAAGCATCTGGGGCCAGCAATGGACAGACGATTGCCGGCTGTATTTCTACAGGGGTACACGGATCTGCCATCAATGTAGGTTCCGTCCAGGATTAT
Source organism: Flagellimonas sp. 389 (assembly GCF_018449435.1). Taxonomy (GTDB): domain Bacteria; phylum Bacteroidota; class Bacteroidia; order Flavobacteriales; family Flavobacteriaceae; genus Flagellimonas. Next base: position 162,750 of record NZ_JAHCMU010000002.1, on the reverse strand, counting down.
GTAGTGGGATTGAACTTGATCATTGGACCCAACCCTGGGGATATTGTGTATTTGGAGAGACATACGAAACCCGTACTTAACAATGTTTTTGTGCAGAAACTAAGATCGAGGGTAATTCGCAACGATGGACTTTTCAATGCCGCTTTGGTGGGGCTTGGCTCGTTTGGTTTTATCCATGGGGTGGTCATTGAGACACAAAACCTGTTTTTGTTAAAACGCTATGTGCGCAAAATAGATAAGAACATAGCATTACAGTTGGCAGAAACCCAAGACTTTAAAAATTCGAGCTTTAAGATTCAAGGAGAGACGGATTCCAATGGAAAGGGCAACATTCCGTACCATTATAAAATATTTATCAATCAATATAAGGATGATGGAAAATACGTTGTGGAATGCATGTTTAAAAAACCATTCCGTCAAAGTTATCCCGATCCGTTCCCGGTGATTAAAACTTCGGTATATCGAGATTTAATAAATCTAGCTGTAAAAATTGGCTCTCATTTTCCAAATACGATTCCATTGTTTATTCAGGTTTTGGAAAATTCCGTACTTCCAGATGTTAACGAAGAAGCGACAGGCACTTTGGCGGAGATTTTTTGGGATGCGCCTTATCAAGGCCCCGCCTTTGCCTGTTCTTTTGGGGTTGATCACAAAGACTCCCGTAAAGCAATGGAAGTACTCACAAAGCTTAGTGTTGATGAGGGTCCTGTTCCGGGAATCTTCGCTATGCGCTTTATCAAAAAGTCCAATGCAACGCTGTCCTTTGCCAGATTCCCAATTACCTGTATGATTGAAATTGATGGTGTACTGTGGAACGAGACGAACAACCTTATGAGCCTGAAGACATTCTCTAAAAGAATGATCGAGGTTTTACAAGCGAACAATATCCCTTTTACGATTCATTGGGGGAAAAATGCCGATTGGAAATTTCCGGGATTGACAGATCATATGTACGGAGCGGATGCCAAAACATGGAGAATGTACAGGTGCGCTTTGCTATCCGATGACATGCAGAAATTATTTGCAAATGAGTTTCTAAAGAATACCAAACTGGATAAGAAGGAGACCAATATCCCTTCTAATCTGATAGACTCCTTGTTATAACTAAAACCGAAAATAACATGATGGACCGAGGCAAGACCAATGTAGAACTGGAATATGAGTTGCGATTGACCAAGAAGATACTGGAGCGCATCATTGCATTGAACAAAAACATAGTGACTCCAGACGAAAAAGAGCTGGACAAAATAGAAGAGATGCTAAAACTCGAACTGGAAAAAGAATATCCCACCTATAAAATTCAAAAAAAGCGATAACTATGGAAGGGAACATTTTAACCGATTTAGGACAACGCATTCATAAGGTGGTAGTGAAAAAATCCACTGTGGATGAAAAACGTGAAAAGAACCGGGGAGCTTTGGCCTTTGTTTTTGTAATCCTGTTCTTTTGTGTCATCTTCGTCACCTTTGTAATAGGGTACACCACCGAAGGCTTTAAGATTCAAGACTACAAAGATTTGCTAACGACGGTATCTTCAATTTTATCCGGGCCGCTTGGCTTTATCATTGGCTTTTATTTTAAGGAAAAATATGATGCCGGAAGCCTAAAAGAAGGGTCGCAGGAATAAAGGGGAATAAAAAGTATTGATTTTTACCTAAAGATCCACGAACTTCACCCATCTTAGGATATAATTCATTAAAACGAATTCATATCCTTTTTAATTGTAAAAAATAAAAGCAAAGGAATGGGGATATTTGACAGATTTAAAAGAAAAAAAGAAACTGCTCTCAAGGATAGTAATTCCGAACAACTAGACGATTACACAAAAGAGATGATTAAGTCAGCTGTTTTTTTTGTGTCAAGCAGTACCGATAGATTCCCAGGATTAGATTACTCAGTTAAAAGTCTAGAATTAGTTGAAGATGCGCTTGAAGAAGCATCTGATTTTTTTCACGAAATAGACGAAGAACAAAAGGCGAATTTAATTAATACTGTAGGGTCATACATTTTTGAAGTGGCGAGAAAAAATTTTGGGGGAAAATACTTTTGGTATGACAAATTAAGCCAACCAATTCTAGTTACTGGGCAACCAGAGTTCGAGGTTTCGATTTTAGCATTTGAAAAAGTAAAAGGAAGACTGGAAAATGGCAAAGAAGACAACATACCGTTCTATTTTGCTGGATATGTTGACAGAGTAAATAATAAGCAGTCCGGAATGATAGTGTAATTATAACTGGTTATAAAAGTAGCAATAGTTAATGCGGGTCAAGGTGCTTAACCAAAAGCAAAGGCCTTTTGGTCAAAACCTTTGGCTTCGCAAAGCGTTTAAATTTTATTTCCTAATTTGTTGAAATACTGTGGCTAATCTTCCAGTGTTCACAATACCGAACATCAAGTATAAATAGACCTCTTATATTCGTAAAAAGGTCAAAACCTACATGCCCTCCTTTCGAATTTTAAAAGTCTACCGAAAATTCCAACGCCGTAGGTGGGGCCATAAAGCCGTTCCCGAAATCCGTTTGGAAGGGGATTGGCTCAAAGAACTGGGTTTTAAAATTGGCGATGCTATTGAAGTACAGCAGGAAAAAGATAAGTTGACTATAAAATTGGTCAATTCAAAAGAGCAATCTGTTAAGTAAATAGTGCAATTTCATCAGAAATTTCCGAATTTCACTTACTCGTGCTGAACTTGTTTTAGTATTGGACGATTTAATTCATTAAGACGAGCTACACCTTAAACGTTGTACGGAATAAAAAAAGCGATATGGATATATACGAGTATTGGATAGGTAGAAATGTAAATTATAGAGACTATTGGGAAGCATATGACGCTGGACAAGGCTACAAAATGAAATTTGAATCTATGACCTCTCACATTATTGAAATAGAATTTGAAAATCCAACAATTGATTTACCTCTGTTTAATCAAGAGGCTATTTATAAGACTTTAAAAGGTTATTATCATGACCTAAAAAAGTACTGTTTATCGGAATCTGAATATGGTTCTGCTGGTCCTTTGTTCTTGTACGAGATAAATCGTGGTAGCGGCATATGGACTTTCCTTGGAGAATTACCTTATATTCTTTTGTATGGAACAACTTTGACACGGGAAAAGATTATTGGACAGAGGTTGGATAATATGGAAAAGAAATTAAAAATCATGAAGGAATATTTTGGAAATGGGATTCGACCAGAGTTATACGATTCCTTCATGAAGGCAAAATCTCCACGAGAAATTGAATCAGCAGTTGAACGATTATTTCAGGAAAGAATTAAGGATATCAGAATCTCCGAGCAGCCGTTTAATGGAAATATTGAAGAAACAAGACAGACTCTGATTTCATTGAATGAGAAATTAGATGAATCGGTTGAATAGGAATAAAACTATTTACAACAATTTGTCCTATAAGTAATAGCGGCGGAAGTGTCAAAATTGAAAGTTTATAGCAAATTGAAAAATCAATAGTCAAAACTACCACTGCTCATACACAAAACCAATAAGTATAGCCCCAATTTCTATATCACTTTTACAATCTAAGCCACCGTCCCCTGAAAACTACTCGCCATGCTCACGCGAGTTTGTAACTCGTGCAAGGTCACTTCAACTAGCATCTTATTTATTTTAACCAAAATTCTCGAACTTCATTAAATGGAAGAAATCAAAAAGTTCATAGACCGTATCTATCCAATGCGTGGTGCTGATTGGGATTTCTTTTCTTCAAAACTGCAGAAGCAAACCCTAAAGAAAAACGCAACGCTTATCAAAATCGGTGAAGTTGAGAACTACCTATCTTTTATTTCCGAAGGGATAGTGCGGTATTATATTCCCCAAGAAGAAAGTGACTTGACGTTTGGATTTTTATTTGAAAACGAATTTGTCACAGCCTATGATTCCTTTATTACTCGAACGCCCTCTCCCTATCAAATAGAAACGCTGACCAACACGACCTTGTGGCGCATATCGTTCCAAGACCTTCAAGAGGTGTATAAAAAAACCGAAAGCGGAAATATAATAGGGCGGAGAATGGCAGAAAATATGTTTTTGATAAAGTCGAAAAGAGAACTGGCCCTATTGAGCAAAACCGCAGAAGAACGTTATTTGGACCTGTTTCGGGAACGTCCCAAATTATTGAAACAGATTCCCCTAAAATACATTGCCTCGTATATTGGGGTTACTCCTCAAGCCTTAAGCAGAATTCGAAAGCGAATTACTTAACCTGGGTTCATTGTCTGCCCTAAAATTAGTTATGAATTTTGTGACTGAATTAAAGGAAGACCCTATGAAACCATTACTCGTACTTCTATCCAGCTTTGTGATCGCCATTTTTGTGGTGAAGATGGTCAACAGGCAATATGATTTTGCCTTGTCGGCACGAATAGCGATGTCCATCATGTTGTGCTTTACGGCTATTGGGCATTTTGTCTATACCAAAGGTATGTCCATGATGATACCTGAATTTATTCCATTCAAGATGAGCTTTGTTCACCTCACGGGACTCTTTGAAATCCTTTTGGCCATTGGCTTGCTTATCCCAAAACTAAAAGTGATCAGTGGATGGACTTTGATTGTTTTTCTCGTATTGATGTTGCCCGCAAATATTTATGCTTCCATACATCAGGTAAACTATCAAAAAGGAACCTTTGACGGTCATGGACTTACGTATTTGTGGTTTAGAATACCATTGCAGATATTATTTATTGTTTGGGCGTATATCAGTTCCATCCGGATGCTGTGATGAAAAAAGCTGTTACAGCCTGTCAATTCCTACCGGCACAGAGGTTTTTTTGAAGAAAATTCCCGAACTTCATTTACTCGTGCTGAACTTTTTCAGTATCGGACAATGCACTTTATTGAAATGAAGTATATTTTATTGTACGCGAGCTAAAAAGAACCAGCTAGAGTGAACATGAACTTTCCCAAATATTTAATAGTGCTATTGCTGTTGACAGGTTGCGTAAACCAAGAAACGAAAATCAAAAACTATGGGTTTTCAAAAAATAAAAATGTAAACCTTAATGTATCTCTTAAATTATCGGAATTTAAAGATTACGGAATCCTAATAGACAGAATCAACGAGATAACTTGTAATGATAGTGTTCCCAAAATAGTTATCAAACAAAAAAATATTATCCGAAATATATTTCCAACTGAACATTGCGAACCAATGATTTTTGACCCAGAAGGAAAACATTATGTAACTTTTCGAAAAGGAAAACCATTTGAATGGCAGACCATTATCGAAATATTACCAAACTCGCTCAGCAAAAAACTGACTGATGATTTTACATATTATAGAAACTCAGAAAAACCTGAAAACTTTTTGGTCATAATAGAATCAGAACGAAAAGGCAAACTGAACGGAATTGAAAAATTTATAAAGGACTTAACTCAAGAATATGACAAGTTAGGGACTCAGTTAGAACTGAATTTTGCATTTTGGGAGACCATTCGGTATTTGCCACCACCACCTGTAAACAAAGATGAAAATGAAATACAAAATGAATAAAAACTATCCCCCGCTGGCGCGAATTTGTAACTCGTGCAAACTCTCTTTAAACTAAGTTCGATTTACGCTAAGCCACTGTCCCTTGGCAACTACTCCCCGCACCCGCAGTACACCCATAACAATGCTGGGAAATGATAATATTCCTATCGTTTAGAATGTCCTCATTATAGTCCTTAATGTGTTTTACCTTACTGGCGACCTTAAGGTCCAACATTTGGTTAAAATCGCAATCGTACAACCAACCGTCCCAGCTAATGGAAATGGTATTGGTACACATGACATTGGCGACTGCGGCAGGATTGTAGGCTTCCACCAAAGCGTACATATAGTCCTCATAGTTTTCGGAGGCGATGAGGTAATCCAAGAAACGGGCAATCGGCAGGTTGGTAATGGCAAAGAGATTATGAAACTGAATGCCGAAGTCTTCGTCCAACGCCTTTTTAAAATCCTTTTCCATGGCCGCCTGATCTCCTGGTAAATATGCTCCAGAAGGATTGTAGACCAAATCCAATCGCAAATCGCTATCGGGCATTCCGTACCCTCTTGCGTTCAATTCTTGCAATGCTTTTATAGACTTGTCAAAAACCCCGTCCCCACGCTGCTTATCGGTTTTGCCACGGGTGTAATGCGGCATGGACGAAATCACATGGACATTATGTTTTTTAAAGAAATCGGGGAGATCATAGTATTTTTTGTTGGCACGGATGATGGTAAGATTGGACCGCACAATAAAATCCTTGATGCCCGCCTTAGCGGCCTCTTCTACAAACCAGCGAAAATCTGGATTCATCTCTGGTGCCCCACCAGTAAGGTCCAACGTATGTGCACCAGTGTTTTTAATAACCTCCAAGCACTGCTGCATCGTTTCACGGGTCATGATTTCCTTACGGTCAGGTCCGGCATCCACGTGACAGTGTTCGCAAACCTGGTTGCACATATACCCAACATTGATCTGTAGAATCTCCAACTTTCTGGGCCGAAGCGGAAAATGGCCAATTTCAGCTATTTTATCCTTAAAATACGGGAGTTCCCCTTCCGCAAAAATTCCACCGTTCAGGATTTCCAATTGCTTGTTGGTCGCAGCCAGCTCATTTGCTTGACCTTTCATGGACTTTTTGGCCGCTTTTTTTATTTGGGGCATTATGCTTTCACTCATAACCTCTAATTTATGGATGTAAAGTCAGGAATACTAATCCTATCTCGAATTAGACACCTTCCTTACATGGATAGTTTGTTGTATTTGTTCATCATCTGTACGCCATGTACCAAAGTGGCACCACTCTCTATGGCGGCACCTACATGTACAGCTTCCATCATTTCTTCTTTGGTAATTCCCTTTTGCAGTCCATCCTTGGTATACGCATCTATACAATACGGACATTTTACCACATGGGATACTGCAAGGGCAATCAAAGACTTCTCCCTAGCACTTAGTGCACCTTCTTCGAAAACCTTACCATAATAATCAAAGAATTTTGTTCCGAGCTCCTCGCTCCACTCCGTGATTTTTCCAAATTTTCTAAGGTCCTTGGGGTCGTAATACGAATCTGCCATCTTTTTACTTGTTTTAGGTTCTATATTTTGTCTTGAGTCATTATCTAAATTGATTGGAATTCCTTGAACCATTTTTTCGAGCTCTGGAAGGATTTCCATATTGTCCCAAATACCAGAAGCGAGCGTATCCGCATAAGCTTCGGGCAAATGGTTTGTATACATGAGCTGCTGTGCTGTTTTGTGGTCATATTCAAAAGACCGATGGGTATATTTAAGCTTTCCATCCTCGTTATCCAGTAGCATATACCAAACCCGTTGGGTACCATCATTTGCCGGCATGCCAATGACCCCAGGATTTAACCATAGGTTATCTTTTAGGGTTTGACTGAACGGCAATCCACAATGTCCCGCCACGATTACATCGCTTCTGGTTTGCTCCAAGCAATCGTTTTTAATGTTTTCTGAAGTGGATTCAAAAATGAATTCCGAAACATTTTCATAACTGCCATGTACCACGGTCACTTTTTTACCTCCGTAATCAAAAGAGATATACTCCGGAAGATGGGAAACCCATTCCAAGGATGATTCTGATAGATGTGCTTTGGTATAGGGAAACCACATTTTGGAAAAACTATCGCACCGACCGCCCGCTTTAAAATCACATCCACAATCTTCACTGTCATTGGCCAATTGCAGTTCTACGTTTCCTGCGATACTTAAAGCGCCCCATTTTTTTAACAAAGCAATAGTTTCTTCGGGCTGGGCACAATATCCGGTGATATCCCCTGTGCAAATGCAATTTTCAGGAAGAATACCTTCAGCTTCTGCTATGGAGATTAATTTTTGCAAGGCCTGTAGATTACTATACACCCCGCCAAAGAGCAATAGCTTCCCGCTTTTTGGGCCGATATGTTTTATCTTCTTATCCATAGCGGTGTCAAATATAATAGGATACAACATAGAATGCCCCAGAAATTGATCCAGAGCAAATCCGCATACCTTCCTGTAGTGAATATCAATGATTTTGGAAACCAGTCAAAGACCAAAAAGAGACCAAACAGCAAACCGCAGAAAACACTCAAGTGAAAACTAGTTTTAGGGGGCGATTTCTTCCAGAACATAAAAATAGGGGTTAAACCAATGACCATGGTCCCGCTAATGGTAGTGGCCGATAGAATTTCAGCATCCAAAAAAACCGGAATGGTCCCTAGTAGCGCAATCAAGATCATGGCAATACGACCAAATTTCAAACTGTTTCCAAGTTTTAAATCAATGGAAAGCAACTTGGAAAAAGAGGAAAATGTGGAATCTAAAGTAGAAGCTGCCGAAGTAATCATGATAAAATTGATGACCAATAGAATAACAATGCCAAAGGACTGCCCAACAACAACCGCTGCCTGCCCGGCAAAACCTTGATGTTGCGCATAAATACCGATAATACTGAACAGCACGATGCATAATCCGCCGACAAAACTGGCCCACAGAAAGCTTTTCAAGGTAATTTTATGGGAACTTAAAAACCCTCTATCCGTTAGCACAGGGTCATGAAAGGGGTAGCTAAACGATTGAAGCACGGCTGCAAAGAGCAAATTGAGTCCGGTTTCGAAAGACCAAACACCCGATTTTAGTACCGTCCCTCCAGAAAAGCTGGCATCTGCCGCAAAAACGTTCCACAAAATGACAATGAGCAATATGGAGAACAATACCATTTGAATGCTATCCGTAAAAATGGAGCTACTCAATCCTCCCTTTAATGCATAGGCCAAGGTCAATGCCGTAAAAACCAATATGGAAAGGTAGTAAGGTGTGGAACCCATATCCCCAAAATAAGAGCCAATGACCATGGTATTGCTCCAAACCTCATTGAACAAACGAATGGTAATCAAAATTGAAAATACGGCAACCGCACTTTTTCCAAATTTGGAGGTGAGAAAATGATGGATACTGTTATAACCTCCAAATTTTCGCATGCGATAAATGACAATGCCTGCCACGGCAAAAGACAAGTAGTAGGCCGCATAGGCCGCGCCACCGACCAACCCAAACTCCAGTCCTAGATTGGCAGCATTGGTTATACTTTTTGCAAAAATCCAAGAAATGACCAAAGACCCCATGAGCACAAGGCTATTAGGGGTCTTTTCTTGATAAACAGCATTAAAAAACTGATTGGTATTTTTAGCAAAGGGAGCGAGTAGAAACAACACCAAACTAGATGCTATCACCAAACCCCATTGCCAAAAAATTGCTCCAGTCATTTGAACTTTGTATTTACTTTGACATCGTTATTTGTAAATCTTCCTTTGATTAACATTAATTCATTTTCAAATTGTTTTATTGAAAAATCAATCTTCATCCCACCAAACGGGTACATTTATACTATTTCCATCTGTTCTGGAAGCTGCATCGGCATAATTCACACTATTGAGCGCTTCCTCTTCTGCCGGATAGGGCATACGAACAGGGATAATATCATTGTTTAAACTTGCGGATAGCGTCTTTAACTCTGGAAAGCCTGTTCTGCGATATTCGATCCAACCTTCATAACCATTTATGATATTGGCAATCCATTTTTGGGTCAATATTTGCTCAATTGAGGCATCGCCCCCTGCACCGAAAGGCGCGCTATTGGTTAAATAATCTGCTGGAAGTGCTACTTGCCAATATTCAAAAGCCTGGGTCACTCCAATTTCATACAATTCTTGTGCATCCGCTGTGATCCATCCGCGTTCAGCTGCTTCGGCCAAAAGAAAATGAGTTTCCCAACTGGTCATGAAGTTGGCATCCAAATCTCCTGTATTTTCCCTAAAGATGGTTCCCGCCAATGAAAAGTCGGCAAGTATGGCAGCGTTCTGTGTAGCGTCGATACCGTTGAGCAACCCATTGAATTCGCCTGAATCACTGTTGCTAAAAGGCCTAAAAAGTGTTGCGATCCTTGGGTCATTGAATCCTACTAGAATCTCTTCCATGGTTTCGGACATTACAAAGTTGTTGAAGTCACCAATACGCAATCGCGCCAAACGGAAATTGTTGGGTTCTCCATCCGTAAAATTGAAAATGGCATTCTCTATATTTTCAACGATGAAATTCCCATCCGTAAAAATGGATTGTAAATCAGCCGCTACATCTGTTTGACTTGAAATTCGTATCAAGGATTTTATCCGAAGGGAATTTGCAAATCGAATCCATCCTTCCAGATCGCCATTAAAAAGAATATCACCTTCTAAGGGAATACTACCCGTATAATTTTCCAGGGCAGTGATTCCTTTGTTGAGGTTGTCTAAAATACCATCTTCTCCAGTATAAATACTTTCCTGGGTGTTATAGACGGGAGTAACTGTTCCCTCTTTTCCGCGAAATGCCTCAAAATAGGGGACATCCCCAAAAAGGTCCGTAAGTGCGGCTGCCATATAGGCTTTTAGAATTCGGGAAGGGCCTTCGTAAACCGCAAAGGTTTCATTTTCGAGGGCCAACTGGATAATACTTTCATTATCCCGTAGGTTTTGAAAGAATATAGGCCATGGATTGCCTCCCAATTGCGGCGACTTTAAATCGTGTCTATCAAAAAGATTGAAATCCAAGGCCGTGGTATACTGTCCCAAAAGATTACCCCCGGTAAAGCCTTCATACGACATTTGCTCCCCATAATCATAAATTACCTGTCTAAGCAACAAACTTGGCTGTACGGATAAAGGCTGATTGGGATTGGTATTGATTTCCTCAAAATCCTTAGTACAGGAGCTGGAAAATACAAACACAAGTACAAAGCTCAAATACAATTTTAAATGGGTACTTTGGGTCTTATAATCAATTCGTTGGACAATAGGATACAGCTTTGTCCTGCTTTTTGATTTCCTTAGGGGCAGTAGCCATGTTAGTACTCTTATAACCATCAATTTCATCATCTTAAAAATTAAATCCTGCTTTAAACCCTATACTTCGTGTTGTGGCGTATGACATATCTTCAACACCTCCCACAAAACCGTTTCCCTGAACGGCAAACTGTTCGGGATCAAAATGCGGATTCTCGGTAATCGCAAAAAGATTGCGCCCTATTAAGGAAAGCCTTAGGCTTGCATCATTTTGAAATAGCTGAAAACTCTTAAAAGTATACCCAATGGAAAGTTGCCTTAATTTTAAAAAAGAGGCATCGTACACATTGTTTTCTTCGTGGTTTCGGTCAAAAAACTGTCGGTAATAGCTTTCTGCAGTAACAGCAACTGTATTTTGTTCAAAAACTGGATTTTCATCCGTACCAACATTGACCACTCCATCAGGGATAATTCCTTCTTCCGGTCTAAATGCGGTTTCGGCCAATTGCCCGCCAACATTTCCCAACGCCCTGGTCCTAGAGACAATGATTCCACCTTGGCGCCAGTCCAACAAAAAACCCAAATCCCAATTTTTGAACTTGAATTGATTGTTAAGACCAAGCATAAAATCCGGATTGTTGTTTCCCAGTTTTTGAAGGGTATTATCCGGAATATAGCGACCTTCATCCGTTAAGATAAAGTCCCCATTGTCATTTTTTAGATAACCTGTTCCATACAAATCACCGATTCTACCACCCTCTTCGACCTGTAAAAATACCGTTTGGTTTTGACTGTCATAAACTCTGGAAAAGGCTAAGGTCAAACGCCCTGCTTCTTGTGGTAAATCCTCAACGGTGGCTCGGCTTCTACTAAAATTAAAGGTGCTGTTCCAACTAAAGTTTGCATTGCTGATAGGCGTTACGCTCGCAATAATTTCAAGTCCTTTGGCGCGAACTTTACCCCCATTGACGACCTGCTGCGTAAATCCTGAAGAAATACCAATGGGCAAGGAAATAATTTGGTCTTTAGTGACTGCATTGTAGTAGGAAATATCAAAATTCAATCGGTCGCTAAATAACCTAATATCTGCCCCTACCTCAAAAGAAGAAGTCTGTTCAGGTCTTAGATTGGGGTTGGCTATTACATTCTGTTCGCTAAACGTAGGCTGTCCATTAAATGGGGTTTGCGCTACAAAAGCACCTGTAGTTTGATAGGGATTCGTATCATTTCCTACCTGTGCCCAGCTTGCCCGTAGTTTTGCGAATGAAACTGCCTGAGGCAAGTCTATTATTTCTGAAAGAATCAAACTACTGGAAACCGAAGGATAAAAAAACGAAGTATTGTCAACGGAAAATGGCGTAGCCAACGCACTCGACCAATCATTACGCCCCGTTATATCCAAAAAGAGAAAATCTTTGTACCCGAACTTTGCCAGGCCATAAAAGCTATTGATACGCTTATTGGACTCAAATTCAAATACCTCTATGGGAGATGCCGCATTGGATAGCCTAAAAATACCAGGTTGTGCCAAACCGGTAGTTTGTGACTGCGATGTAAATGCTTTCTGGTCCAAACGATTTCCTCCCAACGAGACATCAACCTTAAAATCGCCAAAAGTGTTATGGTAGTTCAACAGGAAATCGGTGTTGATTTCCCTGTAAAACACATCGTGCTCGGCATATCCCCCATTTGCAAAGCGATTGGAACTGAACGAACGCCTAAGCTGTCGAAGTTCATCTGAATAGTCCATTCCGGTTCTAACCGTTGCGGTAATGTTGTCCGAAATGTCGTAGGATACGGATACATTTCCGAATACGCGATCTCGATTGAATGAATTTCTGTTTTCGAACAGGATAAAAAATGGATTATCGAAAAACGTATAGTTGTATGAAAATTGCTGTACGCCTTCCAAGCCAGGCTGCCAGTAATCCCTAAGACTGTCAATATTCAGGGAACGTGGTCCCCATGCGACCAGTGAGTAGTTTACATTTTCCGAACCATAACCACTTGATGGTCTATTATCACTTTGTGAGTTTACGTAGCTAATGGAAGAATTAATACGTAACCTATCCGTTGGATTAAAAGAAAGTCTTGCGCTAATGGTCTGACGGTCCAAGTTTACACCTGGAATGATGGATTCGCTTCGTAAATCGGTAAAAGAAAGCCGATAATTTCCTTTGTCAAACGCCGATGAAATAGCAAGGTTGTTGATAAAAGTAGTTCCGGTTTGATAAAAGTCTTTCAGATTATCCGGATTTGAACGAAACTCGGTCGGGGTAATCGGTAGACCATTGTATAAAGAAGTATCTCCTCCTCTCACGTTGGTTCCATCTGCTAAGGTAACCAGACTATCAAACTGGGGAATTAAATTACCAACGTCCAATCGTGGACCCCAACTATAGGTAATGTTGTCGCTCGTTCCACCTCCCAATCCGTCGACAAATTCAAATGAACCAGATTGTCCTTGTCCGTATTCATTTTGAAAATCGGGTAATTGAAAAGCAGTGTCCACAAAAAAACTGGTATTGTAACTTATTCCTAAACCTTTACTTTTTGAACCATTTTTGGTTTCAATAACAATAACACCGTTTGCGGCACGCGTTCCGTAGAGGGCGGCAGCACTTGGTCCCTTTAATACGGAAACTTCCTGAATATCGTCTGGGTTTACTTCCATGGCACCATTCCCAAAATCCACCTCTTGAAAACCTGCCGCTGCCTCATTGGTGAAATTGAAAACAGAATTGTTGTTGATGGGAACGCCATCCACCACAAATAATGGATTGTTATTGGAGAAAGAAGCTTCACCACGAATACTTATCCGTGATGTGGAACCTACTCCGGTCGCTCCCTGATTAATCGTCACACCTGCCAGTTTCCCTGCTAGATTGTCCAGGAAATTAACAGCCTTTACTTCTGTGACCCCTTCAGCATCGAGGCTTTGTACCACGTAGCCCAACTCCTTGGTTTCTCGTTTTAAACCTAGCGCTGTTAATACGACTTCTAGTAACTGTTCAGAAGATTCAACAAGTTGGACATTAATAGTGGTTATATTGTTTACACTAATGGCTTGGCTTTGATATCCCAAAACAGAAAATTCAAGAACCGACGATGCATTAGGAACCGTAATGGTATAATTTCCCTGTTGGTCGGTTATTGTGCCTGTTTGTGAGCCTAACAAAACGATATTTACATAGGGTATAGGAATATTGTTGGCATCTGTTACCGTGCCCGTTACATTTTGTTGCGCCTGGCTACTTGCTCCAATGAGCAAAGCCATGGTCAATAAAAAATAGTTCATTTATGAGTTTAATCGTTAGTCTTTGTATGGCAGGGATGCCATTTTATAAACGCTTAGGAAAATTGCATTAAGACTGGTGAACCCTTATTAAAATAAAGTGAGGTGAAATTTGATTGACAGATCCGGACATTTTTTAAGGTAATCCGGAAAGAGGGTTTAAATAATTCCTGAAGAATTTTTAGGATTGAAGCTGCAACCGTCTTGGAAAAATTCAATAAAGTTTTTACATCTTCTTTGTTATCGATATCCTGCAAAACAGGAAGTCTGAACAAATGGGAATCATAACTGGCAATTAGGTTTGATATTTTGTTTAAAAGACCAAAACGTTGCCAAGGTAATTTTTTGAAAAGATGAGGGTCAAAATTGGAATTATGGAGTCCCATTAAGTAGAATCCACCATCCAGCGTAGGCCCAAGAACTGTTTTTCCTAATTGCAACTGTTGTTCAGCTTCAAGAATATGGGAGGTTTTTAGCTGTGGACTATCATTACCTACAGTTATAATATTTTCATACCCTTTTTCATAGATTGCTTCAATAGCATTGGAAAAACGTTCGCCAAAGGTTGTTCCTTGTTGTTCTTTTTCGGTAAAATGAAAATAGGGTAATCCAGATGCACTAACAATTTGAAGCGTACGCTTGGTCAATGCCTGAAACAAGTCCGGATTTGCCATCGTGTTTTTAAGACGAGCATCCACAATCGCGGAATTCGCAAATATTAAAACTGCCGTTTCTCTTTGGAAAGTATTTTTCAAGATTAGATGCCTATACTATAAACATACAACATATATGTATACCTAGTTTGGTCGAAAACAGGTATTCTTGATTACAATTTTTGTGCACAATCATCAATTTTAACATTCCGACTGTTTGGTCGGTTTTGAAAATCAACATGTTAGAATTTCATAGATTAAAAATAACAAGTATTCGATGTACGGTAAAATTACCTTGTATCTGAATGCTTTACAGACCCAATAGTCGGTAATATTGTCTTAAAAAATACGTTGAAGTTGCTAGGTTTGACCTTAAGGAACTAATTTTATGATGCTTTAAATCGACATAAATCATGGGGGTTGACATTATAGGGGCAAAACGCATTGGATTGGTTCTTTCAGGAGGGGGAATTCGAGGAATGGCACACATTGGCCTTATAAAAGCAATGCGAGAATTTGATATAGAGGCAAATTTTATTGCAGGCTCAAGTGTAGGTGCTTTGGTTGGGGCACTATATGCCAATGGTAATTCTGAAAAAGACATGTTGGAGTTTTTTAAGCAGACGCCACTGTTTCAATACAATTTTTTTGCTATCAGCAAACCTGGATTTATAGATACGGAAAGATACTTTAACATCTTTAAAAGCTATTTTCCCAAGAACTCATTTGAGAGTTTGGAAAAATCCTTATATGTAGTTGCAACCGATTTATTAAAAGGAAAGGAAAAATTGTTTTCTGAGGGCGAATTGATTAGACCGCTTTTAGCTTCGGCGGCACTAACACCTGTTTTCAGCCCTGTTGAAATAAATGGAATACTCTACGCAGATGGCGGTATTATGAACAACTTTCCAAAGGAATGTGTGGACGACAAAACAGATTTCATCATAGGGAGCAATGTCTCCATAGTAGGTGAACTTGAAAAAAAGCACCTAAAGAATTCTTTTCAATTAGCTGGGAGGGTAACTGGACTAATGATTTATGCATCCAATCACCAAAAAGTAAAAGCATGCGATTTCTATATTGAGCCAAAGGAACTGGAAACCATTCGTATGTTGGATAAAAAAGGGATTGAAAAAGCTTTTACCTTAGGGTACGATTATGCCAGTAGAGCGCTTGAGAATGAATTGAAAATGGAAAAGTCAAAATAAAAATTTGGCGTAATATTCATTTTTAATTTTCAACTTATGCCTTTCAATTAGTAATCAAACATCGTCGTAATCCACCTTTAAAGTCGGAGTAGTCGGATGCGCTTGACAAGTTAAAATCAACCCTTCTGCCACTTCGCCATCGGTTAAAATCTGATTTTTCACCATTTCTGCTTTTCCTTCTGTTACCCTTGCAATACAACTACTACATACACCGCCTTGACAAGAATAGGGAGCGTCAATATTTTTCTTTAAAACGGCGTCCAAAACCAATTCTTTTTTATCCATGACGATGGAGAAGGTTTCATCATCGACCAGAACTTCCAATTTTGTTTTTCCCTCTAGATCTTCTGCCAAGGTATCTTCAGTTTCAGTGCCCGTAAAAAGCTCAAAAAAGATTTTGTCCTCAGATACTTCATTGTTTTTTAAGGTATCGGATACTATGGTAATCATCTCTTCAGGCCCGCACAAGTAGTAGGCATCAAAAGCTGTGTCCTTGAATTTATTTTTAGTGATGAGATTGACCGTTGAGGTTTCTATACGGCCAAATAAGCAATCCGGTTCAGAAGAACGACTGTACACCCATTGAATAAAAAACCGATCAGCATATTTTTCTTGTAATTGTACTAAAGCATTACGATACATGGTCTCATCTGGAGTTTGATTTCCAAAAACGAGAACAAAAGTGTTTTCAGTATTACTCTCCAATACAGTTTGAGCTATACTCATGATAGGCGTGATTCCACTTCCTGCTGCAAACGCCATTACTTGTTTTGCTGCTTTGGATTTTTCAAAAACAAAGCGACCTTCAGGTGGCATTACTTCTGTGACATCACCGCAAGCCATATGTTCATTGGCATAAACAGAAAATGTACCATTTGGTACCTTCTTAATTCCCACGGTAAGTTTTCCAGATGATGGCGCGGAGGATATCGAATAAGCTCTGCGCACTTCTTCACCATTTATTTGATGCTTTAAGGTAATGTATTGCCCGGCGTCAAAGACAAATGTATCTTTAAGGCTTTCTGGAATTTCAAAAGTAAGGGCTACTGAATTTGATGTTAGGGAATCTACTGCGGCAATTTTTAATGCGTGAAAATCACTCATGGACTATCAATTTTTTTTGCAAAATTACGGATTCGGTCTATTTTGAACGTTGAATTTTAAAAAAAGCACACGTTTTGTAACAAATCGTGTACTTTAGGTACTAACTTTTGGAAAACCACCAACCTATGTTCAAACACTTCATCAACCTTCAATGGAAATCCTTTTTTAGGTCGGCCTCATTTCGAACGGAAATATGGTTTAAAATCCTAATGGCTTTTGGAGCACTTTACTTTATAGGGGTTTTTTTAAGCTTGGGCGTAGGGGTTTATTTTATCATTGAAGATGCAGATTTGGGAGACCCTTTGCGCGTGGTCAATCAATTTATGATTTATTATTTGGCCTTTGATATGGTTTTTCGGTACATGTTGCAAAAAATGCCGGTTACCAACATTAAGCCCTTGTTGTACTTGCCTTTTAAAAAGAGCCAGGTAGTTTACTATTCTTTGGGTAAGACAGCGGTGTCTTTTTTCAATTGGTCACATGCCTTCTTTTTTGTGCCATTTAGCATTGTTTTACTAACGCAAGATTATGGCGTTGCCAATGTTGTTGGATGGCATTTGGGATTAATGGCATTGATCTATTGCAATAATTTTATCAATGTACTGGTCAACAATAAAAACAATGTCTTTTATGGTATTGCGGGTCTTTTTATACTACTGGGAGTTTCCCAATACTACGGTTGGTTTGATATTACAACCTACACCGCCCCATTGTTCGATATACTTTTCGATATACCTGTAACAGCATTGATTCCATGGGCCATTCTTTTGGCCTTGTTTGGTTCTGCGTTCAATTATTTTAAGAAGAATATGTACTTGGATGGTGGATTGGCCACCAAAGCTTCCGAAGCAAAAACCGAAAATCTTGATTGGTTAAATCGCTTTGGTAATCTTGGTACCTTCCTAAAAAATGATATTAAGCTTATTAAAAGAAACAAACGCGCGCGCACGGCAGTGATTATGGGATTCTTTTTTATTTTCTATGGCCTTCTATTTTTTGGAGGGGCCGTTGAATCTTACGATAATCCATTCATGAAGATTTTCGCCGGAATTTTTGTTACGGGTGGATTCCTCTTTAGTTTTGGGCAGTATGTGCCAAGTTGGGACAGTAGTTATTATCCCTTGATGATGAGTCAAAACATTCAGTATAAAGAATACCTGAGCTCCAAATGGTATTTGGTCATTATCGCCACTGTGATATCAACTTTTTTAGCAACATTTTATCTCTATTACGGATGGGAAGCTTATGCAGCCGTTTTAGCTGGGGCAATATATAACGTGGGCATTAATTCGTATTTAGTGCTCTGGGGCGGAGCTTACGTAAAAACTCCTATTGACCTTACGTCAAATAAAAAAGCCTTTGGTGATAAGCAAGCGTTCAACGCAAAGACCTTGCTCTTGACCTTACCTAAACTTTTATTGCCCATAATTATTTACACGATAGGACATTTTGCAATTAGTCCGGCCGCTGGATATATTTTCGTAACGTTATTCGGCGTACTCGGCTTTGTTTTTAAGGACAAGGCTTTTGAGATAATCGAAAAAATCTACAAAAAGGAAAAGTATAAAACGCTAGTTGCCTACAAACAAAAAGCATAATTAAAACCAACACATGATCGTTTAGCGAAGTCGAAACGATCAAATCAAAACACCAAATATATGATTACAGCACATAACCTTTCAAAAACCTATAGTTCACAGACTGTTTTGAACGTTGAGTCTTTAGAAATTCCAAAAGGACAAAGTTTTGGCCTTGTAGGCAATAATGGTGCGGGCAAGACCACACTCTTTTCGTTGTTGTTGGATTTGATACAGCCCTCCACTGGCCATATCATTAACAACGAAATCCAAGTAGATCAGAGCGAGGCATGGAAACCATTTACTTCAGCTTTTATTGATGAAACCTTTCTGATAGGCTATTTGACCCCTGAAGAATATTTCTACTTTATCGGGGAACTACGTGGAAGAAACAAGGCAGATGTAGATGCGCTTTTATCACAATTTGAAGATTTCTTCCATGGAGAAATTCTTGGGCAGAAAAAATATCTGCGAGACCTTTCCAAAGGAAACCAAAAAAAAGCAGGTATTGTTGCTTCTTTTATTGGCAATCCTGAGGTGGTGATTCTGGATGAGCCTTTTGCAAATTTGGATCCCACGACCCAAATACGCTTAAAGGGTATTATTAAAGAATTGGCGACCAAAGAAAATGTTACCGTATTGGTTTCGAGCCATGATTTAATCCATGTTACTGAAGTTTGTGAACGCATTGTAGTGTTGAACAAAGGTGAAGTTGTAAAGGACATCCAGACTTCTGCAGAAACGCTTAAAGAACTCGAAACGTTCTTTGGGGGATAAAAAAAGCGCCTCAATTTGAAGCGCTTGACCATTAGATTGATACATAAACTCCTAAGACATTACTGATGGATCATAAAAGAATTGGACCTTCTTTATTTTTCCGTTTTCCACCTCATATACGCAAAGCTCCTCCATTTTGCACCTGCCCATTCCTTTAAAGGTGACATCGCTGGACATGGGAACCGAAAAATGATTGCCCATGACCACGGGGTCACCGACCGTACCGCCATGGGTCTCTTCGATATTGCTTGCCCATTGTTCAAAACCTTTTAGTATGTTATCAAGCCCTTCGGTCTTTTCATTGGGCACTCCGGGCATTTCAAGACTTACTGCGTCTTTGGTATAAAGACCATAGGCTTCATCGTACTTGCCTTCCCTGCAAAGGCTTACCAATTTGTCTGCTACTTCTTGTGTTGTCATTTGTTAATATTTATATAATATGGTTAATAAAAAACTCAGCTAGGCCAATGCCTCATTTAGATATGCATTTAGTGGTCGAATTACTTTAAAGTGATTCAAAATCTCTTCTATCAAAATTTCAGAATCATAAAAAGGTACCAATGGAAATTCGGACATAGCATAGAATTGCTTGTTTAAAACCAAATCTGTCTTTTCAGTTGCAACCATTAATTCCTTATCCAATCGTTTGGCTTTGTCTCCTTTTAGTTTTCCAAAGTTTTGTGTAAAATCCGGTTGTTGTACAATGGACAACAAAACTTCAGGGTTTTCCGCAATTTTGTACCGAAGTTTTTTTAGTTCTGGCGTACCTATCATAAAAAGTCCCCCACCTACATGAATATTTTCAGCATCAATGCCCAAATAGAAGCCAGGTAACTCCGATTTTTTGCCTCCCGAGGAAAAACCAGCTTTCATTATGGTATGGTACGGGGATTTATCTTTGGAAAATCGAATGTCCCTATTGATACGGAACAATGCTTTTTTTGAATCCTCATCAATTTTGCTTTCCCATTGCTTTAAAGTGGGAAGAATGGCATTCAGTAGATTTAAAAATGGCATTTTGACGTCATTTTCATAGCGTTTTTTGTTGGCGTGGAACCATTCTTTGTAGTTGTTTTTGGCCAACTCTTTAAAAAAGGAACTATATGTTTCATTGATCATCTAGTAAGTTTTAAGGTTTGTTTTTAATGAGACGATTTAATTGGTTTCATTTGGACAAGATTTTCAAGAATTTTCCTTAGCTAGGCTTAACGCGAGGTTTGTCAGTTCTTCCCAAACCTCTTTTTCCGTAAAATCCACTTCGTACCAACCAGATAAAGGACCTTTGTTTTTGAACGGATTGAATTCCCTAAGTTCGACATTGACTTGATCAACCTTGAAGTCTTTCCCCAATTTAAAGACCATTTTATGGCTTCTGGAAAAAAATGCAAGGACCTTGTTGTTATAGTGGATTGCAGGAGAGCTCATCATTTTTCCTTCGGTCACAAGAGGATGTTTTGAACATAACAGTTTCCTGATTTCTTTGAACGTATCAAACTCCATAATCCAAAACTACAAAAGAAACAGGCCCAAAAAGAGGGTATACAAGACACTTTTAAGGGTTGATTACGCCAATTTTTACGACTACATTTATCCTATAAAAGTATTGATAATGAAACATGTAAGTATTCTGGTTCCCAAAGGGGATGCAATTTTGAGCAGCATAGTAGGCCCCCTTAAGGTCTTAATGGCAGCAAATAGCTATTTAAAGCAGACTAGCGTAGCAAACGAGGATTTTTTCAAGGTCCATTTAGTGGGGTTGGAAAAGGACTACTCTTTATACAATGGTTTATTCAGTGTTCACTGTAGCGACACCATCCATGATATTGAAAAAACCGATTTGATATTGATACCGGCGATTAGACCGGATAAGTTATTGGAAGATTTGGGACAAAATAAGGATTTTGTACCTTGGATACTTCGACAAAGAAACCAATATGGAGCGGAAGTGGGTAGTATGTGCATTGGTGCGTTCGTGTTGGCACAAACAGGCTTAGTGGACGGTAAGCAATGCGCTACCCATTGGGCAGCAATGGACATGTTCAGGAAAATGTTTCCCAAGGTCAATTTAGTTTCCAATAGAATAGTTACCGATCAGGATGGAGTTTATTCAAGTGGTGGAGCGTACTCTTTCTTAAATTTAATGCTTCACTTGGTAGAAAAATATTGTGGTAGAGCGGTAGCTGTTTATATTTCAAAGTTCCTTGAAATCGATATTGATCGTGAGAACCAGAATCAGTTCGCTATTTTTCAAGGACAAAAAGACCATGATGACCTTACCATAAAAGAGGCGCAGAAATACATAGAGCGTAATGTCAACGAAAGAATATCGGTCGAAAAATTGGCAAGAGAATATGCCATTAGCAACAGAAACTTTGTGCGCAGGTTTAAAAAAGCGACCCAAAATACACCTTCACAGTACATTCAAAGAGTAAAGATAGAAGCTGCCAAGCGCAGTTTGGAATCTACGGAACAAAATGTGAACGAGGTAATGTACCAAGTCGGGTACATGGACCAAAAAGCTTTTAGAAAGGTGTTTAAAAAATATGCTGGGATTTCCCCGGTGGCCTACAAATCGAAATACAATCGAAGTAGGTTGAGTTATGAGCATCCCACTGCTTGGTAGGAACACTTTAATGTTAATGCTTTTTGAGGTCAGAAAAAAATATTGCATTTTACCGATGAGCTACATAATATTCTGATAGTTTTTAAGTTAAGAATAAACACGATTACCTATAATTTTGAAGCTTCAACATTCTTTTATTATCGTATTTGTCTTTGTAGGCCTGACATTTAATTCATGCTCTACCAAAAAGGACAAGTTCATCAACCGCAATTGGCATGCGCTCAACACCAAGTACAACACCCTGTACAATGGCAATATTGCGTTTGAACTTGGGAGGGAAGAATTAAATACCAGCTACAGAGATGACTATTGGGAAATACTGCCCGTAGAACGTTTGGAAGTTACCGAAGAAATAAAACTGGATTCAGAGGACAATAACCCAAATTTTATCATTGCTGAAGAAAAAGCTACAAAAGCTATTCAAAAGCACAGCATGGATATTAAGGATGAAGAGCGAAATCCACAAACGGATGAAGCCTTCCTTTTGTTGGGCAAAGCACGTTATTTTGACCAACGTTACATTCCTGCCTTGGAATCTTTTAATTACATCCTTAGAAAATATACCGAGAGCGACAAACTGAACGAGGCTACCATTTGGCGCGAAAAGACCAATATGCGTTTGGACAATCCGGAACTGGCGATTAAGAACCTAAGACGAATGTTCAAATTCGAGAAGTTGAAGGACCAAGAGTATGCAGATGCCAACGCAGTGATAGCACAATGCTTTATAAATTTGAAAGCAAAGGATACCGCGATTCAAAAATTAAAAATAGCACAAGCCTACACGAAGAAGAATCCAGAAAAAGGAAGATACCTATTTATTATTGGGCAGCTTTACAATGAACTAGGGTTTAAGGACAGTGCCAATTATGCCTATGACAAAGTAATTGACCTCAACAGAAGATCGCCCAGAGTCTATATGATCAATGCCCATCTAAAGAAAATCCAAAACACAGAGATTACGGATTCCAATAAGGAAGAATTACTGGAATATCTCACAGATTTGGAGGAGAATAGGGAGAACAGGCCTTTTTTGGATAAGATTTACAGGGAAATCGCACAATACCATTTGGCAAACCAAACGGACAGTTTGGCGATAGTGTATTACAATAAATCACTAAGGGCCAATCGAGGGGACCGCAAATTGAACTCCTTAAACTATCAGACTTTAGCAGATTATAACTTTGATCAGAACGAGTACAAAATTGCAGGTGCTTACTACGATAGTACGTTGACCAACCTTAAAGAAAATTCGAGAAAACACAGAAGAATCAAAAAGAAACTGGACAATCTTGAAGATGTCATCAAGTACGAGGACATTGTACAATATGCGGACAGCACCATCACCGTTTACGAAATGCCAGAAGCCGAGCGCAAAGCATATTTTGAGGACTATATAGCAGAATTAAAGCGCAAGGAAGAGGCAGCTCTAGAGAAAGAGTTAAAAAGAACCACCGCTGGTTTTGCGGCATTTGCTGAGACTAAGGGAGGAAAAGAGAATCAAGGGAAGTTCTATTTTTATAATGTGACCAGCCTTGGATACGGAAAAAACGATTTTAAAACCCGTTGGGGAAATCGCGAATTGGAAGATGACTGGCGATGGAGCAATAAAAATAGAGCGTTACCATCTGAAGCTACCGGGGAGGATGTTTTAGCTAACGGACAAGCTACAGAACAACTGACCGAAGAACAAAAATATTCGGTCGACTTTTATTTGGAACAGGTCCCCACAGATGTTGCCATTATCGACAGTTTACGAACAGAAAGAAATTTTGCCAACTATCAATTAGGGTTGATTTACAAAGAAAAGTTCAAAGAAAATACATTGGCCGCTGGGAAACTGGAACAAGTACTTGCCTCAAACCCAGAACAACGATTGATACTGCCTTCAAAATACAATCTCTATAAAATTTATGAAGAAACAGGTAGTCCGTTGGCACGTAACATGAAACAAGATATCATTACCAACCATGCGGACACACGTTATGCAGAGATTCTCTTAAATCCCCAGGCCGTATTGGAAGGAAATACGGACAGCCCAGATGCGAGGTATGCTTCCTTGTACAAGCGATATCAAAAACAGGAATATCTAGAGGTAATCACCAGAGCGCAATTATATATCAATCAGTTTACGGGAGACCCTATAGTTCCCAAGTTTGAAATGTTGAAGGCAAATGCCATAGGTCGCCTTCAAGGTTTTGAGCCCTTTAAAGAGGCCTTAAATTATGTTGCGCTTACCTACCCTAACAATCCCGAAGGTAAAAAAGCGGGACAAGTAATTGCAGAGCAATTGCCAAAATTAGAGCGCAAAGACTTTTCTCCAGAAACGGGTTCTTCTGGTGCTGGAAATTGGAAGGTCGTCTTCCCTTTTAAAATAAAGGACAATGAAAAAGCGTTGGAACTTAAAAATAGACTCGAGGAATCCATCGTAGATTTAAAATATAAAAACGTGATTTCCAAGGATATTTATAACTTGGAAGACCAATTTGTGGTAGTACACGGTTTCAAATCCAAAGATTTTGCGCTAGGCTATGCGGAGCTTATAAAAAACAACAAGGACTACCGCATCAAAGACGAGAATTTTGTAGTTTTATCCGACAATTACAAAATAATACAAGTACACAAGAATTTAGAATCATACAAAGAACATATATTAACCCCAAAACCCTAGAAAACAATGTTTTCAGACAACAAAAAACCTCGCCCTATGACAGAATTTGGTGGACAACCCAACAGAATTGAAAAGAACACAAAGATTAAAGGTGACATTACTTCCGAAGCTGATTTCAGAATCGATGGAAAATTGGAAGGTAACGTAAAGACCTCTGGAAAAGTAGTCATTGGAAAAGATGGTTACATTAATGGTAAAGTAGAATGTGTAAACGCTGACATTGAAGGAAAGTTCAACGGAGAACTTTTGGTTAAAGACTTACTTTCTTTAAAAGCCTCTGCTTATATTGAAGGTAACGTAACCGTTGCTAAATTGGCCGTTGAGCCGGGAGCTACGTTCAATGCCTCATGTACAATGGGCAAAGGAGCTGTTGGCGGAACAGCTACACCAAATAGATTGCAGCAGCAGTCGACAAAGACCAATGAGCCAGCAAAAGTCTCCTAAGAAGAACAATCTTAAGAATGCGGCAATGCTGTCCGGCATTGCTTTTGAAATGGGCGCTATTATATTTTTGGCCGTCAAGGGTGGAAAATGGTTGGATACCCATTATGAAAGCGAAAAAAATATTTTCACTGTAATTGCCACTTTATTAGGAGTGGCAATTTCGATTTGGGTAGTTTTGCAGCAATTGAAACGTATTAAGTATTAATGTCAAAGTTCAACCTGCCCACTCAATTTTTTTTACTTCTTGCACTTTCCTTGTTTCTTTCCTTTGGACTACATGTACTTGTTCTAGAAAGTAAGGACTTGCCCACATTAGACAACCTTATTGTACGGTCTTATCTGGTAAACGGTTTTTTGGCCGCTGCAGTTTTTATCTTGTTGAATCATTTTAAGGAGAAACTAAAAAACCAGATCGGATTTTTGTTCATGGGGGGCAGCTTCTTGAAATTTATCATTTTCTTTCTGTTCTTCTATCCAACCTACAAGGAAGACGGGGACATGTCTGCCATGGAGTTTGCAGCCTTTTTTATTCCATATGCCATAGCACTGTTTTTAGAGACCTTTTTCACTTCAAAAATGCTCAAAAATCTAGAAGATTCACCTAAGCTATAACTCACCTAACCTACTTTTAAATAAAAGTTTGAAAGCTTTTTTCTTTTTGTTAGAAAGACTTACATTTGCACGGATTTTGAAAGACCGATATTCTGAGCAAAATGCGAAAAACTGTTTTTACAAAAATTCTTTTAGTTGCAACACTTTTTTTAGGTCAGTTCACTTTTGCAAGTGAAAAGGATAGCGAAGCCGGAAATCACGGCAAAGACCTGAAGACCGAAATAAAGGAATACATCACCCATCACCTTCAAGATTCCCACGACTTTTCATTATTTTCTTACACAACAGATGACGGGGAACACAAATATGTTGGTTTTCCATTACCTGTTATTCTATGGGATAACGGATTAATGGTATTTTCTTCTTCAAAATTTCACCATGGCGAGACTTTAGCTGAAGTAGATGGAAATTATTACAAACTCTACCACGGTAAAGTATATAAGACAGATGCCGAAGGAACCATCAATTATGATGAAGAGCATCATGCTACCAATGTAAAACCTTTGGACTTATCAATCACAAAAAATGTGGTAATGATTATCATTACCGGAGCTTTAATGTTGTGGTTGTTCTCCAGTCTTGCAAGATCATATGCGAAAAATAACGGCGTGCCAACAGGAGCAGGAAGATTTTTTGAACCTATTGTACTATATATTAGAGATGACATTGCTAGACC
The DNA here is from genome assembly GCF_018449435.1 of Flagellimonas sp. 389. Lineage (GTDB taxonomy): Bacteria > Bacteroidota > Bacteroidia > Flavobacteriales > Flavobacteriaceae > Flagellimonas. Next base: position 136,300 of record NZ_JAHCMU010000002.1, on the reverse strand, counting down.
AAATATTGGTGAGAAGCGATATGGAAAATACATGCCGTTTCTACTGACCATATTTTTCTTTATTTGGTTTTTGAACATGTTCGGTATGACACCACTTGGAGTTAATGTTACGGGAAACATAGCTATAACATTTGCTTTGGCTCTAATGGTATTCTTGATTACTAATTTAACCGGGACAAAAGATTATTGGATGCACCAGTTTAATCCGCTTGGTGATTCCATGCCTTGGTATGCAAAGATTCCATTGTACATTATATTGGTTCCTATTGAAATTTTAGGACTGTTCATTAAGCCATTTTCATTATTGATTCGTTTATACGCAAACATGCAGGCGGGACATATTGTATTGATGAGCTTGATCGGGTTAATGTTCATCTTTAAAAGTTGGTTGGGAAGTCCATTATCCTTTGGACTGGCCTTTGCAATTTCATTGATTGAAGTATTGGTAGCATTGCTACAAGCATATATTTTCACCATGTTGTCTGCCCTGTATTTCGGATTTGCCTCTGAAGAACATGAGCACGAACATGAGCATGAGGCAGAAACTGCCCATTAATTATAATTATTCCGACCGTTGATTGAGCGTAGTCGAAATCATAGGGAGGCAACTAAGTATTGAATTTTTAATTTTTAAACTAGATAGATATGGAAATTCCAGTAATGGTAGGTGCAGGTTTAGTAGTTATTGGTGTTGGTATGGGTATCGGTAGAATCGGTGGTTCTGCAATGGATGCTATAGCACGTCAGCCTGAAGCTTACGGAAAAATCCAAACAGCGATGTTGATTGCGGCAGCGTTGATTGAAGGTATTGGTTTTGCTGCTTTATTTGCAGTATAATCAGAACATCTAAGGCAAAAGGCTGTAACGGTTGGTTACAGCCCTTGCTTTGTTTAAAAATGTATACAAATAAAAAAGAATTATGGCTAAGTTATTGGAAGAGTTTTCGTTAGGACTGTTTTTCTGGCAAACCTTATTGTTCGGGTTGTTGTTGTTCCTCATGTGGAAGTTTGCTTGGAAACCTATCTTAAAAGCTGTAAATGATCGCGAAGACGGTATAAAAAATGCATTGGATGCCGCTGAAGATGCAAAAAAGGAAATGCAGAACGTAACTGCGGACAGCGAAAAACTTTTAAAGGAAGCAAGAGCAGAAAGAGAAGCAATGCTTAAAGAAGCTCGTGAAATCAAAGATAAGATTGTTGCCGATGCCAAAGAACAAGCTCAGGTAGAAGGCGATAAATTGGTCAAGCAGGCCCAAGCAACTATCGAAAGCGAAAAGAAAGCTGCCGTTGCCGACATCAAGGCTCAGGTTGCAAATCTTTCTGTGGAGATTGCTGAAAAAGTGATCAAAGAAGAATTATCCGACAAGAAGAAGCAACTGAAATTGGTCGACGATATGTTGGGCGATATCGAATTGAACTAGAAGGAGATGAACGAAAGTAGAGCGGCCATACGCTACGCAAAAGCAACCTTGGATTTCGCATTGGAAAAAAAAGCGGCAGCTGCTGTAGAAAAGGACATGCGAGAAATAACAGCTACAATTGCTGAAAATACAGAGCTTCAAAATTTCTTGGAGAGCCCTGTTGTAAAGGGTCAGGTAAAAAAAGACTCGCTACAGGAAATTTTCAAGAGTTCAGATGAGATTACAAAAGGACTTATCAGCACATTAACGGATAATAAACGAATTGCACTGTTGCAAGAAGTAGCCTTAAAGTATATTATTCTCCATGAGCAATTAAAAGGAGAGGATGTAGCTTTTGTTACTACCGCGGTTCCTTTGACGACAGCTTTGGAAAAGAAGGCGTTGGCGGAAGTTGCAAAAATGACCGGCAACAAGGTTACGATAGAAAACAAGATTGATGAAAGCATCATAGGAGGATTTGTGTTGCGTGTTGGCGATTTACAGTACGATGCCAGTGTAGCAAACAAGTTGGACAGATTAAAAAGAGAATTTACAAATAGTCTATAAATAAAGCGAACCGAGTATCTAACGTCTTGGTTCTTATGTCTTATATCTAGAAAAATGGCAGGAGTAAAAGCAGCTGAAGTATCAGCAATTTTGAAAAAACAATTATCAGGGTTTGAAGCTACCGCTTCTTTGGATGAAGTAGGTACAGTTTTGCAGGTGGGGGATGGTATTGCCCGTGTCTATGGACTCTCAAACGTTCAGTACGGAGAGCTTGTCGAGTTCGACGGTGGCATGCAAGGTATTGTTTTGAACCTAGAAGAAGATAATGTTGGTGTTGTATTACTGGGTCCGTCCAAAGAAATTATGGAAGGCGCAACGGTAAAAAGAACACAACGTATCGCTTCCATCAATGTAGGAGAAGGAATTGTTGGCCGGGTTGTAAATACATTGGGAACACCAATCGATGGTAAGGGCCCAATTGCCGGAGAAACTTACGAAATGCCATTGGAGCGAAAAGCACCAGGTGTAATTTACCGTCAGCCGGTAAACGAACCATTACAAACAGGTATCAAAGCAATCGATGCGATGATTCCTGTGGGTAGAGGACAACGTGAATTGGTTATTGGTGACCGTCAAACAGGTAAGACTACGGTTTGTATCGATACCATATTAAATCAAAAAGAATTTTACGATGCCGGTGAACCGGTATATTGTATCTATGTAGCTATTGGACAGAAAGCATCTACTGTTGCTGCCATTGCAAAAACTTTGGAAGACAAAGGCGCCTTAGCGTATACGACGATAGTTGCAGCAAATGCATCCGATCCTGCGCCAATGCAGGTATATGCGCCATTTGCTGGTGCTTCTATTGGGGAATATTTTAGAGATACAGGTCGTCCAGCGTTGATTATCTATGATGATCTATCAAAACAAGCGGTGGCGTATCGCGAGGTATCCTTGTTATTAAGAAGACCTCCAGGACGTGAGGCATATCCTGGTGACGTTTTCTATTTGCATTCAAGATTATTGGAACGTGCCGCAAAAGTGATTGCCGATGATGATATCGCGAAAAACATGAACGATTTACCAGACGTTCTAAAGCCAATGGTAAAAGGTGGAGGCTCATTAACGGCTCTTCCCATTATTGAAACACAGGCAGGTGACGTATCCGCATATATCCCGACCAACGTAATTTCTATTACAGACGGACAGATCTTCTTGGAACAGGATTTATTCAACCAAGGGGTGAGACCAGCGATTAACGTAGGTATCTCGGTATCTCGTGTAGGTGGTTCGGCTCAAATCAAATCCATGAAAAAAGTTGCAGGTACTTTAAAGCTGGATCAAGCACAGTTCCGTGAATTGGAAGCTTTTGCCAAGTTTGGTTCCGATTTGGATGCCGCTACATTGAACGTTATCGAAAAAGGACGTAGAAACGTTGAGATTCTAAAACAGGCACAGAATGATCCTTTTACCGTTGAAGATCAGGTAGCGATAATCTTTGCAGGTTCTAAAAACCTATTGAGGGATGTCCCTGTTGAAAAGGTAAAAGAATTTGAAACAGATTTTATAGCGTTCATGAACGCCAAGCACAGAGATGTTCTTGATACGTTAAAAGCTGGAAAACTGACAGATGAAGTTACGGACACGTTGACTGCTGTTTGTAAGGATTTATCAGGGAAATATAGAAGTTAGTATTAAGTATTGCGTAAACAGTATACGGTATGATGTAGCATGGATGAAAAATCTAACTACTCAATACTAACTACTAAATACTAAAAAGAATGGCCAATTTAAAGGAAATACGAAATAGGATAGCATCGGTATCATCAACTATGCAGATTACTAGTGCCATGAAAATGGTATCTGCCGCTAAGTTGAAAAAAGCCCAAGATGCTATTACCGCAATGCGCCCGTACGCAAATAAGCTTACGGAACTGTTGCAAAACCTTAGTGCTAGTTTGGACGGGGATGCAGGAAGCAAATTCACGGATAATAGAACGGTAAACAAGGTCTTGGTCGTGGCTATTACTTCTAATCGTGGATTGTGTGGAGCCTTCAATACCAATATCATCAAACAGAGTATATTCTTGCATGAGCAGACTTATGGTGGCAAGCAGGTAGATTTCTTGGCCATTGGTAAAAAAGGAAACGACCTATTGGGAAAAAGAAGTACCGTAATTGCGAATCATAGTCAAGTATATGATGATTTGACTTTTGATAATGTAGCCGAAATTGCCCAGAATTTAATGGATCACTTTACTGAAGGTAACTATGATAAAATTGAATTGGTATACAACAAGTTCAAAAATGCGGCCACACAAATTGTGATGACCGAACAGTTTTTGCCCTTGGTTCCTGTTGAGGGAGATACTTCTGGAGCGGCCGACTATATTTTTGAACCTTCTAAGGCAGAAATTGTTGAAGAACTGATTCCTAAATCACTAAAAACGCAATTGTATAAAGCTGTTCGAGATTCTTTTGCAAGTGAGCACGGTGCACGTATGACAGCAATGCACAAAGCAACGGATAATGCCACAGAGCTTAGAGATCAATTAAAATTGACCTATAACAAAGCAAGACAAGCTGCGATTACCAATGAGATTTTAGAGATTGTTGGTGGAGCGGAAGCGTTGAATAATTAAGCTCATTTATAGTTGATGAAAATATAATGGCCCTGCACTAATTGCGGGGCTTTTTTTATCCGACTTTTGCTGAATCATGAAATCTAAAAAAACCGCACTCCTCTTTATTTTCATTACCATTTTAGTAGATGTTATCGGCATAGGTATCATACTGCCGATTATCCCTGAATTCATAATGCAATTGACCGGTGAAGGTACCCATATGGCCGTTATTTATGGTATGTGGTTAACCACCGCCTTTGCTGGTATGCAATTTTTGTTTTCGCCCGTATTAGGTGAAATTTCGGATCAGTATGGCCGCAAGCCTATTCTGTTATTGTCCTTGCTGGGGTTGAGCATCGATTATTTGATCCATGCATGGGCGCCTACAATCATATGGTTGTTTGTAGGACGGTTTTTGGCCGGAATCACGGGAGCAAGTTTTACGGTCGCTTCTGCTTATATAGCCGACATAAGCACCAAGGAAGAAAAAGCAAAGAATTTTGGTTTGATCGGTGCGGCATTCGGTTTGGGTTTTATTATTGGCCCTGGTATTGGTGGTTTTTTTGGTGATATTGATATTAGACTTCCATTTTACATTGCTGCGGGACTCACTTTTGCCAATTTTCTCTTTGGATGGCTATTTGTTCCAGAATCTTTGGTAAAAGAAAACAGAAGGTCGATAAATGTGATGAAGATGATACCCGGTGTTTCCTTGGTTGCTCTAAAAAACTATAAAGGCGTCTTACTGCTGATATTTGCTTTTTTTCTGGCCAACTTAGCTGGGCAAGCCTTACCGTCAGTCTGGTCGTATTATTGTATTGAACGTTTTGATTGGAATCCAAAACAAATAGGGCTGTCTTTGGTGGTCGTAGGTCTTCTAGTTGCTTTTGTACAAGGGTTTTTAGTGGGTGCAGTGGTCAAAAAGTTTGGAAAGCGCAACGTCGTTACCTTTGGGTTTTTGTTGTGTACTTTTGGTATGTTCCTCTTCTCGCAAGCTGATGAACCCTGGATGCTCTATGCGTTTTTGATACCCTATGCCCTTGGTGGAGTGGCGGGGCCAACCGTACAGGGGATTATCTCCAACCAAGTTTCAGAAAAAGAACAGGGGATTTTACAAGGCTCCATAACAAGCCTAGTGAGTATTACCGCTATTTTAGGACAATTGGTGTTCTCTCCGGTATTTTACTACTTTATCCGTCCTGAAGGGACTATTTATTTTCCCGGCGCATCCTACGCACTGGCAGCAGTATTTTTAGCAATAGCTTTTGTTTTTGCAACAATCGCCATGAAACGTATGAAAATTGATGAAATTGAGGTCGAGAGCGTGATAGAAAACTAGTTTTTGTTTTATTGATGTCTGATGTCTGATGTCTGATGTCCGATGTCCGATGTCCGATGTCTGATGTCCGATGTCTGATGTCCGATGTCTGAAATTGAAAGTTGAAAGTTGAAAGTTGAAAGTTGAAAGTTGAAAGTTGAAAGTTGAAAGTTGAAAGTTGAAAGTTGAAAGTTGAAAAAAGGTGCTGAAAATAAGATTTTTAACTCAGAACTCAGGACTTTCTTCCACCAAAACCTTTACCTTTCACCCTTGACCAGTCCACAAAAAACTTCAACTTCGTATTTCGTACCTCGTATTTAGAATCATTTCTTCAAAGGGGAATCAATACTGTTGGCGTGGTGAATGTCTATATACTTTTGGTTCAGCTCGTCCGAATCTTTATACAGTATGCGTAATTCTTCCAATTTTTTCTTGAGTTCCACAACCACATCCGCATATTCAGGATTATCGTAGACATTGTTCATTTCTTGAGGATCTTTCTTACGGTCATACAGCTCCCATTCATCCACATCGTAATAAAAATGAGCTAGTTTGTAATCTATGGTCACGATACCGTAATGGCGTTTTACTTGGTGCACAGCTGGATATTCGTAGTAATGGTAATAAACCGCATCTCTTGTCCATGCACCTATGTTCGATGTTAAAAGCGGCATCAAGCTTTCACCCTGCATATCGGTTGGTGCTTCAATCTGGGCAGCTTCTAAAAAGGTTTGTGCAAAGTCCAGGTTTTGGACCATTTCTTCGCTGGTGATTCCGGGTTTAATCCGATTTGGCCATTTAATGAGCAATGGCGTTTTAAATGATTCGTCATAGATAAAACGTTTATCAAACCATCCATGTTCTCCCAAATAAAAACCTTGGTCGGAAGTATACACGACCATAGTGTTATCCGCTAATTGGTTTTCGTCCAAATATTCGAGCAACCGTCCCACATTGTCATCTACAGAAGAGACACAGGCCAAATAATCCTGCATGTACCGCTGGTATTTCCATTTCATTTTTTCTTCATCGGTCATCGTAGGCCAATTCTCCTCAAAATCTTTATTGATTTCATCCAAAATAGGCTCGTAAAGTACTTTTTGCTCCTCATTTACGCGATCAGTGTAGGGCATCTGAAATCCACCCTCGTATTCCCGCACTTTGGGGCTCAAATTTTTCATCCGTTGGGTCACCTCGGGTCGAATCTTACTGTCGTGGTTGTACATCATGTCGTGCAGTAGGTTCATTTCTGCGGTTTTGGCCGCTGTGCCCCTATTTTGATAATCATCGAACAACGATTCTGGTTCTGGAAATTTCTTGCCCAAAAACTCTTTGAACTTATCCGGTCTGGGCCACCAAGGTCTATGCGGGGCCTTGTGCAGATACATCAGCATAAAAGGCTTTAGGGTGTCTCTTTTTTTGTCCAACCAATTTAATGTGAGGTCGGTGATAACATCGGTTACATATCCTTCAACTCGGGTTGTGTCACCCGTTTTGGTTATAAAATCGGGGTTGATATACGAACCTTGATCAGGCAAGATCATAAATTCGTCCACGCCCTTGGGATTGTTCCCAAAATGAAGTTTTCCGAACATAGCCGTTTGGTAACCCGCCTCTTGGAAAATTTGTGGAAACGTAACCTGTGTGGTATCGAAAGGCATTTGATTGTCTACTTTTCCGTTGATGTGCGTGTGCTTTCCGGTTAAAATTGTGGCTCGAGAAGGAGCGCAAATAGAATTGGTGACACTGGCGTTGGTAAAAACAATACCTTCTTTACCAATACGGTCTATATTGGGAGTTTCAATCAAACGATCGCTGTAGGCACTTATGGCTTGATAGGCATGATCATCGGACATGATAAAAATGATGTTCGGTTTTTCATGGACCACTTTATCGGCTTCCTTTTTCTTTTCAGCACAAGAAAATAGGGAAAGAGCGGAAAGGAGAAGTAGAATTGGTTTTGTTTGAATTTTCATGGGCTGTATAGTTTACACCTAAAAATATAAATTATTTGGGTGCAATAAGATGCTGAGCATAAGTTTTGGGGTTTTACGTAACTTGCAATCACCTTACCATAGGTTTTTAAAGATTGAATCCCCATTGAACCCGTTAAAAAAGCTTTTTAAACAGACTTTTATCTATGGCCTTGCAACCGTTTTGCCAAGGGTCATTTCTTTTTTTCTGCTTCCGCTATACACTTCGGTCTTTGAGAATGCTTCGGGCTATGGACAGTATGTAAACATTTATGCTTGGATCGCTATTTTTAATGTGTTCTTGGCCTATGGTATGGAAACCGCCTTTTTTCGGTTTTATCATAAACAAGAGAACAAGAGTACCGTTGTTTCCACGTCATTGATATCCTTATTGGTATCGTCCCTATTGTTTTTGATCGTGGCTATGGTAGTAAAAGAAAGTCTTTCCGGTCTTACCAACATTAATCCAGATTACATAAGATTTACCGCTTACATTTTGGTATTGGATGCCTTGGTCATTGTTCCTTTTGCACTTTTAAGGGCACAAGAAAAACCAATGAATTATGCGGTACTTAAAAGCGTCAATGTCATTATAAACTTAACATTCAATGTTTTTTTCCTACTCATTTTGCCAAAAACCGCCCAAGAAAATGCGGCTAGTTTTTTGAGCAGTATCTATAGAACAGACTGGGAGATTCAATATATTTTTATCTCCAATATTATAGCTAGTGGCGTAACGCTATTGATATTATTGCCTACCTACTTTAAGGTTTCCTATACATTCGACGCTGCCCTATGGAAACGAATGTTGAAATACGCTGGTCCGGTAATGGTAGCCGGTATTGCCTTTACCATCAACGAAGTCGTGGATAAGATTTTGTTGACTGCCATATTGCCTGAAGGGATAGCGGAAGCAGAAGTTGGTAAGTATGGAGCCTGTTACAAATTGGCACTTTTTATGACGCTTTTTGGGACTGCCTTTAGAATGGGGGTGGAGCCTTTTTTCTTTAGTCATGCCAAAACCGAGAAACCCCAGAAAACCTATGCGGAGATCACCAGTTATTTTGTGATTTTAGGGAGTTTGATTTTATTGGGCGTTGTTGTTTTTATAGATGTTCTGGGAAAACTCTTAATTAGAAATGCTACCTACTGGGAAGCCTTGAACGTAGTACCTATTATTTTATTGGGAAGCTTTTGTCTGGGAATTTATCACAATTTGTCCGTTTGGTACAAGGTCACAGACCAGACCAAGTTTGGAGCCTACATATCTTCTGTGGGCGCATTGATTACATTGGTCATCAACATTATTTTTATCCCAAAGATTGGTTATATGGCTTCTGCATTGGCAACATTGGCAGCTTACGCCAGCATGATGCTTCTTTCGTATTACTTTGGAAGAAAGTACTATCCAGTTCCCTACAACATGAGGAAAATAGTGTTTTATCTTTCGGTTTCAATTTCTTTCTCAGCATTGTCCTTTTATGTGTTTAACCGAAATTTAATAGCGGGAGGCCTACTACTTTTGTTATTTTTGGGGATGCTTTACAAATTGGAAGGCGATAAATTAAAAACGATATTTCTACAACGTGAAAGTTAACATCATCAATACATCTGCACATCAATTGCCACATTATGAAACGGTTGCATCTGCAGGTATGGATTTAAGGGCAAGTTTGAACGAATCAGTTACGTTAAAATCACTTGAAAGAGCAATTATACCAACAGGAATTTTTATAGAACTCCCTGTTGGTTACGAAGCACAAGTGAGACCCCGAAGCGGGCTGGCAGCAAAAAAAGGAATTACGGTATTGAATGCGCCAGGCACTGTAGATGCGGATTACCGTGGTGAGGTTGGGGTGATTCTAGTGAATCTTTCGCACGAAGATTTTACGATTGAGGACGGGGAACGCATTGCCCAAATGGTCATTACCAAACATGAACGGGCGGAATGGATAGAAGTAGAATCACTTTCCGATACGGAACGTGGTTCTGGAGGATTTGGAAGCACAGGGAAAAAATAGAATACTTTCGATACAGTAAAGGCATTGCTATTACAATAAAGCAAAAAGATAAAAGTTTAATTAAAAGACACCAGCTTTAACAGGCAACTATATGAAAATCATTGTACCCATGGCCGGTCGCGGCTCAAGATTACGCCCACACACATTAACTGTACCTAAACCTTTGATTCCGGTTGCGGGCAAACCTATTGTCCACAGATTGGTAACCGACATTGCCAAAGTCTTGGGCGAACAGATTGAAGAAGTAGCCTTTATCCTTGGGGACCCCGCTTTTTTTGGCGATGATGTAGTCGATAGTTTAATGCAATTGGCAAAAGACCTTGGCGCCAAAGGTTCCATCTATAGACAAGATGAACCCTTGGGTACGGGCCATGCCATTATGAGTGCCAAAGAATCGCTTAGCGGACCTGCTGTAATTGCCTATGCCGATACCCTAATCCGTGCCGATTTTGATTTGGACAAATCCGCAGACAGTGTTATATGGGTAAAGCAAGTGGACAGACCAGAAGCATTTGGCGTGGTAAAACTCAGTGAACAAAACGAAATCGTAGAGTTGGTCGAAAAACCTCAAGAGTTTGTTTCGGACTTAGCGGTCATCGGCATTTACTATTTTAAGGATGTGGCGGTACTCAAAAATGAATTACAGTACGTTTTGGACAACGACATTATTAATGGAGGAGAGTATCAGATAAACGACGGCATTAAACGAATGATGGAGAATGGAATGAAATTTGTTCCAGGAAAAGTAGACGAATGGATGGACTGCGGAAACAAAAACGTAACCGTGGAAACCAATCAACGTATGCTCGGTTTTTTAGATAAAGATGGCGAAGCGCTAATCTCCAAATCGGTCCAAAAAGAAAATGCAAATATTATTGAGCCTTGTTTTATCGGTAAAAATGTGGTGCTAAAAAATGCCACGGTCGGACCTTATGTTTCAATTGGGGACAACACTACAATTGAAAACTCAACCGTTAAAAATAGTTTAATCCAAACCAATACCAATATCAAAAATGCTAACTTGGATAATGCCATGATTGGCAACGAAGTGGTTTTTGATGGTAATTTTGAAACGGTAAGCATAGGGGACTATTCTGTTATGGAATAGAGGCAGAAAAGAGGGCTTATTTTCTTTGAGTTAAATAGTATGAATAAAAGATTCTTTTTTTGGGTATATTGTGCTTTATCAATTTTGATATTGCAGAAAACCTATGCCCAAGGAGAAGAGAAAATCAATGTTGAGCAGAGTTCCGAAGTATTTCTTGAAGAATATACCGATGAGTTTCAAGAAGCTTTTTTTGAAGCATTAAAACAAAAAGGTATACAAAACTATGATAGGGCCATCGACTTGTTTTTGGAATGCAAACGCTTAGAGCCAACAAATAGTGTAATCGATTATGAGTTAGCAAAGGCCTATTTTTCCAATAAACAATACATTCAGGCGCAGCAATATTCGATTGAAGCTTTGGTTGCCCAACCAACGGATTATTGGTATTTGGAGCTTCTTTTAAATATTTTGGAGAAACAGGGAAGCAGTTTGGATATTGTACAATCAACTATTCCGTATACAAACAAAAAACTACAGGAAAACCTTGCTATTCTTTATTTTAAGAGAAAGAAATACAACGCAGCTTTGAAGGTGTTGGAAAGCTTTGAAAATTCCCAGTTTGCAACAGATTTAGCGCGTAGAATAAACGATTCTATACAAAAGAATACCATAACACGGACAACGACATTTTCTTATGAGGTAAAACCACCTGTGGAAGATGACCCTGTTGCCCAATACAAATCAACTATTGAAGCGTTATTGGGAAAAAGAGCTTATAAACAGATGGAAGATGTGTCTCAAGAGGCATTGGACTCCTATCCGTTACAACCCTATTTTTATTATGCTTACGGAACTGCGCTAAATGGTGTTTCCAAGTCTTCAAAAGCTACGGAAGTTTTAGAGAGTGCTTTGGATTATTTGTTTGATGATACCGCTTTGGCCAATAAAATTTACAAAGAACTATCCAAAGCTTATATGGCAATTGGTAATACATCAAAGGCCAACGAATATGCCAATAAAATTAAACCTGGACTCTGATGGAATTAACTTTAGATAGGATAAAAGCACAATCGGCAGCATTACTTTTTTTAGTACTGATTTTTGGTGCCTGTAAATCCAAAAAAGCGGTTACTGGGGGCAATATTGATGAAGGAATCTCAACAAAACGGATTATAGCCGAACATTACACAAATCAACCTGATTTTAAAACATTGAGCGGGCGGGTAAAAATCGATTATTCCAATGGTGATGAAAGCCAAGGTGTAACGGTGAGCTTGCGAATGGAGAAGGATAAAGTTATCTGGATAAGCGCTCCCTTGGGCATGGTGAAAGCACATATTACCCCGGAACGTGTATCGTTTTACAACAAGTTGCAAAACGAATACTTTGATGGTGGTTTTAGTTATCTGAGCGGACTTTTAGGAACGGACCTTGATTTTGATAAAGTTCAAAATTTACTGTTGGGCAATGCGATTTTGGATTTAAGGAAGGAAAGGTATACTTCTACGGTCAACCCAAAAAACTATCAGTTAAAACCTAAAAAAGCCAACGAACTTTTTAAAATACTATTTCAGCTAGAACCAAAGAATTTTAAAATAGCAACACAGGAAATTTCCCAGCCAGAAAAAGAAAGACAGCTTTCCGCAAATTATACCTATCAAGATATTTCAGGAAAAGTCTTACCGGACGAAATTCGAATTGTGGCTAGGGAAGATGATGAAAATACGAACATAGATTTAAGTTTTAAGAACTTGGAATTGGACAGAACGTTGAATTTTCCGTACAAGATTCCAAAAGGCTTCGATAAAATAGTATTAAAGTAACATGCTGGATAAGATTTCATATCGTGCTCAATTACTGTTGATTATATTTTTTACTTCGACAGTTAGTGTTGCGCAGACCAGTGAACAAAAAGCCCTAGAGGCCAAACGGGAAAGACTACAAAAAGAGATTCAAGAAATAAACAGACTGCTCTTTGCCGAGAAGAAAGAAAAGGGTACGGTATTGGACCAAATGGAGGCTTTAGATAAAAAAATAAATGTAAGACAAGAACTTATAAGGGTCACCAATCAACAATCCAACTTGCTCAATAGGCAAATTAATGTAAATATTAGAAGCATAAGTAAGTTAAGAGAAGATCTTAAAATTCTAAAAACGGACTACGCAGAACTCATTCAAAAATCCTACCAAAATAAGTCGCAGAACAATCGCTTGATGTTTTTATTGTCGTCGGAAAATTTTTATCAGGCATTTAAAAGGCTTCAGTATATGGAACAGTATGCAAAACACAGAAAAAAGCAAGGAGAGGATATTATTAAAAAAACAGAGGACTTAGCCGTTTTAAATAGAGACTTGGTCGAACAGCGAAAGACAAAGGAAAAACTCTTGGTTGAAAATAAAAGGGTAAAGAATGAACTTTCTGCAGAGATAGCGTCCCAAAAGACTTTATTGAGAAGCATACAACAAAACGAAACAAAGTATACTTCCGCAATAGCCAAGAAACAAAAGGAGGCCCGTAAAATAGATAGAGAGATAGAAAGGCTCATAAAAAGTGCTATTGTCAAGACCAATAAGAAAGCAGGTAAATCCAGTAGTACCAAGTTTGTACTTACCCCAGAAGCCAAATTGGTGGCGACCAACTTTTCATCCAATAAGGGCAAACTGATTTGGCCCGTCGAAAAGGGGGTTAAAAGTCAGGGATATGGAGTTTATAGTGACAAACTGTATCCTGGAATAAAACATAGAAATAATGGTGTCACTATTGCAACGGATAAAGGAAGCAAGGCCCGAGCAATCTTTGAAGGTGAGGTAATAGCCATTTTGTCCGTTCCAGGTGGTAGTAGAGGGGTACAGATAAAGCATGGAAATTATATAAGTACATACTACAACCTATCCAATGTGTATGTTAAAAAAGGCGATAAAGTTGCGGTGAAAGAAGCCTTAGGCGATATTTATACCAATCGGTTTGACGGCACAACGAAGTTAAAATTTTATTTGTATCAGGATTCTAATCGACTTAATCCGGAAGATTGGATCTATCAATTATAGCATATGGGAACAATAACAGATTTACAGGGCACATTTAAGCTTCACAACGGAGTACAGATGCCCTATTTTGGCTTGGGGGTATATTTGTCCAAGGATGGTAACGAGGTCATTTCGGCAGTTCGAGACGCACTAAATCATGGATACAGGCACATTGATACAGCAGCTATTTATAAAAATGAACAAGGTGTAGGTACAGGATTACGGGAGAGTGAGGTAGATAGAGAGGACGTATTTGTTGTAAGTAAGGTTTGGAACGATGATCAGGGGTATGATTCAACACTAAAAGCATTTGACGCAAGTTTGGAACGACTGGGGATGGATTATTTGGACCTTTATTTGATTCACTGGCCAAAAGGGGAATTATCCAAGGATACATGGAGAGCAATGGAACGTCTTTACCATGAAAAACGGATTCGCGCTATTGGGGTTAGTAATTTCTTGAAGCATCATTTGGAAGATGTGATGACCGGTGCAGAAATCGTGCCCATGGTCAACCAAATGGAGTTTCACCCGTATTTGGTACAACAAGATTTAATGGGTTTCTGTACTCAAAACAAAATTCAATATGAGGCTTGGTCGCCCATGATGCAAGGGAAAATTTTTGATATGGATGAGTTCAGAAAATTGGGTGAAAAGTACAACAAGACGGCAGCACAGGTGGTGTTACGATGGGATTTACAGAAAGGTGTTGTCACGATTCCGAAATCATCCAAAAAAGAGCGAATTATCGCAAATGCTGATATCTTTGATTTTGAACTTTCACCTGAAGATGTTCAATTGTTGGATAATCTGGATAAAGGACATCGATTTGGTCCTGACCCCGATAATTTTGATTTTTAGAAATGATTACCCCATAAACAATGCCTTCAGTTCTGTAGCATCTGTAGGTTTCATTTTCCCAGCCAAAACTAGGCTCAGCTGTTTTCTTCTTAGAGCAGCTGCAAAACGTTCTTTTTCCAAGTCGGTTTCGGGCTCTAATGGAGGTACTTCTGTGGGAATTCCAGTCTCATCAACGGCGACAAAGGTATAAATGGCCTCATTGGCCTTCGTACGTTCTCCTGTAAAACGATCTTCCATCCAAACATCAATAAATATTTCCATAGACGTTCTAAAGGCTCTGGAAACCGATGCCTCAACTGTAACTACGCTGCCCAGTGGTACAGAACGGTTAAATGCCACATGGTTAACAGATGCGGTAACGGTGATTCTTCGGCTATGGCGTCTTGCAGAAATACTGGCCGCCCTATCCATACGAGCTAACAGTTCGCCTCCAAAAAGATTATTTAAAGGGTTGGTTTCGCTGGGCAAAACCATGTCTGTCATTACTGTTCTTGATTCTTTGGGAGTCTTTGCACGCATGTATTTAAATTTTGCGCAAAGATATTGAAGTGTGCGATGCTTTTAAAGAAACAAATCCTATTTCTCCGATAACAACCAAGCATCAGCAGAAACAGTTCGCTTAATTTTTCTTAGATAATTGAGGGCTTCATCTGGGTTTTCAAAACTATCGTAGGCTACTTGGTGCAGACCATATTTATTTGTTCCTAGATAAAATGCGCTGTATCCTTTTTGTTTGAGCAGTTCCACCTTTTTTTCAGCATTTTTTTCAACCCTAAAAGCACCTGCAATAATATGATGCTTACCCAACTGTTTTTTATTGACCTTAATATTCAAAGCAGGAAGTTCTAATGGAGCGCTATCGAAAAAAGTTGCTTCCTGTATAAGTCGTGAAACTTGTTTTTGGGCATCTTGCTGAACGGCAACCTTTTTTTGTTGAACATCACCGTATGTACGATATGAAGTGACGCCCAGAGAAACGGCCAACAAAAAAATTGCAGCATATTTTAACCATGGTCGAAAAGAAGATTGTTCTCGCGTCTCTGGTGTTATGATAAAAGGAATCTTTTCTTCCAGTTCTTCAACTTCTTCTTTTAGAACCTCGCGTTGTATAGGTGTTGCTGTAAAAGCCGACAGTCCAAATGAAGAAGTGAGGTAGTTGATTTTGTCTTCTGGTTGAAACTGTACTTTTTGTTCTTTGTTCAACCAAAGCTCTCCTATGCCAAAAAGCTCAATGCGTTCTGTGCGCTCCAACTTTTTGTGCCATGCTTCAGATTCAAACATGACCTCTTGCAGGGCTGCCTCATACCCAAGATTTTTTGCCTTGGCAATATGGGATACTAAAAGACCATCATTTTTTGACAACTGTGCATTAAAGGAAACCACTTTAGTAGGTGGAATCAACGTATTGGTCGTAATGTCTAGCCCGGCAGATTTTCCATGTGCCAAAAATGCCCCAAAATTTGGAACAACAACACAATTGTAATCGTATAAAAGTTCTTTTATGTAGGTTTCGATACGCATTGGCACAAATATTATAAAAAAAGAAAGAGCACAAAACAGCCCACATCACTTTTTATTAACATTTGAAATTCGGTATTTTGTGAACAACTTAACCTATCCTTTAAATGACTGATCATGAAATAATTGCCATACTCCGTCTACAGGCAGTCCCAAACGTCGGCAATGTAACAGCAAAAAAATTGATTGCCCATTGTGGCAGCCCAACTGCGATTTTTGAAGATAAAATGCAGTATCTGTTAAAAATTGAAGGTATTGGACAAGCGACCATCAAAGGATTGTTCGATACGGCTCATCTTGAAGATGCAGAAGCAGAGTACAATTATATTAAACGAGAACATATTGCTATGTGTTACTTTATGGATAAGGATTATCCTGACTACTTAAAACACTGTTTAGATGGCCCTATTGTTCTGTTCAAGAGCGGGAATATCGATTTAGAGAATCGAAAAATTATTAGTGTGGTCGGTACCCGAAACATTACCAGCTACGGCACTGCATTTTGTGAGGAATTTATTGAAGAAATAGCACCTCTAAACCCTGTTATTATAAGTGGATTTGCATATGGTGTGGATATAACGGTTCAAAAGGCGGCAATGGAAAAAGGATTGCAGACCATAGGATGTTTGGCACATGGGTTGAATCAAATCTATCCGAAAAAGCATAAAAAACATGTCTCTGAAATTGAGAAAAACGGAGGTTTTCTTACCGAGTTCTGGAGTACCAGTAATCCAGACCGGGAGAATTTTTTGAAACGTAACAGAATTATAGCAGGAATGAGCGAGGCTACTATTGTTGTAGAATCTGCAGAAAAGGGAGGTAGTTTGGTCACAGCGGATTTGGCAAATGGCTATAATCGAGAGGTTTTTGCAGTGCCTGGAAGGTATACGGATAAGTTTAGCAAAGGCTGTAATGATTTGATCAAGAGACAGAAGGCTCATCTTTTGACTTCCGCTGCCGAACTGGTTTATCTTTTGGGTTGGGAGTTGGAGAAACAAATAAAACCAACATTACAAAAGCAGTTGTTTGTTGAATTGGACGAAACTGAAGATGTTGTTTATAACTATTTACAAGACAAGGGCAAGCAATTGCTTGATACGGTCGCTTTGGAATGTAAGCTACCAGTACATAAAGCATCCTCCACACTTTTTAATATGGAGATGAAAGGTGTTGTAAGGGCGTTACCGGGGAAATTGTTTGAGGTGGTTTAATACCCCAACTTTTCTCTTACCCGATTCAAAACCCCATCTGCAATTTTTTTGGCTTTTTCGGCTCCTATTGACAAAGCTTCATCGACTTCGTTGAGGTGGTTCATGTAGTACTCAAACTTTTCACGAGGTTCTTCAAACTTGCTCAGGATTACTTCATATAAAGCTTGCTTTGCATGTCCATAGCCATAATTCCCTGCCAAATAATTTGCACTCATTTCCTCTACTTGTTCTGGGGTAGCTAAAATTTTATAAAGGGCAAAGACATTATCATGGGTCGGGTCTTTTGGGTCTTCCATAGGAGTGCTGTCCGTAACAATGCCCATAAGTTGTTTGCGCAATTTTTTATCTGGCTGGAACAAGTTGATAATATTCCCCTTGCTCTTGCTCATTTTTTCGCCGTCAGTACCCGGAATGTACATGGTCTCTTCCTGTACTTTAGCTTTGGGCAGGACAAAAGTTTCTCCAAGTTGATGGTGAAATCTAGAAGCTACATCCCTTGTCATTTCCAAATGCTGTAATTGGTCTTTTCCAACAGGAACAATATCGGCATCGTACAACAAAATATCTGCTGCCATTAGCATTGGATATGTGAACAACCCAGAATTTACATCTTCAAGCCTATCCGCTTTATCCTTAAAGGAATGTGCCAACGTAAGTCGCTGGTACGGATAAAAACAGCCTAAATACCAAGAGAGTTCGGTCACTTGTGGGACATCACTTTGACGATAAAAAACTGTTTTTTCAATATCAAGACCAAAAGCGAGCCAAGTTGCAGCGGTAGCATAGGTGTTATTTCGTAGGTCTTCCCCGTTTTTTATTTGGGTAAGGGAATGCATATCCGCGATAAAAAGGAAAGACTCATTATTAGGGTCTTGTGCCATTTGGATAGCTGGGATAATGGCTCCCAATATATTTCCCAAATGAGGAGTCCCCGTACTTTGAATGCCAGTAAGAATTCTTGCCATGCTACTAAGTTGTAAAAAAAGCAAAGGTAAAAGAATTCGAAAAATACAAGTGCAAATTCCTATTTTTGAAACCATGCTACTATTACTTCGGGATTTAGGGTACGTTTTGTACCGAATTTGGTTTTATATACTTGTAGCGCTTCCTATTCTTATTTTCTTTCCATTTTTATTGGCTACAACGCTATCTGAAAAGAGCTATCCGCAATTTTTTTGGCTGGCACGTAATATTTGGGCCAGGACCATTCTCTATGGAATGGGATGTATTCCAAAGATTAAAAGAGACCAAAAATTGATAAAGGGCAAAAGCTACATGTTGGTAGCCAACCATACCAGCATGTTGGACATTATGTTGATGTTGGTGGTCAGTAAAAATCCGTTCGTATTTGTAGGTAAAAAAGAACTGGTTAAGATTCCGCTTTTTGGATTTTTTTACAAACGGGTCTGTATTTTGGTGGATAGGGAAAGCATTAAAAGTAGGACCGGTGTGTACAGGCGTGCCCAAAGACGACTAGATCAGGGGTTGAGTATTTGTATTTTTCCAGAAGGGGGAGTGCCCGCGGAGCATATCGTTCTGGACGAATTCAAGGATGGTGCTTTTAAGATGGCGATTGCCCATAAAATACCAGTTGTTCCCATTACATTTTATGATAATAAGAAGCGATTTTCTTTTACATTTTTAAGTGGTGGCCCGGGAAGAGTGCGTGCCAAAGTGCATCAATTTTTTGAGACAGGGATTCTGGCCGAGGAGGATAAATCAACATTGAGGGAAGAAGTAAGGTGCGTAATTTTAAATGCACTGGAAGTATAAATGGATAACTCGTCTGCTAACAGCTTTGCCATAAGATTTAGCAATTCACACATCATTTTTGGTGACGTAAGTAGGCTAGGACAAATCGGGTAGCTTTAGTGTTATTTCACCAAAATGCTTATTTCGTTCCGTATTTAAGGTAACCTTTTTTTCTATAGTGTAGTTTTTGACCGAATTCAAAAGCTTGATATGATCTTCCCATTGCACAACACGTTTACGGTATTCCGGTTCGTAAGCAATTACATCTTCAACCTCATAGTATTCATAATCAACTTTTAACAATACCGTTTTATCCAAGATTTCAAAATTTATGTTCAATTTTTCGTTTTTGTGCTGACTGAATATGGCATATTCGATTATGTTTTCGAATAGTGTTTGGATGACTGAAGCAGGAATTACTGTATCAACTCTCTCTGATTTATTCTTGATGGAAATCGTGTATTCAAACTTATTGTTGTAGCGTAACTTTTGTAATTTTAAATACAGATTGAGCATTTTTATCTCTTCCTTTAAGCTTGCGGTATCACTATCGAGTCCCTTTAAATAAAATCGAATGAGCTTACTGAAAACCGACATGTATTCCAACGCCGATTTTTTCTGCTCTGAGGTGATAAAATATTGAATGGCGTTGAGCGCATTAAAGACAAAATGAGGGTTTAGTTGTGAATTTAAAACCTTGAGCTTAAGCCCGACCACTTCTTCTTTCACCTTTAAAAGATTTTCCTGTTTTTCTAAAAGTGATTTAGTGTCCCTTACATTTTTGATTTTTATAGCGCATATGGAAGCAACTGCCGATAGCATTCTTAAATGCTGATGATTGAAGAAACCTTTTTCGGGATGCTCACAGTCTAAAACACCATAAATTTGGCTCTCGTAAGCAATTGGGACACATATTTCTGAAAGTCTTGCTTCGTCATCTACAATATAGCGATCATCTTTTGAAGTATCGCTTATGATTTCTGCTACCCCGTTGAGCGCTACCATACCTGTTATACCATTGCCAACTGCTATTTTAACAGGATTGTAAAGTGTTTTTTCTTTAGGACTTTTTGGACCATATGCCGCTTTTTGAATTAAAAACTTGTTTTCCTGATCCTTTAAGTAGATTACACAATCCACAAAACCCAATTTCGATATACAGTTTTTTGCCAAGTCCCACAGAATATCTTCCTCATTTTCCTTTCCCATCATGGATTTTGAAAAATAAATCAAGATATCTTCAAACCGATTGTCTTTTAACATGGAGCATAAAGTATTGGCTTAAATTAAAGGATTTTTTATATAATGACGATAAATGTTAAAAAAGACCTTCAAATACCTTAACCTTAAACAAAAAAACACCCTGCTATCAAACAGGGCGCTTAATTGATTGCCTAAAGGGGCAACCTTCCTAACCAACTTCTTAGTACACTTAAAACCTAAAACTTACGCCACTATATACACCAACAGAAAAAGGGTTGAATGTACCAGCGGTTTCCGAGAATGTATTTAATTGATATTTGAATACGGGCTCTATATTCAGCTGGACTTTAGGTGAGAATTCATAATTAAGACCTATCCCTATATTGGTGCTAAAGTTCAAAGAATTCGCATTATTGGCCTCTCCTACTTCGGTAACCAGATTTTCAGCCTCCAAAACGATGGAATTATCGCCCTCTATAAGAAACAGCGAACTGATTCCACCAATAAGGTTAAGTCCAAACTTTTTATCGACCAAGGCATAACTTAGTTCTAGTGGAACCTCTATATAACCTAATTGTTGCACTAGGTTACCATCCACTCCCGGAGTTTCATTTGCAGAGATTTCTAAAAAAGGGACATCTCCAAAAGTATCGGCATCAGAAACATCTGGGATGGTAGTTTTACTTTGCAAGACCAGATTTCTGGAAGTCTGGTTATACGATATATTGTCGATTAGATCGTTCGTGGAGCCATCCAAAGAAGAAGATGCAGAAATACCGTTGGTGTCATACCCAAAATTAACTTTGTGGACGCCAGAACGCACTTTTAATCGTTTTCCAACATCGTAGGCTACAGTTACGCCATAGCTCAGATTAACACTCCCAGATTTTGAATTTGAAGCAAAGTTCGAATGTATGGGAGAGCCCTCTCCCGTAGAACCAAAATACACAGGGGCGACAGAAGGGCCTACGGACCATCTACCATTATTGCTATTTTCTACAACTGTCTCTTCTTCCTGTTGTGCAATAGCATCAAAAATAGATTGTTTTTTATTTTCTGCAATGCCTTCATTTTCCTTCTCGTTTTGAAGTATCCCCTCTTTTTTCAAGACTTCTTTAGTTGTATTAAGCGGGGAGACGGTGTTCTTATCCTGATCTTTAACAACAGCTATCGCATCCGTTTGATTTTTAGTTGGAAAACCTAAAACATCCGCTGCATTATTTTCGTTTACAGGTTTCTTCTTTTCAATACTATCATCTGAAGCAACACCTTGTGCATCCTGTTTGGTTTTTTCAACATCTATCCCATGCGATAAGTTGTTTTTTGGATTGTTTTTGTTTTCAGGGAGGCCTTCATCTTCAAATACATCTGTTGCAGCATACTCCTGAGCGTTTTTTATGCTTTGGTTTTTGTTTAGAGAACCGTCCGTGTCTTCGTAATTTTCTGTTGAGGTATCTTTTGGGTTGTTTGTGGCATCCTCATTTGAAGAGTTGGTCAATTCCTGTACATTGGAATGCTTTGAAACACTATCATTTTGATGTACTTCTTCTTTGTTTTCAATATCGGTAATTAGTATTTGGGAATCGTTTCCTGTATTATCGAATGGATTTATCACATAAAACAGTATCGCCAACAATGCGGCAACACCGCCCATTCGCCACCAAAATGGTACTATCCTTTTTTTGTCCTTTTTGTCCAAAGAAGCTTCAATGGATTCCCAAA
Organism: Flagellimonas sp. 389; assembly: GCF_018449435.1. Taxonomy (GTDB): domain Bacteria; phylum Bacteroidota; class Bacteroidia; order Flavobacteriales; family Flavobacteriaceae; genus Flagellimonas. The sequence goes on along the minus strand of NZ_JAHCMU010000002.1, from coordinate 114,113 downwards.
CCCTTTCGTCTGGAACTTCATGAAACCCTGTAAATGTCTCTTTGAACAGTTGCTCTAAATTCTTTTTCCCCATTATGAGATCATTTAAGCAATGTTTATATTTTCTTTTTCAATTTTTTCCCTCAAAATCATTTTAGCCCTAGCTAAATTTGATTTTGAAGTCCCAGTGGATGTCCCTAGCATCTCACTTATTTCTTTATGGCTGTAACCATCCAAAACATAGAGGTTAAAAGTTAACCTGTATTTATTTGGCAGCTGTTGAATATGTCCCAGCAAAGCAGAAAGACTAATATCTGCTTGTTCGGTATCAACCTCTATTTCTTCACTAATATTTTCAGAAACAACATTTAAGTGTTGTTCTTTTCTGTACTTCTGAAGCACCGTGTTCACGGTAATCCGTTTTATCCACCCTTCAAAGGAACCATTGTGGTTGAACTGATCTATTTTGTTGAAAATGGTCATAAAACTGTCGTGCAGATTATCTTCTGCTTCAGTCTTATTCTTGGAATATTTTAAGCACATCCCAAAAAGAACCCCGGAATATTTCCTATATAGTTCAGCCTGTGCCTTTCTTTTCCCTTTCTTACAATTATGTATCAGTTCTTCAAGATCCAAATGTTGGTTAATTTTGGATTATTGACAATCAGTTCGTTGATTCTGCATCCACTGGAATAATATACTCCAGATAGACTGCCTCGTCATTATCATTGGTGCCTGCGTAAAACCTAAACGTGTACTCTCCTGTAAAGATTACATTAAATCTAAAAATGGCTTCCACTTCCTCAACAGCTTGCGCACAAGCTGTTTCATCGGTCAAAACTGTGCCGATCATAGCAATGTTACGTTCGGTCTGAGCCGTTTTTACAACATCATAACCTTCAAAAAATGTACAGGAATCCGGCCTTAAATACGTAACTTCAATATCGTATGTTCGGTTTAGTTCAAAAGACTCCGGAACATTGGCTTCCAACACTGTCAGAGTCGTAAAATGAAAGTTTGGCGTGTCATCATCCAAATCGCACGAAATGAAGAAAGTAAAAACCCCTAGCAGAAGAAATAATACAATTCCCTTTTTCATCATTAAAAATTCTTTTTTAATCTTTAGATGAATAGTGGCGCCAAGGGTTGCGTAGGATTTTCACAACCTATGGTTAAAAGGGTAAAAGTATATTACAGTTTAAGCGTTTACCGCGGCAATGGCTTCTTTAATTTTACCCTCAAGTTCTTCTGCAAGTTCTGGATTATCTGCCAACAGCGACTTAACGGCATCCCTACCTTGTCCAAGCTTGGTATCCCCATAGCTAAACCAAGAACCACTTTTCTTTACAATTTCGTAGGCTACCCCTAAATCAAGAATCTCTCCTATTTTGGAAATTCCTTCCCCATACATAATATCAAACTCAGCAGTTTTAAAAGGAGGAGCAACTTTGTTTTTTACTACTTTGACCCTTGTTTTGTTCCCTAACACATTTCCTTCTGTGTTTTTTATTTGTGTTGACCGCCTAATATCCAATCGTACGGAAGCGTAAAACTTAAGTGCATTACCACCTGTAGTAGTCTCGGGATTCCCAAACATGACCCCAATTTTTTCTCGTAATTGGTTAATAAAAACCACGGTACAATTTGTTTTGCTTATGGTGGAGGTAAGTTTTCGTAACGCTTGTGACATTAAACGTGCATGCAACCCCATTTTGGAATCTCCCATTTCCCCCTCAATTTCACTTTTTGGGGTAAGGGCTGCCACAGAATCGACAATAACAATATCAATGGCACCAGAACGGATTAGGTTATCTGCAATCTCCAAAGCTTGTTCACCATGATCAGGTTGGGAGATAATAAGATTGTCGATATCTACACCTAATTTTTTGGCATAGAAACGATCAAAAGCATGTTCAGCATCAATAAACGCTGCAATACCGCCATTTTTTTGTGCTTCGGCAATAGCATGTAGCGTCAATGTAGTTTTACCAGAAGATTCAGGTCCATAAATTTCTATGACCCTACCTCTGGGATAACCACTTACGCCCAAAGCAATATCAAGTCCTAACGATCCAGAAGGGATTACTTCAATATCTTCAACGACACTATCTCCCATTTTCATGACAGCACCTTTACCGTAGGTTTTGTCCAGTTTATCCAATGTAAGTTTTAGTGCTTTTAGTTTTGCTTCTTTTTCGTTGCTCATCGTTCTTTTATTAGGATGGCTAAATTACCATTTCTTTCTTCATGCTACAAAAAGGCAAGCAACCTTTTTGAATGGACAGTATCTTATTTACACTAACTCATGCGAGCAAAGAACAGGTTTGTTTTTTTCCATTTCAATAAACCCGTACCACATGCAAAAGGGAAATTTGCGCTATGAAAAGAGCTTGGGTAGTGTAAAAGGGTTCCTTAAAACTAGGAGCCCTATTCTTTTTTACTGAATTGGAATTTTTACCTTTGCCACCATCTTTTAACTTAAAACTATTGGTATAGCATGCAACTGTACAATACACTAAGTGCAAAAGAGAGGGAAAAACTTATCGAAGATGCCGGTAAAGACCGGTTGACCATCTCTTTCTATAAATATGCACAGATAAAAAATCTAGAAATCTTTAGGAACCATTTATTCATTCATTGGGATAAACTGGAAGTTCTAGGTAGAATTTATGTGGCCCACGAAGGTATAAACGCACAACTTTCGGTTCCTGCGGAAAACTTTGAATTGTTTAAAAAACATCTGGACAGTATTGTTTTTCTAGAAAAAGTCCGATTAAATATTGCTATTGAGCAGGATAACAAATCGTTCTTGAAACTCAAGGTAAAGATTCGTGAAAAAATAGTTGCGGATGGATTGAACGATGCTTCTTTTGATGTTACAAACAAGGGAATACATGTGGGAGCGGAACAGTTCAACGAACTTATTGAAGACCCGGATACCATTCTGGTGGACATGCGCAATCACTATGAAAGCGAAATAGGACATTTTAAAAATGCCGTAACACCAGATGTGGATACCTTTAGGGATTCGCTGGACATCATTGAAAAAGACCTTGCAGAACATAAGGATGATAAAAAATTGGTGATGTACTGTACAGGGGGTATACGGTGCGAAAAAGCCAGTGCCTACTACAAGCACAAAGGCTTCAAAAATGTATACCAATTGGAAGGAGGGATTATTGAATACACTAGACAAGTCAAGGCTCAAAGTTTAGAGAATAAGTTTTTGGGCAAAAATTTTGTTTTCGACCATAGAAGAGGGGAACGTATTTCGAGCGATGTTATTTCTAATTGCCATCAATGTGGGGAACCCTGTGATGAACATGTAAACTGTGCAAATGAAGCTTGCCACCTACTGTTTATACAATGTGAAAAATGTGCAGAAGCCATGGGTGATTGCTGCTCCTCGGAATGTAAAGAAGTACACCAACTACCTTTTGAAGAACAAAAACGACTGCGCAAGGGCAAAAAAGCAAGTAACAAAATTTTTAAGAAAGGACGCTCAGAGGTCTTGCGCTACAAAAAGTAGTATTTCGCTTCTGAAACAAATTATACTATCTTTACGTTTAGTTATTTATAAACCCTTTTTAGAGAAATAGTAGTCATTTCTTTAAATCAAGATATAAAATATGGGATGTAGCAGTTGTTCAACCGGCAAGGATGGACAACCGCGTGGTTGCAAGAACAATGGTACTTGTGGCACTGATGGTTGTAATAAGCTGACCGTTTTTGATTGGCTTTCCAATATGTCGCTACCCAACGGTCAAAAACCTTTTGATTGTGTTGAGGTTCGGTTCAAGAACAGTAGAAAAGAGTTTTTTAAGAATACCGATAACCTTCATCTTGCTATCGGTGATGTAGTGGCGACCCAAGCCAAGTCTGGTCACGATATAGGAATAGTTACGCTTACAGGGGAATTGGTGAAAGTGCAAATGAAAAAAAAGAAGGTTGCACACGATGAAGCCATTCCCAAAATCTACAGGAAAGCCTCACAACGCGATATAGATATTTGGCAAAAGTGCCGTAACAAAGAACCTGAAATTCAAAAACGTTCAAGGGAAATAGCTATTTCCTTGAAGCTGCAAATGAAGCTTAGCGACGTTGAATTTCAAGGAGATGGCTCAAAGGCAACGTTTTATTACACTGCAGAAGACCGTGTAGATTTTAGACAGTTGATTAAAGATATGGCCAAGGCTTTTAGCATTCGCATAGAAATGCGACAGATAGGCTATCGCCAAGAGGCACAACGCTTGGGGGGAATAGGTTCTTGTGGTCGCGAGCTTTGCTGTTCCACATGGCTTACCGATTTTAGGTCGGTCAGTACAGCCTCGGCAAGGTATCAGCAATTGGCGTTAAACCCTCAAAAATTGGCAGGGCAGTGTGGAAAGCTAAAATGTTGTCTCAATTACGAGCTGGATATGTATTTAGAGGCATTGAAAGATTTTCCATCACAGGACAGTAAGCTCTTAACACAAAAGGGCATAGCTTTTTGTCAAAAAACGGATATTTTCAAACAAACACTTTGGTTTTCATATAAAGATGACCCCGCTACGTGGCATGCACTAGATAAGGATCACGTACTTGAGATTTTGGAAATGAACAAAAAGAATGAAAAGATAGCCAGTCTGGAAGAATATGCCCAAGATAATGTGAGCGAAGAAAAGCTAGCTTTTGAAAATGTGGTGGGCCAAGATAGCCTTACTCGATTTGATAGACCGAAGAAAAAGAAACGAAATAATAAAAAGAGAAGAAAAAATAAACCAAAAGCGTCTTCCAATGCACAATAAATTATACGTTGCCTTGGTTTTAGTCTTAAGCTTGGCATCTTGTAACAATGCGCTCGTCTTCTCTGACTATAAAGCCTTAGAAAACGGGACATGGAACATAGATAACCCCATAAGCTTCGAATTTTCAAAATTGGATTCCTTACAATCGCATAACATGTTCATAAACATTAGGAACGATAATACATTTCAGTTCAACAACCTTTTCTTGATTACAGAAATGGAACATCCTAGTGGTAATGTTGTTAAAGATACACTAGAATATAAAATGGCCAACCCTACCGGCGAGTGGTTGGGCAAGGGTATTGGAAGCGTTAAGGAAAACAAGCTTTGGTATCAGGAAAAAATCGTTTTTCCAGATTCGGGCGTATATAGGGTACGTATTTTACATGCCATGCGAAAAAATGGAGACGTGGATGGTCTTTATGCACTGGATGGCATAATCGATGTTGGTTTGGAAATTGAAAAAAGTACGCAATAAAAAATGGCAAAAGCGAAGCAAAAAAAGCAAAAGAGCTTTTTTCCCTACATTAAATGGTTTTGGATTCTTTTTGGATCAGGAGTCTTATTGGTTCTATTGATTTTCCTATTGGCCTCTTGGGGAGCCTTTGGAACGATGCCCACTTTTGAACGTTTGGAAAATCCCGAAACAAATTTGGCTACAGAATTTATTTCATCTGATGGCGAAACGTTGGGGAAACTCTATTTAAATGATAATAGAACTCCGATAGCATACCAAAATTTACCAGAAAACTTGGTGAATGCATTAGTAGCTACCGAAGATGCCAGATACTATGACCATTCTGGTATTGATGCAAGGGGAACGGTGAGGGCTTTAGCCTTTTTAGGCTCAAGAGGAGGAGCTAGTACCATCTCCCAACAATTGGCAAAACAGTTGTTTACCGGACAAGCTGCAAGGGGATGGCAACGCTATACCCAAAAGATAAAGGAGTGGGTCATTGCTGCTCGGTTAGAACGAAATTATACCAAAGAAGAAATCATAGCTATGTATTTCAATATCTATGATTTTGGATATGCAGCGGATGGAATACGGTCAGCCGCAAGGATTTATTTTGGAAAGGAACCTTCAGAACTAAAGATAGAAGAATCAGCTGTTTTGGTGGGAATGCTGAAGAATTCATCCCTCTATAATCCAATCAGGAGAGAAGAACTGGTGCTCAACCGAAGAAATACGGTCTTGGGTCAAATGGCCAAGTACGATTACATCACGGAAAAAGAAAAAGATTCGCTTCAGCAGCTAAAGATGGACATCAATTTTAATCCAGAATCGCATAAAGAAGGGTTGGCTACCTATTTTAGAATGTACTTGCAGCAATATTTAAAAGTTTGGGTAGATAAAAACCCAAAACCAGATGGTGAAAAATACAATATCTATTTGGATGGATTAAAGGTGTATACAACAGTAGATTCCAAAATGCAGAAGAATGCGGAAGACGCCGTAGAAGCTCATATGAAAAATTTGCAAGCAGAGTTCTTTAATCAAAATACACCAGATAGAAATAAAACAGCTCCGTTTTTGGATTTAACCTCTTTGGAAATTGATAATATCATGGAGCAAGCCATGAAGAATTCCCCAAGGTGGAAGTCCATGAAGCGAGAAGGAAGTTCAGAAAAAGAAATCAGGGAGTCGTTCACGAAAAAAACGGAAATGACCGTTTTTGACTGGAACAGCAATTCCTACGAGAAGGATACCATTATGACTCCAATGGATTCTATCCGATACTATAAAACATTTCTTAGAACGGCCATGATGTCCATGGAGCCGCAAACAGGTCATGTAAAAGCGTGGGTCGGAGGCGTGGATTACAAGCATTTTCAGTATGATAATGTGTACCAAGGCGCAAGACAGGCCGGCTCAACGTTTAAACCTTTTGTGTATGCAGCGGCCATTGATCAGTTGCGGTATTCCCCTTGTGATAAGTTGCCGGACAATCAATACTGCATTGAACCGGAAAAACATGGAAACCCAGATGCTTGGTGCCCCAAAAACTCCGATGGAAAATATTCTGGCGAAGATATTACCCTAAAAAGTGCATTGGCCAATTCGGTTAATACGGTTACCGCCCAGTTAATAGATAAAGTAGGACCGGCGTCTGTTGCTTCCATAGCTAAAAACATGGGGCTTACCAAAGAGATTCCTGAAGTGCCTTCCATTGCACTGGGAACACCGGATCTAAGCGTATATGAAATGGTAGGTGCCTATGGGACTTTCGCCAATCAGGGAGTTTATGTAAAACCTGTGATGGTCACACGAATAGAAGATAAGAACGGTACCGTGCTGTTTGAATACACGCCAAAAACAAAAGATGTATTGAGCAAAGATGTAGCCTATGCCATGGTCAATTTAATGGAAGGTGTAACCCAATATGGTTCTGGTGGACGGCTTAGACATTCATTCGCCAAAAACCAAACGGTCTATAAAGAAATCATTACCGGTTATCCATACGAATTAACGAACCCTATTGCAGGTAAAACGGGAACTTCACAAAACCAAAGTGATGGGTGGTTTATGGGTATGGTACCCAATTTAGTTACCGGAGTTTGGGTTGGGGGAGATAACAGGTCAATACATTTTAAAAGAACATTGTACGGGCAGGGAGCTTCAATGGCATTGCCAATTTGGGCCTTGTACATGAAGAAGAATTATGAGAACGAAGAACTAGGTGTTTCCAAAGGAGCTTTTGAAAAACCGGATAACTTATCCATCAATGTGGACTGCACAAAAGTACTCCAAGACCTAAAAGATGATTTGGATACCGAGGACGATTTAGAGGATGTTGGATTTTAGTTAGAGCTTTTTACAAAAAACTTTGCCCTAAGATGTGCCAATATCTTGGGGCTTTTTTATTTATATCGTAATTTCAGACGATAAGAAAAAATCGTATAGATGATTAAAAAAACGGTTCCAGATGTAAGAGCGGCAGTAGCAGGTGTTGCGGATGGAATGATATTTATGTTAGGGGGCTTCGGGCTCTGTGGAATTCCAGAAAATGCAATTTCAGAATTGGTACGGCTGGGAATTAAAGATATTACCTGCATTTCCAATAATGCTGGGGTAGATGATTTTGGACTGGGTCTTCTTTTGCAAAAACATCAAATAAAGAAAATGATTTCCTCATACGTGGGCGAAAATGATGAATTTGAGCGACAGATGTTAAGTGGGGAACTCGAAGTGGAACTTACTCCCCAAGGCACCTTGGCCGAAAAGTGTAGGGCCGCACAGGCTGGATTTCCGGCATTTTATACGCCTGCAGGATACGGAACCGAAGTAGCAGAGGGAAAAGAAACAAGGGAGTTTGATGGAAAGATGCATGTACTGGAACCTGCCTATAAAGCAGATTTTTCGTTCGTAAAGGCCTGGAAAGGTGACGAAGCGGGGAATCTTATTTTTAAGGGTACGGCCCGTAATTTTAATCCGTGTATGTGCGGGGCGGCAACGATTACTGTAGCTGAAGTTGAGGAATTGCTTCCTGCGGGAAGTCTTGACCCCAATGAAATCCATGTTCCTGGCATATTCGTACAACGAATTTTTCAAGGGACAGGCTACGAGAAAAGGATTGAGCAAAGAACTGTTCGCATTCGTTCTTAATGTAAAAATGGATTAATGTGCAAATGAATAAAAAGGCAATGCAGCAGTTGAAATATCAATTAGCTTTTCATTAATGGTTATTGAGTTTTGTGAACTCTTAGAAGAGAAAAGAAAGTTTTTGGTTGCCAACCAATTGCTAAAATCAGGAACCAGCATAGGTGCAAATATTCATGAAGTACAAAATGCTGAAAGTAGAATCGATTTTATACACAAAATTAAAATTGCCTTAAAGGAACTTGAAGAGACCAAATATTGGTTGATTTTATGCGAAAAGTCGAACAACTATCCTTTTGAAAAGAGATTGAAGGAACAAGCAGATGAATTAAGCTTAATCTTATACAAAATTGTAAGCACCAGCAAGAAAAATTTACAGAAGAGGAATTAGTATATTTTCAAATTAAAAAATTACTACATTAAAATTATGCTTGATAAAAACGGAATAGCAAAACGAATTGCACAAGAGGTGAAAGATGGGTACTATGTAAACCTGGGGATAGGGATTCCTACCTTGGTCGCTAATTTTGTGCGGGAAGATATAAGTGTGGAATTTCAGAGTGAGAACGGCGTTTTGGGCATGGGTCCCTTTCCGTTTGAAGGTGAAGAGGATGCAGATGTCATCAATGCAGGAAAACAGACGATTACTACATTGCCCGGAGCTTCTTTCTTTGATTCCGCCACCAGCTTTGGGATGATTAGGGGGAAACATGTAGACCTTACTATTTTGGGAGCTATGGAAGTGGCGGAAAATGGAGATATCGCTAACTGGAAGATACCTGGAAAAATGGTCAAGGGAATGGGTGGTGCAATGGATTTGGTAGCTTCTGCCGAAAACATTATTGTGGCCATGATGCATACAAACAAAGCAGGAGTATCAAAATTGCTCAAAGAATGTACGCTTCCGTTAACAGGAGTAGGCTGTGTAAAAAAAATAGTTACCAATCTTGCTGTGCTGGAAGTTACTCCGGAAGGGTTTAAACTTTTGGAAAGAGCACCCGGTGTTTCGGTAGAAGAAATAGCCAAGGCAACAGCAGGAACACTGATTGTTGGGGGCAATATTCCCGAAATGAACATCTAGTTTAAACCGATAAGTTTGTTCACAACAAAAAAGTATCGTTACACAACAAATTTTTTCGATGAAAGTTTCATTCCAGTATATTTGGTATTGTAATTTTTTTTACCCAAATTAATACCTTAAAACATTTTACCATGGCAAACCAAACTAAATTGGATGAAAATATCCAAGTTTACAGAAACGACTTCTTCACCGGATTTATGCTGTTGATAAAAAAGCTTTTTATGCTTTAATAGCGATAACACGAAAGAATTTGAGAGCCGACAATTTGTTCGGCTCTTTTTTTTTTGAATATTTTAGGGCAGAAAATGACTTGTAATGAACTTGAATTTGCGTAAGTGCACAAAAGCAGATTTGGATACATTGATAACAATTTCCAAAGAAACTTTTGCCAATACGTTCAGAGAGGGCAATAAATCGGAAGATTTAAAGGGCTATATAACCAATGCATTCGATAAATCTAAAATCCTTTCTGAATTAGAAAATGAGAACTCGACTTTTTATTTTGTCTATAAGGATGAGGTTTTGGCGGGCTACTTCAAACTAAACCAAAAAGAAGCTCAAACAGATATCAATGATGCAGCATCCATAGAGGTAGAACGAATTTATGTGGTCAATACGCACCAGGGCAAAAGCATTGGAACATGGATGATGCATAGCATTATTGAACTGGCAAAGAATGAGCGTAAAAACTATATTTGGTTGGGCGTCTGGGAGCACAATACAAAAGCCATTGAATTCTATGAAAAACATGGGTTTGTAAAATTTGGAACCCACTCCTTTATCATTGGAACAGATAAGCAAACCGATTGGCTGCTACGACTAGACCTTTAAAAGGTTATCCAAAAAAAGAATATCCCCCTCAGCCTGAAGCTTGTAAGCAATTGAGTTTTCATAAGCAGCATGAATTAACAACGATATAGCTTTTGCATTAGATTTTGTTAAACTATTGGTTCTGTACACCACATCACGTATAGTAGAAAAACTAACATTGCTCCTTATGGCTATGTTGGCAAAATCATCTTTAGATGCATTTCTACGAAGGATTATGGCAAGTCTCTCATCAATTGGTTTTCCGTAGTCTTCTTCTAAAAAAATGTTGTCACTATTTATCACAAGACCAAAGTTTTTCATAGCACCCATATTCAATAATTTATACGTTTTATAATTATTTTACTGGGGTCAAGTCCTATTTTCTATATTTGGTTTGTAATTCAATTACAGAAATATAGTTCATCGCTGCGCATATTTTTGTATGCGTAATAATACTACACAATATAGTAATAATATGTACGCTATAAAGCATTTAAGGAGTAAAAAAAATATGAGCCAATCAGATTTGGCCAAAGAGATTGGCGTAAGCCTAAGAACAATACAGCTTTATGAAAAAAAGAATGCAAATATTCCCATAAAAAATCTTACAAAAATCGCTGCTTTTTTTGATTTAAGTATTGCAGAGTTGTACTTGCAAGAAGTTAACGAAAGTGAGGTAACCTACACCAAAAGACAACCTTTTACCAAAAAAGGGAGTGTTTTTTATCCTTTGGACCATGGTAAGCATCTAGTAATGGTTCCGTTAGTGTTGACGGAGTATCAAAAAGCGTTTTTAGATGATTTGGCAGAAAATGCTCAAGATAACGACACCTTTCAAACAGGTTTCATTGTTGATTTTTTGCCAGAAGAAAACCTTAGGGCATTTGAAATTACAGGGGATTCCATGAATGATGGTAGTATTGATGCCATTCCAAATAAAGCAGTTGTCCTAGGTCTAAAACTAAAGAATAACCAACTCGTAAAAACCGATGGCACTTTATGGAATACTGCCTACATGCTCGTTTGTAAAGATAGAATTATCTGTAAATGGGTTACAGGTATTGATAGTGGAAAGAAAACCATGTACTGTCAGAATCTAAATAAATCTCCGGAATACCAAGATTTTGAACTATCCTTAGAAGATGTCTTACAGGTATATAAGGTTGTTAAAAAGCAGATTTAACTCGCTGTACGACATATGCTATCTAATAGTGTTCAGTATTTGAGCGGCTTGGTCTAGAACAATTTCAGTCTTTGCAAAGCAAAAACGCAGTTGTCTATCATCCCTTGCATCCAAATTAAAAACGGAAACAGGAATACTAGCAAGTTTATGGTCCCTAATCAGCTTTTCTGCAAATATGATATCCTTTTCATCCGTTATTTCAGAATAATCCAATAATTGAAAGTAAGTTCCAGATGACGGGATTACCTTAAATTTAGAATCTTTGATAGCCTTTAAGAAATAATCTCGCTTTGTCTGGTAAAAAGAGTTCAGACCAAGATAATGTTTAGGGGTTTTTAAGTATTCGGTCAATGCTTTTTGCATGGGATGATTTATACAGAATACATTGAACTGGTGCACTTTTTGAAACTCTTGCATCAAAGCTTTTGGGGCTACACAATAGCCAACTTTCCAGCCAGTAACATGGAATGTTTTTCCAAAGGAAGAGCAAATAATACTACGCGATGCCAAATCTGGAAATCTAGCTGCGCTCTGATGTTCTTCACCATCAAAAACAATGTGTTCATAAACCTCATCACTTAGTAAAATGATGTTAGTACTTTTTAGGATTTCTTGAAGCTGAAGCATATCACTTTTAGACCAAATGGTTCCTGTAGGATTATGCGGTGTATTGATAACCACCATTTTTGTTTTTGGCCCAATAACAGATTTAAACGTATCCCAGTTCATTTTGAAGTCAGGACCTTCTAACTGTATAGGAACTATCTTGCCACCAAAAAGTTCGATAACGGGTTCGTAGCAATCGTAAGCAGGTTTTAGGACAATTACTTCATCATCTTGTTGAACAAAAGTGGAAATCGAAGTAAAAATTGCTTGCGTAGCACCAGCCGTGATGGTTATTTCATATTCTGGATGATACGACTTTCCATGTAATTCCTCAATCTTCTCCGATATGGTTTTGCGAAGGGTAAAAGTGCCCTGCATTGGCGCATATTGATTGTGTCCGTTTTTTAGTGCATCTTCAGCTAGCTGTAAAAGTTTTGGGTCTGGGCTAAAATCTGGAAAACCTTGCGATAGATTGACCGCCTTGTACTCATTGGCCAACTTACCGATGTAGGTAAATATATTAGTGCCTATATTGGGCAATTTTGAACTAGTTTCTATCATGCTCTTGATGATTTTCTATGTAGAAGATTACTTTTTGTAGGCAAGCTTTCAGGTTCTTTTTGACCTCACTTTCCCAAAACCGGAATACGGTATATCCTAAATGTTTCAATGCTTCGTTAACTTCCTTGTCCCTTTGAATATTCCGTTCAATTTTTGGAATCCAGAATTCGCGGTTGGTCTTTATCTTGGTTTTTCGTTCTTCCCAATTATGGCCATGCCAATATTCCCCATCGATAAAAATGACAGTTTTGTATTTATTTAAAACAATATCAGGTTTCCCTATTAGCTTTTTATAATCAATTCGATATCGATAACCAGCGGCCCAAAGCGCTTTTCTAAAGGCAAGTTCGGGTTTGGTGTTCTTGCCCCTGATCTTGCTCATGATCTTGGAACGCTGGGGAGTAGTATAAAATCCGGCTTCCTCGTTAAAACGGGGGACTTTTATACGTTCTTCGGGATAGTTTTTGGGCATAGTCCAAGATAGCAAAAACATAAATGAAATGCTTATCCTATATAGGAGAAGTAAGGTATTACAATATTTTAGATGACAGTGATTTTATACGTTTTAAGGTTTGATGAAGCTCGATAGGATCAAAAGGCTTGCTTATATGCCCATCCATTCCGTATTTGCGAATATCATTTTGCACGTCGGCAGGAGGTGATGCGGAGAGTGCTATAATAGGAATATCCAGATTATGTGGGTTTGTGGATTGGCGTATTCTTTTTGCAGCTTCATAGCCGTTCATAATCGGCATTTGCAAATCCATTAAAATAAAGTCATAATTTTTCTGTTTCGCTTTTTCAACAGCAATGCTTCCGTTTTCAGCAATATCAAAATTGACCTTCCATTTAGAAAGAAATTTTTTGATGACCAAAATGTTCAATGCGTTGTCTTCGGCAACCAAAACAGAAATACCGTCTAGTGCGGTAAGGTTGGAGAGTTCAGGTTTGGCCCCATTCTTTTTGGAACTGGAACCGTCATGTATTTTGAGGTCAAGCGTAAATGAAAAAGTAGTTCCTTCCCCAGTAGCACTTTGGAGACTCAAATTGGTATCCATAATTTGGAGCAGTTTTTTACAAATGGCCAAACCAAGGCCAGAGCCCCCAAACTTTCTGGTGGTATTCGAATTGGCCTGGACAAAGGCATCAAATATACTATCTTGTTTTTCTACTGCTATACCGATACCCGTATCAATAATATCAAACTTAATTTTAATATTTTTTTGATTTTTTTGAAGCTGCTGTACCTTTAGAGTCACTGAACCTTTTTCTGTAAATTTTATTGCGTTGCCGACCAAGTTGGTTATGATTTGCGAAATACGAACAGAATCACCTATAAGATATCTTGGCAAAGTGTTATCCCGTTCAATATAAAACTTGATATTTTTTTCTTTTGCCATGCTTCCAAAGGTGCTTTCTGCCGCGTTTAATATATTCTCAAGACTGAATATGGACTTTTCCAGCACAATGTTGCCACTTTCTATTTTATTGAAATCCAGAATATCATTTACAAGACCAACTAAATGCTCAGATGAATAGTTGAGTGCTGTAAGGTTCTCTATTTGGGATTCTTTGGGATTCTCCAAAAGCAGCAAATGGCTAATGCCGATAACGGCGTTCAACGGCGTTCTTATTTCATGGGAAATGGTAGACAAAAATTCATCCTTTGCCTTATTGGCCTTCATTTCTTTGTCCTTAGCTTCTATTAAGGCCAACTGGATGTTTTTCTGCTCCGTAACGTCGACAATACTACCAATATATCCTGTAGGATTGTTTTCTTGGTCATGAACGAGCTTTATTGAAACATCTAACCATTTTTTTTCACCATCCCTTGTACGGGCTGTCACAATCTCGTTCAGTTCTTTTATGAGTCCTTGGCTAAGTTTATTTAAAGTGACCCTATCTCTTTCGTCAAGGTTTTCAATGAAATTGGAAAAAGGGTGTCCCAAACAATCGTGTACTTTATACCCCGTTAGTTTTTCCCATGCTGGGTTAAGATATTGCCAATTGCCTATAAGGTCGGTCTCAAAAATGACTTCTTGTATATTATTCGCAACATTTTCAAGTTTACCGGTAATTGCCTCTACATGTTTTTTTAGTTTTTTATTGGTTGAATAGAGTTCTTGGGAACTCATTTCAAGAATATTCTCGAGGTGTGAAAAATCAGCATTGAATTCATGATAGGCTTGGTCAACAAGCGCTAAAAAACCATCAAGTTTTGGATTATTTTCTTTATCCAGCCCCGCTTTCTTTAACTGCCTTTTAAGTAGTCTATGGTAGTTTTGTTTCATTCTGAAAATGTGGTAATGGTCATGGTTTGATTATGTAGTGCGCATGGTGTTGACTTTTTAAAAGGAGCTATTTCTCCATAAGAGTAGAAACCAGTGGTATAGACTTGTTCTCCAAGTACATTGTTTACCGCTTCAATTTCATCTTCTGCCATTTGTTTCAACACAAGTCTCCTACCAACACAACTTATCAAGAATGCAAGTTGGCAATCTTCATCAATACTATTTTTGGTCACTTCTGCCGATTTTTCGGCCCCATCGATCAAACGATCTACATTGGCTTTCATTAAGCGGACATAAGAGCCTTGGTTGATATCGCCTGCAAACGTGAGGCTTTGTTCTTTTTCATCAATGCCCAAAATGGTCCTCACTACAGGAGTTTTGTTATCATCTCCACGCATGCTCAATGGAAATAACAAACCAGAACCCGGTAGGTCTTTTGCTTTATCACCAAGAAAAGATTTGTAGAGCTCTAGGGCAGGCTCTCCGTCCAATTCATAAAGAATGTTATTTTTAGAACGGGTTACCAAACGTTCTAGGCCAAAACTGTCCCATCCGCCTTTTGACCCAAATCCAATTTTAAGGTCATCGCCATAGAAGCCGAGACCAATTACTCTTTTTGATTTGATGTATTTGCTACAGATCAAGAAAGTTTCTTTAAAATCTGCGGCATCACCGGCCAGTCCACCGGTTATAGTAACCGTTTCAGGAGAGTTTTCCTGTAATCCCTTTACCAATTCGGCTCCGTTTACATGCAGACCATCGCTTAACACCATAATATGTCTAAGGTTTTCTGCCTCTAGCCGTTTGTAAAGCTCATGCCCTACTTGATAGCTATCTTGGTTAAAATCATTTAAGTGGATTTCTGCTATATTCAGTGAAGTTTTTTCAAAATGTACGGCCGTAAGTGAAACCGTGCCATCAAAAACATGGTTCCCTAGGATTTCACCTGAGGTAGAGCATCCAAATTTTATGGCATTTGGAAATTTCTCATTCAAGATTTCAATAAAACTCTTCTTATTCTTGAAAGAGGGCGACATAAATAAAAAAATGGCACTTGGATTAAAATCAAGTGTAAAGGATTCCAACTCGGCTATTGTAGCCAAGTTTTTTTGCATAATTTTCATCTTACGGGATAAGGAATTGTTTTAATAACTACTAAATACAGTAGTTTATTATATATTTTTCCTTTAATTGTAAAAAAAAACTTACTTTTTTAAAATGTGAAAGTGTTATTGCTAACCGCTGTTTATCAGTATAATAAATAAAAAAAGCCCGGACTGTGGTAAGTCCAGGCTTAAATTCTTGAGTTTTATAGTTTATCCTTTTACACTTGCAAAAAGATACTCACGGTTCATCCGTGCAATATTTTCCAAAGAAATTCCTTTTGGACATTCAATTTCGCAAGCTCCCGTGTTGGTACAGTTTCCAAAACCCTCCAAGTCCATTTGGCGAACCATATTTTCGACACGCTCGGCAGCTTCTACTTGCCCTTGTGGCAGTAGTGCAAATTGTGAAACTTTAGCAGAAGTAAACAACATGGCACTTGCATTTTTACAAGCGGCAACACAGGCGCCACAACCAATACAAGTTGCTGCGTTAAATGACTTGTCCGCCATATCCTTTTCGATAGGAATTGCATTGGCATCAACAGGTCGCCCAGATGTATTTACGGAAATATAGCCTCCTGCTTGTTGAATTCTATCAAAAGCGGTTCTATCTACAATAAGGTCTTTAATTACAGGAAACGCTTTTGCCCTCCAAGGCTCGATTACGATTTCGTCACCATCATTAAAACTGCGCATATGCAACTGGCAGACGGTAATCATGGAATCGGGTCCATGGGGACGACCATTGATCATCAATGAACAAGTACCGCAGATACCTTCGCGACAGTCGTGGTCAAATTCAACAGGTTCTTCTCCTTTTGAAATCAGCTCCTCATTGAGGATATCCAACATTTCTAAAAAAGACATATCGCTTTCCACACCATTCAGGGTATAATCTACCATTTGACCTTTGGTGGAAGCGTTCTTTTGTCTCCAAATCTTCAAATATAATTTCATAGCTATTTTTATTTGTAAGAACGTGTTTTTACTTTGATGTTTTCGTAGACCAAATCTTCTTTGTGCAGTTTTGCATCGTTTGGTTCTCCCATATATTCCCAAGCAGATACAAACTTAAAGTTTTCATCATCACGCAACGCTTCTCCTTCGGGGGTCTGATATTCTTCCCTAAAATGTCCTCCACAGGATTCGTTTCGTTCTAATGCATCTTTTGCAAAGAGTTCTCCGAGTTCCAAGAAATCGGCAACCCTTCCTGCTTTTTCAAGTTCTTGGTTCTTGCTATCGGGCCTACCTGGAATTTTTACGTTCTCCCAAAAATCCTTCCGTAATTCGGCAATCTCTTTGATGGCTTCTTTTAATTCTTTTGCATTACGGGACATTCCACATTTGTTCCACATGATTTTACCCAACTTCTTGTGGTAATAATCAACGGAATGTATTCCTGTACCGGACATTAATTTTTGAAGCCTGTCCGTAACATTCTTTTCGGCGGCATCAAACTCGGGAGAATCTGTGGGAATAGGCCCTGTTCTAATATCATCGGATAAATAATCCCCAATGGTGTAAGGCAATACAAAATAGCCATCTGCCAGACCTTGCATTAAGGCAGAAGCCCCAAGGCGGTTGGCACCATGATCACTAAAATTGGCCTCCCCAGCTGCATAACAACCGGGTATTGTTGTTTGTAGGTTGTAATCTACCCAAAGACCGCCCATGGTATAATGTACCGCAGGATAAATCATCATTGGGGTTTTGTACGGATTTTCGTCCACAATTTTTTCATACATCTGGAAGAGGTTACCATATTTGGCTTCCACAATTTTTTCACCTAATTCACGAATGGTGTTGTCATCGACATCTTTCATGCCCGATGTCAATGCTTTTTCTCTTCCGTAGCGCATTATTGCTGCAGAGAAATCCAAGTATACAGCTTCACCGGTTTTATTGACTCCAAAACCTGCATCACAACGTTCTTTTGCGGCCCTTGAGGCAACATCCCTCGGCACTAGATTTCCGAATGCAGGATAACGTCTTTCCAAGTAGTAATCACGTTCTTCTTCGCCCAATTGTGTTGGTTTTAATTTCCCTTCACGAATGGCTTGGGCATCCTCTAAACGTTTTGGCACCCAAATACGGCCATCGTTACGCAAAGACTCTGACATTAAGGTCAGTTTGGATTGATGGTCTCCAGAGACTGGAATACATGTTGGATGAATTTGTGTGAAACAAGGATTTGCGAAAAAAGCACCTTTTTTGTGGGCCTTCCATGCAGCCATTACGTTGGCTCCCATACAATAGGTTGAAAGGAAAAATAGATTTCCGTACCCTCCTGTTGCAAGAACTACGGCGTGCGCTGAATGTCTTTCAATTTCTCCACTGACCAAATCTCTTGCAATGATTCCTCTAGCTTTTCCATCGACCAAAACCAAATCCAACATCTCATGTCTGGTGTAGGATTTTATTTTTCCCCTTTGAATTTGTCGGTTCATTGCAGCGTAAGCACCCAACAACAATTGTTGTCCTGTTTGTCCTTTGGCATAGAATGTTCTTGACACCAAAACTCCCCCAAAAGAACGGTTGTCCAAAAGGCCACCATATTCACGGGCAAAAGGAACACCTTGTGCAACGCATTGGTCAATGATATTGGTTGAAACCTCTGCCAAACGATACACATTGGATTCACGGGAACGGTAATCCCCTCCTTTTACGGTATCATAAAACAGACGATAAACACTATCGCCATCGCCTTGATAATTTTTAGCTGCATTTACACCACCTTGGGCAGCAATGGAATGCGCTCTTCTTGGAGAATCTTGATAACAAAATGTTTTTACATTATATCCTAATTCGGCGAGTGTTGCTGCAGCCGAACCTCCTGCTAAACCAGTACCAACTATGATAATGTCAATATTACGTTTGTTGGCGGGGTTAACCAGGTCTATTTCGTTTTTATGATTTGTCCATTTATTGGCCAATGGCCCTTGTGGCTCTCTAGAATCCAATACTCCCATAATTAATGTGTTATTGGGTTAAGGTGGTGGTACAATGCTATAAAAGCAAAAGCTAAGGGTACGACCACTGCAAATAGTTTTGTAAAAGTTTTGATGGCTGGAGTGTACTTATTGTTGACACCCATACTTTGAAACGATGATGAAAACCCGTGCCATAAATGAAGACTTAGCAATACAAAAGAAACTATATAAATGATAGTTCGCCAAAAAGGGGCAAATTTCTCTACGGTCTCGGCATAGTAGCGTGTTGGGTCTTCTGGGTTGGCTTGGATGTATTTGTAGGTCATTTCATGGATCCAAAAATCATAAAAATGCAATCCTAAAAATGCAAGGATGACCAAACCGGAATAAATCATATTTCTGGATACCCAAGGGGCATTTGCACTCCCTTTATACTTGACATAACCAACACCTCTGGCATTTCTATTTTGAATCTCAAGTACAAATCCCATTACAAAGTGCACTATTACACCAATAATAAGAATTGGTTGCATAAGATATTGCACCAAAGGGTTGTACCCCATAAAATGGGAAGCTTCGTTAAAAAACTCTGGAGCTATTACAGAGGCAAAATTGATGGTAACGTGTAAAACAAGAAAAATTACTAGAAAAAGACCCGAGAGCGCCATCACGACTTTACGGGCAATCGAAGATTTTATCAATCCGCTCATTAATACTGGTTTTACCTACAAATTTACGGCACAGGTAAGTTTTTAACAAGCTTTCAACAAGACAAGGGGTCTTATTTAGATTGATTATAAGGTGGGATTGTATTTGTTGAATTTGTGTTGGGTTTTAGATATAAAAAGAAGTATAACCTTCAACAAAAAAAGAGCCCTTTTTAAAAGGGCCGGTATTATGGGTTAAACAACTTTACAAGCTTATGCTGAAGAGAAAATTTAAAAGGTTACATTGTATACTGTTTCAATCGTCCTTCAAAGCAAATGTCACCATTATTTCATATTGATAATGACCAATAGGTTTGTCATAATATAGACCTCTTGGAATTTCTTCATCCAAATAATTTCTATTGTCTTCAACACTTATTATTTTTCCAAGATTCATTCCCATGCCTTGAACTATGGCATTCGCTTTTTCTTTCGCATTGGCAAAAGCTGTTTTGGAAAGCAATGCAATTTCTTCCGCATCAAGGGTAATGTTCTGATCAAATTGTAGTCGTTGTATTCCAAAGGATTTGGATTTCATGAATTTTCGAAACGCTTCCAACGAAGTTGTTTCAAATTCGTAGATGGTACCTTCTTTATCATAGCCTAATGCTTCGTAAGCAAATTTGTCTTCTTTCAACTGTGCTAAAGAAAGTCCGTTGTTTTTGAGTACGGCATCATATTTTTCTCTCATTTGAGTCAATGTAATCGCTTCGGAAGGAAGGCTTGAGTATGCTGCGCTCAAAGTAACCGAACCTTTAAAAAGAGGTGTTTTATCAATATGAACAGCTCTACCTATTACTTGAATGGACGGTGGGTTTTGACTAAAACCGAAGTATGATACCAGCACTAAAAGAAATACTATTTTTTTCATGATTTTCATTTTTTGAACTTTTTTTGGGAGCTATTTCAACTAAAGAAAGGCTCCCAGAGATACCTGGGAGCCTAGTTCATTTATTCTTCTATACCGAAAAGCTCGGTAACTTCCTCATAAGACATCTTTGAATAATCCAAAGAACCATTTTTGGTGGTTATGCCTCCCGGACCAGAAGTGTCCACGGGAATCTCTCCAGGAATTATGATGTATCTGTAATCATCGAATATATCAAAATCATTGTTTTCCCCACCGGGAGCTATACCGGCCAATCTGATTTCACCTCCATTAATAGTATAGGTATATCGGATTCCAGATGCAGTGACATATGGGAGTGGGAATACTTCGACGCCGTTAAAAATTAAAACATCGCCTCTACCATATACCAAAACGGTGCTCGTCTCTAAGTCGACACCCAAACTAGTTATCTCTTCTGCACTTGCAAGCGTACTTAACTTTTGTAGTATTCCACCACCCGGCGTAAAACCATTGGGAATCCAATCTGAATAAATTACATTGGCCGTACCTGTCTCTCCCTGTTCGCCCTGAGCTCCGTCTGCGCCAGCTGGTCCTTGTTCACCTTGTGGGCCAGCAGGACCTGCAGGTCCAGTTTCACCATCTTCGGCAGAACATGATGCTATCAATAGCCCCACTATGACTAAATGAATTAAACTTTTGATTCTTCTTGTTTTCATAATGAATATTTATAGTTGAGGTTTCGAAAGTAGAATGCACGCTTACAAAGCCTTTGACGATGATGATACTATGTGCCAACCAATTTATTTGTGCGTACTTTTAGTGTATAACTGGAATATTTAACGAGTTAAAACCTCATTTTGCAGCTGATACAGCAAAATCACCATTTGTACATCAATATGGGTCACTGATAATAATACAGGATCGATTGTTGGTTACAGCATGTATTTTGAATCAAAACTTGACGATATGATGAGAGCAATCGTAGTGGATGATGAAATCGCTGCCATTAACAGCCTTACGTGGGAGCTGCAAAAATTCTCGGATGTAATTACCGTGATAGAAACATTTACCTCTGCCAAAGAGGCCCTTTCGGGAATCAATTACCTAAAACCGGATTGTGTCTTTTTGGATATAGAAATGCCGGAAATGAACGGGTTTACCTTGTTGCAAAAATTGGATTATCGAAATTTTGCGGTTATAATTACTACAGCGTATAACCAATATGCCATTCAGGCCATAAAGGAAAGTGCTCTTGATTATTTGTTAAAGCCAATTGATGGTGATGAGATAAAAGAGGTTATTGAAAAATTGAAAAAAACGAACGATGCAGATAGCTTTCACCTTCACTTTAAGGAAACCATAGATGCACTTTCTAAAGCCAGTGCACCACAAATGCTCCAGATTCCCGTAAATGGGAAAATACTGTTTATTCGTACCAACGAGATAGTCTATTGTGAATCTGATGGTAATTATTCTAAAATTTATCTGGAATCTTCAGAAAGTCTTTATGTTTCCAAAAAGCTAAAAGAACTGGAAGATATGTTGACCGATTCCACTTTTTTTAGGGTACACAATTCTTATATTATACATACCTTAAAAGTGACAGAATATCTGCGGGCAGAAAACTATGTGGTGCTATCCAACAAGAAAAAAATCCCAGTATCCCGACTTAAAAAAGAAGCATTTTTAAACAAAATGGCCCTTTAAAAATAGTATGGCAGAGCAAGAGGGTATCATAGGTTTTCTAGAGAACAGCAATGAAAACGGTTTTGGCTTTTTAGTTGTTACCGTCCTGTTTTACTTGTGCGTCTTTTTTCTCATTCAATATTTTCAACATAAAAAAAGGTTTTACCTGCTATATAGTTTGTACACATTTATCAATGGTATCACGCTTCTTAAATATATTGATGGCGTATTCTTTTCGGACTTTTTTGATACCGTAGCTGGTAAAAGCTTTGTTCAATGGTCACACTATCCATCTCAACTATTTGGAACCATTTTGTTCACCTATTTTATTTTGGAGATTATGCAGCTAAAAAACAGCTACCCAAAAGCCATTAAAATCATTGATTATTATTATTTGGTATTGGGTGTTGTATACTTAATTCTATGGAGTTTGTATATAGTTGACAAAACCTCATTTCTGATAGATTATTTTCATGCATTTGTTTTCATTCCTGTAGGGTATTTGGTCTTTTTCTGGGTACTCTATTTGGTGTATAAACAAAAAATGGCCATTAAATGGTATATACTGAGCGGTATGCTTGTTTTGGCGACTACGTACTTTATAATTTTTCTCTATTCATTTCAAAACTTAGCGGCGAATAGCCAGACACTGTATATTTTTTACATAGGTATTTTAATAGAAAGCCTTTTGTTTGCCCTTGCTATTGGGTTGGAACAGAAAATTGTTTATGATGAAAAGGCAGTAGTACAGGAGAAGTACATAAAACAGCTGGAAGAAAATCAAACGATAAAGGAAAGCATAAATAGAACCCTTTCTGAAGAATTGAGCCAAACCCGATTTGAAATTGAAGATATTACCGCCGAGGCACAACGGGAGCGTACGGAAAAATTGACCATGAAGTTTGAGAACAAATTTTCACAACTTCGGCTCAATGCAATACGAAGCCAAATGAGCCCTCATTTTATATTCAATGCGCTCAATTCTATTAAATCCTACTTTATAGAAAATAATAGGGAAAAGGCCATTTTTTACTTGACCAAGTTTTCCAAACTGATACGAAGTATTTTAGAGAGTTCTAGAAAAGAACAGATTTCACTAAAAGAAGAGCTGGATATTCTGAAGATGTATGTTGAAATAGAAAGTGATCGATTTAAAAATGATATTGATTTTTCTATTGATGTGGAGGACGAGATTGCTTTGGATGAGGTGCAGATACCTGCGCTTATTTTACAGCCTTTTGTAGAAAATGCCATATGGCATGGGCTTTCCACTAAAAAAGGAAAGAAATTATTGAGCCTACATATTGAAAGAGGCAAAACTATAGGAACCTTAGCGATAAAAATAAAAGACAATGGAGTAGGTAGAAAGGTCACCCAAGCACGGAACGCTGAAAACTCTTTTAAAAAACAATCTTTGGGGCTTACTTTGGTTAGGGACAGGTTGGAATTGTTTTCAAAAAAAGTAGGCAAGCCTTATCAATATACCATTCAAGATTTAGTGGATAAATCTTCGAACCAACCCTTGGGGACCCTAATCGAGATTACGCTTCCCGAAATTGGATTAGCCTAAAGCCTAGACCAGCAAGTCCATTATTCTATTTTATCAATAATGTAAATCAGCCATATTATAAATTTTACCGATATTGAAGGCAAGTTTAGAACTACTTAAGCAAAGCCTGTGGACATTGCCATTTTATCCGTTAGCCTTAATGTACACTCCACTAGAAGAATAGTTGAGGAAGGACAAAAAGCCGGTCATTATGTAGAACTGATAGACCACACCAAATGCTCGGTAAAGTTAGGGGATGACAAGCCCAGAATCTATTTGGACGATGAAGATGTAACAGGCGAGTTTGATGCTATCATTCCCCGAATTGGGGCCAAGGTGACCCGTCATGGTGCAGCGATTGTAAAACAGTTCGAGATGAACAATGTTTTCAGTACTGCCCGCTCCTTGGGTATAACACGTGCCAGGAACAAAGTACGGACCCTTCAGATTATGGCAAGAAAGGGTATTCCCATTCCAGAAACCGTATTCTCCATCAATCCAGATAATATTGATGAACAGATAAAACTGTTGGGAGGACCACCCGTAATTATAAAATTGCAAGAAGGTACCCAAGGACTGGGAGTTATTTTAGCCGAAAGCAAAAAGTCGGCTAAGTCGATTATAGACACTTTTTACAAAATGGATACAAGTATTCTCTTGCAACAATATATTGAAGAAGCCAACGGTGAGGATATTCGCATCATTGTTGTGGGCAACAAAGTTGTTGCCAGTATGAAACGAACCAGTGATTTTGACGATTTTAGGTCCAATGTGCATAGAGGAGCGCATGCAGTTGCTATAAAACCAACAGCTAAAGAACAGTTTATTGCCTTAAACGCGACCAAGCATTTAGGTTTAGGCGTAGCAGGGGTAGATTTAATGAGGTCTAAAAAAGGCCCCGTTCTTATAGAAGTGAACGCTTCGCCAGGCCTAAAGGGAATAGAGGCCGCTACAGGAGTAAATGTCGCAAAGCAGATTATTCAATTTGTAGAGAAAAATGGGTATAGAAGAAGAAAGTAAGGACATTCATATAAACGGAACCACCATTTCGGCAGGGCAGAACAAACTTGTCCATATTACTATTGCCCGTTTGCCCACAGGCACACTGATAGATATTCCGGTACATGTTTTTAACAGCAAAAAAGAAGGCCCGACCGTATTGGTACAAGCAGGGTTGCATGGCGATGAAATCAATGGTGTTGAAACGCTTCGCAGGATGTTGCAGGATGGGCAATTCAAGATTAAAAAAGGAGCAGTGATCGTTGTTCCCATTTTAAATGTATTCGGATTTATACACTTTTCAAGAGATGTGCCGGACGGCAAAGATGTTAACCGTAGTTTTCCGGGAAGTCGTAACGGCTCTCTGGCCAGTAGGATTGCCTACCATTACACCAATGAAATTTTGCCTCAAATCGATTTTGGTATCGATTTGCACACTGGTGGAGGATTTAAGCACAATTTCCCTCAAGTGAGGTATACCCAAGAAGACGAAAAAAGTAAGGATTTGGCAGAAATGTTCAATGCACCCTTTTATTTCCCATCAAGATTGATTGCCGGTTCTTTTAGAAAAACTGCATTCAAAATGAACAAACCAATACTGGTTTATGAAGGTGGGGAAAGTATGCGTTTTGATGAAAAATCAATAGAAGTAAGTGTTCAGGGAATAAAAAATATTTTGATTGGAATGGAAATGATTTCTGGAAAAACTCCAGAAAATAAATCGGTTCATTTTGATGCAACGCGATGGGTTCGTGCTTCAAAAGCAGGTATGTTCATTCCAGAAGTTGAAAATGAAAGCAGCGTTTTAAAAGGGCAGGTCTTGGGAATGATTACAGATACCTATGCTAAAAAACCAAAAAAAATAAAAGCACCCTTTGATGGACATGTTTTCTGTATTAATCACCAAGCCGTGGTAAATCAAGGGGACGCATTATTCCATTTGGGAAGAAATATTGGTAATTAGTGAAGCCGTTTCCTTTTGTTTAGAAATTTTGTCGAGGCTCCAAGCAATGGCCTCCTCCAGATCGGAGAATTGCCGTATAGAATTTTGAAAGAACATACGCTCAAGAAGAAGGCTTGTAAAACTACCTTTGGTGTTTCCTACAACAGAATAAAAATTGAGTTGGTGCCTATTTTTATAAAATTTTGCCCAATCTCCCGGAACTACAAAATAATCATTGACCCTGTTGGAAATGTAAGCGACGGGAATGTCTTTTCCATAAAATTCATGAGCGGCATCCACTACCTTTTTGGCCATGTTCCAATTAAAGGTTACCCCATTATTGATTTCTGATATGACAAGGCCATCGAAAAAGTAGAACATGCCGAATTCATACTCCCGTATCTCCCGTATTTTTTTAAAAAACGTTATATCCCTTACACGTTTCATAGCAAAAACTGTATTTAAAAAAGTGATAGTAAAGATATTAATATCGTGAAATTTTACGTGAAAGGATTAGATGGCGGTATTGGGTAAAGTTTCTGACTTTTGTTAAAGAAAACTTAAATAACCCCGTGGTCGAAATGCATTAAATAAAGGTAATCTGTAGATATTATTTCTCCATAGTGTTCAATTGAATACCCAAAGCCTTTGTGGATAACTGTACTTCGATCAGTGACAAAAGCAACGAAACGATCAGAGCAATTAAACTAGCCCCAAAAACAATATTGGCCCACAGGGTCAGTTCTACATAGATTAGGGACATTGTGATTACCGCCAGCAAAAAACTAATGATGGCCATGGCCTGCATATTCTTAATAATCCCCAATCTTTTGCGTAATTGGGAAATCTGTTTTTTTAGCGGTGATGTGGCGTCTTCGGAATATTGTTTGTGCAACTGCCTAATCAAAGCAGCTATTGCCAAATAGCGGGCATTGTAAGCCAACATCGTTAGTGAAATCGCTGGAAATAGCAGTGCTGGAATACTAAGGGTAAGGTGCATTATTTTAAATAATTAGGATTGAACCAAGTCATGTGAAGAGGGGTTTCCAACTTGGATTTAGAATTAAATATTTTATGTTGCTGTCTCCCTTCGTTTATAAAACCTAAACTTTTATAAAAAGCAACATTACGTTTGTTGTGTTCCCTCGTATAAAGTTCTACTCTTAAGATATGATGGAATTCGGTCTTTACAATTTCCAGAAATGTTTGGAAAAGCTTTTTTCCAATGCTTTTTCCTTGAAATTCTGGATATATAGCAATCGTCAAATCTGTTAAGATATGTTGGAATGCATAAATTGAGGGGGTATATGCATGGATTTCTCCAACAATGCTATTTTTACTTTTTGTAAAAAGCACGAGTCCGTTCTCGAGGGATTTTTCATAAAAACCATTAATATAATTTGCTGTGATTTCATGTCTTTTTCTGATGATTCCATCAGGAATCGTCACTACTTTTTTAAACAAGTTCAATAGTTCCTTTTCGTGGCCTATTTCCGCCTCGCAAATACTAACTTCCATGTATCACTCAACCTTGAATTCAACTTTTTCTGTTTGTCCATTTCCCGAAATCTCAACGACATAACTTCCTTTGGGTAAATAGGTCTTTCCGTTTTTGGCTTCCGTCAGCTTCATTTTGTTTTTCTTCAGAAAATTGCTTTTTCCTTTTTTGGTAAAGGCCAAATCGTATGAAAGCATGTTCAGTCCTTTACTGGCTTCCATTTCAGTATAGCTTACTTCGGTACCTTTGGCAGTGCTCACCTTTGCAATATAGCTTCCTTCCTTCGAACTATAAAAGGTAACATCCAATCCAGGAGTATTGGGTTTTCTCCATGAGCTCCAAGAATTTCCCCAGTTTTTGGAATGTTTTATAGCATCGACATCAAAAACCATCAATTCTTTGGAAAGTATTTTTGAGGTAACTTGTTGAAGGGCTTTTATATCCACCTTATAGATGCTACGACCATGTGTGCCAACCAGTAAGTGTTTAGCTTCTGGTTGTATGACCAAATCGTGCACTGCTACGTTGGGGATTCCATTTTGGAACAATTCCCAAGATTCTCCTCTATTAAAACTAGTGTACAGCCCATTATCGGTACCGACAAACAATAAATCTTCATTCTCTGAATCTTCCACCAAAGCATTTACCGGAGAAGTTGGGATGTTATTTGAAATGCTCTTCCAACTTTTACCATAATCATCGCTCATAAAAACATACGTTGTAAAATCATCGGAGCGATAGCCATTCAAAGTAACATAAACCCGTTCCTTTTTATGCTTGGATGCAGCCACTTCGGTCACCCATAAGTTTTTTGGGAAGCTAGAGGAGATATTTTCCCAACTTCCGCCTCCATTTTTGGATATATGCACCAATCCATCATCACTGCCCGTATACAGCAGACCAAACTTGAATGGAGATTCAGAAATGGTGGTCAAAGTCCCATAAGCTACATTTCCCTTTTTTCCACCTTGGGTCAAATCATTGGAAATGGCTTCCCAATCATCACCTTGGTTTAAGGAGCGGTGTAATTTATTTCCGCCCAGATACACAATATCCTGATTGTGCTTTGACAATAAAATGGGTGTCTGCCAATTAAACCGATAGGGAGATTCGCCTAACTCGTGTTTGGGTTGAATGTATTTTCTGGCACCAGTTTCCAAATTCAAGCGATAGTAATTTCCAAATTGAAAACCAGTATAGACCACATCGGAATCCCTATCGTCTATCTGAACTTGCATGCCATCACCACCCATGATCATTTCCCAAGGATTCTTTCCTGTCTGATGCCAAAGCCTATTGTCCTCATTGTTGTGCGCGCCTTTCCAGACCCCATTGTCCTGCAGTCCGCCATAGACATTGTACGGTTTCTCATGATCTACATTAATGGCATAAAACTGGCCAACTTTTGGTGAATTGTTTTTCATCCATGTTTCACCATCATCATACGTAATGTTTACGCCACCATCATTTCCATTGATGAGGTGTTCGGGCATTTTTGGATTTATCCATAGTGCATGATGGTCGGCATGTACGTTTTCTTTTCCAATCGATGTGTAGGTGTTCCCACCATCTTCAGACTTGATCAGGGGAACACCTGCTAAATAAATATGGTCTTTATTACTTGGATTTACCCGTATCTGGGCAAAATAATAACCATAACTATAGAAAAGGTCGTCGATGTAGTTTTCGTTCATTTTCTTCCAGGTCGCCCCAGAATCATCACTTCGATATACTTCGGCACCAACAACGGGTGTATCGAATAATAGCGAGTTTGCGTTCTCCAAGTAGTTGGAAAGATCGACCGGCTGTACCGTTCCGCTTCGTACCATTTGCTTCACGTTTTCTGCCCGATATTTTTCTTGAAATCCATTGGTTTTTAAGTAGTCGTTCAGTTTTTTGTTGTCCAAGGCGAGGAATGCTTCTTTCCCCATCGTTTTAAAATCATCCTTGGTAAGCTCGTCCTTTTTCTCAACAGTTTTTTTCTCACGTCTAAACTGGCTGTCATGAATGGCGTAGACCGTGTTTTCATCAAAAACTGCCAAGCCAATCCTACCAACACCATCGCCTGTTGGAAAGCCACTTTCTGGAGTGGTAATCAAATTCCAGGTACTTCCGCCATCGATACTTTTATAAATTCCCGAAGAAGAACCGTTTCCTATAAAGTTCCAGGCTTTTCTATCCTTTTCCCAAGCTGCGGCATACTGTATATTGAAATTATTGGGTGCATGTGCTACATCGATAATTCCGGTTTTATCGTTTACAAAAAGTGTTTTTTGCCATGATGCACCCCCATCCGTGGTTTTATAAATTCCCCTTTCTTCGTTTGGCGTGTACAAATGTCCTGTAACCCCAGTGATGACTTCATCTGGGTTTGTGGGATTGATTAAAATCCGACCAATATGGTGGGAGTCGGGCAGCCCCATATTTTGCCATGTCTTTCCCTTATCGGTTGATTTGAGAATGCCGATACCGGCGTAAGAAGAACGTGAAGCATTGTTTTCGCCCGTACCTACCCAAAGTGTTCCACTTGCCCAATCCACCGCAATATCTCCAATATTTTGGGTGTTGGATTCATCCATTACGGGAGTGAAGGAGATACCATTGGTATTGGTGTGCCAAAGTCCGCCAGAGGCATAGGCCACATAAAATTCCGTTGGGTTGTCTGGGTTGACTTCCAAATCGACTACACGGCCGCTCATTACCGAAGGCCCAATATTTTTAAGTGGAATGTTTTTAACCAAAGAGGTTTCGGCCATTTTGGTTTTTTGCTCCAAAGCCTGTAGAACTTTATCAGCAGAAGTAGTTGCTTCTTGACCAGTTATAAGTTGAAAAAATAGAATAAAAAAAGGAAGTAAAAACCGTTTCATTTAGTCAGGGATTAATTTTGATACGGAAGGTATGAATTTGTCTTCGGTATCGCAATTAACTACTTTTGAAGAAATCGATTTTAGCCTTATGAAATACCACCAAATAGATAGTAAACTCTTTATACAGAACCGTAAAAAATTCATGGCACAAATGAAGCCAAAAAGTATTGCGGTATTCAACTCCAACGATGTTTATCCCATTAGCGCGGACAGTACCATGCCTTTTGAGCAGCACAGGGATATTTTTTATTTAAGCGGAGCTGACCAAGAAGAGACCATTCTGTTGCTTTTCCCGGATGCTATGGATAAAAAACATAGAGAAGTACTATTTGTTCGTGAGACCAATGCACATATTGCTGTTTGGGAAGGTGAAAAATTGACGAAGGAAAAAGCTACGGAAGTATCTGGAATCGAAACAATTTATTGGTTATCGGATTTTGATAAAATCTTCTTTGATTTGATGACCGAAGCGGAAATCATATACTTCAACACCAACGAACATTACAGGCAAGCGGTGGAGACCCAAACACGGGAAGATCGCTTTATAGCGAAATGTAAAAAGGACTTTTCAGCGCACCAGTGGGCGAAGAGCAATCCTATTCTGCAAGAAATACGTGGTGTAAAAGAACCCGAAGAGATTTCGCTTTTGCAGCAAGCCTGTGATATTACCGAAAAAGGATTTCGTAGGATTTTGCAATTTACCAAACCAGGTGTTTGGGAATATGAAATGGAAGCAGAATACCTGCACGAGTTTATCCGTAACCGCTCCAAAGGATTTGCCTATACTCCAATTATCGCTTCTGGCAATAATGCCAATGTGCTCCACTATATAGAGAACAACCAGCAGGTAAAGGACGGAGATTTAATTTTGATGGATGTTGGTGCGGAATATGCCAACTATTCTAGCGACATGACAAGAACCATTCCCGCAAACGGAAAATTCACAGACCGACAGAAAGAGGTATACAATGCAGTACTTCGGGTAAAAAATGAAGCGACCAAACTTTTAGTGCCGGGAACCTTATGGGCAGAGTACCATAAAGAGGTCGGTAAAATAATGACTTCTGAACTTTTGGGATTGGAATTATTGGATAAAGCCGACGTGCAGAACGAAGACAAAAACTGGCCAGCCTATAAAAAGTACTTTATGCACGGTACCAGTCATCATATTGGTTTGAACACCCATGATTATGGAGAATTGAAAACACCAATGAAACCCAATATGGTATTCACTGTAGAACCGGGGATTTATATTCCTAAAGAGCAAATGGGGATTAGAATTGAAGATGACGTAGTGATTCAAGAAACGGGAGAACCGATTAATTTGATGAAAAATATTCCTATTGAGATCGAAGAAATTGAAGAGTTGATGAACGCTTGACAGTTGTTCGTTATTTTTGGTATTCTGAGGTCTGAGGTCTGAGGTCTGAGGTCTGAGGTCTGAGGTCGGAAGTCGGAAGTCGGAAGTCGGAAGTCGGAAGTCGGAATATAAAATGTATTAAGATATGAAACCAATCCTTTCCTTTATCGCGCAGCAGCCCAACATTGAAGAAAAAATAAAAGAAGCTCCAGACAGCGCTTATGAGATAGGTGTGACCATCGGCAGTTATTTGCCCTTTGTGGTTTTGATTGGGATTGCATATGCCATATATTATTACAACAAGAAGAATAGGGGGTCTTGATGATTGTCAGTTTTCAGTTATCAGAAGCCAGATGTCAGTAGAAAGTTTTGGTCGATAGATGAAGGATAAAAGGTATTGGGTTGAAGGGTAAAGAGTGTTGGTGCAAAATTGATTTTTTCTTTAGAAAAACACACTTTTGAACAACGAACAACGAACAACGAACAACGAACAACGAACAACGAACAACGAACAACGAACAACGAACAACGAACAACGCCCGTGCTGAGCGGAGCTGAAGCAAACAACGCGCTCCCTTGCAAAATCATCGAAAATAGCCCACCTTTGCCCGTCCAAAAAAGTAAATACAAAGGATGACCAGAATAGCCAAAGACATATCGAAAGCTATTGAAGTTTTGAATGCAGAAGACGTGGTTGCCATCCCAACGGAGACCGTCTATGGACTGGCTGGAAATATTTACAGTGAAAAAGCCATAAAAAAGATTTTTGAGTTAAAACGGCGGCCTTTGTTCAATCCCTTGATTGTTCATGTAGATTCCATAGAGCGTATGGAAGAAATTGTGAGCCATGTTCCTGATAAAGCAAAACGGCTGGCCAAAGCTTTTTGGCCCGGTTCCCTGACCTTGATTTTACCAAAAAAAGATACGGTTCCCGATTTGGTCACTGCAGGAAAAGATACTGTTGCGGTGAGAATTCCCAAGCATCTGGTTACGCTGGAATTATTGCAACGTCTAGATTTTCCTCTGGCAGCGCCCAGTGCAAATCCGTTTGGTTCCATTAGCCCTACCAGTCCACTTCATGTAGAGTACTATTTTGGAGACAAACTTTCCATGGTTTTGGATGGGGGAGATTGTGAGAATGGGATAGAGTCCACGATTATAGGATTCGAAAACGGAAAACCAGTTTTGTACAGATTGGGTTCCATAGCCATGGAGGATATCATAAATGTTATTGGAGAAATCGAAGTAAAAAACAAAAAAGAAAATGCGCCCAATGCGCCCGGGATGTTATCAAGGCACTACGCTCCCAATACAACAACATTTTTAGTGGATGATGTTGAAGCCTTCATAAGCGATAAGCTTGACAAAAAAATTGGGGTCTTACTTTTTAGTAAGAAGATGGATAACCCAAATCTTGCGCATCAGGAAGTTTTATCAAGTTCAGGAAGTCTTAAGGAAGCCACTTCCAAATTATATGCAACCTTACACAAAATGGATAAATTGGATTTGGATATGATTGTTGCTGAACGGTTTCCCGATAAGGGATTGGGAAAATCCATTAATGATCGGTTGGAAAGGGCGACAAAAAAGTAGAAGCATTCCATAAAATAGAACGGATTTTGATTCTTAAATGGAAATTATCGAACTTCTGGCCCCAATCGAACATAATCAATCAAACCATTACAAATTTAGGATGAAAAAAGTACGACCAAGGTTTTTATTTACAATGTTATCTTTCCTCTTTTCCCAAAGTTTTCTATTAGGACAAGCCGCCGATATGGTGAACGGAAGTACAGAGATCATTTTGTTGGGAACGCTACACTTTAATCAATTTCAAAACCCAACTTCCCCATCAACAGATTTTTCGGGAGCACTTAGGCAGCAAGAATTTAAGGATGTCGTGGATAGTTTATCCAGATTTGGTCCAGATGCCATTTTTATAGAACGTGAACCCAAGCAGCAATCCAAAATCGATAGTCTTTTCAAGTTGGATGCATTGAATCATAGCATTCTTTCGGATGGACTTAGTGAAGTATATCAAATTGGATTTAAGTTGGCAAAAAAGAATAAGTTGCCGACCGTTTATGGGATAGACCACTACGAAAGTGTATCGCAAAACCTATTTGAAAATGGTGAAAATCTTGAGGTTTTTGCAGATTCTTTAAAGGCGTTTCAAAATATAGGCCGAGCGATTACAAAAAAATTTCTTCAAGGAAAAACAACCATTGGTCAGTTTCTTTCGGAATTGAATACCCCAGAAAATATAAAGATGTCTTACCGCCTCTTCTTTAATACACCGGCATATGTGACTAACGGTAATTTTAAAAATGAAGAAGAGTTTGAAGGAATTGATACTAATTTTATAGGGGCAGAGTACATTTCTTTGTTCTATAAGCGGAACCTTAAGATGTATTCAAATATCCTGAAGGTTCAAAGAAAGACCAATGCAAAGCGAGTCATCGTTATTTTAGGTCAAGTGCATGTAGGGGTCATTCAACAAATGTTGGAAGAAAATCCAAAGTTTAACGTTGTTTCTCCCAATCGGTTTTTGGAATAAATCTGATTACTTTGAATGTGTTCGTCAATCTTTCTTCTGGGTAGCTAAGGATTTAAGGTTTGTTAGAAAGAAGGCAACCAAAGCAGGAAGTACCCAACCCATATGAAATTGGCTGAGTGGCACCCATTTGGCAATGCCAGAAATAGATTCTCCTAGGCCAACACTTCCTAGAAAATCGGGAATGCTGAATAGTATTGTGGTCAAGACCACTCCTTTAAAAACCCGTGGGGAAGCATATTGTTCTGGCACTACATTTAACACGATTAGAACAATAGTGATAGGGTAAATAAACATAAGCGCCGGTAAGGCTACTGCAATAATATACCCCACATTGAACTGACCCATTAAAACGCCAAGAATACAACCAATAATCGCTGTAATGCCATATGCTCGTCCAGAATTATTAAAACGTCCTCTTATAAAGTCTGCCGTTCCCGTTACAATGCCAACAGCTGTTGTAAAACACGCCAAACTCACTAAAATGCTCAGTAGCAGGTTAGCGGTATTTCCCAACATGTTTAAACTAATACCGCTTAAAAGCGCAGTTCTAGAAATCTCAGCATCAAAGGAATCATGGAATAGTGCTCCTGTAATGATAAGTCCTGTGTAGATTAAAAAAAGACCAAGTCCGGCTAACCACCCTGCTTTTCTTATGATGTTTTTCTTGGCTTCGTACGTGGCAGAACGATCTTTTAAATTGATAGAGATGATGATAACCCCACCTACGACCACTGCACCAATGGCATCAAACGTTTGGTAACCCTCTAACACTCCATGTGCAAATGGACTGGCAAATGTTACGGCCCCAAAATCAAAATCCAAGGTAAAAATTGAAGCACCGATTATCAATAATAGGATGGTAAGTATTGCCGGAGTAAGAAACTTGCCCACTATGTCTAAAATTTTGGAACGGTTTACCACAAATACATAGACCAAAGCAAAATAAACAATACTTGTTATGAGGGATGAAGAGTCCCAAATAGGTTGAATGGCCATTTCATGAGTTACAGATGCTGTTCTTGGTGAGGGTAGCGATATGGAAATAGCATATACAACATAACAATAGACAAGGCTGAATGTTGGGGATACCTTTTTGGCAAAGTCGAACATGGTACCCTGAAGTCTGGCATGGGCCAAGATCCCCAATATCGGAATCAGTACCGCAGAAAGACAGAACCCCAAAGCCACTAACCACCATAAGTCACCAGATTTAAATCCGAGTTGTGGAGGAAGAATGAGATTGCCTGCGCCAAAGAATAAAGAGAAAAGTGCAAATGCGGTGATTGCAATTGATTTCTTAACCATATGTTGTTAATAATTTCTTTGTTAAAGTAAATGAAAAAACTATCTTTAAGCAACGTGTTTGAACGCCCGAATATAACGTTTTGTCGATAAGTGTGTATTTCATCGAAAAAAAGTACTTACAAATAAATTCATAAAATAAAAAGTTATTAACAGTCGTTCCTTAAGTATCGTCCAATTAAAAATTGACATATATAATATAAAATTACAGTAAAACATTATTGCATGTATCGATTCCCAAATCGAACCAATGCTTTCCCAAACAAAACCAGCTTATGAATACTTCTACTATCCACCATGGCAACAAATTATCCGCTTTCTTTTGCAGTCTCTTCGGACATCATTATGTAGTTTCTAGAAAAGTAACAGGACACATTAAAGAGTATAAGTGCCTACACTGTCAAAAACAGGTTACTACCGACGTGAGCGGCAAGCTTTCTGCATTGACCCCTCAAATGCAGGAGATCAATAGTACTTTAGAAGATATGTACCGTAAAAGACACAACAGGCAGCAAGTCTCTCAAGTGGCTTAAAACAAAACATTTCTCTTTTAGAAAGATTTCAAGGGCTGTTCCCGGAAATCAAGAAAGCGCTTTGCCTATTCAGTCGCGTGCCCCAAGACCGTTTAGCGAGAAATGCCCTTGGTTTTCGGGATTTTTTATTGAACTCATTTAAATTTTTTTAATCGGCTAAAAAATTGGCCTTTTTCACACTTTCATTGCTATTTTTTCTTTCCGTAGCCCAGCTATGCAATTAAAAAACACCTTCAAAAGAGCAAAAAAATCCTAATTTTCGCCTCAATCCAAAAGGTTTAAATAAGTTCATTCCGAAAATGAATTCCAACCCTGCGCCGATATGGGAACTTTTGTATCTCCTCTTGTTATTAAATGTGCCCCCTCGTTACTGGAAGTCATGTGTCCGATAACCGTTAAATTAGGATTGCCCTTTATTTTTTCGAAATCATTTTGGTCAATAGTGAACAACAGCTCATAATCTTCTCCACCACTTAGAGCAATAGTTGTGGAATCCATTTTAAATTCCTCGGAAGCGGACATCACTGTTGGATCCAAAGGAATTTTATCTTCAAAAAGATTACAGCCCACATTGCTTTGTTCACATAAATGCAAAATTTCTGAGGACAATCCATCACTAATATCGATCATGGCCGTTGGTTTTACCTCAAGCTTTTCCAACAAATCAATAATATCTTTTCTAGCTTCAGGTTTCAACTGTCGCTCTACGATGTAAGAGTAAGGCTCCAAATCGGGTTGGTTGTTGGGATTGACCTTAAAGACCTCTTTCTCGCGTTCCAGTACTTGAAGCCCAAGGTATGCCCCGCCAAGGTCACCACTCACCACTAAAAGATCATTTGGTTTTGCCCCGCTTCGGTATACAAGTTCCGCTTCTTCAGCCACCCCCACGGCAGTAACACTTATTAGCATCCCTCTGGTCGATGAAGTCGTATCTCCCCCTACCAGATCAACATTGTAAAGCCGACAGGCCATGGCCACTCCAGCATAAAATTCTTCGAGCGCTTCCAAGGGAAATCGGTTGGAAACTGCTATGGAGACTGTTATTTGGGTAGCCAGAGCGTTCATGGCATATACATCCGATAGGTTAACGATAACAGACTTGTAGCCTAAATGCTTCAAGGGCATGTAACTTAAATCAAAATGCACCCCTTCTACAAGCATGTCCGTGGTAATCACTGTTTTTTTTCCGTTGAGGTCCAAAACGGCTGCATCATCACCAATGCCTACCAATGAGGAGTTATGTTTCAAATTAAAATCTTTGGTGAGGTGTTTTATCAAACCAAATTCTCCCAAATTTTCCAAAGCCGTTCTCTGCTGATTTTTATCTTCTAACATTTTGCAAAAGTAAACATGATAATTAAAAATTTAGCGCTTGTTCGAACAAGATGCTAAACCTTTTGTAGAACAGTAGTTAGCGGCTTGGGAGACTTGAAAGTGAAAATAGTATCTTAAGCATGGTTTTTCCATAGAGAACTCCTATTGAATCATACGTTATAATAATGTTAGGATGCGTGGAAAAAACCTACTTATAAAGTATATTTGTTAACTTTTCTATTAAATCCAGATAATAATGATTAAAGTTTCTGAGACCGCTAGACAAAAAGTGATGACGATGATGAACGAGGAAGGCTTTAACGCTTCTACAGACTTTGTTCGTGTAGGCGTAAAAAGTGGAGGGTGCAGTGGATTGTCATACGAATTGAAATTTGATAAATCTTCTACAGATGCCGATAAGGTTTTTGAAGATAACGCAGTACGTATTCTCGTTGATAAAAAAAGCTTTTTATACCTGGTCGGTACCACTTTGGAATACTCGGGCGGACTGAATGGCAAAGGCTTTGTTTTTAATAATCCAAATGCCCAGCGCACATGTGGTTGTGGAGAAAGTTTCTCCTTATAGTAAGATTTTTAAGTAATTGACCAATTGAGTCATTTTCATATTGGTAAATAGAACACTTATGGCATACACAGAAGAAGAATTAAAAAAAGAACTGGAAACCAAAGAATATGAATATGGTTTCTATACAGATATTGAATCGGATACTTTTCCAAAAGGATTGAACGCAGATATCGTTCGCGCAATTTCCAAGAAAAAAAATGAACCGGAATGGATGACCGAATGGCGTTTGGAAGCGTTTCGGATTTGGGAAGAAATGGAAGAACCGGAATGGGCCAATGTCCGTTATGAAAAACCCGATTTTCAGGCAATCTCTTACTATTCGGCACCCAAAAAAGCGGACCCCAACAAATCGCTGGACGATGTAGATCCCGAGTTATTGGAAATGTACAAGAAATTGGGAATTTCCGTAGATGAACAAAAAAGATTACAGAATGTAGCCGTGGATATCGTCGTAGATTCCGTTTCCGTAGCAACAACGTTCAAAAAGACGCTTGCAGAAAAAGGAATCATTTTTATGCCTATTTCCGAGGCAATACAAGAACACCCGGAATTGGTTAAAAAATACATGGGTACGGTTGTCCCAAAAACAGATAACTTTTATGCAGCATTGAATTCCGCAGTATTTACCGATGGATCTTTCTGTTATATTCCAAAAGGTGTAAAATGCCCTATGGAACTTTCAACATACTTCAGGATAAATGAGGGAGGTACCGGTCAGTTTGAACGTACCTTGGTGATAGCGGACGAAAGTAGTTACGTAAGTTACCTTGAAGGATGTACAGCACCATCACGAGATGAGAATCAATTGCACGCAGCGGTTGTTGAGCTCATAGCGTTGGACGATGCCGAGATCAAATATTCTACCG
Organism: Flagellimonas sp. 389; assembly: GCF_018449435.1. GTDB lineage: Bacteria > Bacteroidota > Bacteroidia > Flavobacteriales > Flavobacteriaceae > Flagellimonas. Next base: position 75,561 of record NZ_JAHCMU010000002.1, on the reverse strand, counting down.
TTCAAAACTGGTTTCCCGGAAACAAAGAAGGTGAAGGTGGAGTTTATAATTTTGTAACCAAGAGAGGGATATGCGAAAAGAATGCGAAGATTTCTTGGACACAAGTGGAAACAGGTTCAGCAGTAACTTGGAAATATCCTTCTTGTATCTTAAAAGGAAATAATTCCGTGGGAGAGTTCTATTCCATTGCAGTAACCAATAATTTTCAGCAAGCCGATACAGGCACCAAAATGGTTCACTTGGGAAAGAACACCAAGAGTACCATTATTTCCAAAGGAATCTCGGCAGGCCAATCCCAGAACAGCTACAGGGGATTGGTACAGGTAAATAGCAGGGCAGAAAATGCAAGGAATTTTTCACAATGCGATTCGTTGCTGATGGGCAACCGCTGTGGAGCACATACATTTCCCTACATTGAGGCAAAGAACAAATCCGCACAGATAGAGCACGAGGCCACAACCAGTAAAATTGGGGAAGACCAAATTTTCTATTGCAACCAAAGGGGAATCGACACCGAAAAGGCTATCGCCCTAATCGTCAACGGATTCAGCAAAGAGGTGCTGAACAAATTACCTATGGAGTTTGCCGTGGAGGCTCAAAAACTATTGGAGATAAGTCTTGAAGGTTCGGTAGGGTAGCTTCGACTTTGCTCTGCCACCAAATTTACAGGTGATTGAGCGTAGCCGAAATCATAAAATTCAAACTAAGAATACAACTTTTTGAAAATGTTAGAAATTAAAGATTTACACGCAAGCATAGAAGATAAGAAAATCTTGAAGGGAATTAACCTAGAGGTAAATGCGGGAGAAGTTCACGCCATAATGGGACCGAACGGTTCAGGTAAAAGTACTTTGGCATCCGTTATTGCGGGGAAGGAAGAATTTGAGATTAAAAAAGGCAGCATAGCCTTGGAAGGTGAAGATCTGGAAGATTTGGCTCCAGAAGAAAGAGCCCATAAAGGGATATTCCTTTCGTTTCAGTACCCAGTGGAAATTCCTGGAGTTTCTGTAACCAACTTTATGAAGACAGCTATAAATGAATCAAGAAAAGCAAGAGGTCTGGAGGATATGCCCGCTAACCAAATGTTAAAACTGATTCGTGAGAAATCTGAAATGTTGGAAATCGACAGAAAATTTTTGTCACGTTCGTTGAACGAAGGATTTTCAGGTGGTGAGAAAAAGCGAAATGAAATATTTCAATTAGCTATGTTAGAACCAAAATTGGCGATTTTGGATGAGACCGATTCAGGGTTGGATATTGATGCGCTCCGGATTGTTGCCGATGGGGTGAACAAGCTTAGGGGAAAAGAAAATGCCATCATCGTAATTACCCATTACCAAAGATTGTTGGAATATATAGTGCCCGATTATGTGCATGTGCTTCACGATGGTAAAATTGTAAAATCCGGTAACAAGGATTTGGCTTTGGAGTTGGAAGAGAAAGGTTACGACTGGATCAAACAAGAAGCAACTGTTTAATTTAGTTTCGGGTTTCTTTTGTTTATAGTTTCAAGTTATGGCTACAATAAAAAAATTCGAAGATTTAGAAATATGGCAAGAAGCCAGAAGACTTTCAAAAGAAATAATACGGTTGTCAAAATCAACTGATTTAAAAGGTGATTTTAGGCTAAGAAATCAAATAAAAGCATCTTCTGGTTCTGTAATGGACAATATCGCAGAGGGTTTTGAAAGAGATGGAAACCTAGAATTCAGACAATTTTTATCAACTGCAAAAGCTTCGGCAGGAGAGACAAGAGCTCAGATTTATCGCATTTTTGACAATGAATACATAACAGAAGAAGAAATGTCAAAATTGGTTTCTGATTACGAAACCTTAAGCAGAAGAATAGCCAATTTCATTAACTATTTGAACAAAAAAGAGTTCAAAGGAACCAAGTTTAGGGAAAACAAACAAGAAACTTGAAACGTCAAATTTAATTTGACAAACAAGAAACGCACATAATTATGGATTTAAAAGATAAATTACTTTCTTCATTTATAGCCTTTGAAAACAACATTGACCTGGATCATCCGGTACATGAAGTTCGTTCCGAAGCAATCAAAAATTTTGAAGCGAAAGGCTTTCCCACGAAAAAAGAGGAAGCTTGGAAATATACTTCCTTAAATGCAATTCAAAAAGTGGATTTCAGTATTTTTCCAAGGCAGGAAAATACATTGGAGTACAAGGACATCAAACAATATTTCCTTCATGAGATAGACACCTATAAGATAGTTTTCATAGACGGTGTGTACAGTTCCTATTTGTCCGAAACCACGCATGATGGTGTAGATGTATGTTTAATGAGTGCGGCATTGACCAAACCACAATATAAGGCGGTCATCGATGTTTATTTTAATAAAGTTGCTTCAAAAAATGAGTCTTTAACGACCTTGAACACTGCATTTAGCAAAGAAGGAGCTTATATCTATATTCCTAAGAGCAAAGCACCAAAAAAGCCCATTCAGATTGTTCATCTGGCAACAGGTAACGAAGCAGCTTTAATGCTTCAACCAAGGAATTTGGTGATTGTAGAGGAGAATGCCGAAGTTCAAATTATAGAACGCCACCAAAGCCTGACCGGTAACGAAGTTTTCACCAATTCTGTTACGGAAATATTCGCGGCCAAAGATGCAATTGTGGATTACTACAAAGTACAAAATGACGAAAACACAGCTTCGTTAATAGACAATACGTACATCTCTCAAAAAGATAATAGCGTGGTTCGTGTACATACGTTTTCCTTTGGCGGAAAACTAACACGTAACAATCTCAATTTTTATCAAAATGGAGAGCGTATGGACTCTGTCTTAAAGGGCGTAACCATATTGGGAGAAAAGCAACATGTGGATCACCATACCTTGGTGCACCATGCACAGCCCAATTGTGAAAGTCATCAAGATTACAAGGGTATTTTTGGAGAAAATTCTACGGGTGTTTTTAACGGGAAGATCATTGTGGATAAGATTGCCCAAAAAACAAATGCTTTTCAACAGAACAACAATATCTTGATCAGTGATAGGGCCACGATCAATACAAAACCACAATTAGAGATATTTGCGGATGATGTAAAGTGTTCTCACGGTTGTACCATTGGTCAGTTGGATGAAGATGCTTTGTTTTATCTGCAATCTCGTGGAATTCCCAAAAAAGAGGCTACGGCATTGCTTATGTATGCTTTTGCCAATAACGTTTTGGAAAGTGTTCGTATTCCCGAGCTGAAAACTAGAATCAATAAACTTATTGCCAATAAACTAGGAGTTCGTGTAGGTTTTGAATTGTAATCATTTACATGCCCTGTAGTTATAATCTTTAACAAAATACAGGAAAGGATTAACAAAACAGTTAGAATTTAAGGGAATTTTTTGAAGTAGTTTAGCTTGAATAACATCAATTTAAACAATCAAAAAATGACAAGAAAAATTTTATTTTCAGTAGTACTCCTTGCCACAATTTCGTTGACTGCACAAGAGAAAAAGTGGAGTGTCGAAGCAAATTACCCAATCTCAATAAGTGATAACGAGGTTAGGACAGACTTACCAGGAATAGTTGATTTAGGAATAAAATATCGGTTTTTAGAAATCGGTTTTGCTAGACTGGGAGCTGGCATCAGTGCAGGGGTTTTTCATGAAGATTTAGATTTAAATGAATTGCCAGGAGCTTTTACCACTAAAAGAACAAACTGGTTGATTCAACCCAGGGTTTTTATGGAGTTCAAGATTCCGGCCTTGGAAAAATTTAGGCCAGCCATAGGTTTGGGATATACTGTAGTTCGGTCCAAATTTGATAATGAGCACTTTCCTATTGAGATAAGACCTGAATCTAGAACAGATACCGACGGAGGAATAAACATAAATGTTGGTATTTCGTACGATATTACCAAACGTATTTTTATACAGGCTCAATATGATTATGTGCGGAATAATATTACAAGGTCAGATTTACCCGACATAAATGAAGATTCGATGTTCTTAAAGTTCGGCGCGGGTTTCCGTTTTTAATATAATCTAATGATTGGCCCAGTGAATTACTACTGGGCCATAGTCCTATTATCGCCATTGTAGGTATCTTTGTAATCTATTTTGATTGCTATGCTCGACATAAATAAAATAAGAGAAGATTTCCCTATCCTAAAAAGAGAAGTCAACGGGAAACCCTTAGTATATTTGGACAATGCAGCAACATCGCAAACACCACAACAGGTGATCGATGTTATTGTGGAATATTACCAAAAGTACAATGCCAATATTCATAGGGGTGTACACTCGCTTTCCCAAGAAGCCACTGATGCCTATGAAGCGGCACGACTCAAAATCCAAGAGCATTTTAATATTGCCAAATCGCACGAGGTAATATTGACCTCGGGAACGACCCATAGTATTAATCTCGTTGCGAACGGATTTACTTCATTTATAACAGCAGGTGATGAGGTCTTGGTCTCCGCAATGGAGCACCATTCCAATATAGTTCCGTGGCAAATGCTCTGTGAACGTTCGGGAGGAGTTTTAAAAGTGATTCCGATGAACCAAAACGGTGAATTGGTCATGGAAGAATTTCATGCGTTACTTTCAAATAAGACCAAACTTGTTTTCTGTAACCATATTTCCAATGCATTGGGAACGATCAACCCAATAACGGAAATTATTAGTGCGGCCCACAATGTTGGAGCAGCGGTTTTGATAGATGGAGCTCAGGCCGCTCCTCACATAAAAGCGGACGTACAAGCTTTGGATGTGGATTTTTATACGGTGTCCGCGCACAAAGTTTGTGGCCCTACAGGCGTTGGAATGCTTTATGGAAAAGAAGAATGGCTTAAAAAGTTACCACCCTATCAAGGTGGAGGCGAGATGATTGCCGAGGTAACTTTTGAAAAAACTACGTATGCCGATTTACCTCATAAATTTGAAGCAGGAACTCCCAATATATGCGGAGGAATAGCCTTTGGTGCTGCTTTGGACTACATGAATGGTATTGGATTCAATGCCATTGCTGCCTATGAGGAAGAATTGCTTCAGTATGCAACAGAGCAATTATTGGCTATTGAAGGCCTAAAAATCTATGGAACATCAGAAAATAAGACATCTGTCATTTCCTTTAATATCGAAGGAATACATCCGTATGACATAGGCACTATTTTAGATAAATTGGGGATTGCCGTTCGTACGGGGCACCACTGCGCACAGCCCATTATGGATTTTTATCAGATTCCGGGAACGGTGAGGGCAAGTTTTAGTTTTTACAATACCAAAGAAGAAGTTGATGTTCTGGTGGAAGGCGTAAAGCGAGCTAGAAACATGTTGCTGTAATCCAATAGTTATCTTTATCTTAAAGGCTTGATTAGCAACACTCCTAATTGTACTTTTGAACAAAACCGATACATGACCATAGAAAAAATACAAGAAGATATCATAGACGAGTTCAGCATGTTCGATGATTGGATGCAACGCTATGAATATATGATCGAATTGGGGAAATCATTGCCGTTGATAGACGAACAATATAAAACCGATGATAACATCATAAAAGGATGCCAGAGCAAAGTATGGGTGCATGCCGAACTGGAAGAAGATAAATTGGTCTTTACCGCCGATAGCGATGCAATCATCACCAAAGGGATAATTGCGATTTTAATACGTGCCTTTAGCAATCAAAAACCTCAGGAAATTATTGATGCCAGCACACAGTTTATAGATGAAATAGGGCTTAAGGAGCATTTGTCCCCTACTAGGGCAAATGGATTGGTAAGTATGATAAAACAGTTGAAACTATACGCAGTGGCGTATCAAACACAATTGAATTAAGACAAAAATGAGTGAAGAAATTACAACAATAGATACCGCCGAATTGGGCGAAAAGATAGTTAGGGTCCTAAAAACCATCTATGACCCTGAGATACCCGTTGATATTTATGAGTTGGGGCTGATATACGATGTGTTTATCAACGAAGAGTACGATGCAAAAATATTGATGACGCTTACCTCACCAAACTGCCCCGTGGCCGAAACATTACCGGTCGAAGTAGAAGAAAAAGTAAAGTCATTGGATGCTTTGAAAGATGTTGAGGTAGAGATCACCTTTGATCCTCCATGGACCCAAGAACTGATGAGCGAAGAGGCTAAATTGGAGTTGGGGATGTTGTAAAATAGATGTTAGAACTTAGTATTGAGTACTTAGTCTCAATACTCAAATCTCAAATCTTATGTCTGAAATAGTAAACAGAGTAGCACAGAGCAAACTGATCACCTTCGACCTTGAAGAACTCTATCCTGAAGGGAAGCGTACCGTTCTTGATATTAAGGATTGGCTGTACGAAGGTTTTATTCTTAGGGAAAAAGAGTTTAGAAGCTATTTGGAAGCAGTCGACTGGGCCGTGTACCAGGACAATTATGTGGCGTTGACCTGTTCTTCGGATGCCATAGTGCCCGGTTGGGCCTTTATGTTGGTGACCGCAAAATTAAACCCCTTCGCCAAAAAAGTAATGGTCGGTGATCTGGAAACTTTAGAGACATCGCTTTACCAGGAAAAATTGGAAAAACTGGATGTGAGTTCTTTTGCAGATAAGCCCGTTATCATTAAAGGGTGTTCCAACAAACCTGTTCCCCAAAACGCTTATCTAATGGCCATCACCAAAATACAGCAAGTGGCGAAGAGTGTCATGTACGGGGAGGCCTGTTCTTCGGTGCCGTTGTACAAGAAAAAAAAATAACCGCTCTTGTCCTTTTTGGTCAAGGTCCTTCACTTCGAATTTTATTTTTCGGACATCGGACATCGGACATCGGACATCGGACCTCTGATCACTGACTCCAAACCAAAAAACCACCAAAAAACGTAAAGTTCCCCAGTGGCTTATTGTATTAAAAGTTAAGTTTAATCAATTATCAATTACAAGGAATGTTCCCATCATAATTAATGGTCCAGTTGTTGTTGAAATTTTCATTTGTAAGGTAATTATAAGCGTCCTCTACCGCCTCACCTTCACATAGATTTACTCCTTGTGCTTCCAAGATAATATCGGGCTTAACATCTTGATCGGCCCATCCTATGAGCGTGTTGGAAAAGTTAGGGGCGGACATCCCGGAACCGACTAACATGTTTACCATATATGTAACATTACCTATGTTCCAAGCCCCTAGGTCTTGGTCGAATGCCGTGGCATATGAGAACATGAAACCTATATTTTCAACCTTGCTTATATCCCAACCGCTAATGTCTTGGTTGAATGCCGACGCACTGAAGAACATTCCTTCCATACTTTGAACATTGCCAACGTCCCAGTTGCCAATGGACTGATTGAAACTTTCTGCCCTATTAAACATATTCTCCATATGTTCGACACTGCCTATATCCCAACCGCTGATATCCTGATTGAAACTTTCCGCCCTGTTAAACATACTCTCCATATTGGTGACCTGTCCTACATCCCAACCGCTGATATCCTGATTGAACGTGGTATTGTAAGCAAAGGTGCCATACATGTTGGTTACCTTGCTTACATCCCAATCGTTGATATCCTGTTTGAAATCTGCATTGACAAAAGCACCTTCCAGAGATGTACATTGGGCAAGATTGGGTTTATCCTCTGCATTTATAGCTACAATAATATCAAAGTTATCCAAGCTAAACATATTCCTCATATACTTCCAGGCCGTGGTGCCCCATTGTTCCACAGTCTGCAAAGCAGCTTTCTGTCCTCCAAAGATCAATAGGTCCATTTGTCCCTTTAGGGCCACGGTGTAAGTACCCGGATCTTGGTATTGATGGATAACTTCTCCCTTGTCGGTTATATGTTTCTGTCCCTGTCCGTTACCCCAATCAATTTGGAAATCGACATCCTCTCCAAATGTTGTTATGCTGAAGACCTCATCGGCGACAGTGGTCTCTAAAGTAAAGATAAAAGATTCTGAATCCTCATGCAGTTCGATAACGTTCTGCACGGTTATCTGTATGCTGATCTGGTCCGTACCGCCATTGCCATCGGAGACGGTCACGGTGATGCTATGCCCAGTGGCGGTCTCAAAGTCAAGGTATTTGCCATCTGCCAAGGTGATTAGGCCGTTCTCATTTATGTTGAATAGCCCTTGGCCGTTTCCGCCCGTGATTTCAAAGGTAAGGGTATCTTCCGCATCTGCATCGGTTGCGATCACGGTAAAGATAGTAAGGGTAGTGTTGGCATCCTCGTCCACTTCTGCCGTTGTGGTCTGGTTGGTGATCACGGGAGCGGAATTGGTCTTGTCGTCAGGTGTGGTCGTAGTTCCATTGTCATCACTGGAACAGGAGACAGCGAACATTCCAGCGGATAGTGTCATCAGGATCAAAAAACGTATTTTTTTCATGGGTTTATTGTTTTGCGTTAATGGGCGCAAGAAAGGTGTATTATGGACAAGTTGCCCATGTCAATTGACGGATGCAGGGTTTGGGTTGACGGTTGGGGGTTTTTGGATTTTGGGTGGAAGGTTTTGGGTGAAGGGTAAAAGTTTCGGAGCTTCAAAGTTCAGGAGGAGCGCTATTGAGGTGAAGGGTTTTGGGTAAAAGTTGTTGTGTGTAGGGTTTTGGGTAAAGGGTGAAAGGTTATTTTTTGGAAATCGGACATCAGAAATCGAACATCAGACATCAGAAGTTAGGAGTCAGTAGTCAGTGGAGCAAAACTTTCCCTTTAAAAGTGACATTTCTTATTTTTGGGTTCTAAACATTAAACTCCATACTATGAAACAACTACTTTTTGCTACGACAGCCTTTTTTATGATGCTGACCGGTAGCGCACAAACAGCAGAAGAGCTAAAGTCTGAAATGGCTCCTAAAAAAGATTCAATTGCTGCTATTCAGGCTCGGGTGAATGCCCTACAAGCCAAGCTAGATGCCTTGCCCGGTTGGAAAATAGGGGCTTTTGGAACCATTGGGGGAAGTATCTCTGAATTCAACAATTGGTTTGCGCAAGGAATTCCCAACAACTCATCCGGGAATATTGGTTTTACGGTCAATGCCTACGCCAATCTACAGGAAGAAAAATTCTTTTGGCGCAATGCGGCCAACGTTAACTTGGCCTGGGTGAAATTGGATGACAAGGATGACCCTACTGATGATGACAGTTTTCGTGAAGCTACGGATGTGTTCAATATTTCTTCGCTCTATGGAAGGAAGCTCAGTGAGAAATTTGCCATATCTGGATTGGTCGAATATCGTACTACATTGTTGAGCAACTTTAACGATCCTGGGTATTTGGACGTAGGGGTCGGTGCCACATGGACGCCCATTCAAGATTTGGTGGTTGTGATCCATCCGCTCAACTACAACTTTGTCTTTAGTAGTGAGGACACCATTTTTGAATCTTCGGCGGGTGCCAAGATCGTAGCGGATTACACCAAGAAAATTGGTGCGATCAATTTTAAGAGCAACCTGTCCATGTTTCAAAGTTATGAAGACGGGGATTTGAGCAACTGGACCTGGACGAACTCATTTGGGTATACACTTTGGAAAGTAATTGGGGTAGGCTTCGACTTTGGATTGCGGAACAATAAGCAGGAAACGCTCAACTTTGTTCGAAATTTGGCTCCCACACCTAATCCAGAGGCCACTTTTGACAATATAGATAACGAGTTACAAACGTACTGGACACTAGGTTTGAGTTATTCGTTTTAATTAAAAAAGGAAAGTTATTTATAATAAAAAAGCCACTCAATCTGAGCGGCTTTTTTTATGGGGTTATGTGTAATTTGGGGTGTTTTAAAAACCAAGCTTTAAGTAGGTTAAGTTTATGAAAGATTAGGTTTGTAACACTATCACTTAAACACATTATAAAACTATGATTTCTGTGGTTTGTCCTTAAACTTTTGTTGTGAACCTGCAAAAAGTTGTGGTAGAACAGGTTAATGATTGCGTTTTATCGATCAAAAGATGCAGCTGCTCTAAGGCAACAATAGGCAATTGTTATAAAGGGTTGATAAAGGAGGATTTTAAATGTATAAAATTTAACAAGAATTACCTTTCATTCAATGATATTCATCTAGATGTTCCGGATACAGAAAGTTGTTATACGGAAATCGGGTTACATGAATATCGCGAACCTCATTGTACACCCGTTTTCTAAACTCATCAAGGTTTTCCTTGTTGAGTGCGGAAATGAACAGCGCGCGATCACCTATTTTGTTGTACCACGTTTTTTTCCAATCTTCAATGGTAAAATGAGCTTCGGTTCGTTCGGTGACCAAATCGTCTTCGTCAATGGTTTCGGGCTTGTACAGGTCTATTTTGTTAAAGACCATTATAGTCTTTTTATCGGCACTCTTGATTTCATCCAGAATTTGATTTACGGATGCGATATGCTCTTCAAAATTAGGGTGGGATATATCGACTACATGTAACAATAAATCCGCTTCCCGTACCTCGTCCAAGGTACTTTTGAAACTTTCCACCAATTGCGTAGGCAACTTTCTGATAAAACCTACAGTATCGCTCAATAAAAAGGGGAGGTTGCCAATTACGACCTTCCTTACGGTAGTATCTAGTGTGGCAAACAACTTATTCTCTGCAAAGACCTCACTTTTACTTATCACGTTCATTAAAGTGGATTTGCCCACATTGGTATACCCTACCAAAGCTACTCTTACTAGCGCACCTCGGTTGCCTCTTTGGGTTTCCATTTGTCGGTCTATTTTGGCAAGCTTCTTTTTTAAGAGGGAGATTCGGTCACGAACGATTCGTCTATCCGTTTCAATTTCGGTTTCACCGGGGCCGCGCATTCCAATACCCCCACGCTGGCGTTCCAAGTGTGTCCAAAGCCCTGTTAATCTTGGCAAAAGATATTCGTACTGTGCCAATTCTACTTGTGTGCGTGCATAGCTGGTCTGCGCACGCTGGGCAAAAATATCTAGGATAAGACTTGTCCTGTCCAATATTTTGCAGCGCAATAGTTTTTCGATATTGTTCTGTTGTGCGGGGGAGAGCTCGTCATCAAAAATGACCGAACCTATCTCGTTTTGTTTTACGTAGCGCTCTACCTCTTCCATTTTACCGCTGCCTATGTAGGTTTTTGGGTTGGGGACATCTATGCGCTGCGTAAATCTTTTGGTTACCTCGCCGCCAGCGGTATAGGTCAAGAACTCCAGTTCATCCAGGTATTCTTTGACCTTGCTCTCATCTTGGTCCTTATTGATCACTCCAATAAGCACCGCCTTCTCATAATCTATACTCTTTTTTTCTAGCATCAGAAACAATTAATATGCAAATCTAAACAATGTTTGAAAGCCTTTTTTGTATTTTTCCTTTTGTTATGTTAACTGTAAATCTGTTTTCGTATGCTAAAGGAACTACTTAGAAAAGACAGGGAAACATCCAAAGAGGGTTTTAGATATAGAGGTTTGGAAAGTTCGCGATTGGAGAACCTTACCGATGCCATATTCGGTTTTGCCATTACCCTACTAGTGATTTCATCTGAAGTGCCAACGAACTATTTGGAACTACAGGCCTCCATGTATAGTTTTATAGGGTTTATTTTTTGCACCATGTTATTGTTGAGCATTTGGAACAAGCAAAGTGAATTCTTTTTGCACTACGGTCTTCAGGATAGAAAGACCAAAGTACTGAACTTTCTTTTTTTGTTTGTGCTGCTTTTTTACGTTTATCCGTTAAAGTATCTTTTTTCCTATTTGGGAACAGTTATATATGTTCGAATAAAACTTGCCTTTGGGGATGATTCCGATGCTTTGAACCTGGTCATTGACGATTTATCTAAATCTGATCTGACAACCGTACAATGGGGCGATCTTATGATTCGTTTTGGGCTAGGGCTGTTTTTTATCTATTTCATTTTTATGATAAAGCATATTAATGCCCTTAAAAAGAAGGTTGAACTACAGCTTAACGGGAACGAAATCTTTATTACGAAGACTTTTATACAGTCCTATGCTATACTGATTGGTATACCATTGCTTTCTATGCTGGTCGTTCTGTTGTTCGGGGGCAAGAGTGCACCTATTTCCGGGTTTATTTACTTGTTGATACCTATAGCGCTTTCAATCCATAAAAAATACCGTAATAAGCGAAAAGCTTTAATAGTTTAAACTGATGGAACCTTAGTCTTTATCTTGAAGACATAAGAGCATAGGAAATATATATTGCATTAAAATGAGTACACAGGAAAATAGGAATAACAATTCAACCATAGCATTTTACAATCTTGAAAACTTTTTTGACCTAGTAGATGACCCCCATACGCTTGATGATGATTTTACACCAAATGGAATGCGAACGTGGAATGAAGATAAATTTTTTAGAAAAGCAAAAAAGCTTGCGAAGACCATAGCGAAGATAGGAGAGGAAGATAGTGGGACATCGCCAGTTTTAATAGGATTGGCCGAAGTAGAAAATGAAAACGTCATCAATACACTTCTGCAAGAAAAAGCACTAAAGGACAAGGACTATGCATTTGTACATTTTGACTCACCGGATGAAAGGGGCATAGATACCGCTTTACTTTATAATAAAGAACACTTTACTGTTTTGGAATCCGATACGATTCCCTTAATTGTGGATAACTCAAACGGGGAGCGTGATTTTACCCGCGACATTCTATATGTACGCGGTATGTTGCACCAAGAAGAGGTGTATATTTTTGTAAATCATTGGCCATCGCGCAGGGATGGTGCCACTGCAACAAGTTATAAAAGAATAAAAGCCGCCCACACGATTCTACAAAAAATAGAAAGTCTTAATACAACGGTTTCCAATTATATCATAATGGGCGATTTTAACGACAACCCCAATTCCAAAAGTATTAAAACACTTATGGAGACGGGCATGTTTATAAACCCAATGCAAAAGCTGCTCTCACCTTCTACAGGAAGTGCAAATTATAAGGGAAAATGGAGTCTTTTTGATCAAATTTTGATTTCACACAGTTTTTTAAACTATGAAAAGGGAACCCATACCTTTAAAAAGGCCAGTGTATTTGCTCCAGATTTTCTCAAGGAGCGAAAAGAAAAATATAAGGGAAATCCATTCCGAACATTTGCGGGGAAAAAGTATCTTGGAGGTTACAGTGATCACTTTCCTGTTTATATTCTGTTGAAAGAAAATAACTAATCCAATAGAAAGAATTTTTTTCGCAACATAAAAATGCACTTACACAACAGGTCACTTCTAAATTCGTAGTATTTCATCGAAATAACAGGTGTTTTTATCGATTTATCATGAATTGATAAATAGATTTGTAGTCCAAATCTTACCTAATCTGTTTAAGCATGTACTACAAGAAACTTACTTGTGCAACTGGAAACTACTTATACGTAATCATTTCATTATTAAGTTTTTTAACTGTATCTGGACAGTCAAAAACCAGTATAGAATCCATCAAATCCAGTTATGATCACCATAACATTTCTTCTTTTGTATCTAAAATGGAAGTGGAGCACCAATCCAAACAATTCAGAATAGATCAAATACTGAAAACAAAAGGTTGGAAGAAATCTGAGAAGTTACAAGATGGTACAGTCATAGCATTACAAGATATTGGAACGGATGGCACTCCACTTTTTTATACCACATTAAATGATTTTTCGCATCAAGTATCCAGGGCGAATGCCCTTTACGAGGATGGACTCCTAAACTTGGGTCTAAATGGTAGCGGTCTTCAGGTAGGTGTATGGGACGCGGGAGTTGCTTTGACTACACATCAAGAATTTGATAGCCGTGCAAAGAATTCGGACAATACCAACGAAGTAAGCTTACATGCTACTTTGGTTACGGGAAACCTCATATCCGCAGGCGTACGCCCAAATGCAAAGGGAGTTGCCTATGGGGCAGAAGCCTTAACACACGATTGGACAAAGGACAAAATAGAAGTAGCCGAAGCTGCGGCCAATGGATTGTTGTTGAGCAACCATTCCTATGGAATAAAGTCCGATAGAGTGCCCGACTGGTATTTTGGTTCATACATTAAAGTGTCTCAGGACTGGGACAAGATCATGTACAATGCCCCTTACTATTTAATGATAAATGCTGCTGGTAACGCACAAAGATCATATGATAACGAATCGCCAAGTTTTGGAAAAACCGCAGATGGGTTCGATTTGTTACTTGGGTTTGGGACCTCTAAAAATGGACTTACCATTGCAGGAGCCAATACAAAAATTGGAAATAATGGAACGTTAAAAGAAGCTAGTGTTGCCGCCTACAGTAGCCTTGGTCCAGTTGATGATGGTAGAATAAAACCAGATTTGGCGGGTGATGGATCTTCTATATTTTCCACAAGTTCAACGACTAATTCAAGTTACGATACTTCTATTGGAACTTCTATGGCGGCACCTGGTGTAACTGGCTCCCTTTTGTTATTACAGCAGTATCACGAAGAGTTGTTCGGTACTTATATGAAAGCGGCTACGCTCAAAGGATTGGCATTGCACACAGCAGATGATGTAGATGCAAAAGGTCCAGATTATAAAATGGGATGGGGTGTAATAAATGTAAAATCCGCTGCTGTAACTTTGCAGAACAAAGGTTTCAATACCCTTATAGAAGAGGAAAGCCTTACTGAAGCCGACACATTTTCTTTAACGGTCTCTGCCAATGGAACAGAAACATTAATGGCTTCTATTTCTTGGACCGATCCGGAAGGTGAATACATCAATAGAGGGGACTTGAATAACAGGACAGCTGCGTTAACGAACGACCTAGACATTAGGATTACAAAAAATGGCTCAACTTATTTTCCCTGGAAATTGAATCCTGCAAAAGCAAATGATTCTGCCATAAAAGGTGATAATTTGGTGGATCCCTTTGAACGGGTAGAGGTTGCGAATGCAAAAGGCGACTATACGATTACGATTACCCATAAAGGTGGATTAAAAAATGGATTACAGGATTTTTCGCTTATCGTTTCTGGCGTCCAAGTTTCTAAATGTACTATTGATGTGCCATCTGAAGTAACCTTGCTTTCGTCATCAGATAATGCTTTAAACATCGCTTGGTCAGACGCAGAGGAAACACTTTTTGAAGTTCAGTACAAAGCCTCTACCGAGGAGAATTGGAAAAATGAGTTGCTATGGAAGAACAATTATGAACTTACCAATTTACAAGTTGGAACTATATACACAGCAAGAATTCGATCTATTTGTACCGAAAATATGGTTTCCGATTTTTCTGATGAAGTCAAGTTTGAATTCAATGGTACGGAAACAGAACTTTTGATTTATGAACCTTTAGGGTTTAATGAAGAATTAACGGTAAAGGTCTTTCCAAACCCTGCAACGGAATGGATAGCTTTAGATGCCAAACTATCGGAAGATGCCATGTATTCCATTGTTACCACTTCTGGCAATATTGTAAAAAAGGGCAGTACCATTGACGAGCGTATCAATGTTTCAGATTTGGCATCTGGACTATACGTTTTGGTAGTGGAGGATCACTCAGGAATGAAAAGTTCTAAATTTTATAAAAACTAAATAGTTCCCGTATGTACTTTTTCAAAACCAACTCAATAGCTTCAACCGAGTTTGGAACGTTGAAACTTGTAGAAAAAACAGTGCTCCAGTTGACAGTTATATTTTTTTAATTTCTTCTTGTTCCAATAATGTTTCGTTACGCAGTTTAAGGAAGACCTGTGCCGTGGTGATTACATCCAATTCGCAATACGAAACAATTCGGTCCAAATCGTTTTCTTTATAAAAAACATCTTTTACCATACTCCCGTCCATGTCTTCTTTTGGCGATGGAATACCCAATACATGAGCTAAGAGCTTTAAGGAAGTATAATGCTTGTAATCTCCAAACTTCCAGAGTTCCATTGTATCCAAATGCGGTACGTCCCAAGGCTTTTTTCCGAATAAATCAAGCTTATAGGGAAGATTCATACCATTGATTACCATACGGCGGGCGATGTACGGAAAATCGAATTCCTTACCATTATGGGCACAAAGCAAATGTCTGGCCTGATTAAAATGGTCTTGGAGCAATTGCTTAAATTGTTTTAGTAATTCAACCTCTTCTCCATAAAAAGAAGTCACCCTAAAATTTCGTGTTTCTCCTTTCAACACAAAATACCCCACGGAAATACAGACTATCTTTCCAAATTCTGCCCATATTCCTGCACGTTCATAAAAGTCCTCGGCGCTTATTTCGTCCTTTCTTTGATATTGGGACTTCTGCTCCCAAAGTATTTGAAAATCTTCATCTAAATCTGAGAAGCTTGGTTTTTGGGGTACAGTTTCTATATCCAAAAAGAGGATATGTTCTAGGTTAAGTTTGTAAAGCATGGTTTCTAAGTAAGTAAAATCTATAGGAAAGATAAATATTTTAGGATTAATCGATAACAGGTAAAAGAATATATGGATTACACCGTTATTAAAGTGATAAACTACTTATTGCAGCATAACCCAAATTACTTGCGATGAAAACCCCAAACATTGATTTTTCCATTAGAACTTTAAAATATGTATCCATGGCTTTCATATTGGCATGGAGCGTTTCGTGTTCAGATTCATCCGATGAAGATGGTGTTGAGACGGAAAGCGAAATACCCGAAGAAGGTTCTGAAGAACCCAAAACCCCGCCAGATACAGCTAGCGAATGCTCAGACCCGAGCAGCTTTATCTTCAATGAAAAGGACGGTTTGGTAAATGTTGAATTTGAAAATGCCGAGTTTTCTGGAGATTGGGAACTACAAAGCACGGATGCAGATCATACCGGTGAAGGCTATATGGTTTGGACAGGCAACCAATCCTTGGGAAATCCTGGGAACGGGCTTACCACTTTTAAGATCAATATCACTAATACGGGAACGTATCAGTTTATTTGGAGGTCTTCCGTCAAAACAGGCGATAACGGCACAGAACATAATGATACCTGGTTGCGTTTTGATGATGCCGATGATTTTTTTGGTGAAAAAGGAGATGGCAGCATCGTATACCCGGCGGGTAGAGATAAGTCGCCCACTCCCGAAGGTTCAAGTAAAGACGGATGGTTTAAAATTTATAGAAGTGGTAATGATATAGGCTTTAAGTGGCAAGCACGTACATCGGACAATGATGCACATGATATTTTTGTGAAGTTTGATACTCCCGGTACGTATACCATGGAAATTTCGGCACGATCTTCTGGCCATGCTATTGATAAATTTGTGCTTTTCAATGATTCATTTTCAAAAAATGATGCGACTGATAGTGCAAATGCTTTGAGCGAGATTACGTGTGGAGATTAGAAAAGAACTCTTAAAATAGCGAAGTTTGCTTTACGGGACTCTCGTGTTCCAAAAGCCACTTTTTTCTATGCAATCCACCGGCATAGCCAACTAAATCTCCATTGCTCCCAATGATGCGATGACAGGGAACTACGATCCATAATGGGTTTTTACCATTGGCCGCAGCCACTGCGCGAATTGCTTTTACATCGCCCAGTGTTTTGGAAAGATCTAAATAAGAAACGGTTTTCCCATAAGGAATTTGTTGTAATGCTTTCCAAACTTTCTTTTGAAAATCAGTTCCGTCAGGATTCAATTTAAGGTCAAACTGTTTGCGGGTTCCCTCAAAGTATTCTTTAAATTGATATACTACGTCTTCCAAAACCTCTGGGATTATACCAATAGGTTTTTGTTCGTTCAAAACAGATACGGATGCAAGCCCATTTTCATCGCCATGAAACTCTGCCATACCTACAGGTGTTTGCAAATAAGCTACTTCCATTACTCTATCTCATTTTTATCTTCAATAATGCCTAAACGCTTAGCTCTGCTCTCCCAGTTCTTTCTTGCCAGTACTTGAAGGTCTTCCACATTATCGCTTTCATCCATTATCTCCAATCCTAAGAGCGTTTCAATTACGTCTTCCATGGTAACAATTCCACTTACCGAACCATATTCATCCACCACTAAGGAAACATGCTCTCTTTTTTCTACGAACTTTTCAAACAGTTCTGGAATTGGTTTGGACCTGTTCGTAACCAGAATTTCTCGCTTTAAAATGTCAAGGTTTTCATCTCCTTTTTTAGCAATAATTGCTTCCATAAGTTCATCTTTCAAAAAATACCCCGTTATATTATCCATTCGGTCCTTGTAAAGCGGAATCCTTGAAAAACGAAGTGGTCGGTTTGCCTCAAAGAAAGTTTGGATCGTGGTTTCTTCCGAAGCAATTTTCATTACCGCCCTTGGTGTCATGACATCTCTTGCCAAGATTTCATCAAACTTTAAGAGATTTTTAATCACTTTGGATTCTGACTCTTGAAAAACTCCTTCTTCGTGGGCAATGTCAGTCATTGCCGTAAAATCTTCCCTGCTCAGCACACTGCCGTGGTGCCCTGCTTTTCCGATTAATCTGGTAAATAGTTGCAATAGCCATAGCAAGCCGGTCCATTTTAAGATGAAAACCATAATGTTCAAGGCCTTCGCTGTAAAATTTGAAAGTTGTTTCCAGTATGTGGCACCGATGGTTTTTGGAATTATCTCAGAAGCCACTAAAATTAGAATGGTCATTAGTGTAGATACCACACCTACCATAAGGTCTTCGGTAAATTCAATACCAAAAATGCTATGTGTTGAGGTGCCATAAAGCTCAACGTAAGCTACTTTGGCCTGTACACCCACAAGAATTGCACCTACAGTGTGAGCAATCGTATTTAAGGTCAAAATGGCTATTAAAGGTTTGTCAACGTCTTTTTTTAGCTGCTCAAGTTCCACCGCATATTCTTTCCCTTCTTGTTTTTTTAAATTGATGAACGTAGGGCTAATGCTGAGCAGTACCGCTTCCAGAATAGAGCAGAGAAATGAAAAGAAAATTGAAATAAATGCGTAGAATAAGAGAAGTCCCATTGGTTATTGCTAGAAAGAACAAGATAATGAATACCTGTTAATTATGATTGGTATTTGCCAAGAAGGCTTTGTAAAAAATATGTTGCAGTTCAGTTCTAATGTTTAATTCGTATAGGTTCCGATGTGATCTAGTTGGATAAACCCTGTTGGATAGAAAAATAAATACCAATTGGTTTTCAGGATCCGTCCAGACAAAGGTTCCCGTAAATCCTGAGTGTCCAAAACTTGATTGACTTGCCAATGGTGAGGGATAGGCATCTTTCAAAGACAACGTATCATTCCCTATTAGGGGTTTGTCAAAACCCAATCCACGTCTATTTTGATTTTGCGGAAATTGGATTCTGGCAAATTCCTTCATGGTTTCTTTTGATATCATCTGTTTTCCATTATGAAGCCCATAATTTTGATAAAATAACATCATTTTGACCAAGTCATCCGCAGTACCAAACAATCCTGCATTGCCCGAGACCCCTCCCAAAAGTGAAGCATTTTCATCATGTACCCATCCTTTTACCAAATCCTTTCGGAATAGTGTGTCATTTTCTGTAGGGACAATAGTATTTGGAAAACCCTTTTTAGATGGATTAAAACCTAACGTATGAGCACCAAGTGGTTTATAGAATTGCTCTTGGAGATAGGTTTCGTAATCGGTTTGGGTCAATTTCGCAATAAGCTCAGGAAAAATAAGAAATGTAAGTCCTGAGTATTTATAGATTTTATCATCAGAAACTTTTGAACGATTAATAATACGATATATTTTTCGTTGAAAGCGATCTTTGACGAAAATATTGGTATAGGCTTGTTTTTGGAATTTTTTGCTTGTTGAGTTTTTTACAAACTTCTTTTTCAGCTTCCCATTTTTGATCACTTTGCTTAGAAAAACAATATAAGGTGTTAAACCTGCTTGGTGACTTAGTATCTCCCTTAAGGTAATATTCTTCTTAGTTTTTCTATTGCGCCAAGGTTTCCAATAGGTACTAAAGGGGAGATCTAGATCCAGTTTTTTCTCATCTACCAATTTCATGATAGCTGGCAAAGGTGCTGTAATTTTGGTCACGGAGGCCAAATCGTATACATCGGTCAGGCTTACTTTTTGAATACTATCATACGTATGGTAACCGTAAGCTTTATGAAAAATCACCTCATTGTTTTTGGCAACCAACACCTGAGCTCCGGGAAAAGCATGGTTTTGTATACCGTTGGTCATTATTGAATCTACTTTGATTGTAACGGATACCGAATCAAAGCTTTTTTCGGACATGATGCTATCCCCGGATAGTTGCTGGGCTTTGTTGTGCTGTATCAACAAAAAAATAGAAAGAATCACCAAAATTGGGTTCTTCATAAAAAGTCTTTTTTAGAATAGAATTTAGCCTATCATGCCTATAAAATCCTTCGCAAAATAGCTTGCGATAATGTTAGCACCAGCTCTTTTAATGGCGGTCAATTGTTCTAACATTACACTATCATGGTCTAACCAGCCCTTTTCGGCAGCTGCTTTTAGCATAACATATTCCCCGGAGACTTGATATACGGCTACGGGCACTTCCACTTCGTTTTTGATTTCGCGAACAATATCCAAATAGGCCAGTCCTGGTTTTACCATGACAATGTCAGCGCCTTCGTCAATATCCATTTGGGTTTCTCGGATGGCTTCAAACCGATTGGCATAATCCATCTGATAGGTTTTTTTATCTTTTGGCACATTGGCGATATCAACTGGGGCAGAATCGAGAGCATCTCTAAATGGGCCATAAAATGCGCTGGCATATTTGGCGGAGTAGCTCATGATTCCAGTATTTTGAAAACCCTCTTCCTCCAACGCTTCTCGAATGGTTAGAATGCGACCATCCATCATGTCGCTTGGCGCAACAAAATCGGCTCCTGCCCTTGCGTGCGAAATACTCATTTCTGCCAAAACTTCAGAGGTTTCATCATTTAAGATTTTCCCTTCCGCAACGATACCGTCATGACCATAAGATGAAAAAGGGTCCAAGGCAACATCGGTCATTACCAGCATTTCTGGACAGGCATTTTTTACGGTTTTGATGGCGCGTTGCATCAATCCTTCAGGATTTAGAGCTTCTGTTCCTTTATTATCCTTTAAGCTATCGGAGACTTTTACGAACAATAGGACCGAACAAAGGCCCATTTGCCATATTTCTTTTACCTCTTTCTCAAGGTGGTCCAGACTCATGCGATAATAGTTGGGCATGGAAGGAATTTCTTCTTTAATCCCTTTTCCTTCAACTACAAATAGAGGAACTAAAAAGTCATCTGGGGTCACAATGGTTTCGCGAACCAATCTTCTTATGGATTCTGATGCGCGTAATCTTCTGTTTCTTATGAGTGGGTACATATTTTTGAGTTCTAAGTTTTAAGTTCTAAGCTGGAAGCTATAAGTTTTTGGTTTTAAGCTTTGATTTGAAAGTTACTATATCTAAAGTGTTTTTTTGATGGTTTTTATGAGTGCTGCCAGCATTTTTTTGATTTCATCGATTTCTATTAATAAGTCTTCAGCATTCTTAGAGCCGATGAGACCGAGTTCTTTTGAAACTAAAATAAGGTAATCCAATTCATGCGCAGAGCCAGATGAAATATATAAAAATCGAATCAGTTCTTTTTGTGTTTCCCTACCACAACCCTCAGCGATATTGGTTGGAATTGAAACCGAAGCCCTATTTATTTGTGATACCAATCCGAATTGTTCGGATTTAGGATATTGTTCAGTTGTTTTATAAACTTTAAGTACTAAACTATGGGAACGTTGCCACACCTTATAGTTTTTATAATTTACCATATAACTTAATGCTTAAAACTTTTAACTGATAACAATTTAAACCCAATCTTTAGGGTGCTGCAATACCTGGATCAATTTCTCCTCTTCACTTCCTTTTTCTGGATGATGGTCATACTTCCATTGTACGTGTGGGGGAAGACTCATTAAAATACTTTCAATACGTCCATTCGTTTTTAATCCGAACAAGGTTCCTTTGTCGTGCACAAGATTAAACTCCACATACCTTCCACGTCTAACTTCTTGCCAATCTCTTTGTTTTTTAGTGTATGGAAGCCCTTTTCTTTTTAAAACAATCGGTATATATGCCTGCAAGAAGCCATCGCCTACTTCAGTGACAAAGTTGTACCAATCCTCCATGGTCATAGTTTCTGTTGCTTTACAATAATCGAAAAAAAGCCCGCCAAGCCCTCTTGCTTCATTGCGATGGGAATTCCAGAAATAATCATCACAGTGTTTTTTGTAATTGGAATAGAAGTCAGGATTATGGTTGTCGCATGTTTTTTTGCAAATAGCATGAAAGTGTTTTCCATCTTCCTCAAACAGATAATAGGGGGTAAGGTCCTGTCCACCTCCAAACCATTGGTCTACAATTTGACCTGTTTTGTCATACATTTCAAAATAGCGCCAATTGGCATGAACAGTAGGAACCATGGGATTCTTTGGATGAATCACTAGACTAAGTCCACAAGCAAAAAAATCAACATCATCCACACCAAAATACTGTTGCATACTTTTTGGCAATGGTCCATGCACCGCCGAAATGTTTACCCCACCCTTTTCGAAAACGTCTCCATTTTCGATGACTCGGGTTCTACCACCTCCGCCTTCTGGATGTTGCCAAACATCTTCTTGAAACTTGGCTTTTCCGTCAACTTCTTCAAGCTTTCTTGTGATAGCATCTTGTAATGTTTGTATGTATGCGTAGAATTTATCTTTCATTCTTCATTAATTATATGAACCAATTTATTTCTAAAATTAGCAAAGTTGCAATTGGAGTCTACTTTTGAAGATACTTTGGTCATTTCAGTCAAAACCTTAATTGCCTCTTCAACTGTGTTGTTTTTATGCTTCTCAAAAACATATCGACCTACCGCATTATTATGAAGATCCATTTTTCTTGCTAACTCCCTATTGGGAAATGCATCTTCATGCCAATCCGTTATGTTTTGTGACCAGCGTAGTACTTTCGCTTTGTTTTTAATCAAATCATAACATCTTTTTGAAATCAAATAATTCCAAAGCGCATGTCGAAAAGCATTGGCAGGACCATTTTTATAATGAAGCCTGCCATAATGTTGTGTTGAAACCGCCATACATTGCTTGGTAGCCTTTACGGTTGGTAAAACAAACAGTGGCGATTTGATACATAGTTTTATCAAAACCCAAATGCTTTTCGAATCCAACCGTTTTAATGCCCTAATCGGATTCATTTTTTATGTTATGCTCTTTGGATTATGAAGTTCGAACAATTCCATATCCAGAACCTCTCCGCTGCCCGTAGTATGTTCTTTTGGTAAAGTTCTTTTCCAAACAAATCCATTTTTTTCTGCAATTCGCTTACTGGCCAAGTTGCTGTCATGAACAATGATTTGAAGTGTATGTAGTTTTGCTTCGCTAAAACACCAAGGAATGATTTTTTCAACACAGGTTTTCATAATGCCCCTTCCTTCATAGCGATAACTAATACAATAGGCCAATTCTCCTTGGCCTGCCACTTTTTGAAGCTCTTTTACATACAGTAGGCCAATAATAGACCTATTGGTGTTTTCTTTTATGGTAAATAGAAATTCTTCATTGCGCATAAATTCCTTAACCTTTTTTGCAACAAATAATTCGGCTAAAGTTGGCGTTAGATTCTGTTGTACCGTTTTTGGGAAATCAGCTTTTAATCGTTCTGAATTTGAAACTACAAAATCGCAAAGTCTCCAAGCGTCTTTTTCTTGAATTGGGCTAATACTATAGTTTTCAAAATCGATTTGCATGATAAAAAACTATTCGGTATACTCTTTTACGGCATCAATAAAAGCTCTTGCATTTTCTACTGGAATATGAGGAAGGATACCGTGCCCCAAGTTGACCACATATTTGTCTTTACCGAATTCATGAATCATTTGAGTGACCATTTTTTTGATGGTCTCTGGCGGAGAAAGTAACCGTGCAGGATCAAAATTCCCTTGTAATGTAATATTTCCTCCTGTTAGATATCTGGCATTTTGTGCAGAACAGGTCCAATCCACTCCCAGTGCCGAAGCTCCAGATTGTGCCATTTCTTTTAGAGCGAACCAACATCCTTTTCCAAAAACGATAACAGGCGCATCATCCTTCAAGGCATCTACAATTTGCTGAATGTATTGAAATGAAAATTCTTGATAATCCACGGGAGACAACATTCCTCCCCAAGAATCAAAAACTTGAACGGCATTTACACCTGCTCTTACCTTCGCCTTTAAATAGGCAATGGTGGTATCTGTAATTTTTTGAAGTAGTTGATGAGCAGCTTCCGGTTGGGTGAAACAAAATCCGCGCGCTTTATCAAAGCTTTTACTTCCCTGTCCTTCGACACAGTAGCAAAGAATAGTCCACGGTGACCCTGCAAAACCAATTAAAGGAATTTCATCTTCCAATTTTTCTTTGGTCATTGTGATTGCATCAAGTACATAGCCCAGGGATTCTTTAATGTTTGGAATGATGACCCTATCCAAATCACTTTGAGACCTAATGGGTTTTGGTAGATAAGGACCAAAGTTAGGTTTCATCTCCACCTCAATATCCATAGCTTGTGGTATGACCAAGATGTCACTGAACAATATGGCGGCATCCATTCCATAACGTCTAATGGGTTGCACCGTTATTTCAGAAGCCAGTTCTGGAGTTTGGCATCGTGTAAAGAAATCGTATTTCTCCTTTAGCTCCATAAATTCTGGAAGGTAACGCCCAGCTTGTCGCATCATCCATACCGGAGGTCTGTCTACCGTTTCACCTTTTAATGCTCTTAGGAACAGGTCGTTTTTAATCATTTTTTTTAAAGTGTTTTATAGCTTGGACCAACACATTCTCCACGGTTGGTCTATTAGCGATTATAATTTGATCTGTGTGTTTTTTTACTTCATTGGCTGTAGTATTGCCAATGCAGAAAGCCAAACTTTTTGAAATTGGATTTTCTTGCATATAACTTTTTATACCGCTCGGACTAAAAAAAAGAATGCCATCAAAAATGCGATTGAATTTTCTAGGAATCAAATGAGTATTATAAGCTATAATTTCAGTACACCGTATCTTATTTCTTGATAAAAGTTTTGGTAATTCCTCTCTTCTCAAGTTTCCACATAAAAACAAAAACTTCTCATTTTCATGATTTTTGATAATAAAATCACCTAAATCTGTGGCATTTTCTTCAGTTTTAATAACTTTCATGCCATTCTCTTCCAAAAGCATCCTTGTTTTTTCACCGACACAAAAAGCATTGCACTTGTCTATATTTAGGTGTTTTGAATGATTTAAAAATGCTTTTACGGCATTCTTGCTGGTGAAAATATAATTTTGATAATCATCAGGAATAGTGATGTCTAAAAAATCAATATGAAGTGCATCATATGCCACCAAACCTATTCCTGAGTTAAGAAATAATTCCTTTTGCGAAGGGGAGAGTATTTTAGTGGAGAGCACTGTTTTCATTTCGTATTGCGTCCATAAGTTTATCTCCACCCATATTCAAGACCTCTTTGGCGCAAGCTTGCCCAAACCCTAATGAATTTTTTACTTCAGTCTCTTTTTGGATTTCAATTTTTTGTTTGCCATCCAAAGAAAAAATGACTCCCTCAAAATGAACCGATTTGTCCTTTATTTGTGCCAACGCCCCTATCGGTGCAGTACAACCACCTTCTAGCGTTCTTAAAAACTCACGTTCAATTGTGGTCGTAATCTCAGAATCTTTATGATTAAGCTTTTTTGATGCGTCCTTAGAAAATTCATCGTTTTCTAGTGCCACGACAAGCATTGCGCCTTGAGCCGGTGCAGGAATCATCCAATCTAGTTCCACAGCATCTTTGGGCAATAATTTGATGCGTTCCAATCCTGCTTGGGCAAAAATGGCACCATTCCAATCGTTTTCAATTAACTTTAAAAGTCTGGAATTGACGTTACCTCGTAGGTCAACTACATTATGATGAGGGTATCTATTGAGCCATTGTGCTTTTCTTCGCAAGCTCCCCGTGGCAATGATGCTCACGTTTTCCGAAGTTAAAAAATCTGTTCCCTTATGTACTAATACGTCACTAGTCACCGCTCGTTGCAGAACCGCAGTTTGAACAATGCTTTTTGGCAATTGCGTAGGGACATCCTTCATAGAATGTACGGCAATATCAATTTGATCTTTTAATAATGCAACATCCAATGTTTTTGTAAAGATGCCGGTAATTCCTAGTTCATAAAGGGGTTTATCTAGGACTTTGTCACCTGTGGATTTTATTGGAACCAAAGTAGTGTCATATCCTAATGCTTCAAGCTTTTGCTGAACTGTTGTTGCCTGCCACAATGCCAATTCGCTATCGCGGGTTCCAATTCGTATGATTTTGCTCATTTTGAACCTATTTCTAGCTGAAAAACTTTTTGGATGAGTTCCAAACTATCTTCGGTATCAACTTCAGAACTTTTTAAATGGTTGGCAAATTGCTTGGTTATTTTTTGAATGATACGATCAGAAATTATTTCTGCCTGGTCTTCGTTAAAATCAGATAGTTTTTTTGAATGAAAGTCAATTTCTTCTTCTTTCATTATTTTTAGTTTCTCTTTTAGCGCATTGATAACAGGAGCAAATTTTCTCGTCTCCAACCATTTTAAAAACTCTTCCCTTACTTGTTCTATTATACCTTCTGCCTTGGGAACAAATTCTTTTCTTTTATTCAACGTATCGTCTGTAATCTGGGAAAGCTGGTCTAGATGTACCAAGGATACATTTTCAAGTTCCAAGACATCATCGGACACGTTTTTAGGAACAGAAAGATCTAGAATAAGCAATGGTTTTTTTGCGTAAATAAGCGCTTTGGAAATTGTTGGCAGTTGTGCTCCGGTGGCAACTACCAAAATATCCGCTCTTCGTATTTCGCTTTGTAGGTCTCCGTAGTCCTTAACGGTTAAATCAAATTTCCCCGCAACGACCTCAGCTTTTTCCCTGGTTCTATTGATAAGGGTGATTTGAGAATTCTTGGAGTGCTTTACTAAATTTTTACAAGTATTTCTTCCAATTTTTCCGGTACCAAAAAGTAAAATATTCTTTTCTGAAATGTTGGGAACAGTATCAAGAATGTATCTGACGGAGGCAAAAGCTACGGAGGTAGCGCCTGATGATAACTCCGTTTCGTTTTTGATGCGCTTGCTTGCCTGTATTACAGCGTTGCACAAGCGTTCCAGAAACGGATTGGCCATTTCGTGTTTTTTGGAGCGATAAAACCCTTGCTTTATCTGGCTTATGATTTCAAAATCACCAAGAATTTGACTATCTAGACCAGTACCCACCTTGAACATGTGCGAAATGGCATCATGGTTCTTATAAACATAAGCAACTTTCTGAAACTCTTCTACATTACCTTGAGTCTGGTCACATAACATTTTAATAAGCTGGTAGGGATGTTGCGCAAAACCATAAAATTCTGTTCGATTGCAGGTAGAAATTACCAGAAGCCCATCTATCCCTTCTTCTTTTGCCTGAACCATGATTTTGTCAATGGCAGGAACGTCTAGGCTGAATTTCCCCCTTATTTCAGCATCAGCTTTTTTGTAGCTGAGACCGATGGCATAAAATGAGTTATGTTTGGAAATATGGTAATTCCTCATAAAGGATTAAATCGCGATACAAAAATAGGGGTGCTATATTTTAAAAAATAACGCTAGCGGAACTATAAATATCAGGCTTTGTTCAATTATATGTACTTTTATCTTAGATTCTTCTAAAACACTATATTTATTGATGAATTTGAATTATCAAAAACAATTTAGAGTCATTCTAAATAGAATTAGTCACTTCAAAAATTAATATTTAGGAATGGAAAATGTCGCTAAAGGTTCTTATGAGGAAATTTTAATAGAAAATGGATTTTATATTCTTAAAATTCAGAACGATACGGATGAGAATAGGGTAATTGAAAGGGAGATAAACAGTTCGTTCATTCAATTTCATTTTTGCCTAAAAGGACGGTCTCGGTTTTATTTTAACAAAGGACAATATCATTTGGAAGTATCTGAGGAAAACTCATTACTATTATATAATACACAAAAAGACCTACCCCTATATTTAAATGTTTCTCCAAACACATGGTTGTTGTCGGTAGTTATGACCATAAGAAGGTTTCATTCACTTTTTTCGAGCGAAGCAAACTACATTCCTTTTTTAAGTGAGGACAATAAGGAGAAGAAATATTATTCACAAGAAGCGGTCTCCCCGGCAATTGCCGTAGTGTTGAGCCAATTGATGAGCTACAACCTGCATCCATCCATAAAAGAACTGTATGTAAAGGGAAAAGCATACGAACTAATTTCCTTGTATTTCAACAAGACCCAGAATGCGGACTTGGAACAATGCCCTTTCTTGGCCGATGAAGAAAATGTAAGGCGTTTAAAAATGGCAAAAGAAATCATAATTTCGAGAATGTCCGAGCCTCCCACATTAGCTGAGCTTTCCAAGGAAATTGGGCTTAGTCTAAAGAAATTGAAAGAAGGGTTTAAACAAATCTATGGTGACTCCGTCTATGGTTTTCTGTTTGATTACAAAATGGAGTATGCCAGAAAAATGCTGGAGACCGGAAGCCATAACGTTAACGAAGTTGGGTTGCGTGTGGGTTACAGTACAGCAAGCCACTTTATAGCATCTTTCAAAAAGAAGTACGGTACCACGCCAAAAAAATATTTAACTTCAAATGTTTAAAGAATATAAGATGAAGTTTTATAGTTTCCTTTTTTTGGTTGTTTTTTTTCTAGGATGCACAAATGCCCAAGATAAACCTGAGGCCGAAGATGTGCCCAAAGCTCCCGAATTGGTACTGGTCTTTAGCAAAACAACAGGATATCGCCATAAATCTATAGAAAAAGGTGTAAAAACCTTAAAAGAGTTGGGAAGACAAAACGGGTTCATTGTATTACAGACCGAAACAAGCGCTGATTTTAATCCTCAAAATTTAAAAAATTATAAACTGGTCGTTTTCCTTAGTACGACTTCTGAAGTTTTAGCGGACAACGAACAAACGGCATTTGAAAACTATATAAAGAACGGAGGAAGTTTTTTAGGGATACACGCTGCCACCGATACCGAATATAACTGGCCTTGGTATGGAAAACTAGTAGGAGGCTATTTTAATGGTCACCCGAACGATCCAAATATTCGTGATGCTAAAATAGACGTTGTAAATAAGGAACATCCATCTACGGCACACTTAAAAGATACATGGCAACGAAGTGATGAATGGTACAATTACAAAAATTTAAACCCTAATATTTCCGTTTTGCTCAACTTGGATGAAACCAGTTATGAAGGTGGAACCAATGGTGAAAACCACCCTATAGCTTGGTACCATGAATTTGATGGTGGCCGCTCGTTTTATACTGGCGGTGGTCATACCGAAGCTTCTTTTGATGAACCTGATTTTAAAAAGCACTTGCTCGGGGCAATTATATGGTGTTTAGGAAGGGATTAAAACAGGTCTTGCCACTATAATTCCAATATTGTTTTTTATTTTTTTGAGATAGTCGACCAAGGGTTCTTCAGTAATCATTACCGACCCAGAACTCGAAGCATGCAGTAAGTGAATTCTACCGTTTGGTTGGCGAATAGCGATTCCAGTATGGGTTACATCCAACCCTTTTATAGAAGTTGCCAGTGCAATGATATCACCAGATTGAATAAGGCTTTCGTTTTGTTTAATTTGATGTTGTGGAAGAATACATAGATTCTCCTCGGCTATCATTTTCTCAACTTCTAAAATTGCATTGTAGTTGTCATCTTGCTTTAAAAATGGATACAACTTTCTGTGCGTACCCATAAAGTTAATTGCCTTTTTAGTCTCGACACCTCCCAATTTGGAAGTAATGTCCATGACCAAACCTTTTTGTTCATTGTTTCTAATCCATTCTGTAAAATAATGTAAACGAGAAGGATAGCCATTTAACTCTCCATTCCTGTACCGAATAGTTTGAAGATTTTTGGTAAAATCCGTAAACTCATATTGTTGGTTTTTGTGTAGCAAACCAAAAGCCACAACATTTTCGACAAAAGTCGTACAATCCAAACCCCTTAGATTCACTACAAGGGTCTCGGTTTCGCCAACTTCCAGTGTTTTCTCAACATAAGGTATTCCCAAAAATGTTTTTCCTATGGAAACAATTGTATTTCCTGTAGCCTCTTCTTCAATTTTTTGAATGTCTTTCAACTTGGAGTAAAATAACGTAGAATCTTTAGAAGTGCAGGTAATCTGTGCCTGCGCAACAAATCCGAAAATCAAAAGGAGATAAAATAAAACCGTACGAAACATAGCCTATTTTGGGTTCATCAAACTAAATTAGGATTATCTATGGAATAATAGAGAAACAAATTGACAGAATCAAATATTAAATCAACCTCAAATAGTATTTTTACTGCTCTTAACGAATTGCTATGAAAGGAGTATTGTTGGTTAATTTGGGCTCACCGGATAGCCCTACCGCAAAAGATGTAAAACCATATCTGGATGAATTTCTGATGGACGAACGGGTAATTGATGTTCCAAAATTGTTGCGGAATCTTTTGGTACGAGGAATTATTCTTCAGACCCGTCCCAAAAAATCCGCGGAGGCATATGCCAAAATCTGGTGGGAGGAAGGTTCTCCGCTAATTGTTATTTCGGAACGATTTATGGAAAAAGTTCAGGAGCAAACAGATATGCCCGTTGCTCTAGGGATGCGTTACGGTAGCATGACCATTAAAAATGCACTTCAAGAATTAAAAGACAAGGGAGTGGATGAGGTTTTATTAGTGCCATTATATCCACATTATGCCATGTCTTCCTATGAGACCGTTGTGGTAAAAGTGATGGAAGTACAACAAGAATATTTTCCAGAAGTCCATTTGACCACCTTGCCTGCATTTTATAGTAGTCCAGAGTATATTAAAGTACTATCGGAAAGTATTGCAGATGGTCTGAAGGATTTTGAATATGACCATATTCTCTTCTCGTACCATGGTATTCCAGAACGACATATTAGAAAATCGGACCCGACCAAATTCCATTGTAAGATTGATGGTAACTGCTGTAAAATCAATTCGGTAGCACACCACACCTGTTATAGGCATCAGTGTTACGATACTACAGAATTGGTAAAAGCATATCTTGACCTTCCCGAAGATAAAGTGAGTTCTTCATTTCAGTCGCGATTGGCTGGTGACCCATGGTTGAAACCATATACCGATAACGAATTTGAGCGTTTGGCGAAAGAAGGAAAAAAGCGACTTGCTGTGATTACACCTGCCTTTGTAAGCGATTGCTTGGAAACTTTGGAAGAAATTGCCATGGAAGGCAAAGAACAGTTTGAAGAGGCAGGTGGTGAACACTACAAGCATATTCCGTGTTTGAACGATAGTGATGCTTGGGTTGCTTTAATGGCCAAATGGGTCAATGAATGGAAATCCAAGGAAATTCTGCCCGTTTGATTAATTTCAGGTCGAGCGTAGTCAAGACCTAAATCACAATTGTTGTCCATATCCAAACTGCGTTCGATATGACAGCCCATTAGTATGGCAAAGGTTTCATCAGATCAACTGGGCGAAGAACCTATTGGCAAGTTGCTGATCAAACAAGCCGTACCTGCTTCCATAGGCATACTGGTCATGTCTCTGAACATTCTGGTGGACTCCATTTTTGTAGGAAATTGGATTGGTTCCATTGCCATAGCCGCCATCAACGTGGTGCTCCCCGTTTCTTTTTTTATTGCGGCTTTGGGAATGGCCATCGGTATCGGTGGGTCGAGTATCATTTCTAGAGCACTTGGTGCGGAAAACAAGGAAAAGGCATTAAAAACGTTTGGTAATCAAATCACCCTTACCCTTTTGGTGACCATAAGCATGGTTGCCTTGGGGCTCTATTTTGTAGATGACCTTATCCCCGCCTTTGGTGGTAAAGGAACCATCTTTGACCCTGCGAAGATTTATTATACCATCATTTTATATGGAGTGCCGTTTCTTGCACTGTGTATGATGGGCAATACGGTAATTCGAGCGGAGGGCAAACCAAAGTTCGCTATGGTAGCCATGATCATTCCTTCCGTTGGCAACTTACTCATGGATTATGTCTTCATTTATATTTTTGATTGGGGCATGCACGGAGCGGCCTGGGCAACGACTGCAGGGTATTTGATGTGTTTTGCTTATATCTTCTATTTTTTTACGTCTAAAAATTCAGAATTGAAGATAAGTCTCGACCATTTTGGATTGGACATACCCATTTTGAAGGAAATTGGGTCGCTTGGTTTTGTAACCTTGGCACGACAAGCGGTAACTAGTATCACCTATCTTTTAATGAACAACATTCTATTCAATTTGGGAGGGGAGGCCATGGTTGCTGTATATGCCATTATCGGTAGAATGTTGATGTTCGCATTATTTCCGGTTTTTGGCGTTACCCAAGGATTTTTGCCTATTGCAGGATTCAACTATGGCGCATTGAAGTACTACCGTGTAAAGGAATCCATCTATACCGCAATCAAGTATGCTGCCTTGGTAGCTACGTTAGTGTTTGTTGGACTGATGCTTTTCCCAGAAGCCATCACATCACTTTTTTTGAGCAATAAGGAGAATCTACCGTCCGAAGAATTACTAACGAATGCTTTCGTTTTGGAACATGCACCTAACGCCATGCGATGGGTCTTTGCAGCGACACCTATCATTGCATTGCAGTTGATAGGGGCAGCGTATTTTCAAGCAGTGGGAAAAGCCACCCCAGCGTTGCTTCTGACCTTGACCCGACAAGGCTTCTTTTTTATTCCGCTTATTCTGATTTTACCCAGTTATTTGGGGGAACTTGGCGTTTGGCTTTCCTTCCCAATAGCCGACGTACTTGCAACTATCGTTACCGGCATTTACTTGGTTAGGGAAGTGAAAACTAAGCTGAAGACATGAAATTGAAATAGTTTTTTCTATTCAATTTGAGTAGCTGCTTTGCTGATGATTTTCCATTCCCCTTCAAGTTTTTTCAATAAGAATATATCGATGAACTTTAGGTTTCTTTTCGGAATTAGGATTTCCGCTTTGGCACAAGCAATGTTGTTGGCATAGTCTACCATCAAAATTTTTCCGACCCTTCC
This sequence comes from Flagellimonas sp. 389, assembly GCF_018449435.1. GTDB lineage: Bacteria > Bacteroidota > Bacteroidia > Flavobacteriales > Flavobacteriaceae > Flagellimonas. The sequence continues at coordinate 42,652 of NZ_JAHCMU010000002.1, read as the reverse complement.
ATTGAATTTTCCTTTTTCCCTGTTTTTGAAGAGGTCGCTGTATTCTTTGGGGGACAATACCCATAATTCTTGGTCTTTTTTGGATAAAAAGAGATCCGCTTCTTCATAAAAGGCAGCTTCAATCAATTCTTGATTATTGTAAGACGAGCCATCAAGATATTTTTGTAGGGTTGCTTTAATGCTGTCCTCTTCGGTTTGAGCCATTAAAGAGGCAGCAAAGAATACGAACGGTACTAAGAACAGAATTTTTTTCATGAGTTGTTTTGTTATCTTAAGGAATAAAAATCTTCGGTGATTTTAAATTTTATTTCTTCATTTTCTTTATAGAGAAAGAATGCACCGCCCCATAGTGTTGACACATCTTCAATGATTTTGGTTGCCATTAGGCTATACACATCTTGACTTTTTAATTTTAAAAACGCTTCCTTTGGCATCCACTTTATAGCTTCCCATTCTTCTTTGACCTTAAGCTCTCCCGATTTGTATTTTGCCATATAGAACATTCTAAGAGCAGCCGTAGATTTAAAGCCGTACTTAAATGAAAAAACACCTGCCAATTTGGGTTTGGATATTTCTAAGCCAATATCTTTGGCTAAAAGCAATAGGGATTCATTATACGTTTCTGACTTGTTAAACCGAAGTGGTGGTACATTCCATGTTCCATTGTATTTTACCATGGCAATTTCACCTTTATCATTGCAGACCAAAAGCCTTTTTATGGTGTAGTTGTCCACTGGTTTTTCGATTTCTTGTGCCGATACGCTTACAATAGATAGGCATAAAACAAAAACAAGTATTCTATTTCTCATTTATTCAACAGTTAAATTATTGGGTTTAGGTAGTATTCGTAATAGTTTTCCATTATCCTCATCAGTGAGCATATAGAGCTTGCCCTCTGGACTTTGCATTACCTTTCTTGAACGAACACGGTCGTCGATAAAGAGCTCTTCAGCACTTTTTATGGTATCGTTTTCAATTCGGAATCGCCATAAACTTCCGCGTGAAAGTCCGGGAACAATCAGATTATCTTTCCATTCTAGAAACTCATCCCCAGTATAAAAAGTAAGTCCTGTTGGAGCCACGGTATGTGGCCAAAACCAAACCGGAGTTGTGAAGGTCGCACCTTCAATTTTTGGAGGTGTATAATCCTTACTCCTGAGTTTTCCAGAGGTCACATTGGGCCAACCATAATTGGCACCGGCCTTTAGGATGTTGATTTCATCGCCCTGAATTGTACCGTGCTCACTGAACCATATCTTGCCTGTCTCTGGTTGAACGGTTATTCCCTGTGCAGCTCGGATTCCAATGGCATACAATCCGGGAAGTGCCGTTTCGCCAAAATCCGGATTGTCTTCAGGAATGCTTCCATCAGGGTTTATTCTGTATATTTTTCCTCTTTTATCCGTAATATCTTGTGCTATGGGAATTTCAGGTTCATCACGTTCCCAAAAAAGTCGTTCGCCTATGGTCACGTAGAGTTTTCCGTCGGCTCCAAAGGTCATTCCACCACCATAATGAAAATACTCCCTGGTATACGGAGCGGCTTCGATTAGGATTTGATGATTGATTAAAGAATCATTGTTTATCTGAGCCCGAATGACCTTCGTAGTCGTTCCTAATCCTTTTTTGGCAGCGTACGAAACATAGACCCATGGGTCATTTTTAAAATCCGGGTCGACCAAAACTTCAAAAATCCCTGAATTATCACCAAAATGAATAGTGCGAATACTATCGGTTAAATCGGTCGGAAACCCTTTGATGATTTTCTTCTCCTTGGACTCAAGATTAACCCGTAGCAGGTTCCCATCTTTCTCAGAAATAAGGGCTTCATCTTCAGAAATAAAGGCAATGCTCCAAGGATGGTTGAGATTGTCCAAGACCACTTGTTTCATTGGAACAGTGGGATGGTGGTTTTTATCCGTAATGATTTTTTCCTTGCAACCGATTATCCCTAAAGTCAATACTGCAATTAAGATATATGCTTTCACTGCGTCGTTGTAATGTTGAAGCAAAGATGTCCAAGCACTGATTAAAATGCTTTAAAAATCATGATTCTTAAAACGAAAATCAGATTGTCTCTAATCTTTTCTAAAAGAAGCGTCACCCTGAATTTATTTCAGGGTCCCATCAAAACATGAGTTTTCAAACTTTTGTGATGCTGAAACGAGTTCAGCATGACGATAGGACTAAAATTATGAGAACAAGAGGCTGAGGGAAAAAATGTATCACGTACTAAATCGACTTCTATATTCAGAGGGGGTCAGTTGGGTTATGGCCTTGAACGCCAAATTAAAAGAGGTGACGTTGCCAAATCCACAGTCATACGCTATTGTTGCTATTTTTTGTTGGATGGAATTTGGTTCTGACAACAATTGCTTAGCTTTTTCTATTCGATACTGGTTAACGAATTCAGAAAAGTTCTTTTGCTCATTCTCATTGATAGCCTGAGATAATTTTCTTGGGGGGGTGTTCAATTTTTCTGCAATGATTTCCAAGGAAATGGTTCTGTGTAAATACATCTCTTCTTGTGCAAAGAGGTTTTTTAAGGAAGAAACCAATTTTCTAGATGTTTCGCTATCTAAAGTTGATTTGGTATATTTTCCCAATTGAAAGGCATGCTTCTGTAAAAAGAGAAAGGAAAAAATATAAATCAAAAATGAAAAAAAAATAGCTCCACCGATATACCAAGAGAATAGTCCGGAAAGATGCCCCATATAAAAACCCCAAATGATACTTATACCCAGTATTAAGTTTCTATACCATTTGCTAAGTTGACTACGTATTTCCTTTCCATTTTTATACATTATGTACACGGACAAACCAATGTATACTAAAAGATGTAAAAATATGGCGATGTAAATTCCATAGGACAATGCGTCGCCTCGATTAGGGATTAAAGCACATAGCAACATAAAAGTACCGAAGGGTATAAGATGAAGGTAATTTCTTTGTGAAAACATCTTTGATTTATCAAAAAGCACCTTACCGTAGAACCATAAAGAGGGACCAGTTAAAAGTATTCCGGACAGGCCTAAATTCCGTTGCCATGGCTCAAGGTGAAAATAAGTGTTGAGAACTGATTTCCCTATCCGAATGGTGACCCCAAGAATTATAAAGGCCAAAAATACGTTCGCTTTTCGTCTGCCTTTTTTTAGCGTAATAAGATAAATGAACAGGAAGAGTGCTTGGACAAGCCCTAAACAACTTAAAACTAAAATAATGGTATCCTTATTCACGCACTAAAATTACTGATTGATTGGTTTAATTGTCGATAATGATGTCACAAAAAGAACGATTTCTTATTTTCGTCTTAAACCATCACTATTTTGAAAAAACAGTTAGTCTTATTCCTATTGGCAATAGTTGCCTTAAGCTGTAAAGAAAAAGAAGCACCCATGAAAGCATACAATCTGTTTGTTGGCACCTATACCGGTGGAGAGAGTAAAGGTATTTATCGTTTCACCTTTAATTCCAACTCTGGGGAACTTGAACAAAAAACTTTGACTGCAGTATTGCCGAATCCTTCATTTTTGACAATATCGAATGATAAAAATAATCTGTATGCCGTTCAGGAAACTGCGGATTTTGATAGTTTGGGTGGTGGGATTACTGCTTTTAGATTAAAAGAGGGGCTTTTGGAGCTTCAAAATAGTATGGGTACTGGAGGAGCGCACCCTTGTCATGTTACATTATCTGGAGATGGCCAATTGGCAGTGTCGAATTATACCGGGGGTAACCTATCAATTTTTGAATTGGAAGATGATGGAGCATTAAAATCAAACCCGCATCTTATTGACCATAAGGTTTTGGATACCGTAAAGGCAGCACATGTGCATAAAGCCCATTTTAGTAAAGACGGGCTATTTGCATCTGATTTAGGATTGGACGCTTTGAAAAGGTACAGTAAGCAAGATGGAAATTGGAAACCAGCGCATCAATCTTCATTGGATCTGCCTGATGGGGCAGGGCCAAGGCACTTCGTTTTTGATACCACCAGAAATTATTTGTATGTCATCAATGAATTGAATTCTAGTGTTTCCGTTTTCAAAAGAGATAACGAAGGCAGTTTCAATAAAATCCAGATCGAAAGTACTTTGGATTTAGCTTATGAAGGAAAAAATTCGTGTGCCGATATTCATTTGTCTCCAGATGGAAGATTTCTATATGGGTCAAATAGGGGTGAAAATACCATTGTAATTTTTGAAGTGGATTCAAAAACTGGAAAACTCGGTTTGGTAGGCCGTGAATCGGTTCATGGGGACTGGCCCCGGAATTTTGCAATTGACCCTTCTGGGAGCTTTCTGTTGGTGGCCAATCAAAGAAGTAATAACATTGCTGTTTTCCAGAGAGATAACGAAAAGGGAATACTCACATACCTTAACGATACTTCTATTCCTTCACCTGTTTGCTTGGAGTTTTTATAATAACTCTTGGTCTTTTAATCCTTGCTAAACAAAGGAACCGAAGTTTTGTTTGAATCACCTTTGGTGAACCATGTCATAATATGCTTTTGAGGCCATCTTCTGATAAGGGTGTCCGCTTTTTTATCATACCAGACCGCATCAAAGTTACTTTTGGTAGATAACACCACACGCCACTCTTGTTGTAATTTAGTAGCATCCTTGTAGCTGACATTTAAGCTGTCCCAGTCAATGTGTGACAATACCTGAGGGTCTAAATGTGCCATTACTTCTTTTTCATTAAGAATTGCCAGCCAAATAGGAACAGAAAGATGTTCAATGGATAGCGTTTCTCGTTTACCGCCCCATCCAATTTTTAGGTCTTGACCATTTCTTACGGCATTTATCAACTCTTGTTTGGATCCTTTCAGAATACTTCCGTCCCTATCTGTTTTTAAAACTACGTGCCAATCATTTGAACGGGACTGTTGTTCTGTACATGAAGAAAGCATGATTAAAAAGAACAAAAGGAAAGCATTTTTCATAATGAAGCGTTTGTTTGGTATTAGCCCTGTGCAAAGTAGATAAATACTAGAATCAATATAACTACAAAGAGGACTGCAAAAAATATTTTCCAAAAGCTATAGGGCCGTGTTCCCGAAATCTGTCCGTTTTCGCCATTGATAAAGAAGTTATATTCTTTCCCTTTAAAACGATAAGCACTTACATAAACAGGCAACAAAATATGTTTAAAGGTCTCTTCGGATAAATTCATATCGAGGCTGCTCACTCTTTGTGTATCTCCACCTATGTCCTGCTTGCACCAACGGGTAGCAATGTCGCGCGCCACCTCTTTGGAGTGTAAGTGACCTTCTTTTAGGGGAATCGTATATTTTTCAGTGACGAAACCAGATAAAAAACCACTGTTAAAAGGCTGTAGTTTTTTTAAGTTCCAACGGGCAATTTTGTTAGGGATTCTACCTGTTTTTTGTTTGGATGCCTTTATCAATGTATCGTCTACAAAACCAGATACGTTTCCAGAGGCAGAATACCATCTGGTCTTACGAACCCTTCGCGTCTGTTTTTTACCGTTGCTATCCCGGTAGCTTTGGGTTTCATAATAATATTCCCCCCGTTTTCCGGTATACGAAGCGTAGAGTTGTGCATCAAAAGTCCAGTAGGGCAGATACAATCCCTTGGTAAATTGTGGGTCAAGTGCTGCTTTTTTCAATTTGTTGGGTGCCCACCACAATCGATCCACCCATTTTTTAAAAATGGTGAATGACTTTTCTTTTTCAATTTGAAATGGGAGAACAGCTCCCGGCAAAATCCATTCTTCCTTGTAGGCATCGGCAATCACCAAAGGCATACTACAATACACACAATGCAAAGACTTATAGTTTTCCTCCACATGCAGATTGGCGCCACAGTTTTTGCAATGGAGCATGGAGATCTCTTCACTGTGCTTTTGAGCACCCATCTCTTTCAGATAGGGATATAACTCTAGCTCTTCAAAACCATTTTCATCAATGGCTATGGACTCCTCGTGGCCACAATACTCACAGGTGATATTGGTTGTGCCAGGTTTATACTTGAGCTCAGCCCCACAGTTGGCACAGGATTTTTTAAGCTCTGTTTTTTGGATAGTTTTCTCCAAAGACTTCTCTTATTTATGGATTGCCAACTAGAAAACTTATGCTGTAGGTAATGGTGGAGGTGTACTTCCTCCCAAAAATGATTTTAATTCATCGACCTCTTTGAGCGCCGTCCATGCTGCCATGCCTTGTTTCCAAACCAAACTATCCCTGTTGATGGTGCGGCCGGCAAAAAGTGCTTGTAATTGTTCAAAAGAAACAGGACCTTGCTGTGTTCCATTGACTGCATAAAAATATTGTACTGCCGTAGGCATTGGAGGTGGAAAAGCACCTGTTTGTTGTTGGTTGCCCATTTGAGTATTTGCCTGCGAGCTCCCCGCCATCATGCCACCCATTTGTTGAGCGAGTACAAAGCCCATTCCCATGCCCATTCCAGCACCTGCGGTACCGCCTTCGTTTTTGGCAGCAGCTTCAATCGCTTTGGCAGTTTTGAATTTGGTCAATTTATCCAAATCCAATTTATCTATACGGCTATACTCGAAGATTTCCTTTTTGAGGTCTTCGGGCATGGAGACATTTTCAATATAGAATTTTTCAAGGGAAATACCCACGGAAAGAAACTCAGCATTCATCACTTCTTGGCAGGTCTCTGAAAGTTCTGAGGTATTTGCTGCGTAAAGTTCTATAGGAAGATTGGCTTCCCCAACTGTATCCGTAAAACGAGTAGCGATAAGACTTTTTAAATGCTCGTTAATTTCAAAATTGGTGAAGTTACTGTCCGTACCCACAATGTCAACGATAAATTTTCCTGGGTCTGATATTTTAAAGGCATATGTGCCAAAAGCACGAATTTCTACCAATCCAAAACGGTCATCACTTAGTGTAATGGGGCTCTTGGTCCCCCATTTTTCATCGGTAAAAAGGTGGGTATTTACAAAGTAAACCTCCGCTTTGAACGGAGAGTTGAAACCATACTTCCAGCCTTTTAGTGTGGTGAGAATTGGTAAGTTTTGTGTGGTAAGGTCATAGGTTCCGGGTGTAAAGACATCCGCCAATTGTCCTTCATTTACGAATACAGCGGTTTGCCCTTCGCGCACAATAAGTTTAGCACCGTTCTTTATTTCGTTTTGGTAGCGCTCAAAGCGATGAGCTATAGTGTCATCCGTATAATCGAGCCATTCGATAATATCGATAAACTCATTGGTGAGCTTCTCTTTTATTTTCCCAAAAATATCCATGGTCATGTGTTTTTATGTTAATGTTCTAAAGCTAAGAAAAATGCATGAGTGAATCCTTCAATACATTAGTATAAAATTATTCACAACGTTACATGGAAGTTTCAATTTATGGAGGAAGAGTGGTGAAAAAGAAAAATAACTGCTTTTAATAGTATTTTTACTATCAAGAAAAGCTCCAATGGAAAAAAATGTACTGGGAACAGAACTTCAACCCTGTTGTTATGCCCCTAAAACCGGATTTTATCGTGATGGCTTTTGCAGAACTGGACCTGAAGATATAGGAACCCATGTGGTCTGTGCTATCATGACCGAAGAATTTTTAATCTATACAAAAAACCAGGGCAATGATTTGAGCACTCCCATACCGATGTACAATTTTCCGGGTCTTAAACCCGGTGATACATGGTGTCTGTGTGCATCTCGTTGGAAACAAGCATGGAAAGTTGGCAAGGCACCAGCTGTGATTTTGGAGGCAACACACGAAAAGGCATTACAAATTATTGATTTTGAAGCCCTTTTAGAACATAAACATGTGACTATTTAAGGACACTCATTAATTGCTCGGCGGCAGCCTCACCCGAAGCCATTGCAGCGTTCAAAGAACCATTCAATGTATAATCGCCTGCCAAAAAAACCTTTTTAAAAACTTGGATTTTATCGGGCGAAAGTATCATTTTTAAATTTTTGATATCAGGAAGCGCTTGCTTAATGGTATACTTCCTCAAAAAACTTTTGGTGATGATTCCGCAATGTTTTTGTAGTTCAGAACTAACGGTAACAACTAGTTTTGATTCACTCAAAGTATGACTTTTCACTACGGTAACGGAAAGCACAACATTCCCTGAAGCAGTTTGCCCAAATGGATAGTAGAGATTGTTTGTTAGCGCATCGTTATCGGCGATCAATCCAATAATACCTTCTTCAAAAGTTCTCTTTTCCACAGCAAAGTAGAGATTATCGCAACTTTTCCAATCAACCGCGGAGAAATTCACTGCCCCTGTCTTAGCATCTATAGGTATGGTTGCCAAAGTGGCATCACTTTCTAAAATTTCACCACTTTCCATATGGATACCTTTGGAATCTACGGCTTTTACTTTTTGACCATACTTGAATTGACTATGATGTAATTGGTTGGATAGTTGCTCCGGAATAGCGCCAATTCCCTTATCTGGAAGTGTGGCATACCCTTCCCCGAACATTTTAAAGACAAACTCGAACATACGGGAAGAAGTCTGTAGTGCTTCCTCTAAAAAAATTCCTGTAAAAAATGGTCTGAAGAAATTCTGAATGATGCGAGTAGAAAATCCGTAGTCTTTTAAGTATTCCAATGTGGTAGCTTCCGTTGAAGAGAAAATATCCTGAATCGATTTCTTTTTTAACCGCTGTGTCAAAGTGAAAATCTTGATTTTATCCGCAATAGAACCAATGGAGGAAAAAATTGTGGGAAATAGCGCTGAAATATCCCGTAAAGGGTCACCAATACGCTGCGCTTTACCATTTTTAAAGATCAAAGCACCGGGCTTAAATTGATGTAACTTTAAATCAGCATAGTTTAGATGCTTTTTTGCTTGCGGATATGCCGAAAGTAAAACCTGAAAGCCGTGGTCAAAAAAAGTTCCTTCGATTACGTCGGTCTTAACTCGGCCTCCAACAGAATCCGTTGCTTCGAGAAGTGTTGGGGCATAGCCGTTTTCTTCTAAGGTTTTGGCAGCGATCAAGCCGCTTATTCCTGCACCTATAATATATATTTTCGCTGATTTCTTTTCCATGGGAAAATCTGGTCTTTATGTAAAAATAGCGATTTCAATTTCGGAGAATTTGATGATTCTATTACAATGTTTGATCATCAATTTTTGAACTGTTTTAAGGTCTTTTTATGTTCTCAAAAATTTCAAAATAGTTAATCTCCTTTTTAGTAACAACTTACTGTTTACATTTCTGGGTTTTTCCTTACTTTTAGTACTGACTAATACAACACAAAAATGAAACAACTGCTTTCCAGAGCTGGCACCCTATTGCTGGTATTTACGCTATTCTGCACATCTGCACAATCCCAAAGAAAAAAGAAATCATCAACCGTTAAAACTGTTTATCCACAAGAACTCTATTCCAGTTTGGAGTATAGGTCTATTGGACCGCACCGTGGTGGACGGTCGGCAGCTGTGACCGGAGTACCTGGCGAACCCAATCTATTCTATTTTGGTGCTGCTGGCGGGGGCGTATGGAAAACACTTGATGGTGGGCGTACGTGGGAGAATATTTCCGATGGTTATTTTGGAGGTAGTATTGGAGCTGTGGAAGTGGCCCAAAGCGACCCTAATGTTTTGTATGTTGGAGGTGGTGAAAAAACACTTCGTGGAAATGTATCTTCGGGTTATGGTATCTGGAAAACTGAAGATGGTGGAAAAACATGGAAATCAGCCGGACTTAAGAATAGTCGTCATGTGCCACGTATTCGTATTCATCCAAAAGACCATAATGTAATCTATGCTGCGGTATTGGGCAATATTTATAAGCCCACACAAGATCGTGGCATTTATAAGAGTACGGATGGTGGAAAAACATGGAGCAAAAAATTATTTGTCAACGAACAATCAGGTTTTGTTGATTTGACCTTAGACCCGAACAATCCCCGTATTTTATATGCTTCCTCATGGCGTGCAAAACGTACTCCATATAGTTTGAGCAGTGGTGGTGATGGTTCAGGATTATGGAAAAGTACAGATAGTGGTGAAACTTGGACGGAAATCTCTAAGAACGAAGGCTTTCCTAAAGATACCCTTGGAATCATTGGAGTCACGGTTTCTCCAAAAAACAGCGAGCGGGTCTGGGCCATTGTTGAAAACAAGGAAAAGGGAGGTTTGTATCGCTCTGAAGATGGAGGCAAAAAATGGGCTCTGGTCAATAGCGAACGCAAATTGAGACAACGTGCCTGGTACTATACTCGGGTTTATGCCGATACCGAAGATGAAGATATTGTTTATGTATTGAATGTGCGCTACCATAAATCAACAGATGGAGGTAAAAGCTTTAATACCTTCAATGCGCCGCATGGCGATCATCATGATCTTTGGATTGCCCCAGAAAATTCCAAACGAATGATTATTGGGGATGATGGAGGTGCACAAGTTTCCTACGATGGTGGGGAGACCTGGAGCACATACTACAACCAACCAACGGCACAGTATTATCGAGTGACCACGGATAATTCACATCCCTATCGTATTTATGTAGCTCAGCAAGACAATTCTACGTTGCGTGTAAATCATCGTAGCGATGACGGCAGTATTGGTGAAGATGATTGGGAGCCTACAGCAGGGGGCGAATCTGCCCATATTGCCGTAGACCCAAACAATAATGATATTGTATATGGAGGAAGTTATGGTGGCTTCTTGACTCGGGTTAACCATAAAACAGGTACAGTTAGAGGTATTAACGTATGGCCAGATAATCCAATGGGGTATGGCGCCGAAGGCATGAAATACCGTTTTCAATGGAACTTCCCCATTATGTTCAGCAAACATGACCCCAAAAAACTGTATACGTTTTCGAACCATGTGCATATGAGCACAAACGAAGGGCAAAGCTGGGAGCTATTGAGCGATGACTTAACGCGCAATGATCCAACAAAATTGGTGTCCAGTGGAGGGCCAATTACGCAGGACAATACCGGAGTAGAATATTACTGTACCATTTTTGCAGCAAATGAAAGCCCTTTAAAAGAAGGGTTACTTTGGGTTGGAAGTGATGATGGATTGATCCATGTATCCAAAGATGGGGGGCAAAGTTGGGAGAATGTAACACCTACGGGAATGCCAGAATGGAATATGATCAATAGCATAGAACCTTCGGTTTTTGATGAAGGCACTTGCTATGTAGCGGCAACTCGATACAAATTAGGTGATTTTAAACCTTATCTCTACAAAACCACTGATTATGGAAAAACATGGTCTAAAATTACTAATGGCATTCCCGATGAACACTTTACCAGAGTGGTCAGAGAAGATCCAAAAAGAAAAGGATTGCTTTATGCCGGAACCGAAACAGGAATGTATGTTTCTTTTGATGATGGAAGTAATTGGAGTCCGTTCCAGCTAAATCTGCCCATCGTTCCAATAACCGATTTGGCGTTAAAAGACAATAACCTTATTGTAGCGACCCAGGGAAGAAGTTTATGGATCATAGATGACTTAACGGTACTTCATCAATTGGAAGCTTCGGACAAAAGTGCCAACATGAAGTTATACCAACCTAAGGACAGCTATCGCACTAAAGGAAGAGCTGCCAAAGAGCCGTCTAAGACCGAAGGGCAAAATCACCCTAATGGCGTTATTACTCATTTTTACCTTAAAAATATGAGTGAAAAAGACAGCATTAGTCTAACGTATTTCTCTAAATCTGGAGACACACTGTCCACATTCAGTAATTTTTCAAAAGACAAGGATAAAAAGTTAAAGGTTGAGAAAGGCGGAAATACCCATGTATGGGATACACGGGGCAAAGGAGCCGAAAAATTAAAAGGCATGATTTTCTGGTGGGCCAATTTTAGTGGAGCGAAAGCTGTACCTGGAAATTATAAGGTCTCATTAAATGTAAATGGTTCCGAGCAATCAGAAGAGTTCAAGATTATTCCGGATCCTAGAGCTGAAGTTTCTGTAGCCGATATGCAAAAACAGTATGATTTTATATCGGATATCAATACAACTATTGACCGTGCACATAAATCGATTAAGAAAATCAGAAAAATCAATACAAAGTTAGATGCCTTTACCAAGCAATATAAGGGCAACGAACAGACCAAAGACTTGGTGGAGAAGGCGGAAAAAATGAAAGAGGATTTTGGTAAGATTGAAAAGGCCTTGTACCAAACCAAAAATAGAAGTAACCAAGATCCGTTGAATTTCCCGATACAATTGACCAATAAGCTTGGGCATTTAAATAGTTTGGTTTCAATTGATGACTTTCCACCTACCGATCAAGATGTTAACGTGAAGAATGAGATGACCACAAAAATCAATACGCAATTAACCACTTTCGATAAACTAGTTGAAGAAGAGATGAAGGCTTTTAATGCAGCGTTTAACCAGCTAGGTTTGGAGTATTTAAGTATAGAAGAATAACCAACAATATGAAAAATATTATGTATGCAGTAGCCCTAATTCTTGGGGCTACTTCTTTTGCGCAAACCGCCGAAGAATATTTTAAACCCTTAAAATACAGAAACATCGGCCCTTTTAGGGGCGGCCGTTCTGTTTGTGCCACTGGGGTTGTGGGTAATCCCATGACCTATTATATGGGAACAACTGGAGGTGGCCTTTGGAAAACTACCGATGCAGGTCAACACTGGAACAATATTTCCGATGGTTTTTTTGAAATGGGTTCTGTTGGGGCGGTTGCTGTTTCCCGATCCAGCACCAACATAGTGTATGTGGGAATGGGAGAACATGCTCCTAGAGGGGTCATGACTTCCTACGGAGATGGTGTCTATAAATCCATTGATGCCGGGAAAACATGGCAACATATTGGTTTGAAAGAAACCCAGCATATCGCAAGGATCCTGATCCACCCAACCAATCCCGACATTGTATTCGTAGCTGCTCAAGGAGCACTGTACGGCCCAAATAAAGAACGGGGAATTTTTAAAACCATTGATGGTGGAAAGACTTGGAAGAATGTATTGTTTGTAAACAATCTTACCGGCTGTTCCGAGCTTTCCATGGATGCCAATTTTCCCGACATACTTTATGCTACCATGTGGGAACATCAACGCAAGCCAGAAGTTGTGATCAGTGGAGGTGGAGGCAGTGGCGTCTATAAATCAGTGGATGGTGGGGAAACTTGGAAGAAGATTGAAAAAGGACTTCCCAAGGAAAAAGGGAAAATGGCCATTTCCGTGAGTCCTGCGAATTCAAATAAAGTTTTTGCACTTGTGGAAAGTGATTCCAACGCGGACAAAGGAGGACTTTTTGTTTCCAATAATACTGGTGAAAGCTGGAGTATGGTAAGTGGTGACAATCGTTTAACGCAAAGAGCATGGTACTATACAGAAGTGTTTACCGATCCCAACAACGAAAATGTGGTATATGTGTTGAGTGCTCCCGCCTTAAGGTCCATTGATGGTGGAAAGACATGGAGTATACTTTCTGGTACTCATGGGGATTATCACGACCTATGGATCAATCCGAATAACTCGAATAATATGGTAATAGCCAATGATGGAGGTGCTGCAATCAGCTTCAATTATGGTAAAAGCTGGTCCACGCAGGCCATAATGTCTACGGCGCAATTTTATCGTATTAATGCAGACAATTTATTTCCTTATAATATCTATGGAGGTCAACAGGATAATACTTCAGTAAAGATTGCTAGCCTTTCAGTAGGTAGACGAAATATTAGTCGAGAGGATTGGACCTATTCTGCAGGTGGGGAAAGTGCTTTTTTAGCGTTTGATCCAGATAACCCAAGATATGTGATGGGAGGGAGTTATTTGGGAACCATTAATTTATTGGATACTCATACCAAAGCTTCTACCAAAGTAATGGCATCGCCTATCCAATATTTGGGACGAGCCGCACGCGACATGAAGTATCTCTACAATTGGAATGCTCCCATTATTTGGTCCAAGCATGAACCCGGTACCTTTTATCATTGTGCCCAATTAGTACTTCGAACCAGGGATAATGGAGTGACTTGGGAAGAGATTTCCCCAGATTTGACCCGAAACCAAGATGACAAGCAAGGCAACGGTGGAGGGCCTTATACGAATGAGGCAGTAGGTGCCGAAAACTATGGTACCATTGCGTACATGATAGAATCACCCCATGAAAAAGGAGTTTTCTATACGGGGAGTGATGATGGATTGGTACATATCACAAAAAACGGAGGTGAAACCTGGGAAAATGTCACTCCAAAAGGATTGCAAGAATGTCTGATCAATGCCATCGAAGTATCGCCTCACGATCCAGCTACGGTCTACATTGCAACTACACGCTACAAGTTCAATGACTATACGCCAGCCATTTATAAATCCACTGACTATGGAAAAAGTTGGACCAACGTTAGTTCAGGAATTCCAAAGGGTTCATTTACCCGAGTGGTCCGTGAAGATAAGGATAGAAAGAATCTGTTGTATGCCGGCACTGAGAAAGGAATGTATATTTCTTGGAACGGAGGTCAGAATTGGGAATCCTTTCAATTGAATTTGCCTAAAACACCAATCTTGGATTTAATGGTACATCAAGGAGATTTGATAGTGGCAACCTCTGGTCGCTCTTTCTGGATCTTGGATGATTTGGGATTGCTTAAAGGTTATGATAAACCTCAAAAAGTGGCAAAGCTGTATGCGTCTGAACCTGCCTACAAAGGATCTTGGGGCAGTGCATTGAACGGTAATTCTGTTAAATTTAAAGGAAGTCAAGCCTTTACTGGCGTAAATCCAGCCAATGGATTGGTGTTGTACTATGAGTTGCCCAAATTGGACTCTACCGAAATTAATATGGAGATTTTTGATGCCAAAGGGAAGTTGGTCAATTCATTTTCATCAAAAAAAGATACAAGCTACAAGAAATATGATGGCGGGCCGCCTCCAGCTCCAAAGCTTGACAAAAAAGAAGGACTCAATCGTTTTGTATGGAATATGGGACACAAAATAATGCCTGGGGTAAAGGATACCTATATTGAAGCAAATTATAGAGGGCATCGTGCCATTCCAGGTACGTATACGATTAAGCTCAAAGTTGACAACACCGTTTTGGAAACCAAAGGGATAATCAAAGAGCTACCGAAATACAATATCAAACATGAGCAATATGAAACGTTCGATGTTTTCATGACAGAGACAGAAGCTAATCTGACCGAGATGCATACCATGGTGAACACGCTTTTCAATGCCAAGAATCAACTGAAAGAGGTACTCAAAAAAGTAAAGGACGAATCACTGAAGAAAGAGGGCAAAGCATTGATGGATGAGTTGGATATTTGGGACAAAGAGATGGTGCAGCGCAAGTCAAAAGCATATGATGATGTGGAGAATTTTCCGAACAAGTTTACTGCGGAATATCTGTTTTTGATAAACGCCACCAATAGCACCTTGCCTAGAGTCAACCAATCTTCAATTGATCGTAGAAAAGAATTGGATGAGCAATGGAAAGGATTTAAACAAAGAGGAAAAGCATTTGAAAATGTGAAGATTCCAGCTTTCAACAAAAAATTATGGGAAGCGGGAATTGGAGCGATACAACTTTAAAAAGCAAATAAGGTTTTGGGCTAAAGGTAAAGGGTCTTGCTTGTCTTCTTTTTACCTTTGCCCCTTAACTCTTTTTACCTAAAAGTGGAATATTACAACTATATAAAAGCATTACATCTCATTTTTGTGGTCACCTGGTTTGCCGGACTTTTTTATATTCCCAGACTGTTTATCTATCATATTGAAGCATGGCAAAAACCATCACCTGAAAAGGAAATCCTTACCGACCAATTAAAGTTGATGACCAAAAGACTTTGGTACATTATCACATGGCCATCAGCTATCTTGTGCACTATTTTTGCCATCTGGCTGTTGCTTTTAATACCAGGCTGGCTTCAGCAAGGGTGGATGCATGTAAAGCTCTTGTTTGTGGCGCTCCTTTTTGGGTATCATTTAAAATGTCATCAAATTTTCAAACATTTACAGCGAGACGAGGTAAAGTACACATCTCGCTTTATGCGTATTTGGAACGAGGGATCTACACTTATTCTTTTTGCAGTGGTTTTTTTAGTGGTCTTAAAGAATGCTTTCAATTGGATTTATGGGGTGATTGGAATTTTCGTGTTGGCCATACTTCTCATGTTGGGAATTCGATTGTACAAGCGTGTAAGGGATAAGAATCCGAATGCTTGACAACGATAAACTCAAGTTCAAGTACAAATTCAATTACTCAGCCAAGGGTCAAGGATAAAAGCTGTAAGCGTAAAGCCTTAAACAATAATTAGAAACGAAGTGGCTATATTAACCCTAAATCTGAACTTGCGCTTGTACTTTGAATTTGCACCTGCACTTTAAACTTGAGTTTGTATTTGCTTTTGAGTCTGGTTCGATTATTGCTAACTTTAAGTCCAAATTCAAAGCGAATTGTTCAAAAAATTATCGTTACGGTCCCGTATTTTCTTCACAATGATATTATTGGTGCTCATAGCATCTGTACTCATAGCTGGGGTAACGCTTTATCAATATCAAGAACAGAGCAGAGATTATCACGAAAATAGACTGGAACGGAAGGAAGAACAGATTCTTCAAAGCATCGCTTATGTGCTTAAGGAAACCACGTACCCTGAGATTACCGAAAACCTTCAACATATTTTTAAGCACGAGATTTATAAGATAGCAGATGTACAAAATGTATCTTTTAATATCTATGACCTTGATGGAACGTTGATACGAAGTTCTCGTCCCAGTTTTGAAATAGACTCCGTGTCAAATTGTTTGGATGCCGAAGTTCTGAATAGTCTAAGTATGAGCGCGGATAAACGATATGTAGAAGAAAAATCTGCTGCTGGGGATAACTATAAAGCTTCTTATACCTATATCAACGATACCAAGTTTAAGCCCATCGGCATAATGAATCTTCCCTATTTTGAGGACAACTCCTTTAACAATATGGAACTTAGGGAATTTTTATTTCGTTTGGGCGGAGTGTATCTGTTAATGCTGCTTTCGGCAATTATCTTGGCTTATTTTATTTCAAAATATATCACCCGTTCGCTGCAGACAGTTTCAGAAATGATGGCGTTGACAGATTTGACAAAGCGGAATGAAAAAATCTTTATAAAGGATACCACTGAAGAAATTGGGAAGTTAGTAGACTCCTACAATGGAATGATTGATGAATTGGAAGAAAGTGCCGTAAAGTTGGCACGTAGCGAACGGGAACAGGCATGGCGTGAAATGGCCAAACAAGTAGCCCACGAAATCAAAAACCCATTGACACCGCTAAGGCTTACCGTACAGAGCTTTGAACGCAAGTTTGACCCCAATGATCCTAAGGCTGAATCGAAAGTAAAAGAGTTCTCCAAAACTCTGATTCAGCAGATAGATACCATGAGCAATATAGCATCTGCTTTCTCAAATTTTGCCAAGATGCCGGCTCAACAGAACGAAACACTGAATGTGGTGAAAATCGTGAAGTTGGCTTTGGACATCTTTAATGAAGATTACATTCATTTTCTAACCGACGAAAAGGAAATCATTGCAAAACTGGATCGTACACAATTGATTCGGGTCGTCACTAATTTGGTCAAGAATGCTATCCAAGCAGTTCCAGAGGTAGGATCTCCACGTATTCTGGTAACAGTTGCATCTGAAAGGGGCCATGTAAAGATCTCAGTCGCCGATAACGGTATCGGAATCGCAGATGAGTTCAAGGAAAAGATATTTGAGCCAAAGTTTACCTCTAAAACAAGTGGTATGGGTCTTGGTCTGGGAATGGTTAAAAATATTGTCGAAAATTACAACGGAACAATTCAATTTACTTCACAAGTCAATAAAGGAACCGTTTTTACGGTAAAATTCCCAAAAGAGTAAAATTTAGGGCTAAAAGGCTTTAATTTTGCTGAAATTTACTACGTTAACTACAATATATTTTATACTTAAAATAACATCAAAATGAATTACGAAAACATCTATATCGAAGAAGAAAACAACATTGCAACAATCACTATAAATCGGCCTAAAAAACTGAATGCACTTAATAAAAGGACTATCGAAGAGCTCCATACAGCCTTTAAAGAACTGGACGATGATAAAGAAATAAAGGTAATTGTGATAACCGGCACGGGCGAAAAAGCATTTGTAGCTGGGGCAGATATATCTGAGTTTGCGGATTTCTCGGTGGCCGAAGCAGGCAAACTGGCTGCGGAAGGGCAACGAATACTTTTTGATTTTGTGGAAAACCTTTCTACACCCGTTATAGCCGCCGTGAACGGATTTGCTTTGGGAGGTGGATTGGAACTGGCCATGTCCTGTCATTTTAGAATAGCAAGCACCAATGCCAAAATGGGATTGCCAGAGGTTTCTTTGGGGGTAATTCCCGGTTATGGAGGAACCCAGCGCTTGCCCCAACTCATAGGAAAAGGAAGAGCGATGGAGATTATCATGACGGCAGGAATGATCGATGCCGAAAAAGCTCTTGGCTACGGATTGGTCAATCATGTAGTGCCTCAAGAAGAATTATTGCCACTTTCTCTTAAAATTGCGAGCAAGATATCGAATAACTCCACTGTGGCGATAAAATATGCAATAAATGCCATAAATGCAGGTTTTAAGTATGATGAAAATGGTTATGCCATAGAAATCGATGCTTTTGGAGCGTGTTTCGGCACCAACGACTTTAAAGAAGGTACTACTGCCTTTCTTGAAAAACGAAAAGCCGATTTCCCTGGATCATAACCTTTGGTTTAACCCAACCAGACGATTATGACGAAACAGCTAGTAGTACTATGCCTCCTTTTAGCGGGAGTACTCGGGTATGCCCAGAAGATGCCCGTTTCCTATGATTTTGGAGAAAAGTTCAATGACAGGCACCGTTACTCAAACCTACTCACCATTGAAGAAGATGGAGAAGGTGGCTACATTTTGGTGCGAGGCTATTTTCAGGGAATGATCCTAAAACCAAAGGGTTATTTGATAGAACGTTACAATAGCGACTTGGAGTTGGTTTCTGAATACAATTACAAACTCAAAGGCTTGGATTTTGTAGATGGTTTTTTGACCAACGGACAGCTAAATCTTTTGTTTCTGAACTACAATTATGGAACGGGTCAATATGAGTATTGGATTCATAGGACCCCGATAATCGATATCAATTTTAAGCCACAAAAGCTACTTTCAATTTCTTCTGAGGAGGTTAGAAACCCTGTGGGCAAGAATTATTACAACCGTAATTTCTCCAATGGGTTTTCAACGGCGATACTCTTTAATCAAGAGAAGACAGGTTTTATTATCAGTACCCACCACAAGAAAGGGAAAAGTAACAAGCATATTATCCATATGTACGATACAGCGTTGAACAAGAAGTTTGAACATGACTTTTCGTATGAGATCGAGGAGAAAAACTATGCCTTTGAAAACGTAGCCTTTTCAAAAGATTTGGAAACGGCCTATATCGTTGGGAAGGCATACTTTAAAAAGAAGCGTTTTCGGGTCGAAGAACGAAAGTTTCAATATGAATTGGTAAAAGTTTCTAAAGGTGGAAGCCAAACCCAATCCTTTGACGACCCAGGAAAATATTCGGAGAGTTTGTTTCCAATAATTTTGAATGACAGACTGGTCTGTACAGGTTTTTATGCAGATAGAAAGGATAATCGATACAATGGAATTGCCTATTTTGATGTAAATCCGACTACCCTTACCATCAACACAAAAAAATACAATCCGTTCTCCCAACAGTTTATGGAAGACAAGTTTGGAAGGGATGAGGACAAGGTCATCAAGAACCTCGTTTTTAAGGGAGTGGAGGTGACACCGCAAAGCGAAATCTTTTTTAATGCCGAAGAATACTTTGTCACCAACAGCATACAAGCTACGGGTGCAGGACAACGGGTAAAAGTTGAGCGATACCATCATAACGATATTGTAAGTGCCAAGTTAAAAACCAATGGCGATCTGGCATGGGCACGAAACATTAACAAAGCAGAGGTGACCCAAGGAGATGGTGCCTATGCTTCCTACAGTTCGTATTCCAAAGATGGAAAGACGTATTTCTTTATCTGTACGGCTTCAGAAAATCCGCAACTTATCAACAATGAACGTCTTATATTCAAACAGGGATTGAGCAGAAACAGAAATGTTTTCATGATCTCTTTGGATGAAAATGGGGTTATGGATTATGAAAAGATAATAGATAATCAAGAAGCACGCCTACCGTTAATGGTCTCAAAACCCCTCAAAGATGAGGAAGAAGACAAAATGCTTTTCTATGCAAAACGGGGAAATAAAAAACAGCTGGTAAAAGTGAACTTCAAATAGATTGAGCACTTAATTCTTACCATATATTTTTAGAATGAAAATCTAAGAGACCTTCTTTAAGAAGGTTTTTGTTGTTGTACTAAAATGTTCGTAATACCCAAATGGGGTTTTCCTAGCGGTTACAGGTTATAGTTGAACTATATCCATGGTTATCTATGGGTTGGAAACAAGAAAAGCCGCTCAAAAATCGCCTCATATCAACTCAATCTAGGCATCCATCAATCTATATAGGGCAAAGGTCAATTGTACTATAAATGAACTTTAAGGCCAAACTACTTTTGACGGTATAACCCATAAAAAAGTAAACCGATGAAAACAATTAAATTAATGAACATGGCCCTACTTTGTACGGCATTGACCTTGGGCGCATGCTCCAATGGCGAGGATGGAACGGACGGACTGCCCGGTGCCGATGGTGTAAGCTGTTGGGACCTTAATGGTAACGGAACTGGAGATGCAGAAGAGGATGTCAATGATGATGGCAACTTTGATGCTCTCGATTGCCAAGGCGAACAAGGAGTTGCAGGCAATGCCAATGTACAGGCTTTTACTTATAATCTTGATGTAAATGATGACTATAGCAGCCTGGTTCTCGATTTAAACATTTTCCTGGCAGAACCTGAAAACTATGGCTATCTTTTTTATATAGAACATAAAGATGGTTTAAGATATATTATGCCAGGTTATTTATCCAATAATAGTGTTTATACAAGAATATTTTTCGATTTTGAAAATAATAATAATTTCGAAGTAAGATTTCATAAGACCAGCGATAATTCTTCTACTGTTATTCCAGGTGGACAATATACCAAAGTAATCGTTGTAGCAGTAGAGCTTAACAATGCATCAAAGAACAGCGAAAGCGTAATGGCAGAACTCAAAACGGCCAGAGTGGACACTAGTGATTATAACGCAGTGGCCAATTACTTTGGATTGTAATATATCCAACCTATTTTATATCATTTTTAAATTGATCAATTGAAAAGCTGGGCAGGTCGCCCAGCTTTTTTATGTATGGACGATATAAGATATTGGATAAATTCCATAAATTTGGAATAAATCCAATAAATGAAATCCAAAGAATTCCTAAAAGGTCGCGGTGCCCAGAAAAACACACCCAATAGATTTCTTCAACATGTGTATGAAATGCGGGAGGACTTCTTGGAATTCTGTCGTTTGGAAAATGAAGAACCTGAAAAGACCAAGACCGAGTACATCCCTATATTTCCCAAGACCATTGTAAACAAAGTGGACAGCCCAGATGTGGGCATGTCCTATTCCATGAATCCTTACCAGGGTTGCGAGCACGGGTGCATTTATTGCTACGCCCGCAACGCCCACGAATATTGGGGGTATAGTGCAGGACTGGATTTTGAGCGAAAAATTTTGGTGAAGAAGTTCGCCCCAGAGTTGTTGGCAACTAAAATAAAACATAAGAATTGGAAGGCACAGACCATCGTTATGTCCGGGAACACGGATTGCTATCAACCTGCGGAGAAACAATTTGAGATTACCAGAGCTTGTCTAAAGGTTTTTTTAAAGTATCGCCATCCGGTGGGTATCATCACAAAAAACGCTCTGATCCTTCGGGATTTGGATGTCTTAAAGGAGTTGAATGCCCATCAGTTGGTGGGGGTGAACATTTCGGTCACCTCACTTTCAGAAAAAACAAGAAGGAAACTGGAACCGAGAACAGCTTCCATTCAAAAACGTTTGAACACCATCAAAGTATTGTCAGAAAATAAAATTCCGGTCAATGCCATGCTCGCTCCAATGATTCCGGGAATCAACAGTCATGAACTATTGAAACTTGCTAAAGCAACCGCGGATCACGGAGCGGTATCTTTTGCTTTTACCATAGTGCGTTTAAACGGGGCTATCGGTCAGATTTTTACCGATTGGATTCGAAAGGCTATGCCAGATAGGGCCGAAAAAGTGCTACACCTTATTCAAGATTGCCATGGAGGTTCAATCAATGACATTCGTTTTGGTCTCCGCAACAGGGGCGAGGGCAAAATAGCGACCCAAATACATGACATGGCAAAATTGGCGAGACATCTTTATTTTAAGGACAGGAGCTTTCCCAAGTTGAACAAAGACGTACATGAGCAATACAAAGACGGTCAAATGAAATTGTTTTAATAATTTTAAAGAGATTGTCCAATCCAATACTTTGTTTTCGTCTTAGTAATATAAACAAAGTATAAATCAGTCCATTCAACAATGGACACAAAACAAGAACCAATGAGTAATTTTTTGTATTTATTTAGAGGAGGGGAAAAAGCCTTTCAAAAGTTATCACAAGAAGAAAAACAAGCCCATATGGAAGTGTGGGGGGAGTGGATGGGAGGTCTAAAAGAAAAGGGCCAACTTTTAGATGGTCTCCCATTGGCAGAGGATGGAAAGGTAGTACATCAAAAAGGTGAGTTGGTCACCAATGGCCCATTTGCTGAAGGAGCTGAAATGGTGGGAGGTTACCTGATCGTCTCTGCCAACACTATGGATGAGGCCGTAGAAATATCCAAGGGATGCCCCATTTTTGACTACGAAGGTAGTTTTGTGGAAGTACGTGAGATAATTACAATGGACGGACACTAAGGAGCTATAAAATACTGAAGCCAGAATTTAACGGCCTTTTATGCACGGTAATAACCTGACCAATACGCTTGACCACCTTTTCCGAAATGAATATGGAAAGGTGGTCGCCGTGTTGACCAACAAGTTTGGAATTTCCCATTTGGAACAAATTGAAGATGCGGCCCAAGATACTTTTCTAAAGGCCATGCAGGTTTGGGCCTATAAATCAATTCCAGATAATCCTACGGCCTGGTTGTACAGGGTTGCCAGTAATTCCCTTATCGATGTTCTGCGGAGAGATAAGAAAATAGATTTCCTAGAAGATAGACTAGTTGTGGAAACAACTACTTCGGAAAGTAAACTTTCTTTGGGCGACACGATTTCCGACAGCCAGTTAAAGATGATTTTTGCATGTTGCCATCCTTCGCTCTCACAAGAATATCAAATCATTTTAAGTTTAAAATTGATTGGGGGCTTTAGCAATAAGGAGTTGGCCGAAGCTTTATTGAAAAAAGAGGATACTGTAGCGAAATCGTTCACGAGAGCCAAGAAAAAGTTCAGGGAAGAGGTACAGTTTTTGCAAATTCCCGTGCAAATGGGTTTGCAATCTAGACTTTTCAGAGTTCTACAAGTAGTCTATTTATTGTTTTCAGAAGGATATTCCGCTACCACGGGCTCACAAGTTTTAAAAAGGGACATTTGTTACGAAGCGTTGCGCTTGGCATTATTGCTCAAGGAAAATAAGTATTGTAGACACCCTAACTTGGAAGCATTGATTGCTTTAATGTGTTTTCATGCTTCCCGGTTTGATGCCCGGTTGGATGAAAAAGGTGATTTGGTTACTTTGGAACATCAAGACAGGTCCAAATACAATGGGGAACTTATAGAAATAGGGATTCATCATTTGGAAAACGCTGGAACATCTGACAAAAACCCTTCAACGTATCATTTAGAGGCCGCCCGGTCGTATTATCATTGTAGTGCAGAGACTTTTCAAAAAACAGACTGGAAAAGTATTTTGTATTTATACGATGTACAGTTACGAATGCAATACACACCCATGTTAGCATTAAATCGCATAGTTCCATTCGCCAAAGTCCATGGTGCGGATAAAGGGGTTACAGAATTGAGAAGAACTGCTGATAAAAATGACTTTAGCAGTACTGCCCTATATTTTGCAATTAAGGCTGAATTAATGTTTGAAACCAACGATCTTGAGAATTATACGCCTACCCTTGAAAAAGCCATTGACCTATCAGAAAATGAATTGATGAAAGAACATCTTAGAAAAAAATTGAAAAAGTGATTTTATGAACTTGATTTAATCTCAAAATTAAAATGATCTACTTTTTCACGCGCTCCAAATACCGATTCATAAAATGTAACTGCTTGTTTATCTCCGGAATGTGCATCAACGAAAATGGTCGATATGTTATTTTTAGAACCCAGTTCTTTTAGGTGTTTAATTAGTTGTTTACCGATCCCTTTATTTTGAAATTCACTCTTTACGGCAATGTCGTAGATATATAGTTCGCTTTTATCAGTATAATAGTTTTGTAGTTCATAGGCGGTGAGTCCTCCTATAATCAAATCATTGGAGATGGCAACAACAGCATAAAATTCGGGCTTGGCAATTAGTTTTTGCAAATGGGCATCTGATGCGACTGTACTGTTTTCCTCAAAAACTTCATTCAGTAGCGTAACTAGCTTTTTAAAAAGAAATAGGTCTATTTTCGATAACCTAATGGTTTGTATCTTTTCTTTCATGCCATAGCCTTAAAATAACCAGGTGTTGTGTCTTTTGTTGTGAACTGCATTTTTCCGGTACTTCTCATTAACCAAAAAATACTAGCTCAATTCCCAACCCTTGCGATATTGACGGGTAACCCATTCATTGGCCTTGTCGTAATTGGTGATTTTCATATTCTCACCATCCCAAAGTAATTTTTTCCTGCCAGGGTAGTCATAAGGTGCCCAATCACCTACTTTTTTACCTTCTTGCAATACTTTATATTGATATGCTTTTACGGCAAGGTTTCCCATAAGGACTGTTTCCGTAAGTGGACCTGCTTTGGCAAAGTTTGAAGAAGTAGCTTTTCCATTCATGCATCCATCGACAAAATTGGCAATATGGCCATCAGCTCCACCCGCAATTCTGGGATATTTTGGTTCTGGGGAATTTATAAGACCTGTCATCTCTGATGGCAGTAAACGTGGGTTTTTAGAATAAGTATCACATATCAAAATTCCTTTTTCGCCATACATTATAGTGCCGCCACCGCCATCACCAATAGTTTCATCATCTTTAAGTTCATCCGGAAGGTCCGGTTTAATACCACCATCGTACCAGTTCAACGCTATATCGCCATGATGTTCATGTTCAAACTTTAAGTGTATTTTAGATGAGGGAGGGCAAGAGGGGCTATAATCGGCCTCAACAAAATCTCCAACCCAAACCGTTGTACAACTAGCCTCGGCCTCGGTAGGATAACCTAGGCCCAAAACACTAAAAGGGGTTTCCATAATGTGGCAGCCCATGTCTCCCAAGGCTCCCGTTCCAAAATCCCACCAGCCACGCCATTTAAAGGGCAAATAAGCAGCATTGTAGTCTCGCATGGCAGCGGGCCCTAACCATAAGTCCCAGTCCAATTCCTTAGGCACTCGTTGCTTTTTTGAAGGCAATGGAACACCTTGCGGCCACACAGGACGGTTTGTCCAACAATCAATAGTATGGATCTTGCCCAATAACCCAAGGTCCACCCATTCACGGGCAATCCTACTGCCATCGGTAGAAGCTCCTTGATTTCCCATTTGGGTAACAATTCCGTTTTCAGCTGCAACTTTGGTCATCAATCTTGCTTCATGTATATTATGGGTCAACGGTTTTTCAACATAGGCATGTTTTTTTTCGCGCATAAAAGGAAGTGCAATGGAAGCATGCGTATGATCAGGGGTGGCGACCATTACTGCATCTATATCCTTTAAATGTGCATCGTAAACTTTTCTAAAGTCCTTAAAGCGTTTTACATCAGGAAAGAGTTCATAAGTCTTTTGCGCGCGTTTTTCGTCCACATCGCAAAAAGAAACAAACTTTACTTTTCCCGTATTGGCCAAACCTTGTATTACGCCATTGCCCCTGCCACCTACACCAAAAGCACTTAAGTAAAGGGTATCACTGGGTGGAACATGGGTCTTACCCAGAACATGGCTTGGAACAATGGAAAAAGCAGCCGAAGCTGCCGCTGCATTTTTAAGGAACTTTCTTCTTTGCATTTTTGATGATTTAGTTGTTGCCTTGAAGATACAAAAAAGTGATAATCGCTTTACGGTTTAAAATGTTTTAAATCAACGGATTTGAAACCTGCCGAACACCAAGTTTTAACCATTAAAATGGGAAAGCGAGTCAAAAAATGTTAGTAGCAGTTGCTTTTAACGTTAAAAATTTTTGAAAGGGCGTCTAAAAAGGAGGTAACTCCGTATAACACTATGACACCTCAATTGGAACTATATGAAAATTAAAAATACTACGTATACTATCCCTCAAGAGAAAAAGGCTCCTGGGTTTATATATAAAATCAAAACTTTTTTCGAAACAGCCAATGCATGGGGTGTTTTTGTTATGGGAAGCACATTTGTATTGATGCTTGGTGCGGCCTACCTTGTCTATATTTTACAGAATGACTTTACCCAGTTTAACCTAGAACGAATGACCAGTACGCTAGGAGCTACTTTTATGATTACAGCTGGAGGACTCTTCTTGTTCAAGGCCAGCTTCTTCCTTTATACGCTATACCGCTATTTTAGATACAAACCAATTACATCAGTGACAGATGAAGAATTGCCTACTTGTACTGTAATTGTGCCTGCCTATAATGAAGGAAAGCAAGTTTGGGATACTTTAATGAGTTTAGCGAAGAGTGATTTCCCAAAAGAAAAGTTACAGTTACTCGCAATCGATGATGGAAGTCAGGATGACACATGGCATTGGATTCAAGAAGCGAAAAAAGAGTTGGGCGATTGTTTGGCCATTTACAAGCAGCCCAAAAATAAAGGGAAACGTCATGCATTGTACCGCGGATTTAATGAAGGAACAGGGGAAATTTTTGTTACTGTGGATAGCGATTCTGTTGTAGATGAAGATACTTTACGGAATCTCGTAAGTCCGTTCATTACAAACGAACAGTGTGGCGCTGTAGCTGGAAATATTCGCGTTTTAAATAATGAAAGAGCATTGCTTCCTAAAATGTTGGATGTGAGCTTTGTTTTAAGCTTTGAGTTCGTTCGTTCTGCGGAAAGCAGCCTTAATTCAGTGCTCTGTACACCGGGAGCTTTAGCGGCTTACCGAAGCAAAGCAGTTTTTGCTTGTCTTCCCGATTGGATTAATCAAACTTTTATGGGACAACCTTCGGACATTGGTGAAGATCGTGCAATGACCAACATGATATTAAAGCAGGGATACCACGTTTTGTTCCAAAGAAATGCCTATGCCTATACCAATGTGCCCGAGCAGTATCGTGGATTGTACAAAATGTTCATCAGATGGGGCAGAAGTAATGTGCGGGAGAATATAGAGATGTCAAAATATGTATTTAAAAATTTTAGAAAAGATTCTAAAGTTGGGGCGCGATTATTGTTCATTAGCCAGTCGCTAAAGATAATCATGAGCTATCCATTTTTGCTATTTATGTTATTTTTCATTGTTACACACCCATTACTTTTTGTGAGCTCAACACTTTTTAGCATTTTGGTTTTATCCACATTTCCGGTCATATTCTATGCAAAGCGATATGAACTATCAGAATCATTCTGGGCGTATTCGTATAGTATTTTATATACCTTCGGATTGTTTTGGATTACTCCTTATGCCATTGCCACGGCCAATAGAAGAGGTTGGTTGACCAGAGGTTTACCCGAAAAAAAATAGATTGGAGTTAAAACTATATTAGTTAGCCAGTTGTAAAAAATTATGTTTTTCGTAGCTGGCTAATTTTTGAAGGACTCCATTCGCTATAAAACTGCTCTAAAAACCCCAACATATATTGATGTCGCTTTTCCGCAAGTTTTTTACCTGTTTCGGTATTCATCTTATCCTTTAGCAATAGTAGCTTTTCATAAAAGTGATTGATTGTCGGCGTATTGGATTTTTTATACTCCTCTTTGGTCATATTCAAGTTGGGAGAAACATTTGGGTTGTAAAGTTCCCTGTTCTTGAACCCCCCGTAATTAAAAGCTCTAGCGATACCAATAGCTCCAATAGCATCTAAACGGTCAGCATCCTGTACTACATGCAATTCTTTTGAAGTAAATATACTCTGCTTTTTTTCCAAACTATTTTTGAACGACATGTGTTTTATGATATTGACAACATGTTCGATTATGTAGGTACCTACTTCTCTTGATTCTAAAAATTCCTTAGCTATTTTAGGCCCAACTGATTCATCGCCATTATGAAATTTTGGGTCCGCAATATCATGTAATAATGCTGCCAATCGCACTACCAATGTATCTACTTTTTCTGAGTTTGAAATCAATTTAGCTGTCTTGAAAACACGTTCAGTGTGAAACCAATCATGACCTCCTTCAGCACCATTTAGTGTTTGTTTCACAAAATCGATGGTTGCTTCTATAAGTTTGGAATTCTTCATTTCTTTACTAGTACACCTGCTGTAATCTGATGCTCGGCTTTTGCTATGAGTTCATCAAAATCCCCATTGTTTTCAAAGGGTTCATGGACTTTAAACCATAGATAAGAACCTAGTCCCATTGGAAACTTACCAAAACGAAGTAACTTCCAAGAATTATTAATGCTTATTGGTACAATTAAGGCAGATGGTGCATTCTTCATAAGTATCTTTAAGCCCGTAGCATGAAACCTTTTAGGAACTCCCGTTCGGCTACGAGTACCTTCAGGAAATATAACGGCACTCCTATTATGTTTTTCTATGTAAGCGCCTAGCTTTCTCAATTCTTGAATGGATTGCTTGGAATCTTTTCTATCGATAAGTGCGGATCCACCATGCCTCAAATTGAACGATACACTAGGTATGCCCCTACCCAACTCAATCTTGCTTACGAATTTTGGATGGTGTTTTCGCATATGCCATATGATGGGGGGAATGTCGTACATACTTTGATGGTTCGATACAATTATGAGTGGTCTGTCTGTCGGAATCTTGTGTGCGTTTTCAAATCTATAGCGTGTGCCCAAAACATTTGTGCACCGCATTAAAAACCAATTTAATACTGCTACACTTTCCCTATGTGCGTTATACCCAAAAACCTTTAGGCAAAACCATTGTATGGGATGAAATATGACCAATGCCAATCCAAAAAAAATGAAAAAGAGTATAGTCAAAGGATAAGAAAGCAATTTTTGCATTACTACGTTCTTTTTAAAAGCCAATTTGGCAAAATCTCAACAATTATACAGATGAAATAGTATCTTTGTTACAAAAAACAAGTAAAAATAAAAAACCACCTCAAAATGAGATGGTTTTTTCATTGTGTTTGAATCTTTACCTAACAGAATTCATTATAGGCCTCCATTAAGTTTTCTGCAATTAATTCTGCAGGTCTGCCTTCAATATGATGCCTTTCTATCATGTGCACCAATTCACCATCTTTGAACAAGGCCATACTCGGAGATGACGGAGGGAATGGTACCATACGATTTCTTGCCGTGTCAACAGCATCTGTGTCCACACCTGCAAAAACAGTCACCAAATTAGCAGGTTTTTTGTCATTTTGAAGACTCAGCTTAGCGGCAGGTCTTGCATTTGCAGCTGCACATCCACAAACAGAATTGACCACTACCAATGTGGTCCCTTCTTGTTTTAGTGCATTTTCAACTGCTTCACTTGTATATAATTCTTCAAACCCGGCAGAAGCTAGGTCCGCTCTCATAGGTTTTACCAATTCTTCAGGATACATAGTCTTATTTTTAATTCACTGTCAAAGATACGGTTTTTGTCGAATTTTTTTCAGAGGTCTTACCATTGCATAGCGGTTTCTTTCCCTTGCAAAGTCCTATCTTTGAGGTTTAATAGACATAATCATGATTAAGTGGGTAGCCGCCTTTTTAGGCTATTTTATATTTCGGTTTCCAGGAGCTGTGTTGGGATTTATTGTTGGTAGTCTTTTGGATAATCTGGGAGGTTCCGGTGCGGGCGGAAGAACTGTTTTTAGAGATTTTACCCAGCAAAATGTATCTCCTGCAGATTTTGAATTGAATTTGTTGTCTCTATGCTCTATAGTAATCAAAGCAGATGGGCAAGTGAGTCAAAGGGAGTTGGACTATGTGCGACAATATTTTTTGAGTACTTACGGTAAGGAGAAGGCAAATGCCATTTTCCGAACATTTAACGATGTGGTCAAAAAGAGAGAGATTTCTGCTCAGCGCATCTGTACATATTTAGTTCAGCGAACCCGGTACGAAATACGGTTACAATTAATACATTTTTTATTTGGAATAGCGCAAGCCGATGGTCAGCTAAGTAAGGCCGAGCTGGACAAGTTGAAAGAACTGGCAGGCTATCTAAAAGTGGGTCACCATGATTTTGAGAGCATAATGGCCATGTTCATAAAATCTGCTGACAATGCATATAAGATTCTTGAAATAGAAAAGTCAGCCTCTGATGACGAAGTGAAAAAAGCGTATAGAACAATGGCAAAGAAATATCATCCTGATAAAGTGGTTACTGAAAACGAGGCTATTAAAAAAGGTGCTGAAGAAAAGTTCAAGGAAGTACAAAAGGCATACGATACCATTCAAAAGGAGCGGGGATTTGTTTAATTTAGTGGTTAGTGGTTAGTGGTTAGTGGTTAGTGGTTAGTTTAGCGATGCTTAAGTCGCAAAGTACGAGATATACAGTTTGAACTATAGTCCATGATGTTGATAGTTTGTGAATGATTGAAGCTTTCTTTGTTGAATGAAGGTATTGGGTAAGAGATTAATGGGGTGAGAGGTAAAAGGTGTTCGTAGAAAGTTGGCTTCCTATTCAGAAAAGCACACTTTTGAACAACGAACAACGAACAACGAACAACGAACAACGAACAACGAACAACGAACAACGAACAACGAACAACGAAATAAATGCAAGAATTTTGGTTTTATGTAAAATTGGGACTGAACCACGTACTGGATTTTGGTGCCTATGACCATATTTTGTTTTTATCGGCATTGGCTATTCCTTTTACTTTTAAAAGCTGGAGAAGGGTGGTTGTTTTGGCAACTGTTTTTACCGTAGCACATTGTATCTCATTGGCACTGTCTGCTTTCGATATATTTACTGTAGATGTAGGATTGGTAGAATTTTTTATTCCGATAACCATTCTGCTGACAGCACTCTTCAATTTAATTTATATGACTAGGGGCACCAAAGATGTTGGAATGTTTTTACACACATTGGTAACCGCTTTCTTTGGACTTATACATGGATTTGGATTTTCCAATTATTTTAAAATGCTAATGGCCGAAGAAGAAAACAAGGTCACGCCCTTATTAGGTTTTGCTACGGGTATCGAATTTTCGCAAGTAGCTATCATTTTATCGATAC
Organism: Flagellimonas sp. 389; assembly: GCF_018449435.1. Classification (GTDB taxonomy): domain Bacteria; phylum Bacteroidota; class Bacteroidia; order Flavobacteriales; family Flavobacteriaceae; genus Flagellimonas. The sequence goes on along the minus strand of NZ_JAHCMU010000002.1, from coordinate 11,287 downwards.
TTGGTGTTGCATTCATGGTTCAAGACTTAGTGAGGATAAAAAAAATCCATTTTATTGCTGGTGCATCTATTTTAGTCATATGCATTACAATACCCTTACTGATTGCCACGTTTCCCAAGTAGAGCCTTCGTTAAATTTAATCGAATAAGGTTGTAAGGGTCTGTTAAAGCAGGTATATTTATTTAAAAATTGGCTATTTCCAATGTATGAAGGAGGGTAAACAAGAGAAGTACGACAAAGCCTATCTGCGTATGGCCAAAGAATGGGGAAAACTTTCCTATTGTGAACGAAAACAGGTGGGTGCCATCATCGTAAAAGATAGAATGATCATATCCGATGGATATAATGGAACACCTACCGGTTTCGAGAATATATGCGAAGATGAGGAAGGATATACAAAGTGGTATGTCCTACATGCAGAAGCAAATGCTATCTCAAAAGTAGCCTCTTCTACACAATCATGCGAAGGAGCAACTCTCTACATAACATTATCACCTTGTAGGGAATGTAGTAAGCTCATTCATCAATCTGGCATAAAACGTGTAGTGTACCAAACTGCATATAAAGATGATTCTGGATTACAGTTTTTGGAACGTGCGGGGGTAACGACCCATCATCTGCCTATTTTAGAAGAAATGGTATAATTGCCATTGATGTTATGGAGAAGAAGAACAATTATTTATGGCCTACACTGCTCGCTTTTGCGGTGGCTATTGGAATTTTTATAGGAGGAAAGCTTCATTTTGGTGATACCCCAGAAAAATTATTCTCTACCAATTCCAAAAAAGATAAGCTGAACAGGCTAATAGATTACATTGACCATGAATACGTTGATGAAATAGATACGGACAGTATCGTGGACGTTACCGTGAACAATATATTGGGTAAGTTAGATCCACATTCGGTTTACATACCCAATAGTGAAATGGAGCAGGTCTCTGAAAGTATGAAAGGAGATTTTGTGGGTATAGGAGTCAGTTTTTATATGTACAAAGATACCATCACAGTGATACGAACTATAAAAAACGGCCCAAGCTATATGAGCGGTATTAAGCCTGGTGATAGAATATTGGTTGCAGATAACGATACACTTTTTGGAAAGCGAATACCAAATAAAACTGTTGTTTCTACTCTAAAAGGAAAAATAGGAACAAAAGTAGATTTAAAGGTATACCGAAAGTCTAAAAACAAAATTCTGGATATTACTGTGGTGCGGGATAGAGTGCCCATTAAGAGTGTAGATGCGTACTATATGCTTACAAGGGACATGGGCTATATAAAAATCAATCGTTTTGCGGAATCTACCTATGGTGAATTTAAAGATGCATTACGAAAACTAAAGCTTCGTGGCGCCGAAAAATTAGTATTGGATTTAAGAGACAATCCAGGGGGTTATTTGGGCATTGCAGAGAAGTTGGCCGATGAATTTTTGACCGACGACAAACTCATTCTTTTTACCAAGAATAAAAAGGGGAGAATTAAAAAAGCTTTTGCTACAAGAAAAGGTGATTTTGAAAATAAACCTGTGTATGTTCTGATTAATGAGCGCTCGGCATCAGCGAGCGAGATTATTGCCGGTGCTCTTCAGGATAATGATATTGGTACTATCGTTGGAAGAAGGTCTTTTGGTAAAGGTCTTGTACAGCGCGAAATGGATTTAGGAGATGGCTCAGCAGTACGTCTAACAGTTTCAAGATATTATACCCCAACAGGAAGATCTATTCAAAAATCATACAAAAAAGGCCATAAGGACTATTACCAAACATTCTTGGACCGTTATCGTAGTGGAGAGCTCATTTCCGTGGATAGTATAAAAGTGGCCGACTCGTTAACCTTTAAGACACCAAAGGGGAAAGTTGTATACGGTGGTGGTGGCATTATTCCTGATGTGTTTGTACCCATAGGAAGCAATGAAGAAGAAGCCATAGATAGTATGGACGATACGTACGAATTCTTTTCACGCTTTATTTTTGAACACTTGGAAAAAGACAGGCTACAATACTCCAGTCTCTCAAAAAATCAGTTTTTGGAAGAATATAAGGTGGATGATATCCTTTTTGACGAATTCATAGATTTTACGCTCAACAGAAAAATAAAACTAGATTTTTATGCGCAGGAGGAGCGAATAAAGGCATATCTCAAAGCGAATATTGCAGAACAACTGTTTTCCCCAAATCTATCTGCCCAGATAAAAGGGAACTACGACGCTATGCTGGAAAGAGTCAAGAAATTGGATTCTTCAATCTTTGAACAACCAGAAGTTGGAGCGTTAAAACTTCAGGATTGATGCCCTTTTATTTTTTTATCTATTTTTTTAGATACCATAAAAATAAGAAGCAACATCACAGCACATAATGAAGCTAAAATACCTATTAAGGCGATACTACTGTCACCTTGTAAAGGATTATTGAAATCCAGTAAGGTAACGTTATAGGCAATCAATGCCAAAGCCAAAATAATCAAGACAATAAAAAGTGTTTTTTTCATAGCTGTTAATTTGATGTTATGTTGAAAACATCTGGTTAACATTAGTGGCAAAGAGCTTGACCGCAATTGCCAATAGAATAACCCCAAAAACCTTGCGAATAACGCTAAGTCCGTTTTTGCCCAAAACCCGTTCTATTTTAGAACTGGACTTTAACACCAGATATACAAAGATAATATTTACAACAATCGCTACGATAATGTTTTCAACATGATATTCGGCTCTCAATGTTAAAATGGAGGTCAATGTCCCTGCACCCGCTATAAGAGGAAAGGCAATAGGAACTATGGAAGCGGTTTCTGGCATGTCATCCCTAAAGAGCGTAACCCCCAATACCATTTCAATAGCAAGGAAAAAAATTACGAAAGCACCGGCAACCGCGAAGGAATTAACATCGATTCCGATCAATCCAAGAATACTATCACCTACAAAAAGAAAAGCGGTCATAATAAAGGCAGCTACTATAGATGCTTTTTCAGATTGAATATGGCCCACTTTATTCCGTAAAGAGATGATGATAGGGATACTGCCCAAAATATCGATTACCGCAAAAAGAATCATGCTGGCCGTAACAATTTGCTTAAAATTAAAATGCATCGTCAAATTTTTAAGGGTGCAAATTTACGCTTAAAAATTCCTTTAAGATGATATAAAAAGATATAGAAAACATCAAATTTTACGTTTTGGACTACCTTTACCGCAAAAGTTGATACAACCATGTTCCAAATAGGAAAAACTATTGTTTCTGAGGAGATTATTGAAAATGATTTTGTATGTAATTTAAGTGCATGTAAAGGTGCTTGCTGTGTGGATGGCGAATATGGCGCTCCCTTGGAAGATTATGAAACAGAAATACTGGTGAATGTTTTTGAAGCTGTAAAACCATATTTAAGACCAGAGGGAGTAGATGCCATTATGGAACAAGGTGCCTTTGTTAAGGGAGAGGATGGTGAATGGGAAACACCTTTGGTGAACAAGAGTGAGTGTGCCTATGTTATTTTTTCTGAAAAAGGAGTTGCAAAGTGCGGTTTGGAAGCGGCTTATAACGATGGAGCCACGACTTGGAAAAAACCCGTCTCTTGTCATTTATACCCCATACGGACCAGAGAATACAGCGAGTTTACAGCAGTAAACTATCATAAATGGGAAATTTGTGATCCTGCCTGTAGTTTGGGCGAAGAACTAAAAGTCCCTGTCTACAAGTTTGTAAAAGATGCACTGATCAAAAAATTTGGGAAGGCATGGTACTCAGAACTGGAAACTGTGGCAGCGGAAAATTCTAAATCGTAGGAATATCCAAGATAACTTTTGTCCCTTTGGGATTTCCGTTTTCATTGAACAGATCTATAATATCAACTTCAAATTTGTTTTGGTAGTCTTTGGAAAAGTTTGCCAACCGTTCTTTGGTAATACGAATGCCCACAGACTTCCTTTTTAATACCCTATTTTCTTTGTTGGTCTGTGCTGCGCCTCTTCCTACACCATTGTCCGTAATTTCTATAGAGATATGGCTTTCGTTTTTCTTTTTGATGTTTACATGGATTTTCTTTTCCCCTTCTTTAGGAGATAGACCATGCCATAGGGAGTTCTCTAAAAATGGCTGTAATGCCAAAGAGGGGACCTTTATGTTTTCGGTATTAACGGTATCATCTACGGTAATCCTAAAATCTATTTCATTTGAGAATCGTATGTTTTCAATATTCATGTAGAGTTCTACGGTTTCTAATTCCTCTGCAAGGGTAATCTCCTTTAATGAAGACGCTTCCAATATCTTGCGCACCAATTTGGAAAATTTGTTCAGATAATGGACAGCATTTTTTTGCTCATTGTTAATGATATAAAGTTTTATGGAATTTAATGAGTTGAACAGAAAATGAGGGTTCATCTGGCTGCGCAATAGATTTTGTTCCAAGCTTAATACTCTTTTTTCATTTTTGCTTTGGTATTGTCTGTAAAGAATATAGAGAATGGAAGCGATTAGGCCTACTATGAGCGTACTAACGAGCAATGTAGTCTGGTTTTTTCTAAGCCTTAACCGAACAATCTCATTTTCCTTGGCAAGAACAGAGATTTGGTTGTTTTTTTTATCAGCTTCATAACGAACGATAACATCGTTCATATACCTAAAATTGGTTGCACTGGAAATTTCTTCGTCATATTCATCTGCCCTTTTGTAATATTCATATGCTTTCTGATAATTACCACTTCTTAACTCAAAATCTGAAAGCTTTTGATACCCATAGAGCACGTTGCCCGGCATATTATGAGTTCTTGCCATATCCAGACCATCGTTTATAAATTTCTCCGCTTTATCAAAATTTCCTAATTCCGTATGTGCCCATCCGGTATTGATGAAAACTGAGGAGGTAACATAAAAATCACCAACATTTCTGGTCTGTTCATAGAGCGGTTCTAAAAGGACTAGGGCAGCATATGGCATATTTTGCTTCAAATAGATTTGCGCTATACTATTCTTGCAATAGATTCGGCCAAAATCAGAATCAATTTCTTCATTGTACGCCAATGATTTTCTATAGTTTTCTAGTGCTCCTTCTAAATCGCCCTTTTGTTCAAGACATCCCCCTATGTTTTGATGGTTGATGGCTAAACCTAATTTATTGTCTAGTTCTTCTTCAAACTTAAGCGCTCTTTTAAACTGTATGATAGCTAAATCATATTGTTCCAGTGCTTTATAAAGATTTCCAATACAGTTTAAGGAGACATTGATACTTCTTTTTATATGATGGGACGGGTTTACAACATCCTCTGCCAGTTCTAGTGCCTTTTGGTTATAGTCCAAGGCGGTCTTAATGGCATCTGTTCTTCTATAGACCACCCCCAGCATATTGAGAGCTCTTACCTTTAGTTCTGTATTATTGGCTTCCTCTGCAATACGTAATGCTTCTTGATGAAGGTCTGCGGCCTTTTTAAATTGTGATATGTTCCTATACTTGGCACCAATTTGGTCTAGAGCATACGATTCTCCTTCCAAATACTTTTCTTCTTTGCACAAATTGGCAAAATAGCGTAATAGTGTAGTATCCCTTTTTTCAATTTGTAATTCGGTATCCAGCGTAAGGTAGGTTTTAGGCCTCATGGATACTAGCTTTTCTGCTTTTTCTTTAAATGAATCTGGAATTTCTTGAGCTGTTACGGTATAAAAAGCCAGAAAAAAAAGAAGTGTAGTTTTTTTTTGTGATCGCAGGTTTTCGGTCGTTATCAATAGTTTTTTAAGCACAGGCGGTTTGGGAAGTTACAGCATATCCAAAAAATCGGATTTCTTTTGCCGGGAGACGGGAATTTTATGATTTGATTCTAAAACTACATAACCGTCCGTTTTTAAAAACTCTTTTATCTTATTGAGATTGATGATGTATGAATTGTGTATTCTAAAGAAGCTATTGTCCGGCAATAGGTTGTTCACCTCCTTAAGTTTTTTGGTGAGTAATATTTTTTGCCCATCACTAAGAAAGATGGTACTATAGTTTCCATCCGACTCTGCATATAATATGTCATCACTATTCAGGAACAACAATTTACCATCCGTATTTATGGTTATTTTTTTACTTTGGGATTCTGCATTGAAGTTAAGCAGAATTTTTTCCAACTTTTCAATCGTCAGATTTTTTGCATTATATTTTTTGATTTTAGTAATTGTCTCGCGAAGATCATCTGTATCTATGGGCTTCAACAAATAATCAATAGCTTCGTTTTTTAAAGCCTGCAGAGCATACTGGTTATAAGCCGTTGTAATAACGACAGGAAAATCTTTGTTTTTTAGGTTCTTTATAAATTGAAAACCATCCATGGTCGGCATTTCTATATCCAAAAAAAGGCAGTCTGGAGTATTTTTTTCAAGATAGTCCAATGCTTCTTGCGCATCTGTAAAAGAAGCTATTATATCCACCTCATCACTCAAATTGGTTAATTCCCAACTCAAGCTTTGCAAAGCTTTTACCTCATCATCAACTATAACTGCTTCTAACATTCCTTAGTTTATATGCTATACTATCAAATTTAAGATTATTCTACTCAGGGTATTCAAAAATATGTGCTAATGGACATTTTGGGCTTATAACTGGTAAAAAAACCGAGGCGATGTACATATTGTAAAATTTTTCTTAAAAGCCGATTTCTTTTTTCTATCGCATTACATTCATGCTAAAAGACTAAAAACCAACTATACACAAAAAATAACCGTTTATACATACCGTGTCATTTGCGACCTGTTTGTTTTATACATTCACAATGTCAAAAATTAGTAGACAACCAAAACCAAACTCAAATGAGAAAATGTGTTGTATTATTCGCAATTTTGATATTTGCTCTAATTTTCGCTGCTATTTTAGAGAACAAAGAATTGAAAATGCAGCCAGATTGGGAAGAGATAGTTGTAAAAGATTAATGGCTTCCAATCATAAAAGTTCTTAAACATTAACATTACCAATAAACGTACGGCCAGGGCAACCAAACTCTTGATTATAGAAACTGCTTGCAACGTATAACCCTTGGTTGCGTTTTAGAAAGAAAGTTGACTTTGGGTTTCGGGGGAACTACCTAAAGCCAAAATAATTCTAAAATACAAACTAAGTTGGCCGTACAATTTTGGTGATGTCATATCGCTCCATGAACCTTGTTATAGTATAGTAGATTTAGACCAAAAAGTATTTATAAATATACTTTTTGGTCTTTTTTATTATTGTTGAATCTTACCAAAAAATATACTCAAACACCATATTTTAAAAAGTCTAGCGAACATCACTTGCGAGCCTAGATTTCAACATGTTGTGTTAAAAACTTTGTTTTCAATTTGATAAAACAAAGTTTATAATCTGGATGCATTTTTAAATCTTTGTTTAGCTTGTAGCTAAAATATTTCTTCCAGAGTATAACCTTTTAACAAATAAAGATGTCCGAAGCAGTAGAACCGATTTTAGAAGAGAATGAAGACAGATTTGTGATTTTCCCTATTCAACATCATGATTTATGGGAATGGTACAAAAAATGTGAAGCTTGTTTTTGGACTGCGGAAGAAATCGATTTGCACCAAGACTTAACAGATTGGAACAACAAATTAAGTGAAGATGAACGCTATTTTGTGAAGCATATTTTGGCCTTTTTTGCTGCTTCCGATGGCATTGTCAATGAAAATTTGGCCGAAAACTTTGTAAACGAAGTACAGTATTCCGAAGCCAAGTTCTTTTACGGGTTTCAGATTATGATGGAAAATATCCATTCTGAAACATATTCTTTGTTAATAGATACATACGTAAAAGACGAAAAGGAAAAGAATGTCCTTTTTAAGGCCATAGAAAACTTTCCCGCAATTAAAAAGAAGGCGGACTGGGCGTTGAAATGGATAGATTCTCCAAGTTTTGCGGAACGATTAATTGCTTTTGCAGCAGTAGAGGGTATTTTCTTCTCGGGAGCGTTCTGTTCTATTTTTTGGCTGAAGAAAAGAGGACTTATGCCGGGATTGACCTTTTCCAATGAACTAATATCTAGAGACGAAGGAATGCATTGTGACTATGCGGTGCATTTGCACAATAAGCACTTGATAAATAAAGTGCCCAAAGAACGTATTACTTCGATAATAGTGGATGCTCTTAATATAGAAAGAGAGTTTATCACCGAGTCACTCCCTGTGAGTCTTATTGGAATGAACTCTAAATTAATGACACAGTACCTAGAGTTTGTAACCGATAGGCTTTTGGTGGAACTGGAATGTGAAAAAGTATACAACTCCACCAATCCTTTTGATTTCATGGATATGATTTCATTACAGGGAAAGACCAATTTCTTTGAAAAAAGAGTGTCAGAATATCAAAAAGCAGGTGTTTTGAACAAAGAAAAAGATGCTGATGCCCAAAAAATCAGTTTTGACGCTGATTTTTAAATAGACCACAGCCTAAAAAAATCTACCCCAACTGTTCTTTATCATTCTTGACCAAATCTGTATTACGATATCCGTAATACATACCAAAATGTAACAATGGTTTGACTTGTCATGCCATATTAAAAATATTTGTAGCATATGTTTGTAGTAAAAAGAGATGGAAGAAAAGAGCCGATGATGTTCGATAAAATCACGGCCAGAGTAAGAAAGCTTTGTTATGGCCTCAATGGTTTGGTCGACCCTGTGAAAGTGGCTATGCGGGTCATTGAAGGTTTGTATGATGGAGTAACTACTTCAGAACTTGATAATCTTGCTGCGGAAATTGCGGCGACGATGACGACTACCCATCCAGATTACGCAAAACTGGCTGCTCGTATTTCCGTTTCAAATCTGCACAAGAACAGTAAAAAGTCCTTCTCTGAAACCATGAAGGATCTGTACGAATACGTGAATCCAAGAACTGGTAAAAAAGCGCCGCTGTTATCGGACGAAGTATATAAGGTAATTTCTGAAAATGCCGATAAATTAGATTCAACGATTATTTATAATCGAGATTTTGGCTACGACTATTTCGGTTTTAAGACATTGGAACGTTCGTATTTGCTCAAGATCAATGGTAAGATAGCAGAACGTCCACAACATATGCTCATGAGGGTTGCAGTTGGGATTCATTTGAACGATTTGGACTCGGTAGTAGAGACCTATGAGCTCATGTCGAAAAAATATTTTACGCACGCTACACCTACCCTTTTTAACTCTGGAACACCAAAACCACAAATGTCCTCTTGTTTCCTTCTAGCAATGAAGGATGATAGTATAGATGGCATTTACGACACCCTAAAACAAACTGCCAAGATTTCCCAGTCAGCAGGTGGAATAGGACTTTCTATACATAATGTTAGAGCAACCGGATCCTACATTGCGGGCACCAATGGAACATCCAACGGAATTGTTCCAATGCTTCGTGTTTTTAATGACACGGCCCGTTACGTGGATCAAGGTGGAGGCAAGCGAAAAGGAAGCTTTGCTATTTATGTAGAACCATGGCATGCGGATATTTTTGACTTTTTGGATTTGAAAAAGAACCATGGAAAAGAAGAAATGCGTGCCCGTGACCTTTTTTACGCGATGTGGATTCCCGATTTGTTCATGAAACGAGTAGAAGCCGATGGGGAATGGACATTGATGTGTCCAAACGAATGTCCAAACCTTTTCAGTACCCACAGTGAAGAGTTTGAAGCACTGTACACCAAATATGAAGCAGAGGGAAAAGGGCGTAAAACCATAAGAGCCAGAGAACTTTGGGAGAAAATTTTGGAGTCCCAAATAGAAACGGGAACCCCGTATATGCTTTACAAAGATGCAGCAAACCGAAAGAGCAACCAGAAAAATCTGGGAACTATCCGTTCTTCTAACCTTTGTACTGAAATTTTGGAATATACCTCACCAGATGAGGTCGCTGTATGTAATCTTGCATCGATTGCATTACCCATGTTTATTAAGAATGGAGCATTTGACCATAAAGAACTTTTTAAGGTTACAAAGAGAGTCACTAAAAATTTAAACCGAGTAATAGACCGCAATTACTATCCTGTAAAAGAAGCTGAAAACTCCAACATGAGGCATAGGCCAATCGGATTGGGAGTGCAAGGACTTGCAGATGCTTTTATCATGTTACGATTGCCCTTTACAAGTGACGAAGCTAAAAAGTTGAACCAAGAAATTTTTGAAACACTTTATTTCGCAGCGGTTACAGCTTCGATGGAGGAAGCAAAAGAAGATGGAGCTTACTCAAGTTATAAAGAATCCCCAATGTCGAAAGGAGAGTTTCAACATAACCTTTGGGGAATTGAGGACGAAGAACTATCTGGTAGATGGGATTGGAACAAATTGAGAAAAGAAGTCAAGAAACATGGTATACGCAACTCGCTATTGGTCGCTCCCATGCCCACGGCCTCAACTTCACAAATTTTAGGTAATAATGAATGTTTTGAACCTTATACTTCCAACATTTATACAAGAAGAGTACTTTCCGGAGAGTTTATCGTGGTCAATAAACATCTTTTAGAGGACTTAGTGAAACTGGGACTTTGGAACGAGAACCTAAAACAAGAATTAATGCGTGCCAATGGTTCCATACAGCATATTGATGGTATTCCAGAAGATATAAAAGAACTATACCAAACGGTATGGGAGCTTAGCATGAAGGATATTATAGATATGAGCAGGCAGCGAGGCTATTTTATTGATCAGAGCCAATCCCTGAACCTTTTCATGGAAAATGCGAATTACCCAAAATTGACCTCTATGCATTTTTATGCATGGAAGAGCGGCCTCAAAACGGGCATGTACTATCTAAGAACCAAAGCAGCTGTGGACGCTATCAAGTTTACATTGGACAACACCAAAAAGAAAGAAATTCCAGTTAGCGTTGCAGCTGAAGCTGAAGTAGTCGCCACTACCCCCAATGCTACCACTGAAGAGCTTAAAATTGAGACTACTCCGGTAAGTCAACAAGAAGTGGACATACAGCCAATGACGGCAGAAGAGATGAAAGAAATGATTGCACGGGCCAAAGAAGGCCAAGCGGACGATGATTGCTTAATGTGTGGATCATAGTTTATACTGAACTTATCAGTATGTGATAGTGTTTATTAAATAAACGCCTCGGGAAAGTTTATTATAAAATGAACCTTTCTTGGGGTGTTTTTGTTTCCAGAACTCAGAAAATAGATTAAAGAAAGAAGGCTAATAGTTTATTAGTTGTTCAAAAACGTATATTATTTTAATTCAGAACTGTACATCCATAAAATCACATTTCGTACTTTTCACCTAACACCTAACACCTAACACCTAACACCTAACACCTAACACCTAACACCTAACACCTAACACCTAACACCTAA
>NZ_JAHCMU010000019.1 GCF_018449435.1 Flagellimonas sp. 389 | reverse complement strand
TTTTTTCATGTGACAGTTAAAATTTAAAGTTAGAAAATTCTAATTTTAAGCTGTCCTATTTTTAGGGAAGGCTACAGCAAGATTATATGGATTAAGAAGTTTTTCTATCGAATAATTCTTTAATTCGATAGGCAAAAGACACGTAAAATTTGCATTGAATTGTGCCATTTTTAACCTAGTTTTTATTTAAAATAAAGAACTTGAAAATCTAATGGCTAACATGTACTGGCCACTACTTTAGTCTGACAGCCTCTTAAATCCTTTTAATTAATAATAATTTTAATGATCACTTTTGTGCCTAGAGAATTACCTTCATCATTTTTCTTATCTATGATTGTAATATTATTGGTTTCATCATTTAGTTTATTAAACATTTCCAATCGTTCTTTAGTAACCTGTAATCCGCGAGATTTCTTTTTATGAATGGACTTCTTTCTTGTCGAATTCTCTCGTCCTACACCGTTATCGTCAATTTCGCACACTAAAAAGTGATCATCTCGACAAAAGTTTATATTCAATATTTTGTCACCTGCAGTTTTGTTTAAAAGTCCATGTAGAATAGCATTCTCTACAAAGGGTTGAATCACTAAAATTGGGATTTCGATAGCTTCAGAATCCACATTTTTAGAAACAGTTATGGTATATGAAAAAGAGTTTGCAAACCGTAAAGATTCTAACTCTAAATAATCGTTGAGCATCTTTATTTCTTCAGATAACAAAATATCCGGTTCAATAGAGCTTTCCAGAACATTTCGTGTTAATCTACTAAATTTAGACAAGTACTTTAATGCTGAAACTTTATTGTTAGAGGTAATTAAATGCTGTATAGAACTTAATGAATTGAATATAAAGTGTGGATTTATTTGAGCTCTTAAAGCTTTGTTTTTCTGTGTTAAAGCTTCTTTTTGATAATGCAGTTTTTCATTTTGTTCCAAGAAAACCTTATACGTTAACCCATATGCAAAAATGATAATATCCAATACACAACCAACCATTAAGAAGTAACGACTTTTATATTCTAAAAGCGCAGAACCGTTGGTTAGGTAAAAATGAACTATGGTACCGATCAAGAAAAAGAATAGTCCAAAAACAATAAAGTAAGCTAAAACATTTTTGCCTTTTAAAGCCAAATATATTAAACCAATAGTTGAAGAAGCGATTAGCATAAAGCGTTCTATGTTGATAAGATAAATATGGCCAATAAAGAATTTATGATATGTAAAAGAGGTGTCTACAATAAAAACCAAAACTTGCAGAATCAGCATGAATTTTAAAAGGCGCTGTATTATTGGATAATCTTCTTTTGTTTTTAAATAAAACATAACAAAGAAGATATATGAAGAGTTTATAAACATTTGCACAACCTCATAAAACCAATATTTTAAGAGTAGATCGTTCCCAAATAAGAAGTCGTATATTTTTAGTTCATAACCACTTAAAAGGACTAATAACCAAAAGACATAAAGCGAATAAAATAAAAACTCAAGACGTTTTAAATATGCATAAAAGGCGAGTGTTAGCAAAACCATAATTATACATATTCCCGCAAATATGTACATGGGTAAAACAGAATTGGAATCTTGTTGTGTGTAGTAGTTTTTGTTTACTATATGTTGTGATTGACTTATGAAGCTAAAACTCCAACTAGTTGGAAGTTCTCTAGAAATTACTTTTTTTACTTTTAAATAGAGAAAGCGGTCTTGGAAAAGTGAGTTTGATAAAAAAGACGTTTCAGAATGAAACTTCACCAAACTGACTTCTTTTTTAGCTTCAAACTGACCAATAATTTTATTTGAGATATTATCCTTCTCTAAACTAAAAAGTGTTCCGTATCCAAAATTGTTAAACTTTAAATACCATAGACTATCGGTTTTTAATAGATGTGAAAGATTTTTGAAATCTAATTTGATCCAGTATGTATCTTTAGGATGTGTTTTATTAAAAGTATTGGGAAATTGAAATAATCTATCCGATTTTAATATGGAGTGGATAGAAATAGTATCATTATTGGTTTTATAAATTTTAAAAGGTATAGATGTGTTTGTGGTATCTAATACATTTTGTGCAATACCTTTAAAAAAAATATTGCAAGAGAGAAAAAGAAGGAGTGTTATTTTAGTTAAATAATTTTGCATTAACCACATTAAATTAGGCAAAACTAACTATATATCTCTTTTATTAAGTTTAGGTGCATTGACAGTATATACTTTATCTTTAGTACAATTTTTGGATATGGGTCTATAAAACCTTTCTTTTACAAAGCTTTAAAAAATATTTTATAACAATCCATTAATTGAACTGTTTAGCAAAATGTTAGTCCTATTCTTACAAAGTTGCTGAGTTTTTCAATTACCAAGAATAGTTGTCATTGCATAAATTTCATCAATTAAGGGAGTGATGATCTGGTTGTTTCCAGCTCCAGCATTTACCGTAGTGATAACGGCTTCCCCAATGATATGCCTCCCTTTTAATGTTCCATCCTCATCTTTGTGGATTCCCTCAATAGGATAAATAGCTAAAAAATCTGCCAGTTGCTCATTGGAATAAAAGGTTTTTAACCCCCAAATGGCATGAAAGATTAGGGGTTCCCCGTTAGGAGCATCGCCCACGTATAACATGTTATGGCCTTTCTTTCTTAAAATGGTCAAAAAAGGAACTCCTTTTTCTTTAATGAACTTGATTTTTTCATTAGTCGTTTCCGGTAAGTCATATTTGGTCCCTGAATTGATTTGGTCTTTAGAATCCCTGGGAAGCCATACCTTGTAAGTCCCCAGTAAATCTCGGATCATGGAGGAACAGTCCCTATTTTCCAAATTGCCTCCCCATCCATAAGGTCTTCCCGCCAAATTGGAAACTAATTGCTTAAGATGTTTCCCATTGAACTTAAAATTGTCCAATGCCACAACGCTTCTATCTATTTCTGCCTTTAAAATCCGTGCATTTTGGTTTTCATCGGTATTGGCAAAGTACACCGAAATCTTATCAGGATTATTGGAGATTTCATCATAAGGTAATACCATACCCATTTTGGCATTGATGGCATAATTGGAAATAGGGTTTTGTAAACTTATGTTGTCGGATAACGGTAGACAATAGGTGTCGGTAGACCATTGGGAGATAAAAGCCTCATCAACAATAGCAACATCATGCATGGCAACCCAACCCTTATAAATGGGACTAATGACATAGCACCACTGTTTATCTTTCGACAAATGGACAATCAAAACAGGTGTATTCGCCCATAAACCTGTCTCTTGAAAATAATCGAACGGAAATCCCTCACCTGCTTTTGAGTATCTGTCAAAGCCAGGTTTGTTTGTTGGGATTCTACGTAAATCCGTATGTGCAATTACAATTCCTTTTTGAAGGAAATTGGGAAAGTTTTTTAAATCAATATTATTTACAACTTCTTCTCGCTGCCATTTTGTATGGGGTTTCTTGTTCTCACCGTACCATTCATCATCCTCCAAGTATTTTTGTAGATACGAGAGATCTTTGCCTGGAAACCTATTTAAATTGGCAAGCAATTCTTCTGAAGGATTATCCCAGGGGACAAAGAAATTTTCAATGAATTTGTTCTTTAGAGAATCAGGAATTTGGATTTCTTGACTTGGATACTCCAGAGAATCAGGTGTAACCGTTCTGATTTCAACTTTTAGGGCTTCTTTATTTTCATTTCTGCAACTAAGAATCAAACAACTTAAAACTAGAATACTTAAAAAGGTTCGCATGGCTATAATTGGTAGTAATTTATCTTTATGGTATGATTGAACAGGATTGTAAAATAGCTCTAAACTAACAAATCGCAAACACATTGTCGAAACAATACACAATAACATTTTCACATTCGGTTCCTTATTCAATTTTTGTATTTTAGGAAACTAAACAATTATGATGAAAACCGCTTTCCTTTACCTTTGCTTTCTTTTTTTGACTTTCCAAATTACAAATGCCCAGGACCGAATTACAGGCGAGCCCTTCGCGACCCGCTCTGAAGTCCTGGGACAAAATGGAATGGTAGCCACAAGCCATCCCCTTGCCACCCAAATTGGATTGGATATCTTAAAAGATGGGGGTAATGCCATTGATGCTGCGATTGCGGTAAACGCTGCACTTGGACTTATGGAACCTACGGGCTGTGGTGTAGGGGGCGACCTTTTTGCCATTGTTTGGGATGGAAAAACAAAGAAATTATATGGTCTTAATGCCAGTGGACGTTCGCCACAGAAACTTACCTTGGAATACTTTGAAAAAGAAGGTATGGAGAAAATCCCATCTCACGGGCCCCTTCCGGTCAGTGTGCCCGGTGCCGTAGATGGTTGGTTTGAACTGCATCAAAAATTTGGGTCAAAATCCATGACAGAAATTTTGGCCCCGGCTATTGATTATGCAGAAAAAGGGTTCCCTTTGACCGAACTTATTGCTTGGTACATACAGCGCACCGTTCCCTTTTTTGAATCAAGAGGATTTCCCAATATTGAAGACACGTACAAATCACAAAACGGAGGAAAACTACCTAACGAAGGGGAAATTTATAAAAATCCTTATTTGGCGAATACCTATCAGAAAATTGCAGAAGGCGGTCGAGATGCTTTTTATAAAGGAGATATTGCCAAAACCGTTGGTGAGTTCATTAAAACGCAAGGTGGTTTTCTCTCGGCCAAAGACTTTGCTGCCCACAAATCGGAATGGGTAGAGCCAGTTTCCATCAATTATAGGGGTTATGATGTTTGGGAGCTACCACCAAATGGTCAAGGCATAGCGGCACTGCAAATGTTGCAAATTTTGGAAGGCTATGACTTTTCCAATATCGAATTCGGGAGTGCGGAACATTTACATCTTTTTACCGAAGCCAAAAAATTAGCTTTTGAAGACCGTGCCAAATACTATGCGGATATGGATTTTTTTGATGTCCCGGTTGAAGAGTTGCTTTCGGAAGACTACGCCAAATCGAGAAGGGAACAGATCGGCAAGCGCGCTGGAACATATGCTGCAGGGGAAATCTCTGCAGGGGAAACTATTTATATGACGGTAGCGGACAAGGAAGGTACTATGATATCATTGATTCAGAGCAATTACCGCGGAATGGGTTCTGGAATGGCACCTCCCAAATTGGGCTTTATGCTACAAGATCGTGGAGAGCTGTTTAGTCTTAAGCGTGGACAGGCCAATACTTATGAACCGGGCAAACGCCCCTTCCATACCATAATCCCAGCTTTCGTGACCAAGGATGGTAAACCGTATGTCAGTTTTGGTGTTATGGGTGGCGATTTTCAACCGATGGGTCATACACAAATCGTGATGAACCTTGTTGATTTTGGAATGAATCTTCAAGAAGCTGGTGATGCTCCACGGTGGGACCATACCGGAGGAGCAAGTCCCATGGGTAGCACTACAACAGATACCGGACTCATCCGAACAGAATCTGGAATTCCCTATTCCACAATACGCGGATTAATGGATAAAGGCCATAAAATGGGAACTGCAAGGGGAATTTATGGTGGGTATCAGGCTATCTTATGGGATGATGAAAACAAAGTCTATCATGGCGCCTCAGAAAGCCGTAAAGACGGGCAAGCTGCTGGATATTGATATTACCTTTATTGGATTTAGATTTTTCTTTTTTCCAACTCAAACTGTTTGTTTAAAAAAGTAAATGCAACTCAGTTGCATTTATCGACCTTTTCATATACTTTTACTTTTCAGCTATCGTAATGCGTTCATTACGAATGTATAGTTGGGCAAGCAATAGTATAATATCAAAAAGAAATGATAGAAAACAAAAAATTACCCGTAACGGTTCTCAGTGGGTTTCTAGGGGCAGGTAAAACGACTTTACTTAATCATATTTTACATAATAAGGAAGGCCTAAAAGTAGCTGTGATCGTGAACGATATGAGCGAAGTCAATGTAGATGCGGAATTGGTAAAAAGCGAAAACACCCTTTCACGTACCGAGGAAAAGCTGGTAGAAATGAGTAACGGATGTATTTGCTGTACCCTAAGGGAAGACCTAATGGTCGAAGTAGAAAACTTGGCCAAGGAAAACCGATTTGATTATCTCCTTATTGAAAGCACTGGTATTAGTGAACCCATACCAGTGGCTCAAACTTTCTCCTTTGTCGATGAGGAAAACAATATTGACCTTTCCCGCTTTAGCTATGTGGATACCATGGTGACCGTAGTAGATGCCTTTAACTTTTTTAAGGATTTTGGTAGCCCGGAAACCTTGATGGATAGAGATCTTACCGACATGGAGGGTGACTATCGGACCATTGTGAACCTGTTGACCGACCAAATTGAATTTGCTAATGTCATCGTACTGAACAAAGCAGATCTGGTCTCTAAGGATACGTTGAGTGTATTACAGGCAATTATAAAGAAATTAAACCCTGCTGCACAGGTTATAGAATCTAAATTTAGCAAGGTTGACCCAACTTCCATTCTCAATACTGGTCTTTTCAATTTTGAGGAAGCGGAACAAAGTGCCGGCTGGATAGAAGAACTCAATAAAGATGAACATACACCGGAAACCGAAGAGTATGGGATAGGTTCTTTTGTGTATCGAAGCATAAAACCTTTTGATCCCAAACGTTTTGGGCAGTATGTGCAACATCAATTTCCCAATACCGTCATTCGTAGTAAAGGGTTATTTTGGATTGCTTCACGCCCTGAACAAGCCTTGATTTGGGGACAAGCCGGAGGCTCCTTAAGAACTGATAGCGCTGGCGTTTGGTGGAGTAGCATGCCTTTTCATAAGCGCACATTATATGCTTCTTTTTTGGATGATCAAGAACAAATTGAAGCAGATTGGGACACTACTTTTGGAGATCGAAAAAATGAAATCGTATTTATTGGTCAAGCTATGGATGAAGAACAGATGCGGGTCGACCTTGACGCTTGCCTAGCAACGGACAAGGAAATTGAATCACAAGATTGGTTACATGGATATGAAGATGAATGGCCCGTGGAAAGAGCTTATGCCTTTGATTAAAATATGACCCAGTTAAATATACAATGAATCGTACCCGTTTTCTAAGAAACAGGTTAGGTCTTGGTCTATTTTCGACCTTGGGTTGTCGTATAGATAACAGCAAACCAAATTCTACGGCTAATTTTGTTAATGACTGTTCTATCACTTTGCCCATATTTTTATTGCATTAAGTTTAGTTTTTTTAAATTCGTATTAGGTCACCTTTTTTATTATAGAAGGGAGTCATATAACTACATGAACGTATCTAAATCAAGATTTCCCCTTTTATTAAACAATATTCCACATGCCATCACCATGCTATTTGGTATTATAGCGATAGTTACGATATTGACATACATTCTCCCGGCCGGAAC
The DNA here is from genome assembly GCF_018449435.1 of Flagellimonas sp. 389. Taxonomy (GTDB): domain Bacteria; phylum Bacteroidota; class Bacteroidia; order Flavobacteriales; family Flavobacteriaceae; genus Flagellimonas. The sequence goes on along the minus strand of NZ_JAHCMU010000019.1, from coordinate 98,621 downwards.
CTATGAGCGGGTCACAGTGGATGGGCGAAGTACCGTAGTCCCTAACTCCTATAGGATAATCGACTCCACGCCAGTAGGACTCTTGAACATGTTTAAAGCTATTCCATTAGGTTTTAAGGCTGCAGTTGAGATTATATTTATTGTTTTGGCAGGAGGTATCATGTTTGGTTTTATGGAAAAATCAAAAGCAGTGGAGAATGCCGTTGGGACTTTGGTAAAAAAGCTAGGTCTAAAACACAAAAATTTAATTATTGTTATCATGACATTCATCTATGGAATACTTGGTATGGCCGTGGGGTACGAAAATAATATCGCAATGGTACCGATAGCTGCTGTTCTGAGCCTTGCTTTGGGCGGGGATTTGATTTTAGCTGCAGGTATTTCAGTAGGTGCAATGACCATTGGTTTTGGACTTTCGCCCATTAATCCGTATACCGTAGGTACAGGTCATAAATTAGCAGAATTGCCCATGTTTTCGGGAGCGCTATTGCGAAGTTTGCTTTGCTTTTCGGCACTGAGTGTAATGGCTTACTATAACATTAGGTATTTCAAAAAGATTACCATAAACCCCGACAAAAGCTTGGACAAAGGATTTGATGCTAACGACTTGAAGTTATCAAAACCTATTGGAGCATATCAGTTAAGTAGAAAAAATTGGCTGGTCATTTCCATTTTTCTCTTAGGTCTTTTGGCAATTCTTTATGGGGTTTTCAACTTGCACTGGTACATCAATGAGCTTTCAGCAGTTTTTTTGATGATTGCTTTACTTTGTGGCCTAGTATCCAGAATGAACGCGACCACTATGAGTGAAACCGTTCTGAAGGCAGTTGCCCTAACTGCACCGGGGGCATTTATGGTGGGTTTCGCTACTTCGATTAAAGTACTCATGGAAATGGGAAACATTGGTGATACTGTTTCGTACCAACTTTCATTGATTTTGGAAGGATTACCTTTATATACTTCCGCTATTTGCATGTCCATCTCGCAGTCCATAATCAACTTTTTTATTCCTTCAGGAAGTGGACAGGCCTTGTCGACCTTGCCCGTTATGCTTCCTTTGGGTGAATCTTTGGGACTCTCAAGACAGATTACTATTTTGGCCTTTCAGATAGGGGATGGCGTGTCAAACCTGGTTAATCCGACCTTGGGCGGACTTATCGCTATGCTTAGTATGTGCCGAGTGCCGATTGACCGATGGATTCGTTTTATTTTCCCCGTATTGATAACTGTGCTCTGTTTGGCCTTTTTGGTGTTGATCATAGCCGTAGCAACAAATTATAGTTAGTTTAATATGACCGTAGAAAAAATTTTGGCAAAATTGGTTTCGTTTCCAGTGCTTGGAGGGGAAAGCAATATAAGCATCTTAAACTGGATAAAAGACTATTTGGAAACGCATGGTGTTACCGTGCATTTGGTGTCGAACGAAGAGGGAAATAAAGCCTCGTTGCATTGCCGAATAGGACCAGCCGTTGATGGTGGTGTTATTCTTTCCGGACATATGGATGTCGTTCCCGTTGAAGGCCAAAACTGGACCACAGACCCCTTTGTGCTCACTGATAAAGGGGATGGGAAACTATATGGGCGTGGTTCCTGCGATATGAAAGGCTTTTTGGCTTGTTGTTTGACGGCACTGCCCCAAATGGTAAAGGCTAATTTAAAAAAGCCTATCTATTTTGCGTTTTCCTACGATGAGGAAGTAGGTTGTTTGGCTGCACCTGAATTGGCACAAGCCATTCGGACACATTATAACGAAACACCAAAATATGCACTAATCGGAGAACCGTCTTTAATGGAACCGATTGTTGGTCAAAAGGGTATCTATATTCTAGAGACTTATGTCAATGGCTCTGCGGGTCATAGCAGTCGTATAAAACAAGAAGTAAGCGCTATTCATGAAGCTATGCGCCTAGTTCTATGGCTCGAAAATAAAATGAACCAGTTGATTGCCGATAATCGATTGGATGACCGGTTCCATCCGCCACATTCAACTATTCATATTGGTTTGATAAACGGTGGTATTGCCCCGAACGTGATTGCGGATAATGCTCACTTTTATTGGGACCTGCGGACCCTACCTATGGATGATATGCAGTCCATTGTAAAAGAATTTGAATCGTATTGTCAACAACGTGAGATAGCATTGCAGAAGATTTTCCCCAACTTTTCTATAAAAACTATTGAAAATCATCCTCAAGTTCCCCATTTGGATACCAAAGCTGATGCCGATATTGTCGATCTGATCAAACGAATATCTGGGAATTCCAAACTGAGTACTGTTTCTTATGCAGCGGAAGCCGGGCAATTTGCCAATGAAGGTTTTCAATCTGCCATTTGCGGTCCCGGTTCCATCGCACAAGCTCATAGAGCTGATGAGTTTATTGCTAAAGAACAGTTGGAAAGAGGAGTTGAGATGATTGGTAAGCTGATACGAGAACTATCGTCCGAAAGCTTTAATCATTAGAATTCCCCGAGGCTCTGCCTCGGGTGTCGCGTATTTATATTTATATATTTGTGGATGTGAGCGAACACATCCACAAGAACCATAACAAAAGCTTGCTTTTGTACCATTTTGTTTGTCCTATCAAATATAGGAGAAAGGTTTTGAGCGATTCGGTTTCGGAGACCTTCAAAAAGATCTGTCTTGGGATAGAGGAGCGTTACGATATCCACTTTTTGGAAATCGGTCTGGACGGGGACCATGTGCATTTCTTGATCCAGAGTGTTCCGGTTAACGCCCCGAAGAAGATAATCCGTGCGGTGAAGAGCATCATCGCGAAAGAGATTTTCCGCCTTCATCCTGAGGTGAAACAAATGCTCTGGGGAGGCAAGTTCTGGACCAGTGGCTACTACGTGAACACCGTGGGGCAATATGCCAATGAGGAGGTAATAAAGAAATACCTCCAGAACCAGGGCAGAACAAATTATAAGGAGTTGCATAAGAATCAACTAAAATTATTTTGATACCTCGACGGCTCTGCCTCGAGGTAGTTCATTAGGATCTTATGACTCTTTTGTATGCTTTAGCCAATATTCAGGGGTAATAATATTTTCTTCATCTCTTCTAAATTCCTTATACCTCCAACCATTTTTTTGATTAAGCTCCACAATGTATTTGGTACAGATAGACTAGAAAAAGCAATAAAAATGAAGCGTAAATATGTGATGTTTCTTTTCTTTGGTTAATTCAAAGCATGGACTTTTCCAATTACTTTAAAGTACGGATAATGGACCCTACAAACATCATAATACCGTTATTGGGCTTCAATATTAGAATAGAACTGGGGCAATTACTAATCGTCTTTTTTATTGTTGGTATTGCCTTTTTGTTTCTTAACATCTTGAAGGTGAAACATGGAGAATGGAATATTTTATTTCCGGAGCAGCAACGGGAATGTCATTAATTTCATTACTGGAGAATAATTTTTGGTAAACGTTCCTCATCAATTAAGTTCTTCCCATCTATCCCTACGGAGTTTTTTCAATCCATAGCCATGAGTAAGTATTATTTGGTAAATCTACTAAGGGCCAAATCACCTTAATACTATTTCATCAATGAGATTAAGAGTATCTGGATTGATAACCTTCATTTTTACCGTTGCTCCATCAATATAAAACAAACAAACCGCATTTTCTACACTAAACGCTTTGGTATGTTCGCTCCAAGGCAATATCTCTTGTGCATAATAGGGTGCTCCTGCAGCTCCATTGTTAATTTGGTAGATAGGCCTTGATACCTTCAATTTTTGATGTGGATAATTCTCAGGATATATGGTCACTTCATTGGTTAGCTTCAAGCGATTGTAGTTGTGTTCATCTCCTGTTAATATAGCCAATACCTTTTTGCTTTTGTTGATAAGAATATCTAAATATTGATCGCGTCGTTCCAAAATTCCTTTTTCCAGTGGTTTGCCTGCGACGAAAGGTCTTTTCTCATTGTTGCCGCTGTACCACATATCATCACGACTATGCCCTCCATTTGGAAAAGTAGGTGTATGTTGGGTCACGAAAATATGATCAATGGTAGCATCTGTTTCTAAGGCAGTTATGGTGTTATCCAACCACTCCAATTGATTATCCATAATGTAACCATGCAGTCCTCCTGAAGTTACTGTATTACTCGAGAGGCTAGGGGCATACCAATAATCACTGTTCAATACGACAACCGCTACGTTGTCATAGCGATAATGAAACACATTTTCTGAATATGAAGGGAAATCAATGGTCTTGGAAGATGGATCATAGACACTTCCATCCTCACTTTTTAAGGTGGAAACCGGATTTACAAAGGCTTGTGAAAAAGCCATTTCAGCCGATTCGGTAGTAAATGGAAATTTATCTACAGACGCTTTGCGTCTTCCCGTACTATCCCGAAAGATATATCCTAAGGCTTCATGGTTTCCCATGCCTACTTGAAAAGGCATATAATGCCAAAATGGCTCCACTGCTTTTTTCCAATTGGTGTATTGTAATTGGGTTTCCTCATTTGTTTCCAAATACCCATTGATCAAATCGCCACTGAACTGCATAAAAGCAGCATCGTTTGCATAGGCCACCGCAGCAATTTTTTTCATGATGTACGCATTGGCGCCATAGATTTTGCGTTCGCCTCCACCAGAGGCATGTCTGCTATCGCTCGTGTACGCAAATACAAAAGGAGCTTTACTTCCTGGTTTTGGGGCTGTTTTCAAATGGTATTGTTGGGTAAAGTCGCCGTATTTTATCAAGTACTTATATTCAGTATCAGGTTTTAGATCGGTCACTTTAATTTCATGATATGTTGATGACGGACTTTTAATGGTCTCCTTATTGATTTCCAGGTCTATGGCTACTGGCAATGTAGTGTTTAACCAGATGGTGGCGCCCGTATCTGTCAGCATATTGATAAAAGGCCCCTCATAAACCGAGGGAGCTACGGTGAATGGTCCTTTGCCCTTTAAAGATACTTCACCATCATAAACTATCATACCCGTTTCATCCATTAGACGATACCCTATGGAAAGTATTTGGTTCTTTTGCCAATCAACAAAATCATAGGGATAGCGAAAATCCCGTTTGATATTGATATCGGTTTTACCGGATTCCAATGTTTTTACAAACCTGAAAACAGGTAACGGGTGCGGCGCCTTTCCATAAGGGATAAGCCCATAAGTTATGGTTCCTTTAAAATCATCAAAATCCATTGTCAATCCTTCCTCGGTTCCTTTGGGATTGCCGAACAATTGTTTAAGGCTATAACGGGGATTGCTTTCAACTGTATAGTAGCGTTGGTCGCCATCTTGAACAAAGAGTCCCTTTTCATCTTTTTGGATATTGCTATAGCTTTTTGGGATTACTATATTTTGGGCAATGATAGTGTTCGCTGCCAGAACGGCTAAGATTAAAAAAAAGTTTTTCATGGTTTGTTTTATTGATGAGGTATAATATTTAACATTTGGCACAAATCCCTTTAATAACGGTCTGTACATTGTTTGTTTTAAATCCCTTTGGAATATTTAGTTGAAGCGGTACCAAACCTTCCATACAATATACTGTTTCGCAGCATTCGCAAACAAAATGTGCGTGTTCATTTCCGTGTATTTGGGGTTCGCCAAAGGCATACTTAGATATTCCGGTGTGATCATTAATACGGTGAATAATACCTGCTTGCTCAAAACTTGTCAAATTTCGGTATAGGGTGGACTTATCCAATTCGCTGACCAATGCTGCTTGCAAGTCATTGTATGACTGGGCATGTTCCATATTCATGAAATGTTGTATCAAAGCTATACGGACTTTGGTCTTTTTCAACCCTTTCCGTTCCAATAGAAGTTCGTAGTCTTTAGTTTTCATCATAAGATTCTGCTTATTTAAAACTTATGGCATTGGCATTTTCAATTCGATAATAATATTGGTTCGGATTATTGCGGTTTAAGTGTAGAATACCACTCACGGACAGCAATTCATCCATTTTGAACGGTGGCTTTTCTGTAAACCGGAGCCCTACGACTGTTTCAGGCCCGCCATTGCCACAGAAAAAGCAGGAAGCCATTGGATTCTTGGAAAGCATATATACCGATTGATTGCCATCCAATACAAGAAAATAACCAGTGAGAACAATTTCCTTTCCTTCCAGTTTAGTCAAACTTTCTGAAAATTTTGCCTTTGTAAATCCGGGAAAAGGGTCTTCCAAAGAAAGTGCTTGAAATGAAATGCCACCAGTGAGGTCGGACCAATCCAAGGAGGTCTGCGCATAGGTAGTAGTTCCCATCCAAATCATCACTATCAAAGGAAAAAATCGCATTTTTTTAATTTATCAATTGTCCGGTGGCCGCTTTTAGGATATAATTGCAATGGTCCACATTATTTCTATTGAGTTCAAGGATTCCGGTGACCGTAACAATTTGATCGGTTCTAAAAGGTGGTTTTTCCTTGAAATTAACTTCAATAATGGTCTCCGGTCCCGCTGCACCACAAAAGAAGCAGGAGGCCATTGGGTTTTGGGAAATCAGGAACACTTCACCGCTTCCTGAAATATCCAGAAAATATCCTTTGATACTCACTTGCTTACCTCTATAGGTCGTTATCTTTTTACCAAAGGTCGGCATTAAAAAATGCATATCGTACGTGGCATTGTATTCAGGTTCAAAATTGACATCTGCAAAATCTTCCCAAGTCAACTTCTTTTGCGCTATTGCAAAAGTACTTACTTGGGTTACGAACAAAACAAATAAAAATGATTTAAGCATCGGATAAAGTTTTAGCAACGTTTAATTTAAATATAGAGCGAGACGCCAACAAAGTAGCTATAATGGTTAGTGTCAATATGAGGCTCAGGAGAAAAAGTTCAACCAGTTCGGGGCTATTTATTCGCAAAGCATAACCATAAGATGCTTGCATGTATTGGGAAACACCCCATACTCCGATTCGGCCTAAAATCCACCCCAATACAAAACCAAGAAGTGCCAAGAACAAACCTTCCAAAAGGGCCAATCCAAGAAGTTTTCCTATACCAAGGCCATAGGTTCTCAATAATGCCAACTCCTGTTTTCTTTCCCTGATAGTTTTTAAAAGACTAATAAAGATGCTAAGCGCGGATACCAAAAGGATGGCAACCGCAATGCCGTTTATGGTCTGTACCCCGGAACTCAATAATCCCATAAGGCGTTGTATCTCAAGGCCCGGTAGAGCCGCTTGCATTGTTGTGTTCTCGTTAATAAATCTGGGAAGCTGGACCATTCCCAGAGGGTTCTTGAACTTAACCAAAAGAGAGGTGATTTCTAAATTTTCATGTTCTTCGTTGCCATATTCATCATTGTGATTATGACCTTGATGGTTTTCGCTGTCTTTGTGTTCATGTTCCTCATTATGGTCATGTCCTTCATAATCTTCTTGGTGTTTATCTTCAAACCCTTCGTTATGCTTCGAACCATCATGCTCATGTGCATCCCAGATACTTTTTAAGTTGGAAATCAGTAATTGATCTACTACCGTTCCCGTAGACTCGAGAAAACCAACAACTTCATAGGGGTGCTCTTCATGTCCTGTGGCTCCAGAATCTGCAAGACCATGGGAGCTTATAAAAGTGTCGCCAAGTTTCAGGTTCAATTTTGAGCGGACTCCACTACCTACGACTACTTCAAAAGATTTTTGATAAAGACGTCCTTCACTCAGTTTGGCATTATAACTGTTTAAATATTGGGTTTCCGTACCCAGAATACGATACCCTTTGTAGTTGTCCCCGTAAGAAACGGGAATGGCCTTTTCAACAAACGGATGATTTTGCAATGCCGTCATATCCTTCAGTTTAATGTTCCCTGTTGGCACATCAACATGAAGAACGGAAGATAAGACCAGTTGCAATGGGCTACCTTTTGCGCCAACGACCATATCAAAAGGAGCTATATTTTTGTTGAGCTGGTCACCTAACTGCTGGCTCAATTGAAAAACAAACGTGACCAAGGACACACTTAATGATAACAGCATTAGGCTCAGTAGTAAGTTGAGCGGTTTGGAAACCATGTTTTTATATGCCAGATAGCCAAGATTCATAGTTCAATTCGGTTATGGAAATGAGACATTACACGCAGATCGTGGGTGATGATCAGCAAGCTGCTTTTACAGATTTCCGCCTCTTCTTTGAGTAGGTTAATGACCTTAATACAGTTAACATCATCTAAATTGGAGGTAGGTTCATCTGCCAATACAAGTTTGGGCTTATGAATTAAGCCAAGTGCAATGGATAGTCGTTGCTGTTGCCCTTGGCTCAATTCGGTAACTTTCTTAGAAAGATGTTCGGCAAGTCCCAACCTTTCCGCTAATTCATGTAATCTTTTTTTGTCATTGGTGCTTTTAGGGAAGGTTTGTCTTAAATGAAGATTGTCCGAAACGTTCAGGGATTTAATAAAATGATATTGTTGAAATATGAGACCGATGTGTTCCCCGCGGAATTTATCGATTTCCTTTCGTGATAACATATTTAATCCGGTACCGTCAATGACAACATTTCCTCTTATGGGTGGCAACAATCCTGCCATCAGATAAAGAAGTGTGGTCTTGCCCACACCTGATGGGCCCATAACGAGCATATGTTCACCAGGGGTAAGGGCGATGTCTGGAAAAGTCAGAGCTGTTACATCCTCATAGGTATAATAAAGATTTGATGTTTCGACCATTAGAATATTTTCACAAAAATAGAAAAGAAATTTAAATGCAACCAAGTTGCATTTGTGAAAAATGAATACTTTTGTATCCCTATTTGAAATAGGCTTGAAATTATTTAATTATTAAAATCAATAATTACTCAGTTCATGACCAATCTGATGAATCTTAGATATAAGTCCGATATCATTGGTGCGCTTGCGGGCAGCCTATGTTTTGTGCACTGCTTGGCAACACCCTTCTTTTTTGTAGCGCAAGCTGGCCTTGCGATAGACGAAGCATCCCATCCGTGGTGGTGGGGAACCTTGGATATCTTGTTTCTGGCCATTTCCTTTTTTGCCGTTTATTGGTCAACTAAGAACACTTCAAAGTCATGGATAAAATGTGTTTTTTGGAGCCTTTGGATTCTATTGGCGGTTATTGTTCTTAACGAGAAATTGGAGATAGGCCACCTGATGGAGGAAGTCATTTACCTTCCGACCTTAGGTTTGATTTCACTTCATTTTTACAATCGCCGTTATTGTCGCTGTGAAGATGATAACTGCTGTACCGATCAATAAATCAAAATTGTATTCATGGATAAATCCCAAATAGAAGTCTTAGGGGACAATCATATTGGCACATCTATAAAAACCCCAATGCGGACAGATGCGTTTGAGCTTACGGATGAAGAAAAAATCGAGAATATCCAATTCCATTTTTCTAAAATAATGGAAGAGATGGGACTGGATTTGACAGATGAAAGTCTTTCGGGAACGCCTTATCGTTTTGCCAAGATGTATATCAAGGAACTATTTTATGGATTGAATCCCAAGAATAGACCAAAAATCTCCACTTTCCCCAATACCTATGGCTATCAACGAATGTTGGTCGAGCAAGATATTACTATAGATTCCTCTTGTGAACACCATTTTTTACCCATAATTGGTAAAGCACATGTTGGCTACATTCCTAAGAATAAGGTAGTGGGTCTTTCCAAAATCAATCGTTTGGTGGACTATTACTCCCATCGTCCCCAAGTACAGGAACGTCTTTGTCTCCAGATTTTGGAAGACCTTCAAAATACATTGGAAACCGATGATGTCATTGTCATAGTCCATGCAAAGCATCTTTGTGTTTCTTCTCGTGGAATCAAGGATAAGGACAGTTTCACCACGACCTTGGAATATGGGGGCAAGTTCAAGGAAGATAGATTCCGAGAAGAGTTCTATGGACTTCTAAAAAGTAGTTTTAAGGAGTAGAGAAACATAGATGTTTGAAGTAGGCGATAGACAGTCTAACGCTACTGTATTCTCGAAATTTGAAGTATCTTAAAAGATAACTATTCTTTGGGACATTGTTCATGATCAATTTAAGTTTCATTCTTGGTCTGTCATAATGGTTTCGTGATACTGTATTTTTTGGGATACGGATAGTTCTTTTTGAATTGCCGTGTCGATGCGTAAATTAACAAACTGAGCAAATTAAGCTTTGTTTGAACTTCAATACACTCATTTTATATGCTTTCTTATTTTCAGTCTATGAAAACGTCGAACAGATGTTAAAGGTGACCTTTCAGGATTAATTCATAAAATATTTATAGTAATCAATTGTTTTTTCAAAAAATCGATATAAGTCAGATTATACCGCAATAATTTGAAGCATAATACGTTAATATAAAGTTAAATAACCTTAAAAAATAGCTTGCAAATTATTTTTCATGCCCGAGGCGTTTTCAGTATCCCAAATTATCCTGAATGAAGTGTTTACAATTTTTTACAGTTGCTTTTCTTATTGCTTTCGGCTTTGCGCTTGCACAAGATAAATCCTTGGATCAATACTTGGCAGAAGCTCCACTTTTTAATGAAGAAGAACTTAACCAAAAACTGTTAGGACTTCGTAAGGATTTTTACAATGCCAACTATGAGAATATAATTGAAGAGGCACCACAACTTATTCAAAATGCCATTCTAATAAATTCCCCAAGAATAGAACAAAGGTTGACATCCGTTTTAGGAAACTCCTTCATTCAGTTTGATGAGCATGAAAACGCTTATGACTTGTTCTCCAAGTCTTTAAAGCGCGCTGCCGCGAAAAAAGATACATTCAGTATAATAAGTACATATATCAATCTTGGAAACACTTTTATTTTTAAAGACCCTGAAAAGGCAATTCAGTACTTTAAAAAGGGCACTTACTATATCAAACCTAACAAGAATGGAGAAGATGAATCTGGCTTTAACGATATAGCAAGTTTTATATTGTACAACAATCTTGCAGAGCTTTACGTTGGAATAAAATCTCCTAAACAGGCACAACGTTATCTAAAAAAATCACAACAGTTGTTGTCGCTACCTTCCTTGGCAAGCCAAGAGAATGAATACAGAGCTGCCGGATATTATATTCAAGGTGCCATCGATTTATTGGAAAAGCGTAACGAAGATGCAATTTCCAATGCGCAGAAAGCCCTATCCTTGGGCAAAGATTTGTTGGATGAAAATTATCTTATCAATATATACGAAATTCTTATTGATGTCTATGCCAATAGTGAAAAATATAAAGAGCTTAACACCATAAGAGTGCCTTACGATTCTCTAAAAAACAAGCGGTATGAAAAGGAAAAAATAAGACAACAACAGATAGCAAGCTCAAAATTTAACTTGGAAAACTACAAACAAGAACTGAGAGAAACACAACTTGCCAATGAGCTTTCGGAACATAAAGCCTCAAAAAATAAGTTGCTTTTTATTTTTTCTGCAATTTTAGGGGGAGTACTTGTGCTGTTACTGGTTGTGTTACTATGGGCCCGCCATAAGCGAAATCACTTATTGGTGGATTTGAGGGAGAAAAACCAAAAGTATCTTGAAGCTAAGGACAAATCTGAAAAACTAGCACAAAGTAACACACGATTTCTTTCAACAATTAGTCATGAGTTGAGAACGCCACTTTATGGCATCATTGGATTATCTACTGTTTTAATGAACAATGATGAGCTGGAAAAATGTCATGAAGAAATTAAATCTTTGAAGTTTTCGGCAGATTATCTCCTTGCTTTGGTAAATGATGTATTGCACATTAATAAATTTGAATCTGAGGAAGGAAGAAAACTTCAAAATGAGGATTTTTCGTTATATAACTTGATTCAAGATATCGTTCAATCCTTTGAATTCAATAATCAAAAAAACAATAATTCGGTACATGTTGATATAGATTCACAAATTCCAAAAATGCTTTTTGGGGACAAAATGAAATTATCCCAGGTACTTATGAACCTAATTAGCAACGCGAGCAAGTTCACGCAAGATGGCAGTATTTCTATTACTGCAAAGCTGGACAAAAAGGATGATGATGCCGTAGCTGTGCTTTTTACCATCGCGGATACGGGATTGGGGATACCATTAGAAGAACAGGACAAAATTTTTGATGAGTTTGCCCAAGTGGAAAATCATAAAGGACAAGGTGGAACAGGTCTTGGTCTTCCAATTGTAAACAAATTATTGCAAATTTTAGACAGTAAGCTCTTTTTTAAAAGCTCGAAAGGGGATGGAACTACTTTTAGCTTTTCATTAAAAGTACTGGAGAGCGATATGAAAAGCATTCCTAAAACTCAAGAAAAAATAAATTCTAAAAGTCTAAAAAATAAATATGTGCTTATAGTAGATGACAATAAAATCAATCAATTGGTCACGCAAAAAGTACTCGCATTGTACAATATTCGATATGCCGTGGCAGGAGACGGGTTGGAAGCTATTGAAAAAGCTAAAAACGATACTTTTGATGCTATTTTAATGGATATCAACATGCCGGGGATGGATGGTTTTGATGCAAGTAAGGCAATCAGGAACTTTAACACTACTATCCCTATAATTGCGCTAACAGCCAATAGTAATGAAACTATGGAAGAAACCATATACGATTTTGGTATAGATGATACCGTTGCCAAACCATACGATACTGAAATACTATTAAAAACACTCTCTAAACATATTTACCCGGATGAGAAGTACCCTTTTGAAAATACTTTTCCTGACAACCGTAATAACTTTAAGCTAACAGTTTAAATTGTTTTTAAACCGTATCGGGAATATGAATCTCGAGATATTCCGAAATTTTAATGTTTAAAAAATCTTCCAGATCGGTCTTATTTAAGTAGAACTCTTTATTTTTTTCCATAAACTTTTTCAATTTTTTGTTTTTCTTCCAAAGTAACACCCTGCCGTTTAGGACATTTGCCCCCGAGTATACCAGCATATGACCTAGGAACAAATCTCTTTCTAAAGGCTGAACTTGCAAGGAGAATTGTGAATACGAGTTGTTCTTTTCGCTAAATTCTGATATCAAGTAGTTCTCGGTTCTGCTGATTCGACCAATTCCTCTAAAATTAGTGTTGTTGACCTTAAATTTTAATTCGCCCAGCTCGTTCAACACATCAAAAGAAATCGGAATCAAATAGTTGTTTTTGTCCAAATAGAACCCAAGATAATCACCTATCAAAAAGTTGACGATTTCAAGTCTGTTCAAAGAAACAGAAAGGTCTGAATCTTTATGAGGCAGAATGCCGTCTACCTCCATTCGTTGCGAATATAGATAATGATGAAAAATAGGATTTACGTCCTTATTTCTTACTTTTTGATTTTGTTCTTCGGCATCATTTACCTGTTCAAAGACCAATTTTCCAATAACGGGATTATTGCTTCGGTCAAAACCGCAATAGGCTCCCAACAATACAGGCTTTGTTTGCATGTTATTTCCGTAGAATATGTTAACAAAACACTCCTTGTTCAAGCTAGAGTTATCTTTGCTGAAATAAAAGGATAAAGCACTTTCGCCTGTTGGTACGCATTTTCCAAAATAGGTGTAAAACGTTGGTTCGTAATTCTTTTCCCAGTATAAAATCTCCCAAGATGCCGTTTTCATTTTATAGATGGTGAATTTGGATTTGATATAATACTGCCTGTCTTCTACATAATACCCAACATAATAGAGTGCTTCCGTATCCGTTGAGGTTTCATCAAAATTGCTCCCTTCCTCTTTTCGAATAGCTGCGCTTATAAAAGGGGAATTATTGAGATATTGGCCATAATTGTCATAACCCGCAGCAAGAATCAATAGAGATAAGTAATCCCTTCGTAGTTTTACATTTTTACTATTCCCACGTTCAACTTCCCGGATTTTGTTATACAAATATTTTCCATTGATCCATTGCCCTGTGATTTCCGTTATAAACCCTTTTAGGCTCGGACGCCCTTCATCGTAACTGCCAAAACCATATAGTTGAAACACGGTAAGCGTTTTTGTTTCTATGGAATAATATTTCGAAAAAACAGTTAAAAGTTCTTCATGAAGACTTAGCATAAAGCCTTTTGAAATTTGAATTCCTCTAACGTTCATTTGTTTAAAATCTATAACTCTCTCAAAATTAGCTATATTCCATTTAAATTCCTATTTTAAAAAATTAATATAAAAATAATAGGAATGATGGAATTAATGTTTGTGTATGTATAGGTTTGTTTCAACTAACTCAAAAACTTTAAAAATGAAGAATCTAATCTTATGCATACTATGCATTGTGTCCTTATCGGTTTGCGGACAAACAAAAAAAGATATTGGGGGCGAAGTTCTTGATGAGTCCGGCAACCCGCTTCCTGGCGCAACCATTCTGGAGGGCGGTAATACCGAGAATGGGGTCATTTCGGATTTCAATGGTGAATTTGTTATTTTGATCAGTGAGACGACACAAGAACTGACCGTATCTTATTTAGGGTTTGAAACAAAGACCGTAAGTATAGATAGCGATTACCTGAACATTCAACTGCAACCTACTCCTAACCAGTTGGAAAATGTTACTATTCAGGGATTTTCCTCCGTTGCCAGTAAGGCACGTGTTAGGACCCAAGCCATACAAAGTTTGCCAGAAACCACTGTGGCAATCAATGCTGAAACCATAGAGACTAGCGGAATAGACAATATACAAACATTTACGTCCCAAATTTCCAATGTTACCTTTAATCAAGCACAGCAACCCGGGGTGAATTTTTTAACGGTACGCGGTATTTCCCAAATAAGAAATGCAGAATCTCCTGTTGCGGTAGTAATTGACGGTATGACCTTACCAGACGCTAGCGCCATGAATATGACACTTTATGATACTGAACTGTTAGAGTTTGTAAAGGGGCCACAAGGTACCTTGTATGGGAAAAACGCAATTGCGGGTGCAATTAATATCGTTACTAAGGAACCTACCAATACCAACAAGACAAAGGTGATGACCAATGCAGGGAATGGTGGTTTATTGGGTGCAGGACTGTCTTCTTCGGGAGCCATTGTGAAGAATAAGCTTTATTATAGCGTAGCTGGAAATTATGAAACGTTCGATGGTCTAATTAACAATACGTTTTTGAATGAGACCGTTGACTTTTACGATGAATTCAACATAAGGGCAAAGCTTAAATATCGTTTCGGTCCAAGATGGTCAGCGACCTATGTTCAAGATAATTTTAGAGTGGATGCGGGCGGAAACTATTATGTGACAAAAACCGATATTTTTGATCCATCGATTCCAGTGCTTGCAGACGACGACAATTCAAGTGAGCCTTTTGGGGATGTACAAGGTGATTCCGAGTTGTCCAATTCATTAAGCAGCCTTAAAGTCGAAGGTAACCTTAAGAAAGCCAGATTTCAATCGGTAACCTCGTTCAATGCTACCAGAAGGTTTTATGTTGGTGAAAACGATTATTCACAGTACGCCTTTAGCAAAGTATCACAAGTTTCCGATTCGGATACTTTTAACCAAGAATTCCGATTAACTTCAAATGGTGGAGAAAACCAGTTGATAGATTACACTTTTGGTACGCTCTTCCAGAACAGTAAGCGTTACCTGAATACCTCTACTTTTTTAAACCGTACATATTATGAAGGTGGATTTGTGGATGCGTCTGCCGAAAATGCCGATTATAGTGATGAACCTTTAGTGGGTAATGATGATGACAACACCATTCAAACGCTAGCGGCATTTGCTTTTTTGGATTTTCATGTGTCTGACAAACTCACACTATCTGGAGGAATACGGGTCGATAACGATAAATTGACCAATGATTCCCGTATCACCAATACTTCTATAGAAAATGATATTACGGTGGTGCAACCTAAATTTTCGATAGCTTACGCTGCATCGGAAAAAGTTCTGGCATACGCCAATTACGGTCGTGGTTATCGTAGTGGAGGTTTTAATTCAGAACCAACGGTGAAATTTGATAAGGAATATGAGCCTGAATTCACTGATAATTTTGAAATAGGATTAAAAACAAGCTTTTTAAACGATAGGATTATCTTTAACAATGCCTTTTATTATATCAATTTCAGCAACCAACAACAATACACGTTTATCCCATTGACACCTTCAATTTTGGGTATCTATAATTTTGAAGAAGCAAAGATTTCCGGTTTTGAATCTGAATTAAAATTTAGGGCGACCAACAACCTTGACTTTTTTGCAAGTCTGGGATTCAATGATGGGGAAATTAAAGAAGGCACTTATAACTTGCTTACCAATGCCGCTGCATTTGATTATGAGACAAATGAGGAGGTGGACGTCAGCGGAAACACATCCCCCTTTACCGTAAAAAGTACGTTCCAAATAGGAGTCAATGCAAATATTGATTTCAGCGAGAAATCTGGCGTAGCTTTGTTTGCCAATGCTGATAGCCGAGGTACATTATATTGGGACCCTTTAGAGGAATATAAACAAGACCCATACACACTTGTCAATGCGCGGGCAAAATTTCGCTTTAACAACATAGGGGTAACCATTTGGGCAAATAATATATTCGATACGCAATTCAATCAAGAGTTTTTCCCAACAGCAGAATTTGGCTTCAATAATTTAAGATTTCCGAATACACCTATTACAGTAGGGGTCGACTTGTCCTATAGTTTCTAAAAAAAACAGTAGAACACTAAATATAAGTACTACATGCCTAGGTTTAGGTATGAAGGTAGATTAACCTATTTCTAATTTTAAATCAAAAACATGAGCATAAACTGTAAAATAATACAATTTCATGAAACAGGAGAGTTAGATGTATTAGCTCTTGAGCATATAACCATGGAAGATCCTGTAAATGACGAAGTCTTGTTCAAGGTCGATGCTTTTGCCCTTAACAGGGCCGATGTACTCCATTACCAAGGCTTTCATACGACATTACCTGATTTTCCTTCACGAATTGGGTCAGAAGCAACAGGAGAAGTTGTTAAAGTTGGCGCCAATGTAACTGATTTTAAAGTTGGTGATAGGGTTACCTCCATACCGTTCAACACTGCAAAATATGGTGTGCAAGGAGAATATGCCGTTGTGCCACAAGATTATTTGACCAAGGCTCCAGAAAATTTAACCGTTGAAGAAGCTTGCTCCATTTGGATGCAATACTCTACAGCGTATTTTGCTTTATTTCATGTTGGCAATGTAAAGAAAGGGGATAATGTTTTTGTTCCCGCGATTTCAAGTTCAGCCGGCTATGGTTGCTTTGAATTGGCAAAAGATGCGGGAGCAACCGTCATAGGTTCTACCAGAACAAGTGTTAAACGGAAAGAACTTGAGGAACAGGGTATAGACCATCTTATCATATCAAATGAGGAGTCTGTCGAGAAAAGACTGTTGGAATTAACCGAAGGAGAAGGTGTCAGCTTTGTATATGATCCAATTGCCGGAAATTTTTGTAACGAATATTTAGATGCCCTATCAACAGGAGCAGTAGTTATTATTTATGGATTGTTAGACCCAAATCCAACACCATATCCATTGGTTCCGCTAATCAGAAAGAAAGCCGTGATGGATGCTTACTCCCAGTTCAACCATGTGGAAAACATTGATAAACTAAACGAATGTAAGACCTATGTCTTAGAAAGAATTGAAAAAGGAACTCTAAAACCCATCGTGAGTAAAGTTTTTGATTTTGAGGATTACAGAAAGGCTTATGAATATATGCTTTCGAATCAGCAGGTAGGAAAAATTGTGGTTAGGGTCACCAATAAATAACTAGCATTATGAGAGTCGCAACAGATATAGGAGGAACCTTTACCGATCTTGTGTTCTTTGATTATGACAGAACAACCAAAGAAGTTAAAAATGTTGAAGTATCCAAATCGAGTACAACTCCGGGAGAATTCGAAAAAGGAATCTTAAATACTATCAAAAAAATAGATTTAGATTTAAATACTATCGATTTTTTCGCCCATGGTACAACTGTAGTAATTAATGCCATAACAGAACGGAAAGGTTCTAAAACAGCGTTAATAACTACCGAAGGCTTTAGAGATGTTCTGGAAATTGCCAGAGGGACACGACCAGATTTGTACAATTTCAACTTTAAGAAAGAGGAACCATTTGTTGAACGATATTTGAGACAAGAGGTAAAGGAACGTATCAATTATCTTGGCGAGGTTATTACACCTCTTGATGAATCTGAAGTAGATAAGCATATCGACGAGTTTGTCAAAGAAAATGTTGAAGCTATTGCCATCTGTTTTTTGCATGGATATAAAAATCCAATTCACGAGAAGAAATTGGCTGCATATATACGCTCCAAATATCCTCAGTTCGAAGTTATAACCTCGCACGAAGTCACACGGGAATGGAGAGAATATGAACGTACAAGTTCCACAGTACTTTCTGCTTATGTAAAACCCATAGCGACTAAGTACTTGAACAATCTAACCCATCATTTACAAAAACTGGGGTATAAAAATAACCTTTATGTCATGCAGTCCAATGGCGGTATTACTACTGTTGAAGATGTAAAGACGAATCCGATTACTTTGATAGAGTCTGGGCCGGCAAGTGGTATGCTCGGAGCGGTTGTTTTGGGTAGGACTATCGGTAAAAAAAACTTGTTGGTATTAGACATTGGTGGTACAACGGCTAAATGTTCCTTAATCGAAAATGGTGTACCGAAAATAGTCACCACTTATAATATTGAAAGGACAAAAACACAGGCAGGATTCCCCATACTTACGCCCGTAATCGATATAGTTGAAATTGGCAATGGCGGGGGAAGTATTGCCTGGTTGGATGATGGAGGTAAAATGCGTGTCGGTCCAAAAAGTGCAGCTGCCAATCCGGGCCCTTCCTCTTATGGAAAAGGAGGTTCTGATTTCACGACAACGGATGCGAATGTCGTATGTAACAGAATACATAAAGATTATTTTCTAGGAGGTGAGTTAAAACCAGACTTTGATAGTTTAGAAAAAGCAGCGAAACCACTTTGTAAAGAGTTGAATATGACTTTAGGAGAAGTCGCTCGTGGAGTTATACGTGTGGCAAATTCCAACATGATAAACGCACTAAAAAGTGTATCCGTTAACAAGGGATATGACCCAAGGGATTTTTCACTTGTTGTTATAGGCGGAGGCGGCCCAATGCACGGAGTCTATCTGGCCGAAGAACTACAAATGCCAGAGGTAATTGTTCCATTAAATGCTGGAGTTTTTTCGGCATTTGGAATGCTAATGTCCGATTTGAGAAGGGATTATATCCGCACCGATGTGATGGATTTGAACGCTGATAATTTTTCAATAGTGAAGAATGTCTTTCAGGAAATGAAGAATGAAGCAATAGCGGCTTATGAGAGAGATGCTTACAATAAAGGAGATATCACATTTGAGTATTATTTAGACCTGCGCTATGCTGGTCAAGAACATTCGGTGAAACTAGGGTTGACTGATTTAGATGATTTGAAAATGGATGAAATCGAGAAGAGTTTTCATCAATTGCACAAGAAGAGATATGCCTTTAGCCTGACCGATACCAAAATTGAAATTGTCAACTATCACCTTGTCGCAGAAGTTATTGTGAACAAACCTGTCATTGCCAAAGTTGAATCAAAAAAGAGTTCGATCAAGGACGCTTTAATTGCTACCGAAAAAGTAGATTTTGACGAGTTGGGAATACATAAAAGCAGCTTTTTTGACCGAGAGAAGTTAGCCCCGGAAATGATTGTTTCTGGTCCAGCAATTATTATAGAACACTCCACATCAACGGTAGTTCCCCCAGATCATCAGTTTATAATTGATGAATATGCCAATATTGTAATCAGTAAAGTACACTAATTATGAGCCTAGACAAATTTACATCAGATATTATTCAAGATTCCTTAATCTCAATTGGTGAGGCCATGTTCGAGACCATTCAGCGAACCAGTATGAGCCCCATTATTTACGAAGCATTGGATTATGCTGTAGGAATTACAGATGGTGAAGGCCGATTATTGGCACAAGGTAACGGGGTAATTACATTTTTAGCGGCGATGAGTCTTGTGGTAGAAGAAACCTTAGAACGATTTGACAAAGACGATCCTTTGAAAGAGGGAGATGTTATTATGGCCAACACGCCCTATGCCGGAGGCGGAACACATTTATCGGACATCGCCCTGATCACCCCAATTTTCTATAAAGGAGAACGGGTGGCCTTTACGGTGAACAAAGCACATTGGACGGATATAGGTGGTACAAATCCTGGTTCGGTATCGACGGTGTCAACAGAAATCTACCAAGAGGGCATGCACTTTCCTTTTATTAAAGTGAAAGAAGAAGGTAGGCTTAACCAAGCTGTAATAAAGATGTTGGAAGCAAATGTTAGGCTTCCTAAAAGTACCTTGGGGGATTTATTTTCTGGTATTGCAGCAAATGACGTGGGAGCAGAAAGAATTATCAAGCTCATTGAAAAATATGGCTTGGAAGCTTATAAACAAGCGGCTGAAGAATTTATGGAATATGGGGAGCGCATAAGTTTAAAAGAGTTGCAAAAAATTCCAAATGGCGTCTATGAAAACACAGGATGGATAGAAAATGATGGTTTTGGTAATGGCCCTTTTCCGTTAAAATTGAAAATAACAATCTCCGATGAGGATATGACCTGTGATTTTACCGGGTCACACGAACAGCTAAAAGGTCCCTTGAATTTGTCAAGAACGGGGTTGGAAACTGCGGTAAGAGCAGCTTTTAAGGCCATAACAACCCCAACGTTACCCGCCAACAACGGGTCTTTCAAACACGTAAAACTAATTTGCCCAGAAAATACGATTGTGAGTGCCAAGTCACCTGCTCCAATATCCGTTTACTATGAAGTGTTTTTGGCAGCAATAGATTTACTGCTAAAAACATTGGGGCCTGTAGTCCCAGAAAAACTTCCGGCCGGTCATTTTAGGTCAGTCTGTGTGACTTATATTTCTGGAATCCACCCAGTAACCAATGAGTTTTATGTGCAGGCCGAACCGCTTTCAGGGGGTTGGGGCGGATGTGCTTTTCATGATGGAAATCGTGGACAGTTCTCTTACGCTCATGGCGAATCGTATAATATTCCTGCGGAAACAAGGGAACGAAAATATGGTGTGGTCGTAGAAGAGTATGCGTTCCATAACGAAGGTGGCGGATATGGAGAGTTTCAAGGTGGAAATGGACAATATCTAACATTCAAGGTATTGTCAGATGAAGCCTATTTAACAGGAGCATTTCTGGGATATTCTATTCCAACCTGGGGGCTCAACGAAGGTAAAGAAGGCAGTTACAATTATTTTACGGTCATACGAACAGATGGTATCGAAGAACAGTACAATATCGTGACCAACGTAAAGCTGAACAAAGGTGACAAGGTGAAATTGGTAACAGCTACAGGAGGTGGTTATGGGAATCCTGAAAATAGACCTTTAGAAAAAGTAAAGCGAGATTTAAAGAACGGATACATAACAAAGGAACAAGCGTTGGAATATTATAATTTTTCTTAGGGATATTAACTATTTGAACAAAAAATGGAAATAAAAAAACTTATTTTTCTTGAGGACGGTGATGGTTATTTGAAATATATCATCCAGAAGACAGAAAAAGGTGTGGCCATTCAATGTGGTTCGGTAATCTTGGAAAAAGGACAAGTACTTGCCTTTAAAACTTTGGACTTTCATGAAATATCTTATTTGGTATCGGGAAAATTGAAAGTATCAATCAAAGATGGCAGCGAGAAGATTATGAACGAGGGCGATTTGATTTACTTGAACAGAGAAGAAGTCCGAAAAACGGAAACATTGGAGGATAGTAAAATTCTGTTTTTTCTTTTCGATGCTACCCAAGACTAAGTTTAAGTTAATTGTTTTGAGTTGTTCGAAAAAAGCGAGGGTAGTCTTCGCTTTTTTCACTGCTATTAACTGAATATTGAATTGACAATATAATTTTTGACATGGAAAATAAATCAGACCATTCAT
The DNA here is from genome assembly GCF_018449435.1 of Flagellimonas sp. 389. Lineage (GTDB taxonomy): Bacteria > Bacteroidota > Bacteroidia > Flavobacteriales > Flavobacteriaceae > Flagellimonas. The sequence continues at coordinate 76,758 of NZ_JAHCMU010000019.1, read as the reverse complement.
CACAGAAAAGTGATTCTGCTTTTGCAGCTATACCCGAAAACGAACGTCAACCTTGGTATGTTCCTGCCATCATTTTTGGAGGACTTGAATTTTGTATTCCTGTTCTATTGATCGGTGGAATTTTAATAGGCAGTTTTAGCTTATTGGAAATTATTGGAATTCTACTAATAGGTCTCGTTTTCTTTCAATGGATAGGAAATGCTATACAAGGATATATTGGTGCTAAAACTGGGTTGACGTCATCAGCTTTAGCGGCGTTGAGTTTTGGAAAAGAACAATCTAGAATTGTAGTAGGGCTCGTTATCTTGGCTTTAACCTTAGGTTGGTGGGCCATACAGACTTCTGTAGCAGCGGATGCTTTTAATGCTTTGGTAGGTATCAATAAAGATGAGAACTTCTTTCTATATGTATTAAGTACTGCTTGCATCGGTTTTCTTTTTGCTATCCCTTCCATATTAGGGTATGCTTCTATTAAATGGGTAGATTATGTGGCTATTCCAGCTGGGCTATTATTAGTAACGGTCGCACTTTACCTCTCTATAAAAAACATAGGTTGGGAAACAATAACCACTTGGAATCCAGAAGGAAGTATGTCATTTATTGAGGCCATTAATCTAGTTATTGGTATTAACGTAGCCCAGTGGCTCATAGCTCCAGATTATACAAGATTTGCAAAGCCTACATGGCGTGATAATATTTTGATTCCGCTGGGTATCATAATCGTGGGTTTTCCATTATTTCTTGTCGGTGGTATCATGTCTATGGGGACCGGTAATTCCGATATTGTACAAGTAATGCAAGAACTGGGTTTTCCAGCTTGGGGCTTTGTAGTGCTTTGGGTTGCCACTTGGACAAGTCAATTGGTAAGTAACTATACTGGTGGACTGGTGCTGTGCAACATGTTCAATCTGCAAAATGACAGTAGTAGAAAGAGTATGACATTACTGTTTGCCTTGGTTGGAATTATCTTTGCATTATTGGGCATTATGGACCAATTTGTTAATTTTCTTTATACGCTTGCTCTAATAATACCTGTGATAGCCGGGGTTATTATGGCTCATTTCTTTTTTGTAAGCAAAACCATTTTTACAACAAGCCAATCTTGGAATTGGTTGGCAACGATAAGTATAATCCTAGGATTATTGATCGGTTACTTTACCCAATATGTGTACCCCATAGGTATACCCGCTGTTCTATCCTTGATTGCTTCAGGATTACTATATCTTCTTTTAAATAATCTATGGAATACCAAGATAGATGAATAAACTATTTGACAATACTGAAATCGCTTTGGCGCTAAAATCAGATTCAGAACTGGATAGAGCCCTTTTTTTATTCGAATTGATAAAGAAAGAACCCTTGGTGAAAATAGGGGCAGCCGTTACAAAATATGCACTAAAGGCCAACTTGCCCATAGAAAGATTGATTCGTTCCACGGTATTCGACCATTTTTGTGGCGGTATCAATGAGGAGGATTGCCTTAGGATCATAAAAAGAATGCACACCAAAAATGTACATGCCGTTTTGGATTACTCGGTGGAGGGGAAAGAAGAAGACGAACAATTTGATTTTGCAGTACAAAAAACGCTGAAGACCTTAGGGTACGCTAAAGAAAATAAGGCCATACCCTTTGTGGTATTTAAACCTTCTGGTTTTGGAAGATTTAAAATCTATCAAAAATTGAGCGAAGGAAATCCCTTGAGTGATTTGGAGAAGGCTGAATGGATAACAATCCAAGAACGTTTCAGTAAGGTATGTGGTAAAGCGTTTGAGTATGGCGTTCCTGTTCTTATTGATGCCGAAGAGAGTTGGATGCAAGATGCTGCGGATAGGCTTGTGGAGGAGATGATGGAAAAATATAATAAAGAGGAAGTAATTATTTTCAATACGCTACAGGCTTATCGTTGGGATAGATTGGATTATTTGAAACAACTACATTACAAAGCTAAAAAAAAGGGGTTCAAAATCGGTATGAAATTGGTTCGAGGCGCTTATATGGAAAAAGAACGGGAAAGAGCTTCAGCCAATGGATATAAAGATCCTATATGCATCGATAAAAATGCAACGGACACATTGTATAACAAGGCGCTAAAATACATTTTGAACAATTTAAACGACATATCAATTTTTGCAGGTACCCATAATGAGGAAAGTTCATATATGATTATGGATAAAATGAAGAAAGAAGGAATGCCTGAAAATGATAAAAGAATTTGGTTTGGTCAACTATACGGTATGAGTGATCATATTAGCTATAACTTATCTAAAAAAGGATATAATGTGGCAAAGTATCTTCCCTTTGGACCCGTGCGGGATGTAATGCCCTATTTAATCCGAAGGGCTGAGGAAAACACATCGGTAGCTGGGCAAACTTCTAGGGAGCTTTATTTGATCAAACAGGAGAAGAAGAGAAGGAGATCAAGGAAAACTAATCAATAGTTTTTCACAACTGTACATTTTAAGGCTTTTTGTTTTTCGAACTAATTTCAATGTTTGGTCGTACTATTCATTTGTTGTATTGACACGCATATCTTTCACGTTTAGTTTTTCATTCATGATGTATTGAAACTAAAAAATGAATATGTTTTTTTTGGATATCTTAGAGCATGTAGCATTGGCAATTTGTTTTCTAAATAACTAACTTTATCCAACTAAGCATACAAAAAGAGATTTCCTATGCTTAGATCACTTGATACCAAAGAAGATATAACCCCTGTCATTTTAGGTATTTCATAAAAACTATACCTAATGCCTTTTAATTACTATGGTTAATGAAACATACAGAACATGCCAAACGTGTGGTACGGTAAATTTGAATAGGGATTATTGTCAAGAATGTGGAGAGTTGATCAATCTAATCCTTAAGAGAAAGCTGCTTCGAGAAAAAAAAGAAAGCGATAAACTCATTTTAGAGAAAACTAAAAAAAAGAATGGCATTACAATGTTCTTTGAGCGGGCGAAAGAGCATGAAAATTTGTTTATAAGATATACAGCATTATTCTTTTACTCTATTTGGGTCATTGTTCTCGCTATCGGTTCTTTTTTGGCTTTTTTGTTTGGTTATATAGCTGCTTAGTTGTCATATACAATTAATTAATGATTCACGTTTTACAGATTAAATGGAGTTTATAAAGAAGTACTATTTTCCTTTCTTCTTGCTACTTGCATCCCTGGTTTACACTTCGCAGCTATTGGGCATTCATCTCCCTAAACTTGTGAATAATCATTTGAATGATTTCTTGTGCATTCCCTTGGTGCTCAAAATAGCACTATATGCTGTTCGTTACATTAAATCCGATAGTAAGCTACAAATCCCCTTAGTTCTTCAATTTTGCATAACAGTTTTGTATTGCATATACTTTGAAGTTTTACTCCCTAAAGTGGATGACAGGTATACGGGTGATTCATTGGATTTAGTAGCATATTTTCTTGGTTTACTAGTATTTGGTTATATGGAACGACGACATGGTTGGGAATTTCAGAATGGCAATAAAATGACAAGGCGCACATAAATTTTAAACTGGAGACCTAAAAAAAGATTGGGCTATCTGGTATATCCTTTGATTACGATTAGCGTTTTGCAAGCTCTCACAGTAATCATTTGAAAACTTTTATCCTGGTGTTTAAAGCCCCGAAGCTTTATTTAGGCGCAAAGAAAATTCCCGCTATTCTGCATACTTTGATGGAAATTGGACAGTAGATGTTTTTCCATTAGGGCAATTTGAATAATCTTTTCGAACATTTCAACGGTGTATGGTTTTGGAAGAAAGCCAAGACGTCCCAAATTGCTTGCTTTTTGTGAAAAATCATGGATTGTAGAGCTTGAAATCGACATAGTACTGCTTTTTAGCTCACTAATTAATCGAACCCCAGAAAGTCCGGGCATTTCTATATCTGTTAGTACAAGGTCGGTTCCAAAAAGCTTGATATGCTCCAATGCTATAACTGGACAAGTAAAGCTTAAAGGTCGTGAAAGTTCTGGGTGGTTATTTGCCATTCTCATGGCGATATTGCACCATATAAGAGAGTCATCTACAATGACAACATCTAGTTGTTTTTTCATAGCTATTATCGAGGTACTGGAAAAAACGAACTTGGAGAAACTAGTAATGTCATCCTTCTATATACTACTAGAAAAATCTTTAAAATGCTTTATTATCAAACATATCTCTTTGATTAGGTGAACAAATGTCTGATAAATTATAGTATCATTTTACTCAATAAGATGGTCTTCATTTTTAAAAAGATGATTCAATTGATTCTTGCCGAAAGGTATATTACATGGTTTTCTAATTAGGCACCTTAGAAGTGCAATGCCTAACTAAACCATTATGAGTATAAAGAATGTGCTGCCCTAAAAGAATAAGTGATCTTCAAAAAATAAAATAATCTTTAAATTATTCGGCAACAGGGCAAATTCTAATTTTTATGGTTTGCCATTCATGAATTAACAAACTCATCTAAATAATCTTGCTGTTTATTTTGATTTCAACTACTTTGGTAATAAGGTTTCATGGGTTATGGTCATGATTTTCTGTAATTTATGAGTTGTAACCTCCCAAGTCCCCAACGTTTTAAGAACGTATCGTAACGGTAACGGAATATAAATAGGTCCAACTGTTGTTGAAATGACAGAAAGGGAATTACATAGAGAGCAGTTACTCGTAAAGAAACTCTCACAAGGTGATGAAAAAGCTTTCAGGGAACTTTTTGATAGCTACAGAAATCAGTTGTATAAGTTCAGCCTTGGTATGCTTTCTTCAGAGGCCTATGCAAAAGAAATAGTCCAAGAGGTTTTTTTGAAAGTATGGATAAAACGGGAAAGCTTAAATCCAGAACTTTCTTTTAAATCCTATCTTTTTACGATTACCAGAAATAAAAATATCAAGTTTCTAAAGAAAGCGGCAAATAACCTTAAGCTTCGGGAAGAAATATTCTATAAAAGCCAGAAATTCGCCAATACAACGGAAAAATATATGCGCGAAGCAGACTTAGAAGTTTTAAAGGAAAAAGCTTTGGATCAGCTTCCACCCAAAAGACGTGTAATTTTTGAAATGTCGCGAAACGAAGGCAAAAGTTATGAAGCTATTGGTCAAGAACTCGGTATTTCTACAAGCACGGTCAAGAGTCAAATGAGCAAAGCATTGGAAACACTTCGCAATTTTATCCTTGAAAACAAGGATATGAATGTTGGTTTGACAATTATCAGCCTTTGTTATCTATAAGATTTTTTCTTTTCTCAAGAATATATTCCAATAAGTATTTGATAATCAATATTTTATGATTTTTATTGATTTTTTTTCAAAGAAAATTCAATAGTAAGTAGTACTCTTTCCCAGCTCAAGGGTATTATAGATGTACACTCATAGTAAAATTGATGGAATCGGTTAAATTAAAACAACTTTTTGAAAAATACCTTAAAAGGGAATGTAATAAGGAAGAGATTCAGCAAATCGTAACGTATTTTAGAAGCTCAAAAGATTTGTCCGACGTTCCAACTATCGATGCTGTTTCCGAATTGTTGGAAAGATTCCCTGATATCGATAGGGCTGAAGCCGACCAAATGTATCTGGAAATACTTCAATCCGGACAAAAAAGAAAGCATGTATTTACTTTTGGAAAAGTGGCTAGCATAGCTGCTATTTTTGTTGGATTGTTAGCCATAGGCTTTCTTTATCTAAGAGGAGATTTTACATCAGATAATAAATTCAATCTTATTCCCGCTGATGAAGCTATAACATTGCAATTGGATAATGGAAATGTAGAAATCATCAAAAATGACGGTAGTGTCCAAGTCGTCGATCCAAAGGGTAATATAGTAGGACAGCAGTCTGGCAATCAATTGGTCTATTCAGATAAAGTTGTTTTGGAGGAATTGGTATATAATACCTTGACCGTTCCTTATGGAAAGCGATTTGATTTGGTTCTTTCCGATGGCACTAAGATTACTTTGAATTCAGGCACATCCTTAAAATACCCTATAAAATTTTTGCCAAACCATAAAAGGGAGGTCTTTCTTAATGGCGAAGCTTTTTTTGACGTTGAAGAAGACAAGGAGCATCCGTTTGTGGTAAATGCCAATGAATTGGATGTAACTGTACTGGGAACACAGTTTGTTGTTTCGTTGTATGAAGAAGATAAGACAACCGCAGTGGTTTTAGTAGAAGGTTCTGTCGATTTATCCAAAGGTACGGATACTGATACAACAAGGTTGACTCCAGGAACGAGAGGTGTTCTAGATGAAAGAACAGGACTAGTAAGTAAAACTAATGTGAATATCAGTTTTTATACGGCTTGGATGCAAGGAGTTTTAGTATTCAGAAACGAGACATTTGAGAACATCTCGAAAAAACTGGAACGTGTCTACAATGTTTCCATAATAAGCGAGAATCCGGATTTTGACAAAGAAGTTTTTAATGCCAGTTTTGATAATGAGACCATAGAGGATATCCTCAGCTATTTTAAGGATAGCTACAACATGAATTATATCATAGAAAACAACACAATCTATATAAAATAGTGCCAATGAAATAAAACCAAAACGCTAAAACAAACTCAAGATATTTTTTTAACAGGTAGGATAGAAATAAAAAACCGGAAAATGTTGCAGCATTTCCCGGCATGTATTAAGCGATTATTTCTATTCGAAATAACCAAAATTAACACTCAAAAATATGAAAAAACTTCAATTGAGAGGACGGCACCATCCGCCTACTTTCAAATTTGACTTAAAGATGAAACTGACCTCACTATTTCTTTTGACCATGGTGTTTTGTATGAACGCCAACGATAGTTATGCACAGAGGACCAGAATAACCCTAGATGTAAACAATATTACCATTGCTCAAGTTTTGGACGAAATTGAAAATTCTACAGAGTTCAAATTCATTTATAGCATCAAAAATGTTGACTTGGAGCGTAAAGTATCCATCAAGGTAGAACAGTTAAGAATTCATAATATACTTCGTTCACTTTTTGACCAGACCAGGACATCATATAAGATAAGGGGGAGACAAGTGATTTTGACCAAAGTTGAACCTATTTCAGCCGAAGAAACTAAAGTTGCCGAAGAAGAAATGCCTCAAAGGACGCTAAAGGTAGAAGGGCAGGTTTTAGATAATTTGGGAGTCCCGTTACCAGGTGTATCCATCGTAGAAAAGGGAACTGCCAATGGGGTGGCTTCTGATTTTGACGGAAATTTTCAGTTCAACGTAGAAGAGGGAGCAACCTTGGTTTTTACATCCATTGGGTTTCTTAGCAAAGAATTACCAGCGCAAGCCTCATTCATGAGTGTAACCCTTAAAGAAAGTACTAGCGAATTGGATGAGGTTGTGGTAGTAGCACAAGGTATTGCAAAATCAAGAAAAGCTTTGGGATATGCGTTATCTAAAGTAGATACCGATGAAACAGATGCACGCCCAGAGGCCGATGTGGCCAGAACGTTACAGGGTAAAATATCTGGGGTTCGAATTTTTCCTACCGATGGTAGTAGTGGAGCCACTGCAAATATAAGGGTTAGGGGTAATTTGTCCCTTAACCAAGGTAATGGCGCACTCATAGTAGTCGATAATGTGGTGTTTTCGGGCAACCTTATCGATATTGACCCAAATTCCATTGCAGATATTACTATTCTTAAAGGTTTGAATGCCTCGGTTTTATATGGTAGTCAAGGTCGAAATGGTGTTATCCTTATTGAAACAAAGACGGGTAGTGCAAAAGTTGGGAAGAAAAGCTTTACCGCTAATATCACCCAAACATCCTATACGAACACCGTTGCTAACCTACCAGATTTCCAGAATACGTTTGGGGCAGGAAACAATGGAGTTACCGATGCAAGTACCATAGGAAATTTTGGCAGCAATGGTGCACGCTTTGATGCTATTGATTTTGTACCACATCCCCTAGCTAATGATTCCCGTTTTCCAGAATTCGCAGGTGTCGAAGTTCCTTTCGAAGCGGCTCCGAATAATGTACGTGACTTTTTTAATACGGGTATAGGTAGTGTAACTTCTTTGAATTTAACCGCTACAGGAGAAAAAACTTCGTTGAATTTCTCTTTAGGATATACAGATGAAGGAGGGATACTTGGTAATAATGATTTTAATAGATTCAATATTAGCGTAGGCGGGACTTCTCAACTAACCGATAAATTAAAGTTATCCGCGTCTTTATCGTTTAGCTCCAGAAAAAGAAATTCTTACACTGCTATTGATGATGATGATGATGATGGCTCGGATATTCTATCCAACCTTTACATCATACCCAGAAATTTGGACATTCAGAATTTACCCTTTCAAGATCCTGTCGATGGCAGCAATGTGTACTATAGGACCGATAGCGAAAATCCAAGATGGACAATAAATAATACAGGTCGAGAGGATATTATTCGCAGGGTAAACGGAACTGTAAATCTAAACTATCAATTGGGAAAACACCATAGTTTGACCTACAGGGGAGGGCTTCAAGTTGAAACTTTCAATCGTTTGGATTTCAGAAATCGCGGCGGATTAGGTGATGAAGCATCATTAGGTTCCTTGGACCTAACGGCCAATGCGGAATTTGATGTTGACAACACATTGATTTTTGGGTCTAATTATCAACTTTCGGATAAACTGAGTTTTGAATCGCAATTGGGTGTTAATTCAAGATATGAGACCTTCAGATCTTTAGACTCTGAATATACCAATCAAATAGTATACGGATTTTTACGCCCTAATAATTTTAGAACACCGGGAGAAGGGGATTATGATGAAAATAAGGACAATCTTCTAGGTGTTTTTGGTCAGTTTGAATTTGATTATAACAGATATCTTTATTTAAATTTGTCCGGAAGGTTGGATAAGGGCTCAACAGTGGAACAAGATAACCAAAACCTATTCTATCCTGGGATTTCCATATCCTTTATACCAACTTCTGCCTTTGATTTTTCGAATAGTTTTGTCAATTATTTAAAGATAAGGGGGGCTTATGCCACTTCATCAGGATTTCCAGATAGATTTAATACAAGGCAGAGTCTGTCTTCGGATCCGAGAGAGTTTAGTGATATCAATGGCAACCTCATAGTAACTAACTCTCTGTTCAATAGATTTGCTAGTCCAAATTTGAAACCAGAACTCCACCGGGAGTTTGAACTAGGGCTCGAAGGTAACTTTTTTGATAATGCGGTAACACTACAGGCATCTGTGTTTTCAAGGATTTCAGATAACCAAATATTTGAAACGGGTATTGCCCCAGCAACAGGTTTCACAAGAACTATAATCAACGCTGGTAGAGTAGATACTGAAGGTCTGGAACTGGACTTGGGTGTGAAACTGTTCAGAGGGTCTGATTTCAACTGGGATATAAGAAATACATTTACAACTTTTGAATCTGTTGTAGTTGATTTACCGGGAGATATTACGAGAAGGATTGATGAGGATGCAGGGGAGTTTTTAATTGAAGGAGAAGAACTGGGTGTTTTTACAGGAAGTTATGTAGTTCGTGATTCAGAGGGAAATGCTCTCGTAAATCCAGCTACGGGAGTGCTTATCATTAACGATGATGTGGGCTTGCAGGATGAAATCATAGGAAACGTAAGACCAGATTTTAGAGCTACTTCCATACATACATTTCGATACAAAAACTTCACCTTGTCAACACAGTTGGAATATACCCATGGCGGCGATGAGGAATCTTCGTTGTTTGAAATTCTTTTGGAACGTGGTGTGACCACCGATACGGAAAACAGGGAAGGTAGTTTTGTAATACCTGGGGTCTTTGGCGATATATCAACTGGAAGGCCATTGCTGGACGCCAATGGCAATACCATACCAAACAATATTCAGGTTACTGGTAACAACGCTGTATTTTCTAACTTCTACGAAGCCGATGAAAACAATACTTTTGATGCTTCTGTATTTAGGATTCGTGAGGTAGCTTTATCATACAATCTTAATAGAAAGACATTCAAAAACTTACCATTTTCAAGTGTTGACTTTAGGTTAAGTGGTAGAAATGTATTCTTCCATGCACCCAATTTTCCAGCTGGAATCAATTACGATCCGGAAACTAGCGGCTTGTCAACACCTACAACAAAAAGATATGCGTTAACGGTGTCCGTTAACTTCTAATAAAAATCAAATAAGATGAAAAAAATAACAATACTAACAAGCATTTTTGTTGTAGTGCTGTTCGCTTCATGTGAGCTGGGTGCTTTCGATGAAAGCTTTCAGGAAAATCCAAATTTGCTGACACCAGACCAAGCAAATCCAAATTTTTTATTAAACAATGTACAGAAAGAAACGGCAGATTTAATTCAAAGTTTAAACCGAACTACGGACGAAGTGATGCGCTACACTTATCTGAACGAAAGCTACACAGATGTAGCTGGACCAACGGTCTTGAATGGTGAGTACACAGAATATTTTGCCTATTCACAGGATGCAATCATTATAGAGAATTTAGCGGAAGGAAATGATGATTTATTGTTTCACAGGGGGATGTCAATGGTGTTGACCTCTTTCTCAACAATAATGATGGTGGATTATTTAGGGGATATCCCTTTCTCCGAAGCCAATAGGCCAGATGAAGGTATCCTTAATCCCAAGCCAGAAGATGATGAGGTTATCTACAATACGGTACTAGAGCAGTTGGATACAGCTATTGATGATTTAAGTAATGCCACAATAGCACCTGTCAACGATTTGTTCTATGATGGTGACGCCGATAAATGGATTAAGCTGGCAAAATCACTACAATTAAAGATGTTGGTCAATATGGGAGATACCGCCAAAATCAACACTTTATTAGAAGAAAACGATTTAATTGCCCCAGAGGACGATTTTCAATTTCAATATGGAACAAGTGCTGTAGATCCCAATAGTCGTCATCCAGACTTTAATGTGGGATATGAGCCAGGAGGGTTTGGATCATTTTTAGGCAATGATTTTCTTAATTTGTTGCTTAACGATAAAAGTAGTCCAGATCCAAGGATTCGATACTATGTTTACCGTCAGAGCGATGCAGACCCCTCAAATGACCTATTGGGTTGTGTGGGGGCAAGCAATTTTGATTTTTGTTATTTGGGCAATTCATATTATGGCAGAGATCACGGCGATACCAGATCAAGGTCTACCGATGCAATTTTTAGGGCAACCTATGGTCTATATCCCGTAGGCGGTACATTTGATGAGGACAATCCAGGTGATCCAGATTTTGCCATAGATACTCAAAATCAACTTGGAGCAGGGATCTTACCCATATTGTTATCCTCATTTGTGGATTTTTTAAGGGCCGAAGCTGCGTTGACTCTAGGCACAAATGATGATGCAACACTACTATTGGAGTCGGGGATACGAAAATCAATGGATAAGGTATTGAATTTTGCCGGTGGCGTAGCAACAAGCTCTGATTTTGCCGCTACCCAAGAACAAGTAGATGCTTATGTGGCCGAGGTATTGGGCGCATTTGTTATAGCCGATGATAACGGAAAGCTAAACATTATTTTAAAAGAATATTACTTGGCGTCTTACGGGAATTCGACAGAATCCTATAACGGCTATAGGCGCACAGGTTTGCCAAATATTTTCAATTCACCGATTTTCGATAGCAATACTCCTTTTCCAAGGTCGTTTTCGGTACCCGAAGATGCTATAAACAATAACAATCAACTAAGTCAGCGTTCCATTACGACCCAGGTTTTTTGGGATACGAATCCAGCTGGTTTTATCAAATAACAAAACAATGTACACAATGAAAAAAATATATGTATTACTGTTATTGGTATTTGGAATATCCTGTAACGATACCAGCGATGTGCTAGGTGAAAATTTTACAAGAGGCGGATTAGTAGTATGGGAAACCGTTCCAAGTGCATTCACGCTTGATTTTTTAGCTATAGAAACTACCGAATTTTCTCATGGAATCGAAGATCCCAATAACAATATTATTTCCTATGAATTGTCTATGAGCTATGAAGATGTAACCATTGATAAGTTTATCACAATAACAACTTTTCCCAGCGACTTGGTTATAAAGGGAAGCGATATTTTAACAGCTTTGAACCTAACTCCTGAAGAGTTTGATATAACAATACCTTTGGAATTTGTTGCCACAGTGACCACTACTGATGGAGTATTTAGCGGGGTTCCTACGGATTTCGATTCCAGTACCAATACAAACAATGGAGGCGAAGCAGGTCCTCAATTATTTGATAATCCGGCTTTCAACCAAGCGATAACTTTTTCCTTAAAATTTATTTTCCCACCGCCACCCAATATTGGTGGAACTTTTTTTGAAGAGCCTTTTGGTTCCGCAAGCGATTATGAAAGGGCCGACCCCATTGCAGAAGGAGAACTTTTCAATAACCCGGGACAGCCTTCGGTACAACATACAGCAGCAGGTCCAATAGGTGAAAATGAAATTGGGTTTAGAACTTTTTTCTCAAATCCTGATTTTAGTGTGAGCAGTCCAGGGTTTGATGATGAAAACATTGGTGTGACCACGGACGGTTCTCTGGTAGGAGGTTTTTTTGACGGAGGTCAGCAAGCGTATAGGCTAGAAGATACCGATGGTGTACTGACCATTCTCTTTGATCGGTTTGTGATAGACCCAAACGTTCACCCTCAAACCGGTATACGAATACAGTTTTTCCCCGGAGATACCAGTTGGGAAGACGATGATTTTTTGACGATTACTGCGGAGGTGGAGCAAGGTGGCATGAGTGAGATCATAACACTTATTGACATTATAGGTGATGATGACCCTGAGGGCGATGATATTGAAACGGCATATATGGGACAATGGAATGTAGCCACCACCGAGCTTTTTGAGGGGGTCACTGCATATACCTTAAAAATAGATGCAAAAACAGGAGCTAATTCTGAGTTCATCTATTTTGATGAGATGCTAATTTATCTTCCGGAATAGACAAACTCTTTAAAAAATAAAAATGAAAACACAATATAAATTAATAAGGGTATTAGCAATTGCCTTTTCGGTTTTACTAGTTGTTCTGAGTATTGAATCTTGCGAAGATGAGGACTTTAAGGTGATTCCCGATGCAGAGATAGAACAGACTATTTTCAGTATTGCGCCGGCTAGAGCTGATGTAGGCGCAACTGTTTTAATAAAGGGTACGGATTTTAGCCCGGTCCCCGTGAACAATAAAGTTAGTTTTAATGAAGTTTCCGCAACGGTAACTGCTGCAACGGATACATTACTTACGGTAACAGTTCCCGAGGGAGCTACCACAGGTCCTATTTCTGTTTCAAAAGCAAAGTTTACTATCGAAGGACCGGTTTTTACGGTATTTCCAGCTCCTTCTATTTCAGAATTGAGTGTTACCGGGGCAGCAGTAGGAGAAACAATAACCATTAAAGGGTTAAACTTTGGGGCCACGGTTGAAGAGAATATAGTGAGGTTTAACAGTATAGAAGCAGAAATTGTCAACGCTTCCGCAACAGAACTTGAAGTGAAAATACCTGCAGGCGCAACAACTGGACCACTAACTATTGAAGTACAGGAACAAACGGCTACTTTGGAAATCTTTACGATAACACCGGTAATTCTTTCTTTTGAACCTATAAAAGGTGTAGCAGGTGAAGAAATAACCCTAATGGGAACTAATTTTAGTCGCGTAGCTGTAAACAATAATGTCACCTTCAATGGTGTACTTGCGGAAGTGGTTTCGGCCTCAACGACAAGTTTAACGGTAATTGTTCCTCCAGAGGCCAATTCTGGAAAAATAGCAGTTGAAATAGAACAATTGTTGGCCCTTAGCGAAACAGATTTTGCCACGGTGCCCACGATAGCATCTTTTTCACCTGAAACCGCAGCTCCTGAATCCGAAGTGATTATTAATGGCGCTAACTTTAGTCCTATTCTAGATGAAAATATTGTTCGCTTTAATGGAACTGTTGCTGAGGTAACAGAAAGTGCGGAAACGTCTCTAACGGTCTTAGTGCCTGATGGCTCTGAGATAGGTCCAATAACCGTAGAAGTCGATGGTGAAGTAGGGGCTAGCACTATTGATTTTATTGTTGACAATAGTATTGTTACAATAACCATAGCTATTAATAATGAAAACGACGATGTTGAAGAAGCAGAGGACGGAAGAATGCTACTAACCAGTGGTGATTTGGAATTAGGGGAATTTGACACATTTACAGACGGCGGAGACCCTGTTGGTCTTCAAAAAATTGGACTTCGCTTCAATAATGTAGATATACCAGATGGCGTAACAATCGAATCTGCAAGTATAATTTTTGTGGCAGACCAAACTGAAGGAGCAGACCCTACTGAAATGACGATTTTTGGAGAGAATATCGGAAATGCTGTAGCGTACACTGAAGATATAAATAATCTATCGAATCGACCTTTAACCACAGCCAATGCAGTATGGAATATTCCAGAATGGATAGGTTCCGACACCCCTATTGAAGATACAACTACAGTTGACATTTCCACTATCATTAGTGAAATTATTGCAAGAGTTGATTGGGCACAAGGCAATAGTATGAACTTCATTTTTGAAGCTACAGGTGTATCCGCTGGAGCTATACAAAATGATGTGGGACGTGAGGCTGAAACCTATGATGCTGATAATCCAGAGGAAGGTGCGCAACTTATCATTACCTATCGAATTAATTAAAAACCTATCATGAAACAAAAAATAAAACTAATATATACGGCAATCGCCTTTCTAGCATTGGCTATGGTCGCTTGCGATGATGACGATGAAGGAACGATGATGCAAGTTTCATCAGAGGAGCGGAGGGTCTACTTTACAACAGATAACGCTGTAGTAAATCGCTCCAATTCTGAGCCGTTCATGGTGGAACTGAGATATGAAGGACCAAAAACGGATGAGAATATAGAGATAGCGTATTCAGTTTCCTTTCCAAATGAGAATAATGCTGTAGAAGGCGAGGATTTTATCTTGCCAAAATCGGGCTCCTTTATTATCGAAAAAGGGGAGGCCATTACTAGAGTAGTATTGCTTCAGCAGGTTATTAATAGAGAGGATAGAAATGAAAACAGGTCCATGGTTTTTGAACTTCAGACAAAAGAAGGTATTGTAATTGGCAATTCAGCAAGTGGTGGTACTAAGATAACCTTAACTTTTGGGCCTACGGTTGCCATTGATCCAAATGATCCAGAAGATTTTATAGGAGACAAAAAGTTTAGGTTTCCTGTAGGAACGTCGACCTTTCAAATTCCTTATTTTTCGAATAGTGAGGATATCATGAATACTGATAACATGGCTATAACAACTGCAGTCATTGCAGTACATGGATCGGGGCATAATGCAAAGGGGCAGTTTGAAAATATTACGCTGGCGGCTCAAGTAGAAAACAGTAATTTGGATACCTTACTGCTCATAGCGCCTCAATTCATAGGCGATGAAGAAGTTGGCGAATTTTTACTGGATGAAGCACATGTGTTTTGGGAGGATAGCTGGCGTGTAGGTGATAATTCTGTGGAGGAAAGAGGAAATGTTTCATCTTTCACCATTATGGATTCGTTGATGGTTACTTTGGCAAAATATCCCAACCTTAAAAAAATTGTACTTGCAGGTCATTCGGCAGGTGCACAATTTACATGTCGCTATTCCGCCACCACACCTATAGTAGATGAGCTAGAGGTAAAGGGCATAGATTTAAAGTTTGTACCGGTAAACCCAGGTACATATACTTATATGGATGATAAACGTAAAGCTTTGGGTACTGAAAACACATTCGAAGTTCCACTTTCTTTTACGATTGAAGCGTGCTCGGATTATAATATCTATCCATGGGGTCTAGAAGATTTAAATCCCTATTTAGATGCTGTTGGAGCAGATGGTATTCGCGATAGATTGAAAACAAGAAACGTAACTTATCTAATAGGTCAAAACGACAATGACCCTACTCCGGAAGAAACCAGTATTAATGAACAATGTGAATCGATTCTTCAGGGAAGGGATAGGTTTGAAAGAGCTATAAATTATTTTGACCATTTACTGGATTTCTATGGTCCTGAAATTATGGAAAATCAAAAGATTTTAGTTGTACCGGGGGCTGGGCATAGTAGCACAGTCATTTATCCATCAGAAATCGGTCGGCAAAATATATTTAGGAATTGATTCGTAAGCATAGAACATTATTCTATTTAAGACTTTATAAACTTGTCCTATTTGAGTTAGTTTCTTTGGTAAAAGGTGTAGCATAGATAATGCTGCACCTTTTCCTTTAGTAGCTGCGTACAGTAGCGATTTTAAATCATAAAGCCACATAAAATAATAATAGTAACAACTGTAAATTATGAACATTAAGAACTTATACTATCTATTTTCTTCCATGGTCGTTGTATTTATCATTAAATCTGGAACAGACTACGATATTTTTTCTTTTGATGGGAAGTCTTTTGCGGCACAACGCTCAATAGCTTCTTTTCTTGACATTTTAGATATGGAACTGGAAAAAGAACTACCGGTAAATACTAAGGAAAATTTAGTGACCTATAACGATACCAATGGCCTTATTGGAGATAAAACCTTTTCCATTTCCAGCGATGGTAACACCTTTAAAGTTCCATACTTCTCCAATGTTACGTCAATTGATGATAAAAACATTAACATTACGCGTGCATTGATTGTATTGCACGGGAACAGCAGAAATGCAGGGACCTACTATAAAAATATGTTGCTTGCTGCCAAAATGGAGTCTAACCAATTGGATACCTTGTTGGTAATAGCTCCCCAATTTTTAATAGAATCTGAAATTGAGAAATTCAACCTTGATTCTGAGCACTTGTATTGGAGTGGCGGAGGTTGGAAAATAGGTAACCTATCCAAGGATAAAGTAAAAAATCCGCGGCAGAGTAGAGTCTCTTCATTCACGATTATAGATTCATTAATGACTCGATTGGTAAAAAAACTGCCCAATCTGAAAACCATCGTGTTTTCTGGACATTCGGCGGGGGGACAATTTGTAAACAGATATGCTGCTGCATCCGCAGTACCTTCAGAGTTAAAAAAATCTGGGATTACTTTACGATTTATTGTAAACAATCCAAGTTCTTACTTATATCTAGATAATACCAGAAAAGTTTTTAATACCGTTCACTTTCAAGAACCGCAAACAGATTGTACCGCCTACAATGAATATAAATATGGGTTAGACGATTTACCCAATTATTTGGAAACGATTGGAGTAGATCAAATTCGAGCACAATTCCCAAAACGAGAAGTAGTATATCTATTGGGTAACCAGGACAACGATTTGAAGAGTTCATCTTTAGATACATCTTGTGAAGGAAACTTACAAGGAAAACATCGTTTGGAAAGAGGGCTTACGTATTATGAATACTTACAGTTCTACTATGGTTCCAACATCAAGAAAAAACATGCCATTGGAACAATTCCTGATGTTGGTCACAGTCATGGCGGAATGTTTCAATCGGAATTAGGACGTTTTTATGCCTTTAGAAAATGAGCAAGTTGGTAAACAATAGGCAAAGGATTATTGTGTACAGTAGTATTCTGTGTACTTTCTTTAGTTGTAAGGTTAATACGTCTAACCACATTATTAAAAAACAAATAGCGACTACTAAGCTTCAAAGTTTAGATGGTCCTTATGTGTATACTGACAAAGACAGTTTGACCATAATTTCCGTAGAACAAAGAAAAGATGCTTCATTCTTTATAAAAACTACCGAAATCAAAAGGAAAAAGAATCAAACTTTTATAAGCAAGATAAACAACTCCGACAAAGATGAATTTGCCTTTGCGCTCGCCAAAAAATACGTTGTTCCCGACGCGGTATACGAAGCTCAGGATAAAATATTGGTCACTTCGGATATTGAAGGAAATTTCAATACTTTTTATAGTTTATTGTTAGGAAATAAGGTTATGGATAAAAACTATAACTGGATTTATGGCAAGGGACATCTTGTTATTTGTGGCGATATGTTTGACCGCGGTACTGAAGTACTACCCAGTTTATGGTTGTTGTACAAATTAGAACAAGAAGCTGAGAGAGCGGGGGGGAAGGTGCACTATATTTTGGGAAATCACGATGTGATGAACCTATATCTGGACATTCGTTATGTGGATGAAAAATATATTGATTTGGCAAGAATTGTATCAGGAATAGAAGATGACCATAAAAAGGCGTATCGTTTTTTAATGTCTGAAAAAAATGAACTGGTCAAATGGATCAAATCCAAAAATGCCGTTGAGAAAATAGGCAATAACCTTTTTCTTCATGGTGGAATAAGCGAAGAATTGGTAAATACTGGATTATCCATTGAAGACATCAATACCATTGTTCGAAAAAACCTTGAACATAACCCTATTAAAAAACCTACAAGTGATGAGGCTTCAAAATTGGTTTTTAGCAGTATGGGCCCTTTTTGGTATCGCGGGCTTATCAAAAATAGTGGAAGCAAGTACCAAAAAATTAAAGAAACAGCCTTGGATAGAATTTTGGGGTTTTATGCTGTGGAACATATCATTATTGGTCATACTATAGTTGCAGATGAAGTGAC
Organism: Flagellimonas sp. 389; assembly: GCF_018449435.1. Classification (GTDB taxonomy): domain Bacteria; phylum Bacteroidota; class Bacteroidia; order Flavobacteriales; family Flavobacteriaceae; genus Flagellimonas. Next base: position 58,251 of record NZ_JAHCMU010000019.1, on the reverse strand, counting down.
AAGCGATTTTAACGGTAAAGTGATACGGGTGGACATCAAGCACCCTAAAGAAAAATTTACTGGAAAGTCGCATGTGTTGCTTATTGAAAATGGCAAATATTATAAAGTGAGCGATACAGGAAAAAGAATGAAAATGGATTTTCACTAGCCATGCATTGGTTTAACAACAAAATGTATTAAAGGAATAACGGCAAACGAGGAATATACAAAGGTAAAAGTGATGAATTCTGTTGGATTGATTACATTTTTGAATCCTTATCTGGGGCATCACATAGGTGATTTGATAGGTAAGGAGGCTATTAAGACCGGTAAATCCATACGAGAACTTATCTTGGATAAAAAGCTCTTATCAGAAGAAGAACTGAATAGGATTCTAGACAGTGAAAATTTAATGCCTCCCAGATTTAAGGAAAGTGTACCATAAAGAGATTTCATGCTGTGATAAAGAGAGATACGAACGGGGCTATTGTTCAGCTAAGAAGCTTAGTGGAAATAGAAAGTAATATGGGGCAGATTATTCCAAGTATTGGCCTAGTGGTGGATTTAATCTTAAATTTAATATCGTAAATCTTAGTTCAGTACATAAGATTGAAATCAAATGATAGCAAATGAAAACCAAAGAAATAGAGAGTTATGACTTTGAAAAAGTTAAAAACCTATTGAAGAAAAATGGTCTTCCCTATGTAGACCTTCGTTCCTCTAAAGTAACATTTCTTACTTCAAAATCTGGTAGTGAAATTATTGGGTGCATTGGAATTGAAAAATATGGTGAGGATGGACTTTTACGCTCATTTGCTGTAACTGAGGACTCTAAAAACAAGGGAGTAGGAGGCAAGCTCTTTAATAAATTGATTGATAAAAGTAAAAAAGACGGAATCAAAAGGATGCATCTTTTGACTACTACCGCGGATCAATATTTTCTAAAAAAAGGTTTTAAGATTTCTGAGAGAATTGAAGCACCAAAGGCAATCGCCAGCTCCAAAGAATTCTCAGAGATATGTCCTTCCACTTCTATTTATATGGTGAAGGAATTGAACTTTTGTTAAAAAACTAAACTTTTTCAATACAAAAAAATCAAATTGTTTCAATGCTTTGGCCAGAAGGCATCATTTGTCATTGGATATTTTATAAATCATGGGTTGTTTTAAACTACTTATTTCAAGGTAAAATCAAATACCGTTTCGTTAAGGTAAGTTGAACCTGGCAAAAGTTTACTGGATGGAAATGTCTCGTTATTTGGGGCATCTGGATAATTCTGGGCTTCAAAGCATATGGCAGGGAATCTTTCAAATTCTGCGTGTTCATAATAGCTTAACTCAGGAAGTTGTTCTGGGGTGTAGATGACAATGGCGGGCTGGTTGGTAAAGACTTTCATGTAAAGACCACTTTTTTTAGACCAAAGAGATGCTGCTTTCAAGGATTTGTTCAAGATAAAAGTGTCATCGAGACCAGCAAAGCCCGAATTTTCAATTTCTGATAGATCGTTATAATCGAATCTAGTATTTTTTGATGGGTTGATCTTACCTGTGGGTATCGTTTTATTATCTACATCTATATGATGGTCGCTGTTGACTTTTAAATGTTGACCTAGAATTGTATCGCTACCACTAAGGTTAAAGTAGCTGTGGTTGGTTAAATTGACCACTGTTGTTTTATCGGTTGTTGCGGTATAGCTGATTTTAACGGCATTCGATTCCAGTAGCTGGTATGTAACTTCGACTTTTAGGTTTCCGGGATAGTCTTCTTCCAAGTGTTTGCTTTCATAAGAGAGCACAACAAAAGGATTTCTATGCTGACCTATTTTTTCTACGGCCCAATATTTTTTATCGAACCCGCACTTTCCTCCGTGTAAGTGCACTCCATCCGTATGGTGCAGGGCAAATTCATTTCCTTCTAAATTAAAGCTTCCGTTTGAAATTCTACCAGCATATCTACCAATGGTAGCGCCTAAGTAAAGCTGATGGTTTTGGTATTCTTGAGAGGCATACTGTTCATGATTATCCAATCCGACCACAACATTGGTCAATCCACTGTCTTTATTTGGAACTTTGAGCGAAACCAAGGTTGCTCCATAATTACACACCTGTAACTCCATGCCTTGGGAATTTGTTAATTTCACTAGTTCCATATGATTTTCTTGATTCTAATTTTTGTTGTACAGCTTATCATATAAGTTTTGAATCTGAAGTGTTTTTTGCATAGTTCACTGGTAGTATCGTTTAAACACAATCTAGTACCCATTTTTTTAAAAATAGTAAACCTTATGCTGTTTCTGGGTTTGTATGACAAAAATACTTTTATGTTTTGCAGAATGATGCTAAAGGTGTAGCATAATATGATATGATTGATGCAAAGAGGAGTTTATGTAAAGTTTAAAAACTAAAATTTCATAGTTGTTATTATGAATATTTACCTATACTTTTTTATGATTTTGAATACGAATCAACAAAAAGTTTAGTTTATATATTCAATGAATCAAAAAATCGGACGCAACCACTTGCCCTTTATTGAATCCTTAAAAAACTTAAACCAAACTCGATTATGTCTGTAAAGTATGACGACAAATTTTACAATCACTATCAACAAAAAGAGTTTGAACTTCCTCCTCACTATTCCAAGCATGAAAACTTTTTGATGCGTTTTAAAGCTTGTTTTGAGCATCATGAGTTTGTTGAGAACGCCACCATAGTTGCGCTTTTTAAAGAAGGAAGTGGGGTTTTCCAAAGGAACGGGCAACGTTTAAATGTTGAAAAGGATAGTTTTTTTGTTTTAAATCCAAACGAAGGTTGGGAGTTTTTTAATGAAGAGAACAGTTACATGGACGTTTTGAGTTTTGGTATTACTAAAGATTTTAGTTCAAGTTTCTCGTATTATTTAAAGACAAAGAATGAATCAATATTGGATGACCCATTTGATTCAATAAAGGATATGAACTTCTTTTTGGAAAAACCTTTGTTTTCAGATTACTATTCCTCAGGAAAGCTGCTCAAATATATATATGATTTAAGCAATGATTATGAATTTGAATTTTTATGTCCCGAAGAGCTTACTATAGAGGTGTTACAATCAATATACAAGGAACAGTTATTGGGAAATAAAATAGTCAATAACATTAAGGCCAAGAAGATATCTACTAAAGAAGAGACACTGAAAAGGTTGTTGATCGCTTATGAATTTATACATGATAATATTCAAAACCATATATCAATAAATGAGTTATCATATATCTCCAGTTTGTCCAAATTTCATTTATATGATTCTTTTAAAAAAGCATTTGGAAAGACTCCACATCAATATATTAATAGATTGAAAATTTCCAAAGCTAAAGAAGCGCTCCAGAAGAAAGATTTGTCTGTCAGCGAGATATCAGATTTTTTTGGATTTAGTGATCTTAGCGTATTCAGTAAAGTTTTTAAAAAGGCATATGGTAATCCACCATCTTATTATTTGGAGAACAATTAATGGTGTTTACATCAAAAAACTGGCATTGTTCAACCATATGCATTACTGTATATAACAGATAAACAAAAAATAGTATATCATTAATTACCAACAAAACGTTTTATAATGTTATGGTAGAACTAAGAAATAGTGTTTTTTTAATAAATACTAGTATTTGAGTTTATTTAATTGGACATTATTTAATGTTAATCGTATATTTGCACCCGCAAAATAGGTCGCGTAGCTCAGCTGGATAGAGCATCTGCCTTCTAAGCAGACGGTCATAGGTTCGAATCCTATCGCGATCACGATATAAAGGGGGGGCATTTTATGCTCCCCCTTTTTGTTTTAAACCCATACAAAAGCACACTTTAAACTCAATATAAAAAGCTTTCCTAATTGAAATAGATCAATTAAAACCCTTGGGTTAAAATATAGGGATAGTACGGCAAAATCATGCTACGTTAAGCAAAAGGCTTAAAAAGTGATTTTTTGACCAATCTGTGACAAGAATATCCAATAAATTAGAGTAGGATTACATTAATTTTATGCGGACAGTTTCAAACAATAATCAGATGGATAACTAAATATCATATTCCTAAATGCTAGTTTAGGACTGTTATAATTGTAAAAGTAGTGATGCTCTATAGTCGACCTATATACTTATAAAAGTCATATATCCTTTTTTGATAAAAAAGGATATATGCGATTAAGTAGAATTATAAAAAAATCTATACAACTTTTTAACATGTTCCTGTAGCTTGAGCATTATCAGGAAGAAAGAGGGTAAGAATGGAATGGTGGAATACGAACACTTTAATAATAATATCTATAGTACAGTTATGTTTAACTCAAGTTATTTTGATTCTAATTCTTATTAAAAGTAACTTCTTTACAAAAAAGAAGAAGAAGAATTACTTATCTAAGAAGACTAATATTGGTGAAATTTTATCAAAGACAAAATATAAGAATAGTGGTTTGACCGCAGATTTAGCGAACGATTTTAAAGTCAAGCTTGTTGAGCTTATGGAGAAAAACAAGCTTTATCAAAACCCAAATTTGAGGTTGAACGATATAGCTTTGGAATTAGGAATTTCAGTACACCAAACATCGCAAATAATAAATCAAAGATTTGGTCAGGATTTTAACACTTTCGTTAATACCTATAGAGTCACGGAAGCAATAAGGCTTTTTAGAATAACTGAAAACCCCAGTATTGGGGAAGTTTTGTTCGAGGTCGGATTTAATAATAAAGCTACCTTCAATAAGGCTTTTAAAAATTATGTCCATATGACCCCAACAGAATTTATTGAAGCATCCAAACATAAAAGGAAATTACCATCTCTTTCCGAGTAATTGAATCAACTATTTTCTGATAGTTTTTTGGATATGTAATATATCATCTGCTTCTCTCTTCATTTATCCTTACGATTTAAGTGTATCCCTTTTTTATAGAGCTAATTTCAAGGACTTTTTTTCAAGTCTGAGGTGTTCGGTTTTAAACTGTTTGATCAATTGAAATAATAGGTAAATAATCATCGGGATAGTCGAAAACACCTATAATAATAGACTTTTAAGCCTATTTCTTTCCTTTTTTTTGTTGCTGCAAATTTGAAACGTAGAGTGGTACGACGTCGGTACTGAAAAAAATTAAGGGCATTAAATTTTGTTCTCATTTTAGAAGGTATTTTTTGAATTAGTCATCAATTGACAGTTACCACTCTACAAATTCAAACAACTAACTCATTAATTACTAACTAAAGTTTACTGTATGAAAATTAAGATTTCACTGATTACATTTATGATGTCCTTGGTTTTTGCGAACATGAATGCGCAGACCAATATACGTTCTGGAACGGTCACCGACCAGAACGGAATGCCACTTCCCGGTGTTTCTATTGTTGTGGATGGGACAACCAATGGAACGCAGACCGATTTTGACGGAAATTACACTATTTCAGTTGAAGTTGATCAAGTACTACGTTTTAGTTATATAGGACAAAAAACAACAACTAGAACCGTAAGCAGTTCCACCGTTATCAATGTGCAAATGGAGGAAGATGCTCAAGCTTTGGAAGAAGTTGTTGTCACTGGTCAAGGTGCAGGTATCCAGAGAAGAAAACTTTCTACCACGGTCGATGTTCTTACCGAAGATGAAATAGATAGGCTTCCTGCAAATCAAATTGACCAACTACTTCAAGCAACGGCACCCAGTGCACAGATTAGGTTGAGTTCTGGACAGCCGGGAACAGCATCTATTATTAGGACAAGAGGACCAATATCTGCTGCTTCTTCATCTACACCAGTTATCATTGTTGATGGAGTAAGAGTAGATAATTTGAACTCCAATGCAAGATTAGGTATTAATACTGGAGGTGCAAACGTATCTGCCCTAGCCGATATACCTGTTGAGTCCATTGAACGAATCGAATATATCAAAGGTGGTGCCGCTACCACATTATACGGTGCGGACGCGGCCAATGGAATTATACAAATTATTACAAAAAAAGGAAAATCTGGGAAAGGGACTGCATTTTTTGAAAGTAGGCTTGGCGCTATAAAAGGTACTGAAGACTTTTTAAAATACAAAAGGACAGCAGAAGCTATTTTTCAACCTGGTTTTTCGCAAGAATATAGGGTAGGCTTTAGTGGCGGTTCCGAGAATTTCACTTATAACTTTGGTGGTAGCTTATATAAAGATGACGGTTTCAATGATTTGAACGAACAAGTGAGAAGAACCTTCACTTTTGGTTTGAGTGCCAAGGTAACAGATAAATTAAAATATCAAGGATCTTTTTCCTATGTCAGTTTTGATTCCAATCTGGATTACAATGCAAATACAAACTTTTCCCGATTTTCTAATTTTGAAGGAGCAGATGCTGGGGTAGATTTGGATGCAATTAGCGAGGAAGAGTGGATACCCTTAAGGGACAATGCCCGAAGGATTGGAGAATTAGTGGATATTACCGCAAGGACCAGTCGTTTTACAGCATCTAACAAATTTACCTACGATATAACAAGTTCCTTACAGGCCAATGCAACCTTAGGTATTGATTTTAGGACAACTGTACAAGAGAACTTGGACAGTAATGAGTTTTTAATTGAAATTGGAAATATTAATCCAGGAACTACGGACCAAGCTACGTTCGCCCGTGCATTGCGTGATAATTTTGTGGTCACTGGTGATATGAATTTTACGCATAGGGCCAGTACCGAGAACTTTTCATTTGTTACAGTATTTGGAGGACAGTTTTTCAGAACCACCGATAGACAAAATCGTTTAAACGGTGAAGGTGGTGTGGACGGTACCAGAAAAATCGACTTCTTTCCTACACAAGCTAGTTTGGATTTTGTATTGGAAAATGCCAATTATGGGCTGTATTTTTTAGAAAACATAGGAATATATGATGTAGCTTATTTGGAATTTGGAGGACGTTTGGATAGGAGCACTGCTTCTGGTAGCAATACCAAACCACTTTTATTGCCAAAAGTTGGGTTTACCTATAATTTCTCTGACCATGATTTCTATCAGGAAAGCAATATAAGTAATTGGATTTCCAATATCAAGTTAAGGGCCAATTACGGTGAATCCACGAATTTTGCACAGCCATTCACTCAGGACAAAACCTTTGAATTAAGTTCGTTCTTGGACGTTCCCGCTTTTTCTTTTGCAAACCCTGGTAACGCCGATTTAATATCCGAAACAGTACAAACAACAGAATTCGGGCTTGAACTTGGTTTTTTCAGAAATAGGCTGAACTTTAGTGGAACCAGATATGTGGCCAATACCGTAGATGCACTTTTTACGCCGGTTGCTCCACCTTCCCAAGGTTCGCAAAACCAAATCCAGAACATAGGTAAGGTAGAGAACAAAGGTTGGGAATTTGAAATGAGGGCGGCCATACTACAATCGGTCAAACATCAAATGAACTTATCGTTGTCCTATAATACAAATGAGAACAATGTTGTTGATACTGGTGGAGGTGCACCTTTTGTTGTTGGTGGATTCAGTGTGCTAGGATCCGTTGTAGCCGAAGGGGAAAGTCTTGGATTCCTTCGAGGAACAGCTGCTGTGCTACAGGATGACGGAACTTACGAATTTGAGACAAATTCATTTTTAGGGAAAACCTTTGCCCCCAATTTTGGTTCTATAAGTCTTGATTATTCTTTTAATAATAAGCTGAATCTCTTTATCACAGGCGATTATCAATTTGGTGGGAAGATTACCGACTTAAGTTTCTTATTAAGACATATAGGAGGTGTTGACAATACAGGAATACCTGAAGAATTGATAGGTACAACATCACCTTTTAACTATGTGAATTTCTTTATTTTCGATAACGATTATTTAAAGATCAGGAATATTGGGGCCTCGTATGACTTTGGCGACGTACTCAAGCCTTTCTCTAATGTAAGATTTGGAATAACGGTTACAAATCCGTTCAATTTTACCGCTGGGGATTTTGACCCAGAAGCCACAGGTTCAGGAATTGGCACTCAAAATGGTTTTGCTAGTGGAGGTTTTGCTTATGGAACGGAGTCCGCTCCAAGGATTTATATGAGTTCTTTAAAATTTCAGTTTTAGATAAAAAATTATAGATATGAAAAAAATAATCCTAATAATAGGTGCAGTCTTCTTTCTCGTTAATTGTACTGATGAATTGAGTAGTGTGGTAGATTTTACCAAAGTGGAAAACCCGACTTTGTCGGAAGATTCAGTTGTTGGACAACCCAATTCCTCGATAATATGGCTCGATGGTTTAAAGAGGAATATGGCCTTTGTTTATAACGAACTATTAATGTTATCTGAAATAGGGTCTGATAACTATGTAAATACACAAACGTTCTTTAGCCAGTTCATGGATAACCTCGACCTGCAACCTGCCGACCCTGATTTAAGGGATGCGACAAAGGAAATTGCAAGATTACGGGAAATGGCTATATTCGGTTTGGAAAAAGTTGGCCCTGGCGATTCTGAGTATACCACCGAAACAGAAGCGGAATATAATTATTTTCTGGGTCTTTCTTATATGTATGCGGGAATGTACTTTCCTGCTTTGCCGCAAGAGCCTCTTGGACCTGCGATACCCGCACGTCAAAATTATTTGGATGCTATTGCTGCTATCGATATAGCCATCGGATTGAATCCTGGTCAGACCAGATATCTAATGGCCAAATCCAGAATAAATTATTATTTGGGCAATAAAGCTGAAGCCGTTGCTGCTGCCAATGCTGCTTTGGCAATAGATGGGTCGTTTGACAACGTCGTGAATTTTGATGCTGATGCTCCCCTTGGAGTTCCTAATGGGACTGATCCAAGTAATGTATTTGAAAGTGCATTATTTGAAAGAGCAACTTTCGATGATTTGCAGCCGCTCCCGACGTTGGATTTTCTTGACCCTAAATACTCATTCCTATCTCCGAATGAAGATTCTCCAGTTCATTACTTAAAAGCAGAAGAAGCGTTATTGATTTTGGCAGAGGCCAATCTTTCCGATAACAATGTTTCTGCTGCAAGAGAGAACTTAACGGATCTATTGGCCCTTATCGATACCAGAGAAGTTCGAAGTATTGACGATTCCATTGAAGGTAGAAGTGAGGTAGATCCAGGAGGTAGACCAGATAGTACCAATGTAGTGGTCAATGGAAGGCCGAACTTAGTTTTGGATAGGCAGAACGGTAATGTTTCAATACCTTCTGTTTCCGGAACTTCGCTAACAGCAGATGATATTGCAAGTTTGAATGCCGATGATGCAGGATTGGAGTTATTGTACAGGACTAGGCAAGAAGTTTTTATTGCCGAAGGACTTCGTTTTGTTGATATGGGCCTAAAACTAATCATTGATGAAAATGAAGTACTGCTCAATGATAATATTTCCGAATCAGACTTAGGTGCTGCTATTTTGTTGCCTTCTTTCATTTCTTCTGTTGCCAATGATTTGGATGCTATAACATATAATGCCGAAACCGGTGTTGCAACTACGGTGATAGATGTAACGGAAATTTTAGTGGAAAATAAAACTTCCGATTTTGTATTGCCATTTCATTAAAAAAATCTTAGAAATAAAAAAGAGCCCCGTAATTACGGGGCTCTTTTTTATTTCAGTAAATGTTGAAAATATAAACGTGTAATATCAGTAGCTATTGTGGCAAACTTTTAATGTTGAACTGCCTGAATATTTCGATCAAATCACCTTCTTTCTTGTAAGAAAGCTTATTTTTCTTTGCAAAAATTTTGGTGTCGTTATCAATTAATTGTGCTATTTCGTTCTTACTCTTTGGTAATGGACTAAAAACATCTCCCTCTTTCTTGTAGTATAGATTTGAAGTAATCTTGATTTTATCCTTATTTTCTATCCCCAATAAAGCTGCATCTGTAGCCGCTTTGATAATTTTGGCGCTGTAATATTTGATAAGGTTGATTTTTCCTTTTGTCAATTGTTCTGCAAAAACTGTTTTTACGTTATCGGGAGCTTTAAACGGAATAAAGGTTTTATCTCCAATTCTAACCTCTATATAAGTGACTGGTTTTAGAGCAATAATCTTTTCCTCTTTAGCTATTTCTATTTCTTTTGTGTAAGTATTAAATCGTGCTAAAAGATTTATTTTTTTCCTTTTGTTGTGGTCATAAATTATGGTTGGAGTCCAATCTTCTTGTAGGTAGGGGGATCCTTCCGTACCGTCTATCGAATTTGCTGAAACTCTTAGGACCATTCCAGATGAGCTTTGTTCATATTGATAGGTTGCATCTTCTTCATAAGTATAAGATGCTGCTTGGGAATGACAAAAAGTTGAGGCAAAGGAAAGTACTACAATAGTTCTTGTTTTAATTTTTTTCATTTAAAATAGTTTAAGAGGATAAAATGGTTTTATAGATTGAAGTATATAGGCAATAATACTATGTTTTGTTCTTTGAAAATCAATTGTTTGAGTAAGTATTGCTATATATTATATATAGTTATTAAGATACGAAAATTTTATGCTTTTTTAAAGCGAAATCAGTAACTTTTTTGTAATTAAAAACCCGTATTTGAGAGAAGTACCATACATAGCTATTTAAAAAACTTTCATGTTTGATACAGAGCTGTTAAGTACAAAACCAATCGGTGATCATTCGACTTCAGAATACTGAATTGAATTGTAGAGATGATAACATTTCAACCTCTTTTTTCAAAAAATACTACTACTCATTTTGCCTATATTTGGTACTTGTCCATGTTAACAATAGTATGCTTTCTATTAGTATATTCCTTTTACAGGTAAAAAATGAAGTACTCTCATTCTACGGATGGTGGCAATTCGTTGTATGCCTTTTTGCATTTTTGGCGTTAATGGCCATCTGGTGGCATATTGGGAAAAAGCAAAATGATTTTGGACAGGTTTGGCTGGCAATGTCCATTTTATGCTGGAGCATATCTGGCTTAACGGAAGTATATCATGCTGGTTCAGAAATAGATACTACGTTTACAATAGATGGCTGGCGCAGTATTTTGTCCTTATTAAATAGCCTCTTTATTTTATTGGCGCTTCCGTGGTTTAGGTATTTACCCAAACCTATCGGACATATTATAAAGTCCAATTATTGGGTATATATTGTGGGTATCCCTTTCTTGTTTTCAATACTTCCTACCATAAATAAAATGATTTCGGGAAGGGTAATAGGAATTATTAATGAACTTGATGTATACTACGCGGTTTTGACCTTACTTTTTTTGGGTTATGTTTTATGGGAATCTTTTGCAAAGCGCAGACTCAAAGCATTGTCTTGGTTATCATTGGTATGTATTCTATTGACCCTATTGGCGCAATTTTACAAGCTGACCGGTTCCTACATAAACCTTACACTGTTTTCAGCAATTTTTAAAACATCACTTATCATGTTGTTCTTTGCCTTGGCTTTAAGCTGGGTAAAGGAATTGGCAGAAAATGTAATTCCCAGTGCGGGATATCTGTATATGACACTGAAAAAAGAAAAGAATACTAATGGAAAAATAAGAAACATTGTTCTGTTTAAAGGTTTTCCGGGAGATTCAATTAGAAGAGTAGTGCTAACACCAGCTTCCTATGAACTGCTTTTAAAGTTTGCAGAACGGAAGAAGGAGGATACCGATGATTGGCTGGAAATTAAGCCTAGAGGAGACACACTTAGTGGTAAAAAATTTGATATTAATGATTACAACGAAATCAAACGTTTGCTTCATAGTTTGTTGGATGGCATCTTTGGCAAAGAGAACTGGACACGAAATCATCACCTAAATCCCTTGAAAAATACACTTTTTGAAATGTCCGAAAAGCGAGAGCGTAAAATTCGATTGGCTGTTCCTAAGGATAATATATCCCTGTAAATGAAAGAGATACGGTAAATTTGTCGGTAAGCTTTTTACTGACATTTTTAACTTTTTTCAGACCGATTGAACTTGAAAAAAATATAAGCTGCACTTTGCTTTCAAAATCAAAACCAACCGATTATGAGTTTGAAGCACAAGCGATTGCTAACCTTTGCAACACTTTTTGTAATTCCTTTAATTACCACCGCAGCATCCAAAGGTTTGGACCAACGAATAAATGATGCCTTTATGCCATTTGCAATATGGTGGGAAAACCTTGTTTTCACAGAATTGAACCTTTTTGGATTGAGTATTCCATTGGTTCTTATATTATTGCTATCTGGAGCTACTTTTTTTACCATTTATTTTGGGTTCATCAACATACGGCACTTTCCAACGGCGATCAAAGTGGTAAGAGGAAAGTATGATGAGTTTGAACATATGGTTCCGAATTCGCCTATAACTATTGGTAATACCGCAGAAGGAACTCAAGAAGGTAATAATCATCATGGCGAGGTAAACCACTTTCAGGCATTGGCAACCGCAGTATCTGGTACTGTAGGATTGGGAAATATTGCAATGGTAGCGGTAGCCATTTCTATTGGGGGACCGGGCGCAACATTCTGGATGGTGATTGCAGGACTTTTGGGCATGTCCTCAAAATTTGTTGAGTGTACCTTAGGTGTAAAATACAGGGATATTGATAAACGGGGAAATGTTTACGGAGGCCCCATGTATTATCTGTCCAGAGGACTAAAAGAGAAAGGATTCAAAAATTTAGGTAGGTTATTGGGAGCTATATTTGCTGTAATGTGCATAGGCGCTTCGTTTGGAGGAGGCAATGCGTTCCAGACCAATCAGGCTGCTGCACAGATTGTATCAAGATTTGGGTTGCAAGGCCCATCATCTGGGAGCATTGTAGGAATCATTTTTGCGGTAATGGTCGGAATTGTGATTATTGGCGGTATTAAGCGGATTTCTAAGGTTACTGAAAAGATTGTTCCGCTAATGGCGTTTTTATACGTAGCCGCAGCATTGTTTATTATCTTTTCCAATAGGGATTACGTGGGCCCTGCTTTTCAACTAATTTTTGATGAAGCTTTTACGCCTAGAGCTACCATTTCTGGAGGATTTATAGGAGTAATGATACAAGGTTTTCGCAGGGCGGCCTTCTCTAATGAAGCCGGAGCTGGTTCAGCCGCTATCGCCCACTCAGCGGTAAATACAAAGTTTGCTGCATCTGAAGGACTCGTTGGACTTTTGGAACCCTTCATAGATACCGTAATCATCTGTACCATAACGGCAGTGGTGATTATCATGTTTAATATGGATGGTGCTTTTGCGTATGGTGATGTAATAAATGGAGAAGCGCTAATGGCAAATGGCGACAGGGTAGGAGGGGTAAACTTGACTTCAATGGCCTTTGAGAAGGCTATTCCGGGGTCTTCCTATATTTTGGTTTTGGCAGTGGTACTTTTTGCCTTTTCCACAATTTTGTCATGGTCTTACTATGGACTTCAAGCATGGAAATATCTGTTCGGAAGAGGCATATGGATTGATTTGAGCTATAAGATTATATTTTTAATTTTCACCATTCTTGGAGCTGCCGTTACAATGGATGCGGTAATCAAGTTCTCTGATGCTATGATTTTGGCCTTGGTTTTTCCCAATATTGTTGGTTTATTTTTTCTATTTCCCAATGTTAAAATGGAATTGACCAAATACCTGAAAATGATTAAGGAACAAAAAAAGTAAAGTAACTTGAACCAAATCACTCTCTATTTAAAGTTAATTTACAATTTTATGTCCCAGTTTAGTTTGTAGATACAGTAGTATTTTATTTCTTCGAAATTCTAAATTGGAAGAATGACAATATTTGTAGATATGGATGAAGTGTTGGCGGATACTTACGGAGCGCACATAGAATTATACAATAAAGAATTTAATGGGAATTTAAAAGTTGAGGAATGCATGGGCAAAGAAGTATGGCAATGTGTGCCGGAAGCCCATCAAAAGAGTGTAAGGAATCATGCTCGTCGAGATGGTTTTTTCACCAATTTAAAAGTAATTCCAGACAGTCAAAAAGTTATGGAGGCGCTCAATAAGGAGCATGAAGTTTATATAGCTTCAGCAGCGATGCAATTTCCCAATTCCTTAAAAGAAAAATCAGATTGGCTAGACGAGTTCTTCCCCTTTATTTCTTGGCAAAAACGCATTCTATGTGGCGATAAGCATATATTAAGGGGAGATGTTCTTATCGATGACCGTAGTTATAATCTGGAAAGTTTTACGGGTAAATCCATTATTTTCACATCGCCCCACAATATAAATACCAAAGGTTTTGACCGTGCTGATACTTGGAAGGCTATCGCGGACAAACTTTTGTAACTTTGATCATGAAAATACCCCACCTACTGCTTACAGCATTCTTGTTATGCTTTCTTTTTTTGATACAAGGTTGCACAGCACAATCACAACTTGTAAATGACGAGTTAGAAACCGTTACCACGGAAAACCTTAAGTATTATCTATATTACCCAGAAGGATATGAAATTGATGATAAAGAAGGTTTTGGACTCCTGCTTTTTCTGCATGGAGGTGGAGAGGCTGGTGCTGATTTGGAAGAGATTAAAAAGAACGGTCCTCCAAAGCTGCTAGTGGAAGGAAAACAGTTTCCTTTTTTGATATTGGCGCCCCAAAATCCATATAGAAGAAAATGGTGGAACACCGAAGCTATTGTTAAGCTTTTGGATTCTGTAGTCGAAACCAATAATGTAGACGAAAAACGGATTTATTTAACAGGCTTGAGCAGGGGTGGAGGCGCAGCATGGGAGCTGGCAACGCAGTACCCCAAAAAATTTGCTGCGATGGCCGTTGTGTGCGGTATGGCACCTTTACCCTATGCACATTGGATCAATAAAAAAATGCCCATTTGGGTGTTTCATGGCGATAAAGATGAAGTGATTCCCGTGGAAGAGTCGGATAAAATGGTTGCCAAACTCAAAGAAATGAACTACGATGTTCGCTATACACGATACAAAGATGTGGGTCACAACTCTTGGAGTAGGGCATATACCACCCAAGCTTTATATGATTGGTTGGTGCAACAAAAATTAAAATGATGCATAAGTATATTTTATTAATTCTTATGGTGTACTGTTGTTCTTGTAAGCAAAAAAATAACAATACATCCGTGAGTTTGGTCTTATCAAGTACAGATAGCTTGTCAAAAGTAGCAGTGGATTCAATTACCGAGGGGATTCAAGAGGTGCAACTAAAAACGTTCGAAGGTCTTGCCGATACAACTTTCGTGAGACTGGCCGATTTTAGTCACGATTTTGCATATGATATGCGCTATGCTACAAAAAATAATTTTCTAAAAGCCAAAGTTTATGAATGTGCCGAATGTTACACGAGGGTAAAAACGGCTAAAGCTCTAATCGAGGCCAATAACGATTTCATAAAAAAAGGAGTGAAAATCAAGTTTTTTGATTGTTATAGACCAAATTCGGTACAATATAAAATGTGGAAGATTGTCCCAAACCCCCAATATGTGGCCAATCCCGTAAAAGGATCTATCCATAACAAAGGTGGTGCTGTGGATATTACCTTGGTGGATTTAGAAGGCAACGAGTTGGATATGGGTACCGACTTTGATTTCTTTGGAAAAAAAGCGTACCACGATAATCTTGATTTGCCCGAAACTATTTTAAATAATAGAAAACTGCTAAAAGAAACCATGGAATCTCATGGTTTTTGGTCAATTAGGACCGAGTGGTGGCACTACAATCTATCAGCGGGTTCCAACGATAAAATAGCTAATTTTAATTGGGAATGCGAGGATTAGGCCCTTTTACAGCTTATAATGACTCGTGTTTCATCCATTGCAGTTGTGAAAAATAGATATGCCTCCCCGCCGTCCTTTATTTTATGTTTTTTTCGGATTTCTGCTACGGACATCGGAAAATTTCTAATGGTAACATTGGCCTTGGTCAAAGCAAGTTCTTTGATTGTTTTTTTTGAATAGGGTAGCACCTTTTGGATTTCGAATCTTCTCCCCGGAAAATCGATTAATGCCTGGGATGTATACAAATGCGAATGTTGATGCAGTTTTTTCAGCCCAAACCTTTTGCCGACCGATTTAAAGCCTCCCGATTTTAAAATAGCGGAATTGGGCTCATACAGATAGTGCTGTGGATTTCCGTATTCCGAAATTGTACTTTGCTCTTCATTGAGCTTAAAACTAAAGGGAGTTTCTTTGTTCTTAGTTAAGTTTATTGCTTTAATGGTAACCACTTCCTCAAAACCATATTCCAAAATGTAAAGAAGTTCTTTTACATCATTGTCAACTGCTACCACGTGAATCTCCTTTACGAATTCCAGCTCCTTCAAACTTTGGGAGATATCTAAGAGGGGAGAGGTCTTGACCAATATTTGCTTGGTCCTATCAAAAAGTAACTTTAGATGAAACGGGAGGTTGGGTAAGCTATCCTTTAATTTAAATACTTTTCCTTGGGTATCATCCCTACGTGATGGATCAATGTAAAACCAATCAAATCTTTGTTCATTTTTTTCTAGATAATCAATTCCATTTGTAGCAATGCATTGGACATTATTTTGACCTAGCATTCGAAAATTATGAGCAGCTATTTCACTTAGTTCTTTGTTGATTTCGCAGTGAAGAATAGATTCAAATTTTTTGGAAAAAAAATAGGAGTCTACTCCATACCCACCTGTCACATCTAGGAGCGTTTTTCCAGCAATAAGACTTGACTTATAATTGGCGGTCAACTCAGAACTTGTTTGTTCAATATTGAGTTTATTTGGATAGTAAATATTGGCTGTATTAAACCAGGTTGGTAGCTTGTCCTTACACTTTTTTTTGGCTTCCAACTGTTCTGCAAGTTCTTTTTGGGAGATTCCTTCAAAAATAGGCTTTTGCAATAAAACTGACACGATGTCAGTATTCCAATTATTTTTTATAAAATTCTGTACACCAGTATTTAAAAGTGTTTTATTCAAACTGATACTACAAGTTTTTTGTTAACTTTTTTACTACAGCATTTTCAGCCAAAAACTCCTTTAAAATCACCTTAATAGCGGTATATCCAGGTACGGCTACTACCATACCGACCACACCAAAAAGTAATCCTGCTATAATAATAACCAGAAAGATTTCTAGCGGATGCGATTTAACACTGGTCGAAAAAATAAAGGGTTGAGAAAAGAAATTATCGATCAATTGTCCAATGACCAAACCAACAAAAACGTAGAGCGCTTTGGGCAAGATTACGGTGCTAAAATCAGACCCTAAAAAGCTCGTCATGGTCAAAATGATCATTACTGCCCCTCCTGCAATCGGTCCCACATACGGGATGATGTTGAACAAGGAACATAAGAACGCAATGACGATGGCATTTTCTACACCTGCAATGAGTAAAGCAATGGTATAAATAACAAAAAGTATAAAGAGCTGAAGTAAAATACCTGCAAAATATCTGGACAGTAATCCATTTATTTTATCAACTGATTTCACCAAATTACTTTCTTTGTTTTCTGGAAAAAAGGTCAACATGCCATTTTGAAAAAGTTTACTGTCCTTTAGAAAAAAGAAAGAAATAAACAGCACTGAAAAAAG
Source organism: Flagellimonas sp. 389 (assembly GCF_018449435.1). Lineage (GTDB taxonomy): Bacteria > Bacteroidota > Bacteroidia > Flavobacteriales > Flavobacteriaceae > Flagellimonas. The sequence goes on along the minus strand of NZ_JAHCMU010000019.1, from coordinate 40,845 downwards.
ACCAACACTAAAATCACTCAAAACATTTACAAACGAGTTTAAGAAGTCGGGAATAAAACCTAAATCCAATCCTTCCAACACGTTCTTTTCCAATTCCGAATCTTCAATGAGTGTATTTACCCCTGCGGTAGTTGTACCAAAGTATTCCAAGATTTGCTGGTACAATGCATTTATATTGACTTTTAAGTCTTCAATATCCAGCAAAGAAAGGTTCTTGCTTTGCTCTGAAATCAAAGGAATGAACAATGACAGAATACCTAAAAAAAGCCCTAGCATAAGAACCATTGTCACGATTACCGCAAGGGTATTTGGAAACTTTAGCTTTCTCCTTAAAAAAAGGACAATGGGCCTTCCCAACAAAGCAATTACAGCTGCAATGGCCAGATAGGCCAAAACAGATTGAACTTTATAAAAGAAATAGCCCAAAAGGACTACGCCCGCTATAATTGCTATTGCTCTTAAAATTCCATTGGCTATGGTTTTGGAAGTCATATGTTAACTTTTAAAGGCATACTCAACAATATTGGAACCCATCTGTAACGCTTTTAAACGAATTTCTTCAGGGTCGTTATGAACGGAAGGATCTTCCCAGCCGTCGCCAAGATCGCTCTCAAATGTAAATAACAATAGCAGTCGGCCTTTTTCAAAAATACCTAGAGCTTGAGGTCTATTGCCATCATGTTCATGAATTTTTGGTAAACCTTCTGGAAACTTGTAGGTCATATCAAAAATTGGATGGTTGGCTCCAAGTTCCTCCAACTGTTTATTTGGAAATACTTTTTGCAGTTCTCTTCTTAAATAAGGTTCCATTCCATAGTTATCATCAATATGCAAAAAACCGCCCGATAACAGATATGTTCTCAAATTATCTGCCTCTTCATTGGAAAAAAACACATTACCATGTCCTGTCATGTGCAGATAGGGGTATTGAAAAATAGAAACACTGCCTACTTCAACGGTTTCGGGCTTTGGATCTATTTTGGTGCCAATAGAGGTATTGCAAAACTGAATTAGATTGGGCAACGCTGTGGGATTGGAATACCAATCACCACCACCGCCATATTTAAGTATAGCGATCTCTTGTCCTAGACAAGCATAGGTCATAAAAAAAGTTAAAAAACCTAATAGCAGGGTAAGTTGTTTCATTCTTCAACGAATAACTAATAAATCAAAAATACAGTATTCATGTTTAAAAAAGTCATAATTTCTTGTATCGCTCTTCTTGGAATATCCTTAATGAGTTTCTACAGTGCAACAAAAAAACAACCTGAAACAAATGAAACTGATAGTGCTACAAATGTCGATAATACGGGAGTTGTAGTTTTAGAATTATTTACTTCACAAGGATGTTCCAGTTGTCCACCGGCGGATTTACTTCTAGAAAAAGTCAAGGAACAGTATCCAACAGAAGTTTACGCGCTCTCTTACCATGTGGATTATTGGAACTATATAGGTTGGAAAGATCCCTTTAGTAAATCGGCTTACACTAAAAAACAACAGGATTACAATATAAAATTCAAATCTAGAAGCAACTATACGCCACAATTGGTGGTCAATGGGAACGAACATTTTGTTGGTTCAAATCGATCAAAACTATATTCTAAGATCGATGACTATAAAAAATTGGAGTCCAACAATTCAGTATCCTTGGACAAAACGACCATTAAAGGCAATGAGGTAATGTTTGATTATACCATTGATGGAGGGTTGGCCAGTAAACAGTTGAGGGCGGTTTTGGTACTGGATGAACGAACCACATCTGTAAAACGTGGGGAAAACAGGAACAGGACCTTAAAAAACAGCAACATCGTTGTAATGGAAAAATATGTGGATTTACAATCAAAATCTGGAGTTGCCACTATCGAGATTCCCAGTATTGTAGCGCCAAAAGAAAAACTTACCTTAATGTTACTTGTGGAAAATGATGATTTGACTATTACGGGAGCAGCTAAAATGCGATTAGAACGCTAGTTATTTACTATGGAAACCGTGGTGCAGGCAACAATTGCTGCAGTTTCTGTTCGCAAACGGGTCGTTCCCAATGAAACAGGAACAAAGCCTTTGGATTTGGCCTGATCGATTTCTGCTTTCGAAAAATCACCTTCAGGTCCGATTAACATTACGATATTGCTATCAGCAACAGCCTTTCTTTTAAATTCCATTTTTTCACCTTCATCACAATGTGCAATAAATTTGAAGCCTTCCAATTCCTTATCCATAAATTCTTGATAAGAAATTATGGGATTTAGCTTTGGCAAAAAAGTTTGTAAAGATTGTTTCATCGCAGACTGCAACACACGTTGCATACGCTCTATTTTTAGGACTTTTCGCTCTGAACGTTCGCAGATGATCGGGGTAATCTCATCCACACCAATTTCAGTGGCTTTTTCAAGGAACCATTCGTAGCGGTCGTTCATTTTGGTAGGGGCAACGATTAGATGTAATCGGTAGCGTTTGGGCACACTTTTTATATCCTTTACAATTTGCGCTTTGCAATTTCTTGGGTCTGCAGTAATAATTTTGGCTTCGAACAAATAGCCTTTCCCATTGGTGATCTGCAATAGGTCGCCCTCTTTTTTGCGCAATACCTTAACAATGTGCTTGCTTTCTTCCGGAGTAAAGAAGAACTGCTTAAAACTGTTGTCCAATGAAGAATTGAAGAAGAGTTGCATAGGTTATAATTTACTTTTGGCGTGTTCCAGCCCAAGTTCGATCCATTGGTGTAGCTGTGCCTCGGTCTGGAGCCCCTCAAGAGAGACGAATATGAACTCTTTCATGGGTTTTCCGGTGAAATCCATAGGTCGCACAAATTCCTGTTGTAGGACGGCCTCCATTTTTTCACCGATTACGCGTACCATCAAATCATCTTTCACCGGTCCAACGGTCATTTTTCCTTGATATAAAAAGGCGATGCCCCCGAACATTTTCTTTTCGGTAAAATCCTCGGGAAAAATTTGAATGGCAGCGCGAATCCGTTTTGCCAATACTTCGTTGTAAGCCATAGTGTAAAGTTAAGGGTTTTGGTCAAAGACTAGTTTACAATGAGCAATAAACAATTTGCAATTGCCCAATAGCTGGTGGCCAGTTTGTTAAAGATGCAACAGGCAACATCCAAGACTTGGAGTTTCCAACTATCTAAAGAACAAGTTCAAGCGCAAACCCAAGTTCAAATAAACTGACCACCGACATCCAATCTCTCAAATCTCAGGTCTGATACTCCAACCGTCAACTCAAAATGGCCATCCATCAATTTAGCGTGCTAAAAATGCTACTGAAGTTCTACTTTTCTGGCTCATAAATAACAATGCAAATTTAAAACCACACTGCCATGAACAGTACAAAAAATGTAAAACCGATTTCATCCTTCCTTGTTTTTTTAATTTCCACGCTTTTATTGTTCACCTATTCTTCTTGCGGAAAGGATGACCCCGGACCGGACCCCTGCACTCCAACAACCTGGTATAGAAATGCAGATGGGGACGATGAGGGCGATGCCGCCAGCACCAAGGAGTCCTGCGAACAGCCAGATGGTTATGTGGCAAACAATTTAGATCCGGACGATACCAACGCCAACATCACCTCGGACTGCACCATGATAACCTATTATTTGGATAATGATGGGGATGGTTTTGGCGATCCTGATTCTAACACCATAGCACAATGTGCAGGCTTGGATGCTCCTACGGACTATGTTACGGACAATACGGATTGCAATGATTCCGATAACAGTATCCATCCAGGTGCAACAGACCTTCCCTTTGATCAAATTGATAGCGATTGTGGAGGGGAACAGGAAGCCTTGATTTGGGATGGCCCAGATTTTCAGTTTATAAAAGCTGGCGATGCCGATTGGACTTTACCGGAGAATCAGGACAAACTTACTGATAAGATAATACTTACCCGTCAAAACAACAATGTGTATTTGTACAACTACCAATGGTGGCAAGACAACTTTGGTGAAGATGCTGAACATTTTGTTGATGCATCCGACTTGGCCTGGGAATATTATGGCAGTGATGTGGTTGGGAGTGTTAAGGATATGGGCAATATACAAGCTTCAGGTGGTGTTAAAGGCGGTGTGAGGTGGGCACTATTGGATGCCACCGGAGTGGATAACCCCAACCCGGCCTGGGACAATTTTCCCTTATACGGGACCTTGGGCGACCCAACACACTTTTACAGTCTTCATAATATGGCCTCCATTGTAAGAATGTTAAGTCTGAACTTTCAGGTCGAAAGCGTTGTTAATGATTTTGGAATAGATACTGATGGAGGATTTACCACTAATGAATCGATTTTTCAATTGGTAGGAAAAAAACTTGGTGTATGGCTCGTAGAGGAAAACATCTACTTTACGTTGACATTTGACTTGTGGGAGGACGATAACCCTTCAATTATTTATACCCGTTCTACCCCAAACAATGACGAACAGTAAAACTGAATTGTGCCAACAAAAAGGGCCTTGGAGATTTTCCAGGGCTTTTTTGTTTTGGATCTACAGGTTAATGGTAAAAGGCTATAAGGTTAAGGGTTTAATGTTGTATGCTAAATTCATTTTCCATGCAACACCAAGACTAGGAGTTTCCAACAATCTAAAAATCCAGTAATCCAACTATCCAAAGAACAAGTTCAAGTTCAAGAAGAAGTTCAAGCGCAAACCCAAGTTCAAATAAACTGGCCACTGACATCCAATCTCTCATATCTTAACTAAAAAACCGTATCTGTCAACCCAAAATTGAGCATTATTCATTACAAGATCAACTTCCCAGTACATACCTTGCCTTCGCGGCCACACTTTGGTCGGTAAACTTGCCTTCCAAAAATTTAAGGTACCCCACAATTCCGATCATAGCGGCATTATCCGTACAATACTCAAATTTTGGTACATAGGTTTGCCAATCCAACTTTTCTTCGGCCTCTTTCAGTCTTTCACGAATTCCAGAATTTGCCGCTACGCCACCACCTATGGCTACCTGTTTTATGCCAGTTTGCGTTACGGCCAGTTGAAGTTTGTCCATCAAAATTTCTAAAATAGTGTACTGCACGGAAGCACAGATATCATGGAGGTTTTCTTCAATAAAATTTGGATTTTTTTTGGTCTCCCGTTGTAAAAAATAAAGAATTCCTGTTTTCAGCCCACTAAAACTAAAATTGAGACCATCTACTTTTGGTTTGGTAAATTGAAAGGCGTTAGGATTGCCAAGTTGCGCATATTTGTCTATCAACGGTCCTCCGGGATAGGGCAATCCGAGTAATTTTGCACTCTTATCAAAAGCTTCACCAACTGCATCGTCCAAGGTTTCCCCTAAAACTTCCATGTCAAAATAATGACTGACTTTAACGATTTGTGTGTGCCCGCCACTAATGGTCATTCCCAAAAAGGGAAACTTGGGAGTAGCTTTGCCTTGGTCAACAATAAAATGGGCCAATAGATGTGCTTCCATATGGTTCACTTCTATTAGAGGAATATCCAGTCCCAATGAAAGTGATTTTGCAAAGGAAGTACCTACCAGTAAAGAACCCATTAGTCCTGGACCTCTGGTAAAAGCTATGGCGGATAGTTGTTTTTTATCGATATTTGCGTGGGCCAAGGCTTGATGCACTACAGGAACAATATTTTGTTGATGTGCTCTGGATGCAAGTTCAGGAACAACACCTCCATATTGCTCGTGTATTTCCTGCCTGGCCACCACATTGCTTAGCACTTTGGTATTGCATAAAATTGCTGCCGAAGTATCATCGCAAGAAGACTCTATTGCAAGAATATAATTTTTTTTATTTGCCACAGGTTTTGGAACAAAAATTGGTTAAGCAAAGGTAAAACATAAAAGCCCTATCAGAAAACTAAGGAAAATACTGTTACGTTTCATATTGGCGATTTTGCTAATCTTGGTTTTGGGCTCGTTAATACTGTCAATTCCCGCGGTACAGACCAAACTGGCCAACTACGCAACAACATCTATAAATGAGGAATTTGGCACCAATATATCCATTGAACGTGTAAGCCTGTCCCTTTTTAACCTGAACGCCGGATTAAAGGGAATCTATGTGGAAGATTACAAAAAGGATACACTTTTCTACATTCAAAAGCTATCCACTTCCATTTTAAATTTGAAAAATATGGCGGATGGTACTTTGGAGTTTGGCGATATTGAAGCAAATGGTCTTTTTTTTAATATGAAGACCTATAAAGGAGAAAGGGACACCAATCTAGATGTTTTTGTTGCCAAATTGGACGATGGTAAACCAAGGGCACCGGGAACGCCGCCTTTTTTTATGTCTTCGGATGAAATACAGATTTCGGAAGGAAAGTTTAAGCTCAGTGATGAAAATTCAAAACTTGAAGAGCTACTTGATTTTTCCGATTTGGAAATATTGGCAAAGGATTTTCAAATTTTAGGACCAGAGGTAACGCTTAGTGTTGACGACCTATCCATGGAAACGAAGCGTGGTATACGTTTGGAAAAAATGTCCACCGATTTTAAGTATACCAAACAACAAATGCGATTTGATTCGTTACACATCAAAACAAAAGAATCAAATATTAAAGGCGATTTGGTTTTTAATTACGACAGGGAGGATTTTTCCGATTTTTTGAATAAGGTAAATGTTGTTGCCGATTTTAATGAGTCAACAGTTGCTCTTAATGAAATCAATTCGTTCTATAACGAGTTTGGTAGCGATAAGGAGGTCTCGTTTTCTACGAACGTGAGCGGTGTGCTCAATCAGCTGCAATTGAAGGAGTTGTTTGTCCAGTCAGAAAATACAGGGATTCGCGGAGATTTTCAATTTGACAACATGTTCAGCCAACAAGCACCGTTCGTAATGCGGGCGGATATTGAGAACATTACTTCGAGCTACTATCAATTACGTTCAATATTGCCCAATATCTTGGGGAAGAACATTCCTTCAACCATACAAAAACTGGGGCAGTTTACCATTCGCGGAGATGCCGAGGTGACCGAAACTTCGTTTGATGTACAAGTTAACTTGAACACCGCCATAGGTAGTAATTACACCGATTTGCAGATGACCAACATTCAAACTATAGATGATGCTTCCTACAGGGGATTTATTTCTTTGATTGATTTCAATTTGGGCAGCTTTGTTGAAAATGGCCAACTGGGTTTAGCCACTTTGGATGTAAATGTCGAAGGAAAAGGATTTATTGCCGAATATCTTAATACAGAGGTGATAGGTGAAGTATATAAACTTGAATTCAATGATTATGAATACAACGACTTAAAGGTATCAGGAATTCTAAAGGAAAAATTGTTTGATGGTTCATTGGTGAGCAAGGACGAAAACTTTCAGTTTGATTTTAAGGGACTTGCCGACTTTGGGGAGAATTCCAATAATTTCAACTTTATAGCATCTGTAGACCATGCCAATTTAAAACGATTGAACTTTATCAATGATAGTGTTTCTGTTTTTAAAGGTGACCTGAACATGGCCATTGAAGGCAATACATTGGATAATATTATAGGACAGATTCGTTTTTCCAACACTACATATCAAAATAAGAACGAGACGTATTTTTTTGAAGATTTCTCTGTTTCTTCCTCTTTTGACCAAGATACCATACGCACAATAGAAATCAATTCCCCAGATATCATAACAGGGTATGTAGAGGGGAAATTTAAAGTGCAAGAAATTGGTAAGCTGATGCAAAATTCCCTAGGGAGTATCTATACCAATTATAAACCTTTTGAAATTTCTGACGGGCAAAAATTAAACTTCAACTTTAAGATATACAACAAAATAGTGGACGTATTCTTTCCTGAAGTTACTTTTGATGCCAATACTTTTATTAGGGGAAACATAGTTTCGGATGAAGGCGATTTTAAGCTCACCTTTAGATCTCCAAGTATTGAAGCTTTTGGCAACAACTTTGATAATGTAGAATTAAAGATCGATAATAAAAATCCACTTTTCAACACCTTCGTATCTGTTGAAGACATGTCTACGGTCTATTATGATGTTAAGGATTTTAGCCTCATCAACACAAAGCTTAAGGATACGCTTTTTTTTAGAACGGAATTCAAGGGAGGGAGTGAATTTGATGATAGTTATAACCTGAATTTTTATCACACCTTCAACCAGAACAACAAGTCCGTAATAGGTTTGAAAAAATCGGATATCAACTTTAAGGGAAATACGTGGGTACTCAATAAAGATGGTAACAGTAAAAATAAAGTCATTGTCAACAGGACATTGGACAGTATTAGAATCGAAGATCTTGTAATGGACAATAACAATAGTGAGCAGATACGGCTTAGGGGAGAGTTGGCAGACTCTACCTATAAGGATTTAGATCTTCAGTTTAAGATTGTCTCGCTAAGTAAGATAACACCAGATATAGATAGTCTTAGGTTAGGTGGGGCTGTGGATGGTTTTCTTAATATTCTACAAAAAGATGGTAAGTATTTGCCCACTTCTAGTCTTAACATTAGGGATTTTAGTATCAATAACATAAGACAGGGTGATTTGGAAATAGGCATCTTTGGAAATAATGACCTTACCCAGTTCGGCGTAAGCAGTTGGTTGAACGATAATGGAAAGGAAAAGCTGAGCATCAATGGAAACATTAGCAATGTCAACAAAAATCAAAAATTAGACTTATCGGCCAACTTTACAGATTTTAATCTAGAATCGTTCAGTCCTTTGGGAGAGGGCGTTGTATCCAATATAAGGGGAAGCGTGAGTGGAAGTGCGAGGATTACTGGAGATGTATCCAACCCCTCGATAAATGGAGCATTAAGCTTAAATGATGCAGGAATAGGGATACCTTACCTTAATGTAGACTATGACTTTGCTCCCTATTCCAGGGTTCGTCTTTTTGATCAGACCTTTTATTTTGAAAATATAGGGCTATCGGATGTGGTAGAGGGAACTACTGCGACTTTGGATGGTACGATCAACCATACGGCCTTTGAGGATTGGTCCTTGGATTTGGACGTGGACACAAAGAACGATCGTTTTATGATTCTAAATACCGAGTTTGAAGAAGAATCCCTTTACTATGGAATGGGCTTCATCAATGGAACGGGAAGTATATATGGACCAACAAGTGGATTGACAATTGCTGTAGATGCTAGTACGGGGAAGGGAACATCATTAAAAATACCTTTAAGCGATGTTACCAGTGTTGGGGATTATTCATTTATCAACTTTATAGAAAAAAGTGGGTCGGAATCTTTTAGGGAAGAACGTATCTTAAAGGATTACCAAGGCTTGGAAATGGCCTTTGACCTTGCGGTTACACCAGATGCAGAAGTCGAGATCGTCGTGGATAAAAGTTCGGGGAGTTCTCTAAAGGGTACTGGGGAAGGAATTATTCTGATAGAAATAAATACCAATGGCAAGTTCAATATGTACGGGGAATTTGTCGCGGTGACCGGAGAATATAATTTTAGGTACGGTGGTGTAATCGATAAAAAGTTTTTGGTAAGACCAGGTGGGACCATCCTTTGGGAACGAGACCCTCTAGCAGCTCAGCTAAATCTGGAAGCCGTTTATCAACTAAATGCCAATCCTGCTCCTTTGTTAGAAAATGCAGGGTATACGGGTAGAATCCCTACGGAAGTGGTCGTTCGTCTGGATGGTGAATTAGAAAACCCCAACATCAATTTTGACATTGATTTTCCAGGAACAAATTCTGTAGTGCAATCTGAGTTGGAGTATCGCTTGCAAGATCCAACGGTAAAAGAACGAAACGCATTTTTTCTATTGGCCCAAGGTACGTTTGTAAACGAACAGACCGGGGTCAACCAACAAGCGGTTACCGGTAATTTGATACAAACCGCTTCTGGGCTTCTTAATCAAATTCTTTCCGGAGACAACGATAAGTTCGATCTGGGTGTCTCATACGAACAAGGTTTGCAAGACCCCAGTGCTGATATTCAAACAGAAAACAGAATTGGCGTAACTGTTTCGACAAAAATATCTGATAGGGTATTGGTAAACGGCAGGGTTGGGGTTCCGGTTGGTGGAGTTTCTGAAACCGTAGTAGCTGGTGATGTTGAAGTTCAGGTTTTGTTGAACGAAGAAGGTACCCTTAGTGCAAAAATTTTTAATAGGGAGAATCAGATACAGCAGTTTTTGGCAGAGCGCCAGGGGTATACCCAAGGCGTTGGTCTTTCATATCAAGTAGATTTTAATAGTTTCAAGGAATTATTGCAAAAGGTTTTTAAAAAGAAAGAAAACAAAATCAAGCCGCAAGAGGAGATACGACCCACAGATATTATGGGAAAAGATAGTTTGATACGCTTTAGTTCCAAGGTCAACACTTCAAAAAAAATTCTTAACTAAGAATATATTTCTAGTTTTTTTCAACAAAAAAGCAACGAAAACGTTTGAGAAAATCCCTGAAAACAAATTAGTTAATATGTCATACTTTTATTAAATAAAGTTTCCTAGCTTTGATTTTTTAAAATTTTGAATGGCTTCAGAAATAAAGAAAATCGCAGTTTTTACATCAGGCGGAGATTCCCCTGGAATGAATGCGGGGATTCGCTCCGTAGTTAGGACATGCGCATATTTAGACATAGAATGTGTTGGAATTTACCGTGGGTATGAGGGGATGATAGAAGGGGATTTTAAAACCTTGGATGCCCGTAGTGTGAATAACATTATTAACAAAGGAGGAACTATCCTAAAATCTGCAAGATGTCACGAGTTTAGAACCAAAGAAGGTAGAAAAAAAGCGTACGACCAATTACAAAAGGAAGGTGTAGATGCTTTTGTTGTTATCGGTGGAAATGGAAGTTTTGCTGGTGCATTGGCTTTTAACGAAGAATATGATTTTCCCGTAATGGGAATGCCGGGAACCATAGACAATGATATCTTGGGCTCCACATATACAATAGGTTTTGATACCGCTATAAACACGGTGGTCGAAGTCATAGATAAAATTCGCGATACGGCGAGTTCCCATAACAGATTGTTCTTTGTGGAGGTAATGGGAAGAGATGTAGGCCATATCGCCTTAAATTCTGGTGTTGGAGCGGGAGCAGAGGAAATCCTTATCCCGGAACAGAACCTTGGCCTGGAGCGCTTGTTAGATTCTCTAAAACGCAGTAAAAAATCTGGTAAATCCTCCAGTATCGTTATTGTTGCGGAAGGAGATAAAATTGGTAAGAACGTTTTTGAGCTAAAAGAATACGTAGAAGAGCATTTACCTATTTATGATGTTCGGGTTTCCGTGCTGGGGCATATGCAGCGCGGCGGTAATCCAACTTGTTTTGATAGGGTACTTGCCAGTAGAATGGGTGTGAAGGCCGTAGAAAGTCTACTGGAGGGTAAATCAAATTACATGGTCGGCATTCGTGATAACAAACTTATTCTTACTCCGATAAGTGAAGCTATTAAGGCACATACGGAAATTGACGCAGAGCTCGTGAGGGTTTCAGATATAATGACAACATAATTATAATTAAATACATAAAAATGTCAAATTTAAAAATAGGAATTAACGGATTCGGTAGAATTGGAAGATTGGTCTTTAGGGAAACCGTAAAAAGAGATAATGTAGATGTCGTGGCAATAAACGATTTGCTAGATGTTGAACATCTTGCGTATTTATTGGAGTACGACTCGGTTCATGGAAGATTTGATGGAACAGTTGAGATAAAGGACGGACACTTGGTAGTGAACGGAAAAACGGTAAGAATTACAGCAGAGCGCGATCCAAAAAGCCTAAAATGGGATGAAGTAGGAGCGGATATCGTAGCAGAATGTACGGGAATCTTCACCACCTTGGAAACAGCGCAGTATCATATTGACGGAGGAGCAAAAAAAGTAGTGATTTCTGCACCATCTAAAGATGCCCCAATGTTTGTGATGGGAGTCAACCATGGTGATGCAAAAGCTTCGGATACCATCGTATCCAATGCATCTTGTACTACAAACTGTCTTGCACCAATCGCCAAAGTATTGAACGACAAGTTTGGTATAGAAGAAGGATTGATGACAACGGTACATGCTACTACAGCAACACAAATGACGGTTGATGGGCCTTCAAGAAAAGATTATAGGGGAGGAAGAAGTGCACTATTGAATATTATTCCTGCATCTACAGGGGCTGCAAAAGCGGTAACAAAGGTAATTCCAGAACTTTTAGGAAAACTTACTGGGATGGCTTTTCGTGTACCAACAGCGGATGTCTCCGTAGTTGACTTAACCGTACGATTAGAAAAAGAAACGTCGTACGAAGAAATCAAGAAAGCATTTAAGGAAGCTTCTGAAGGAGCTATGAAAGGTATTCTTGGATATACGGATGAGCCTGTAGTATCACAAGATTTTATAGGAGATGCGAGAACCAGTATTTTTGATGCTGGTGCTGGTATGGAGCTGAACTCAAGATTTTTTAAAGTGGTTTCATGGTACGATAATGAAGCTGGCTACTCCAACAAGTTGATTGACTTAGCAGAGCACGTAGCAAATCTTTAATTTATCTTTTTGCATAAGAATCCTGAAAGAGGTATTTTCCCTTTTTCAGGATTCAATATAAATACCAACCTATGATATTGATTGTGGATAGTGGGGCGACCAAATCTGACTGGATTGCCTTAAATGAAAAAGGAGAGCAACTATTTCTTACCCAAACTTTAGGCCTCAGTCCAGAAGTACTCACAAGAGAAGTGATCGAAGATCGTTTAGCAAACAATTTTGATATTTCTAAAAATAAAGATATTGTTAGCCAATTGTACTTCTATGGTGCTGGCTGCGGTACAGATAGGATGAAGAATTTTTTGAAAGACATTTTCAAGGACTTCTTCCCAAATGCCAAAGCTGAGGTTAGGGAGGATACTTATGCGGCTATCTATTCGACCACAAAAATAGGACACCAAGGCATCGTATGCATTTTGGGTACTGGCTCCAATTGTAGCTATTATGACGGATATCAACTGTTTCAAAAGGTAACTTCTTTGGGGTATATTTTAATGGATGATGGCAGTGGAAATTTCTTCGGAAGAAAATTGTTGCGGGACTATTACTTTCATAAAATGCCACAAGATTTGGGAATTCGTTTTGCCAAACAATATGATCTTGATGCAGATGTCATAAAGGAAAATTTGTATAAGCAACCCAATCCCAATACGTACCTCGCTACTTTTGCACGTTTTATCATAGAAAACAAAGAGCACGCATATTGCCGTGGCGTAATAGATAAGGCTTTACAGCAGTTTGTAAACAACTATATCATGCAATTTGAGCTGGCTACAAAAGTACCCATTAACTTTGTGGGCAGCATTGCACATTTCTTAAAGGATGAGCTAGCAACTGTATTGGAAAGAAATGATTTGATCCTGGGGGTAATACGCCAAAGACCGATTGAAGGGCTTGTCGAGTTTCACAAAGAAACTATTTAATGGCAATCATCGAAATTTCAACATTTACAAACGCAGGTAGATTGGCAACTTCCACGGTTTCCCTGGCGGGTGCGGTTTCAGCATCAAAATAGGAGCCGTACACCTCGTTTATCTCTGAAAACTGGTGCATATCTTTTATGAAAATCGAAGTCTTTATGACATTTTCAAAAGTCATATCGGCTTCAGAAAGAATTGCTTTCAGGTTTTCCATCGATTGTTTGGTCTCTTTTTTAATATCACCTTCAACCAATGACCCAGTAGAAGGATCTATAGGGATTTGTCCAGAAATGTAAAGGGTGTCTTTTATGAGAACAGCTTGATTGTAGGGACCTATTGGTGCAGGAGCATTTGGAGTTTTTATTATTTTTTTCATAAAGGTGGTAAAATTTAAATTTAAAGTTTCAAGATATTGAAAATTACCTTCTACTGGTAAAAGGTTGACTTCTATTTTCCCATTTAAGATCGCTAAGAATAGAACTTTTTATCCCTATAAAGAAATACCATCTTTCAAATTGCCCGAATGGGGTCCAGTCAAAGCTAAGTCTAAAACTATCCAAATCTCTATTAAAAGTAAATCTGGTATCTGTAAACCCTTTATTTTTTATATCATAACCAGAGTTGAAACCAACCTCCCATTTTGGGGAGAGTTGAACATTACCAGAAAACATTAAGGAATGGTTGGTAATCTCTTTTTGTCGATTACTATTGTTGTAAGTTGCGACATAAGTAAAACGTACATCCCAAGGAATTTTGGTATTGTATAGTGGATTATCTACTTCGTCCGTTTCTGGGTTTCGATTGTCAAAAAAGGTTTCGCCATTTCGAACGCCATCTATTGCAAAGGGATTTTCGCCGTAACCTGGTTCTTGGTTTTCTGGGCGATCATCTTCTTTTTTACCTCCTCCTTTTTTCAGCATTTCACTATTTAAGGTGAAACCTGTATTGACTCTTGCAGAAGTCAACCTAAATAGACCACCGCCATTATTAACGTTTAGTGTATTGATTCTTGTGCCATTATTGTCGATGGCATACGGATCTAAAGTTGCCGAAAAGTTAATGGGAACGTTTTTAATGATTTCTGTTGCTCCGTTCAGACTAACGGGACTTAATTTTAAGGAATCGGCTTCAAAATTATAACTGGTAGATAAATTAAGATTGCTCAATATACTTACCTTTTTGGGTTCTATGGCGGTTGAATCTTTATCACGCACTTTAGCTTCAAGTGTATTCTGCAATGAAAAAGCTACAGAATTACCTCTGGTCAGAGAAGGTCTTCCGTAAATACTGGTTTCAAAAGGAGTATACTGTACTTCCTCTCCGTCTTCATCTAAATAGGTTTCGTAAAACTGTTCAAACGAGGGAGCATAACTATAGCTTATGGATGGCCGCATTACATGTCGGATAGCCTGTATTTTTTTATCTTCACCACGGTTAAAAGTTCCATAAATGGTGGTTCCTATACTTGCCCCAAAATTGTATTGGTTGAACCTATCAAACCCTGAAATCGTGTCTGTTACCACCTCTTCCGTGCTGCGGTCAAATCTACGGTTTATCGTCTCAAGTGTCCAAATGTCTTGATAGCTTCCATTTAAGGTAACACTCATGTATTTTGCAACCTTAAAATTGGTGGCTATCGGTATTCTGTGCCTTGCCCCTATACGCGCATCATCGAACATAGCACCCGTAAAGAAGTTTTCTTCTGGAGTGGTAATGCTATTTTGCGCATTTAAATCGTACTGAAAGTTGATGTTGTCAATGATTCCCTTTTTAACCCCATCACGTTCTGCAAAAGGAAAAATACGTTCCATACTGCCTTGGAATGTTGGGAGTTGCATGGTAACAGTCTCACTTCTAGTATTTAATCCATGGGTAAGCGTTAAACTCGTATTGACAGAAGGATATTCTGGAAATGTTTTGGAGTAACTTATAGATGAATTTAGATTATTGGTCTGAACTTGAGAACGGTTATTTTGATTAAGTGAATTTGTAAAAAACTGGCTGCTTGCAAGATTAACCGATGCTGAGAAACGTGAGTTTGGACTGGCTTTTGGGTCTTGTGTATGCCTAACTTGAATATTGTAAATGGTCGACCTGCTAAAATCATCGAAACCTTTTTGACTTTGAATGATATTTTCAAAACTGAAATTAACATTGCCCCTAAATCGGTATCGTTTTGCGTAGATGGACTGCGTTCTAAATCCGTAGCTACCATTAGTATAAAAGTCTCCACTCAAACTTAAATCTACATAATCGCTTATAGGAAGGTAATACCCTCCATTCTGAAGAAAATATCCCCGTTGGGGGTCATTACCGAAAGTAGGGAAAATCAATCCCGCTGTTCGTCCTGTAGTTAATGGGAAATAAGCAAACGGTAATGCAATTGGAGTAGGGACGTCTACTATATAAAGATTACTGAAACCAGCAATAATTTTCTTTTTTGGTACAAATTTGGCCTTTCTGATTCTGATGTAGTAATCTGGGTCGACCGTATCCTTGGAAGTGGTCAATTTACCCTCACTTAAAAAATAAACGGAGTCGTTCTCTTTTTTGGTTACTTCAGCATATACTTTCATCGCATCGCTACCCAACTGGCCCAGACCTGCTTGCTGTTCCGTCCTAGAATTCCAGATAAGCGCTTTTTGGGAATCAAAATTAAAACGAATGGAATCTGGTCTTACCTCGTTCGTTCCCTGTTTAAAATAAGGTAATTGTGAATACGTCCCCGTAGAATCCCTTATTCTTCCAGCATAAACCTCATTTTTAATATAATCCATTACAATAATCCCAGCCTTTAGTTCTGTATCCTGATAATAGATTTCGGCTTCATCGTACAAATAGATTTTATTATCCTTCTGACTCAATTTCACATAATCCTTTGCCTTGTATTTAATTTTATCCAGAAGAAGCGGCTGTTTTTGTTGGGTACTATCCAACTGTGTAGAATCGTTGACAATTGAGTCATTTAAAATGTTTGGCGGCAAGAGCGGAGCGACTATACTGTCCTGTACTACTTTTATTGGAAGAGGTATAATGGGGTCTTCCTGTGCCGACAGATTTGCCATACTACAAAAGAGAGCAAATAGGAAAACTAGAAGATGTTTGTTTGATTGCAACGTGATAAATCCTATTTTTGTTCTAGTTTGGCTCAGTTTTTGGGCTCAAACTTACATATATTTTTTGTTCTGTTGATTGGGGATTACAATATTTTTAACCATTGCAGAACGCTTTAATTACGCAGTTCTTATGAATAAAAGTCAGTTAGCTTTTTTTACTTTTCTATTTATCTTGCTTTCTTTGACTTCATTTACCAAAAATGATACCGAAGTACAAACAAAGGATAAATTCGTCGTTGTCTTGGACGCTGGACATGGTGGGCATGATCCAGGTAACCTGGGAAACGGTTATCTTGAAAAAAATATTGCACTTAATATCGTTTTAAGAACTGGTGAGGAATTGGAAAAAAATCCTGATGTTAAGGTCATTTATACAAGAGACGATGATACTTTTATTCCGCTGGTAAAAAGAGGGAAAATTGCCAATGATGCAAAGGCAGATCTTTTTGTATCTGTTCATTGTGATTCACATTCTTCAGATGCCCATGGTGCTGGAACTTTTGTCTTGGGGCTTCATGCAAATAGACAAAACTTTGAAGTTGCCAAAAAGGAAAACTCAGTAATATACCTAGAGGATAATTATGAACAACAATATGCCGATTATGATATAAATTCTCCAGAATCTGTAATTGGATTGACCATTATGCAAGAAGAATTCCTAGATCAGAGTATTTTACTTGGAAAAGCACTTCAGGATAACTTTACCAAACAATTAAAAAGAAAAGATAGAAAAGTAAAACAAGCAGGGTTTATTGTACTTCATCAAACCTTTATGCCCAGCGTATTGGTAGAAACAGGATTTTTGACCAATAAAAATGAAGGAAGCTATTTAAATTCAAAGAAAGGACAAAGTGAAATGGGCAAGGCCATTGCACAAGCAATTTTAGCGTACAAAAAAAGCGTAGATACAGGACTGGACATAGCTGATAAAGTTAATAATAATGAAGATACTCCTATCGTTGCTGATATTTCTAAAGAAGCTGAAAAACCAAAAGAGAAAGCGATAGAAAAAGAAGTTACCGCTACTACCAATTCAGAAGCAAAAAAAACGGAAACTACAGATACAACCTCAAATTCAACTTCTTCGAATGATACAGGTGTGGTTTTCAAAGTACAACTAATGGCCAGCGCAAAGAACATTCCACTCACGGGAGCCAATTTTAATGAATTGGATATGTTGTCCAAGGAACCCTTTAAGAATTTGTATCGTTACATGTATGGTAACGCAAGTACCTATAACGAAGCAAAACGCTTAAAAACGAAAGCGGATGCCAAGGGATATACATCCTCTTACATTGTTGCTTACAAAGATGGTGTAAGGGTTTCATTATCAGAGGCCATCAAATAGGAATGATCAACTGTGGTTACCTTCCCGAAAATATTCCTAATTTTGTTTAAATCATAAACTGAGTCTTTTGAAACTAACCAGGGAAATTAAAACTGGGATTATAGTGATCGCAGGAATACTCGCAGTAATTTTTGGATTAAGTTATCTAAAATCCTCATCGTTTTTTGAAGACACTAAGATTATCTATGCAGTTTATGACAATGTCGGAGGACTGCAGCCAGGAACTCAAGTATCTATAAACGGATTTGCTGTTGGAAATATAACCGATATCCGTTTCAAGGATGACTCCGGTAAATTACTCGTTACACTCTCTATCGGCAATGATTTTGAATTTTCTTCGAACAGTCGTGCGGAGTTATATGACACTGGTATCATTGGAGGAAAAGGAATTCAAATTAAACCGGTATTTGATGGTGCCCCTATAGTGAAGTCTGGGGATACTCTTGCAACAGAGACCAAACCAGGTCTTACTGAATTGGTACAACAAAAGTTGACACCCTTGCAGATGAAGGTCGAAGGAGCGGTTTCCCATGCAGATTCACTTTTACTCAAATTTAATTATATATTGGACGAGAAAACTAGATTTGAATTGAAACAAAGTATAGCTGGACTCAATGAATTGGTCTCTAGTTTTAAAGGAAGTGCGGACAAGTTGAATACCTTGTTGGACAATAACACAGAGCAGTTGGACAATTCATTGAAAAATGTGGATAACATCACTACCAATTTTTCTAAACTTTCAGATTCTCTGGCAAATGCAGGTTTATCGGAAACGGTTACTAATTTTCAAACCACCGTGGAAAGATTAAATAGTGTCCTAGGAAAAATTGAAAAAGGTGAAGGTTCTTTGGGAAAACTTACCCAAGACGAAAAATTATACGATAATCTTAATGCAGCCTCAAGAGAGTTAGATCTTTTGTTACAGGATTTCAGGTTAAATCCTAAAAGATATGTCAACGTATCTGTTTTTGGAAAGAAACAAAAGGAATACGAACTTCCCGAGGATGATCCTGCCGCACAAAATCAAAACTAAACTATGGAGTATTTGCCCAACATACTTTTTGCACTCGCCCTTATTGCGGGGATAGGTTTTTTTTCTAGAAATGTAAAAAGGCTCTCTAGAAACATTAAGCTGGGAAAAGCGGTTGAGGTAAACGATAATAAATCACAACGTTGGACCAACATGGCAAAAATTGCTTTAGGTCAGACAAAAATGGTAGTTCGCCCAATAGCAGGACTCATGCATATCATCGTGTATGTTGGATTTATCATTATAAATATTGAGGTCTTAGAAATTATTATCGACGGACTATTGGGAACGCACAGGGTATTTGCTCCATTGGGAGCACTGTATAATTTCTTGATAGGCTCTTTTGAAGTTTTGGCTTTCTTGGTTATTGTAGCTGTTGTGGTTTTTTGGATTAGAAGAAACGTTATCAAATTAAAAAGGTTCCTAAAACCAGAAATGGAAGGCTGGCCTAAAAAAGATGGGAACCTTATTCTATATATTGAATTGGTACTCATGTTTTTATTCTTGACCATGAACGCTGCTGATTTTCAATTACAGCAAATGAATGCTGAGCATTACACGAAGGCTGGTGCTTTTCCAATTAGTCAGTTTATCGCACCACTTTTTGATGGTATGTCAATTTCAAGTTTGGTTTTAGTGGAGCGTACTGCATGGTGGCTTCATATTCTGGGGATATTGGCCTTTTTGAATTACCTGTATTATTCCAAACACCTTCATATTTTATTGGCATTTCCAAACACCTATTATGGGAAGTTGAAGCCTAAAGGAGAGATTGATAATGTTGAAGCAGTGACCAATGAGGTAAAATTGATGATGGATCCCACGGCTGACCCTTTTGCCGCTCCAGCTGAAGATACTGCAGACCCTGAAAAATTTGGGGCTTCAGATGTGATGGATTTAAACTGGGTACAGTTGCTCAATGCATATACTTGTACCGAGTGTGGTAGATGTACTTCGGAATGTCCTGCAAACCAAACTGGGAAAAAGCTTTCTCCCAGAAAAATAATGATGGATACCCGTGACAGGCTAGAGGAAGTTGGGAAAAACATCGACGCCAATAATGGAGAGTTTGTTTCTGATGGAAAACAATTGTTGAACGACTATATCACCCAAGAGGAATTGTGGGCATGTACCACATGTAATGCATGTGTAGAAGCATGTCCCGTAAGTATAGATCCATTGTCCATTATAGTTGAAATGAGAAGGTTTTTAGTAATGGAGCAGTCCGCGGCGCCATCTGATCTTAACAATATGATGGGGAATTTGGAAAATAATGGAGCCCCATGGCCTTTTAACCAAATGGACCGACTAAACTGGACGCAAGAATCTTAAAGAGAAATTAAATGGCAAATGAAATGAACGTACCCACCATGGCTTCGCTTTTTGCTGAAGGAAAACAGCCCGAAGTGCTATTTTGGGTCGGTTGTGCAGGAAGTTTTGATGATAGGGCAAAGAAAATTACGAAGGCTTTTGTGAAAATATTGAATAAGGCCAATGTGAGCTTTGCAGTATTGGGTACCGAAGAAAGTTGTACAGGTGATCCAGCTAAAAGGGCGGGAAATGAGTTTTTGTTTCAAATGCAAGCAGTTACCAATATTGAGGTTATGAATGCTTACGAAGTTAAAAAAGTGGTTACGGCTTGCCCACATTGCTTCAATACCATTAAAAATGAATACCCAGGATTAGGGGGGGACTATGAGGTGATACATCACACCCAATTTTTGAAGCAGTTGCTTGATGAAGGAAAAATTTCTCTAGAAGGAGGTACTTATAAAGGAAAACGGATCACATTTCATGACCCATGCTATTTAGGTAGGGCCAACGATGTGTTTGAAGCTCCCCGTGAACTTATTCAAAAATTGGATGCGGAATTGGTCGAAATGAAAAACTGTCGGAAGCGTGGATTATGCTGCGGTGCCGGTGGAGCTCAAATGTTCAAAGAAGCGGAAGCGGGAGATAAAGAAGTGAATATAGAGCGAACCGAACAAGCACTAGAGACACAACCCGAAATAATAGCCGCTGCTTGCCCATTTTGTAATACCATGATGACGGACGGTGTTAAGAACAAAGAAAAAGAAGCCAGCATCAAAGTTATGGATGTGGCGGAGCTTATAGCCAGTGCAGAAGATTTATAATAGATATCCATCAAAATGAAACACTTTTTCAAATACACATTGCTACTTTCTTCTTTTATTTTGCTAGTTGCATTTATCGCAGAAGACAAGTTAAAGGATGATCTTTTGTTCTATGCCTCCTTTGATGAAGGTACATCTGCAGATATTGCAGTAGGCGACAATGCTATTTATACTGCCGAACTTAGAAAGAATATGCAGGATGCAAAACCTGGTCTTTTGAATCCAGATGTGGTTTTGGCCAAGGGAGTAGGTCTGTCTGGAGATGCTTTGGATTTCAAGAAAAGGAGTAGAATGGTTACTTTTTTCAAAGCAGCGGAAAATATGGGGTATTCCAAAGAAAATTGGAACGGCGCTGTGTCATTTTGGTTGCAACTAGATCCAGCTAAAGATTTGGAACCTGGCTATTGTGATCCTATTCAAATAACCGATGTCAATTACAACGATGCAGCACTTTGGGTGGATTTTACCAAAGAGAATCCAAGAGATTTTCGTTTGGGAGTATTGGGCGACATAGAAGTATGGAATCCTAAAAAACTAGGTCCAGATGAGAATCTTGATTATTTAAGACGATTGGTTCCCGTAAAACAGCCTCCTTTTAAAAGAGGTGAATGGACACATATAGTTATTAACTTTTCAGGATTGAATACTGAAAATGGAAGTTCGGAACTGTTTGTTAATGGAGAAAGTAAAGGAAAAGTTCCTCCAATAAAAGACCCTTTTACTTGGGATGAAGAAAAGGCAAATATCCTATTAGGACTTAGCTATATTGGTTTGTTTGACGAACTTTCCGTATTTAACAGACCGTTGAATACCGATGAAGTTGAACGTATTTATAATGCGAAAGACGGTTTAAAATCCCTTTTAAAATAATTTTAGAACACATAATTAAAACGTTTTTATGTTAGTCCCTTTTGATAAACTTCCCGACGATTCCAGAATTTGGATTTACCAATCCAATAGAAGCTTTAGAGATGCTGAACTTGAAGAAATTCAAGAAAAAATGGGGCGGTTTATTACAGAATGGACAGCCCATGGTAGCCAATTGGAAGCAGGATTTGAGATTAAGTACAAAAGATTTATAATTATAGCACTAGATCAGTCGAATACTGGAGCATCTGGTTGCTCTATTGACGCTTCCGTTCATTTTATTCAGGGGTTGGAACAACAATATGATGTGACACTTTTGGATAGGATGAATGTATCGTTCAAGCAGGGCGAGTACATTACTTATAAGTCCTTGAAAGATTTTAAAAAAATGGCCAGGGAAAAAGCAATTTCCAGTAATACCATTGTATTTAATAACCTGGTGGCCAATAAACTTGAATATCTAGAACATTGGGAAGTTCCTGCCAGTGAGAGTTGGCATTCAAGGTTTGTTTCGTAAAATATCCCTTAAATTATCTTAATTACCATGCTTTCTTCGATGAAAAGCAATATTTTTAGCAGCATTAAGTTGATGTCTTAGACAAGATATTTATGCGCATAAATTTTTACTTCCCCCTTTTCTTTTTTCTTTTTTTTAAAATTCAAGGTCAAAACGACCCTTTAATTGTTTCTGATTCCCTTGCACAGTCCAGTTGGGTAGAGACCCAATATAGAAACATGTCGTTGAACGAGCGCATCGGTCAGCTTTTCATGGTGAATGTTGCCTCAAATCAAGATAAGGCTTCAACGGACAAGATATCGAAGCTCATTAAAGAACAGCACTTAGGGGGAGTTATTTTTTCAAAAGGAGGCCCAAATCGTCAAGCGAAACTCACTAATGCTTACCAGTCTGATTCTAAAATACCCTTATTGATTGGAATGGATGCCGAATGGGGCCTTGCCATGCGTTTAGATTCAACATATGCCTTTCCATGGAACATGACCTTGGGTGCCATTCAGGATAGTGCCATCGTTGAAAAAGTTGGTTTTCAAATTGGACAACATGCCAAAAGGCTAGGTGTCCATATCAATTTTGCACCGGACATCGATGTCAACAACAATCCCCAAAACCCGATTATTGGCAACCGTTCTTTTGGGGAAGATCCTGTAAACGTGACCCAGAAGGGAATCGCTTTTATGAAAGGAATGGAAAAGGCAGGTGTTTTATCATGTGGGAAGCATTTTCCCGGTCATGGCGATACGGCGACAGATTCCCATAAAGCCTTGCCAATTATCAATTCGACAAAAGAACAGTTGGATTCCATAGAATTGTATCCGTTCAAAAAATTGATAGAAAGTGGAATAAGTACCGTTATGGTAGCACATTTAGATGTGCCTAACCTTGAAAGTAGGGAAGGGCATCCATCATCACTTTCAAAGGATATAGTTTCTGGACTTCTTAAAGAAGAGCTATGCTTTAGCGGGCTTGTCTTTACAGATGCACTGAATATGAAAGCTGTCTCACAATTTGCAAATGAAGGAGAAGTAGAACTTGAGGCTTTCCTTGCAGGAAACGATATGTTACTCATGCCTGAAAATGTCATAAAAGCAAAGGAAAAACTCATAGAAGCATATAATACGGGAGTCATTACCGAGGAGCGCCTGTCTGCATCGGTCAAGAAAATATTGATGGCCAAGTATAAATCGGGATTGTATAATTACAAGCCTATACAATTGGAAAATCTTTATGAAGATTTAAACAGTTTGGAAAATGATATTATCTATGAAGAAGCCATTGAAAATGCAATCACGGTTGCAAAGAACAATTTTTCGTTGCTCCCAATAAAAAAACTGGAAAACAAGAAGATTGCCTATGTAAAGTTTGGTGATGACTCTGGCGAAGTATTTTTTGAAACATTATCAAAATATGCCAAAGTAACTCAAATTAATGCTAAAGATGTGGCGGGGTATAGAAACAAGCTCGCTGATTTTAATTTAGTGATTATTGGGCTTCATAAAAGCAACAAAAGCCCTTGGAAAGGCTATAAATTTTCTGAAAATGAACTTTTTTGGTTGCAAGAGATTTCTAGACTACGGACCAGCAACACCATACTCTCCTTGTTTGCGAAACCTTATGCACTTTTAGATGTCCTTAATTTCAAAACTATCGATGGAGTAGTTATAGCGTATCAAAACAGTGCAATAGCACAGGAAAAAGCAGCGGAAACAATCTTTGGTGCCATTGGTGCAAACGGAAAACTCCCCGTTTCTGCCCATGAAGAATTTCCAGTGCATACAGGAACAAAACTAAAATCGCTTCAGCGGTTGGGCTATAGTATCCCAGAACGGGTAGGGCTCAATTCCAGTAAATTGGCAACAGTTGATAGTCTGGTCAAAATTGGACTTGATTCTTTAATGTTTCCGGGAGCTCAGATACTGATAGCGAAAAAGGGGAAGGTTATTTACAACAAAAGCTTTGGTAAGCCCACCTATACAGCAACAGCGGGGATTCAGGAGTCACATATTTATGATTTGGCCTCCTTGACCAAAATTCTTTCGACATTGCCTATGATCATGAAAATGGAAGAGGAGGGTAAAATTGCACTGAACAATACTTTTGAAGAACTAATACCCGAGTACGAAGATTCGGAGTTAAAAGATGTAACCGTACTAAAGGCACTGTCGCATTATGGTCGACTTCCTGCTTGGATTGCTTTTTACATAAGCACTTTGAACAAGGAAAGAAAGCCTTCATCACAATTTTATAGGACCAAACCTACGGACGGATTTTCTAATAAAGTGGCTGAAAATCTATATATAACCGATGCTTACAAAGATTCCATTTACAATAGGATAGGAAGGCAGTCGTTAAAGTCCAATCGTTACCGCTATAGCGATGTAGCCTATTATGTGTTCAAAAAATATATTGAAGAGGCTTATGATAAACCCATAGATGAGTTGGTGAATGATTTTTTATATGGTCCTTTGGGTTTGCAACGTACATCCTTTAACCCATTAAATAAATTTAGTAAGGATGAAATAGTACCTTCTGAGGAAGATACTTACTATCGCTACCAAACTGTTCAGGGATATGTGCACGATATGGGAGCAGCAATGCAAGGTGGCGTAGGTGGACATGCTGGCCTTTTCAGCAATGCCAATGATGTGGTCAAGATTATGCAGATGTATTTGCAAGGGGGCTACTATGGCGGTCATCGTTTTTTTGATGAGCGAACGATAAAAAAATTCAACACCTGTTATTTTTGTCATAAAGATGTAAGGCGGGGAGTAGGTTTTGACAAGCCCCAGTTAAAGGAAAAAGGCCCAACCTGCGGATGTGTCTCTAGAAAGAGTTTTGGGCATAGTGGTTTCACAGGAACCTATACCTGGGCGGACCCTGAGGAAGAATTGGTATATGTGTTTCTGTCCAATAGAACCTATCCATCCGCTACGAACAGACTCTTGGTCAAATCTGGATTGCGAACAAGAATCCAGCAGGCCATTTATGATGCCATTATAGAATAGATCGTAAATTACATTAGATTTGTGAATATGAAAATAGCAATAGTTTGTTATCCAACCTTTGGTGGCAGTGGTGTTGTAGCCACGGAATTGGGCATAGCTTTGGCGGAAAGAGGGCATGAAGTCCACTTCATTACCTATAAACAGCCAGTGCGTCTAGACCTTTTAAACAACAATATCCACTTTCACGAGGTCAATGTTCCAGAATATCCGCTTTTTAGGTACCAACCTTATGAGTTGGCACTATCCAGTAAATTGGTGGATACCATAAAGCTTTTTGGAATAGAGCTTTTGCATGTACATTACGCTATTCCGCATGCTTATGCAGGGTACATGGCCAAAAAGATGTTATTGGAAGAAGGTATCTACATTCCTATGATCACAACACTGCACGGTACCGATATAACATTGGTTGGAAAACATCCTTTCTATAAGCCAGCGGTTACGTTCAGTATTAATAAATCTGATGTGGTCACATCGGTTTCGGAAAACCTGAAACAAAGCACTTTGAATATTTTTGATATCCAAAAAGAAATAGAGGTCATTCCCAATTTTATTGATACAACAAAATACAGTACGGAATATACCGATTGTCAACGCTCTTTGATGGCCGATGATGATGAGCGGATAGTAACCCATATCAGTAACTTTAGAAAAGTAAAGCATATACCGGATGTGATCCATGTTTTTGACCGTATCCAAAAAGAGATTCCGGCAAAACTAATCATGGTAGGCGAGGGACCCGAGAAGGAGATGGCCGAGAAGCTCTGTGATGATTTGGGGATAAAAAGTAAAGTTATATTCTTGGGCAATAGCAATGAAATCGATAGGATTTTGTGTTTTTCGGACTTATTCCTGTTACCATCAAAATCAGAAAGTTTTGGTTTAGCAGCTCTTGAGGCTATGATCAATAGGGTTCCTGTGATTTCAAGTAATACAGGTGGAATCCCAGAAGTTAACAAGCAAGGGGTTTCTGGATTTCTTGCAGATGTGGGCGACGTTACCGAAATGGCCTCAAAAGCTTTATATGTTTTAAAGGATGATGATATATTAAATGAGTTTAAGGAAAATGCTTACGAGGTAGCTTCTAAGTTTGATATCCTTAACATTTTACCCTTGTACGAAGAGGTCTATGAGAAGGCCTATAAGTCTAGATTTAAGAATTCCTATTAGATTGATTGTCATGAAAAGGTTTCTCTTACTGTACATTCTCGTTTCGTTGGTTTCTTGCAAAGCGCAAAATGCAGGTACGGCAGAATCATCTGAACAAGATGCTGATATTGTTTTGATAGATCAGGACAACTATAGTGGTATCTTAGAATATGATGCAATGGTGATAAAGGATACCAAATCTTTGAATAAATTCTATTCAAAAATCAATAGAACCAGAAAACCTGGACTTCCTGTACCAACTATAGATTTTTCCCAAAACATGGTCGTCATCATATGTATGGGCGAGCAGAAAGGAGGGGGACTTCCGGTTTTGTCGAAAACGGAAACACCTGAAGATAAAATGATAATCACTGTGAAAATACCTGATTATCAAAAGAATAAATCTACATCTGAAATTATTACATATCCTTTTTATCTCTATAAAACACCTACTGTTCTAAAACCGGTATCTTTCGAAAAAACAGAATTTTAAAGTCTATAAAGCCTCTGTTTTTGTCCACTCATCGATAATTGCAGCACTTGAAAGTATAAAGCATAGGGTTACATAAGCTAGAATTAATTTTGTTGGGATAATCCTCAAATCACTAATTATGAAAGCCGCAAAACCAATTATTTTGCTGTTGTCGTTTTTGTTTATGTCTGTTCTAACCGCTCAAGAGTTACAACTTACCAAAAAAGATAGTGTAGCTGAAAGCTTTTGGATGGTTACATTGGGAACCAATTTTGTTGATGACTCGGGCGATGAATTTAGAGAGCTTTTTGACTTTGAGGAAGGATGGAATACTGTTCCCTACCCATCAAGAATAAGTGTAGGACGGTACTTTAAAAATGGCTTGGGCTTAGAAGCCATTGGAAGTTATAACAGGTACAACGAAGGAAAAGTAGTTGACGATATTATCGCTACGGAGGACGTGGATTATTTTGGATTGGATTTTAGGGTAAGCTATGATTTGAATAAAATATTGGGAGATACTGGTTTTTTTGATCCATACGTGGGTATTGGGGCAGGATATACCGATGCAAATAATCAAGGTAGGGGGACGTATAATGCCATTGTGGGGTTTAGGACTTGGTTTTCCGACCATTGGGGATTAGATTTCAATTCTACGGGTAAGTGGACCATGAACACTGAAAATTCTACGAACCATGTACAACACGCAGTTGGTGTGGCTTACCGCTTCAACGTTGAAAAAGGACTTTCCAGAAAGGGAGAAGAAAAGCTTGCTTACTTAAAAGAGGTAGAAGCGCAACAACAACGTGTTAAAGATTCTATTGATGCCAAACAGGAAGCAGATGAGCGAGCTAGACGATTAGCTGAGCAGTTGGAACAAGAAAAAGAAGCAGCACGGCTAGCAGCCGAAGAAAAAGCAAGAAAAGCAGCCGAAGACGCCGAACGTTCAAAAATCATGAACGAAATTGAAAAATTGGGCAGTGTATATTTTAAACTAAACTCATCCTATTTGACCAAGAACGACAAAATGCTTTTGGACAAGCTTGTTGAGATTTTGGAGAACACGCCAACATTGATAGTTCAAATTGGCGCTCATACCGATTCCAGGGGAACAAATGAATACAATCAATGGCTATCGGAACGAAGGGCTAAACGCACAGTGGATTATGTCATATCCAAAGGAATACCTGAAGAACGAATAAAGTCTGGAGCTTTTGGGGAATCTAAATTGGTGAACGAATGTGATGATGCCACCCCTTGTTCAGAAGAAAAGCACAGTCATAACAGGCGTTCGGAAATCACAATAGTGGCTTTTTGATCGACCCTTAAACAATTGATAAATATAATAAATTCGTTGAAGTTGAAATCTGAATATTTGAAATAGAAAGAACATGTGACTTTTAAAATCTTATTGATTTTCGCTCAGTTTCTTTCATGATTTTTTGTGAATAATTTTTCCCTTTGATAAGAAAAATATCTTTGTTAATAACCTTGAAAGCTTTCACATCGAAAACATGTTCTTCTGTTGAATATAGGAAATCATTTACATACTTTTTTAGAAATGAATAATCGGTTGATTTAAAATCAACTTGCAATAGATTTTTAATCAGTGTGCTACTTTCCGAATCTTTTATTTTGGATATACCAAAATCAGGATTGTTTAACAAGGTTGTGCTGCGATTCTTTTTAGCCAATTCAAAAAACCTGTCTCTCAATGTGTTCAGTTTTTTAGTCTTTAAGTATTCTTTAAGCCTTATTTTATTTATTTCGAATGCAGCTTGTAGATTTACACCTAAGGAAGGTTTCTTATATACTATTCTATGTTCATAATTATAGATGTTATTTGACCATCTTCGCTTATAGTCCATTCCGCCAACTCCCATTTCAAATAAAATGTAATCGTTTTTTAAGCACCATTCGAGTTGCTTGTATATTTCCACATGCCCTAAACCAAATTTGGAATAATCAATATCATAAGAAGAAATAGTGCTAAAAAGAATTTTATCAAAATGATAATTGAGTGATATTTCAATAGGCTCATCACCATTATAGATTACAAACAAAGATGCTTTCCCAGAAATGATAAGTGGCAATGTTCGCTCCAAAATGTCATCCCACTCGCCTATATTTTTGTGAATCTCATCACGCTGTTTGAATCTCTTGGTGAGCATATTATACAATGCCTCCATTAAGAAGTAATATTCGTCCTTTTCAATTTTTGTATGATAAAGTCGATATTCAATGTTGAAACAAGTTTCCAGTCGTCTCACGTACCTTCGAATGATACTTCGATACTTCGATTTAAACTGAAAATCCAAATACTCATCGATTGTTTTAACTGAATTCAGAAAAACGGAATAGCCCCAATTTTGTTGGGCAATGGCCTTTGTCCTATATTCTTTGTTCCTAAGGTTGAACTTAAAGTAACTAGGGGTCAATCTCAAGGAATGGACAGATTTGGAGTATGGATCGCTCGTTTGGGTATCGATATTTCCTAAGCTAACTTGTTCTCCTAAATAAAGGATCTCTGAACAGATTTCTGAGACCTTTTTTGTCTTTATTAGATAAGAAAAGAATTCTAGATTTTTCATGAAATTTATCGGCTATCCATCTTAAGACAGTTTCAAATTGAGGTTATTAAAACCTTTTGTATTCTTTTATTGCTTTTTAGATAATAACAACTGGGGTTTTTTAATTCTAAGTAAACCTCTATTTCTTGTACATATTCTTGATTTTTATGAATGAAATAGTTTATGGAATTTATTATGAAAGAGTCCTGAATATTGTCGATTGGTATTCGCTTTAATTTATTTATTGAAGGCATTTTAAAATTATCATCAATTATTCTTACTTCCTCTTTTCTTACAAGATTTTTGAACTCATGTGAGTTGCGGTAACGGTATTTTATAAATTTCCCATACCATAAATGAAATTTTAGTTTCTTAAGAACCTGTATAACACTATACCTTAGTTTTAGGAAGGCGAGCCTTACATATACCAAGATCATGGCATGTAAGGATTTGGAATCATAAATAAGTTGCTCTTCATAAATATATGTCTGGTCAACCCATTTTCTTTTATGGAAAAAATCTCCTCTTCCCATGTCAAAGAGCTTAAAATTGTTCTCATATGCCCATTTTACATGGTTGACCATATTTATATGTCCAAGGTTAAACATGCAGTAGTCAATGTCATAGCAACTGTTCCAATGAAAAATAATATGTTCATCAATAAAGTTCAATGATATGTTTATCGGTTTCTCCCCATCATAGATTACAAAGATGCTGGCTTTTTTCTCCAAAATCAACGGATACATCGTTGCACGATATGTTTCTAAAAAGGGCAATTCGAAGTTCCTTTCCTTTTTTTGGATAAATCGCCTTTCCGTCATCTTTAAGAGTGTATTAAAAAGACGGTTATATTCTTCCTTTTCAATTTGCCCATAATAAATCTTGTATACCGGTCTGATACACAAATCCAACCTTTTGCGGTATCTACGTAATTGGGAGCAACGGGCCTTGCGAACTTTAGTGTCCATATAGTCCTCAAAATCTTTATAGGAATTGAGATTGATTAAATAGCCAGTATATAAAGGAATGTCCAGTATACTAATTGAGCTATCCTTTGATTCGATTTCCGTTTTGAAATAATCTGGCATATCATAGATGGAATAGGCCTTGTTTTCAAATTCTGGCACTTCTTTATTTTGAGAAGTATAGACTACTTTCTTTGAAAGTACTTCGGTAATTTTTCGGTAAAATGAAGGAAAGTCGTTACCTTCTAGGAAAAAATCGAAAAAGTAGCAAAGTCGAACATATTTTGCTTTCTTCAGAAACCTCATATCTTGTTGGGTTTGTAAAAAGATAATCCAAAGGTAACCGCAAAGTAGCGGATTTCATTAGATTTTTCCATATGATGGCCTAAAATTCGATACATGAACCAAGTCATTGTATCATTAAAGTCTTTACGTTCGATTTTCCCCTAATTTGAAAATAAAATGGCTTTTTTTCAGACTTGTATATTGTAATATCATCAAAGGATTCTTGGGTGATAAATAAAAAATCGTTGACTGTTTTTCTTAAAAAGGAATAGTTGCTGTCATTTTCTATATCGATAGGGGAGAGTGAGTCATGTTCTATGGGTAGATAGTTGATACTGACCAAAGTTGGTTTTTGGGAATTTTTTTGATGAAGTAAAGTAAATAGGTGCTTTTTGAGTTTTTTATAGGGTGCATCTAACTTAAGGGATTTTAATGTTTTGATCAATCGTTGATACGCCGAACCCGATACAATCAAAAATGAAGATAATATTCTAGAGTTTATTGATTTCGTATCATAAATAATATGATTTTCACAGTAATACGTATGAGTCGCCCATTTTTTTTTATAATAGCCATACCCCTTTAATAAGTCATACGCTTCAAATTCTTGTTGATAAAACCATTCTGCGTTTTTCAACATTTCGATGGAACCCAAATGGAATTTAGCATAATCAATATCATAAGAGCTAAGTATATAGTAGGCGATATTTTTATATCTCATGTTGATCCTTATGCTTATTGGTCTGTGTTTGTCATAAATCACAAATAGATTGGCCTTTTTATTCCTAATCAAATCGAATAAAACCGCACGGAACTCGCCTAGATGTTCTAGCTCATAGTTTGCTTCTTTTTTTTGTTGAAATCTACGAACCAACAAATCCTTTAGCACATCGAACAAATGATGGTATTCAGCTTTTGTAATGTTCCCATAATACATTTTGTAACGTATGTCAAAACACTTTTCCAATCTGTTCGTATATCTCCTAAAATTGGATTTGCTTTTTGGGCTAAAGCTTTGGTCTAGATAATCGTCGAAAGTATTGAAATGATCAAAACGAATTAGATAACCTTCAACTGTGGGTATTGTTTTTAGTTTGAGATTTTTGGGAGGATATGCTTGAAGATAACCAGGGATATCTTTTACAAAGAATACGTTGTTGTTGAAATTTGAATTGTTAGCAGGGTTATTGTAAAGTTCCCCACTAAATCCGGTTAGCCGTTCATAAAAAGGCGAAAGGTCATACTTGCTCAAAAAGCTTCTTAAAAATATTACCCTTCTTATTTTGGACGACATCCCCATAACCTATTAAATTTCGAATGCTATTCTATGGGACTTTTTTTTACTCTTTATAATAAATGATTTGGGACTACTTGACAATTTCACTATTTTGATATGGTCCAACGATTCTTGGTTTGCATACAGAAAATCATAAACAGTTTTCCTTAGGAAATCATACTCTGGATCATCCAACCGAATAGGAATTAAGATTTCATTTATATTAGATTCAATATATGGGTAAATTACCATTCGCTCATTCTGTGACTTTTGCTTCGAAAAGTAAGCGGATATAAGTCTTTTGTAGTCCATTAGTTTATGAAAAAGCAAATCAAATTTGAGCCTTTTTAGAAGCCTTACGACGTTATAAAACGACATTATCCATGTTGAAAGGAACATACCTTTTATAAATCCTGACAACGATTTGGGATTATATATAATATGTTTTTGAAAACAGTACGAGCCATCTGCCCATTTCATTTTGTATTCATATTGTCCTTTCAGTAAATCAAAGATTTCAAAATCATGTTTAAAATACCATTCCAGTTGTTTGATGAAGTCAATAAAGCCTAAATAAAACTTAGAGTAGTCAATGTCATAGCTTCTAATATACCCATATATAATTTTATCATAAATAATATTCATACAAATACTAATAGGCTTTTTATCATGAAAGATTACAAAGAGAACGGCCTCTTTTTTGTTAATAAGGGGGAATGCGATTTCTTTATACACACTCCACCGTTTTAAATCGTCGTTTTCCATGCCCTTTTGCGAAAAACGGCGAGTGATCATTTTAAGGAATTCATCAAAAATAGTGGTGAACTCTTTTTCTGTAATCTCTCCGTAATACGTTTTATACTCTACATTAAAAGCAGTTTCCAAACGTTTTTCGTAAGTTCTGAACTGTGATCTTTTCTTAGCACTGAAGTTTTGCTCTAAATAGTCCTTTAAACCTGTGTAATTCTTTAAAAGAATCGTAGACCCCTTGTAGGTGTCGATGATATTTAGTTTCCAACTTTTCCCGTTTTGATTTACAGTAGCCTTTAAATAACTGGGGAAATCATGAATGCAAAATGGCCCGCCAGATTGTTCTTTAAGTTCAACAGTAGTCCTGAATATTATTTTTTTAGTCAATAAATTCTCAATTTCCTTGTATAACGGAGGCATGTCCCTTTTTTCCAAAAAACTATGAAGGAAATCGATTTTTCTTCTGTATTTAGGTTTACTAGATTTTGGCATTATACATTATATGGTTTTCTCGACTACAATCGTTGCGTTCCACGTTTTATCCAATATCGCAATTTATCAAACTGGAACAAATTACCAACAATACCTTTATTTCTTAGGTATTGGATTAATTTCAATTTTAGCATAACCATACTGGAGGATAATCGACCAAACAGTGAGTCGCTGTTATAATAAACATGGTACATAAAACGGTATTCGTAGTTGCACCATTTTTGCTTATTGTATGTTTTGCCCATTGACAGGTCAAAAATTGAAATTTTGTTGTCCAAACACCATTCTATATTCGCGAACATATTGATGTCTCCCAGATTATACTTTGAATATTCAATGTCATATGTGTGTATATGACTAAAAACAATATCTCCCAAATGAAAGTTCAAAGTTATCGATATAGGTTCCTTTTCATTGAAAATAACATATAGCGAGGCATCACCATTAAGAATTTTTTGATAAGTTTCTTCGTGGAGTTTCTGCCAATCCATTAAATATCTATTATACACTTTCTTTTCGCGGAAACGTTGTTCCAAGAGGATATAAAAACGGTCAAAAATTAAGTCATAGTCAAACTTGTCAATTTTTTTGTGATAGCATTCGTATCTTATTTGGTATTCCCCATGAAGTTTATTCCGTTTGGAAAATAGATTTTTTCTATTTCTTTTGTTCAGATTGTCAATTAGATAATCCTTTATGTCTTGGTATCTTAAAAGATTGATTAAAAAACCTTTATATTGAGGTACTTTTTTACATTTATACGAATGACTTTCTTGTCCGATGACTTCTATATAATCAGGTATGTCCTTGACTATGATGACCTTACTGTTAATGATGTTCAAAAAACTGTTTTCAGTTAAAACACTCTTTTGGGTAAGATGGTTTTTAAGTCTTGGATTATATAATGATGTAGTTTTCTTTTCCAAGAAAAGGTCAAAAACAAATTGGACTTTATGTACTAAAAAAGGGTTACTTATCATTAAAACTAAACATCAATTTCGTGGAGAGTCTATTGATTTTTAAAATTTTTCTGCTTAAAGCGGATATAAAATCCAATAGATTTTAGGTCAATACCACTTCCACCGTTGATTTTTTCCCCTTTATTAAAAATAGACCTGGCTTTTCCATAATCCTATATGGCATTGCATCGGCTTTTCTTTCAGAATATCGATATAAAAAATCATAAAATAAAGATCTATGTTCAGGGTTGCCATTATCTTCAAGATTAATTGCCAAGAGTGACTCCTGCCTATATTTTTTTGGACTCTCGTTAAAGTAATAGTTAGTTTCGTTGTGTTTTGAGATGTTTCTATTATGCATCCGAAAGGCTACCTTATGAAAAATTTCGGAAAAGTTGTTCTTCCTTAGAAATTGTTTTACGTTGAACAAAGCATATAATGTATGGGCAAGAATTGAAGCCAAAAAAGAATTCGAATCGTAGTAAATATGATATTCAAAATTATATGACTTCGTTGACCATCTCTGTTTATAACCGAAATGGCCTTTAGAAAAATCGAGCGTTTTGAAACCTTGAGCTATGCACCACTGCAATTGTCCCATAAGACTTGTTGTTCCTAACCTAAACTTGGCATAATCAATATCAAAAGTACGTATAACATCAATGGCTGTGTTTTTTGAAAAATTAAGAAGTGTGATCGCTATTGGTTTTTTCTCATCGTATACTACAAAAAGTGCCGCTTGTTTTTTTAAAATCATTGGAAATGTTACCTTCTTGTAAAAACTCCATTCTTTTGGATTTAGATTATTGTTTCTTACCCTTTTATTCAGAAACCGCTTTTCCAACAATTTTTTGAAACAGTCAAAAATGAACTCATATTCATTTTCTGTAATATCTCCATAATACATTTTATAGTGTATATTAAAGGATAATTCTAGTTTTCTTCTATACAACCTGAACTTGTACCTGCTTTTCTTGCTGATAGCATGACACATATAGTTTTCTAAACTTGAATGCCTGGATAATTCGCATAGATAGCCTCTATATTGTTCACTATCCAATCTTTTTATCCTATATTTTTTAAAGTCCTTTTTTAATTCTACTCCCTTGTGTACATCGTAAATTAAGAAAACCTTCCCTTTATGCTCATTAGACTTTGGGAGTGATGGAGTATATGATATTCCTTTTGTATTGGTTTTGCCTGTATTCCAATATAGAGGCAGAAGATTGTGTTTTATAAAAGAAACTGGACCAAAAAAATCGAATGAAATACTGGGCGCACCTTTATTGAAATGTGTTATCCAAGTTGATATAAATGGTTCGGACAAATACAGATCACTTTCCATACTGGGGCTTGGTTTTCAGTTACTACTTTTAAAGCTCATATTAAATACTCAAATAAACAAGTCTATTTGTAGACTTCACCTTTCAATATTTTTGATATATCCCTAGAGAGCTTATAAGAGAATTTTTTGGCACTTTTGGAAATCAAATGTGAACCATCGTATGTTTTGTATTCATTTGGAAGTTTAGAATAATTAAGGTAAAGTACTTGATGCTTTTTTGAAATACTGTCAAACTTTTTATCAAATTCCCCCCACAAGTCATCTTCCATAGCAATAATATCGGAATCGGCAGGTAACCGTATTACAAAAACCTTTCCTTTGGTTTTAAGATACTGGATAATATCTACAAAGCTATCTATTCGGTATTGAGAGATTCTTTCAATTTTTATTTTTTGCCTATATTTTCTTAGCGTAAGTGATTTCCAATGTGAAATATCGCTTTTCGTTATAGTGTCGGATTCGGTTTGGGCCTTGACTTCATTCCAACCACTTAGATGTGGCATATGATACTGCCAGGTATTTGGATAAAAGACGTTATACAAAGGCTGTGCATAACAGTTTGTAATGTAATCATAATTTGGGGCAGAGGTAAAATTGTTTATTTTACCCATTACAGTTTTTTTATCAAAATTTAGTATGTTTTCCACTCCCATACCCTCGGGGGCAGTAAAACTACCTGGGGAAATAGCAAGTATGAAAAGTCCATTATCGGAAGTTCCTTTTAGTTTTTTTTGTATAGCATTTAAATATACCTTACCAAAAGAAGATTGATTGGTTGCAAAGTTTACAATTGGTTGTCCCATATCGAACTCCTCCAACTCTTTTTCAAGAATATAAGGCGCAATTCCTTGGTCAGCTCTGGACAACCCCATAATTAAACCACCGGCTTCTTGGGTAAACTTGTTATAATACCAATCTACGTAACCTTGCGAAAGTTTGTGAACAAAGTAGGAATAGAATCCCATCAACACCAAACAAAAGACACTTATGTTAATTAGAAATTTTCTCATAAGTGGAATTAAAATTGAAAATAGATAAATGTATGCTGCCTATTAATTGCGAATAAGACAATAATGATGATGTAACTCGTATAGAGAGTCCATCTTTTTAGCAAAGGTTTATTTATTACAAATTCATGTATTCTGTTGTTTCCTTTTATGAAGTGAACCCATTGAACGCTTAAAATCAGTAAAAAACAAAGACCAAGTTCAAAATAATTCCCTAAGATGTTTATATGCAAGTTTGTAATCAAGAACATATTTTCTAGATATAGTAGTGCATGCTCAATAGAAGGTGAACGAAAAAATACCAATGAAAACATGAGGTATGACATCGTTATAATCCATCCTCCCACGTTTACAATTCCTTTGGCTATTCCTAATCTACTAAAAACCTTTCTTCTAATACGGCTTGTTGCGGCTTCCACGATTAAAAGGAACGCACTTAAGAGTCCCCAGATCACAAAAGTCCAATTGGCGCCGTGCCAAAGTCCAACAATGAAAAATATGATAAGGACATTACGGATTAGTATCGGCTTCTTTACTATATACCCTCCCATAGGCTTATACAGATAATCCTTTAACCATAACATAAAGGAAATATGCCATCTGTTCCAAAAAGAAGCTGAAGAAGTTGCAAAAAGAGGTTTATTAAAGTTATGCATCAAATTGTACCCCATTGTATGGGCAACCCCAATAGCGATAGCTGTATACGCAGAGAAATCGTAATAGAGCTGTAATGGAAAAAAAAAGGTGCTGATCAACAAAGGTAGTCCATGATATAACTCTGGATCAGAATGGGCCCCGTCCACATACACTCCAAGTCTATCCGCTACAACTACTTTTAAGAAAAACCCCCAAGCAATGAGTATAAGCCCTTTTTTGATAGACTCTGGATTAGCAATGATTCTTTCCTTAAACTGAGGCAATAGCCTCCCAGCTCGTTCTATAGGACCAGCGACAAGTTGAGGGAAAAAAGCGACAAACAAAGCAAAACGGCCCAAATGCTTTTCTGGAACGATAGTTCCTCTATAAACGTCAATAGAATAACTGAGAGTTTGAAAAGTGTAAAAAGAGATACCAATTGGAAGTATTAAATCACTTACTGAATAGCTCCCGGCGTTCATACCATGATCAGGAGCGAGACCAAAGTAATTGAATATTTGACTTATTGAGGATGTAAAAAAGGATAAATACTTGAAAGTGAATAAAAGTCCAATATTTACCAAGATACTCAAGCCCAAAAACCATTTTTTAATTGATTCCTTTACATTCGCAATTTTAAGGCCGCAATAAAAATCGATTAAAGTAGAAATTAAAAGCAAAAGTAGTAAAGTTGGTTCATGGACCATGTAAAAATAGTAACTGGCAGATAATAACCACAACCATCTATACTTAGATGTAATTAGATAAAAACCAAAAACTACGACTGGAAAAAATAGTAGAAATTCAAAAGAATTAAATAGCATTTTGGGGAGCTTATTTTTAAAATACTGCTTAATAAATTATTAATTGTAGGTAAACTTACCTAAATTTCTATAATCCACTTTTAAAATAGGTTGAAAAGCGCTAAAGTTAGGTTGTTTGATATGTATTTAGAAATATTAA
Source organism: Flagellimonas sp. 389 (assembly GCF_018449435.1). GTDB lineage: Bacteria > Bacteroidota > Bacteroidia > Flavobacteriales > Flavobacteriaceae > Flagellimonas. The sequence goes on along the minus strand of NZ_JAHCMU010000019.1, from coordinate 2,588 downwards.
GAAATAGATTTTCATATGCTGGATGTTATAAATGAATGGTAAATAATTCGATTATTTGGCGCGGTAAAGCGGGAAAAAGTCTTTGACTTTTTTGTTTACGCCCATAATATTTTTTTTACACAAATCGCTATAGACGTTTTGGTCAACAACAAATTTCCATACTCCAAAATTTCTATAGTTTTTTGAGAAAGAGGATTTAAATTGAAAAAGTGAATCATTTTGCCCACCTAAACCTCCTCCCAGATTAAAAAAACGGTAATTCTCTTCAACACTATTCATTCTCATTTTATGTATAAGAAATCTTATGGGACTTATCTTCAAATGTTTCATCAAAGTCCCAGAGATGTGATATTGTACTATTGCACCATTTGTTTTCACAATAATAGCAGCGGCTATGGCTTTGTGGGTATCTTTCATGTGTATAAAAACTAATTCTGCTTGAAACTCCGAACTATTGACAAGTTTAAAAAAATAGCTTTCTTCAAAGTAGTATTCAGACCCTGCATCCACTCTATCCATATTTTCGTAATAAAGATTTACAAATTTTAGGATGTCTTTTTGGTGATTGCTTCTTTTGACATAGCATAATTTCTCTAGTTTTTTTAAATACCTTTTTGTGATTTTAGAGTATCCAGAAATTTGGTCAGATTCCTCTTGCATCAAATCTATATACACAACCTTCCCTAATTCATCTATATTACCTAGCTCTTTCAATACCTGTTTTTGATATGGAATAAATGGATTTAGTCTGGTGAAAACACTGACAATATTTTCATCATTAAGAAAAGAAGTCAACTTTAAATGAAAATCCCTAGGGTCAAACTCCTTGGTAATATTTTTGGTCAGTGGACCGGCATATCCATAAACCGAGGTTGCATCAAAATACTTAGTATTTTTTACTGGTCTAATTAACAGGGGCAACAAAATTGTTTTGTCCTGATTTCTATAAACAATCAGTTTTGGTTCTTCTTCCTCCAATTTCGATAGAGAATGGTAATCATGTGTATGATAAAAATCAAAATCCCCAACTTCTTTGAGTAAATGCAGCCATTGATTTTTATCCGTAACAACTTGTAATACAGAATTATCTTTGTGTACCATTGAGGGAACCATTAAACAAGTTTTTATAAAACTTTCCATCGGACAGAATACTATCTAGAGTCGGATGACTTCATTCAGATATTCTAATAATATGTATTCTTTCAACAATTTTTCAAATCTAAGCTATTATCTTTTCTTCACATGTGGACATTATACATAATTTGAGCTGAAATTGTCATTTTAATATCAAGAATCTTATTTGAATGTTAGTATTGAACGTTTTAGTGTAAGGTTTAGTCTGCATATATTGATTAAATAGCTTTCCGCTTTTATATGACTTGGTTTTGTAAACCATAATACAGACATACTTTTATAAATTCAAGGAAAGGTTTAAAACTCAATGTTCTTTTTATATAATCAGAATATGCATCTACGTTTGTATAAATGCTTTCTTTGAAAGAACAAGGATTTTTTATAGAATGCTATTTGTCGATTAAGGTTTATAAAGACTAGGTCGTAGCGATATTATTTAACAACCTGAAACCAATGTATTTCATAGTAATTTATTGCAGTTCGTAGATAAAAATTCTGTGTAGGTTTCAATAGCCCTAATTTTGATTTAGAAACAGTGTTATTTTGTGTATACAGTGTTTATGTCAGAAACCAGCCAATATCCTTTATTCCATGAAATCAAAATTACTTTCAACTTTCTTATTTTCTTTAGGAATCCTTTCTATAGGATTTTCGCAAGACTTGCATGATGATGCCAATGCAGCATCGGTGGCAAACGAAACAAACTCCACTTCGGGTTGGATCGGTAGTGCAACAGTTACCTCAAGTGCCGTAAATCCGCAATTAGGAGGGTTCAGTTTAAGTATAGCATCCACGGCCACAAATGGTAGATTGGTTGATTATAGGTTTACAGCTGCGGTTGGGCAACAATATACCATACGTGTTTGGGCAAGAATCGGTCCGTATGTTTCTGCAACGCCCTCTCCTGCATTTGCCGTTTGGGGAGGATTAGCAGGATTTTCCACAACTCCAATAACAAGTACCGATTGGACGGAGTATGTGTTCAATGTGACTGCGACAAGCTCTTCACCTAGGATAAGAATTTATACAGGAAATTCATCTACTTCAAGTGTGGCTGGAAATACAATTTTTGTAGATAATGTTTCTATTTTACCGATAGGAGCTGACACACAGGCACCCAATGCGGTGACCGACCTTTCGTCATCCAGCACCACTTCTACGGCAACGGACCTTTCATGGAGCGATCCCGGGGACAACGTTGGTGTGACGGACTATGAGGTCTTCCAGGACGGCATCAGTATCGGCAGCACGGGAGGTGCGACCACGCTCAACGTGACCGGTCTTTCGCCAAGTACGGCATACGCCTTCACGGTCTTCGCCCGTGATGCGGTGGGGAACACCTCGGCTGTGAGCAACACGGAGAACGTGAACACCCTGGCTGCTTCGGACACACAGGCACCCAATGCGGTGACCGACCTTACGTCCTCCAACACCACTTCCACGGCAACGGACCT
>NZ_JAHCMU010000018.1 GCF_018449435.1 Flagellimonas sp. 389 | reverse complement strand
GCATCGGCAAATGTAGAGAGTTGTGAGGGCGAGGCGCCCAAGGTCTGGACCGTAACATGTACAGGAAACGATTGGGCATTACCGTACATGGCACCAAAAAGCGCCAGTAGTGCTAAACTTATGGCGATTCGCCATTTTTGTAAAACTATTCTGTTGTTTTCCATAGTAACATCATTTTTCGTTCTGTTCTTTGGTCTGGGTATATTGGGCAAGAGCATCCAAAAAAGCGATTGCCTTGATCTCAAAAAGCTCGTGGTCCTCTTCCAAATTCGCCTCTCGTAACAGTTCGAGCAGGGCTTCACGGTGGTCAACATTGCTGATTTCAGCTTTTTTGGTCTCCCAGAGATTGGTCAATTGTGCCCCGATTTGTAAAGGACTGCCCCTGTATACCGTACCTTGGTGGCGAAAAAGCAATTGCCCTTTACCAACATTGGTTACAGGATTGCCCCGATTATCCTTTCTTTGTTTTTTATTGGAAAAGCTGTAGGTGTAGCCCATGGTCACGGTCACATCAGCTTGATTGTTTCCCGTTCCATTTCGCAACAGTGAAATCATGTTGCAGCGCACCATATGGTTTTCTGCTGGAGCATAATTACCTCCAAGTCGAAAGTTGAAATTTGACTTTGTAGACGTTTCAGAGACTATTGTTGCATTGTAGGAGGTCGAAAAATTGGTCCGAAGCTTTTTCTCAAGGAATTGTTTGGTAATTCCCAGAGTTGGACCCAAAATCCATTGAATTTCAGATATACCGATCGTGTTGTACGATACATTTGTTGCCGGGGTGATGACCAGATCACGTTTGGGATACCCCAAGGAAAGTGCCACTGACCCGTTGTAAAAAGCGTTGTCTCCACCGGTCGCTTCCTGTCTTTCCTGTTCATTTTTGGATTGCTGGTACAACAGGTTAACGTTGAGGCCTTTTCGTTTTTCTTCCGATTGTTGGAAGTTATAATTGATACCCAGATTGGCATTCTGTGAAATCTGACGATAGTTTAAGGTATCGAGCGTTTCAAACTCGTTGGCCTGATTGATATAATCGAACTGGTCGCGCACATTGGTAAAGGATTGAAAATTGGAATAGGAACCATTGAGATTCAATTTTTCCGAAGCCGTGTAGCTAAGATTCAACGCACTCACCAACCGTTTCATCTCGGCTACCTTAGTGTTATCCAGATTATCGCGCTGTAACCCTACATTCACCCCAACATTCAGTGTATTGTTAAAGATGGTCTGGTTTCCGTTTACGGTAATATTTTCGAGATCGTTGTTAAAGAAATAAGCGCCAAAAGTTCTATAGTTTGGGTCAACACGTTCATAGCCCAGGCCCAACGAACCATTGCCCGTTGGGTAGTTTACCGATGCATTGAATGCCTGGTGGTATTGGGTACTGACATTCTCATCCATTAAAAAGGAAAAGAAACCGGGCCGATTCCGTTTTTCGTTCAACCGTACATTTTCTGTAATGCTCGATATCGCATATTCAAATTGGAACTGTACCTTGTCCCAAAGGCTTACTTCCGAGTTCAATGAAACCACCATATTATCGGCAGGAACAACACCCAATTCAAAAGGAACCGCATTTTGAAGTGAATTTTCCCGGTCTCTGGCCTTAAAAGCAGATAGCCCCAACAAAACTTTCTCAAATTTGTATGAAACATTCAGTCCATAACCAATTCGCTTATACGCTACCAGAGCATTTGGGGTTTCTGGATCGTACTCGGTCGCCTTTAGGAACCGACCGTACATCATGGCGATTTTAAAAGGTCCGTTCGGTGCCAATTCCAATCCAAACCCATCAAATTGATGATTGTTAAGGGTATATGGACTGAAGGATAAGTTGGCACTACCAACGTGAAGCGTAATCCATTTATAGGATGGGCTTAGGCTAAGTCTGTTAAAATTGAACGGATTGGGCGTACTGAACTCTTGGTTGGAATACACAAAGGACAATGGCACATTGTAAACATCAGCAATACTCACATTGACGTTACCAGATAGCATATAGGTCAGGTTTTGTCGGTTTGCAGTACCATTATAAAAAACCGTATTTGTCGATATTCCGCCCGAATAATTGAAAAGTCCATTTTTACCGATTTTATCGATAGTAATCTGTTGGGAAAAACAAATCCCGAAACAGCAAAGAAGAATTAATAGAAGTAATACTTTGTACAATCTTGGTTGGATAAAATCCAATAGTACAATTTAACAGTGGTATAAAAGTGATGGTTTGATGTATGGCTAGGATGGTTTTATGGTTGGGGCATTTCAATTGACGGATTTTTCACACAATCAAAAAGAGTCCATGCTTTTTCGAAGTTTTTTAAACTATTCCAGCATATGTATAGATATACCTATAAGGAAAGGTATTAATCCTAAAACACTCATAACACGAGACAAAAAAAGAGCTATGCAATGCATAGCTCTTAACAAGTTTAAAGTAAAAACAAATTTTTACTTTGATTCTGCAATCACTTCAAAAGGAAAATCTACAATGACTTCTCTGTGCAATCTAATTTGTGCATTGTAAGGTCCAACTCTTTTGATAGTTCCACCTTTGATACTAATAAATTTTCTATCAACTTCTTGGCCAGCTTTGTCCAATGCAGCTGCTAAATCAATATTATTAACCGAACCAAACAATTTATCACCGGCGCCTACTTTTGCAGGAATACGAATTTCCAATTGTTTCAATGCTTCTGCCTTTTTATTGGCTTCATCGATTACTTTCTTTTCTTTATGGGCCCTTTGCTTTAAATTTTCCGCTAAAACTTTCTTTGCAGAAGGTGTTGCCAAGTCAGCCAATCCTTTAGGTATAAGGTAATTTCTTCCGTAACCGTTCTTTACCGTTACAACATCGTCCTTAAAGCCTAAATCCTGTATATCTTTTTTTAGAATAAGTTCCATTCTTCAGTATATTTTATTTCAACATATCGCCAACATACGGCATTAAGGCTAGGTGACGTGCACGTTTAACAGCTTGAGCCACTTTTCTTTGGTACTTTAACGAAGTTCCCGTTAACCTTCTTGGTAACAGTTTACCTTGTTCGTTAACCAATTTCATTAAGAAATCTGGATCTTTGTAGTCAATATACTTGATTCCAGATTTTTTGAACCTACAGTATTTCTTTTGTTTGTTCGTTTCAATGTTAAGAGGGGTCAAATACCTGATTTCCCCATCTTTTTTCGATTTTGCTTGTTGTTCTATAGATGCCATAACCCTATGCCTTTGCTTTTAATTTAGTTCTTCTTCTTTCTGCCCAAGAAATAGCGTGCTTGTCCAACTTTACAGTTAGGAAACGCATAATACGCTCATCTCTTCTAAATTCTAGCTCGTAAGGAGAAATTACTTCACCGGGAACGGTAAATTCGAATAAGTGGTAAAAACCACTTTTTTTGTGCTGAATGGGATAGGCCAATTTTTTAAGTCCCCAATTCTCTTTGGAGACCATTTTGCCACCATTCTTAATTAAGAAATCTTCAAATTTCTTAACTGTTTCCTCTATCTGTGTTTCAGACAGAACGGGATTCAAAATGAAAACAGTTTCGTAATGGTTCATATTTATTATATTTTTTTAGGAGTGCAAAATTAGTAATAATTACTTCACCCCACAAGAAAAGCCAAAAAACTTCGTTTAAATATTGAGAGTTATTAACATAAATGAACCAATCAAGCTTACGTAACGTATATGACAATATACACAACAAAATAGACCATGTTTACATCTTTTGTTGCTGTTGAACGTCTTTTTTATGTAATTTGCCGATGATTTAAAACCCTACAAATCACCCCATTCTATGAAATTAAAAAGTATAATTGTAGACGACTCCTCAATGCAACGCATGGCTGTAGCCAAATTGGTGAACAGTCACCCGCACCTTGCCCTAGTAGCCGAATACAGCAACGCAATCGAAGCCAAGAACGGCCTTAAAAACCACGACATCGATTTAATCTTTCTGGATGTTGAAATGCCAATCATTAGTGGTTTCGACCTTTTAGAGGCTTTAGAGAATCCTCCACAAGTAATTTTGATCACAGGAAAGCCAGATTACGCACTGAAAGCTTTTGATTATGATGTGACAGATTATCTACACAAACCTATTACTCTAGCTCGTTTTGAATCTTCCGTTAAAAGAGCGGTTGCAAAATATGAGCAAATGAACAGAGTTGATGAAGACGAAGAACACATCTTCGTAAAAAGTAACTTAAAGAAAAGAAAGGTTATCCTTAATGATATTAAGTGGATCGAAGCACTTGGCGATTATATTAAATTGGTAACGGATGAAGCCAATATCGTCATTCTTTCTACCATGAAATCTTTTGAGCAACAATTACCAGCTGAAAAGTTTCTACGAATACACAAATCCTACATCGTGAATCTGGAAAAAATAGAAAAGTTCAACAGTAAAAATGTTGAGGTTGGGGGTAGACAGATTCCTTTGAGCAGGAACAAAAAAACAGAATTGGCAGAGGCACTTGCCAACGTATAATTATATGTGGTCTACATTGTAGACGAGTCTCACACTTTTATACTTAGAAATAGCATTAAAAGATTTTTCTATTCTTTTAATGCTATTTTTTGTTTGTGCAATTGATTGTTTCCGATTGGCCTTTATCAGGATACTTTTAAGATAGTCTCTTCGTATTCTAGCAACGGGTGGATATTCAGGCCCTAAAACCTGATGGCCCAACAGCACGTTCTGTAATGAGCTTGCAAACCATTCCGAAGCTTCATTAAGTTTGTTATAGTCCTTATCCTTTAAAGTGAGCTTAATAATTCGTGCCAAGGGAGGATACTTAAACTGTTCGCGTTCGTAATATTGTTCATCGAACATTTTATCATAATTATTGGTGGTTACCTGCTGTAATATTTGATGGTAGGGGTTGTAGGTCTGTATAAGCACCTTCCCCCTTTTCTTTGTCCTACCTGCCCTACCTGCTACTTGGGTCAATAGCTGAAAACTCCTTTCATGTGCGCGATAATCGGGGAAGTTAAGCAATGAGTCAGCATTCATAATACCGACCAGACTTACATTTCTAAAATCCAACCCCTTTGTTACCATTTGCGTACCTACAAGAATATCCATCTCTTGTTGCTCAAAAGCAGTGATTATTTTTTCATAGGCATATTTTCCTCGAGTGGTATCCAAATCCATCCTACCAATGGTGCTTTCGGGGAAAAATTCCTGTAACTCTTCCTGAATCTGTTCCGTACCCAATCCCTTCATGTCCAAAGTTACATTTCCACAGGCTAGGCAACTTAGCTGTAAAGCCATGTGATACCCACAATAATGGCAACGCAGCTGGTTTCTATGCTTGTGGAAGGTTAAACTAACGTCGCAATTAGGGCATTGTGGAACGTTTCCACAAGTGGTACATTCCACAATAGGTGCAAAACCTCTACGGTTCTGAAACAAGATGACCTGCTCTCCTTCTTCCAACGTTTCCGTGATAGCATTGAACAAGGTTTCGGAAAAATGTCCTTTCATCCGTTTCTTCCTTGTGGCTTCTTTAATATCTACCAAGGTAATATCTGGCATGACCACATCTCCGTATCTATATTGAATATGGGCATAACCATACTTTCCTTTCTTAACATTATCCATGCTTTCTATACTTGGAGTTGCGGAACCCAGTATACAATTGGCATTATGATATGCTGCCAGAACCAAGGCCGCATCACGGGCATGGTATCTTGGATTGGGGTCAAATTGCTTAAAAGAGCTCTCGTGTTCCTCGTCTACCACAATTAGTCCTAAATTAGAAAATGGCAAAAACAACGAAGACCTTGCCCCTATTACAATCTGTGCCTTTTCTTTATTTTCCAATACATTGTTCCAGACTTCTACCCGTTCTTGAATGCTATATTTCGAATGATATATCGCCACCTTTTCACCAAAATAATCCCGAAGTCTATTAATGAGTTGGGAAGTCAATGCAATTTCTGGGAGCAAATAGAGCGATTGCTTCCCTTCTTGTATATATTGCTCAATAAGTTTGATATAAACCTCTGTCTTGCCCGAGGAGGTAACCCCATGCAGTAGAACTGGTTTTTTATTTGTAAAATTAAAATTAATCGCTTCAAACGCCTCTGTTTGATAAGGGTTCAAAGTAATGGTCTTTCTACTCTTTTCTGAGGTATGTACTATCCTATCGGTTCTAATGAAGTATTCTTCTAAGATAGATTTATCAATAAGTGCTTTTATGACAGCTTTGGAACCACCGCTCTCTTTTTCCAAGTCAGTAATGGATATTGGCTTTTTTGTTCTTGCTTGTAGTTGAAAGAAAGAAAGCACTACCTGACTTTGTTTTTTGGCCCTAGCGATTGTATGCAACAACTCTTCAAGCTTTTCTTCACTGCTATAGGCTTCCGCTAATTTTACGTAGCGAACCAGTTTTGGTCTGTATTGCTCATAAAGTTCTTCTTTCTGAAGCACTACTCCTTTTTGAACCAATCTATTCACTAGGGGCAATACGTTTTTCTTGTCGACAATACTGCTTATCTCTCCTATTTTTAAGGCAGTTTGATGCTGGAGCGCTTCGTAGACCAGAAATTCGTCGTCTTTTAGTTCAAGGTCGTTAACGGTATTGTTTTTATTGGGCAATATCAAGGTTTCACTTTCTAACAGAAAGGCACTTGGCAATGCGCTTCGGACGACTTCTCCCAAAGTGCACATGTAGTATTTTGCAATCCACTCCCAATGTTTTAACTGATATGCATTCACCAAGGGTGCCTCATCCAATATCTGATAGATTTCTTTGGCATCATACGCTGTTGGTGCATTATTATGGATGTTATACGCTACCGCTGTATAGATTTTGGATTTACCGAACGGTACCGCGACACGCATGCCCACTTGTAAAAAATCTGCTTCAGCCTTAGAAATACTGTAGGTAAAGAGCCTCTCCAAAGGAATGGGCAATACAACATCTAAAAAATAATGCATACGCTATTTATTCATCCAGAACCCTATGCCAAGTCTGGGTTCTGTACAAAAATGCCAAATATCCCCGTACTTTTAACCTGTTCTTGTTCTTTGGGTCCAACCAGACCTTTCCCCTAAAGGTCATAGCTTGTTCTGGGTCAAAAAGTCTATCTCCTTTATATTCACCCTTGCTATTTTTCTTGAAGTCATCCATGATCTTCATGCCAACAATGGGTTTATCCTTTAACTCTCCCTTACATTTTATGCAAACCGCGTTCTCTTTTCCCTTTTCCAAGATTTTAAGAATCTTGGCCTGTAAAAGACCGTTTTCTTCATATATTTTTACGATTGCTTTGGTGTTTCCATTTCTATCATCTACTGTTTTCCATTTCCCAAATACCGTTTGGGACCAAGATGCATGAAGCATCAATAAAAAAATAGCTATTAAAAAATTACGTAACCTTACGCTGTCTCTCATGTTTTTTCCTTAGTGAATTAAGGGTTGCATTCAATTCGAACCCCAATAATAAAATGTTGGAGTTCAACCAAATGAACACCATTAAAATCAATAAACCTCCCAATGCTCCATAAAACTCATTGTACCGTGCAAATTTTTCCACATATACTCCAAAAAGATAGGATGTGAGTATAAACAATAACGTGGTCATTAACGCACCTGCAGAAAAGAACTTTGCCTTTCTGCCTTCCGCTGTGCCAAAGTAATACAGAATGGCCGTAGTAAGATAAGAAAGTAACAAAAAGAAAATAATTTTGGCAACCTGTATGAGCAAATTATCTCCTTGTTCAACAGTATAACCCAATCGCTTTCCTAAGTATTCACTCGTATATTCTAAAACATAGAACTCAAAATAGACAAAAGCTACTGCTCCGATAACAAGCAGAATAGATAGTAACAGACCAACCATAAGTGCATAGGCATATTGACGCAGAAAGTTTCGGGTAAGCTCTACATGGTACGAATTTTCAAAACCTCCAAATATTGCATTTACGCCATTGGCGACCAAAAAAATAGAAATCAAAAAAGTGGAGGACAATAAACCGCCACGCTTTTGATTTTTGATCTGCTGGTATATCTCGCCAAAGTAGTCACTGGTCGCAGATGGCAAAAAGGCTTCCAAATACAAAAGGAACTGAGCATCAAAATTTTCATTGCCCACGCTTACATAGGGAATAATGAAAGGTAAAAGTGTAACCAAAAAAATCAATAGGGGAAACAATGCCATAAATAAACTGAATGCGATAGAGCTGGCTCTTGAAGATAATGTTCCCTTAACAATTCCCAGCACGTACATTTCCAACAAATCGTAAAGGGATAATCCTTCAAAGGCTTTTAATTTTATACTTTTTAAGAAACGGACGAGCCATTTGACCAAAGGTATTTTTTCAAGACGTTCTTCTATGGTCATTCGTGTTATACTGCTTTTAAGCTTAAATCCATATTATGGACAGAATGGGTCAAGGCACCTGAGGAAATATAATCAACCCCACATTCTGCATATCGCCTCAGTGTATTTTCGTTGATTCCGCCAGAAGATTCGGTTAGACAAGTATCCCCTATTAATGTGACTGCTTTTCGAGTATCATCATAATCAAAATTATCCAATAGGATTCTATATACTCCCCCTGATTTTAGTATTTCTTCTACCTCATCAAGGTTTCTTGCCTCTACAATGATCTTTAGATTTCTGTTAGTGTCCTGAAGGTATTGTTTTGTTTTGTGTATCGCCTCTGCAATGCCCCCGGCAAAGTCGATATGATTATCTTTCAACATGATCATATCATACAGCGCAAATCTGTGATTTTCTCCACCACCAATTTTTACCGCCCATTTTTCAAGGGCCCGTATTCCAGGCGTTGTTTTACGGGTGTCCAAAATCTTGGTATTGGTTCCCTCCAAAAGCTGAACGTAACTCTTGGTCTTGGTCGCTATTGCGCTCATTCGTTGCATTGCATTCAAAACCAAACGTTCGGCCTTCAATATGCTTTGGGAACTACCGGATACATAAAAAGCTATATCCCCATGCTCCACTTGCATACCATCTGAAATATGGGTTTCCACCACTAAATTTGAATCTACATATTCAAATACTTGCTTGGCAAAGGCTATACCAGCAATAATGCCTTTATCTTTCACCAATAGTTTTGCCTTGCCAGTAGCAGTATCGGGTATACAGGCCAAAGAGCTATGATCTCCGTCACCTACATCCTCACGAATGGCATTCTCTATAATGTATTGTATCTCTTTTTGGAATTGATCTTGGGTAATCATCCATAGGGGTTTTGACGAAAATAATAAAAACATTAGTTACATCTAAGGTCAATTAGTATAGTTTGACCATAAAAAATTATTTTTGATGATGCAGATTACCTTAATTGCCATAGGAAAAACAGATAGTCGCGAACTTTCCAACCTTATCGCTATCTACAAAGAGCGATTGAAACACTACATAAAATTTGAGTTGGTCATCATTCCCGATATCAAGAACAGTAAAAACCTTTCTGAAACTCAACAAAAAGAAAAAGAAGGAGAATTGATTCTTAGGCATTGTAAGCCCAGTGACACTTTAATCCTATTGGACGAAAAAGGAAAGCAATTTTCATCGATTGAATTTTCTACATTCCTCCAGAAAAAAATGAACAGCGGAATAAAAAACCTTATTATGGTAATTGGCGGACCTTATGGGTTCAGCGAAAAAATATATCAGCGATGTAATGCAAAAATGAGCCTTTCCAAAATGACCTTTTCACACCAAATGGTTCGTTTGTTTGTAGTTGAACAGCTATACAGGGGGTTTACGATTTTACGGAATGAGCCGTATCATCATCAATAAGTGATTTGTCCATACCCATAAGTTTATGCTTTTCCAGAAAGTTCTCCACCTTTTTTATAACGATGTGATGTGGTTTCGGTTCTTCGGTAGTTTCTTCCAAGGATTTTACCATACTTTGGGACACCTTCTTTAGATGATTCAATTCTTCATCAATAAAGCCATAAATCTCTTTTTGACGTTCGGGATTTTTTTCAACTTTAAGCACATATTGCAGGTCGGCTATGTTTTTCATGTGGGAACTGAAGACATGGGATTGATGCCACGCTATTTCTGAAAGTTTCTTCTTTTGATCAAGTATTCTATTGATAATGGGGTTTACTATAAAAAATATCTCGAAGAGAATGATAACAATTGAAAAGATGGCAAGTTCCATTTCAATAATCATCATGGTCCTAATGTCTTTTTCGGCTTTCTTCTGAAACTGATTTACAATTCCATCCATTATAACAAGAAACCGATCAACCCGATATCTTACGTCATTGAACGAAACATGTTTGTAATTCTGAAAATTTTCCAATTCGCTATACAGCCATTCTATATGCGGGTCCAATTTTCTAAACTCCTCTAAAATAGCTTCGTCTTCTAAAGGTTCTAACTTAAAACCTGTGTTACCCTTTTGGAGAAATTCGTTCATTTGGTACAGCTTGGTCAAAGTCAGTTTCATTTCGGCGTAATCACAGCTGTGATACCTACAGGAATACAATTCGTTGAGCAAGCGCTGACTTAGCATTCGTTGTCTACCTGCCAAGTTTACCACTAGTGCCGTAGATCTTTGCTTGCTTAGGGAATATTGGGTCATGGTCTGTATTGCGATGGTCAACAACACAATGGATATTACCAAAAGGTAGTATGCTCTAAAGCCCTTCTTAAATAGTTTTAACTTTTTAATGCCCATCCAATCAAAAATCTTCCTTGGTAAGAATTTGATTACAATGTACTCCTTAAAAAAAGTTTTTAAATATAAATGTTGTGAAATCTAGGTTTTACGAATGTGAAAAGCAACTTTATGGATGGAGCGTTTCCCCATTAATACAATACCCTAAACTTTATAGTATTTTCCACATTTTTAAGTGCTTTGACCACTTCTTTGTTATATTCTTTGTCCAAGTCAGTGATAACATACCCAACCTTATCGTCAGTGGACAGGTATTGTCCAGTAATGTTCATTTGATATTTTGCCAAAACCTCATTGATTTTGGCCATAATCCCGGGTACGTTCTTATGAATGTGAAGAAAACGATGTGCGTTGTTCTGTTTGGGCAATCTTATATTGGGAAAGTTTACAGCATCTACCGTATTCCCAGAGTTGATGTAATCCATAATCTTATTGGGTACAAAATCCGCAATATCCCGTTGTGCCTCTTCGGTACTACCACCAACATGGGGCGTTAATATTACGTTGGAAAATCCCTGTAATGCCGTTTTAAAATCTCCATTACTTCGGGGTTCTTCTGGATATACATCTATGGCTGCCCCAGCTAGTTTACCACTCGCCAATGCTTTGGAAAGTGCATCAATATCTACAACAAAACCTCTAGAAAGATTGATCAACATTGCACCGTCCTTCATTGTATCGATTTCATTTTGCCCTATGAAATCTTTATTGGCTTTATTATCGTCTATATGTAATGTCACCACATCAGAAACAGTAAGCAATTCTTCCAGGGAACCACATTTAATAGCATTTCCCAAAGCCAATTTATCAGCTACATCGTAGTAATACACTCGCATCCCAATTGCCTCCGCTAAAACGGATAGTTGTTTTCCAATATTACCGTAACCTACAATCCCCAGGTTCTTACCTCTTACTTCTCTTGAATTGATTGCCGTTTTGTTCCATTCTCCGTTATGGATTTCTGTGCTGCGCGTAAAAACGTTTCGCATGAGCATTATGATCTGTCCTATTGCCAACTCAACAACGGAACGCGTATTACTGTAGGGAGCATTAAAAACAACTACGCCCTTCTCTTTGCTATACGTTAAATCAATTTGGGTAGTACCAATACAAAAAGCACCTACTACCAGTAATTTATCCGCTGCATCAAGTACTTTTTGGGTTACCTGTGTCTTGGAACGAATCCCAAGCACATGCACTCCTTTAATTTTTTCAATGAGTTCTTCTTCCGGAAGGCTGTGTTTCACCAATTCTACCGAAAAACCATCTTCGGATAAGTTTTTAAAGGCATCTGGATGCACATTTTCCAACAAAAGAATCTTGATCCTATTTTTGGGGTACGAAATATTTCTTGGTAAATCATTTACATAAAGAAATTCATCAAGATTGGGAGTTACATGGTCCGCGTTGTTTGCTGCTTTCTCGCGATGTACGTTCTCCGTGTAGGCAAAAAACTTATCCGCTATGCCCGCTTCCCGCATAACATAATCACTGTAGCCGTCACCGATTACCTGTACTTCACCATCCAAATCAAGGTTTTTAAGGCACTCAATCTTTCCATTATGCGAAGCAAGCACGTTTGACTCGTCAAAACCAACAATGTTCCCGTTGTCATCAAACCTAAACGTATTTGCATAAACACGTTCCGATGGAATATTATATTCTTGGACAATTGGATCTATAAACTCTTTGAAACCACAGGAAATCACGTAAATGTCTTCCGAGAATTTCTGAAAGAACTCTTTATTTGACGCAATGGACTTTGAAATTTTGTGACGAAGTTCTTCCACCAAGCCACCAAGATCATCTTTATGGGCATTCAAGAGCTGTATCCTTTTCTCCAGAGATTCGGTAAAGGAAATATCCCCATCAATACCTAAATTGGTGATGTTCTGTATTTCTTGTATAATCTCTTCTTTGTTTGATTTACCCTGTAAGGTCATCTCTGCCAGCACATCCAGTGCTTCAACCGTTGTAAGGGTACTATCAAAATCAAAAACGTACTTTCGTCCCACTTCCACCATGATTTTTCCAAAAATTAAGGGCTAAATTTAAACATTAATTTCATCCCTAAAATTGGAAGTTATAAAAAACCATTTACAAATACGGATATATCAAAAATAGTCCTCAAAATGTTCTAAAAACCTACATAAAATTATGATTCAACGGTTTTTAGTGTCAAAACCATCGTCTTGTTTCCTTACAATATACTTTGTACCGTTTTCCAAACAACTCGGTAAGTGCTTTTTCTTCACGTTTTATCTGAAAATGGTTCATATAGTACACAAAGCCAGCAGCCAAAAGTGTGTTGAAAGCATTCCCAAGTTTTAATCCAAAGGCAATCAGTACAAGTAGCATTGCCAAATACATAGGGTTCCTCGTATACTTAAAAATCCCGTTAGTTACCAAACTACTGCTTTTGGTCAAATTAATAGGATTGGTTGCAGTTTTCACCTTTAAAAACTGAAGTAACGCTATCAGCATAATTAGTACAGCAAGAGAGCACAAAAAAATTGCAAGTTGTTCTCGTCCAAAAAAGTCAAAATGACCTACAGGCAGAAACCTGTACAATAGATACATTAAACCTCCAAAAACCAACAAGACTAAAGGCGGCAATACTTTCAATTTCATATTTAAGCAACTAATATTTCGAAATTACTACTTTTAGCAACGCTTTAAATCATTCATACTTTGAAAATCGTTTTTGCCACACATAATCAACATAAATTGGAGGAAGTTCGCGAACTGCTTCCGTCTTTCGTTGAGCTACTATCCTTAACGGACATTGGTTGTTTAGAGGAAATTCCCGAAACAGGGAAGACATTGGAAGAAAATGCCAAGATAAAAGCGGATTATGTTACTTCGACTTTTGGATTAAACTGCTTTTCCGATGACACTGGTCTTTTGATTGATGCCTTACATGGTGCTCCAGGAGTATACTCAGCACGCTACGCCGGAACACAAAAAAGCACTCCGGATAATATAGCTAAGGTATTGCGCGAAATGGAAAGCACTAACAATCGAGCAGCCCATTTTAAAACAGTAGTACATCTTAATTTAAAAAATGAAAGCTATTCTTTTGATGGCATCGTAGAAGGAAACATCACCAAAAAGAAATATGGAACAGGAGGCTTTGGATACGACCCAATATTTAAACCGGAAGGCCATGAAGTAACCTTTGGCGAAATGTCGCCAGAAATTAAGAATGCTATTAGCCACAGAGGCAGAGCCATACGCAAATTGATGGCTTTTTTTGAAAAAATAGAGCAATAGCTCCCAACTGAACTAATTAATGTACCTTTGCGCCTTTATTAACGCCGCCGGTATGGGCATGGTGTTGTGAAGGGCTTACAATGGTAAAAAGAAATCGCTCTGTACAACACAACATATTTGCGATTTAAGGTATTTACCAAAATGACAAAATTTGAAGCCTTGGGGTTGGACAAACCCCTTTTGGATGCTATTTCCGATCTTGGATTTGAATCCCCCTCAGAAGTACAGGAAAAAGCAATTCCAATCTTATTGGAACAAGACACTGATCTGGTCGCATTGGCACAGACAGGAACAGGAAAAACCGCAGCTTTCGGTTTTCCCATGATTCAAAAAATACAATCGGAAAGTAGGACTACGCAAGGACTTATCCTCTCTCCTACCCGTGAGCTTTGCTTACAGATAACGAACGAACTAAAACTATATTCAAAGTACGTTAAAGGTCTCAATACCGTAGCTATTTATGGTGGTGCCAGTATCTCGGATCAAGCCAGACAGATAAAGCGTGGTGCACAGATTATTGTTGCCACACCTGGCCGAATGAAAGACATGATCGGCAGAAGAATGGTCGATATTTCTAAAATTGACTATTGTGTATTAGATGAGGCCGATGAAATGCTGAACATGGGCTTTTTTGAAGATATAAAGGATATTCTGTCCAATACGCCCCAAGAGAAATTAACCTGGTTATTTTCTGCAACTATGCCGAAAGAGGTTTCGGTCATTGCAAAAAAATTCATGCACAAACCCCAAGAAATTACGGTTGGTACAAAAAATGCAGGTGCCTCTACGGTTCAGCATGAATATTATGTGGTTGGTGGACGTGATCGTTATCCCGCACTGAAACGTCTAGCGGATGCAAACCCAGGAATTTTTTCAGTAATATTCTGTAGAACTAAAAGAGATACACAAAAAGTTGCCGAAAAACTTATTGAAGATGGTTATAATGCGGGAGCGTTGCATGGAGATTTGAGTCAAAATCAGCGTGACCTTGTCATGAATTCCTTCAGGAAAAAACAAGTCCAAATGCTCGTAGCAACGGATGTTGCCGCCCGTGGGATAGACGTGGATGACATTACCCACGTTATCAATTACCAGCTACCCGATGAGATAGAGACCTACACGCATAGAAGTGGACGAACAGGGCGTGCAGGAAAATCCGGGATTTCCATGGTCATCGTGACACGTTCCGAAATGAGAAAGATAAAGGCCATTGAGAATAAAATCAAACAGGACTTTTTATCCAAGAAAATTCCATCGGGTATAGAAATTTGCGAGATACAACTGTACCATTTGGCAAATAATATCAAGGAGACAAAAGTCAATACCGAGATAGACCACTACCTACCTGCAATCAATGACGTATTGGAAGGCATAGACAGGGACGAACTCATTAAGAAAATCATATCGGTAGAGTTTACACGTTTCTATAATTATTACAGTAAGACAAGAGATTTAAACTCCTCTGATGACGGCGGAAATCGTGGCGAAAGAAACAAAAATGGAAAAGATGGTGTGCCTTCCAATGGATCCGTGCGTTACTTTATCAACGTAGGGGAACGGGATGGTTATGATTGGATGGCCTTAAAAGACTTTTTGCGTGACACCTTGAACTTAGAAAAAGAAGAAGTTTTCAATGTAGACACCAAGGATAGTTTTTCCTTTTTTAATACTGATGCCAAGGTTACCGAACATGTACTACAAACCTTTACTGAATTTAAGGTAGATGGTCGTTTTATCAATGTAGAAGTATCCAAGAACCCTGGAGGTTCGGGAAGAGGTGGAAAAAAACGCGATAGAAACCGAGGCCATAGAAAAGGCGGTGACAATAAGTCTTATAAAGGAGGTAGAAAAAACAATTCTGGCAAAAGAAGCGGTAAAGGTGGTAAAAAACGTTCTGGCTTTTATTAGTTAATTCTATATTAAATGATAAGGAAGACATGTTTATTTTTCTTTGTTTAGTACTTTTATGACTACATAAATTGCATGAGAAAAGTTTTACTTATTTTTTTTTCCTTCATTTCATTTTTTTGTTTAGCTCAAAATGAGGAAGACACCTCTATTGAGGGTGAATTGACTGCAACCGTAATCAATGCACAATCAAGTTTCCCTATGGAAAGCGTTCATGTTATCAACCTCAATAAAGTGGTTGGTACCATTACGGACCAAAAAGGAAAATTCACACTTCGTGCCGCTGTAAATGATACATTATATCTTTCTTTTTTAGGTTTTAAATCGCAAAAAGTAAGGGTAACCAACGATATGTTCAAGTTTGAGGGTACCGAAATAGCGCTTACTGAACTGGCCTACGCCCTAGAAGAAGTTATCGTTAGACCTTACCAATTGACGGGTTACCTCGAAATAGATGTGAAAAACCTCCCTGTTAACAATGCATATCAATATAGTATATCTGGACTACAGCGAAGTTATGAAGGAGGTAGTAAGAACCCAAGTGCGGTCACAAAAGTATTGGGTGCCATTCTGAATCCGGCCGATCTGTTGCGCAATCTTTTTGGAAAAAAACCAAAGCAAATGCGAAAGCTACGGCAGATGAAGGAAGATGAAGATATACGAAACTTATTGGCTTCAAAATTTGACAGGGAAACCCTTACAGAACTGCTTCAAATTGAAAAAGTGGATATACAGGACATTTTGAATAACTGCAATTATTCCAAATCTTTTATCACTACGGCCAACGATTTACAAATTTTAGATGCAATATCTAGCTGCTATGAAGAGTATAAAGTATTGAATAGAAGATAATAGCATTCCCCACACTGATTTTGCCAAAATACTTGAGGTAAATAAATTTTATATTTCCGCTTTCATTTTATAGTTTTAGCTAAAATCCCAAAAAATGAAAAAACTACTTTTCGTTATGTCCCTATTTTCTTTTCTTATTGGATGCAAAGAAGTTGTAAAAAAGGCAAAAAAAGAGACAAAAGTAGTTGAGAAACAAGTGCCTGAAAAGAAAGTTCCATTTGTCTGGGAAGGTGCCAATATCTATTTTCTGCTTACCGACCGTTTTAATAATGGAAACATTGAAAACGATGTCAATTTTGACCGAACCAAAGAAACCGGTGTCCTACGAGGTTTTGAAGGTGGTGATATACAAGGAATCACGCAAAAAATAGAAGAAGGATACTTTACCGACTTAGGAATAAATGCCATCTGGTTTACGCCCGTTGTGGAACAAATTCATGGTGCAACGAACGAAGGCACGGGAAACACCTATGGGTATCATGGGTATTGGGCAAAAGATTGGACAGCGATAGACCCAAACTTTGGAACACGAAAAGATTTGGAAAAATTGGTCAAATCAGCTCATGCCAAAGGTATTCGGGTGCTTCTTGATGTTGTATTGAACCACACTGGACCGGTTACTGAAGAAGATCCTGTTTGGCCCGAAGAATGGGTACGAACTGGCCCAGCATGTGAGTTCTCCAATTACGAGAACACGACCGCATGTACGCTTGTACAAAACCTTCCAGATATTTTGACCGAATCCAATGATGCCGTAGAGCTGCCAGACGCGCTTTTGGCCAAATGGAAAGAAGAAGGACGGCTCAGCCAAGAATTGGACGAGCTTCAATTGTTCTTTGAACGTACAGGTTATCCAAGGGCTCCACGGTATTATATTATCAAATGGTTAACCGATTACATCAACGATTTTGGAGTTGATGGTTTTAGGGTAGATACCGTAAAACATGTCAATGAAGACGCATGGGCAGATTTGTACAAAGAGGCCACTTATGCATTTGAAACCTGGAAGAAAAAGCACCCAAACTATGTTTTGGACAACAATTCGTTCTACATGGTCGGCGAAGTATATAATTATGGTATTTCTGGAGGTCGACAATTTGATTTTGGCGATAAAAAAGTGGACTTTTTTGACCACGGCTTCAAGAGTCTCATCAATTTTGAGTTAAAAAATGATGCCCACAATGATTATGAAACCGTTTTTAAGAAATATAACAAGTTATTAAACAACAAACTAAAAGGGAAAAGTGTAGTCAATTATTTAACGTCCCATGATGATGGTAATCCCTTTGATAAGGAACGAAAGCGTCCAATGTATGCCGCGAATATGTTATTATTGACTCCTGGCGCATCTCAAGTATATTATGGGGATGAAACCTCTAGAAGTCTCATTATAGAAGGTACCGAAGGAGATGCAACACTACGTTCATTTATGAACTGGGAAGATTTGGACAGCCTACCTCAAACCCAGAAAATCCATAAGCATTGGCAAAAGCTAGGACAGTTTAGAAGAAATCATCCAGCAGTTGGAGCAGGTAAACATAAAAGATTGGGTAAAAAACCATATGTATTCTCAAGAATGTATACAGATGGTGATTTCAAGGACAAAGTGGTCGTTGGACTGGATTTGCCAAAAGGTAAAAAATCACTTTGGGTCAAAGGCTTTTTTGGTGATGGTACCAAATTGTATGATACGTACTCCGAGACCCAGGTAGTAGTTACCAAAGGTAAGGTCATTCTTGAAAATGACTTTGATATTGCTCTGCTGGAATTGGTGGAATGATTTGTTTATTCTTCCAAAGTGGCCTTTAAGCTGGCCAATCCTTCTTCAAAATCACCACCAACGGCTTTGTCCATATTCATGAACAACATAAAAATACTGAACGGAAATTTATTCTTTCCCGAGAAACCCCAAGTGACTTTAGTCGTCTCATCTCCCACTGCTTCTGCAGTCAAGTAGGCATTAGAAGTGGATTTCCATGGTTTCAAGAACCGTAATTGCGATTCAACACGCTCGCCTTCAACAATTTTGGTAATTTCTTGCTCTCCTTCCCCTACATCTTTATTCCCGTTCCAATAACTTATGGCACCAACTTCACCATCGGTACCCGTAAACTTTTTATTCATGTTCGGGTCTTTTTTGTTCCAAGGAGACCAGGCATCTTGATTTTTTAGATACTTAAGATTCTCAAAAACAACAGCCTTTGATTTTTTAATTTCTATGGACCTAGAAACATTGTATGACTTTGGTGCAATTGCAGCTAAAATTAGGATTAGCAATACGATTCCTGCTAGAAGATAGAGTAAAATATACATCGGTTTTTAATTTTGGTTGTAACTCAAGGTACAAAAACTTTACGTATTGAGATATCTGCTTATAATATTTTCCACATCCTTGATTGATTTTTTAGTCCAATCCAATCGTTTTTCAAGTATCTCAATATCTGAAATCTGCCAGGATATTTTGGCCTTTTTCAGTTTTTCCATGACCTCTCGGATGATAATGGCCGCCGAAACAGAGACATTCAAGCTCTCCGAAAAACCGACCATCGGAATTTTTAAAAATCTATCCGCTTTTTGAATGACCTCTTCACTCAATCCCTCTTTTTCGGTTCCAAAAAACAAAGCAGTCTTTGTATTGAGAGTGAAATCAGAGAGTGGAATCGAATCATGGTGTGGTGTAGTTGCAATAATTTCATAACCCTTATCTTTCAGGGTGGTAATACATTCAGAAGTAGTGGAATATCGGCTTACATCTACCCATTGCTCCGCACCCATCGCAATATTTTTATCCAATCGTTTCCCAAACCTATCCTCTACTATATGTACGTCTTGAATACCAAAAGCATCACAGCTTCTAATCACCGCGCTGGTATTATGTAGTTGATATACATCTTCAATGGCAACGGTTACATATCTTGTGCGTTGTTGGAGCACTTCCAAAAACCGCTGTTTTCTTCCTTCGGTAAGGAAACCTTCTAGATATGCCAATACATCATCATTAAACATAAAGAACAAGATAGCAAAAAATGAATTTCTTATTTTTAGCTCATGGGTCAAAAACAAAAAATAGTCGTGCTCACTGGTGCAGGAATGAGTGCTGAAAGCGGGTTAAAAACTTTTAGGGATTCTAACGGGCTATGGGAAGGACATGATGTTATGGAAGTTGCCTCACCCCAAGGTTTTAAAGAGAATCCAAAACTCGTTTTGGATTTTTACAATCAACGACGCAGACAACTCTTGGAGGTGTCACCGAACGAAGGACACAAAGCACTTGTAGCACTTGAAAAAAAGTTTGATGTAAGTATTGTCACCCAAAATGTGGACAATCTCCATGAACAAGCTGGTAGTTCCCATGTTGTCCATCTGCATGGAGAGTTGTTAAAAGTGCGGAGTACTGCAAATGAGAATCATGTTTTGGAGTGGAAAAAAGATTTGGTATTGGGTGATTTAGATAAAAACGGACATCAACTCCGGCCCCATATTGTCTGGTTTGGAGAAATGGTCCCTATGCTGGAAGTTGCTATTGAGATTACCCAAACTGCTGCAATTCTCATCATTATAGGCACCTCAATGCAAGTCTATCCGGCGGCCAGCTTAATTAACTTTGTATCTAGGGAAACACCCATTTATTTTGTAGACCCAAAACCCAGTATACGCTCTTCGGATTTTGCCGATCTTACCATTATTTCCAAAACAGCGACCGAAGGCGTGCCCGCTCTTGCCCAAGAATTAAATAGCAAGTTCTCTTAATTTTTCATGACCGAAAAACAACTGCATATCGTTCTAAATTCTGGTCGGCTTTCCAAACAACAAATCATTGAGATTGTTGAAAAGCTAGTAATGCAACCAGAATTGACCTATCCGCTACTACTAGAAGTTTTAGAACAGGACAAAAAAGATTCGTTCAATGCAAGTTGGGTGTTCGACCATCTGATGCGAAAAAAACTGGAATTTCTATTACCACACTATGAAACATTTATAAATGGGCTTGCAGAGCTAAAATCCGAATCGATTATCAGGCCTATGGCGCATGTGTGTGAACTCAGCATGGAAAAATATTTCAAAAAAAAGGGCAGTCGTTTTAGGGAACATATTTCTGATGAGCTTTTGGAACGTATCATGACCATAAATTTTGATTGGCTCATCGGTGATTATAAAGTGGCTACGAAGGCTTTTGCAATGTCCAGCTTGTTTTATTTGGGTACAAACTATGATTGGATTCATCCTGAACTGAAAATCATTCTGGAACAAAACATACATGGAGCTACCCCTGGTTATAGATCCAAAGCTTCAAAAATACTTGCAGCCCTAAAGAAACTTGGTTTTTAAACTCCTCAACTAATAAGTATCTTTGCTGCTTCAAAAAAAATAAAGGTTATGTCCTTAAGCCAGCTAAACGCAATTTCCCCAATAGACGGAAGATATCGCAACAAAACCAAAGCCCTCGGAAATTATTTCTCCGAGGAAGCCTTGATAAAATATCGCATTCAGGTTGAAATTGAATACTTTATCGCGCTATGCGAAATTCCTTTGCCACAGTTGGCCAATTTTGATGCTTCGAAATTTACAGAACTTCAAAGAATATATCTTGAGTTTTCATCTGAGGACGCCACAGCGATCAAGGAAATTGAAAAGGTTACCAATCATGATGTAAAAGCTGTAGAATACTTCATCAAAAAAAGATTTGATGCGTTAGGTCTGGAAAAATTTAAGGAATTCATCCATTTTGGATTGACCTCACAGGACATCAACAATACGGCAGTACCCTTGTCCATAAAGGAAGCGATGAACGATGTTTATGTTCCTTTGTATTTTGAGGTTTTTGAAAAGTTAAAAGCTTTTGCTTCGGAATGGGAAAACATACCCATGTTGGCAAGAACCCATGGACAACCTGCATCCCCTACCCGATTGGGAAAGGAAATCGATGTTTTTGTAGAACGCTTGAAAGAACAGTTCAATCTATTGAACGATATTCCCAGCGCTGCTAAATTTGGTGGCGCCACCGGAAATTACAATGCACACAAAGTTGCTTATCCAAGTATTGACTGGAAAGCTTTTGGGCAACAATTTGTTCAGGAAAAATTGGGATTGCACCACTCTTTTCCAACTACACAAATTGAGCATTACGATCATATGGCCGCCCTTTTTGATGGTTTAAAGCGCATCAATACGATTTTTATTGATTTAAATAGGGATATCTGGACATACATCGCTATGGATTACTTCAAACAAAAAATAAAAAAGGGAGAAGTGGGGTCTTCTGCAATGCCACATAAGGTCAACCCAATAGATTTTGAAAATTCAGAAGGAAATCTAGGGCTTGCCAATGCACTTTTCGAGCATTTATCCGCAAAGCTCCCAATTTCAAGATTACAGCGAGATTTAACGGACAGCACAGTATTACGGAATGTAGGGGTTCCTTTTGCCCATACACAAGTGGCGCTTCTTTCAACGTTAAAGGGATTGAACAAACTGGTTCTTAACGAGGTTAAATTTGAAGAGGATTTGGAAAATAACTGGGCCGTAGTTGCGGAAGCCATTCAAACCATTTTAAGAAGGGAAGCATACCCAAATCCTTATGAAGCATTAAAAGGTTTAACAAGAACCAATGAAAAAATCACCCAAAAATCCATTGCAGATTTTATTGACACGTTGAAGGTTTCCGATGCCATAAAAAATGAACTTAAAAAAATAACCCCAGCAAATTATACTGGGGTTTAGTCATTAATTTAGTTTTTAAAAAGTTCTAGCCTTCTTTGTGTATCTCTACAGAATGTGGATACGGTATTTCAATATTGGCGGCATCCAACGCTAACTTACAATTTTCATAAATAGCAAAATAGACATCCCAGTAATGTTCTGGTTTGCAAAATGGGCGTACGGCAAAATTGACCGAGCTGTCCGCCAGTTCCATAACATTAACAGAAGGTGCAGGATCTTGTAACACCTTATCGTTCGAAGTAAGCACGTTCATAAGTACTTCTTTTGTTTTTTTGATGTCTTCATTGTAGCCCACTCCTATCACCGTATCTACCCGAATTTTACCTTCGGCGGTGTAATTAACGATATTCCCGTTGGCCATAGCACCATTTGGCACAATGGCCAACTTATTCTCTGGCGTCGTCAATTTTGTAGTGAAAATTTCAATTTCCTTTACAACTCCCAAAACACCTTGGGCCTCTATAAGGTCTCCGATTCTGTAAGGCTTAAAAATCATGATCAATACGCCTCCAGCGAAATTGGAGAGCGATCCCTGCAAAGCCAAGCCAATAGCAAGACCTGCAGCTGCAATCACTGCTGCAAATGTGGTAACGTCCACACCTAATCTTGAAATCACAATGATAATCAAGAATATCTTTAATGCCCAAGAAACAAGATTAAGTAGAAACCGCTGTAACGATTCATCATACTTGCTTTTGGACATTACTTTTTTACTGGTGCCAATAATTCTTTTAATAATCCAGGTACCTATTGCATAAATGAGGATAGCCGTAATCAATTTGGGGCCAAATTCTTTTGCGAGCTCAATACCGTAGTTAATCCATTCTTGTGCTTTTTCCATGGTTTACTTTAAATTTTGTTAGTGTTCTTATAGTGAGACACTAAGATAGAGAAAGCGTCACACAAACTTAAAGTTTCGATACCGTTACAAACTAAAAAATCCTGAACAATCAAGATTGTTCAGGATCAGTATTAGGTGATATGAAGCAAAATTATCCCTTTAAAAAATCTCCAATTTCCCCAAGGCCTTCTCCTTTATAGTCCGATTTCTGAATTGCCTGCATTAATTGAACTATATGTGCAGGATTCATGTCTTTTCCCAAGACACGTATCAAAGCAAAGCCCTTGTCCTTACTATCGCCATAGATGATGACTTCATCAATCGCATCTTCATCCCCTAGGTATTTTATAACACCTTTTCCATATTGGGAGTTGATTTTCATAAGCTCTACAAAATCATCGTTCTTTAAAATCTGTTTTACCTTGATTTTTTCTGACTTATATTCCGCTACGTTGGAATCGGTTTTTTTGAATGCCAAAAGATTGAATTTTCGCAGAGACGCTATTGCCTTGGATTCCGCTTCCGTAAGATTTGCTTCATCCATTTTCAAAATACTGGCGGGTACATCTATGGAGATAAAATTGGGATTCTCTGAATTATCAACATAATATTCCTGTAGACTTTGTTGGGAAGAGCATGAAGCCAGCAATACCATCATGACCATTCCTATAAATTTGACTGTATTCTTCAATTTACTATTATTTTTTGATTGATTTGATTTCTATGATATAAGTTGCCAAAAACCTGTTTTTGTTACAGTATGGCAACAACCCTAACTTAATTTTAACGACGATTTACTCTGTTCAATTCTTTCGGAAGATTCATTTTATTCGTCAATGAACTGACTTTCGCCAAATCGATATCACCTGTCATGGTCAATAAAATGGTTTCAAACTTAAAGTCATTACCTTTTTCATCTTCAATTCCAGTGACAAACATGAGTAACTCTTCAACATTATTTCCATTATTTCCATTTTTAATGTAGAATCTTAGATTGGTATCCTTATCCTTTATTTTCATTAGCTCTTCCAATCTCGATGATTTAACATATTGTTTCATTGTAACAGCCATGTCTGCCGATGCCCCTTTGTCCTCAGATATAAATACCCTAATATTATCTATACTTTTTGCCAATTCCACAAAATCCTTTGTGTCTTCATCTTTATCATAGGACATGGCATCGGCCACTATATCCAGCATTCCCTTGCTTATCGTTATGGAACCTACTCTATCTGAATCCTCAAACTTGTCAAGAATGGATTGGGACATTCCAAAAATGGGAAGGCATGAGCAGACGACTACAGTAAACCATTTTTTTATCGTCCCCATTAGTTTCCTTTTTTACCCGCTTTGTTCAATTCTTCCGGAAGATTCATCTTTTTTGTCAAAGAATTGATTTTGTTCAAATCGATATCCCCGGTCAAGGAAAGTAAAACCGTTTCAAATTTTCTGCCATCTGCTTCCATATCCTTTAGACCTGTAACAAACATCAATAGTTCACTTACGTGGTCGGTATCTTTACCCTGCTTTATATAAAACTTGACGTTGGCGTCTTTATCCTTTACGCGCATCAACTCTTCCATGGTAGATGACTTTAGATATTTGTCCACGGAAGATTTCATGTTATTACCAATCTCTTTATTGTCCGTGGTATATACTTTCAGACTTTTAAGGCTACTGGCAATGTCCATAAAATCCCTCGCTTCCGGATCATCGACCTCAACATCTATTTTCGCCAATAGATTGAACATGCTTTTGTTGACAACCACAGAAGTTACGTCATCCAAATCTTCGTATTTGTCAAACAATGACTGGGAAAAACCAGACAAGGGCACTATAGCTATCATTATGATTAAAATATACTTTTTCATTTTTTTGATTTAATTATTATTATAAATTTTTTGTTTTGCGACCTCAAACTCTTTTAAATATGCTACTTTTTCAGTGCCTCGACCAAAATTTTCGGCCAAGAGTTCAAAAGCCTTTTTTGTTTCTTGATAGGCATATTCCGCCTCTCTTTTTTCTTGGTACTCGTTACCAAAATAGATGCCAAAAATGAATAGTGCCACAGCTGCTACGGAAATCCATTTGTAGTAGTTCTTTCTAGGTTTTAATGGAACCTGCTTTGTGTATTTTTCTTCCTTGGCGTTGGAAAAATAGGTAAACATTGGCTTGTACTGCTCAAGATGTGTTGCTACACTTTCCTGCGAAAAATAAGTCAGCAATGTCTTTTCCTCAGCTACCGTAGTGGTAGCATCAAAATATTTCTCCAATAATCTTTCTATGTTATCCAATTCCATAGTTATGTTTTTTTATCAATTCTTCTCTTACCATTTTTCTTGCTCTGGACAATGTTACCCTAACTGCGGTAGGTTTCATATCCAAAAGTTCACATATTTCCTCAAAATCATATTGCTCTACATCTCGCAATTGCAATACCATTTTTTGTTGTTCGGGCAACTTTTCCATTATTCGCTCCATCCATTGAATACTATCTTCAGCTTCCAATTGTTTTTGAAGCGAGGTTCTTTCATCGCTGTAATTACTGTGAACCAACTTTAAATTACTGGCCTGTTTGGATTTTAATCGGTCCAAGCAAAAATTCTTGGTCATGGTCATTGCAAAGGCTTCAACATTTTTATACTGTCCCATTGCCTCATTTTTGGACCAAAGTTTCAGCAAAATCTCCTGTGTGGCATCTTCAGCTTCCTCCCGTGAGACCAACAATCTTTTGGCCAGTCGGTAGAGCTTGTCCTTAAAGGGCATTACCACATTTAAAAATTCGGCCTGTTTCATTTTAGTTTTTAGTTGTTTGTAAGCTATTTAAATTCGCTTACACTATCACGACGACATATATCGAATTTTGTTACAAAAAATTTGTATTCTCAATATATGTCTCTATTTTGTGAATGAAAAATTGTAAGAATTCACCAAACTATACTACCTAAACAACATGTTCCATTTGTAAATGGAACGATAATTGAGTGAATCTCTTAAAAAATAACTATGAAAAAATACTTTCTTTTAATCTTAGGACTATCTCTATTTATTATTGGTTGTAGCGATGATGATGACGGAATTACGAATACTGACACACCAGACCCAACCCCTGGAGCCGATGTCACTGTACAAAATTTTATGTGGCAAGCCATGAACTTATGGTATTTTTGGCAAGGCGAAGTACCAAACTTGGCAGATGACCGTTTCGCAAATGATGCTGAATTCACAACGTTTTTAGAGGCAACCCCAGACCCATCCGATTTTTATGAAAGCATCCAGTTCAATGAAGACCGTTTTAGTTTTGCCAATGATGATTATGAAGAGCTGGTGAACAATCTATCGGGAGTTTCAAAAAGTAATGGACTGGAATTCGGATTGGTCCAATTATCTGGCAGTAATGATATTTTTGGTTTTGTCCAATACGTTTTGCCAGATTCGGATGCTTCTACCAAAGATATACAAAGAGGTGATATTTTTACACGCGTTGATGGACAGCAATTGAACCTAGATAACTATATAGGCCTACTTTTTGGAAGCAATGATAGTTATACCCTTGGAATGGCCGAAATAAATGATGGTACGATTGCCGACATCACAAAGGAAGTAAGTTTGACCAAAATAGAAAACTTTGTTGAAAATCCAATTTTGGTAGCCGAGACCTTGGAAATTGGTGGAGAAAAAGTCGCTTACTTAATGTACAATAGATTCTTGAGTAGTTTCAATGAAGCACTTAACAGTGCTTTTGCACAATTTGTAGCGGACGGAGCGACTCAGTTAGTACTTGATATGCGCTACAATCCCGGTGGATCCGTAAACAGCTCACGTTTATTGGCCAGTATGGTACACAGTACCGATACCGATAAACTATACATACGTCAACGTTGGAACAACAAAATCCAAGCGCAGTTTTCAGCGGAACAATTGGAAGATAATTTTGCCAGCGGAATAGGTGAAAATAATTCAGGAACACCTGTAAGCTCACTTAATCTTACCAAAGTGTATATTTTGGCAACTAATAGTTCAGCTTCAGCAAGCGAATTGGTTATGAACGGTTTAGCTCCATATGTTGATGTCGTTCACATAGGAGAAACCACCAGAGGCAAAAATGAGTTTTCAATTACCTTGGTGGACGACCCTAATGGCAATTATATATATAATTCCAGTCGTGAAAACCAAATCAATTCGAACAATAGTTGGGGATTACAGCCTTTAGTAGGCAGAAATGAAAATGCAGATGGCTTTTTTGATTATACCTCTGGTTTGGCACCTAACATTGAACTTGAAGAAGATTTGGAAAACTTAGGAGTCCTTGGTGATCCCAATGAACCGTTGTTGGCAAGGGCTATCCAGGAAATTACCGCATCCGTTAGCAAGCAGGGCTTTTCAGTTAAAATGCCGGCTAAGACTTTTATGAGCTCTAGATTAATGACCCCTCTCAAAGACAACATGTTTTTGGATAAATCATTGGACATTAATTTTGAATAACGAAAAAAGCGGCTTTAAAGCCGTTTTTTTATTTAAGTACCTCAGTATTAAACCCTTTTCATATCAAAAGGCCTGAACTTATTAGATAACCTTTTCGGGACATTAAACACATTAGGGTGAAAAAGTCCTGCCAACACTTCTATTCCGTTGACAAGGGTATTGGCAGAAGATTGGGTAAACATGTCAAAATCTGCAATGTAAACAGCTCCTTCCTTTACTGCTTTTAACTCATACCATCCATCTTTTTTTGTCAATAGGTGCATTTCTTCAATGGTTCGCTCAACCGTGAAGCCGCAAGGTGCTATGACCAAAACTTCAGGGTTATACTTTACAATTTTATCCCATTGTGTTACAATACTATCCCCTGACGGATTAGAAAGCATATCCACTCCACCGGCATACGCAATTTGATGGGGAATCCAATGTCCACAATTGAAAATGGGTTCCAACCATTCCATAAGCATAACCCGTTTTGGCAATACTTTTGATGCCCTAAGTTTATCGATTACAACATCAATTCTGCTATGCAATTTTGCCAAATACGAATATGCCAACTCTTCCCTACCCATTGCTTTGGCAATGGTAATCGCAGATTGAAATATATCCTCCAAAGATTGCGGACTTATTGAAATCAACTCTGGCTGTTTCTCCAAATTAGCTACCGCAGCGGCAGTACATGCCGTATCTATCTGGCATATGTCACATATATCTTGGGTGAATATGATGTCGGGCGAAATCGTTTCTAAAAGTGGTTCGTCCACATAGTACAAATCTTTTCCTTGGTGTTTGCTTGCAGAAAATAATGCATCAATTTCCTGACTGGATAATTGCTTCCCTTCTAGAATACAACGTACGATAGGTTTCTTTTCTTTCAACGCCTGTTCAGGGCATTCAAAAGTGACGCCATAAAGCTGATTGTCAAGCCCCATATCATAAATCATCTGGGTAACGGCGGGCATAAAAGAACAAACCTTCAACATAGTATCGATTTGGTGATTAAAAACTTAGGTTAAAGCCAGCACTGATGTTTCTTCCTATTGTGGTAAAACCAATAATTTCCGTAAACTCTTCATTTAAAATATTATTGGCGTTTAGGAAAATCTTCAACTTATTGGGCATTAATTCATGGTCAATATACAGATTTACCAAGGAAAATGCATCCAATGCAATGTTCTCACCGACAGCAAAATCCGTGTCGTTCCGTTCCCCAGTATAGGCGTAGTTAAGCGAGATATTCGTGAATTCGCACAATTGATAGCCTAAAGTTAAATTCGCTTTATGTTTGGGAATTCTAATGGCATTATCGCCCGTACGTTCGGTAAAAGCATAATTGGCATCTACGGTTAATTCATCTAAGGGAGACCAAGAAACCTCTATCTCCACACCATTTACATCTATTTCGTCAGAAATGTTAATACTTCGAAAATCTGCATCCGACCCAATTCGATTCTTTTCATTTCTATCAAAATAAATTGCATTCAACCGAAGCTTATCATTTACAAAATATTCTACTCCCCCTTCTATCGTAGTGTTCTCTTCAGGTTCTAAATCTGGATTTGCGCCAAAATCCCCAAACAACTGGGTTAAATTAGGTGTGATATATGATGTTGCATAAGTTCCCAAAAGTTTAACATATCCCTCAGAGGTACGAAAAACGTAGGATGGATTTACGTTATACACAAAATTGTTTCCATATGCGGAATGCGTATTAAGCCTTGCTCCAGTATTGAGATTGAAACCAAAATCGGACACATATACCAAATTTGCATAAGGATCAACAATTGTAAAATCCACGGCATCCATAAAAGAAGCTTTGTCTTTGATATAGTTTACACCTAGAACGGTATAAAACTTATCATTAAAAATATATTTATTATAAATGTCAAAAACAAAATTTTCACCATTGGCACTGCTCTCACCAAATGTACTTCTTGTATCTATTTCAAAATCTGTGTATGCAGCATTTAGTTCTATAGAACCTTTTCCATACTTAAATGTGGAGGCTATCCCTATACGTTCCTGATCTTGCTTTAATCTATTGGGAGCTTCGGCACGATCAGCATCAAACTCACTTCTAAGTTCCGTTTTGTTGCCGTAAACCGAAACATTTAAATTTTCAGAAAATTGGTATCCCAGTTTAAGGTCTGTGCTGTATTGTGAAAAATCATCTTCCTCATTTTCTGGAGTTACAGCAGCAGAAAGTCCATTGGAATAGCGATTGGAAAAACTTAGACCATAAGAGAACTTGTCCAAGGTTCCACTTACCCTAGCGCCATTGGCAAAGTTGGCAAGATTATAGTTTTGGTCTTCAGAGGTTT
Organism: Flagellimonas sp. 389; assembly: GCF_018449435.1. Classification (GTDB taxonomy): domain Bacteria; phylum Bacteroidota; class Bacteroidia; order Flavobacteriales; family Flavobacteriaceae; genus Flagellimonas. The sequence continues at coordinate 78,796 of NZ_JAHCMU010000018.1, read as the reverse complement.
GGTTTGTTCCAAACGTAGATTCAAAATTACCCGCAATCTTATTTTCCGAATTCTTTTTGGTGTTAATGTTAATAACGGCCGTAGCAGCGTTGGTACCATAAAGTGTACTTGCAGCACCTTTTATAATTTCAATGGATTCTACATTTGCGGCAGATAAAAGTCGTAAATCATACTCAACGGCAAAAGAAGAAGGGTTGGTTACACGAACCCCATCAATAATGACCAAAACCTGTCGTCCTCGTCCACCTCTGGCAAAAACACCTAGAACGTCACCGTCCCTACCCCGGCTACCGGCAATTTCAATTCCGCTTTTAGTATTGATCACCTGGGCCACGGTCCTACCCTGATTCCGTTCCAGTTCCTCGGATGAAATCTTGATGACGGTCTTACCCGAATTTTCACGCTTTAGTTCAAAACGCGAATCACTAACAACCACTTCTTGTAGCCGTTGAACTTGAATAGAATCTTGCTGTGTGCTCTGCGCAGAAAGACCCTTGCCAACTAAAATAGCGGCACCTAACCATAAGTAACTTTTTTTCATTTCGTTTACTAGAATAAACGGGAGAATAGTATGTCTGTACCCATACGAAAACTTTTATCCCGAAAGTTTAACATGTTGTGTTTGAATTTGGCAGGTCTCCTGACTTGTTCAATGCTATTTTGCCTTCCCACTCGTGCTGACTTGATTTGGCAAAAGCAGTGGCTATGAAGTAAACAACATCCTTGTTCGAAACAAGGTACCAAGTATCACTTGGCATAAACTTACAGTTGCGGGAACAGTTCTGGACTTACACCAGATTCCCTTTTAATCGATTTAATGCTCTTGAAATCACCTACTGATTTAAAAAATTCTAAAGCGAAAATTCTGTGACTAAATCGAACCAAAATTCTCAACGAAAGTAATCATTCTGTTTAATCTTTTTTTAAAAAAGTTAAATAATATTACATTTGGGGTCATGGTACGAAAACAGTTTTTCCTATTATTTTCTGTGGGCTTTTTTATATTATTTTTTTCCAGTTGTGGAGAAAAAAAGAAGCCTTTACCAATTAAACAAAAAGAGGTAGAAATCAAAATATATCATGCTACAGGTTTTAGCATAGAATCGAACACTGATTTCACAACAATAGAAGTTTCATCTGCATGGCCAGGCTCTGAAACAATGTTTAAGTATGCGCTGGTTCCAAGAGAAAAAATGGCTTCGATCACACTACCAAGAGATGTCTATGATGCCATAATACCTATACCTGTGAAAAATATGATCGTAACCTCAACAACACACATTCCTTCTTTAGAAGTTTTAGGGGAATTGAATGTGATTACAGGTTTTCCCAATACAGATCTAGTTTCCTCAGAAGCTGCTCGGAAACGAATTGAATCCAAGCAAATCAAGGAGTTGGGGACCAATGAAAATATTAACACAGAAATTGCATTGGTGCTGAACCCAGATGTTGTGATAGGCTTCGGAATAAACAATACCAATAAAGCTTATGAAACACTAAAGCGTTCAGGAATACCCGTGGTATATAATGGGGAATGGACAGAGCAAACACCTTTGGGAAAAGCAGAATGGATAAAATTTTTCGCTCCATTTTTTCAAAAGGAAAAACAAGCTGATAGTATTTTTAAAATTATCGAAAAGTCATATAACGATACCAAGCTTTTGGCATTGAACACAACACAAAAGCCAACTGTTCTAACCGGTGGACTTTATAAAGATGTATGGTATATAGCAGGTGGAAAAAGCTGGATGGCAAAGTTTTTAAAAGATGCCAATGCGAATTACATCTGGGCAGATACAGAGGAAAAAGGAAGTATTGGCCTGAGCTTGGAAGCCATTCTGGAAAAAGGGAGGCAAGCTGAATTTTGGTTCAACCCTTCAATGCATACTACATATGAAGATTTGAAAAAAGCGGACGCACACTATGAACAATTCGAGGCATTTTCCAACAAAAAAATATATTCAAATGCTGTAAAAAAAGGGAATACTGGAGGTATCCTTTTTTACGAGTTGGCCCCGCAACGACCAGATTTAGTACTTAAGGATTTAATATCCATTCTACACCCAGAACTTGTGCCAAATCACGAGCTAAACTTTTACTTGCCCTTGCACTAAATGCAGCACTACAAATCATACCATATTTCGTTTTTGCTCATCATAGCAGCACTACTCTTTGCGTGGATACTAAACATAAGCTCCGGCTCCGTAACCATACCTTTCAAAGCACTATTGACTTCTTTGTTCAATGGTAAAGTTGAGATTGAATCATGGAATTACATTATCTGGAACTATCGCATACCTAAAGCATTTACAGCGATTTTAGTTGGTGGCGGTTTGGCGTTGAGTGGTTTGTTGATGCAAACGCTGTTTCGTAACCCGTTGGCCGGCCCTTTTGTTTTAGGGATTAGCTCTGGTGCCAGTCTTGGAGCTGCATTACTTTTAATGGGTGCCTCGCTGTTTACCGGTTTTACTTCATTACTACTTTTAAATGATGCAGCATTGGCAATAGCGGCAAGTGTAGGCAGTTTTTTGGTATTGCTCGTGGTAATACTATTAGCGAATATGGTTAAGGACACTATGGCGTTATTGATTATCGGTCTAATGTTTGGAAGCATAACAGCAGCAATCGTAAGTGTACTGGCCTATTTCTCAAGCGCAGAAAACCTACAACGCTTTATTTTTTGGTCATTTGGCAGTGTCGGCAATCTATCTTCGCAACAAGTAATCCTTTTAAGTGGCATTGTTGGTATCGGAATTATATTGAGTATTCTTTCCATTAAAAAGTTAAACGCGTTTTTGTTAGGAGAAAATTACGCATTGAGCCTTGGGGTGTCCCTAAAAAAATCAAGATTGACCATTATTATAGCAACAGGTATCTTAGCGGGTGGAATTACTGCGTTCGCAGGTCCAATTGCTTTTGTTGGCTTAGCGGTACCGCACCTTACCAGACAACTATTCGATACTATGGAACATCGTATTCTTATTCCAGCGGTATTTCTTTACGGTGCTATTTTAATGTTGCTCTGCGATACTATTGCACAATTGCCCAATTCTGTTAATGTTTTGCCCATAAATGCTATAACTTCGCTCATTGGGGCACCGGTTGTTATATGGTTGTTGGTTAGAAAGCGAAAAATGTTGTTTTGATGTCAGGGTCAATAAAAAATAGTATCACGGTTAAAGATGTAGCGATTGGTTATATCTCTAAAACAATAGTGGATGAAATAAGTTTTAACTTGGAATCCAAAGAACTATGTGCTATCGTTGGCGTTAATGGCATAGGAAAATCGACACTTTTACGAACCCTTGGAAACCTTCAACCCAAATTATCTGGTAACATAACTTTAAAGAATAAATATCTTACGGACTATACTTCACCAAAACTAGCGCAAGAACTTAGTTTAGTGCTAACGGAGCAACCGGCATCAAAAAATCTTACCGTTGAAGAATTGATTGCACTGGGCAGACAACCCTATACCAATTGGATAGGCACTTTGACAAAGACCGACAAGAAACAAATTCAGGAAAGTTTGGATACTTTTTTATTGAACGATTTACGTCACCGCAAATGCCATGAGCTCAGCGATGGCCAGCTCCAGCGTGTATTGATTGCACGTGCCATGGCACAAGATACGCCCATCATTTTATTGGATGAACCCACAACACATTTAGACCTCTACCACAAAGTACAAATTCTAAAGTTATTGCAGAAATTGGCTCATGAACAGCAGAAAACAATCATTTTCACAACACATGAAATTGATCTAGCAATTCAGCTGTGCGACAAAATTTTAATCCTTGATGGACATGAAAATCCATTCGGAGAACCCTGTAAATTAATAGAACAAAAGCATTTTGAACATCTTTTTCCTTCAGAAATGGTTCAATTTGATGCTAAAACAGGTTCTTTTAAAGTGAACAAATAGAGAAGCACCGGTTTGTAAAACCAATGAGCTGTAAGCTGTAAGCTGTAAGCTGTAAGCTGTAAGCTGTAAGCTGTAAGCTGTAAGCTGTAAGCTGTAAGCAAAAAAACATCACAACCGAAAGCTACAAACTATTTCAGGGGTATTTTTATGTAGTTAGATATCCATTATCTTTATCCTGAGAAAGGAATTTTATGAGCAATGAATTGATTTATGTATTGGTTGGCATACTTGCAACTGGAATTGGAGTACTTCTGGGCATCTATATTCAAAAGCTAAAGACCAAATCCAATGAAAGTGTTTGGCAGGAACGTGAGCAGCAGTTGAACAATACTGTAACAACCCTAAACGATAGACTTCTTTCTGTCGATACCGAGAAGAAAGAACTTCAATCTGAAAAAGAGCAACTTGGAAACCAAATTGTCAGGTATCAGGCAGATTTGGAAAATTTACAACGCATCAATACCGAACAAAAAGAGGAAGTAGAAAAGTTACAGGAAAAATTCACCAAAGACTTTGAAATTCTCGCTTCAAAAATATTGGAAGAAAAGAGCTCGAAGTTTACAGAGCAAAATCAAAAAAACATCAAACAAATACTGAGTCCGCTTCAAGAAAAAATTCAGCTGTTCGAGAAAAAAGTAGAAGCTACCCAAAAGGAGAATATCAGTATTCATTCAGCGCTTAAAGAACAATTACTAAATCTTCAAAATCAAAACCTTAAGATTACCCAAGAAGCGGAAAACTTAACCAAAGCCTTAAAAGGAGATAGTAAAATGCAGGGGAATTGGGGGGAATTGGTTTTAGAACGCGTATTGGAGAAGTCGGGTCTTGAGAAAGACAGGGAGTATAGTGTACAGCAAAGTTTTTTAAGGGACGACGGCTCTCGGGTAATGCCAGATGTTATTATCCATCTACCAGATGGGAAAAAGATGGTAGTCGATTCCAAGGTCTCCCTCACCGACTATGAACGTTATACCAATGCTGAAGATGAATTAAAGGAAAAACACCTTAAAGACCATATCAATTCTTTAAGAAAGCATGTTGAACAGCTTTCCGCCAAAAAGTATGAGGACTTGTATGAAATGGAAAGTCCAGACTTTGTACTCCTCTTTGTTCCGATAGAACCTGCTTTTGCAGTAGCAATAAATACTGACAATTCGCTTTATAACAAGGCATTTGAACAGAATATTGTTATCGTTACTCCTTCTACCCTATTGGCTACATTGCGTACCATAGACAGTATGTGGAACAATGAAAAACAGCAAAAAAATGCTATAGAAATTGCTAGACAAGCTGGTGCATTATACGATAAATTTGAAGGTTTTGTAACAGATTTGACCAAGGTGGGCAAAAAAATGGATGAGGCCAAAATAGAGTATCGTGGTGCCATGAACAAATTGGTAGAGGGGCGTGGAAATATTGTTACCAGTATTGAAAAACTCAAAAAAATGGGTGCAAAAGCTAAAAAATCCATTCCTGAACCAATATTAAAACGTGCAGAAGAAGACGATTATCAAGAACCAAAACTTGAATTATAACCATGAAAAAAGCAATATTCATTACCGTATCAGTTATCCTGTTAGGAGTCTCAGCCTACTTTGCTTTTATCTATTATGTTCCTTTCAGCGAGGGCTATCGTTCTGGAGAATTGATAAAATTTAGTAGAAAAGGTGTGTTGGCCAAGACGTGGGAAGGTGAGATAAGTCAAGGTATTTCAGGGGCTCAAATATTTTCATTTTCTGTAGAGGACAATAAAAAGGATGTAATACAGAAACTAAAGGATTTTCAAGGTCACTATGTAAAAGTTACTTATAAAGAACGGTATTCAACCTTTTTTTGGTTAGGGGATACTAAATATTTTATCATAGAAGTGGAAAAAGAAAAATCGCCACATTTTGGGAATTAAATAACTAAGAAAAGTATATAACTTCCCTCCTAACAAGGAGGGATTGAGGGAGGTGTAAATCCTTTTTCTTCGAATGTTACAATATAATCCTCAATAGCTCGTAGTACATTCTCCATTTCGTTCATCACTTGGTAATCTGAAAATCTAAGTATATTGATTCCAAGCTCATTTAGGCATTTCGTCTTTTTGACATCCTTTTCCCAAACCTCAGTTATTTGATGTGAATAACCATCTAATTCAATAGCTAACCGCAACTTATTACAGAAGAAATCTACAATGTATTGATCAATAGGTTTTTGTCTATGAAAATCATAGCCATACATTTGATTTCGCTTTAGTTTTTGCCAAAGAAAAATTTCAGCTTTTGTAGCATTATTACGCAGTTGCCTAGCAAGTTCTTTGAGCTTTGGATTATATTTGATTATCATTCCAATGTTTTTACACACCCCTTAATCCCCTCTTTTTAGAGGGGAAATATAATAAGTTCAAATGAAAAAATTCAAAACTGTAGAAGAGTCCAAGGTTTCCATCACCGAACTAATGCTGCCTTCCCACTCCAATTTTGGTGGTAAAGTACATGGAGGACACATACTAAATCTGATGGACCAGATTGCTTTTGCATGCGCATCAAAACACTCACAGGCCTATTGCGTTACCGCCTCTGTCAATAGAGTAGATTTCTTAAATCCAATTGAAGTTGGTGAATTGGTCACCTTAAAAGCATCCATCAATTACACTGGAAAAACTTCGATGGTTGTAGGAGTTCGCGTAGAGTCGGAAAATATAACCACTGGTGAAACCAAGCATTGTAATTCCTCTTATCTTACTATGGTCGCAAAAGATGAAAGTGGCAAAAACAGAACGATTCCAGGTTTACTATTGTTTGACAAACAAGGGGTTCGTCGATTTGCCAGAAGTAAAGAACGAAAAGCCTCGGCCCAACATAGAGATTCCAAATATGAAGCTGCCAATTTTAAAATCGATGCGCATTTAGATACTTTAGAAGGTGAAAATGTACAGCTGGATTTAAACTAAGTAAGTTCCTTAGCAGCATCTGTATCCATAAACCAGACCAAACTCCCAGATTTTGGATGTACTAAAGAAGCTGGATAGTCCATATGGCCCTCCTTCTTTTCAAGAATTGCTGTTATTTTTTCTGACTTACTTTCTCCTGTCACCAAAAAAACTACTTCTTTCGTATTATTGATAACTTTTCCTGTTAACGTAACTCTTCGCTGTCCAGAATCTGGATGAATAGCGACCTCACAGTTTTCATTTGAATCCCATAATTCAATTTCATGTGGAAAAATTGAAGCTGTATGCCCGTCATCACCCATTCCTAAGATGACTAAATCAAATTGAGGTGTTTCATTTAGCAACGGAAGTTGCTCCGCCAATAGCTTACCATATCTTTTAGCTTCTGTATGCGGGTCGTTTTCGCCTAATATTCTATGAATATGTTCTTGGGAGACATCAACTTTGGAAAACAGATGCGCCACAGTCATTTTATAGTTGCTTTGGTCGTCCGTTGGAGGAACGCATCGCTCGTCTCCCCAATAAAAATGAATCTTGCTCCAATCAATTTTTGAAGAAAAATCAGCAGCAAGCAAATCAAAAACAATTTTTGGGGTACTTCCACCAGACAGTGCCACATGAAAAATGGATTTCCCCTCAACCAATCCCGAAAAGTATTCAGAAAACTGTTTTGCAACTTCGTTTTTATCCCTGTAAATTTTCAATTCCATCAAATAAATCTTTAAACCATACCATATATCTTATTAACTACTGACAAAAGTAAATTCAAAGTTCAAATACAAACTCAAACTCAAACTCAAAGTTCAAATTCTAGCAACTGACCACTTTATTAATTTTCGCTTCGACTCCGCTCAGCGAGCATATAATTTCACCTTTGACCCATCAACCGAAAACGAACAATTAATAATGACAAAAATAAACTCAAAGTTCAAGCGCAAACTCAAACCCAAAGTTCAAACCAGCAACTGACCACTGACTACCGCCCACTGACTACTGAACTAACAAATCACACAATAGCCAGGGTCATCGGCCAAGTTCTCGCCAGGATTCCGCCAATACCCTAAATCGTCAATCAATTCATCTGCATTTTCAGGTCCCCAAACACCTGCGGCATAACCGTACATTCTTACATCGTCACCGGTCTTCCAATAGTTTAAAATAGGGTCGACAAACTCCCACGCAGCTTCTACTTCATCGGCCCTCGCATATAGCGTAGCATCGCCTTGCATAGCGTCCAAAAGTAATCGTTCATAGGCTTCCATAACATACGTTTGCGCTAAACTGGAATAGTAAAAATCCAAATTCGCTCGTTCCACTTTAAAACCTTGTCCAGGAACTTTTACTCCAAACTTCATAAGAATACCTTCATCCGGTTGTATCCTGATTATCAGTTTGTTGTCTTTATTGTTGACTCCAGAATCTTGAAAAATTTGATGGTGCGGCGTCTTAAAATGAATAATTACCTCTGTAACTTTTGTAGGCATGCGTTTAGCGGTACGTACATAAAAAGGAACTCCATGCCAGCGCCAATTATCTACAAAAAATTTAATCGCCGCATATGTTTCGGTTGTAGATTCTGGATCAACACCATCCTCGTCACGATAGCCTTTTACTTTTTCCCCATTAATTTCCGAACCAACATATTGGGCACGTATCGTATTATCAAAAAGGGTTTGCTTATCGCGCATGACCCTGAGCGATTTTAATGCTTTTACTTTTTCATTTCGTATTTCTTCTGGCTGATCACCTATTGGAGGTTCCATGACCACCAATGAAACAATTTGTAGCAAGTGGTTTTGGAACATATCGCGCAATGCTCCGGATTTATCATAATAGCCTCCCCTTTTCTCTACTCCAACGCTCTCCGCATTGGTTATTTCCACATGATGAATGTAATTTCGATTCCATAAAGGCTCAAAGATGCTATTGGAGAAGCGTGTCACCAATAAATTTTGTACGGTCTCTTTTCCAAGATAATGGTCAATTCTATAAATCTGTGATTCTTTAAAATACTGCTGAAGTCCATTATTTAGTTCTTTTGCGGTCTCCAGGTTGTATCCAAAAGGCTTTTCAACAATCAACCGTTTAAAGCCTTTCGTTTCATCATTAAGATTGTATTCTGAAAGGTTCTTTGCTATCGTCTCAACAATACTGGGAGGTGTGGATAAATAGAACATGTAATTATGTTCCGTATTATGAGAGTCATTTAAACTAGTAATACGTTTGGACAGACCTTCGTAATTAGAGGCGTAATCGTCGCCTAAATCCTCATAGAACAATGTATTGGCAAATGCCTCTAACTTCTTTTTATCCAGACCGTTAATCTTTTCTTTTAAATACTTGCTTTCATAGACCACCCTGTTTCTAAACTCTTCGTCTGTAAGGTTACTTCTACTAGCACCTAAAACGATAAAATTTTTGGGCAGCTGTTCTGCAACGTATAAATTAAACAATGCTGGAATGAGCTTTCTGGCTGTTAAATCGCCCGAAGCTCCAAAAATAATGAGCATTTGACTATTGGTCTTTTTCATAGAGTGAGCTATTACAGGTTCGGATATCCCAAAAATTGAATGATTGGGGAGCTATTTCCTAAAAAAGGCTTCAACACCGCAATTTATTTTTGAGCTTAACGAATATAACGTTTATTTTAGGTTCAGAATTCAACAAATAACGTACTTAGTGTTGTCTTAACATAAGACGTTAAAAACATAGAACATGGCAGATACTTATGATTTTGGGCTTGTGGGCCTTGGTGTAATGGGGCGCAATTTTATTCTTAATGTTGCCGATAATGGATTTACAGCTTTTGGCAATGATCTGGACAAGGAAAAAGTTGATGCCCTTGTAAAGGAAGGTGGTGACCAGAGCAAAGTAAATGCTGCTACTGATGCTCAAGTTTTTGTTAAGGCTTTGACCACTCCTAGAAAAATCATGTTATTGGTTCCTGCTGGTAAAGTAGTGGACATTGTCATTGAAAATTTACTGCCCCATCTTGATAAGGGTGATATCATTATCGATGGAGGGAATTCCTTTTTTACGGATACGGACCGTAGAGAAGCTTATTTAAAAGAAAAAGGCATTAATTTCTTTGGTGCAGGAGTATCGGGCGGAGCTAAAGGTGCCCGCAAGGGACCAAGCATCATGCCAGGAGGTTCCAGAGACGCATATCAATATGTAAAACCAATTTTTGAAGCTGTTTCTGCAAAATACGAAGGTGAACCTTGTGTCACATATTTAGGTCCAAAATCTGCTGGAAACTATGTGAAAATGGTGCATAATGGCATTGAATATGGATTGATGCAATTAACCTCGGAAATTTATGACCTTTTGAAAAAGGCCGGGGACTTGACCAATGAAGAGTTACATCAAACCTATGCGAATTGGAATGCTGGGCGATTACAATCGTTTTTGGTTGAAATCACTTCTGAAATATTTGAGCAAGAGGATGATTTGACAGATGGACATTTAGTCGATAAAATTTTGGATAAGGCCAAACAGAAAGGAACAGGGAAATGGACCTCGCAAAATGCAATGGATTTAGGCATTCCCGTACCAACAATCGATATTGCAGTAAGTATGCGCGAGATTTCGGCCTTAAAAGCAGAAAGAATAAAAGCGGATGAGCTCTATGAACGACCCACACCAGAATCTGTTGTCAAAAAAACACTAATTGCCAAAGCTGAAAACGCGCTTTATTTTGCATTCATAATCACCTATGCCCAGGGCATGCACCAATTAGCCGATGCCTCCAAAGAATATGGATACGAACTGGAATTGGGAGAAATTGCAAAAATCTGGCGGGCCGGATGTATTATTCGTGCCGCCCTATTGGCAGATATTACGGATGCATTCAAAGCAGAACCAGATTTGCAAAACTTATTGTTATCCCCTTCTTTTAAAGAAAAAATTCAAGACACTGTCAATTCTGCCAGAGAACTGGTCTCCTACGGTGCTACAAATGGTATTCCGTTACCTGGACTATCAAATGCACTTACCTATTTTGATGCATATACGAGCAGTAGACTCCCTTTAAATCTAATCCAAGCACAGCGCGATTATTTTGGTTCGCATACATACGAGCGCCTAGATCGGGAAGGTATTTTTCATACGGAATGGAAATCATAATCATTATCCATTATAAAAAAGACAATTTTTCCGCAAGATTCAAAATTTGCAAATCCATTTCAAAAGAATAGTTTTGACTCTCCAAGACGAGAGGGTATGATAAAATAATAGTCGCCAATATTCCTTTCATCCCAGACTTTATTCCGTTTGTCTAAAAATTTATTACTTTCCTTTTGTAAATTCAATCTTATGCTTTGGGTTGTCTATTTTTGTAGCCATACAAATCTGAATAATGTAAATACTCCATGAAAACAATTACTCCATATAAATTCTGGGCATTAATTTTTTTTCTCACGTCTTTTTTAGCTTGTAGCCCCGAAGATGGTGTTGATGGAACAAATGGGACAGACGGTGCAGATGGTGCAGATGGGCTAAATAGTTTGATTTCTACATTAATTGAACAACCTGGGGTTAATTGTTCAAACGGAGGTTTTAAAATAGAAGTTGGATTGGACACTAATGAAAATGGACAATTGGATGCGAACGAAGTCGATACGTCTGAGTTCTTATGCAATGGAGATAGTAGTGGCCTTACCTATAGTTCTTATGTGTCACTCATTAGTCAAACGGGAACGGAAGACCCACAGAGCAATATTGTTGAGAACAGTTTAGGTCTTTCCATAAACTGGACCAGGGAAACACAAGGACAATATATTGGAACTATGGATAATACCATTACCATAGGCAAAACAGTAATTTTCTTTACTACTCCTACTACACATACAGGTGTTAGAGGGGAATTGGTTGGGAACAATCAAGTTAGAATAGAGATGCAAAATGGCACTAATGTTTTTACGGACAACTTTACAAATTTATCTTTTGAACTTAGGGAATACGAATAAGAGCTATTCCTTTTAATATAATTATTCACCTTTAGAAAGCATTCCATGAAAAATGCAATTATACCCATTATATTTTTTTTCTTTTTGGCAACAATTTTCAGCTATGCCCAAAACTACCTTCCCGCTTCCGGAAATATAGGTGTAGGAACCTTGACGCCTGTCTTTGAACTAGATGTGGTAGGTACTTTAAATGCAACCACAATTCTTCAAGATGGAACGGAAATTACAAGTTCCCCATGGACACAAACTGCTAATGACCTATTCTACAGTGCCGGTAATATTGGCATAGGGACTTCGAACACTCAAGGTTATCGCTTAGCCATAGGAGGAAATATGATTAGCGAAAGTGTCAAAGTTGATTTACAGGTAGATTGGCCCGATTTCGTTTTTGAAGAAGATTTCAATCTTATGCCACTGAATGAAGTTGAGAGTTTTGTCAAGGCATATGGGCATCTTCCAAATATACCAAGTGCCAAGAATGTTAAACAGGATGGCATAGATTTGGGAGCAATGGATGCAAAACTATTGCAAAAAATAGAAGAGCTTACTCTTTATACTATACAACAGCAAAAGGAAATTGATAGATTAATGATTATCAATAAATCATTGAATCAGCAGAACGAAATTATTATAGAGTTGATGCAGCGCTTGGAAAAATTAGAAAATTAATTTTTTTTCTAAAAAAGGGGGCACTTGCTGAATCCCTTTTTTGTTTATTCAAAGTCGTCAAATTATTACTTGCTCAAATACATCTTCCTTCTAGAATACAGATTGTAAAAATCATCATCTTTCAGACTATCAATGAACAGAATACTTTCCCCAGTACTCTTCATCTCTGGCCCAAGGTTTTTATTCACATTCGGGAATTTGTTGAATGAAAACACAGGCTGTTTTATGGCATATCCATCCAAATGTGGTTTGAAATCAAAGTCCTTTATTTTTTTCTCGCCAAGCATAACCTTTGTAGCAAAATTTACATAAGGTTCACCATAAGCCTTAGCAATAAAAGGAACCGTACGGGATGCTCTTGGGTTGGCTTCAATAATGTAGACCATGTCGTCTTTCACGGCAAACTGAATATTGATTAATCCAACCGTATTCAAGGCCAAGGCAATCTTGCGGGTATGGTCCTTTATCTGCTGTAATACAAATTCTCCTAAATTAAAAGGTGGTAAAGTTGCATTGGAGTCACCTGAATGGATACCACATGGTTCAATGTGTTCCATGATACCGATAATGTAAATATCTTCTCCATCACAAATGGCATCGGCTTCCGCCTCTATGGCACCATCCAGATAATGATCCAACAATAATTTATTGTTGGGGATTTTACGAAGTAAGTCAACGACATGCTTCTCCAAGTCTTCCTTATTGATCACGATTTTCATACCCTGTCCTCCCAATACATAGGAAGGTCTTACCAAAAGTGGGAAATTCAATTCTTCTGAAAGTTCCAGCGCTTCATCGGCCGTTTCAGCAACACCAAATCTAGGGTAAGGGATGTCATTTTCTTTCAATAGCGTCGAAAAGCTGCCGCGGTCTTCTGCCAAATCCAAGGATTTAAAACTGGTTCCTAAAATTTTAATACCGTATTTGTCCAATTTTTCGGCCAATTTCAAAGCGGTTTGGCCTCCTAATTGTACAATAACGCCTTCCGGCTTTTCATGGAGGATAATATCGTAGATGTGTTCCCAAAAAACAGGTTCAAAATAGAGCTTATCAGCGGTATCGAAATCAGTAGAAACTGTTTCAGGGTTGCAATTGATCATAATGGTTTCGTAACCACATTCTGCAGCGGCCAAAACCCCATGTACACAACAGTAATCAAACTCGATTCCTTGCCCAATTCTATTTGGACCGGACCCCAAGACCACAATTTTCTTTCTATCCGTAACCTCACTGTCATTGGCCACGTAGCGTTTTCCATCTGCCGTTTCTATTTCTTCTTCAAATGTGGAATAGTAGTACGGTGTCATTGCCTTAAATTCTGCGGCACAGGTATCCACTAACTTAAAGACACGGTTTATTCCTAAGTTCGTTCGCTTTTTGTGCACTTCACTTTCGTAGCAGTCCAACATGTGTGCAATTTGTCTGTCCGCAAAACCTTTTTGTTTTGCTTCCAATAAAAACGATTTTGGTAAACTTTCTATGGTATATTTTGAAATTTCCTGTTCTAAGAAATGTAGTTCTTCGTATTGTTTTAAGAACCACATATCTATTTTGGTGATATCATGTATCCTATTTAAAGGTATTCCCAATTGAATAGCGTCATAGATGACGAAGACCCTGTCCCAACTCGGAACTTTAAGTTTTTGAATAATGATTTCATAATCTTTGTATCCTTTTCCATCCGCTCCAAGCCCGTTACGTTTGATTTCTAAGGATTGTGTGGCCTTGTGCAATGCCTCTTGAAAAGAACGTCCGATGCCCATAACCTCACCTACGGACTTCATCTGAAGTCCCAACGTTCTATCTGAACCTTCAAACTTATCAAAGTTCCATCTTGGAATTTTTACGATAACGTAATCCAATGTTGGCTCGAACAACGCCGAAGTAGACTTGGTAATCTGATTCTCCAACTCGTCCAAACTGTATCCGATTGCCAGCTTTGCAGCGATTTTCGCAATTGGATATCCCGTAGCCTTGGAAGCCAAAGCAGATGAACGGGAAACCCTTGGATTGATTTCAATGGCAATAATATCCTCTTTTTCATCTGGACTCACGGCAAATTGAACGTTACATCCACCTGCAAAATCCCCGATACTGCGCATCATATGGATGGCCATATCCCGCATGCGTTGATATGTTCGGTCAGAGAGGGTCATTGCTGGTGCCACAGTAATTGAATCTCCCGTATGAATGCCCATTGGGTCCATGTTCTCAATGGCACAAATGATTACAACATTATCATTTTTATCGCGAAGTAATTCCAGCTCATACTCTTTCCATCCCATCAACGCCTTGTCGATCATGACTTCATGGATTGGGGAAACCTCGAGCCCATGACTTAAAAGCCCATCAAAATCCTCAGGGTCATAAACAATGGATGCTCCCGCCCCACCAAGTGTAAAAGAGGCCCGTATCACCAGTGGAAAACCAAATTCCTGGGCAATTTCCTTTCCCTTCAAAAATGAGGTCGCTGTCGCTTGGGGTGCCATTCCCACCCCTATTTTAAGCATCAACTCCCTAAATTTTTCCCTATCCTCAGTGATATTGATGGCATCAATATCAACACCAATGATCTCAACATCAAAATCTTCCCAAATTCCTTTTTCATCAGCTTCAATACAAAGGTTCAAAGCGGTTTGTCCACCCATGGTAGGTAACACTGCATCTATATTCGGATGTTTTTTTAAGATGTCTATAATCGATTTTGTGTTCAACGGCTTCAGATATACATGGTCTGCCATCGCAGGGTCTGTCATTATCGTTGCCGGATTGCTGTTGATCAAAATAGTCTCGATTCCATCTTCGCGAAGGGAACGTAGTGCTTGGGAACCAGAGTAGTCAAACTCACATGCTTGTCCAATTATGATTGGGCCTGAACCGATAATCAAAATGGATTTTAAATCTTCTCTTTTAGGCATTTTATTGGGTTACTCGTTGTTTAATTTTTAAAAATAGAACAAAAAAAAGGTGCTAAACTTGAAAAGTAGCACCTTTAATTAAAAGTTATTGACAGTCATTATTTCTTATGTCTTGGCTCTGAGGAAACAGTTAGTTTTTTTCTTCCTTTGGCTCTTCTTCTTGCAAGTACTTTTCTACCATTGGCAGTCGCCATGCGCTCTCTAAAACCATGCTTGTTTCTTCTCTTCCTTTTTGACGGCTGATATGTTCTTTTCATTTCGGAACTATTTTAATGGATTTCTTGTACTGGGAAACAAATCTCCCCAAATTTTCTGGGCGCAAATATACAAAGAGTTTTTACTTTGGCAAGTGCAAAAATAAAATATTTACAATAGTTTTTACTACTTTTGCATCCGCTGAAATCAAGGTAAAATTCCAACGAAATATGTTCAATAAAAATATAAAACTCGTCATTGCCGCCCTTATTATCGGTTATGCCATATATCAGTTTATAGAAGGTTATATTGGCAATGGCATCGCCTTGATTTTGCTTTCCACTGTTTTCATTTTCCTATACTTTAGAAATGAATTGATACTGATGGCATTCCTACGTATGCGAAAGCAAGATATGGAAGGTACACAGAAATGGTTGGAGAAAATTAAGAACCCCGAATCTGCACTTGTCAAAAAACAACAGGGGTACTACAATTACCTTCACGGCATCATTTACTCGCAAAAGAACCTTACCCAGGCCGAAAAGTATTTTAAAAAAGCATTGAAGCTGGGCCTCAACATGGATTATGATGTTGCCATGGCAAAATTGAGCCTTGCAGGTATTTCCATGCAAAAACGCAGAAAACGAGAGGCTACACAATTGCTTCAGGAAGCCAAAAAACTGGACAAGAACAACATGCTTACCGACCAGATAAAGATGATGCAACAGCAGATGAAGAAGATTTAGGTCTGTAAAATCAACCCATCCGCTAACTCCTTACTCATCAAAATATTACTTAATATTTTTGATATTTGCTGTGCAATGAATATGCATTATTTGGATTTAGATTTATCCATGAATATCCGTAACTTCATTATCCTGTAGAGGAGTAGTACCCTTATGCATCTAAAGAAAACATGAGATAATTAAAGCCTACCGTATGAAAAACGTTCTGACTTTTGCAATAATAGCTTTATTGATTCTAGCAGTATTGATTACGTATTTGGGTCTACAACGAGATACCATCATAAATCCACCAGTAGTAACCGGTGTTGGGTTTCTGGTAATTGCAGTCGTTTTTGTCATGCTCAGAAAACGGCTATAACCAAGTAGCAACACATTATTTGGACTCCCTGTAGTATCCTTTATTTGGAATTTCAATCACATACTTTTTGCGGGACGCATTGTTCAGATGCGGTTCGCGCAACCAAGGATTATGGCGCTTCAAGATTTTATAATTGATTTCATATTCCTTTGCAAAATCGGCCCAACTGGCAACAGGCTCATCAATTTCAACTGAAAAGGTTGGTACAGCTTTATAAAAATCATCCTTCTCAACCTCAAATCCATATTTTTCAGGATTGGAAAGAATCTCTTTAAGCGCCATAATCCTAAATACATAACGCCCAGTTTCCTGACCTAACAGAAGATTATAATAATCATCCTCTTTTTGAATGTCCATATATTTTTTTATCCCGCCCGGGCCAGCGTTATACGTAGCAGCAGTCAGTGTCCAAGTACCAAAGCGCTTTTTCCATCTATTAATGTATTCACATGCTGCTTGCGTAGATTTTCTAATATGATACCGCTCGTCAACATTGGCATTGACTTCCAATCCGTATTCTTTTCCGGTAGCTTTCATAAAGTGCCACATTCCGGCAGCACCCATTGGCGAAGCAACATCGATCAGTGCACTTTCAGCCACTGCCAAATATTTGAAATCATCCGGAATACCATTTTTTGCCAAGATTGGTTCTATAATGGGAAAGTATTTATTGGCGCGTTTCATCAATAATAAAGCATTGGATTGCCAATACGTGTTCACCAAGAACTCGCGGTCTACCCGTTCCATAACCTCTGGGTCATCTAGTGGAACCGGTTCTCCAGCAAAATTCAAATCTTCGGGGATATCAATAGCGCTTATTCTATAGCCATCAGAAACATTTCTAGCTATACTTTCTTCAGAAACAGGTGCTTCTTCCTTCTTTTCGATCGTATCCGACTGTACAGCAAAAACAAGACTTCCAACAACCACTACCAATCCTATTACTGCTAATATATTTTTTATATGTTTCATGCTTTTAGACCTTAATTAAGATAAAGATACTATATAGAACTGCCTTCTTCTAAAATAATTGCAGGCAGATGTTCATTAAACCACTTAGCCCTGTGAATTATCATAGTGTGCGTTCCCTTTTTTATAGTGATGCAATTTTTGATATTGGTTGCGGGGAACACGGCATCCGAGTCACCATGAATGTGTACAAGGTTTTCGGGTGGATCTGTCTGTTGCCAGTTTACAATACTATCTATGGCCCAATCTATATATTTTTTATCCCTAACGGAAAGGTATTGTTCATAAAGATGCAAACGTTTGGTAACCGTTTCTCCAAAGGCATATTTTGCCAGGAGCTCTACGTTGGAAACCAAACCAGTCGGAAGTAATTTGTGTACCTTGGTATATTTTGCAAAGAGCATTTTTTTAGGGAGTTCACTACTCTTTTTTACACACGAAACTGCGATTATTTTGAAAGTGGGTCTATGCTTTGCCATTTCTTGTACCAAGAGCCCACCAAATGACACACCAAGCAATACTGGTTTTTCGTGATGTATTTTTTTCCACATTTCCTTGGCATAGTCGGCCAAGGATGTGTGTTTTTGGGGCACGAACCATTCCAAACGATGCAGTTCAAAGGTTTCTTCGGGAAGTTTTATACCATCAAATATGGATGGATTTGCAGCCATTCCGGGCATGAGGTATATGTGGATTTTATCGTCGGGCATTTCTCACCTAATATCGATTAAGCTAGGAATTTAACTAATTTTTCACTAATTTTGTACTCCTTTTGCAACTGGCCCCATTTTATAATACGCATGCATCAAAAATAGGGAATAAACCAAATTACCGCTACGGTAATTTCAAAGTCAATTTAAAACAATACTACATGACAGAAATGGAAGTTAATGACAATAGTTTCTTGCGCCAATTCGAAACTAAGGTTGATGGGCATTTAGCTAAAATCGAGTACTCTTCACAGGAGCGTAAAGTATTTTTAACAAAACTAGTAATTCCTGAGGAAATTACCCAAGATGGTTTTAAAGAGACCTTTATCAAGGCCGTTTTAAATCAAATTCAAGAAAAGAACCTTAGGGTCGTACCTACAAGCCCGCACATTGCAGGTTTCTTGAGAAAAAACAGACAGTACAAAGAGATGTTGCCCGTCGGTATTCGTATCTAAGTAACAAAAGTAAAATTGATTTTAGCCTCTCATTTCGAGAGGCTTTTTTATACCAATACTTCGTTCTGGACGAAGTCGAAGCGAACCAAACCGTCCTCATCGATTTTAGTAAGTTCCACAGTATGTAACGTGTTCTCCAATTCTGGATTCCAGGGTGCCTTTACCTTTACGTAGTTTTCGGTAAACCCGTGAATGTAACCCGATTTGTTCTCACCTTCGAACAAAACGGTACGGGTACTCCCCAACTGACTTTCATAAAACGCCCTTCGCTTTTTTGCAGATAGTCCGCGTAACATTTTACTGCGCTTGCTCCGTACATTTTTGGGTACCACGTTTTCCATAGCTGCCGCTACAGTATTATCGCGCTCAGAATACGTGAATACATGTAGGTACGAAATATCCAGTTCATTGAGAAAATGATACGTTTCCAAAAAATGTTCATCGGTCTCTCCTGGGAAACCGACAATGACATCCACGCCAATACAGGCATGTGGCATCGTTTGTTTGATTCGGTTAACCCGGTCGACATATAGATTGGACAGGTACCTGCGACGCATCAATTTCAAAATAGTGTCGCTACCGCTTTGCAACGGAATATGAAAATGTGGAACAAAGCTATTGCTCTGGGACACAAAATCTATAGTTTCATTTTTAAGCAAGTTTGGCTCTATGGATGAAATACGTAAGCGGTGTATGCCTTCTACCATATCCAAAGCTTTCACCAAATCCAGAAACGTATGTTCGTGCTTTTTATTACCAAACTCGCCTTTACCGTAGTCTCCAATATTGACCCCGGTAAGTACGATTTCCTTAATGCCCTTGGAAGCAATTTCTGAAGCATTTTTCAACACATTATCTAAAGTATCACTTCTGGAAATTCCACGTGCCAATGGAATGGTGCAGTACGTACACTTGTAATCGCAGCCATCCTGTACTTTTAGGAATGCTCGGGTCCTATCGCCAATGGCGTAACTGCCCACATAAAAATCGGCATCTTCTATCTCACAGGAATGTACTTCTCCCCTATCATTTTTGGCAAGATCGTTCAGGTAATCGGTAATCTTGAACTTTTCTGTTGCCCCCAACACCAAATCGACACCATCCACAGCTGCCAATTCTTCAGGTTTTAGCTGCGCATAGCAGCCTACAGCAGCTACAAAAGCATCTGGATTGCTCTTTTGCGCTTGTTTTACGATAGTCTTAAAGCGTTTATCCGCATTCTCGGTAACGGAACAGGTATTGATTACATAAATATCCGCCTCCTGGGAAAAATCTACACGATCAAAACCCTCACCTTCAAAACTTCTGGCAATGGTGGAAGTTTCGGAGAAATTAAGCTTACAGCCCAAAGTGTAAAAAGCGACTTTTTTATTCATGGGTATATCCCTGATTTTTAGGGTTGCAAAGATAATGATTACTAGGAAGCAACCTCAACATATACGAATTATGTGCTATGATCTTTACCTGTGATTTAACTTAAAATTATAAAACATGCTCAAAAATGTATGTTTATTTCAATTAGTTTTGACCGCTTTTGTAAAAGATGTATTCCATTTTTAGTATCGAATGTATTGAAGCAAGTTCGTCAAGGATAAAATTTAAATCAATCATTTATGCAAACTTCATCCAAAATGATTCTAACAAAAATCAAAAAACCCTTCCTATTTTTCTTTCTATTTTTTCTTCACCATGTTAACGGTCAATCCCAACTTTCGGATACTACCAATAACAGCATCGACTCCTTTGTTAAAGAAACAATAGACCGTTTGGGAATTCCGGGTGTTGCCATTGCTATAATTAAGGACAATAAAACCATTTATAAAAAATACACAGGTACATCCAATCTGGAGTACGACATTCCATTGACCAAAGAGTCTTTATTCCGATTACATTCTTTATCAAAAATCTTTGTATCCACAGGGATTTTTCAATTAGCGGAAAAAAATAAGATTTCGATTGAAGACCCTATTTCAAAGTATTTGGATGATTTACCCGAGGAATGGAAAAACATACAAGTGAAAAACTTACTGTCACATTCCTCTGGTTTGCCAGAAATAATCGAGGATGTAAATTCTCCTGAAGAAATAGCTGCAAAGAATGTTTACAAAAAAGAGCTGCAGTTTCCCGTGGGCAATATCTCGAACTATAATCAGACTAATTTTTGGTTGCTCAATCGAATTATTCGAAAAATAACCAATATGGATTTTTCAGATTTTATCGCAACTCAATTTGGAGAAACATCCAATGTCACTTTCTCAAATACCAACGACATCGTACCCAAAAGAGTAACAGAATACAAACCTGATGGAAAGGGAGATTTGAGCAATTCTTACTTTTTTGTTCCCGATTATATGTTCGGTGCAGCAGGGATTACGATGACCTTGGAAAATCTTATTGATTGGAACGCAAAGCTGGACAACAACGAATTGATTAGTGAAACCTCAAAAAGTAAAATGCTGACACCGTTCGAATACAAAGTGGGAACGGGTTTTACGTATGGCTGGGATGTTCAAAGTTTAAATGGCATACCATCTTACGGTTTTAATGGAGGAGGACTTGTAAATTATAGAAATTTTCCCAACAAAAAGATTTCGGTGATATGGTTTACCAATGGTTATAAAACTCCCTATAATGTAGACCAAATTACAAATACCTTAGTCGGATTCATAGATAAAGATTTGGTGGATAAAACGCCGGAAGCTGCGCAGTTGCTTTACGATGCTTTCGCTACCAAATCGGTTAAAAAGGCTGAAAAACAGTATTTCCAAATTAAAAAAGACTACCCCTTCGTAAATTTTGATGGTCTATTGAACAATTTAGGGTATGCTTTTCTCAACAAAGAGGATTTTGACAAGGCTATTGCCATTTTTACATTGAACACGAAAGAGTTTCCTAAATCTGGAAATGTTTTTGATAGTTTGGCAGAGGCCTATTTCAGGAACGGACAATTTGGATTGTCCAAAGAAAACTACGAAAAATCCCTCGAGTTAAATCCTGCTAATACAAATGCAATGGAAATGCTCCGTAAAATAGAGAAGGAAAACTAGTGTTTTGACTCCAATAAAGCTCATTACTATTGGAAAATACTATCAAAACGTAGTCCTGCACCGTTTTGATATTTAGGGTGTGAGAATTTAACACTCATTTTAGCAACAGCTACAAGAGATTTTTTTAGGCTACATTCGCTATGCTATAAATACACATTGCCTATTTTACCGCTGGGCTTCTAAACATAGTATTTTTGTTATTCAAAGTCAATTTCAAAACTTGTAAACATTATAGTCATGAACCCATTCAAAGCTTTTCTTTTTCTGGTACTGAACCTTATCTTATTTACTACGATCAATGCACAAAGCAATACTGTCCCCGAAGTTAAAGGTTGGTACTTTAGGGCCGTTAGCGGATACCCGATATCCGTAACGTTTGAACCCGTTGTGCTTTTTAAAAACGGAACCTATTTGGAAGCGACCGAAGCACCTTTGGAAGAAATCAACTTTTCCGAATCGAAGAAGAACGATGCAAACCTTTGGGGCACTTGGAAAAGAAACGACGACCTATTTACATTAACAAATCATGAGGGTAAATCTCGTGAATATAACTTGGACAGCGGCAATTGGTTTCCAGCATTTCCTTTCGATAGATCCATTACCTTAAAAGGTACGTATGAAAAGATTTCTGGTGGAAATTTTGGCAATGGGCTCTATTCCTTGTTTAAATCCGAAATCGTGTTCTTAGATAGTTCCCATTTCACCCAGGCCAAAGAAAGCGGTATAACTTCCTATGGTTCCAGTGCCTGGAAAAACAGCAAGGATTCTGGCACCTACAGCATTGACAAAAATACCATAACGTTTACCTATAATGATGGTCGTACCATGCGACTTTCCTTTGCCATTGGTGCAGAAGGAGATAATGTTATCAATACCGATATGATTTTTATTGGTGGAAAGACCTATGTGATTGAGTGAAGTTGTTCAAAACTCAAGAAATCCATCTTTTTAATACCTGTTGACATCTATTTAAAATCTTGCTGTTGGAGTTTATAGAAGTTGTAGTCTTTTTCAACTAACTTCAATATTTAAACTGAACTTGTTTTAGTGCTAGTCGGTATCATTCATTAAAACAGAATTATATCTTAACATTGTGCATCATTAAAGAAAAGCCTTGAGTAAGAAGAAAAAAATAAAGATTGACACATTTAATCCTTATGAAAACAGGTTTCCGAATAGAAAACTGATTACGAGGGACACTTTACTACTTGTAAAACATTTGCGTTCTGAAGGTTACGAAGTAGTAATTGAACCCGATGATGGACTACCAGTACAATATCTTTATAAAAAAGGAATTACAGAGTTTTTTGCCGACCCAATTAATATAACCTTAATTAATATTCCGATAGCAATATTAACTAACATTATTTCAAATCAAATTCAAAAACTTTTAGACAAAAAGGAAACAATAAATAAAGAGAATATCAACATTAAAATTGATAACTCAACTCAAACTTATAACTACTTGGGAGAACCTCAAGACACAAATAATCACAAGCTTGTTAATAAAAAGAGGAAAGAATTAAAAGATGGATTTGAAAGATGTTTTGGAATAAAATCACCTTATGAAGATTTACCAACACCTGTCTTTTTAGAACATAAACCAAAAATTGTCGGATGGTGTTGGCTTTGGAATGATGATGAAGGACTAAAATCAAAAATGATTATAAATGATAAAGTTGTTAAAAGAAGAATTTCTCAAAATCGCCTAAATGGACTAAGTGTTACAGGAATAGCGACCAAAACTGAATGTTCAATTTGTAAATCTGATTTCGTCAGTTGCAAACATATTCCCACAAAAAAATATAAAGGAAAAAAGTGTTTTAACACAATAATAGAAACTGACTATGTTGAAACTAGTATTGTTAAAGAACCTATTAATTCTGAATGCTTAATCAACTTCAAATAACTAACGACTATATATTATCATTTAGCAAATAGAACAATTAAAAACTCTAATTTTTCTTTACTGTCGAATAAAATTTCTGCTTAAACTCACTAATCTCATCTTTTAATTTTTTGTTTGCGTTATTGAGTAATTCATTTTGGACTTTCATTATCACCAAAAGGTCATTCATTGCATTTAAATTCTCTAATTGAGTAAAAACTATTCTCTCCAAATCTGCTTTAGTATATCTATTCATAAACAAAAATTACACATTAGTATTCATTTTCTACACAAATGTATTCAAAATATACTCAAATCAAAAACAAAAGTATAGATTTTTTATACAATTGGAGTTATTATATATATTTATGTCTAGAAATTTAAAATGATAATGACGGAATTAGGATTATATTTAATTAAAAAATCAATTAATAAAGCAGAAGTTTCGAGACGCACGGGAATAAGCAAATCCCGATTAAGTCAATTAAGTGGAAATAAATCTACTAAACTTCGGGCTGATGAATTGTATCTAATTGCATTAGCGATTGACATTGAACCTTGTGAAGTTTTTGAAGAAGTTTGCGGACATTTGAATTTGAAGAACAAAGAATAAACGAACACACAACAAAGTATAAAATTAATTGCTAAGTTAAGTGCTTAAAACCCGCAACTAATCTTATACAAAGTCGATAACGAAACTCCAAAAACCTTTTTTTAGCCCCTGATACTCTTGGTCCGTCCAAATCCATATTCTATTTACCTTTAACTTTATAAATAAAAAACAAAAAAATGTCCTATAACCTCGTAGTCTATTTTGAAATTCCGGTAACCGACATGGACAGGGCTATGAAATTTTACAACGCTGTGTTCAATTATAGCTTTGAAAAAGAAATCATCGATGGTAACGAAATGGCGCTATTCCCTTTTTCAGAAAACAGTCACGGGATTTCCGGAGCTTTGGCAAAAGGTGAAATCTATAAACCTACCAAAGATGGAGCTCTTATCTATTTTAAAACGGACAGTATTGACGAAACCCTGCTTTTGGTCACTAAAAATGGTGGACAGCTATTATATCCCAAGACCTCAAATGGTGATTTAGGCTTTGTCGCTGAATTCCAGGATACTGAAGGAAACAGGATTGCACTGCACCAATCCTTACAATAATCGTTCTAATAATTCCGCCACTTTTTGGTCAGCTCAAATACATGCTCTAAAATTCGGGCTTCGGTGGCATCAAAAGTAACACCTCTACGCGCCATCATGACTTCTGCAGCCTCAAAAGCACGTTTTGGCGTATAGGTCGTAAAGCCCGAGGCACCGCCCCAGCTGAAGCTGGGCACAAAATTTCTTGGAAATCCAGGCACATAGATATTGGAATTTACCCCAATCACCGTTCCCGTATTGAACATGGTATTGATAGCCGTTTTACTATGGTCGCCCATCATCAAACCACAGAATTGTAATCCTGTATGGTCAAATTTTTCGGTGGCATAGTTCCAAAGGCGCACTTTGGCGTAATTGTTCTTTAGATTGGAGTTGTTGGAATCCGCTCCAATATTGCACCATTCCCCTAACACCGCATTGCCTAGATACCCGTCATGACCCTTACTGGAATAGCCAAAAATAACCGAGTTGTTGATTTCACCACAAACTTTTCCATAAGGCCCTATGGTGGTGGGGCCGTACATTTTGGCACCCATCTTTACAACAGCTTTGGTACATAGCGCCAAAGCCCCACGAACCATACAGCCTTCCCATATTTCGGAATCTTTCCCAAGATAGATAGGCCCATTGGTAGCGTTGAGTATACTATGTTCCACTTTGGCACCTTCCTCCAAGAAAATATTTTCTGGATGAATCAAACGGTTCGTATCGGAAATTGGTACACTTTTACGCCCCTTGGTAATTAAATCAAAATCCGCTTGAAGTGCTTCCCCATTTTTGGAAAAAATATCCCATGTATAATCGACCGTAAGGATATCTTCCTTAAAATGTATAGCTTTTAAAAGGGACAAATCAACTTCCCCATCAGGGTTTTCTGTTCGGTACGCAACCAACTTATCTTCATGAAATAACGCATCGTTCATATTCAGGGCACAGACTACTTCCACCAGCGATGGATTAGGCAAAAAAGAGGCTGTGATAACAACAGCGTCACTTGTAGCAACAATGGGGTACTTTTCAGATAGATACGCTTCCGTCTTAAAACTAATAGATGCATCCAGATACTTCTCCCACTTTTCACGAATGGTCAAAATTCCAATTCTTATTTCTGCAACAGGTCTGGTAAAGGTAAATGGCAATAAGGAGGTTCGCTGTGGACCATCAGAAAGTATATAGTTCATGGTTGTGGTTTCAATGGTATAAAAATAAAAAACGCCCCTGACATTCATCAGGGGCGCTATGCTTTATTCGGAAAAAAGCTTATTCGACACTTTTTTCCTCTTTCTTGAATTTCTTGTACTTGTTTTTGAACTTATCGATTCTACCAGCGGTATCGATCAATTTCGTCTTACCAGTATAGAATGGGTGGGAAGTTCTTGATATTTCCAATTTTATCAAAGGATATTCAACACCGTCCACAGTGATTTTCTCTTTTGCATCTGCAGTAGACTTTGTAATGAATACATCTTCGTTGGACATATCTTTGAAAGCTACCAATCTATAATTTTCTGGGTGTATACCTTTTCTCATCGTCGTAAAACTTAATCTCTGATTTTTCGAGCTGCAAATTTAATAATTTCTTTTATTAGTACAACTTTAAAAAGGGAAAAAAGAAAAAATCTACCTTTGATTGTAACAAAATTCTTAAAGTATACACAAACAAGCAACAATCACCACTAAATATTTAGAACAAATGGAAGAAAATCAACCTAAAACGGGAAAGTTTTCCCTCAACTATGGAATATTATTGGGCTTGGTCTCAATTGTATTTAGCGTGATGCTCTACACTCAGAACATGCATTATGAGATGAGCACCCCTATAATTATTGTATCAATAGCATTGACCATTATTGTCATCTTTTTAGGCGTAAATGCCTTTAAAAAAGCTAATTCGGGATATTTGAAAATTGTAGAAGCATTAAAGGTAGCCGTGGGTATAGCCTTAGTTTCCACAATACTCTCTTTAGCATACCAGTATGTACTCATAAACTTTATAGAACCCGATTTTATGGATAAAGCCTTGGAATTGGCAAAAGCTAAAACTTTTGAAGACAACCCTTCACTCACTGAGGAACAATGGGAACAAGGGGCGGCCATGCAGAAAAAATTTGCTTGGATGCGCTACCCCATAGGATTGATCATTAGCTGTGTACTGGGCCTTGTTATAGGTCTTGTTACAGGTCTTATCCTAAAAAAGGACAAAGCCTCCTACTAAGGCAAAAAATACTATTTTTGAAGGGAATTCCAGAATGTAACAATGCAGATTTCCATTGTAATCCCTTTACTTAACGAACAAGAATCCCTTATAGAACTCCATGATTGGATTGCAACGGTTATGCAATCCAATCATTTTGTTTATGAAATTATTTTCATAGACGACGGCAGTACGGATGATTCTTGGAAGATAATTTCTGAACTGTCCAAGAAAAACGATAGTGTAAAAGGAATTCGGTTTCTTAAGAATTATGGTAAGTCACAGGCATTGCATGCAGGGTTCAAGACTGCTGCTGGTGATGTTGTAATTACCATGGATGCTGACTTACAGGACAATCCCGAAGAAATCCCAGAACTGTACGACCTAATAAAGGAAGAGGGCAACCATATCGTTTCTGGCTGGAAAAAGAAACGGTACGATTCTCTCATTGCCAAAAACATACCCTCAAAGTTGTTCAATTGGGCCGCCAGAAAAACATCTGGTGTTAAATTGAACGATTTTAATTGTGGCCTAAAAGCGTATCAAAGCGTCGTGGTAAAAAATATAGAGGTATCTGGTGAAATGCACCGGTATATTCCAGTACTTGCCAAAAATGCTGGCTTCTCAAAAATTACCGAAAAAGTAGTCCAACACCAATCGCGCAAATATGGAACCACCAAATTTGGTGTAGATCGTTTTATCAATGGCTTTTTGGATTTAATTACCATCTGGTTTGTTTCAAAATTTGGACGCCAACCCATGCATTTGTTCGGTGCCCTGGGCGTGCTCATGTTCATAGTAGGTTTTGGGTTTTCTATTTATCTAGGGATAGACAAAATCATTATAAATCCAACTGGGCGACTTATCACGGATAGGCCTCAATTTTTTATAGCGCTTACTGCAATGTTAATAGGAACCCAGTTCTTTTTGGCTGGTTTTTTAGGGGAAATCATGGTACGCTCCAGAAAAAATGACACCCGCTACAACATCTCCGATAAAATTAATGTTTAGGACGTTCCCCAACATAGATTCTTCGTATTTTTAAAGCCGATAAAAGCTACATCTAAATGGATTCCATACTAACTTCTGCCAAATCATGGCTAACCGATTTTTTTGACCCAGAAGTCAAAAAAGAAATTCAACATCTTATAGAAAACGATACCGAAGCCTTAAAAGAACGGTTCTACAAAAATTTGGAATTCGGTACCGGCGGAATGAGGGGAGTTATGGGCGTCGGCACCAATAGAATCAACAAATATACATTAGGGAAGAATACACAGGGCCTAAGTAACTACCTTAAAAAAACCTATGCTGAAGAAACGGTGAAAGTTGTGATTGCTTACGATTGCAGACACAATTCCGATACTTTGGCAAAAACGGTTGCAGAAGTTTTCTCTGCCAATGGAATCAAAGTTTTTCTGTTCTCTGAACTTAGGACAACTCCAGAGCTTTCTTTTGCCGTAAAACACTTGAATTGTCATGCAGGAATTGTTTTGACTGCATCTCACAATCCACCTGAATATAACGGCTACAAAGTGTATTGGGCCGACGGTGGACAGATTGTACCGCCCCAAGATGGTGAGATTATTTCAGAAATCGATGCGTTGTCTTTTGAAGACATCAAGTTCAATGCGAATGACTCGCTCATTGAATTGATTGACAAAGATGTTGATGAAGCCTTTTTTGAAGCTTCGGTAAAGAATGGAAGCTTTGGAGCAAAGGGAAAAGATGACTTTAAAATTGTCTTTACCGCCTTGCACGGTACATCCATAACCGCAATCCCCGAAGTTTTAAAACGTGCTGGTTACAAAAACGTAACTATTATAGAGGAACAGGCTAAACCGGATGGAAACTTTCCAACGGTAAAATCACCAAATCCAGAAGAGCCAGAGGCTTTGGAAATGTCCATAAAAAAAGCGGAAGAAATTGGTGCTGATATGGTCGTAGGTACCGACCCAGATAGTGACCGATTGGGGATAGCCGTAAGAAATTTAGAAGGGAATATGGAATTGCTCAACGGAAACCAGACCATGGTCATGATGACCAAATTCTTGTTGGACAAATACCAACAAAATGGATTCAAAGGCAATGAATTCGTAGCCACCACCATTGTTTCGACCCCAATGATGGAACAAATGGCAAAAGCCTACGGCGTAGAATTCAAAACGGCATTAACTGGATTCAAATGGATCGGTAAAATGATCAAGGATTTTCCCAATTCAAATTTTGTTGGTGGTGGAGAAGAGAGTTTCGGTTATATGGTCGGGGATTTTGTACGGGACAAGGATGCCGTTACCTCTACCCTACTCGCCTGTGAAATTGCGGCGGATGCCAAGGCAAATGGAAGTTCTTTTTATGAGGAATTAGTAGATGCCTACGTAAAATTTGGATTTTATAAGGAGAAACTTATTTCCTTGACCAAAAAAGGAATCAGCGGTGCAGAGGAAATCAAGCAAATGTTGGTTGATTTCAAGGAGAATCCCGTAGCATCCGTTCAGGGTTCAAAAGTGGTTTGGATAGAGGATTATAATACCGCTATCGCCAAAAATGTGCAGACCGGTGAAGAAAAAGCAATCGATTTACCAAAATCGAACGTTTTGATCTATGAAACCGAAGATGGTACAAGGATAGCCGCCAGACCTAGCGGTACCGAGCCCAAGGTTAAATTCTATATCAGTACAAACGCTACATTGGAAAAGGCGGAGGATTATAAATCCGTAAATTCGCAGCTGGAAGCCAAGTTGGACGGCATCCAATCTGAATTGAATTTATAAATTAATGAATTACTTTAAGAAAATCCTCCAATTTGCGGTACCGTATCGTAACTATGGGTTTCTGAATATTTTTTTCAATATTCTCTATGCACTTTTTAGTGCACTTTCTTTTGCAGCATTGATTCCTATGTTGGATGTACTCTTTAAACCCGAGGAAAAAGTTTTTGAGGAACCTATATACACTGGGTTTTCAGGTTTAAAAGATTACCTACAGGATTATATCAATTTTAGGGTTACCGCGTATTCTGGGGACGACGATATGAAAGGATTGGTCTTGGTGATTGGCCTGGTGCTCGTTCTTTTCCTTCTAAAAAATGCATTCAATTATTGTGCAATGTATTTTATCACCTTTCTAAGAAATGGTGTTTTAAAGGATATCCGCAATAAAATGTACCGTAAAATTGTGGATTTGCCCATTTCCTATTTTTCAGAAAAACGAAAAGGTGACGTTATCGCACGAATAACATCGGATGTATTGGAAATTCAGCATTCTTTCTTGTCCGTTTTGGAGTTGATCGTTAGGGAGCCTTTAACAATCTTGTTTACGATACTGATCATGTTTGGAATTAGTACGAAACTGACCATTTTTGTTTTTGTCTTTATCCCTATTGCTGGAATGATTATCTCAAGAATTGGCAAATCACTCAAAAAACAGTCGGATAAGGTACAAAAGGAACAAGGTGAATTTCTTTCTATAGTAGAAGAAACGTTGAGCGGACTGCGTGTTATTAAGGCGTTTAATTCAGAATCGAGGTTTTACCAAACCTTCAAAAACTCTACTGACAGGTTTTTCAAGTTTTCCAACTCCCTTTTAAATAGACAAAATCTAGCTTCGCCTACAGGTGAATTTTTGGGGATTTTAGTTATTGGCGTCCTCTTATGGTTTGGAGGTAAAATGGTACTGGTGGACAAGACCCTAGATGCCTCATCTTTTATAGCTTACATGGGTCTCGCCTACAACATCCTAACTCCAGCAAAAGCCATCAGTAAAGCTTCCTATGGGGTACGTAAAGGAAATGCAGCCGCAGAACGGGTACTGGAAGTACTGGAGTCCGAAAATCCAATAGCTGATAGCAAGAATGCCCATGAAAAAGTGGATTTTACCCAACATGTAACTTTAGAAAATGTTTCCTTCAAATATGAGGAGGACTATATTTTAAAAGATTTTAATCTAAAAGTAAAAAAGGGCCATACCGTAGCGCTAGTAGGGCAATCCGGTAGTGGCAAAAGTACTATTGCCAATCTTGTCACCCGCTTTTATGATGTGAACGAAGGTGAGATTTTGATTGATGGAACCAATATTAAGGATATCACCAAAAAATCGTTGAGAGGTTTAATGGGATTGGTCACCCAAGATTCCATTTTATTCAACGATACCGTGAAAAATAATATTGGCCTTGGAAAAGAAGGGGCTAGCGAAGATGAGATTATTGAAGCTGCCAAAGTTGCCAATGCCCATGATTTTATTGTGGAATTGCCGAACGGTTATGATACCAATATCGGAGATAGCGGAAATAAGTTAAGTGGTGGTCAAAAACAAAGGCTGTCCATTGCTAGGGCCGTATTGAAGAATCCTCCTATTATGATTCTAGATGAAGCCACATCTGCATTGGATACCGAGAGTGAGCGACTTGTTCAAGATGCGTTGGAAAATATGATGAAGAATAGAACATCACTGGTTATTGCGCATCGCCTTTCCACCATCCAAAATGCCGATTCCATAGTCGTGCTCAGCAAAGGGAAAATTGTGGAACAAGGAACACATGACGAACTCATGAAATCACAAAAAGGCTACAAAAAACTGGTTGAAATGCAGTCCTTCACTGTATAATTAAACCTTTCTATAAAAATTGAGTCAAAGCTTTAAATTGTGGTACAATTGGTTGCTGAGGAAGCCTTAGTCAAAGAATTAAAACAGAAAGATAGCCAAGCAAAGGCCTTTGAAGTGTTGGTCAATACTTACAAAGAACGATTGTATTGGCATATTCGTAGAATTGTCTTAAATCATGACGATGCCGATGATGTGCTTCAAAACACGTTCATCAAAGTATATAAGAACATTGATGGTTTTAAAGGTGATAGCAAGCTATATTCTTGGATATACCGTATCGCCACAAATGAAGCCTTGACTTTCTTAAAGCGGAAGTCGAAAAAGCTAGGGGTCAGCGATGAAGGGTTGAAAACGGCTTTGGTAGAAAATTTGCAGTCGGATGTATATTTTGAAGGAGATGAAATTCAGTTAAAATTGCAAAAAGCACTGGCAACCCTTCCGGATAAGCAGAAATTGGTGTTTACCATGAAATATTTTCAAGAAATGAAGTATGAAGAAATTTCAGAAGTGCTCGAAACATCCGTAGGGGCGTTAAAGGCTTCCTATCATTTGGCGGTTAAAAAGATTGAAACCTATCTCAAATCAGATTAAACCTTTTAAAGAATTGATTGTCAAAACATAGAGATGGAAAAAGAGAAGAAAAATACGTTTAATACCCCAGAAGGTTACTTCGATAGTTTCCATGAACGACTAATGGATAAAATTGAAGATGGAGAAATCAAAGAAGCAGAAGCTAGTATTCCAAAATCTGATGGTTTCTCTATTCCCAAAGGATATTTTAATTCGTTTGACCAAAAAGTTATGGACAAAGTCTATCAAAAAACCGTAAAGGTCATCGAATTGAAATCGTATAAAAAGT
Organism: Flagellimonas sp. 389; assembly: GCF_018449435.1. Classification (GTDB taxonomy): domain Bacteria; phylum Bacteroidota; class Bacteroidia; order Flavobacteriales; family Flavobacteriaceae; genus Flagellimonas. The sequence goes on along the minus strand of NZ_JAHCMU010000018.1, from coordinate 46,189 downwards.
TTTATTACGGAGCTGCTGCCATAGCTGCTATTTTCATTATGATTTTTGGCATAACTTGGAACAATGAACCAAAAGTTGATTTTGCCGATTTGGCCAGTGCAGAAATAGATTCTTATTTTGACACTACAGATTTTGGGCTTAGCTCTTACGAAATCGCAGAAATAATTGAAGTTGAAGAATTGGAAATAAACGATATACTGGAAACAGCATTAGATAAAGAAAATATCTTGGATTATTTAAACGAGAATGTTGATGATATCGAAGATTTAAATTTAGAATATGATGATTATGAATAGAACTTTACTCATAGTATTTGTTTTTATATTGGGTATTCATCCGTTCTTTGCCCAACGTCATTCTAGGGACCGAATAAAAACATTGAAAGTGGCATACTTGACCGAACAACTAAATCTCACAAAGAAGGAAGCTCAGGAATTTTGGCCAGTTTATAATGCACATGAAGAAATGATGGGCAATATTCGAAAAAAAGAACGTGAAGAGTTTAGTAGCAGTTTTGGTAACATTGATGATTTATCAGAAAATGAGGCCGATAAAATTATAGCACAGTATCTAAAATTAATGGCAGAAAAATACAAAGTGGAACAAGACTTCGTTAACAATTTGAAAGAAGTGATTCCTCCAAAAAAAGTGATTTTATTGTTCAAAGCTGAACGAAGCTTTAAAAAGCGATTGATACAACAATATCGAAAACGAAAAGAAGGCGGATAACTTAAAAATCAACAAAAAACATTAGAAAAGGGTCATTTGGCTCTTTTTTTAATTGAATTCGTCTTGAGTTCATTAAACCTTTTACCAATATCAAAGTCAAAACTATAGAAATACATAAAATTCTATACTATGAAAAATTTAAAATTGATTTTGATGATGCTAGCACTAGTAGGGACTTTTAGCATTGCAAATGCACAAAAAACAGTAGTAAGGGTATATCCAAAACATGGCACTGTGGTCAAAACGGTCAATAAACCCAGGGTCGTTGTCCATAATAAAACAAATTTTTATTTCTCCGATGGTGTCTGGTACAGAGCCCAAGGCCGTAACTATGTGGTAGCAGCAGCACCAGTTGGAATAACGGTAAGAAGACTACCAAGAGCACGAAGTGTGGTAATGGTAAATGGCAGAAAATTATATAAATATAGAGGAGTGTGGTACAGAAAAACAGGCAGAAACTATATTGTCGTAAATGTTTAGTTGGTTTATTTAGGTTGGTTAAAAGAGCGAGGGGTATTTTTATCCTCGCTCTTTTTATTTGAATGTCAACCGTGCAATTCTATTTTTTCCTGCTGCATACGCTATGGAATCGTTCAAAAAACGAATTGTATAAAAACCCTCTTCACTCATCGATTGCCATGTCTCTCCTTGGTTTTTTGAGTATGAGATTCCTGTAAACCCAACTGCTACAATACCTTTTCCATCTGAATTTGGCACAAACTGTACACAACTTTTATAGCCTGGTCCTTGACCATCTGCAATAGTTTTCCAAATCTTTCCACCGTCCTTAGTTATTATTTTGTTTTTCTCATTTGCTTTGGGCTTGGTATAATCGCCTCCTATTCCAAATCCTAGATTTTCGTCATAAAAATCAATGGAATAGATTCCTTCAGTAGGTTTTGTACTTAACATGGGAGTTTGTATCAATGACCAAGACTTCCCCCTATCCGGAGAAAAATAAATGGCTCCTGTAGTTGTGGCTACCCACGTTTTATCTCCTATTGTTTCAATATTGGTATTGCTGGCAGCAAAGGCACCTTCCCCATCGGCAGCTTTAGGCAATACATTGCATGCTAACTTATTCCAACTTTTACCACCATCTCTGGTAATTAGTACGGATAAACAACCGTTCATGCCATCACCCACAGCAATCCCTTCGGCAGTGTTCCAAAACTTAAGTGCATCGTAAAAGACATCTTCTGCCTCTTCTTGATACACCAACTCCATTTGTCCATTTTCACCAGTTTTATATAAAAGTGCAGGATTGGCTACTGAAAGCATGAAAAAATCAGCATTAGTATGGCCAACTGCCCTGAATTCAGGTAGTATGGAATCATGTTCTTGAACATTGCCGCGAACTTTATCCGTACGTGTATTTACAGAACCATACATCCCGTTGCTTCCGGCAAATGCCAAGGTTTGCTCATCCAAAAACTCTATGGCCCTAATACTGACAGAATCCGTATAGACCGTCTTTATTTCTACAGATGAAAAAGTTTTTGTTTTTTCTTCGGAAGTACATCCAACTACCAATAAAATAAAAAGAATATATACTGATTTGCGCATCATTTCCATTTTTGCCAAATGTAACTGGAATCATAGAAGAAACCATACCTTTGCAAATCTTAATTTTTGAGAATGCGTTTACACCGAAATCTTGTTTTTGCCGTAATCGATGCGTTGAACCTCATATTCAATGAAAAAGAGTATGCAGATAAGGTCATTGAAAAAGTTTTACGTTACGATAAGCGCTGGGGCGCGCGTGATAGGGGTTTCATTGCAGAAACAACCTATGATATTGTGCGTTGGAAGCGCTTATATTCAGAAATTGCTGAAGTACGGGAGCCGTATTCACGACAAAACCTGTTCAGGTTATTTACCGTTTGGTGTGTGTTAAAAGGCATTCGTATTCCCGATTGGAAACAACTGGAAGTCACACCGGAGCGACGCATAAAAGGAAAATTCGATGAGCTTTCAAAAACAAGGAAACTTAGGGAATCCATCCCCGATTGGCTGGATGAACTGGGGGAACAATCCCTTGGAAATAAGTTATGGTCAAAAGAGATCGCTGCACTCAACAAGCAAGCTGAAGTTATCCTCAGAACCAATACGCTCAAAATCAAAAGAACGCAGCTTCAGGCCTTACTTGCGGAGCATGAAATTGAAACGATTCTTATTGAAGGATATCCCGATGCTTTAAAATTGAAAGAACGTAAAAATGTTTTCACAACTGAAGCCTTCAAGAATGGTCTTTTTGAAGTACAGGATGCATCTTCCCAACTGGTCGCTCCTTTTTTAGAAGTTGAACCTGGGCAGCGTGTGGTGGATGCTTGTGCAGGTGCCGGAGGCAAAACGCTTCATTTGGCCTCACAGATGCAGAATAAAGGGCAATTGATAGCTTTGGATATCTATGAGAGTAAACTGAAAAAGCTGAAAATACGTACGAGAAGAAACAGTGTTCACAATGTAGAGACCCGGACCATTGATTCGACCAAGGTCATCAAAAAATTGCACAATAGCGCAGATCGGCTTTTACTGGACGCTCCCTGTTCTGGCTTGGGGGTACTACGCCGTAATCCAGATTCCAAGTGGAAACTGGAACCTGAATTTATAGAACGTATTATGGGCGTTCAACAAGAAATCCTACAGAACTACAGTAAAATGGTCAAAAAAGGAGGACAAATGGTCTATGCCACCTGTTCTGTTCTACCCCAAGAGAATGTAAATCAGGTCAAAATTTTTCTAGACTCTGAAAACGGTTCTGAATTTGAATTGGTAAAAGACCAAAACATCTACGCCTCTGAAAAAGGCTATGATGGATTTTATATGGCGTTGTTAAAGAGAATTTAATTTAGTCCTCTTCTAAAGTAGGATAGCTAATACCAAGTTGTTCCAAATAGGTGTCGTACTTGTTTTCATCGTAATAAAATTTCTCAAGCGCTCCCCTAAACTGGCCTTGCTTATCCTTGTTCAAATAAGTGGGTGGCATATCGTCTGCAGAAATCATGGGTTCATACTTGGTCTCCTTGCTCTGCTCATTATTAAAATAGTCCCAAGCTTGGGTCAACAATTCCGGTTTCATCAGAAAATCCAGAATGGTCATGGCTTCTGCCTTCGCTCCTGCCGTGACACCTTTATGGGCAATTGGCGTTGCCATAGTAATGGCATTGCTCCAATGATGCCCTTGAAGGCCAGGAATATTTGATGGAAAACGCATCGTTACCGTAGGAACCTTCCAAGAAATATCCCCAATATCATCTGAACCGCCACTTATGGGCTCTTTTGCAGGTAATCCAATTTCAGATAGCTCCACATCCAAGCCTTCCGTTTTTTTGGAGTTCACTTCTTTCTGTACGGCCTTTGCCAATATCTGGTCTTCATTCGACCATTTTGGAAGCCCCACTTTTTCTATGTTTTCGTACATCGTCTCTGCAATGACCTTATTGTAATGTCGGGGCCATGCTGTGCCCAAAACCCGAGAAGTCGTGGTGGTTCCTGTCATTAGAGCGGCACCTTTTGCAATATCATTGGCTTCGGCATACATTTCCATAATACCCTTATATTCAATATCCCTAAAATAAAACCAAATTGCTGCTTTTGAAGGTACCACATTAGGTTGGTCACCTGCATCGGTAAAAATGGAATGGGAACGCTTTAATGGGTGTAGATGCTCTCGCTTATAATTCCAACCAATGTTCATCAATTCGGCAGCATCCAATGCACTCCTCCCCCTCCAAGGTGCTACTGCGGAATGCGCAGCTTCCCCTTCAAAAAGATATTCCACAGAAAGTAATCCAGTACCACGCGTAGGCCCCCAAGAAACACTCAGATTACTACTTACATGGGTGAAAATGCACATATCAATATTGTCGAACAACCCATCACGAACGTACCATGCTTTGGCAGCCACCAATTCCTCTGCTATTCCCGGCCAAACCACCAAGGTTCCACCAATATTCTCGCGTTCCATGATTTGTTTTACGGCCAATGCCGAAGTAATATTTAAAGGAATCCCTGAATTGTGCCCCTCCCCATGACCAGGGGCACCTTCTACAATTGGCTTATGGTAAGCGACTCCAGGATATTGTGAAGCCTTGGGAATACAATCCACGTCACTGCCCAATGCGATTACGGGTCCATCGCCATTGCTCCATTTTGCAAACCACGCTGTAGGTATACCAGATATCGAATGCTCAATGGCAAAACCTTCTTTTTCCAAGATACCCGTTAAATACTTGGAAGACTCATATTCCTGAAAACCAAGTTCCGAAAAACTGAAAATCTTGTCCACCATGACTTGTGTTTGCTTTTTATTGGCCTCCACAATTTGAGCAACTTCTGTCTTGAATTTTTCAATCTGTTTTTTTGAGAATTTCTTTTGTGCCGTTAGTATAACAGCAAAATTTAAAGCGAGGATTCCTGATAAGAGAATTTTAAAGGATTTCATTAGGGTTAGATTTTTTGAATTAGCTAGTAATTCTTCTAAAATACTAAATATCAAATAGATTACGAACTGTACGCATCACTGTTTTCAACATACTATATCCAGTATTTTGTTTTATGGATGAATGAATATCTTTAATAAGAAAACTAGATTCCACAAAACACTGTATTATTTGATTTTCATAAATTTGGGGTATGAAGCGAAAGAAGACATTGGAGAACTTTTATTCCGAATCTGGCAATCAAGTACCAGAAAGCTTGAAATCTGGAATTGGCCATTTCAATGTGTTTAAACTGGATGAATTTGCGGGTCCAAAGCCAAAACCAATGCCTTTTAACCGAAGGGATTATTTTAAAGTAAGTTTGGTTACTGGTAAAAGCAGGGTGCATTATGCTGATAAAATTGTGAACGTGGACAAGCATGTACTTGTTTTTTCAAACCCCCAGATACCTTATAATTGGGAACAGATCGATGTACAATTGACCGGTTATTTTTGCGTATTTACCGAAGCTTTTTTTCATCAATTTGGGAATGTACTGAACTATCCCATTTTTCAACCTAACGGAACTCCGGTTTTTGAATTGAGCGATACTCAAGTTGATTCCTTTGCCACTACTTTTAAAAGGATGTTTACAGAAATCGATTCTGATTACGCCTACAAATACGATATTCTGCGTAATCTGGTTTCTGAGCTTATTCATGCTGCAATGAAGCTTCAACCCGCCAATTTAGTCACAAATTTACATTCCAACGCTTCTGAACGAATCTCCACCTTATTCACCGAATTGTTGGAAAGACAATTTCCAATAGAAAGCGCCAATCAACAAATACAATTAAAATCCCCTGCGGAATTTGCAAAACAATTGGGTGTTCATATTAATCATTTAAATAGGGCACTTAACGAAATTGCCCTGAAAAGTACTTCAACGCTCATAGCAGAAAGAATTGTACAAGAAGCTAAAATTCTTATTCGGCATACAAATTGGAACATTTCCGAAATTGGATACTCACTTGGGTTCGAGGAAACTGCCCATTTTTCAAATTTCTTCAAGAAACATACTTCTCATTCCCCTTTAAAATTCAGAAAGGCAGAAATTGTTTGATTTTTACAACTATTGGGTTGGTGTTCGCAATTAAATCATCGCCATAGCCAAGAACTTTGCGGTATTCATAAATTAAAACTGAAAACACATGGATACTACAAAAATTGCATTGATAACAGGCGGAAGCAGAGGATTGGGCAAAGACATGGCTCTTAATATTGCTAAAAAAGGGCTAGACGTTGTGATTACCTATAACTCAAACAAAACTGCAGCAGAAAGTACCTTGACAGAAATAACGGCATTAGGTGGTAAGGCCATCGCCATACAATTGGACACTCGTGAGATAAGCAGCTTTGGTGATTTTAAAACCAACCTTTTGCATGAGCTAAAAAATGAATTTAAAACAGATAAGATTGATTTTTTAGTCAACAACGCCGGTTTTGGTTATAATGCCTCTATCGCAGAAACAACAGAAGAAGATTTTGACAACTTATTGAATGTGCACCTTAAAGGAGTATTTTTCTTAACCCAAACCTTATTCGATATTATGAATAATGACGGAGGAATCATTAATATCTCCAGTGGTCTAGCACGCTTTTCTTTTCCGGGATATGCTGCATATGCTGTTATGAAAGGAGCCATTGAGGTGTTTACGCGCTATCTGGCCAAAGAGCTGGGCGAACGCAAAATAAAGGCCAATACCGTTGCTCCGGGTGCCATTGATACTGATTTTAATAAAGAACGCTTTGAAAAATCCCCACAAGTAGTCGATATGATTGCTTCTTTGACTGCTTTGGGCCGTATTGGGGAAAGTGATGATATTGGCAGTGTTGTTGCTTTTCTGTGTACCGAAGATGCTAAATGGGTAAACGGACAACGGATTGAAGCTTCTGGTGGAATGTTTGTCTAGCGCGTCAAATCAATCTTTATTTCTAAGGCTCCTTTTTGGGGCTTTTGTTTTAGAAAAGTTAAATAAATTCTTACATTTAAATGCTTTTACAACATTACGCGCATCCCCTAAAAAAATAAAAAATATTGTTATTCCAGAAAATTAAACGGAGTAATAATGACTCATGTACCAATACAATAATCGTAGTAATATTGAGAAATTTAGGATGAAGCAAGAAATAAAATACATTCCAATTAAGGATTTAGTCTTATGGACAGAAAACCCAAGAGATCCAATTAACAAAAATGCAACCGATCAAGAGGTTGTAAATAGAGCTTTTATCGATAAAATGACCAAATGGAATTTATCAAAATTAGCGAGAGAAATGGGGCCTCGTTATGATTTTAGTGAATTACCAACAGTTGTTTATCATGGAGAAAAACCTGTTGTTTATGATGGTAACAGAAGAATAATTCTAGGCAAAATAAAACATGGTTTGGTAACCATACCGCTCAAAATAAACTTCGAAATACCAGATTATCCAAAAGAAATACCATGTAACGTTTGTCCAAAAAAAATTGGTCTAGAAAATGTACTAAGAAAGCATGGTGATACTGGGTCATGGCTTCCCTTGGAAAGGGATATTTTTTTACACAAATTCATGGGTAAAGAAAAAAGTGCATTTCTTATACTTGAAGAAGATACTGGCATCATTACATCAAATCCAAAATTGAATCAACGATTCGTCAAAGAAGAAATTTTCAAAGAAGATATGTTAAACAAATTGGGGTTCTCAATCAAGAATGGCAGTATTCATAGCGTTCACCCTGATTTGGATGGTTACAAAGTATTGAATGATTTAACAAGAAAAATAGAAACTAAAGAGATTTCAACAAGGAATAACAGAGGAAAAGTATTAGAAATATTAGAGCCAGAGAATCAAAAAAGAATCTCCAGCAATAGATCTAGAAAAAGTCATCTTTCCAAAATAAGTTTTAGAACATCGGATGAGGCTGAAAATAGCAAAAAACAAACACCTCGAACAAAAAAGAAAAAACAAGTATTATTTGGAGGTAAATTATTCTTAAAGCTTGGTGAAACTAGTAATTTATATCGTGATATTACAGATTTACATAATTTCTATATTACAAGAAAAGACAGCTTATCTGATTCTTTTCCAGGATTAATAAGAATGGCTTTACGGCTGTTATGCGAAAGTGCTGCAAAAGATAATAACAGTAAAATGGCTAGCTACCTAAAAAAGCACTTCGATTCTGCAAAGAAAAATTTAGATCAAGATATTAAAACTACATTAGCGAATCAAAACGTTTCCAAAGATAGTTTGGTTCAGCTGTTACAAACTGGCGCACATGCGTATCAATCCTCAAGTAATGTAGAACAAACATTAGCCATGTCTATTATAATAGGTGAAATCCTTACTATCACTCATACCAAAGTAAAAAACAATGAGTAATTTTTATTCTCCATTAAGATATCCTGGTGGAAAGAATTGCATTTTTAAATTTGTTTCCAATTTCTTCTATGAAAATGAATTGCTTGGGTGCTCTTACGCGGAACCTTATGCGGGAGGTTCAGGACTAGCATTAAGACTTCTCTTTGAAGGCTATGTAGAATCAATCTACATCAACGATTTAGATAAATTTATCTACTCATTTTGGAAATCTGTTTTACAAAACAATGATGAGATATGCAACTGGATAGAATCAGTTCCTTTGAATATTGAAACATGGCATATATATAAGAAAATCCAACTAAATCCAGAAAATCATCACTATTTAGATTTAGCTAAGGCCACCTTTTATCTTAACAGGACAAACGTTTCTGGTGTTATAAAAGGTGGTGTCATTGGAGGTCAAGCGCAATTAGGCAAGTACAAGATTAATGCAAGATTTAATAAATCAGATCTTATAAAAAGAATAAGAAAAATATTTCAATTAAAAAACAGAATTCACTTAAGCAATCTTGACGGTTTGCAGTTCATCAAAAAAATGAACAATACCAAGCAAAACATATTTATCTATTTGGACCCCCCCTATTATCAAAAAGGTTCTGATCTCTATATGAATTTCTATAAAGAAGCAGACCACAAAAAACTATCGAATGCGGTAAAAAAAATCAACCATAAATGGATGGTCTCCTATGACAATAATGACTTCATTGTTAGTTTATATTCTGAGTTTGAAAAAATATTATACCAATTAGCGCAATCAACATCAAATAGAACTGGAGATGAAATACTTGTGTTTTCTAAAGGTTTGGACTATCAAAATGCAATGCTAAAACTTAAAGAACCTATTAAAATTTGAAGAAATCATATATCAAAATGTTTATTTGCCCAGCTCTTCGAAGTCTCAGACTTCAAATAACAAAAAGTGAGTAGTACGAAGTTTAAAACTTCATATAACTTTTGATATTAATCTATCAACACTTCCTAGTTAACAACTCCCTTAGGCTATAGATCAAAATCCAAGCTAAACTTGTAAATTTGCACTTTCTTAATCCGTTCAATCAGCAAACTGTATGATTCATTTCTTTGGAGATGTGGCAACTAAAGTATTCGCCGTCCAAACCGCACAAGAAATTGCACAAAAAGACATTGAAAAACTAACATGGTTGTTTGCCTGTCCCGAACTCGTTTCGGGAGCGAATAAAACACCTTTGGCGTCTCTTGACGCCTTTTTTGTTGGTCCCCGAGCAGCCATGGTAACCCCTTGGAGTACCAATGCCACGGAGATTACCCAAAACATGGGCATTGCTGGAATTATTAGAATTGAAGAATTTCATGCCATTGAAGAAGCACACACCGAGTACGACCCCATGCTTTTTCAGAAATACAACGGATTGAACCAAGATATCTTTACGATTGACATTACTCCCGAAGCGATTTTAGAGATTGATGATATAGCAGCCTACAATGAAAAGGAAGGCTTAGCACTTAGCAAAGATGAAGTAGCGTATCTAGAAAACCTGTCCAAAAAACTGGGAAGAAAACTAACGGATTCCGAGGTTTTCGGCTTTAGCCAAGTCAACTCCGAGCATTGCCGCCATAAAATCTTCAACGGCACTTTTATTATTGATGGACAGGAAATGCCCTCATCACTCTTCAAACTCATCAAAAAAACATCCGAAAAGCATCCAAACGATATCGTTTCCGCTTATAAGGATAACGTAGCCTTTATAAAAGGACCAAAGGTAGTTCAGTTTGCCCCCAAAAGCGCCGATAAGCCTGATTTTTATGAAGAAGCTGAATTTCAGTCCGTTTTATCCTTAAAAGCGGAAACCCATAACTTTCCGACAACAGTGGAACCCTTTAATGGAGCTGCCACAGGTTCGGGAGGAGAAATAAGAGATCGTTTGGCTGGTGGTAAGGGCTCGTTACCGTTAGCCGGTACTGCCGTGTACATGACTTCCTATTCCAGATTGGAGGAGAACAGGCCTTGGGAAAACGGAATGCAGGAGCGGGAATGGCTCTACCAAACTCCAATGGACATTTTGATAAAGGCATCCAATGGGGCTTCAGATTTTGGAAATAAATTTGGACAGCCCCTAATTGCTGGGTCCGTACTCACTTTTGAACACGAGGAGGAAGCAAGACGATTAGGTTTTGATAAAGTAATCATGCTAGCTGGCGGTATCGGATATGGAAAGGTTGAGCAAGCATTGAAGGACACCCCAAAGCAGGGAGATAAAATTGTTATTTTAGGTGGCGACAACTACCGTATAGGAATGGGTGGTGCTGCCGTGTCAAGTGCAGATACAGGAGCGTTTAGTTCGGCCATTGAATTAAATGCAGTTCAACGTTCCAACCCAGAGATGCAAAAACGTGCATCGAATGCCATTCGTGGTATGGTGGAAAGTCATCAAAACCCTATTGTTTCCATCCATGATCATGGTGCTGGTGGACACTTGAACTGCCTGTCGGAGCTAGTAGAAGAAACCGGAGGTAAAATAAATACCGATAAACTTCCCGTTGGTGACCCTACCCTATCTGCCAAAGAACTTATCGGCAACGAATCCCAAGAACGGATGGGACTGGTCATTGGCGAACAAGATTTGGAATTATTGGATAAAATAGCAAAGCGAGAACGTTCCCCAATGTATAATGTTGGTGAAGTAACGGGTGACCACCGATTTACTTTTGAATCTAAAAAATCCAATGAAAAACCAATGGATTTGGAGCTATCCGATATGTTCGGAAGTTCTCCAAAGACCATACTGGACGATAAAACCATAGTAAGGAATTATCCAGCGCTTTCGTACACATTGGAACATTTTCATGAGTATCTGGAGCAGGTCTTACAATTGGAAGCGGTAGCCTGTAAAGATTGGCTTACCAACAAAGTGGACCGTTGTGTAGGTGGTCGCGTAGCCAAACAACAATGTGTAGGTCCTTTGCAACTCCCACTAAATAATTGTGGAGTGATGGCCTTGGATTTTAAAGGAAAAGAAGGTGTCGCCACTAGTATAGGGCACTCCCCTATTTCAGGTTTGATCAATCCAAGTGCTGGAAGCAAAAACAGTATTGCCGAAGCACTTACAAATATGGTATGGGCCCCGTTGAAGGATGGTCTACAATCCGTTTCCTTGTCCGCAAACTGGATGTGGCCCTGCAAAAACGAAGGTGAAGATGCCAGATTGTACGAAGCAGTAAAAGCAATATCTGAGTTTTCTATAGAACTCGGTATCAATGTGCCAACTGGAAAGGATTCACTGTCCATGAAGCAAAAGTATAAAGACGGTGATGTGATTTCCCCTGGAACCGTTATTATCTCTGCTGCCGGAAATTGCAATGACATTACCAAAATAGTCGAACCTGTTCTTCAGAAAGACGGTGGGGATATCTACTACATTAATATTTCCAAGGATGATTTTAAATTGGGAGGCTCTTCCTTTAGTCAAATATTGAACGAAATCGGAGATGAAGCTCCTTCGGTACTGGATTCTGGTTATCTGAAGCTAGTCTTTAATACCATACAGGAATTAATCAAAGATGGTCAAATTCTAGCGGGGCACGATGTAGCTTCTGGCGGATTGATTACCACCTTGTTGGAAATGTGTTTTGCCGATACACAGCTTGGGGCCAATTTAGATGTATCCGGTCTAGGAGAAGCGGATATCATTAAACTCTTATTTTCCGAAAATGCTGGAATCGTGTTTCAATCCAAAGATACCTCGATAGAAAAAGTACTTCATGATGCAGGAATTCAATTTTCAAACATTGGTACTGTTGTAGCTTCGGATATGTTAAACATCAGAAATGATGGAATAGAAATAGGACTCAATATTCCGTCTTTACGCGATGCTTGGTTCAACACTTCCTATCTTTTGGATGACAAGCAAACCGCTAATGGATTGGCAAAAGACCGATTTGATAATTACAAAAATCAACCGCTAAAATATGTTTTCCCCAAAGATTTTAAGGGTACTATTCCCTTCGACTCCGCTCAGGGAACAGCATTGGTGGCTTCGACTTCGCTCAGTCACCGTCCAAAAGCTGCGATTCTTCGAGAAAAAGGAAGTAATTCTGAACGAGAAATGGCCAGTGCCATGTATCTGGCCGGTTTTGATGTAAAGGATGTACACATGACCGATTTGATTTCGGGGAGAGAAACATTGGAGGAGATACAGTTCATAGGGGCCGTAGGCGGTTTTTCAAACTCTGATGTTTTGGGCAGTGCCAAAGGATGGGCCGGAGCTTTCAAATACAACGAAAAGGCCAATAAAGCATTAAAAAACTTTTTTGCAAGGCCCGATACATTATCTATTGGAATCTGTAACGGGTGCCAATTGTTCTTGGAGCTGGATATGATCAATCCAGAGCATGAAAAGCTAGCCAAAATGACGTATAATGATTCGGGCAAGCATGAAAGTAATTTCACGTCGGTAAAAATACAGGAGAACCATTCGGTGATGTTATCTTCTTTAGCGGGTACGACCTTAGGCGTATGGATTTCGCATGGAGAAGGGAAATTTAGTCTCCCCTTATCTGAAGACAACTATGACATTGTTGCCAAGTATGGGTATGAAAGCTATCCTGCCAACCCTAATGGAAGTGACTACAACACGGCCATGTTATGCGATAAGACCGGACGCCATTTAGTGACCATGCCCCATATAGAGCGTTCTACATTTCCATGGAACTGGGCACATTATCCAAAGGATAGAAATGACGAAGTTTCTCCATGGTTGGAAGCGTTTATGAATGCTAGAAAATGGGTGCAGGAGCATAGTTAAGTGGTTAATGGTTAATGGTTAATGGTTAATGGTTAATGGTTAATGGTTAATGGTTAAAGCAAACAATCTTAATCAAACCGAACAAATATATCTAAGTCACGCTCAAAGAAACGCCAAAATACCATAGGTCCCTTTTAACATTCCGACGGAAAGAACTGCCATTACACATATGGTCAATATACTTAATGGAATGACCCATTTGTCTATTTTGGATAGTTTCTTTGCTCTTTCCTTATCGCCGATTAACCCATTATTGTCCAAAAACATGGCCAATGCCCACGCCAATACGGGGTTTGTAACCATTGCAGCAAAAATGCAAATGCCCGCTGCTTGTGCACAGGCACTTCGTTTTATCATTTGCACCCCAGCTTCGATCAATGGCAGGAATACCCCAACGAGCAAGGCAATACATCGAACCGGTGGCCAAACTGCAACATCCATAGGACTTCCCAAAATAGCAACGGCCATCACAATTAAACCAAGAAGGATAGCACCTGCGGGAATTGGTCTTTTGGCAATCGCAGCCGGAATCATATAAGTACCCCAAGATGATGTAATGTTACCCCCACCAACGGCCGTACCTACCATTTGTCTAAAAGAACACATGGTCATGGTATCATCAACGTCCATCAACACTTTTTCAGAATTCTTGGGATAGTTCATTTCCTGAAAAATACGGTGTCCCAAAAAATCTGGGGACCACATGGCAACTGCTAAAATGGCGAACGGCAAAGAGGCAATAAAATGTTGCGTATTTGGTAAACCGAGCATCCAGCCCTCTTCGGTACTGCCCCACCAATACGCTGGATTAAGATTTGGCAATCCCATTTCGGTAGTAAACTGTAAATCAAAGCCGGCACCACCAACAAGGGCTACCGCTAAGGCGGCAATAGCGCAAACAGGAATGGCCAACCAACGCTTATCGATTCGGGCAAGATAGCTGTACAGAACTACCGTAACAGCTAAAATGACCAATCCTAGAAATCCCAAAGATCCCGTTTCGATAGCTGTTGATTCAAGCCCCATACCCCAAGATTGGATCGTCTTAATTTGACTCAATGACCCCGTGAAGCCCAAGAAAATCAACAACCCTCCTGCGACGCCTTTGCTGGTGAGGTTGACCAAACGGGAACCTCCCTTGAAAATACTGAGCAAAAGCCCAAATATTCCAATTAAAATAGCCAGTGCCAAGGGGTGTGCCCCTGCCAAAGCAATACTGGCAATTAATGGAATCATTGGGCCATGGTTACCTGCTAAATTTGCCCTAGGATTAAAAAAACCAGAAGCCAGAATGACAAACAACAAGGCAGGAATCAACATCTCTACCCGAGATACCTCAATAGCAAACTCTTTGCCCAATGTTATGTGATCCCAAGCTTGGGTCAATCCATCTGCCCAAGCCATCATTACAGAGGAATACATGGCAATAATTCCAATGGTTCCCGCTAAAGCTGGTACCAAATCTTCCCATTCAAATCTGAAATCCCTACCCGGAAGATTCAATCGGTACCTTCGAGGCTTCATGATTTGCAGTTCGTGGTCTAAATATTCGGTTCTTGTGGCAAATTCTGAAGCTTTTTTATGCAGTTTTTTATAGGTCATTTAGATTGGCTATTTCCGGAAGCCAAATTGGTTATGTCCAAAGCTTTTCAACAACAGTCAACCTTATAGAATTTATCCTGCTAAGATTTCTGTCAATAACTTTTAAACAATAAGGCAACACTATGGTTTTAAATATTTTCTAAGTTTAGGCGGTATTTTTAGAACCTTTTTAATTGATTTTCACTTCTTTAAAATAGTTTTTTAGTATAGCTACGGCTTCTTGTATTTCTTCCTCAGTGTTTTCCCTAGCATCTTTTAATTGATATTCCCATCCTAACGCTTCCCATTTATGAACCCCTAGTTTGTGGTAAGGTTGCAGCTCTATCTTTTCAATGGTTTTGTAATTTTTGAAATATTTTCCCATATGGTGCAAAAGGTCGGCATGGTTGGTAATATTGGGTATGAGTACATACCTAAGCCACATCTTTTTTCCTGAAGCTTCCCTATGCTTTGCCAGATTGAAGGTGGTTTCCTTGTTCTTCATACCGGTAATGCGTTCAAACCCTTCTTCTGTCATGTGTTTAATATCCAACATGACCAAATCAGTATAATCGTCCAACAATTCTTTTGCAAAATGATTTAGAATTCTACCGTTGGTATCCAAGTTTGTATGGATGCCTTCTTCCTTAAGCCTTTTAAAAAAGGAGACCAGTTCCTTGGATTGGAGCAAAGGTTCACCTCCCGAAACTGTGACCCCTCCTTTTTTTCCAAAATAGGATTTCATTTTCAAGGCCATTTCCACAAGTTCTTCAATGGGATATTCCTTTCCTCCAGACATGTCTATAGTGTCTGGGTTATGGCAGTATACACATTTTAATTTGCAGCCTTGTAAAAATATGACAAGCCGTATTCCAGGACCGTCATGTGTTCCAAACGATTCAATGGAATGTACCCGTAAGGTGTGTTCTTCTGGTATGATAAGCAGTAAATTGGTTAAAAAATTAGCATCTGGAAAGAAATCTTTACGCTTCTCTCCAGATGCTTACAAAATACTAATGGATCTACATTGATTCGTGGAAGGAACGTGTTATTACTTCCATTTGCTGTTCCCGCGTCAATCTTACAAAATTGACAGCGTATCCTGAAACCCTAATGGTCAATTGTGGATACTCTTCGGGACGTTCCATGGCATCCAACAACGTTTCCTTATCCAATACGTTAACATTAACGTGTTGTGCATTTCTGGAAAAATAACCATCCAGAATTGTTGATAGGTTATCAATTCTGTCATCTTCATCGGCCCCTAACGATTTTGGAACAATTGAAAAGGTGTTCGAAATACCATCTTGAGAATCGTTATAATCAATTTTGGCAACTGAATTCAACGAAGCTATCGCACCTTGTGAATCTCGACCGTGCATTGGGTTTGCACCTGGCGCGAATGGAACTCCCTTATCCCTGCCATCTGGTGTTGCACCTGTTTTCTTACCGTAAGCAACATTTGATGTTATGGTCAAAACGGACATGGTAGGATTCGCATTTTTATAAACTGGTAGTTGTTTCAATTCATAATTGAAATCGGCTACCGCGTTCTTCGCCAATTCGTCTACCCTGTCATCGTCATTACCATAACAAGGAAACTCACCTTCAATTTTAAAATCTACAGTCAATCCGTCTTCATTTCTAATGGGTCTTACTTTTGCATATTTGATAGCAGAAAGTGAATCCGCTACGATGGATAAACCTGCAATACCATAAGCGATATCAATATTTGGATTGGTATCGATCAACGACATTTGCGCCTTTTCATAATAGTATTTATCATGCATGTAATGGATAATGTTCATAGAATCATTATACACACGGGCAACTTCTTTCATGGCTACTTTATAATTGGCCATTACTTTGTCAAAATCCAAATACGTATCATCCAACGTTTCAATACCATCTACCATCTGGGTCCCCGTTATTTCGCAACGGCCTCCGTTGATTGCCAACAACAATGTTTTGGCGAGATTGGTACGGGCACCAAAGAACTGTATTGATTTTCCAAGTTCTTGGTACGAAACACAACACGCAATTCCATAGTCATCCGACCCCCTGTTGTTTCGCATCAATTCATCGTTCTCAAACTGGATGGACGAGGTATCTATAGCGACTTTGGAACAATAATCCTTAAAGTTCTGTGGCAGGTCTTGAGACCATAATATCGTCATATTCGGTTCTGGGGATGGCCCTAGATTATATAAGGTATTCAAGAAACGGAACGAGGTTTTGGTCACTTTGGTCCTGCCATCGGCAAACATCCCTCCTATTGCTTCTGTTACCCAAGTAGGATCACCGGCAAAAATCTCATCGTATGCTCCCATCCGTAGATGACGAACCATACGCAACTTCATTACGAACTGATCTATGAATTCTTGTGCTTCCTCTTCGGTAATAAGTCCATCTTGTAAATCGTTCTCGATAAAAATATCCAAAAACGTAGAAACATTACCTAGGGACATTGCCGCTCCATCCTGCTCTTTTACAGCTGCGAGATAAGCCATATAGGTCCATTGCACTGCTTCTTGGGCATTTTGAGCCGGACGTCTAAGGTTTAGGTCATATTTATCGCCCAGTTCGATCATTTCTTTGAGCGCCTTGATCTGTTCCGATACTTCTTCGCGCAAGCGAATTACTGCATCGCTCATAGGACCTTCTATGTTTTCCAAATCCTGCATTTTGGAAGCAATCAAAAAGTCTATACCATAGAGTGCGATTCTACGATAGTCACCAATAACTCTTCCCCTTGCATAATTGTCTGGAAGTCCGGTTAAAAAACCAAGGGAACGGTATTTTTTAATTTCTGATGTGTACGCATCAAAAACACCGTCGTTATGTGTTTTAACATATTTGCTGAACAAAGCCGTTAAATTCTCATTGGGCTGTACTCCATGTTCGGAAAGTGCTTTCTGCACTACTTTGAAACCTCCAAAAGGCTTCATTGTACGTTTTAGAAGTTCATCTGTTTGTAATCCAACAATAACCTCGTTCTCTCGATCAATATATCCTGCGTTAAAAGCACTGACCGTTGAAATTGTATCGGTATCCAAGGAACGAACACCATTATTTTGTCGTTCTTCCTTTGTAGCTTCTTTACAAATATCCCATAGTTGCTGGGTTTTCAAACTTGGCCCGGTCAAAAAATGATGTGTACCATGATAAGGGACTACGTTATTGATCACAAAATCCCTAACATTAATTTTTTCCGTCCAAATGCCTTCTTTAAATTGTTTTACTTCCATTTTTTATCCAATTACTATTTTGTACAATACTTACTAATTACAGAGTTCGAAATTAGTAGCTAGACTCGATAATAAAGATGACAATTGTCAGTATCATATTTAAGAAATGCTAATTTTTGCTTAAAAAGTACTTTTAAATCCAAGAAAATGGATTGAGACACAAAGTGGTACTATTGCAACAAGTGCCAAAAAATAACGTCTATCGGATTATATTGAATCGTTATAAAGTGCTGGGATTTAAGGTGTCTCGAAGAGCAATGAAATCAAATTTCTTATAAGATTGGTAATTATTTAGGAGGGTTTTTGAATAACTCATTTTATAATCCGGCTTCCTTTCCCTATTTTGCAATTACTTTACAGAAACTTACTATGCAAACAGTTACTAGACTTTTCGATTTTCCGTACTATCAATTGGAAAAATTTCCTCTTGAAAAATCGTTGGTCACAAAATATGATGGCAAATGGGTGGCAACTTCTACCGAAGATTATATTGATCAGGCTAATGCTATAAGCCGTGCACTTTTGAGAATGGGCGTAAAGCCGAATGATAAGATTGCGGTCATTTCAATGAACAATAGAACTGAATGGAATATCATGGATATCGGAATTCTTCAGATCGGGGCGCAAAACGTGCCAATTTACCCCACGATATCATCTTCGGATTATGAGTATGTATTGAATCACTCCGAAGCAAAATACTGTTTTGTGTCTTGTAATGAGGTTTTGGAAAAGGTTTTGGAAGTAAGTCCAAAAATAAAAAAGCTAAAAGATGTTTTTTGCTTTGATGAGTTGTCCAATTGTAAAAACTGGAAAGAAGTCTTGGAACTTGGTACGGATAATTCTAACCAGGACGAAGTAGAACAATTAAAGGAAAAGGTTACGCCCAACGATTTGGCAACCTTAATATATACATCAGGAACTACAGGACGCCCAAAAGGGGTTATGTTGTCCCATGACAATCTTGTTAGCAACGCTATAGAAAGTTCAAAACGATTTCCAATCGTAGATGGCGAGACCCGATCATTGAGTTTTCTCCCCCTTTGCCATGTGTATGAACGTATGCTGATTTATTTGTATCAATTTAGAGGAGTTACCATATATTATGCAGAGTCTTTGGAGACTATAAGCGATAATCTTAAGGAAGCTGAACCACATGTAATGACGGCCGTACCAAGGCTACTGGAAAAAGTATATGATAAGATTATTGCGAAAGGTGCAGCGTTAAGCGGTATAAAAAAGAATATTTTCTTTTGGGCCGTAGAGGTTGGATTGCAATATGAACCTTATGGACAGAATGGTTGGTGGTATGAAAAAAAACTGTCATTGGCCAGAAAATTAATCTTTAGTAAATGGAAAGAAGGCCTAGGCGGGAATCTTGCATTAATAGCTTCTGGTAGTGCTGCACTGCAGCCCAGATTAGCCCGTATTTTCAATGCTGCCGAGATGGGCGTAATGGAAGGATACGGCCTGACCGAAACTTCTCCCGTAATTTCAGTAAATGATATGCGGAAAAACGGCTTTAAAATTGGTACCGTAGGAATCCCAATAGACCGAACTGAGGTAAAGATTGCTGACGATGGCGAAATCTGTATTAAGGGTCCACAAGTAATGATGGGGTATTACAAAGACCCAGAAAAAACTGCCGAAGTGTTAAAAGATGGATATTTTCATACAGGTGATATCGGCGAGCTTGATGCCCAAGGATTTTTAAAGATTACCGATCGTAAGAAAGAGATGTTTAAAACTTCTGGCGGTAAATATGTGGCACCACAACTGTTGGAAAATCGTTTTAAGCAGTCACGTTTTATTGAACAAATTATGGTTGTTGGTGAAGGTGAGAAAATGCCTGCAGCTTTAATTCAGCCAAACTTTGAATTTTTATACGAATGGGCAAAACGTCATAATATTACGCTAGGCGAAAACTCGGATATTATCTTGAATGAAAAAGTCATTTCAAGAATACAGGAAGAGGTGGATTTAGCTAATGAAGAATTTGCCAAATGGGAAAAAGTAAAACAATTTAGACTGACCCCAGATGCTTGGAGCATCGATGACGGGCATATGACGCCTACCATGAAACTACGAAGGAAAATCATCAAAGAGAAGTATAAAGATTTATACAATAGTATTTATGGGCATTAGCATCCGATTAAAGAAACTATTATAAAAGTAAAGCTCTGTCAAACACAGGGCTTTATTTGTTTTATTAGGATTTATTTAATCGAATTTATTATGCATGCATAATAAATTTTCTTATATTTGAAAACACCAAACATGTTCTATGAAAGAATTGACTATTGATTATGCCTTAAGAGCCACTTGGCAAGCCGTAATCAAAATGTACAATGAAGAGGCAAAAAATTATGGGCTTACCATGGCAATTGGTTTTACTTTATTAAGTATAGATCCAAAAAAAGGTACTCCAAGTACAGCATTGGGACCAAAAATGGGAATGGAAGCAACAAGCTTGTCCAGAATATTAAAGAGTATTGAAGAAAAAGGATATATCCAGCGTAAACCAAACCCCAAGGATGGAAGAGGCGTTCTCATTCATTTAACAGCTTTGGGCTTGGAAAAAAGAAGAGATTCCAAAGATGTGGTCCTACGTTTCAACGATGTAGTGAAAGAACACGTTTCAGAGGAAGATTTGTTGAGTTTTTTTAGAACCACAGAAGTCATAAACAAACTCATTTCAGATAAAAAAATATACATAAAAACAACAACTTAATTCTAATTCTTAAATGAAAAGGCATATCAATAAAGTTGCCGTGATAGGTTCTGGTATTATGGGAAGCGGTATCGCTTGCCACTTTGCAAATATTGGGGTCGAGGTTTTATTATTGGATATAGTTCCCCGAGAACTCAACGATAAAGAAAAGGCGAAAGGCTTAACTTTGAACGACAAGGCAGTACGCAATAGATTGGTCAATGATTCTTTGACAACCGCCCTAAAATCCAAACCGTCCCCTATTTATCATGCAAAATTTGCCAATAGAATAGCCACAGGTAATCTTGAGGACGATATTTCAAAAGTTGGTGAAGTTGATTGGATTATCGAAGTCGTCGTAGAGCGATTGGATATTAAAAAACAAGTATTCGAAAATCTGGAAAAATACCGGAAAGAAGGTACGTTGATTACATCCAATACATCTGGAATTCCAATTAAATTCATGAGCGATGGAAGAAGTGATGACTTTAAAGAGCACTTTTGCGGTACACATTTCTTCAATCCCGCCCGTTACCTAAAACTTTTTGAAATCATTCCAGGTCCTGAGACTTCCCCAGAAGTATTGGACTTTTTAAACGGTTATGGAGAACAATATCTTGGAAAGACTTCCGTAGTCGCTAAAGATACTCCCGCCTTTATTGGTAATAGAATTGGAATTTTCAGCATTCAAAGTTTATTTCACGCGGTCAAGGATTTGGGCATGACCGTTGAAGAGGTGGACAAACTTACCGGCCCAGTAATTGGCAGACCAAAATCTGCAACCTTTAGGACCGTAGATGTGGTTGGATTGGATACTTTGGTGCACGTTGCCAATGGAATCTATGAGAACTGTAAGGACGATGAGAGATTGGAATTGTTCAAACTGCCGGATTTCATCAATACCATGATGGAAAACAAATGGCTCGGAAGCAAATCGGGACAAGGTTTTTACAAAAAAGTAAAAGACGATAAGGGCAAGAGCGAAATCCTAACCTTGGATTTGGATACCATGGAATACCGTTCCAAAAAGAGTGCAAAATTCGCTACACTGGAACTCACAAAGACCATTGATAAAGTTGTTGACCGATTTTCCGTTTTAACTTCCGGAAAAGATAAAGCAGGAGAATTTTACAGAAAAAGTTTCGGTGCCCTTTTTGCATACGTTTCCCACAGAATTCCAGAAATCTCCGATGAGCTTTATAAAATTGATGATGCCATGAAGGCCGGATTTGGTTGGGAACACGGACCCTTTCAAATTTGGGATGCCGTTGGTCTGGAAAAAGGTATCGAGTTTGCAAAAGCTGAAGGTTTAGAAATTGCTTCCTGGGTAATGGAAATGAAGGAAGCTGGAAAAGCATCCTTTTATTCCGTCAAGGATGGGGCCACCCATTTTTACGACATCCCCAAAAAGACAATGGAAAAAATTCCAGGTCAAGATGCATTTATCATTCTCGATAACATTAGAAAATCAAACGAAGTATTCAAAAATAGTGGCGTAGTCGTTGAAGATTTAGGAGACGGCATTTTAAATGTAGAGTTCCAATCCAAAATGAATACCATTGGTGGAGACGTTCTTTCAGGATTGAACAAAGCTATCGATATCGCTGAAAAGGATTTTCAGGGGCTGGTTGTTGGTAACCAAGCCGCAAATTTCTCGGTAGGCGCCAATATTGGTATGATTTTCATGATGGCCGTTGAGCAAGAATATGATGAATTGAATATGGCCATTAAGATGTTCCAGGATTCAATGATGCGCATGCGCTATTCTTCAATCCCTACAATTTCAGCTCCACATGGTATGTGTCTGGGCGGTGGTTGTGAGCTTTCCATGCATGCCGATAAGGTCGTTGCAGCTGCGGAAACGTATATAGGATTGGTAGAATTTGGCGTAGGTGTCATTCCCGGTGGCGGAGGATCCAAAGAAATGGCGTTACGGGCATCCGACACATTCCGAAAAAACGATGTAGAGCTCAATGTACTTCAAGAACATTTCTTGACTATTGGAATGGCAAAAGTATCCACTTCGGCCTATGAAGCTTTTGATCTGGGCATTTTACAGAAAGGCAAGGACGTAATAGTTGTAAACAAAGACAGGCAAATCGCTACTGCAAAAGCACATGCAAAACTAATGGCAGAAGCTGGTTATACGAGGCCTGCAAAACGAAAAGACGTAAAAGTACTTGGTAAGCAAGCCTTGGGTATGTTCTTGGTAGGAACAGACTCCATGGAAGCGGGACATTACATCTCTGAACACGATAAAAAGATTGCCGATAAATTGGCTTATGTAATGGCTGGTGGTGACTTATCAGAAGCTAGCTATGTATCTGAGCAATATCTTTTGGATTTGGAACGTGAAGCCTTTTTATCACTGTGCAGCGAACGAAAAACATTGGAACGCATACAACATATGTTGAAAACAGGTAAACCACTTCGCAATTAATTGCGAATAGAATTAAGATATTAGATTTGAGATATTAGATTATGCATAATTTTCAAGACTTGATTATCTGGAAAAAAGCAATGGGCTTGGTAGAAGAAATATATAAGCTGACCACGTCGTTTTCAAAAGACGAAAAATTCGGACTTAAAAGTCAAATCAGAAGAAGTGCGGTATCCATTCCTTCAAATATCGCAGAGGGTGCTGGAAGAAATACAAACGGTGAGTTCAGAAATTTTCTTGGAATCGCCAATGGTTCCATCAACGAACTTTCTACTCAACTTTTACTATCTCAAATGTTATGTTTGATAAGCGAAGATAAAATATCACCAATTCTAGAAAATCTAACTGAGATTCAAAAAATCAATCATTCGCTTATCAAAAAATTCAAATATCAAGAATCTAAAATCTAACTTCTTAAATTCTAACATCTAGAATACATGAAAACAGCATATATAGTTAAAGCATATAGAACAGCAGTTGGTAAAGCGCCTAAAGGGTTGTTCCGATTTAAAAGACCAGATGAACTTGCGGCAGAGACCATTGAACATATGATGAAAGAATTACCGGGACTGGATAAAAAAAGAATTGATGATGTCATTGTAGGTAATGCCATGCCAGAAGCGGAACAAGGTTTGAACATGGCGCGATTAATTTCGTTAATGGGATTAAATATTGACGATGTACCGGGCGTTACTGTGAACCGCTATTGCGCATCAGGATTGGAAACTATAGGAATTGCTACTGCAAAAATTCAATCTGGGATGGCGGATTGTATCATTGCTGGTGGTTCGGAAAGTATGAGTTACATCCCTATGGGTGGATACAAACCTACTCCAGATTATGCCACTGCCAAAGAAGGAAATGAGGATTATTACTGGGGAATGGGCCTCACTGCGGAAGCTGTGGCTCAACAATTTAAAATTTCTAGGGAAGATCAAGATGTTTTTGCATACAGCTCTCACATGAAAGCTTTAAAAGCACAAGAGGAAAACCGATTTCAAGAACAAATAGTGCCCATAGACGTGGAGCATACTTTTGTAAATGAAGCTGGAAAAAAAGAAACCAAAACCTATACCGTAAATAAGGATGAAGGTCCAAGAAAGGGAACCAACATTCCTACATTGAATAAACTACGTCCTGTTTTCGCGGCAGGCGGGAGCGTAACAGCAGGTAATTCTTCCCAAATGAGCGATGGTGCAGCTTTTGTAATGGTAATGAGCGAAGAAATGGTAAAAGAACTGAACCTTGAGCCTATTGCCCGTCTTGTAAATTATGCCGCCGCCGGTGTAGAGCCCCGCATTATGGGGATTGGTCCCGTAAAGGCCATTCCAAAAGCATTAAAGCAAGCTGGAATGAAACAAGATGATATTGAGCTTATAGAGTTGAACGAAGCTTTTGCCTCGCAATCATTGGCCGTAATGCGTGAACTGGATTTAAACCAGGAAATCGTTAATGTGAACGGTGGAGCAATCGCATTGGGGCACCCGCTAGGATGTACAGGTGCAAAGCTATCCGTTCAGTTGTTCGATGAAATGCGCAAACGCGATATGAAAGGAAAATATGGAATGGTAACCATGTGCGTTGGAACCGGGCAAGGTGCCGCGGGGATTTATGAATTTTTGAATTAACAAGAAATGAGATTTTAGTATTGAGTAGTCAGATTTCAATGAACGCTCAATACATATTGTTAAACACTTAATACTATTATAATGAGTACTGAGACCCTAAACAAAGAAATCCTAAGAGGTGGCCAATTTTTGGTAAAAGAGACCGACTGTGAAGATATTTTCACTCTTGAGGACTTGGACGAGGAACAGAAAATGATGCGTGAAAGTACCAAGGAGTTTGTAGACAGAGAACTATGGGCGCACTGGGAGCGATTTGAGAAAAAGGACTATGCCTACACCGAAGAAACCATGCGCAAAGCTGGAGAACTTGGTCTTTTGAGTGTTGCTGTTCCGGAATCGTATGGTGGTATGGGAATGGGATTTGTATCCACTATGTTGGTTTGTGATTATATCTCTGGAGCAACCGGTTCGTTCAGTACTGCATTTGGAGCACATACCGGAATAGGAACTATGCCCATTACCCTTTATGGAACCGAAGAGCAAAAACAAAAATATGTACCAAAATTAGCTTCTGGAGAATGGTTTGGAGCCTATTGCCTTACTGAACCTGGTGCTGGTTCCGATGCGAACTCGGGCAAGACTAAGGCCGTTCTATCCGAAGATGGAAAGCATTACACTATTACTGGACAGAAAATGTGGATCTCCAATGCAGGCTTCTGTAATGTATTTATTGTTTTTGCAAGAATCGAAGACGATAAAAATATCACGGGATTCATTGTAGAAAACGACCCAAGTAATGGTATCACCCTTGGCGATGAAGAAAAAAAATTGGGAATACACTCCTCCTCTACCCGACAGGTATTTTTTAACGACACCAAAGTTTCTGTTGAAAATATGCTATCTGAAAGAGGGAACGGATTCAAAATAGCTATGAACGCTTTAAATGTGGGGCGTATCAAATTAGCAGCAGCATGTTTGGAAGCGCAACGTAGAGTAATCAATGAAGCTACAAAATATGCGAATGAGCGCATTCAATTTAAAACCCCTATTATAAATTTTGGTGCCATTAAAGCAAAAATTGCTGATATGGCTACCAATGCCTATGCGGATGAGGCAGCATGTTACCGTGCAGCAAAAAATATTGAGGACAGAATCGCTATTCGTGAATCCGAAGGCAATTCTCACCAAGAAGCGGAGTTGAAAGGTGTTGAGGAATATGCTATCGAATGCTCTATTTTAAAAGTGGCCGTTTCAGAACATGTACAGCACACAACAGATGAAGGTATTCAGATATTTGGAGGAATGGGCTTTAGTGCCGATACACCGATGGAATCTGCGTGGAGAGATGCCCGTATTTCCAGAATTTATGAAGGAACGAACGAAATAAACAGAATGTTGGCCGTTGGCATGTTGGTCAAAAAAGCGATGAAAGGTCATGTCGACCTGCTTGGTCCTGCCACTGCAGTTGGAGAAGAATTAATGGGAATCCCATCGTTTGACACTCCAGATTTCTCAGAACTCTTCGCAGAAGAAAAAGATTTAATCGTACGATTAAAAAAAGTATTTTTAATGGTAGCCGGTAGTGCCGTACAAAAGTTTGGCCCACAATTAGAAGAGCATCAACAATTGTTAATGTCAGCATCAGATATTTTGATTCAGGTTTATTTGGCAGAATCCACTATCTTACGTACCGAGAAGAATGCTAAACGTTTTGGCGAAAAATCTCAAGAGGCTCAAATTGCAATGTCCAAACTGTATCTATATAGAGCTGTGGACATTGTTTCCCAAAAAGGTAAGGAAGCGATTGTTTCTTTTTCAGAAGGTGATGAACAGCGTATGATGCTTATGGGACTAAAGCGATTTACGAAATATACAAATCAACCCAATGTCGTAGCATTGCGTACACAAATAGCAGATAAAGTTGCTGCGGATAATGGGTATACCTTTGACTAATTCAAATAATGCTTGAGACAAAGCTGATTTTGAAAACCGCTCTAAAATTTAGAGCGGTTTTTTTATTTAACGGAAAACAGGGGTTTCCTGTATTATTCACCCGATTATCTTTGAGAAAAATCTAACACTTCTTACGAATGAAAATTATAAAAGCTATATGTATCCTAAGTATAGTAATGCTTACCACTTATTCTTGCGGAGAGAATTCCAAAAAAAAGCAAACTACCAATACGGACAGTAAAGAAACTACAGTTGAAAATATTATAGACGAAAAACAAACCTATATCAATAAATATAACGTCTATGTTGCCGTATGGAATAACGTAAGCCCAAGGGTTGAACGTTCATACAATTCATTGTATAACATCATAAATGATAAAACGGGAAATCCATTAAAAGATCAAGAGACCTATTTTATACCACCGGTTCCTGAAAATAGTGCGATTACTAGATTAGAAGAAGTTTTACAACAAAAACCAGAAATAAAAGAGTTGGACGCGTTAGGTCCTCAACTTGTTACCGCTTATAAAGAACTACGACCAGCATTACAGCAATTATCAGATTACTATAAACTCCAGTCCTATAAGGATGATGATTTTGCTAAATCTCCCGAACTGTACTTTAAGGTCAGAAAGCCGATTAAAGACTTTATTGAGGCAAGTTCCAAATTAGGATTGGCCGTTCAGGAAATCGATAAGAAACTCTCTTTTCAAGCAATGGAGGAATATAAAGCTAATGATCAATTGCTACTTTACAACAAAGGAATGATTATCAATAGCATTAAATCCCACAGTGCGCCTCTATACAACATAAGCTATGATGAGTATGCACAGTTGGATATGGATGCTTTTGATAAAGATCTTCAAGATCTAATAAAACACTATAGCGCATTCAAAGAATTGGCCAACGACAAAGAAAGAGTTAAAGCGGAACTAAATATTAGTAGACCCTCTCCTTTCATTATTTACTACAACACCATCGATACTTATATTAGAGAAAGTAGAAATTTTAGGGAGCTAATCGACAGCTCAAAAAAGTATGTCGCTATGAAGTCGATTGTAGAACGTATGGGGCTTCAGTTTGCATCTTCTAGTCATCAAAAAGTTTTGGACGCTGCAGAGAGGGTAATCAATAGTTCGAATAGTTTGAATTAAAAACCCTAACCCTATTGTTAAAAAACCTTCCGGATCTACCGGAAGGTTTTTTTGGTTACAACCTTTATAGAAACTACATTTAAATAATGAAACCATCACTGTTTAAAAAAATATACGATCCGGAAGATTTTCTAGAGAAAGGAATAGCCCTTTTAAATGAAATCAAATCACATCTTGACGATACAACTTCTGGTATTAACCAAAAAACCATAAACTGGAACGAACCTGAAGACGAACTCGATTTCTGGAAAGAGTTTATGGAGAATGGAGATGAAAACGACTTTTTCAATCAAATCCTAAAAAGGACTACGCATACGCATCACCCAAAATATGTTGGCCATCAAGTTGGTGTAACGGCACCAATAACCGTATTAACAGGTATGCTCGGTAATCTTTTGAACAATGGCATGGCAGTGTACGAAATGGGAATGTCACCAAATGCGATTGAACGTATAGTAACAGAAAAATTATGTAAAACAATTGGGTACGATTCAAAATCAGGGGGTTTTTTGACTTCAGGCGGAACTTTGGCCAACCTCACTGCTTTACTTGCTGCAAGAAAAGCCAAGGTAGCACATGATGTTTGGAACGAAGGGCACACCCAACCATTGGGAATCCTAGTTTGCGAAGAAGCCCATTATTGTGTGGATAGGGCTGCAAAAATTATGGGATTGGGTGAAAAAGGCATTATAAAAGTTCCCGCTGCTAAAAACTTTGCCATGGATACCGATCAATTGGAAGCCTATTACCAAGAAAGTATTTCAAAAGGTATAACAATATTCGCTATCGTGGGCAGTGCTCCTTCGACCGCAACAGGTGCTTATGACAATTTGGAGGCCATTCAAGAATTTGCCCAGAAATATAATCTCTGGTTTCATGTGGACGGCGCCCATGGCGGAGCAGCCATATTTTCCAAAAAATACAAGTATCTCCTTAAGGGTGTAGAGAACGCAGATTCCATGGTCATTGATGGTCATAAGATGATGATGATGCCGACAATAACTACGGCCCTACTGTTTAAGAATAGAACACATTCCAATCATACCTTTAGTCAAAAAGCCGATTACCTGTTAAACGATACCGAAGAAGACGAATGGTACAACAGTGGACGAAGAACCTTTGAATGCACCAAAAACATGATGTGCATGCACTGGTTCATTCTGTTGAAAATGTACGGGGAACAAGCATTTGATACCTATGTGACCCGTCAATATGATTTGGCACAGGAATTTTCGGAAATGATTTTAAAGGAAACCAATTTTGAAATCGCGACCAACCCTATGTCCAATATCTTATGTTTTAGATATGTAGACGATAAACTTTCCCCTGAAGAATTAAACCATTTGAATCAGTCTATCCGCAAAGAACTATTGGAAGATGGTGAATTCTATTTAGTGCAGACCAAACTTAATGGGATACACTATCTAAGGACAACTTTGATGAACCCGTTCACGACCTTAGACCATCTAAACTTGCTACTAAAAAAAATCAAAGTAAGTGCCATGGAGTTACTAGCTGTTAAGATCAACCGATAGATTCCAATATTTTTTCCTCATTTTTCTTACGCGAAAAGTTGATAGCACATTCTATTAGCGCCAAATGTGAATACGCCTGTGGAAAATTACCCAACAAACGCTTTGTCTTAAAATCGATATCTTCACTAAAGAGACCCAAATGATTACTATACCCCAATAATCGTTCAAAATGTTCCAAGGCTTTCTCCTCCTCTCCTATTTTGAACAGGCTGTTGATGAACCAAAAGGTGCAAATGGTAAACGACGATGAGGGCAATCCAAAATCATCTTCATTTTTATACCGATAGAGCAATCCATCATTGCTTAAATCTGTTTCAATTGCTTTGACCGTGCTCACAAATTTTGGGTCTTTGGCATGTATAAAACCATAAGATTCCATCAACAGCACAGAAGCATCTAAATGATTGGAACCGTAGGATTGTACAAATGCATTGACCTCATTGTTCCATGCATTTTCATGAATATCCGCTTTCATTTCTTGTTCCAAAGCAGTCCATTTTTCAATTTTTCGCTCTTTTCCAAAAATCCTGGCCACTTTTATCGCCCTATCTATTGCCACCCAGCACAGTACTTTGGAGAATGTAAAGTGCCTGTCCTCTTCCCTAAACTCCCAGATGCCTTTGTCGGGTTCTCTCCAGTGTTTGCTTACAATCCAAACAATTCCTTTGGTAATGCTCCACAACTCTTCCCCATTTTCTATGTCATTGCTAAACTTCACCAATTGCTCGTAAATCACATCCATTAGAATGCCATAGATATCATTTTGCTTTTGCATGTAAGCCGCATTACCAATGCGAACAGGTTTGGAACCTTTGTACCCATCCAAATGGTCCAAGGTATGTTCAGTAAGCTTTTTCTCTTTATTAATGCCATACATAATCTGAAGCTTTTCGTCTTTGTCCGGCATCAAATCAATAATAAACTGCAAATACCTTTTAGCGGAGTTTCTATGTCCAAGCTCAGAGACTACTTTAATTACCATAGAGGCATCACGTATCCAGCAAAAACGATAGTCCCAATTGCGAACTTCGCCTATAGTTTCTGGTAAAGATGTAGTAGCTGCTGCCAAAACAGCACCTGTTTTATCATAGGTCAGCATTTTAAGGGTAATCGCACTTCTTATGATTTCTTTATTGAACTGCTTATAGGTTGGGGTTCTATCAGCCCAATCCAACCAATAAGTTTTGGTGCGTTCCAACTCCAACGACATTTTCTCCGTAGTTGGCCTTAAAATCTTTTCGTTGTAACATATCAGAAAGTACCCATCTTCCTTTAATGCTATTTCCTTTCCATCCAATACCGCATTCTTATCAAAAGAAGTATATAAAAACAGGGTATCGAACTTTTTCTTACTGGTCAGGCTGACAATGAAATCAGTTTTAGCGTGATTGGTGGTCTGCCCCTGGGCATATTCTAGCTTAGGATTATAGAGTACTCTAAGTTTTGGTGAGCCAGATATATATTTCAAATAACGTACAATCTCTGGCGGGGCATTGTATTTGCCTGTAAGCTTGTAATACCTCGGCATAAAATCATGCACTTCAAAGGTATTGTCGCCGTCGGAGTACCTAGTCACTAAAATGGCCGTGTTTCTGTGGTATTCTTGTTGTATTTCGTAATCGCTATCCGTTTTAATTTCGAAACTTCCTCCCTTTTCATTGTCCAAAAGCTTTGCAAATACGGAAGTTGAATCAAATTGGGGCAGACAGCACCAGTCCAAAGACCCATCTTTCGAAATTAGGGCCGCACTCCTACAATTTCCTATAATTCCATAGTTTAAATTATCCATAGGCTAAATATCTTCTAAAAGAAGTCTTGTCAAATTGTTTTTACGGTTCAATTTGTCGAAATTTAAAGAAATTAAATAGTAAAATACGGCAAACGCATTCATTTTATGGGCAAAACTATCATAATCTCAAATCGCTTACCAGTTCAATTACAAATTAGCAACGGAAGTATAAATGCGACGCCCAGTGTTGGTGGTTTGGCCACTGGTATGAAATCCGTTCATAGTGGCGGAGAAAGCCTGTGGATCGGTTGGTCTGGCCTTACGGACGAGGAAACTCCCGTTGCCCTTGAAAATGAAATAGATAAAGCCTTGGAGAAGCATAGTTGCGCCAAAGTTAAACTCACGGAAAATGAAATTGAAGGCTTCTATTTTGGATTTAGCAATAGAACGGTCTGGCCATTGTTCCACTATTTTTCGGAATATACCGAGTTTGAATTGGAGTTTTGGAATACCTACAAATCGGTTAACCAAAAATTTGCAGATGCCATTATAGAAAAATCAAATGAAGATGATACTATTTGGGTACATGATTATCAATTGATGTTGGTTCCCCAAATGGTTCGCGAAAAACGCCCAAATACTTCGATTGGTTTCTTTTTGCACATTCCTTTTCCATCTTATGAAATTTTCAGGACACTGCCTTGGCGAGAAGAAGTGCTGGAGGGATTATTGGGCTCTGACCTTATCGGTTTCCATACGTACGATTATGAGCGGCATTTTTTAAGTTCTGTACGAAGATTACTAGGCTTAGATGTTAGTTTCAATGATGTGTATTTGGAGAACAGGGTCATAAAGGTGGACTCTTTCCCTATGGGAATAGACTATAAAAAATTTGCAAACGCCGCTAAAAAACATGATTCCAATGGGTTTGATTCAGACCTACAGAAAAAATTGAACAGCCATAAAGAATCTGCTCCTGGTACCAAACTCATCTTATCCATAGATCGTTTGGATTACAGTAAGGGTATTGCAAAACGCATAAACGCTTTTGAATATTTTCTGACCAAGTATCCTGAATATAAGGAAAAAGTACGCCTTATCATTCTAGCCGTTCCTTCCAGATCCAATGTACCGCAATACCAATTATTAAAAAGGGAAATTGATGAATTGGTAGGTAGAATCAATGGGGAACTATCAACCGTTAATTGGACCCCAATCTGGTATTTCTATCGTTCCTTGCCTTTTGAAAACCTTATTGACCTATATGCCTCAAGCGATATCGCATGGTTAACGCCTCTTCGTGATGGCATGAATTTGGTCGCCAAAGAATATATTGCTACACGTACGGATAAAACCGGTGTTTTGATCTTAAGTGAAATGGCGGGTTCTGCGAATGAAATGAATGAAGCATTACTTATTAATCCGAATAACTTTGAACAACAAGCAGATACCTTGGTCACCGCGCTAAAAATGCCCAAAGAAGAGCAAATATCACGTAACACATTTTTACAAAAACGACTGGAACGATACAATGTAGAGGTCTGGGCCAATGAGTTTATGAGCGCTTTAAACGCCAAGAGTGAAGAGAACGAAACTTTTGTATCCCAAAAAATGTCGGATAATATTCTAAGTCAAATCCAAAAGGATTACAACAACGCAAAAAAAAGACTCTTATTTCTAGATTATGACGGTACACTTGTGGGTTTTCATAAAGACCCACAAAAAGCTTCCCCAGATGATGAACTTTACACCCTACTGGATAAGTTGCACAACCAAGAGAATACAACCTTATTTCTTATTAGTGGTAGGGACAAGCAAACGTTCTCCAAATGGTTCCTCTCTAAAAAATACAATATGATCGTTGAACATGGCGTCTGGATTTCAAGAAATGGCGAAGAATTTAAACTTCTAGAAAAAGTAAAGGGAGAATGGATGGAGAAAATAAAACCGGTCCTTGAATCTTTTGTAGATAGAACCCCAGGTTCTTTCATTGAAGAAAAGAATTATTCCTTAGCATGGCATTATAGAAATACCGATCCTGATTTTGGCACTAAACGAGCAACAGAGCTAAATACGGTACTGACCAGTCTCATTGGCAATGACGATATTAGTGTTTTGAACGGTAATAAAGTAATGGAGGTCAAGAGTAGCAACGTGAACAAAGGAAGGGCCTCAGTACGCATGTTAGGGGAAGATGATTATGATTTTATTATGGCCATTGGAGATGATTGGACAGATGAATTTATGTTCCAAGAGCTGCCTCAATCTTCTGTAACCATAAAAGTGGGACTTAAGAAAACCCAGGCAAAGTACCATGTGGAAAACACAAAAAGAGTTAGGAACTTACTTAATAGATTAATTGAATGAAGCAGTTATTTTCTGTACTCACACTGTTTTTATTTATGAGCTGTGCTATACAGGGACAGACAAACACGGACGTTTACCTTTTTGATTTAGAGATAAAAGGAGGTGAACCCGTTTTATCCAATCCAAAAAATATTTCCAATAATGATGGTTACGATAATCAACCATCATTTTTGAACGATAATACCGTAGTCTATTCGGCAACCAGAAATAATCAAACCGATATTCTGAGATTCAATATCGAAGCGGGCAGCACCACGTCTTGGATTACCAACACACCTGATGGTAGTGAATATTCCCCGTTAAAAGTTCCAAACAAGAAAGCTATTTCTGCCATTCGGTTAGATTTGGATGGACTGCAACGGTTGTACGAATACGATATCCAAACAGGAGACTCCAAAGAAATTTTAAAGGATTTAAAAGTAGGGTATCACGTATGGTACAATGACCATATTTTAGTTTCAACCATTTTGGTCGAAGGCCGTATGGATTTGGTGGTAAACAACCTAAAAGATGGCACAAACCAGACCTTTCAAAAGAATGTAGGTCGTAGTCTTTGGAAAATTCCCGATTCGGATTTGATAAGCTATATCAGTAAAGAAAAAGAAGTTTGGGAGATAAAATCCTTAAATCCAGTTTCTGGAGCCACAAAAAAAATAACGAATACCTACAAAAATGCCGAGGATATGTGCTGGTTGAACAGTACTATTATTTTGGCAGGGGCAGAAAAGTCGGTTCTAAAATATGATACAAGCCTGGACATTAATTGGCAACCCGTTATCACTTTTAAACAGGATGAAATCAATAACATCAGTCGTATTGCCGTAAATCCAGCAGGAAACCGTTTGGCTTTTGTAGCCGAAGAATCCCCTGCAAACATTGTTCAAAAACAAATCGATGCTTACAATGCCAGAGACATCCAAGCCTTCATGGATACCTATTCGGAGAATGTAAAACTCTATGAATATCCAAATACTTTGTTCATGGAAGGGCAAAATAAGATGAAAGAAAGCTACCATTCTTATTTTGAAAATACCCCAGACCTCAACTGCCAAATCAAAAACAGAATAGTAATTGGCAACAAGGTGATAGATGAAGAATATATTACTGCAAACGGCTCCAACTTCAGCGCTGTTGCAATTTACGAGGTAGAAAATGGTAAAATTGCCAAAGTAACCTTTTTACGATAAATTGCATTCCAATTCAACACTTACGTAATTCACTTAAAAATGAAATCCATACTCCTAGCCTCACTTTTTGTTTTTACATCGTCACTTTTCGCTCAAACCGATATAAGAATCTATGATATTATAAATGATGTATCGGCAGAGCGCATTGAAAAAGATGTAACCACACTTGTAAATTTTGGCACTAGGCATACATTAAGCGATACCATTTCCCAAACCAAGGGTATTGGAGCGGCCCGAAGGTGGATAAAATCTGAATTTGATAAAACATCATCTAACTGCGATAATTGCCTTGAGGTTTTTTATCAAAAAGACCTGGTTAAAAAAGGAGATGGACAGCGCATCACCAAAGATGTTTGGGTCGTGAACGTAGTTGCAATCCAACGTGGCAACAAGTACCCAAACCGTTTTATCATCATGAGCGGTGATATCGATTCCAGGGTGAGCGACCCCAATAATTTTACATCAGAATCTCCCGGTGCAAACGATAATGCAAGTGGTATGGCAGGTACCCTAGAATCCGCTCGCGTCCTTTCAAAATACAAATTTGAAAGCAGTATTATTTATGTTGGATTATCTGGAGAGGAACAAGGCTTGTATGGGGGCAAAGGCTTGGCGGCTTATGCAAAGGAGAAAGGCTGGGATATCGTGGGAATCTTGAACAATGATATGATAGGTAATATTACCGGAGTTGATGGTGTGGTCAGTAACCGGGATTTCAGAATTTTTTCAGAACCTGTACCACCAACTGAAACAGAGCAACAAAGACGTGCAAGACGTTTTTATGGCGGCGAAGTAGATGGGATTTCCCGTCAGCTGGCACGATATGTTCACAAAACAACAAAAACCTATATGCCAGAGATGAACCCGATGCTCATTTACCGTTTGGATAGATTTGGACGTGGTGGCCACCATAGACCTTTTAATGATGCTGGCTTTGCGGGAATCCGAATCATGGAAGCTCACGAAAACTATACCCAGCA
Organism: Flagellimonas sp. 389; assembly: GCF_018449435.1. GTDB lineage: Bacteria > Bacteroidota > Bacteroidia > Flavobacteriales > Flavobacteriaceae > Flagellimonas. Next base: position 10,380 of record NZ_JAHCMU010000018.1, on the reverse strand, counting down.
ACATCAAGATATTAGAACAGAAAATGGAATTGCCTACGGCGATGTTTTGGAACATGTGAACTTTGAATATGCCAAAAAACTAACAGCTGTGAATGCCATAAATTTGGCATCCATCGCTTGGGCTCCCCCCGCTCCTACCACTGTTGAGATTGGTGGTATTGTAGAACCATCAGCAAAACTCAAGTGGAACAAAGTTGAGGGTGCAATTGGTTATAAAGTCTATTGGAGAGATACTACTTCGCCAACTTGGGACAATTACAAATACGTGAAGGGCTTTACAGGACATGTACTTGAAGGTATAGTAATCGACAATTATTTTTTTGGAGTGGCCGCTGTTGGAAAAGATGGTCATGAAAGTCCCGTGACTTTTCCTAATGCAGTTTTTAGATAACAAGTTTCATTTTAACTTGCAATTATTGTCAACCTCGGCCTGTCGAAGGATAATTTAAAAATTTTGAAATGATAAAGATTAATCAGAATACTTTATTGATACTACTTGTGCTAAACGTTGTATCAATTGCAAATGCCCAAAACTTCACCAAAAGTGATACATTAAGAGGCAGCATTACACCGGAAAGAGCTTGGTGGGATTTAAACTACTACGACCTCAACATTAAAGTGCAACCCGATAAGGAGTTTATAGCTGGTTACAATATCATCAGGTACAAGGTTTTGGAAGAATCCGATATCATTCAAATAGACCTTCAAAAACCCATGAAGATCGATGCCGTATCGCAGGACAAAGAAGACTTAAACTATTCCTCTTACGGGAGCGCTCACTTTATCCATCTAAAGAAAAAGCAGGTACCTGGAGAATTCAACGAATTGTACGTCCAATATTCGGGCTATCCTAAAAAAGCTGTAAGAGCACCATGGGACGGTGGTTTTTCATGGAAAAAAGATGGCAATGGAAAGCCTTTTGTAGCCACCTCTTGCCAAGGATTGGGTGCCAGTGTTTGGTGGCCAAACAAAGACCATATGTACGACGAAGTAGATAGCATGCGTATTGCTATAGATGTTCCAAAGGATTTAGTGGCGGTGGCCAATGGTAGACTACGGGAAGAATATGAGTATGAGTTTGGAGGATATAAATTGTACGATTGGTTTGTATCCAACCCCATCAACAATTATGGTGTAAACGTAAATATTGGCGACTATGTGCACTTTGGAGAACAATACAAAGGCGAAAAAGGCACTTTGGATTTTGATTATTATGTATTGAGGGAAAACCTGGAAAAAGCAAAGGAGCAATTTAAACAAGCTCCATTAATGATGGAGGCCTTTGAACATTGGTTTGGCCCCTACCCCTTTTATGAGGATAGTTTTAAATTGGTGGAAGTTCCTTATTTAGGGATGGAACACCAAAGTTCCGTAACGTATGGCAACCAATACAAAAATGGATATCTGGGTCGGGATCTGTCAGGTTCGGGATGGGGTTTAAAATTTGATTTCATCATTATCCATGAAGCAGGCCACGAATGGTTCGCAAACAACATTACCTATAAGGATGTTGCGGATATGTGGATTCACGAAGGATTCACCGCTTATTCGGAAAACCTGTATCTGGATTATCATTTTGGAAAGAAGGCTTCGGCGGAATATGTAATCGGAACGCGTGCCAATATCAAGAACGATAAACCTATAATTGGAACGTACAATGTAAATTCCAGAGGTTCGGGTGACATGTATTACAAAGGTGCCAATATGCTACACACGTTAAGACAATTGATAGAGGATGATGAATTGTGGCGAAAAACACTTAGAGGCCTTAATGAAGAATTCTACCACCAAACCGTAACTACAGAGCAGATTGAAAATTATATTAGCGAAAAGACTAAAAAAGACCTTTCTGCTTTCTTCAATCAATATCTACGAACTACCATGATTCCAAAATTAGAGTACAAGTTCGATGGCAAATCCATAACATATCGCTATGTGGATATTGTCAAGGATTTTGATATGCCCGTTCGTGTTTTTGTGGACGAAAAAGAAAAATGGCTTTTTCCATCAAAAGACTGGAAAACCGAAAAACTAAAGAACGAAAAAGTGGTTTTTGATGATAATTTTTATATCCGACATCAAAAGGTCCAATCCTAAAAAATGGAGGTTCGATGAAAATTTATTTTCCCCAGTGGCTAGGCTCTGGAAATGGGGTTCAAATTGAAGCCGGGGCCAAAACGATATTGAATTATTTAAATGATTTATCTTTTGTTCAAGTACCGCTTTCCACACTGGATGCTGGTAATGTATCAAAATAGGACATGGTCAAAAGCCATGATATATATTTTTGATTTATAGTATTTTATCTAATTTTTTTTAATTGTTTCTTGCCATTAATAGATACCTTGATGCAGGTCATCGTTTCAAGAACGGCCTAAAATTAAGCTTTTTCATAGTATTGTGTATCAAATTAGGATATGGATGCAATAAGCTGTCCCAAATGTAACGGGCCTGTGGTAAAAAGTGGCTTTCAAAACAGTAAACAGCGGTACAAGTGCAAATCGTGCAACAAACGGTTTCAATTGGAGTACTGTTATAAAGCTTGTGCTTTTGACACCGATAACTCAATCATCGTTCTTCTAAAAGAAGGCTGTGGCATTAGAAGCATTTCAAGAATACTGGATATCTCCAAGAATACCGTTCTATCAAGGATATTGAAGCTGGGGAAACAGATACAACCTCCACCTTTTCATAAATTGGGCGTTAAGTTTGAGGTCGACGAACTTTGGAGTTTTGTAGGCAACAAGGAAAATGTAGCATGGATCACTTATGCAATCGAACAAAATACCGGGAGAACCATCGACTTCTTCGTAGGTAGAAAGACCAAGGTCAATATAAAGCCTCTGATCAACAAACTTTTGCTATCGGGCCCAAAGTGTATTTATACAGACCGGTTGAATATTTATCCCAGTTTGATCCCCAAAGCGATTCATAAGGTCTTTCGATATTGTACCAATACAATTGAGCGAAAGAACCTGACCCTAAGAACACATATCAAGCGACTTGCTAGGAGAACGATCTGTTTCTCAAAAAAACAGCAATATCTGGAAGCTCATTTAAGAATATATTTTTGGGGATAAACATTTGGTATGGTTTTTCCGAGTGCTCTAAAATCCAGTTCCTTCATTATTATTAGGGCTTCCTGTATGTTAGTGGTCTCCAAATTTTTAAATAGGCCGTACATTCTCATATCGCTTTTAAGCAGAAGGAGAAGTTTCCATTAAAAGCGAACTAATAGTCTATTATTTAAAACACAACTTTTTTCGTATCGCAATGTTCAAAGTTTTGACCAATTCCAAAGTATTAAATAATAGTTAATATTTACTGGTTTGTAAGGTTATTGAAAAAACACAAATACCTCATTAACAGATTGTTTACCATATTGTTAGCCTTTTATATTAGCTTGAAGTATAAAAAGATGGAATTTAAAATGATTTTTGTAATAAAATAACTACTATAATTTGTTTACTTTTCTGGTAATCGAACAATCATTTTTAATCTTAAGAACCTAACATGAAAAAAAATCTTTTTTTTAAATTTCATCATTTTTTGTAACCCCTTCTTTTAAGTAAAAAACATGTTGTGTCATTCAAAAGAAGATTGATATGCATGGTTTTGGTAACGAACTTTATTTTAGAGTATGGATAGTTGATCTATGCTCTTTTAGCAATAGCACAATTTGGCTACAACTTTAAGAATGAGTAGAAACACATATGGAATAAAGAGTTCTAAATACAGCTAAAAGCTTGAATACCTTGATGTTTTGTCACAAAACCCAAACCCTAATGAAAATAAAAGAACTGACAATTGGCCTGGTCTTGTTGGTATCAACACAAATTGGTAGCGCACAAGACCTCCCTAAAATTACACCGCCATCACCGGAAGCTACGGCACTGGCAAAATTCACCGAAGTACCCGTTTCCCATTACACGGGCGTACCGAGCATATCAATTCCCATACACACCATCCAGCAGAACGGGATTAGTATACCCATAAGCCTAAGCTACCATTCAAGGGGAGTGAAAGTAGGTGAAATAGCCCCGAGATATGGATTGGGATGGGCCTTGCAATATGGAGGTTCCATTTCCCGACAGACCCGTGGGGGGATAGATGAGAGCCTATATGGCTACCTGAACAATAACTATGACATGGACTTTTTTACCGATGGCAATAAAAGAGTTTTAGTACACGAGACCTACCTTAATAACCCAGAATACGATTTTACCCCCGACCTCTTTCACTTCAATGTGAACGGGATGGCGGGCAAGTTCATCATCGATAAGGCCGGTGGCAAGGTACTTGTACAGGGCTTCGACGACATCGATATTACCTATATCAATCAAGGCGTAGGGAATTTTAACGGAATACAAAGTTTCGTGATTACCGGCAAGCATGGCAACAAGTTCTATTTTGGTATATCAAAAGATGGTTCGCGAAATGCACGGAATTATGACGACCCCATTGAAAGTAGCCGTATACCTATGATGGGTGGTAGACAAGATTTTGGTGTTTCTGGTGACAAGTATTTCAATTCCTGGCAGTTGATGGAAATAGAGACCAGTTATGGGGACCTTATCAGTTATTATTACGCTGGGGAAAACTCCAGGACCTATAGACATTCTTACGATAAGGTGGAAAACAATATCCCTGTCCACTATGCCATGAAGCTTGATATGTACCAATTTCAATTGTCCGAGATACGTTTCAACAAGGGAAAACTGGTGTTCCAACCAGGCGACCAACGAGATGACCTACAGGGCTCACATGTGCTGGACAAAATCAGTCTTTACGACAAGCAGAACAACTCCATCAAGTCCTATGAACTGAATTATATCTATACCAATAGCGTTGCGGACAACAACGTGCACGATTTCTTGGAAGCCGAAGAACCAAGGGCGGACAAAAGATTGTTCTTGACGTCCATACAGGAGACGGCCCCCAACCAAGAGCAACTGCCTCCCTATCTTTTTGAATACAGTACGGAACAACTGCCCAATCGGTTTTCTACCTCCCAAGATCTCTGGGGGTACTTTAATGGAAAAAACAATGGACAGTACCTTACCTTTTTTGACTATGGTAGCGTAAATATTGACAGGACGGTGGATTTGGTCAAGTCGGAGGCTGGGATGTTGAAGAAGATTACCTATCCTACAAAGGGCAGTACCGCCTTTGTATATGAGCAGAACTATGCCAAAATGCCAGTAGAATTTAAGGAAGTCCTCTTTCCGAATGGCGACCCAAGTCAGACCGATGAAGGTGCCAAGTTGTCCCATATACAATTTCCAATAGATTCGATTTACGATGGTTACAAATATTCTGTAAAAGTTAATATCGGTGCTAACATTATAGGTACGGTAAAGAGTTATGTAGAGTTTTATGGTCCTTCATATGGGGTTACCATGGGAACTTATGGTTTTCAAGAGGGGGAATTTGACAATATAATAGCCCCGGGAGAATATGACTTGATAGTAAATACTCCAACGGGACATGATCCAATAAGTAATCCTGATCAAGGTTTTGTGGTCATTTTGGAATGGAAAGAGCAAAATAGTATCACCATTCCGGATTATGGATATGCGGGGGGCAAACGGATCAAACGAATCCTTATGGACGATGCCTATGGAAACCTGGAGACGAAGGAGTACGAGTATCTCGATTTTTTTGGGAGAAGTACCGGTCGGATTTTTGGATTGCCCAACTTCTATTCAATTAAAGATGTAGTAGGAAAGTTTACCATACTGGATGCACATGGGGCTGTTCCTGGAAGCCCCTTGGGAGCTCCCCAAGGTAACTCGGTTGGATATTCCAAGGTCACGGAATACTACGGGAGCACCAATGCGAACAGCGGAAAGACCGAATATGAGTTTTCGGTAATACCTGATGCAGGAAAATACTATGAGTTTCCCTATCCGCTTCCCACGGACAATGAATGGCTGCGGGGAAAGATGTTGAAAAGGGAAGTGTTCAAAAAAGATTCCGGTAGTAACTATACCTTGGTGGAGAAGACAGAGAACACCTATCGCTACGGGGATATCCTTGCACACTACTCAGAGATACCCCCACCTATTTTCAATCCTGGAGGCTACGCCACCTTTTGCAACAGTGATTCCAATCCGGGACATCAAAACAACGACAGAAGAAAGTACCGTGTCCCATTGATTCAATTTGTAAATCCCCACGACCCAGATTGTGCTGGTGGAGCTTTAGGGGCTTACACTTACGATACTTACTATCTCACCGGGGGCACTCTGGACCTGGGCAAATCTGTGTCCACAAGTTACTTTGACAGTGACAGAGAACTGACCACTACCACGGACTATTTCTATGACTATGATGACCATTACCAATTGAACAGTACGGAAACCCGTGATAGTGAGGGCTTGGCGCGGATGACGAAAATGTACTATGGAACGGATGTCAACGATACCGAGCTGATAAACCGCCACCGGTATTCGGAAGTCGTTAGGCAGGAGACCTTTCTAGATAAAAATGACGATGGCCTGTTTCAATCCTCGGAGCTTATCGGGAAACAGGAAACAGATTACAGACTATGGACCAATGCCAACAATCAATACCTGCCAGAGTATATAAAAGCGCAAAAAGGCTCGGGTCCACTTGAAAACAGAATCGTTTACCACGCTTACGACGATTATGGAAACCCTCTTCAGGTATCCAGGCCCAACGGCCAAAACATAAGTTATATCTGGGGCTACAACAACCAATATCCCGTGGCCAAAGTGGAAAACGCCAACAGGGCGCAAATCGATGCACTGAGTGGATTTGGTATCGACTTTGACACTGGCACGGGAGGCCTTACTTCTGCACAAGAAAATAGACTACGGTCAGATTTACCAAAAGCTATTGTCACTACATATAGCTATGCACCCTTAATCGGTTTAAAAACGGTCACGAACCCAAATACGGATACTATCAAGTACTTCTATGATGCTTTCAACAGACTTGAGAAGGTGAAGGACAGGAACGATAAGATGCTCTCGGAACACAAATACCAATACAAAGACCAATAAAAAGCGATGAAAATGATACGACTAACCAAATACAGTTCTACCAAATATGCGTGTGTTCTCGTGCTCTTCTTTGCATTGGGGCCATTACTGTCACAAACAACAGAGTCAAATAGTATCATTGGTTCTTGGCTGTTCGACGGTACATCCTCCTTTGCAGAGATAAGCAGAGAGGCAAACACCATTTTGGAGGCAAATCCACATTTTAAGACTAAAATGCAATCCATTTATGTTGGTAAGACCATTGTTTTTTTTCCTGATGGTATGTATTCCCAAGTTCTGGGAAATGGAACCAAGACAACAGGAAAATGGTCTACAAAGGAAAATCACTTGACTATCACTACTTCGGATGGTGCATTGCATCTTTTTACTTATAAGATTACCTTAAACAGACTATTGATAACTATACCCGAAAAAGGAGAGGAATCCAAAAGTTTGGTACAGAACCAATACTTCACCAAAATTTAAAAGATTATGAGCAAATCAACAAAAAAAATAGTTTTTGGTTTTTTTATCATATTCTGTTCTTTCTCCGCCAAAGCCCAGTTTGGCGGTCCTGGAGGTGGTGGTGGAAATACATATACCATTTCTGGACCCTCTCCAGTAATCGACGGTAGTACACAAAGATATTCACTAAACCATGGAAGTTCCATAGCAAGTACGACATGGGGGATAAGCAATACATATGGAAATGTAATTTCCTCAACCAATACCACAGTGGATATCAGTTTTATTTCATCGGGCACCACAACGGTATCGGCATTTGTACAGGACAATCTGGGCAATATCCAGTATGTGACCAAAAGCGTTACCATTCAGGCGGGTCTGTCGCCCGGAACCATTTCTGGAGCCCAGACCATTTGCCATAACGGTAATCCTGGCAACCTGAGCAACGTGTCGTTGGCCTCTGGTGGTCCTGGGGGGTATGCCTACCAGTGGCAATACTCTCCAGGTGGAGGTACTGGAACCAATTGGTTCAACATTTCCGGTGCCACGTCCACGAGCTATAACCCACCTGGCGGTCTTACGGTTTCACGATGGTACCGTAGAAAAGTCACCTCGGGCAGTTTTGTAAAATATACCAACGATGTAAAGGTACAGGTCAATTCCCCGGTGACTCCAGGAAGCATTAACGGCACACAAACCATTTGTTATGGCGGCAATCCCAGTACCCTAGGAAATGCCGCATCGCCCACCAATGGTGTGGGCGGCTATGTGTACCAATGGCAGTATTCCAACAATGGCAGTAGTGGCTGGAGCAATATAGGCGGCGCAACGGCGAGCATCTACAATCCACCCAACGGGCTTACCTCCAACCGATGGTACCGTAGAAGGGTCATCTCTTGCGGGCAGACTAAATACACGGGTAGCATCAAGATAACGGTAAGGCCAACCTTGGTCGCGGGGAGCATAGGTGGCACACAAACGATATGTAGTGGTGAGGACCCGCATATACTGAGCAATACTGCTCTGGCAAGCGGTGGCAACGGGAGCTATGCGTACCAATGGCAGCAATCCAACAACGGGAGCAGTGGATGGACGGACATTGGCAATGCGAACTCGACAAGCTACGACCCTCCAGCGAACCTGGTCTCTTCACGGTGGTATCGAAGGAACGCTACCTCTTGTGGTCAGACCTTGCCCTCAAACAGCATTAAGGTGACCGTTACACCTCAATTAACTTGGTACGCGGATGTGGATGGTGATGGATTTGGGGATGCAGGCTCCACCACAATGGCCTGTACACAACCAGCGGGGTACGTGGCCAATAATACCGATGCATGTCTTGGGGAGTTTGGGACCGACAACGGATGCCCCAACCTACTGGCAAAGCTCAGCAACGAGAACAGTTTTGCCTCGCGCATCTACCAAAAAGAACTGAACGACAGTACAGGAGTTGCAGCCGTGGGGGACATCATTGAAAGTGTGATCTATTACGATGGTCTTGGAAGACCTACCCAACAAGTGGCGGTACGGGCCTCAAAGGAACAAGGGGATTTGGTGACCCATATTGGGTACGATGCCTACGGTAGGGTTGACAGGGAATGGTTGCCCATGTACCGTCAAGAAAATGAGGCATTCGGGAGTTTTAGGCACAGCATGGCTGGGGCTGCCCAGACGTATTACAAGAACAGCTACGCCTCCGACTTTACAGACTTGAGCATATCCAATACCAATGCCTATTCCCAAAAAGACTTCGAGCCTTCTCCCTTGAACCGGGTACTCAAGCAAGCGGCACCGGGCGAGGTCTGGAAAATGGGCAACGGACACGAGATCGGGTTCGGCTATGATGCCAATGGAACTAATGAGGTACGTTTCTTTAGGGCCAATACGAACTATACGGCGGGTGTCTACGAACCCACCTTGGTGCAGAACGGCCATTACGCCCAAGGCGAACTCCACAAAACGGTCACCAAGGACGAGAACCACGACGGCACCGCTTCCAAGCTGCACACCACCGAGGAGTTCACGGACAAACAAGGCAATGTAGTGCTAAAGCGCACCTACGCAGACCTATCCCCCTTTGGGGGAGACACAGAAGGGGCCCACGACACTTACTACGTCTACGACGACTACGGCAACCCTACCTATGTGATACCACCAAAGGTGGACACTTCCAATGGGGTGAGCGGTACCGAGCTCAACGAGCTCTGCTACCAGTACAAATATGACCACCGCAACCGCTTGGTGGAGAAAAAGCTGCCGGGCAAGGACCCAGAGGAGATTGTGTACAACACATTGGACCAACCTGTACTTACACGTGATGCCAATTTGCAGGCCAGCGGAAAATGGCTCTTTACCAAATACGATGCGTTTGGGCGGGTGGCCTATACCGGACTGTTGAACTCCAGCAGCTCCCGGAGCAGCCACCAAACAGCGGCCAACGCCATGGCCGAGCAGTATGAATCCCGAACAGATGGGGCGACCGGCCATGAGTCTTCTCCCAACGTGGATGTGTTCTACAGCAACAATGCCTATCCAGACACGAACATAGACAAGATCTATACCATAAACTATTATGACGGTTATCTATCTCCCGCTGATATGGACAACCAAAATGTGCCTGCTACCGTTTTGGGCCAGGCCAGGGCAACGAGCGTAAAGGGGCTGCCCACGGTAACGATGAGAAGGACATTGGAGACCAATGATTGGACCACTACGGTCATGGGCTATGATGCCAAGGGCAGGACCATATATGTTTCCAGCAAAAATAGCTACCTTAACACCACAGATGTTATGGAGACCCTATTGGATTTTACCGGAAAGGCAGAACAAATCGTTACCACCCATACCAAGGGTGCAAACCCCGCCATAGTGACCACGGACGATTTTGAATACGACCATATGGGCAGGC
>NZ_JAHCMU010000017.1 GCF_018449435.1 Flagellimonas sp. 389 | reverse complement strand
ACTGCTATACCAAGTGGGAGAGTAGGTCGCCGCCTTCCTCGACGTCCCGTACAACTGTACGGGACGTTTTTTTTTAATTAGGTTTCATGTTTGTATTATCTTTAGAAAAAACATGACCAATGCTTAAACTCCGATTTACTTTTTGTGTCTTTTTAATTGTGACTTTCGTTTTCTCCCAAGAAAATCAGCTTAAAGCCTTGGTTGGGGGAACTTTAATAGATGGTTTTGGTTCTGATCCGATCAAGAATAGCGTGGTTTTAATAGAGGGTGACCGAATTAAAAAGGTTGGTACGACAGAAACTTTATCCATTCCAAAAAACGCCGAAATCATTTCTACGGAAGGAATGAGTGTGCTGCCAGGACTTTGGGATATGCATGTACACACTATGATTAATGGTCATGCAGATTATACATATTGGGATAAGACATATCCTCCATTGTTTAAGGATGTTATTATGCCCGCTTCCGCACATCAACTTTTAATGGCTGGTGTTACTAGTGCTAGAGATTTAGGTGGGCCTTTGGAGGAGAGCATTGCTGTTAGAGATGCCATAAATAATGGCGAAATACCTGGTGCAACTTTATACATATCGGGACCTTTTATTCAGCATAAGCCCTATCCAGGCACAGAAGATTTTCGTTGGGGAGTCAATGGTCCTGAAGACGGAAGAAAGAAAATCAGAAGGTTGGCGAATGCGGGAGTGGATGTCATTAAACTGATTGATCAGGATAGGATGACGATGGAAGAAGTTAATGCTGTAGTAGATGAGGCCCATAAAAATAGTTTAAAAGTAGTTGCGCACAGTCATAGACCGGAAGAAATCCGGAGGGGATTGCTGGCAGGTGCAGACTGTTTTGAGCATACAGGTTTATCTTCTTCACCAAAGTACCCTGATGATATCATGGAAATGATAAGGGAACGTACGGCAGATATGAGTCAAGGCCCTCTTTTTTGGTGTCCTACAGTAGAAGGTTTGTACAACTACGAATACGTAAGGGATAACGGAGAGCATTTGGATAACGACTCATGGCACCGTGGACTACCGGATTCTGTAATAACGGACATAAAAGAAAGTATAAAACATCCTGATAGGTTGCCTTATTTTCAATTAACACCTTCAAGAAAACCTACATTAAAAACTAAAATACTTCAATTATTAGATGCTGGCGTCGTATTGATGATAGGCACTGATAGCGGTATTCCAATGAAGTTTCATAGTCAATCAACCTGGAACGAATTGGATGTATGGGTAAATGAATTTGATATCGACCCAATGTATGCGATTAGAGGAGCTACCTATTGGCCAGCACTTTGGATGGGAGTTGCGGATGAAGTTGGTACGGTTACTCCAGGTAAATATGCTGATATCATTGCCGTAAAAGGAGATGTGCTCCGACATATTAGTTTATTGCAAGATGTGGATTTGGTTATAAAACACGGAAAACAATATAAATAAGTCTACTTGACTCTAAATCCTAAATCTGTTTTAATTGAAGAAAAGTGGAATTGCTACTCCCATGCGCTAGGCATTGTTCTTGCGTTGGTCGGATTTGTTTTTTTTCTCCAGAAAGACTTAAGCAAAACACCATATCTATTAGGTAGTATAATTGTCTATAGTATTTCACTTGTACTTTTGTTTACGGCATCTACAGTATACCATGGAGTGCTAAATCCAAAAATGAAAAAACAACTTCGGATTTTGGACCATATCAGTATTTACTATTTGATTGCTGGAACTTATACTCCTGTTTGTTTAATAATCCTATCGGATTCCAAAGGATGGTTACTTTTTTATTTTGTATGGGGAATAGCTCTTTTTGGTACTATTTTGAAGCTATTTTTTACAGGAAAATTTGAATTTTTTTCACTTATACTTTATGGGATAATGGGATGGTTGATTGTACTTGACTTTAATTTTCTTTCAGAAAGCTTGTCTAATGATAGTTTGTTTTTACTTGGTTTAGGTGGTGCTTTTTATACTATAGGAATCCTATTTTATGCCATCAAACGCATACTCTACAACCATTTGATTTGGCATTTTTTTGTATTGGGTGGAGCCATTAGTCACTGGCTAATGATTTATGGGATAACTTGATTATTTTTCTACATCAAATAGGCAATCCCAATCCCTAAAACAATTACCAGAATTTTTCTCAAATTAAAGGAATGGCCCTGTGAACTTTCAAAAAGGATGACCGTGGAAATATGTAGAAATACTCCTATGGCCAAGCTCGTAAATATATAACCATATGATTTCACCCAGGATACTTGGGCAAGATAGCTGCCAATTGGTGTCATTAATGAAAACACACCAATAAACAAAATCACTAAACTCCTTTTAAGATTAGAACGAAGTAAAAATATACTTAGAATTATAGCTACAGGAATTTTATGTATAACAATTGCGTATAATATGGAATTGTTTTCATGAATTGGAACTCCTTCAATCAATGCATGTATCGATAAACTTAAAAATAACAATAATGGGAATTTGTTTTTCTTTAAATTCAAGTGTACGTGACCATGCTCAGCTCCTTTGGAAAAGAATTCTAAAAAAATCTGAAGCAAAATCCCTCCTAAAATAAACAGTGCAATAATTTTTGGATTAGATTTTTGATAGACTTCGGGCAATAGCTCAAAGAAAGTGAGGGCCAATAAAAATGAGCCACTAAAGGCTAACAGAAGCTTTATGTTTTTCTTGTTTTTGGGCCTTGAGATTAATGCAAATACAAAACCTGCCCAAACGGCCAAAATAGGTATAATGAAAATCATGCAATGAGTGCTACTTATTAGCTAGGTTGAAGGCGTAAAAATAGCCTATTTTTACCGAAAGATTTTATAGCAGCATGTCGGGAAATTTTAAAATGTTGGCGAAAACCCTATATGGTTTTGAACCTATTTTAGCAAAAGAACTGCGGAACCTAGGTGCAGGAAATGTAGAAGAAGGCGTAAGGAACGTTACTTTTGACGGGGACACGGGGTTTTTATACAAGGCAAATCTTTGTTTGCGTACCGCTTTGAAAATAATGAAACCAATTTCAAGGTTTCGTGTATTCAGTGAAAAAGAATTATACAGACAGGTTTATGATATTGACTGGTCGGATTTATTTGACCATGACAAAACTTTTGCAATCGATACTACCATGAATTCGGAAGTGTTCAATAATTCTCTATTTGTTTCGCAAAGGGCAAAGGATGCCATTGTAGATAAGTTTAGGGCAACTACACGACAACGCCCCAATGTTAATACACATGATCCAGATATCCGAATCAATATCCATCTGTACAAGAATTCCTGTACAGTTTCTCTTGATAGTTCTGGTACATCGCTGCACCAGCGTGGTTATCGTATATCGACCAACATTGCACCGATCAATGAAGTCTTGGCTGCTGGTCTACTGCTCACGAGCGGCTGGAACGGAACTACAGATTTTTTAGATCCTATGTGCGGTAGTGGTACTTTCTTGATAGAGGCTGCAATGATTGCTTGTAACGTTCCCGCTAACATTAATAGGTCATCTTACTCCTTTATGCATTGGAACGATTTTGATGATGAGCTGTATGAAAAAATTATTGCTGCCAGCTTGAACAAAACCCGTGAATTTCATCATAAAATCATTGGGTATGATAAAGCTCCTTCTGCTACACGAAAAGCTCAAGAAAATGTAGATAATGCAAATCTTTCAGAATACATTACAATAGAGCGAAAGGATTTTTTTAGAACCGAGAAACCGGTTGATACTAAATTACATATGGTCTTTAATCCGCCTTATGGGGAACGTCTTCAAATAGATGTTGAGGATTTTTATGCTAAGATTGGAAATACGTTGAAACAAAACTACCCTGGTACAAACGCTTGGTTGATTACATCTAATCTAGAGGCATTAAAATACGTAGGTCTTAGACCTTCTAGAAAGATAAAGGCCTTTAATGGTAAGTTGGAATCCAGGTTAGTGAAGTACGAGATGTATGAAGGAAGTAAAAAAGCGAAGTATAAAACCGATACTCAATGAAACCAAAATACAAAGCATTGCTTTTCAATTTTATTGCCTTTGTGGTCTTATTTCTTATTGCTCGTTTGGTTTTGGGATATTATTTGCCTATCAGCCCCATTTTTTTGGCCGTTACCTCTGCCATAATTGCCAATATTTTGGCCCCTAAATTTGGCGCTATTAAAACAGATGAAGGCGAAAGGGTATTAATGAAATGGATTTTTATTAAAGGGATGAGAGAAATATGATGTTCTGGTCATATCCGGTTTCTAGAAAACTTATTTATCCGTCCAAACAGCTAATTCATTGCCAGATGGATCAGTAAATTGAAATCTGCTGCCCCCAGGAAAAGAGAAGATATCTACAGTTATTTTTCCTCCTAGAGCAATAATCTGTGATTTGATTTCTTCAAGGTTATCATAGTAAAGTACTACTAGAACGCTATTTGTTATTTCTTCCTCGGTCGTTTCAAACCCTCCTTCGATACCACTTTCTGAAAATGCAGTATAGGTAGTACCGTAATCGGTAAAAACCCATCCAAAAGCTTTGTTGTAAAACGATTTAGTTGCTTCAAGGTCTTTTGCCTTAAATTCTACGTAGTTGATGGGGATTTTCTTCATTCTGGTTTATTTTTTAATGTTTTAAAGATTGTACGAACAAAAACTTTACTCTTCTTCAGATTCAGGAACCTCCTTTTTTTTCTTTTTTGATTTTTTGTACAGCGGGAGAAAGTATGAGATGGAGTAATTATAGCTCACTCCAAAATTACTTCCATCAGTTATTCTGTTAAAACCGGGAACCCAAAGATTGGGAAAGCGCTCTTCTTCCGTGTTTGTAATCAGAAAGCCTAAACGTGCACTCATTCCTACATATATATTTGCAAATAGCTCTGCTTTTAATCCTAATACAAATTCCAACCAAGATGCACTAAGGCCACTAAATTCTTCACCTTCTTCAGCTCCAACCAAAAACTCACCTGGATTAAAAAAACGATTACTATTAAAAATATTATACTCGTTTAAGGTTTGGCTAAAAGTTGAAAAAGCATAACGGCCGCCAACAGTAATCGCATTGTTCATACCATACCAATTTTCGTAGGTATTCATGTCAATACCAAGCTTTATATAACTTCCAGAAGACGTATAGTTGTAAAGCGGGCTATTGCCCACATCTTCGAAAATAGTTTTTTCTTCATTGCCTAGCTCTGCCGCTAAATACATTTTTTCTGTAAGTCTATAGTCACCAACTATTTCAAAACCCGTATAGTCCTCATCAAGAAAAGACAATAATGGTCTATTTAAATCTATACCTACTCGTAGGCCATACTCCTGTTTGTACTCAATCGTATCCTTTGGTTGAAGGTCAATAGGTTTGTTTTCAACGGTATCTTTTTGTTGAGAATCAATAGGTTTATCCTGACCAAATCCAGAAAAGCAAAAGAAAATAACAAAAAGGTTAGTGAAATATCTTGACATGGATAGTGTTGGAATTTTCTATAGTTTGTTGGACAATGGTAATATCCTCTATCCAATTATTATCGCTTTCGGGTAACGTAATGCTAAGATTATCGTAATTGCCCACAAAACCACAAGCTTTGGAAGCAAAGGCTTCACGCGGTTCATAATTAAATGTCAATGTATCAATATCACCTGTTTCTGCTTCTGTTTCAGCATCGTCCGCAGAATTGGTTATAAATGTAAACCTAGTATTGTTGGCATCTACACGCAGCGGAATAAATATTGAATCTGATGAATTTGAACGGTCGGTAAAAGTATCTGACGAAAAAATACTGTCGTTGTCAAGAGCCCTAATTCTAAATGTTGGTACAGATTTGAACAGTGTAGTGTCTATAGCATCATAAAAACCAATGATCAACAATGGAGTATCGCCATCAACGCAGATATCATCTTTTTCGCACGAAGCAAAATATCCTATCAAAAAGGTTAAGATTACGATGGGAATTATTCTTTTCATTCTAGTGTAAAACCTTTTTAATCAAAAATTATACCCGATTTTCCAAAAGTACAACATTTTCAACATGGTGGGTCTGTGGGAACATGTCCACAGGTTGTACTCGGGTTACATTATATTTTTCTTTTAACAACGCTAAATCCCTTGCTTGTGTAGCACTATTACAACTTACGTAAACTATTTTTTCTGGAGCAACCTGTAACAGTTGTTCTACTACTTGTTTGTGCATTCCATCTCGGGGAGGATCCGTAATGATAACATCGGGCTTACCGTTCTCTTCAATAAATGCCGTAGTAAAGACATTTTTCATGTCACCCACAAAAAAATCTGTGTTTGAAATACCGTTGCGAACAGCATTTCCTTTAGCGTCCTCAATAGCTTCTGGAACAGATTCAATTCCAACAACTTTTTTCGCTTTTTTCGCTACGAATTGTGCTATGGTTCCAGTTCCTGTGTATAAATCATACACCAATTCATTTCCAGATAAACCAGCAAAATCGCGGGTAATTTTATATAGTTCGTAGGCCTGTTCCGAGTTGGTTTGATAAAACGATTTGGCGTTTATTTTAAATTGAAGCCCTTCCATTTCTTCAAAAATATGGTCACGGCCTGCAAAACATACTACTTCTTGATCGTAAATGGTATCGTTCTGTTTTTGATTAATGACGTACTGTAAAGAGGTAATTTTTGGAAATTTTGCTTTAATATGGTTTAAGAGTGATTCACGTTTCTCTTCATTATCTTCAAAAAACTGTATGAGCAACATGATTTCGCCTGTAGATGAAGTTCTCAACATCATTGTGCGTAACATTCCTTCCTGATGTCTTGGGTTAAAAAACGAGATTCCGTTTTCAGTTGCAAATTTTTTCACTTCTAAACGGATTGCGTTGGAAGGATCCTCTTGCAAATGACAGTTTTTTATATCTAAAATTTTATCCCACATACCGGGTATATGAAAACCAAGTGCGTTTCTATCTTCGATTTGCGCTGAGGAATTGATTTCTTCTTCGGTAAGCCAACGACTGCTAGAGAAGGAAAATTCCATTTTATTTCTGTAGAAGTACTGTTTTTGGGACCCAAGTATTGGTGTTATTTTGGGTAGTTCAAGATGTCCTATGCGTTTAAGGTTATTTTCTACTTCACTTTGTTTAAAATTGAGTTGATGCTCGTAGCCCATGTGTTGCCATTTGCATCCGCCACAGACCCCAAAATGTTCACATTTTGGCGTTGTTCTTTTATCGGAAAATTGATGAAATTTAGTGGCTATACCTTCAAAGAACGCTTTTCTTTTTTTTGTGGTCATGACATCCACAACGTCACCGGGAACAGCGTTGGTTAGAAAGATTACTCTACCATCAGGAGCTTTTCCCACGGATTTTCCCTTGGCGCCGGCATCTATTACCTCAACATTTTCAAATGTTTGTCGACTTCTTTTTTTACGCATTTGGCAAAAGTAAGAATAGGTTTCTATAAAGAACAAGTAACTTGTATAAATGAACAGTTAAAAATTATCCTTTTTTTTGAACCTTTTAGATAATTCCGTGTCTATTAGATGACACATGATATGAAAACAAGAGAAAAAGTTTTTGATGGTTTGGTAGTATTGGAATATCAATCTGGAAATAGGAAATCTTTATCCATATTGGTAAAGCGGCATCATGTTAGATTGTGTAAGCATTCTTATAGATATACCTACGATGTTGAAGCTTCAAAAGATATCGTCCAAGATTCATGGAGGACTATTACTAGCAAGCTTTATACACTTAAGAATCCCAACAGTTTTAGCAGTTGGGCCACAAGAATAGTGACCAGAAAGTCTCTGGATTATTTAAGTAAACTAAAAAGAAACAGGAAGAATATTGAAGGCATTGATGAAGATGCTACAATGAACGATGCAGAGGATTACAGGGAGCCTAAGATTAAAAAACTTCTTTTGGCAATAAAAGAATTACCGGAAAATCAACAGATGGTGTTGAGACTATTTTATTTGGAGGAATATTCGTTAAGCGAAATTGGCAACATTTTGGAAATATCGGTGGGAACGGCAAAATCAAGATTATTCTACGGAAGAGAAAAATTAAAAGAATTATTAAAGACAAAAGGATGAAAAATGACAATGAAAAAATAGACGAGCTTATTAAAGAAGCTTTAACCCAAGAAGAGGCAAAATTTTATGATGAACTCGGCGAACAGAATATTTTTGAAAAACTTGGAGGGGTATTTAGAGGAAAACTGGGATGGTTGGCCATAATAATGAATTTGGTCAATCTCATTATTTTAGGATTACTTATATTCTGTATCGTCCAATTTTTAAATACAAACGTGACAAATGAGCTTATTGAATGGGGAACAGCAATATTTGTGTGCCTAATCTTTATGGGGATGATAAAACTTTTTGTATGGATGCAAATGGACAAGAATGATATTTTAAGGGAACTTAAACGGTTAGAACTACAAATTGCAACTTTATCGAATAAAAAGAATGATTGACAAATATTTAATAAATTAGCATCCCCTCAGGGATGATTTCTCTCCCACGCTGAATTTTCGAGACTTCGAAAGGATAAAGGTATTGTAGGAATGGTTATTTTATCAATTTAAACACATTTAAAATGGCTGTTTTAGAACATTTAACATCGCAACAGGCGATAACATTGGAAAACAAGTACGGCGCACAAAACTATCATCCTTTACCAGTTGTTCTGAGTAGGGGTGAAGGGGTGTTCGTATGGGACGTTGAAGGCAAAAAGTATTATGATTTTTTATCTGCCTACTCGGCAGTAAACCAAGGGCATTGTCACCCTAAAATTATTGGTGCTTTAAAAAGTCAGGCTGACAACTTGACGTTGACTTCCCGTGCATTTTATAACGATATCTTGGGAAGGTACGAAGAATTCGCGACCAAATTTTTTGGCTACGATAAGCTGTTGCCCATGAATACTGGTGCAGAAGCGGTGGAAACTGCATTAAAACTGGCGCGGAAGTGGGCCTATGAGAAGAAGGGTATTCCTGCTAATCAAGCTAAAATTATTGTTTGTCAAAATAATTTCCATGGACGTACTATCTCTATCATATCTGCATCGAACGACCCTATTGCAACAGAGAACTTTGGACCGTTTACCCCAGGTATTGTTTCGATTCGATATAATGATATCAATGCCTTACAAGAAGCATTATTGGATGAAAATGTAGCTGCATTCTTAGTGGAACCTATACAGGGCGAGGCGGGTGTCTATGTTCCCGATGACAACTATATAAAAGAGGCTTTGGAGTTATGTAAATCCAAAAACGTGCTCTTTATGGCCGACGAGGTGCAAACCGGTATTGCCCGTACAGGTAGATTATTGGCTACCTGTGGCAATTGTTCTTGCCCAGATAAAAATTGTTCAGGCACTCCGGATGTAAAACCAGATGTTCTGATTCTTGGAAAAGCTATTTCTGGTGGAGTCCTACCTGTATCTGCTGTTTTGGCAAACGACGAAATTATGGAAGTAATCCGTCCGGGTAATCATGGGTCTACCTTTGGCGGAAATCCATTATCCTGCGCCGTTGCCATTGCTGCTTTAGAAGTAGTAAGGGATGAGCGTTTGGCAGAAAATGCTTTTGAATTGGGTCAACTGTTTCGTTCTGAAATGGAAAAACTGATAGAAGAAACTGATTTGGTGCGTTTGGTTCGAGGTAAAGGCCTGCTCAATGCCATTGTGATCAATGATTCTGAAGATAGCTCTACAGCTTGGGACATATGTATGGCGTTAAAGGAAAATGGGCTTTTGGCCAAACCTACCCATGGTAATATTATACGTTTTGCTCCTCCTTTGGTAATGACCAAAGAAGAGTTGTTGGATTGTATCGGTATCATTTCCAAAACACTTAAAGAGTTTGATGCTTAGCATCGGCTTTATCCAAATAAAGAGGGCTTTGATATATTATCAAAGCCCTTTTTTTCACTTCTAAGAAGAAAAGTTATGATTCTTCTTTTGCTTCTATGGACATCTCACAACCATAATTGTCCGCAAAGAAGTTATCTAAATCATCAGCTTTGAGGGCTAAGTTCTTCAAATTTTCTTTCACGGTATCTGCATGATCTGTAAAAATATCGGAAAGGTGTGTTCTATATGAGATGTAGATTTTATTCTCATGTATACCCAAATAATACGGGTCTACATTTTTCTCGAGCAAATAGGTCATTAACTCTTGAATGTTCTTTTTGGGTAAATTGTTCAAGGGTGATGTCGCTACTAAATAATCCCGCTTAAAGACAAAGATTCGGATTAAGGCACTACCTTGATGAAATTCCCAATAATCTCTACCGGCTCTTCCCAGGACGGGATTTATGCCCAATTCTGTAAGTGCGTTTTCAACAAATTGTGCAAAATGACTTTTTTCGAATTCTTCCCAAATGGAAATATCCATAGTATTTCCACAGTTTGCACAAAACTCACATTCTTTCCCCATATAGCTATCACAAGAGTTGCACTTGACACTATAAACCGGGTTTTCTACGGAAGCGAAATCATTTATTTCTTTGATCAAGTCTGAATGCTTGATTCCAAACCCTACGTTATCCGCATTGTTGAATTTTGAAGTTGTTACCCCGATTAGGACTCCTGCTTCGTTCAACATTGGCCCCCCAGAGTTGCCTGGGTTTACGGCGGCATCGGTCTGAATATAATTTCTGTTTCCCATGGGCTGGTTGCTAGATGAAACAATACCTTCTGTTATGGTATAGGGCATTCCAAAGGGATAACCATTTATGAATACTTTTTGGGTATTGGCCACGATGATTTCTTCTTGTAGGGAAATATCGGTCTCCTTATTTTCAAAGCCTTCAATTTTTAAAAAGGCTAAATCTACTTCTGGGTTCACCATGACAACGTTGGCCACGAACCTATCTTTCTTATAATCTTCTACAGCTACTACTTTTTCACCTTTTACTACATGGTAATTTGTAATGACCTGATTATATCCACTAACAGTAAATCCGGTGCCGGTACCAGAAGCTGTTACAATTTTAAAAACTGATTTTTTTATATTTTCCATTTTTTTCTTCTTTGTAGATTAACCGAATAGTTTTGAGAACAATCCTTTTTTGGAGCCTTTGGATACTTTGACTGCTTTTGTGTTACCATCTAAAAATCCATAGTAGGTTTTTAAAAGCATGGGCGCAGCTTGATGCAGTTCTTTCCCCGAGACTTTTTCCAAAACATCATATATGGCATTTTTATGATGCTCCTCCAAGTTGAAATTGTAAATAATATGGAGGAAAGAGTATTGTAAATAATAGCACAGCATCATATTGTTCCCATCCTTCACATACCTGTTTACATTATTTTCCATATTCTTGGCATCGTTTTGGAGTATTTGGGTAGAACTACGCCATTTTAATGAGATAAACGCTTCGGCATGATAGATATCCTGCATAAACTCTTCTTTTGATTTTGCACATAGCTTTTGCATAAAGCTTATGCCTTTGTCTATCCTATACTTAAAATCGATTTGACCATTGAAGAGATTGCCCACATATTCTTCTAATTTGGTTCTCAATGTACCATGCACGTAGGGCATGTTCACTATTTTTAAGATGGAGAGTACGGCAATATCCCACTGAAAGTCATCCCATCTCTTATCCTTAAAGAAGGCACTATATTCTTTATATTCTTCTAGAACGCTGCTTATCTGCTGCCATACTTGTTCTTTTTCCGTTTCTGTCAATGGGGTTACTCTTGGCTCTTGGTAAAATTCAGCCTTGTATTTATCTATAAATTCATCGTCATAATTGTCAGCATAAACGCTTATTTCCCGTAGTACATCATATACCTTGTAAGGCTGGCACAATGCTATTGGCATTTCATATTCAAACCACAAAGCGCCTTCAATTAGGTGGATTTGTGCCAAGGTCAATGGATTAAAGTTGATTTCTGCCACTCTTCGGAACAGCGCTACCTTATTGGTATCATCAGTTATCTTTACGAATGGCGCCTTGACCAAAAAAGTATCATTTTTAATGGTCATTTGAACTTCAGCTGACCCTTGCCCCTGTACAATTTCAATGTCCCCACTGGTGTCTTTTCCCTGTAAAATCTTGGAGTTGATGTAATTAATGGTCTCGATCAATGCTTCCCTGTGGTTTTTGGCATCGTAAGCGTCCATTGCCTTATCCCAATACGAAACATCTGTTTTAGGTTCATCTTTACTTTTAATAGGTCGTTGAAAATGTGGTACTACGTTCTTCATAGAAAACTGAATAATGGTTAAACTTTAAATATGATTTAAAAAAGGGGCTATTGGTTATGTTATTATTAATCACCTCATTAAGTGCATGTTAAGATTTAAGCAAATATCTAATTTATTCTATATCCATAAGGCCCTTAAAGAGGGGGTACTGTTATCACTGTAAACAGGGGGGTAAACTGTTTTAATAGCAGAGACGCTTTGGCTTTAACTTTTAAACTGAAAAAAGTACGGATCATTGTCCGCTATCGCAATGGTCCTTCAAAGCACTGCCTTTTCCAAAATCTTCAAGGTCATTTTATCTGCATCCCAATGTGCATTGAGACCTATGGGAAACGTAAAATTGTTTGGTACATGACCAAAGCTCATACCATAGGCCGCTGGAATGTTCAAAGGGGCTATTCTGTCCATGATGACTTCTTTTAACGTGAACGATTTAGAGTTTGAACTTGAATTACAGCCAGCGCAAACTCCAAAAACAATCCCTTTGGCGTTTTTAAAGCTAGGTCCTTCAATGAGTTGGGTAAGCATCCTATCTATTCGGTAAGGTGCTTCCTCCACATCCTCTAAACAAACAATGGTATCGGTAAAATCTATTTCGTGTGGTGTTCCTATAAGTGCATTGACCAAAGTAAGGCTTCCTCCAACCAATTTTCCGGTAGATTGTCCCGAGGTTATTGTATACCGTTCATATTCCACATCATTTATCATTTCTTCATCCTCTAGTGTAACATTGGTGATGACCTGTGGATATTTGGGATGTACTAATGAGCTGCTAAACTCTTGTTGGCTGTAATCATCGTTTAAGGTACTGCCAACAGGTCCGTGAAAGGTAATCAGTCCAGTTTCCTTTTGGATACCGTTTAGCAATGCAGTAATATCGCTGAACCCTATCAGTATTTTTGGGTTCAATTTAATGTTTTCGTAATCTATCATTTGCATGATGCGCGTACAGCCATATCCGCCTCTTGCACATAGAATTGCATCTACTTTTGTATTTGCGAACATATCGTTCAGGTCAGCTGCCCTTTCTTTATCCGTATCGCTAAAATAGCCATGGTTACCATGAATACGATCGGTATGAAAAGGAACAAATCCCATTTTCTTCAGTGTTTCTTTTATTTCTTCAAGTATGTTGGCTTTAACAGCGTACCCCGGGGCAATAAGGCCTATAGTATCTCCTTTTTTTAATCGTTTGGCAAGTAATCTGGAGCTTTGGTGTTCGTTGTTTTTTTCTGAAAAAGCAACATTTGGTAGAACAGCCGTTGCGGATAGCAAAGCGGTCAAGTTGAGGAATCTTCTCCTTTTAATCATGTAAGTGGAATTTTTTGATGCCTTGAAGTTAAAACCTTTAAGATGACGACCAAAAAATGTTAATAAAATAAAAGAAGGATATTTATTTTTTTTAAGTCCAATATGTCAAGTTGAGCGCATCGAAACTCAATATGCGTATGTTAAGTATTTCGACAAGCTCAATATGACATTTAAGATTGCTTTTAAAACCTTGTAAGCTTTATGGTTTTGATGCGCTACTGCCATTGGATTTAGACCTTCGTAGCTGTCGTTGTATTTTTTTGATAGCTGATTCGATAGACTTTTCAGGTTCAATGATGTTGTATTCACCCCAAAAATCTGGATCGGAGAAACCTATGGCCTCATCACTCAAAATAATGGACTTCTTAAGTCTTTCCCTGTTTTTGGGTAACTTTCCATCTAAATTTTTTTCCCAGTCTGTAATGGCCATTTCTGCCGTCATACTATAAACGGAATTAAATAACTTATTCTTCCAGTTTACTTTAAATTCCATTAAAACATTACTGTATCCGTAATACCATTTACCTCCTTTTTCCCTATAATCGACCCGATAAGCAACTTCGGTTGGCCAAACATTTACATTGGCAGGTTTTCTCCGAACAAATAGTTTGGCCGCTTTATCCTTATCGATTATGTTGAGGGAATAAATTGCACTGGTTAGGGTCTTGTTTTCTACATCTATAAATAGCTCTCCAGCATACAAGGGTTCAGCAATAGTTTCCCTTTGCTCAAATTTGACAACGTAAATCAATTTATCGTTAATTCTTGTGGAACGGCTAAAAGTAAATTTATAGTCAGATAAGTATTCTGGTGCAAAAATATACTCAGGATATTTCATGATATCCACGTACAATGTATTGAAGGGTCCTCCTTGTAATTTGAGGGCAACGGTATCCAGTTTGCTGTAATCGGTGCTTTTTCTGGCTTTGTAAAGCTCTACAGCATCGCTACGCAGGGAATTGTAAGGTGATTTATAGATATTCACAACAGCTTCCGATAAAGAAACATTTTTTCTTCTCTTTTTGATGGTCTCCCTGTAGAAAGCAGTCATTAATGTTGGGTCTTCAAAGTAATTATCTCCTTTTCTTGCTAAAGTTTCCCTAACCAAAGCTCCAGCATCTTTTGGAACATTTACATTCACTCCAGAAAGTTCGGTCACTAAAATAGTAAGTGCTATTTTGTTGTTATTGGGTTTCAATTCAGAGAGTTCAATACTCTGGCTCTTGTAGCCCAGGAAAGAAACTATTACGGTTCCCGTGTTCATACTTTTGGGAATTTTTAAAAGAAAACTCCCTTCGGTATTGGTTATGGTACTGATATTTGTTCCCTCTACCGCAAGTGAAGCAAACACAAGAGGCTTTTTTGAGGCTTCATCCATTACTTCGCCCCTGTATTGATTAAAATCGTTCGAAGTGTTCTCCTCTTGTTGAAATGCAAACACATTAACAGTGCATGCTATCCATGCGAACAGCAAAAGCAGTAACGTTACAGATGTTTTTTTTGTGAAAGTGTGTATAGATGTTGACATAGCCTAGCTTTTTTGTTAAAATTCAATCTAATAAAGATACACAATTCCATGGATAATAATTCTACATATGCAGGTTAATTATTAAGTAAAAGGTTAAAAATCAGAAGAAAAGAAAATTAATTTGCCATAAATAGAGCATTGGCAAAGAATAATTTACCATTTTCCCAGAAGCCCCTAAACAATGGATTGTCCACCATATAGATAACTTGACCCTTTCCATATTGTTCAGCCCCAAAGATAAGAGAGTTACCTACTTTTTTTTGTGCTTCGCTCCCTGCAAAACCAGAAACAGGTTTTGCGTCTTTCTCAAGATAAACGGCATTACCGTTTTTAAGATACTCATAACTGGAACTTCCCAATTTTAAAGTAAAGTACTCTTTTCCGTACCCGTAAGCTAATGGATGGGTATTATCTACCTTCGTTTTAAAGATTGCCCCTGTAATGGCTTTTTTGACTCGTTCCCTTTGCGTATTCATATGTGGCTTTGGAGTATTTTTAGTAGAGTCTTTCACTGCTTCTTTTTTCTTGATACTGAATCCTTTTTCTCCGTCTATTGCGTCAATGGCCCCGCCAAAGGCGATAAGTTTACCGCCATTTTTGACCCAGTCCTGTAGTTTCTTTAGTTGTTTTTCATTGAACATTGTACCATAACTTCCATCTGGTAATACAAAAACGTGGTAGTCGTTCAAATTTATTTTGTCCATGTAATCACTATCGATTACAGAGAGCGGATATTCCAATTGCTGTTCAAAAAAGTGCCAAATTTCACCAAAACGCAGGGTTGAGGTCGGTTTTCCAGATAAAACCGCAATTTTAGGTTTAACAATCATTTTGACATATGAGGAACCAAAATCTTTTCCTGAATCGACAAACCCTGTTTTTGAACCGGTAATTTTTTTATTGAATTTTTTAGAAGTTTTTTTCAAGATCTCGATAAAATCGGTCTTATTTTGATTGTCTGTCTTTGTGATAATCAAGCTTCCTCGTTCAAAAGATTTTCCCTCTATGGAAAATGGATGGTCAGCTTTTCTGATCCGTATGCCTTCCTTCAATAATTCAGCTAAGAAGCGCGCATCTTTCATACTGTCCCAGTCTGTTATATAAGCATAGGTATCTGAATTTATAAAATCATTTGATCGTGTTTCTTGTTCTGTCCTTTCATTTCCTTTAGCAACGTTGGTATTACTTGCAATTCCGTTCAACCCATAGGCATATGGAAGCGACCAAGCTGTAATATCATAGGTAAGCGAATCACTAAGTTTGGCATCGGGCTCAAATAAAACCTTTACCAAGGTTCCTTTGGGCTGATCGGTGGACACTACTAGACTGTTTTCCGATGTCGACATAGTACCGATACTTCCAGAGTTATAGTTAAATCCTTTGACCGAACCATTGGTTGCGTTTCCAAATTCAATGTCATGTTTGGTCAATAAATTCTTTAGCGCTTCAATGTTATCCTCATTCCCATTAAGGACATAGCTTTTATATTTAAAATTTCGATTCTGATAAAATTTCCTGAACTCAGTATTTAATTTATCGGCATTTTTGGATGAAACTTCCACAGTGGACATTCCCGTGGTGTAATGGTGGGCTATTCTATCTTTAAGTGTTAACGTGTCTCCGATTCTTGTCAGTACTCCAAGACCTCCACGACCACTTCCGCCTTGTTCGTAGGTCATTCCAATAGCTCCGTTATAGGTAGGGTAGGTATCTCCGTAACTTGGGTAGAACAAGTCAAAAATTTCTTTTGTGAAATAAAACCAACCATTTTCATCAAAATATTTTGCATGGTTTTTTCCCAAAGTCACTTGAAAATCACGTTGAAAATCGGTGATGACTTCATGATAAGGCTCCGCTGCGGGCGCAAAATAGTATGGATTGTCTACACCCTGCTCATGAAAATCTACATGTACATGGGGCAGCCACTTGTTGTATACCACTATGCGTTGTTGGCTTTCAACCTGGGTCAACCATGCCCAATCCCTGTTCAAATCAAACATGTAGTGATTACTTCGTCCAGTCCACCAACCCTCATGATGTTCTTTACTGTTAGGGTCTACTTGATAGGGTGAATTTTTATATTGATTGTACCAATTGCTATAACGGTCACGACCATCTGGATTAATGCAAGGGTCCATAATGACGACCGTGTTTTCCAAATAGGAACTTTTGGAAGTCAATAATTCATAGATGGTCTGCAAAGAAGCTTCTGTTCCCGAACTTTCATTGCCATGCACATTATAACTTAGCCATACGATTGCTTTGGAAGTATCCCCTGTCCCTTCTGTATCCTTTATATGCTCTCTTCTAATATTCTCCAGATTGGAGATATTGGTTGCAGAAGAAACATAGGCCAGTAAAAGGGGTCTACGTTCATTGGTCTTGCCATAGACGGTGAGCTTTACCCTATCCGCAGCTTCTTTGGCCAAATATTCATAGTAATCAACAACTTCGTAATGTCTGGTAAATTCAGTGCCAAGTTCATAACCCAAAAACTCTGAGGGTGATTTTAATTGTTGCGCGAATATTGAAAAAGAAGTCAGTACAAGTAACGATAGTAAAATTCTGGTCATATAAAGGTTTATCTGCTATTTTCAAATCTAATGATAAATTCCAAGATCATCATTTTCGTTTTGATGGAGAACATGTAAAATTCGCTAAGAAAGTAATTAACGTATTTTTAGCGATAGAAAAAAAAGAAGACATTTATCTTTAGCAACTTATTGAAACTTTAATGGAAGTAGATTGTATCCCTTTTAAAGAAACCGGTTATTTTTCCAAACTTATTTGCGATTATCTTGACCAAAAAGAAGACCTGACACCTTTTTATAATAGATTTCCCCACCTTGAGAATTTTGAACATCAACTACAAGAAAAAGCATCCAACTACCCTTTAAGTAATAGAAAAATTTTAGTGGATGCCTTGAACGAGCAATACAAAGGTTTTGAGGTTTCTGATGCAATAGTAGAAAAAGTTGCTTCTTTAGCATATGAAAAAACGTTTACAGTGGTTACGGGACACCAGTTGAATCTATTTACTGGCCCGCTTTATTTTTTGTACAAGATTATTTCTACGATAAATCTAACCGAACAGCTTAAAAATAAATATCCAGAATATGATTTTGTACCCATATATTGGATGGCTACCGAAGACCACGATTTTGATGAAATCAACTACTTTAATTTTAATGGACAAAAAGTTCAATGGAATAAAAAAGCTTCAGGAGCCGTTGGAGTATTAAACACTGAGGGGCTCGACTCGGTCATGGATACTTTTGCCTCTCAGATAGGAAATACGGACAATGCCAAAAGATTAAAATCTTTGTTCAAGAGTGCATACGTAGAACATTCAAACCTTTCAGATGCTACGCGTTATTTGGCGAATAAACTTTTTGGAAAGTATGGTCTGGTGATTATTGACGGTGATGATGCCAAACTAAAACAATTGTTGGTTCCGTTCGCAAAGAAAGATATTTTTGAAAACAAACCTTTCTATAAAGTTTCTGAAGCAATTGATTCCTTGTCCGCTGTCTCTTCGGATTATACTATTCAAGTGAACCCTAGGGAGATCAATTATTTTTATCTTTTGGATGGGATTCGAGAGCGAATCGTAAAGAATGGCGATAATTTCTATGTGAACAATACCGAAATCACATTCTCGCAAAGCGGATTGATCGAGGAAATTGAAAAACATCCAGAGCGGTTTTCGCCCAATGTTATCGCACGTCCGCTATATCAAGAAATTATTCTTCCAAATCTATGCTATATCGGAGGAGGAGGAGAGTTGGCCTATTGGTTGGAGCTGAAGTCCTATTTTGAAGCTATGGATGTTACCTTTCCAATGCTCTTGCTCAGAAATTCAGCTTTATTGATTACGGAAAAACAGTCGAAGAAAATTGAAAATTTGAATTTAAAGGTTTCCGACCTTTTTTTAAAACAAAATAGTTTCATCAATAAAAAGATTCGGGAAATCTCCAATATCGATATTGATTTTTCACCTCAAAAAAGGCATTTGGAAGAACAGTTCCAGAATCTTTACCAGCTTGCGGAACAAACTGATGCTACCTTTATTGGTGCCATAAAAGCCCAAGAGGTAAAACAAAAAAAAGGATTGGACACTCTAGAAAAAAGATTGCTCAAAGCACAAAAGCGAAAATTAAAAGACCACGTCATACGAATGACGGATATCCAAAACGAACTCTTTCCCAATGCATCTTTACAAGAACGTCAGCTTAATTTTTCCACCTTGTATCTGGAGTTTGGGGAACAGCTTATTCCGGAGTTAATGGACAGCCTGAATCCTTTCTTGAATGAGTTTCTCATAGTAAAAACCTCCTGAGTGTGCTAAGAAGGATAAAAAGCTTGCCGTTGGAATGGGTTTTGGCGCTGGTTTCCTTTATTGCTATAATTTTTATCAGCTATCTCAAAACTTCATTGGAATTGGAAGATGCCGAGCAGGCCTATTATTCACAATGGTGGAGATTGGGCTATGATGACCAACCTCCTTTATATACTTGGTTGCAAAAAGTGGTGAACGCTATATTTGGAGTCACTAAATTTTCTTTCTCGTTTTTGCGAGCTATTTTTTTCGCAGCCACACTCTTGGCTTTTTATGAATTTGGTAGAAAAGTATTGAAAGATAAGTTCAAGGCCCAGTTGGTTGTATTGAGTTCGGCGTTGATTCCTGTTTTTATCGATTTTACCTTCAGGAGGCTGTCCCATACGTTACTGCTCGGTCTGGTTATTTTACTAACTTTTAATGTTATAGCTAGACTAATTGAAAAAAAGAGTTCCCATGATTATATTTTATTGGGAATTTGTTTTGGTATAGGAATGCTTTCTAAATACAATTATGCATTTTTCTTGTTGGCAGTTATGGTAACTTCACTTTTTGACTTGACTATTAAACGTGTTTTTTGGAACAAAAGAATCTTGATTTCATATAGTATTGCTATAATACTTTTCTTGCCCCATCTATATTGGTACACTACCACAGCTTATTTGCAAAATGTACAAGAAAGCCTGTATATGAAGTTGGGCACAGAAGGAGATGGAACAATCGTTTTTACACCTTTTCTTGAAACCTTTAAGGCCTTTTTTGAGATTGGCGCTCCCTTTATCTTAGTTTTTATCTTGCTATTTCTATTTAAAGTAGTGCAATGGCGAAAAGCAGAGCGTTCAGGTTGGCTTTTTAAACTAATAGTGGGACAAGTAGTATTACTGACTCTATGTTTTATGCTCATGGATGTTCAGGAAGTCCAAACGCGTTGGCTGCTTCCATTGGTACTGCCCTACGCAGTAGTTTTTATGGAAAGTATCGATATCAATAAAGAAAATAGCAGAAAGGCAGGAATTGTTCTGTTTTTATTGATTATCACATTTCAAGTATTACGTACTCCAATGGAACGATTTTTAGGAATACCGTCAGCTATTCACTTTGATTATGGACACCTATCAAAAAAATTAAAAACAGATTATGCTAATGCCGTCTGGGTTTTGCCCAATGTTACTTACGGTGGGCAAATTAGATTGTTGAATCCAAAAAAAGAACTTTTAACGTTGGATGATTTCTCAATACCAGACAAGAAAAAGAAAGGCGATAACCTTATAATCGTATCCAACTTGAAAAACGTTTTTGGAAACTTGCAGCCCAAAGACAGCATCTTAAATTATGGGCCTGAGCAGGAAAAATTATATTTTTTTCAGAAAAACTGATTTTAAAGTAGGGTTTCTTCCAAGCTAGTTGTTTTAACACTGAAAATTGCTTTGAAATTTTCAAAAAAATATGAGTGGTCAAACTCATATGTTTAGGTTGGTTTTGATTTTATTAAAAAGCCCCGGAGTGGTTCCTGGGGCTTTTTGTTTTTAACTAACTCAAAAGCAATATGCTATTGAACTCTCTCAAAATGAAATTTTGCATTAACCAGTCCACTAAAGCTCAGGTTTACTTCCAAAGGGGGGGCGCCTAGTTCTATTTCGTGCAAAAAGACACGTTTGTCAGCACTACCAAAGTCATCATCACAATCGAAAGGGCAACCCTCATCAGCTTCTTCCATGTCACCATAAAATCGGATATAATCATTGGCATAATCAGGTTTGTAAAATTCCGTTCTAGCCGTTTTACCTACAAGTTTGGAAGCATCTTTTCCCACATCAAATGTATTGTCCCTCTTGTACCTCCAAAATGTTGTGGAGTTCACCACAGTACCAGCCTGGTACATTTGTCCGCTTATGATACCGTACAATTCCCCTTCAGCATCAAAACCATCATGGCATCCGTCGCAGCTAAGGCTTACTAAGGTAGCGTTATAGACCGGATACGCTAGATCACATTCGCGAACGGCATATTCCGAAGCCAAAACAACTCTTGCTACGGGTGTTCCTTGTTTTAAATAACGCAATTTATAGGACAAAGGAGCTCCAGGTGATTCTTTAGAATAGTTTCCCCCTTCTGCTATATAGTTATAGACATCCGTAGGACCGTTGACCACTTGGGCGGCGTCACTTCCGGATCCACCGATGACCAAGGCCTTAACGCTTGATTCATCAATTGTCTTTTGGTATTCAGCATCTATGCTTCCATCGCCCGAGGCAAATGAAGCACTGAATGCTGCGTCGATTTCTGTTTTTGTGGAATTTGATTCTATCGTATAGATGGTCATCCGCCCATAGGTGACCGTGGCTACATATACTGGACTGGTACTTCCCAAGGCATCTAAATCCGGTGTATCCGTAAACAAATCGCTGGGATTTTGAGGAGGGTCCATGTCGATGGTATAGTATACTTGAAAGTACTTCAAAACATATTTGTACTTATACGTTGAATTGGTAAAATTAAAAGAGGCCGAAACCTTTGCTGCTGCAGATCTATAATTCGCTCCAATGGCCAGATTTAACTGTTCCTTGGTATATACCTCAGAAATTTCAAAATTGATTCTTGCCGGAGTGGCTCCTGTGACTTCCTGATCTAATATGGATTTCACCCCTTCCCGGTCGGTGGATAATTTGGGGTCTGTGACTTCAACAACGGGACTGCCACTAATATTAGTCAGTGAGGCCGAAAGGGTAATTGGTGCCCGATCGGCAACAATAGGAATGTATTCGCCTGTTGGGATAGACTCTCCCTTTAGAATGGCCCCTGGAAAAATCACATCGGTCGAAGGGTCCAGAGCAAGCATGTCATTAAAACCGGGAGCATGCTTGTAGTAGGTTGTAAAACATTCCAAAGAAGGGTCTTCATCGTCCCGCGTCAGAGGGTCCTCATCCAGAATTTCTGGCTCACTGACCCCCTCAGGTTGATTTTTCTTAAAAATAGAAAATTTTACCAACCTTTTGAAAAAGAATTAATTACAAAATAAAGCTTCGAAAAAATCGAGACTCTCTTTTATTATTTTACTGTGTAGGTCTTTCGTTCTGGCCCCACACCTTTTAGGATCAACGATTTCCATTCTTTGGGTAAAATTGGATTTTTTTGGACAATACCTTCATTCGTGATTTCCAATCCACCAAAACCGGCCAGTACTACTTGGAGCATGCCTCCGGCCCCTGTTGCGAAATAGGGATTGTCACTGGTAGCCGCTTCGGCTAAGGCTCCAAAAGGTGGACGTTTGTTGGGTTCATAACTTCTGCGGAACAGTCGATAGGCTTCTTTCGCATTACCCAATCGTGCATAGATAACCGCAAAAACCGACTGTCCCATGGCGGGTCCTTCTTCCGCTAATTTGGGTTCGTAGTATTCTAAATCTTTAAGAATCGTAGCTTCATCATTGACCACATCCAAAGGATAGGTCAATAAATTGACGTCTGCTTGTTTGATACGCTCCCCATCATAGGTAGCATGTTCTTTAGTGGTTCCATCAGGAAATTTCAAAATCCTGATTTTGGAAGCCACCTCGTTCCATGTAGCGTCTGCTGTTTCTCCTACCATATTTGCAGCTTCGGTAGCATATCGTAAAGCGGTTATGGCCGAACCATTGGTGAAGGCATTATCATCTACGTTGGGTGCAAACTCGTTGGCCCCTACCACATTTTTGATACTATAACTACCGTCTTCATTTTTTGTGGAACGACTTACCCAATAGTCGGCAACTTCTTTGAGCATGGGATAGCCACGTTCTTTGAGCCATTCCATATTTTGGGTGACACGGTAATAGTTCCAAAAAGCAATAGCCACATCTGCGGTAATATGATGTTCGAATGTGCCTGTAAGCGCCCATGCAGGTGTGGCTTCCTCACCTGTATCATCACTTTCCCAAGGGAACATAGCCCCTTTATACCCAAAATTGATAGCTTTTTCCTTGGCCTTGCCCAAACGGTCCGAACGGTAATTGACCAAAGACCGTGCAATATCTTGATTCAGCATCAACAAGGGCGGAAACATCCAAAGCTCCGTATCCCAAAAAATATGTCCATTATAGTTTTGCGAAGAAAGACCCATAGGGGCAATGCTCAAATCAGAATCCCCTCTCGAAAATGCGTACAGATGATAAAGCGCTAATCGCACATCCAATTGGTCTTGAAGATTCCCTTCAATAACTATATCGCCTTCCCACAATTCTTCCCATAGTTTCTTATGTTGCCCCAAAAGGTCTTTCCTTGGAGTCAATAGATTAAAAATCACAAAACGCTCCGATTCGGTTTGCGGGTCATCAAAATCTTGGGTACTGCATACGGCACCTGTCCACGCGAATTCAAATTTCTCACCTTTTTTCAATATTTTTTCAAAAGTGATTCTATTATCATAAGCTGAAATTGGTTCATGAATCAATTCTGGACGTTCATGTTCTCTGGTAGAGTTAATGGCATGCCATATAAAGGTTGCGGAAGTCGCTACCATATGTTTTCCCATTCTACTTTCTGCAACGGTTTGAAGAATTGGCATAGTAGTTTCCAAATCTTGAAGCACTCTAAAAGTACTATTGGGGCTATGGTATTCATCTGGAGTTTCAATGATGCCAGTAGCTTTGACTTCAATATCTTTTAAAGGTTCAACTTGAACATCTATATATCCTGAATATTGAATATTGCGCAAGGCATAAATTGTGTAGGATATCTTTGCCTTGTTTTTGAACGTAAAGTTGGTCGTGAAAGCGGCAGTTTTCATATTTAGGGTTTGCTGCCAATTAGATATGTTTTCCTCTGTTATTTTTTCTCCATCGATTTCGACTTCCAGGTTTGCGAAGTTCATTCCCAATAAAATTCGACTTACTCCTAGAGGAGATTCCTTGTCATATACATTATTGAGAATTACGGATTTGGTTTTAAAAGGTTTATCTTTTGGGAGAATTCCGATTCTACCATTTGCAGTAACAATACCAGTATATTTGTTGACTTTTTCAGAAGTAAGCGACCAGCCTTGTTCTTGACCTATCAAGGAAAAAGTACCTATCAAAAATGATAGTACTAAAAAAGTTGTTTTCATTTTTAGAGACTTTTAAAACAAGTCTTTAAAATAGGACTTTATTTCGAATAAAGTTGCCTCTTCCATGGAATCGAATCTTAGGTCGGCATGCCCTAAACGTTCCTCGGGACCAATTCCTACACTGTGAAATCCTCCGGCTTTTGCCGCATCAATTCCACTCTCCGCATCTTCAAAAACGACACATTCTTCTGGTTGTAAATTCAATTTTTCTGCTCCGTATAGAAAAATATCTGGTTCTGGTTTGCTTTTGGATACACTGTTGCCATCACCAATAACATCAAAAAATGCTTTTGCATTAAGCTGTTCCAATACCTTGACTGCATTTTTACTTGCGCTGCCCAATGCTACGCTAAATCCTTCAATTCTAAGATTGGTCAAGAGTTCCTTTACCCCGGGAAGGTAATCTTCTGGTGTCATCCCATCTAGGCTTGCCACATAGATATCGTTCTTTTTTTTGGCAAATTGGGCCAATGTTTCTTCATCTAAAGAAGTGTTGTTGTGCTCTAGGATTACTCTCATGGAATCCGTACGGGAAATACCCCGTAGCTTGTCATTGACTTCCCTGTCGAACAACCATCCTCTTTCGTCTGCAAGGTTTTTCCATGCAACATAATGTAGTTCTGCAGTATCTGTAATAACACCGTCTAAATCAAAAATAAATCCTTTAATCATGGTTGAGCATGTTTAGCCTTGCAAATAAATGGTGAAATTTGTTAAGAAAAAAGCTACTTAACGTTATATTCGACGATGTACTATTTTATCCAAGTTTTATTTTATTGATTACTTCTTTATTTTTAAAAACAAACCTTCAATATAAGTTTTAGGTAGTTAAGAGCGGTCAAATTTAGTCAAAGTGTGTACAGGATAACCATGTGAAGAAGTTCTTATAAATATGTAAAAAGATACTTTTTCAACTCCTGTAAATTGCTATTTTTGCCCATGCATAATAACGTACTTATCCTAGATTTTGGTTCCCAGTACACCCAGTTGATAGCACGTCGCGTTAGGGAACTCAATATTTACTCAGAAATAAAACCTTACAACAAGCTTCCTGAAGATATATCCAGCTACAAAGCGGTAATTCTTTCAGGCTCTCCATTTTCGGTAAGAGGTGAGGATGTACCGCACCCGGACTTATCAGAAATAAAAGGAAAAATACCTTTGTTGGCCATTTGCTATGGAGCACAATATTTGGCACACTTTAACGGCGGGAATGTTGCTCCCTCGGCCACAAGAGAATATGGCAGGGCCAAGCTTTCTTATATAAAAGAAGGCGAAGATTTTTTAAGTGAGATCGGTGAAGGTAGCCAAGTGTGGATGAGCCATAGTGACACTATAAAGGAACTCCCCGAAAGTGCAGTTCTATTGGCAAGTACACATGACGTTGAAAACGCCGCATTTAAAATTGATGGGGAAAAAACGTTTGGGATACAATTTCATCCCGAAGTCTACCACACCAAGGATGGGACGCAGTTATTGAAAAATTTCTTGGTCAATATAGCAGGTCTGGAGCAGGATTGGACCCCCGATGCATTTGTGGAGACCACAGTTGCGGAACTAAAGCAAAAAATTGGTGATGATAAAGTGGTGCTGGGTTTATCGGGTGGAGTTGACTCCAGTGTTGCGGCAATGCTTTTGCATCAAGCTATAGGGAAAAACCTTTACTGTATTTTCGTGAACAACGGATTGCTTCGCAAAAATGAGTTTGAAAACGTATTGGACCAATATAAGCATATGGGGCTGAACGTTAAGGGTGTGGATGCTTCGGCACGTTTTTTGGATGCTTTGGCTGGGGAATCGGAACCAGAAAAGAAAAGAAAAATTATAGGAAAGGCATTTATCGATGTGTTTGATGATGAAGCACAGCAAATTAAAGATGTCAAATGGCTGGCACAAGGGACTATTTACCCAGATAGAATTGAATCTGTATCGGCAAGTGGTGGTCCATCAGCAGTTATTAAAAGCCATCATAATGTAGGTGGATTACCAGATTATATGAAATTGGAAGTGGTAGAGCCTTTACACTTGTTGTTTAAAGATGAGGTAAGACGGGTTGGGAAGAGTATTGGCATGGAAGATTTTATTTTAGGAAGACATCCTTTTCCAGGACCTGGTCTTGGAATTCGTATTTTAGGTGACATTACCGCAGAAAAGGTGTCTATATTACAAGAAGTGGATGCTATTTTTATAGACGGGCTCAAAAAATGGGGGCTTTATGATAAGGTTTGGCAGGCCGGAGCCATGCTTTTGCCCGTAAATAGTGTAGGGGTAATGGGTGACGAACGTACATATGAAAAGTGTGTGGCCTTGAGAGCGGTGGAAAGTACGGATGGTATGACAGCGGATTGGGTAAATTTACCCTATGAGTTTTTGCAAAAAACCTCTAATGATATAATAAATAAGGTCAAAGGCGTTAATAGAGTAGTGTATGACATTAGCTCAAAACCACCTGCAACTATAGAATGGGAATGAAAAAATATATAATTAGATTGGGTGTTGTGGCCTTTTTGTTGGCATCAATACAAGTTTCTGCCCAAAATTACACGACACATGCTGTCAAGGAAGGAGAATCGTTACAGAGTATCTCCAGAAAGTATAGGGTGACCCCTTATACCATTCTTCAATCCAATAAGGAAATCAAAACTGCTTCGGATGTGAAACCGAACACAATCTTGATAATTCCACTTGATGGGTCTGTAATTACGCAACAAATCAAACCAAAAAAAGAAGAGGTCGTTAAGCAAATTAAACCATTAAGTTTCTCAAGACATAGAGTCAGGAAAAGGGAAACATTATTTGGTCTTACGCAGCGTTACAAAATTACCGAGGAGCAGTTGAAGCGCTACAATAGAAATTTGTATTCCGAACCCCTTAAAAAGGGAATGGTCTTACAGATACCTAAGTTTCCTGAGCTTACTACCGAGGAAGAGCGTGCATTGGATTTTGAAACGTATTCCGTAAAGCCTAAAGAAACCCGATGGAGCATTGCACATAAATACGGGATTACTGTAGACAGTTTGGTTGCATTAAACCCTGATCTAAACAAAAGTTCCGATTATTTGGCTGTAGGGCAAGAACTAAATTTGCCACGACCAAAAGGGGATAGTCTTGAAGACCAAGAAGTTGAACTATTTACTTCTTTCACAGTTCCACCCAAACAAACCCTTTACAGTTTAGGTAAAGCGTATGGTATTACCTCGGATTCCATTATAAAATTGAATCCTGAAATTATGAAGCTCGGTGGTCTAAAAGAAGGTATGGTGTTACGTCTGCCCAAAAAACAGGATACTTCTGGCGAGGTTAATACCGAAAATTTCATTTTTTACGAAGTAAAACCAAAGCAAAATATATTCAGGCTTACCCAAAACCTGAAGATTACCAGAGATGAGCTATTCCGATTGAATCCAGCTTTAGAGAATGGTCTAAAAGCTGGGATGGTCTTAAAACTTCCAAATGAAAATACAGAAGGCCTGGAAGTAAAAAATGCATTGGTTTTGGATAAAATCAATCTTTTGGACAGTATTAATTTGCAGAACAGGCCCAAACTGGTATTCATGCTGCCATTTAGATTGGACCGTATTAATCTAAACGATAGAAAGAAGACGGCTACGCAGATTGAAACAAGAAGGGATGTAAGTCTAAGTCTTGGATTTTATTCAGGTGCTTTGGTGGCCTTGGATTCCATAAAGAAAATGGGAATCTCTGTCAATGTTAAAACCTTTGATACGGAGTTAAATCAAGCAAAAGTCAAAGAAATTTTATCCAGAGAAAGCTTATTGGGAGTCAATGCCATTATTGGCCCCGTGTCATCTACAGCTCTGAATGAGGTGGCCGTTCAAGCCGCTCCAAAAAATATCCCTGTTATTTCCCCTATAGCATCCAACAGTTCCTATAGTCATAACAATGTTTTCTTTTCGGTACCAACAGATGAGGTATTACGACAAAAAATGCTGTCTTATCTAGGAAAAACCTATACCGATCAGAATATTATAATCATTGCGGATTCGACGCATCAGGTGGCCAAAGATTCAATTATAGCTAAGTTCCCATCGGCTCAGATTGCAAAAATCATTGACAATAAATCGTTACATTTAAATAGGTTTTTGGTCAAGCTTTCCGAAACGAAGGAGAATTGGGTTTTTGTGGAAACAAACCAACCGAATATGGTTGCCAGTGTGAGCTCGATTTTAAACTCGGCCAATGCTGATAAAACGGTCGTACGCATGTTTACGACAAACTTTAATAATGCTTTTGAGAGTGATGTAGTGTCCAATACACACCTTTCCAACCTAAAGTTTGCGTATCCGTCTTTTTATAGAGAAATAAAGGAGGATGCTTTTACTAAGGCGTACCGGAAAAAATACAATGATTTAAAACCTGACCGTTACGCTGTGCGTGGTTTTGATGTCACTTTCGATATTTTATTGAAACTTGCTCACAAAAACAATCTTTTTGAGACTTCAAAGATTATTGGTCTTACGGAGTATACGGGCAACAGTTTTAATTATTACAATAATTTATCCTCTGGCTATTATAATAGGGCATCTTACCTAATGGAGTATGATGGTCTTAGAATTAAAGAAATACAACTCAATGACCTCTAAAGTTACTTACACGGGAGAATTACGGACTACTTGTTTGCATTTGCGTTCCGAAAATGAATTTATCACAGATGCTCCTATCGACAATAATGGATTGGGACAGGCATTCTCGCCAACAGATACGGTAGCAACCGGATTAGCAAGTTGTATGCTGACTATGATGGGTATTAAGGCCAGGGATTTGGAAGTGGATTTAACCGGTTCCACTGCCGAAGTTACCAAGCATATGGCAGCAAATCCAAGAAGGATTTCTAAAATCGAAGTAAAAATGGAATTTCCTAAAAATATTTCTGATAAGCACAGGAAAATTTTAGAAAATACTGCAAATACATGTCCCGTACATTACAGCCTTCATCCAGATATTGAAAAAGTAATTCAATTTAATTGGGTAAGGTAGTTTACATAGGATTTTTTTTAGTTTTCGGTTTCTTTGGGAATTCCCAACAGCTTGAAGAAAGTGTGTTGTGGAATCCCGATAAAAGACTCACATGGACCGACTTTAAGGGTAAGATTCCACCTGCCGCTGTACCTGCAGCGACTACTGCAAGTGGCATAAGCTATAAATACTCGGCAAATTTGATTCATCACGAAGTTGAACTGGATTTTGAAGTGAACGCGTATTTCTATCCCAATGAATCTTGGTATAAACCCGAAGTTTGCGACGATATCATCTTGAGTCACGAACAGCTACATTTTGATATATCCGAACTATTTGCCCGTAAAATGCGAGACAAGTTACAACGTACCTCTTTCTCCGATAATGTAAAGGCCGAGATTCGAAGGATTTACAAGGAAATTTTAAAGGAGCTCAAGGATTTTCAGGAGCTGTACGATTGGGAAACTAATTTTTCCAGAAATACAAAGAAGCAACTGGAATGGAACAATAAGATAGCTAAAGCTTTGGATAGGAACTGAATTTAGCTTTCCGTTGTAACGTTTTTCATATTCCGTGGTCTTTATAGTGTATGAAAATTCTAAAAAAGGGCAACTATTACGGAATCAGGAAGTTAGAAATAGAAAATACAGGTGTTTCCTTTTCTGAGTACGATTATCATTTGCCAAAAACAGATTGGCATTATCATGAAAACCCATATTTCATGTATGTGTTAGAGGGGAATCTTAAAGATATCAATCAACGTAAAACTACCCTTTGTCCTCCTGGTAGTTTCCTGTTTCATAACTGGCAAGAAACCCATATGAACACCAAAGAAACCCGAAATGCACGCGGATTCCATATTGAATTGGATAAGCAATGGTTTCAGGACAAAAAGTTTGACACAGACCTTTGGGAGGGCAGTAAAATCATGAAAGACCCGAGATTACATGAAACTTTGGCAAAAATCTATTACGAATTCAAAAATGA
Source organism: Flagellimonas sp. 389 (assembly GCF_018449435.1). Taxonomy (GTDB): domain Bacteria; phylum Bacteroidota; class Bacteroidia; order Flavobacteriales; family Flavobacteriaceae; genus Flagellimonas. The sequence continues at coordinate 103,713 of NZ_JAHCMU010000017.1, read as the reverse complement.
TGATGATGATTCAAAATTGTCCATGGATGTTTTGATGTTGCAACTTTGTGATGAAGTATGGGGCAAAAATCTATCATCCAAAAATATGGAGCCTTACTGGGTAGACCAGTTGAAGCAACTAATTTATGATGATGTGGAGAACTTAACCTTGACCTCACTCTCTAATGCTTTAGGGATTCACCCTGTCCATTTGTCCAGAAGTCTGCCAAAATATTTGAATACGACCTTAGGGGATTATGTCCGTAGGAATAAAATCAAAAAAGCGATTTCCTTATTGGGCAGCCGAACTTTATCGTTGACTGAAATTGCGCATGAATGCGGTTTTTCCGATCACAGTCATTTTACGCGAACTTTCAAATCCTATTTTAGTGAGACACCAAAAAGATACAGACAGCGATTTTTTTAGGAATTAATCAGGTTAAATACGTTCTATTTTAAAGGAAAAATGTTGCCTTTATTTGTTGTGATAATCAAAAGCAATCAAATGAATAAGCTATTATTTTTAGTATCCGTTTTTACCTTTCCATTAGTGTTGACCGCTCAGTTGGATTTTTCAGAAAAGCATAGACTTGACCACCCTCTTTTCAACACAATGAAAGAGAAAATAAATAAGGGCGACTATGAAAATATAACAAGTGTTCTGGTAGCTCAAGATGGAAAATTGGTTTTTGAGAGCTATTTTAATAATGCAGGGTTAAACACGAAGCACAATACACGGTCCGTAACGAAAACGATGGCCACAATACTAACTGGAATCGCTATAGATAAAGGGTTTATTAAATCCGAAAAAGATAAAATTCTTGATTATGTGAATCCAAGATTGCCTGTAAAGAATCAAGACGAAAGAAAGCAAGATATTACTATTGAAGATTTGTTGACCATGAGTTCCATTTTGGAATGCGATGATGACAACATGTTCTCTAGAGGACATGAGGAACGTATGTACATTGTGGAGGATTGGCTTCAATTTTTTCTGGATCTGCCCATTCGTTCACACCCTTTTGGGCCGAAGCCAGCCGATTCTCCTTACGGAAGGGTTATGAGTTATTGTTCCGCAGGAGCAGCTGCTATGGCCGAGGTAGTGGAAAGTGCGGTGAAAATGCCATTGGACAGTTTTGCAAAACAAAACCTTTTTAGTCCTTTGGACATAAAGGACTATCAACTGCATTACAATCCTTATAAGACCTTGAATACTGCCGGTGGTAGCGAATATAAAAGCCGCGACTTTTTAAAAATGATTCAGCTTTTTCTTCAAGACGGTGAATGGAATGACGAACAAATCCTTTCCAAAGAATGGGTAAAAAAGGCCACAACACCAAAGGCGAATGCTAGGGAAGGCGTCGATTATGGTTACTTGCTTTGGATAAAGTCTTTTGGTTCTGATCAGAAGTATGGCGCTTACTACATGTCGGGAAATGGCGGTCAGAAAGTGCTCTCGATGCCTGAACTTAATACCGTCGTAGTGATTACGACCACCAATTACGGTAAAAGAAAAGCCCATTCGTATACCGATGCGCTTATGAATGAATATATCGTGCCCGCTTTGTTGGATTGATCAAACATCGCACCGTAAAAAAGCATCTTTAAGCGCCCCGATTTTATCTTCCCAGGTAACAATAAACTCTTGGGCAACATGACCTTTAAAACCAGTATCCAAAATAGCTTTTATGATAGCTGGGTAATAGAGTTCTTGGGTTTCGTCAATTTCGTGCCTTCCTGGAACGCCTGCAGTATGGTAATGTCCAAAATAGGGATGGTAGTTTTGAATGCTTCGAATAATATCTCCCTCTTGAATTTGCATGTGGTAAATATCAAAGAGCAGTTTAAAATTTTCACTCCCTAAATGTTTACAAAGTTCGACCCCCCAAATAGAGCTATCGCACATATAATCTGGATGGTTTACTTGATTAAATAGTTCCATCTGAATTACTACTCCGTGTTTTTCGGCCAATGGCATAATTTGAGAAAGTCCGTCCACGCAGTTTTGCAACCCTACATAGTCATTTATGCCTCTACGGTTGCCACTAAAGCAAATTAAGTTGGTATAGCCCGCTTCCGCCACTAGTGGAATAATTTCTAGGTAGTTTTCTATGAGTTCCTCATGATATTTTGGATCGTTCCATCCTTCTGTAAGACTTATTTCGGCACCATTGCACATAGAACAATGGATATCATATTTTTTTAAAAGTGGCCAATCTTTTGGCCCTATTAAATCAATTGCCTTTATTCCCAAGCCAGTTAATATTTGAAGAAATTCTTCTAACGGTAAATGATTAAAACACCATTGGCAGACACTGTGATTGATGTTGTTTTTTAATTTGAAGTCTTTTTGTGTTTGTTGTTGGTGGGCCATGGAAGAGCTTGATAATATCCCAGCAGAACCAGCTGCCACGGTATTGATGAAATTTCTTCGCTTCATGATGAAGTATTTATATGTAGAAAGATAGTATTTTAGATATACAAATGGAAATTCGACCCGATAAAGAGAAGTTAGTGGAACTTGCCCATTACAAAATGCCTTTTGGTAAGTTTAAGGATAGTTACCTAGTAGATTTACCCTTACCTTATTTAGTGTGGTTCAGACAAAAAGGGCTTCCCAAAGGAAAATTAGGGGAGTTTCTAAGTACAATGTTGGATATTAAAGACAACGGACTAGAACCCATGATCAGAAAAATTCAAAAAGAATTTCCACAAAAATCCTGACTCCCTAAATAAAATCCTACATTTTATTTAGTGTAATGACCAAAGTGCCGGTTGCATCCACTTCTAGTTCGCCTACGGGTATTGTCCTATCAAAAGCAACTTCCAATACCATTCTGCTGGTAGTAAGCTCATTTATAATAAAATCACCGGGTACGTTTTCATCACCGCCCGTTATGATCAAATCATTATTGGATTGTTGCCATGTGCCGTTGGTTATGGGACTTTCTAGATTGGATTCATCCGTAAACTCTTGATTGAAAAGTGTATACGATATAATGATAGTGTATTCCCCTGTACCATTTACCTCGTTTGGATTTTCAGAAAAGGTAATCTGAGCGTCCTCATCTTTTGACGAAGCTGAAAATGGAAAACTAACTACGCCAAAATTTTCTACATTAGTTGAACCCTGACCATTATTTATGGTGGCGCTTACCAGTTCCCAATTTCCTACGATTGCACTTGCCGTGTTCTCATCTCCGGTGTTTTCATCACCTGTTTCGTCTCCTGTGGTTTCATCGCCAGTCTGGTCTCCTGTGTTTTCGTCTTCTGTATTTTCATCCCCGGTTTCATCATTGGTGGAATCTCCGGTATCGTCAGTATTCTCGTCTTCTTCATTTTTTTCACCATCACTTTCATCATCATTGGTGGTATCTCCATCATTTTCCTCATCTACACTATTTTCTTCATTTATTTCTTCAACCAAAATATCGGATGGTTCAAAATTATCGCCACAAGAATTTGTTGAAAGGATTAGTAAACAGCAAAAAATAACCAGTGCACTTAGATTAAGTTTCATAAGTTCTATTGAGGATTTTGTATTGATTTAGAAATGAAAATATTAGTTATCGGAATTCGAATGCTGTATATACGTTGTAAACGAGTGTTTTAGATTTTGTAACCCAATACTTTTACTAAAAATTTATTTAGAAACTTAGATTGACAGTTCTTAAACTTTTTTTGACAGTTTTACCACTCGTTTTATTCTTCAATTTGTAACTTTACGCCCCGTAATAGAAATCCCAAATATGTCACAGACAAAGTACATTTTCGTTACGGGGGGCGTAACTTCTTCTTTAGGTAAAGGAATTATCGCCGCATCCTTGGCCAAATTGCTTCAGGCTAGAGGTTACCGAACTACCATTCAAAAATTAGATCCATATATCAATGTAGATCCGGGTACGCTAAATCCCTACGAACATGGAGAATGCTACGTAACGGATGATGGTGCAGAGACCGATTTGGATTTGGGACATTACGAACGTTTTTTAAATGTGCGAACTTCACAGGCCAATAATGTCACTACAGGACGAATTTATCAAAGTGTTATAGAAAAAGAACGTAGGGGCGAATTTTTGGGGAAAACGGTTCAGGTAGTACCGCATATCACCAATGAAATAAAACAGCGTATCCAAATTTTGGGGAATAGTGGGGATTACGACATTGTTATTACCGAAATTGGAGGTACCGTAGGTGATATAGAGTCTTTGCCCTACATAGAAGCTGTTAGACAGTTGTTATGGGAATTGGGGGAGAATAATGGAATCGTTATTCATTTAACTTTGGTGCCCTATCTTTCCGCAGCCGGTGAACTAAAGACCAAGCCTACACAACATTCCGTAAAAACCTTGATGGAAAGTGGTATAAAGGCCGATATTTTGGTATGTAGAACAGAGCATGAAATCTCGGACGATATCAAAGAAAAATTGGCCCTTTTCTGTAATGTAAAAAAGGGAGCGGTCATACAATCCATAGATGCATCCACCATTTATGATGTTCCCATACTTATGCAAGAAGAGGGGCTGGATGTAGTGACCCTGGATAAATTGGCCTTGCCTAATGATGCTGAAACCGACCTTGAACAATGGCAGCAATTCTTAAAAAAACATAAAAATCCCAAGCATAAAGTTACCATAGGACTTATTGGTAAGTACGTCGAGCTTCAAGATTCTTATAAGTCTATTTTGGAGTCTTTCATCCATGCTGGAGCAGCAAATGAGGTCAAGGTTGAAGTAAAGTCGATTCATTCAGAACACATTTCAGAGGCTAACGTGACCGACCAGATGAAAGGATTGGACGGTATTTTAGTAGCTCCCGGCTTTGGCGAACGTGGTATAGAGGGTAAGATAATAGCGGTAGGCCATGCCCGTGAAAACAATATTCCTTTCTTGGGAATCTGTTTGGGGATGCAAATGGCCGTAATTGAATTTGCACGAAATGTTTTAGGACTTCCAAACGCTAATTCAACAGAGATGGATTCGCAAACCGCTGACCCGGTCATCAGTTTAATGGAGGAACAGAAATTGGTCACGGATATGGGCGGTACCATGCGATTGGGTGCATGGGATTGCCAACTCAAGCCAAATAGTCTGGTTCATGAAGTTTACGGAAAAACAGATATAACGGAACGTCACAGACATCGTTTTGAATATAACAATATGTACAAAACCCAAATGGAAGAAGCAGGATTAATGGCAACAGGCCTTAATCCAAAAACAGGCTTGGTCGAAGTCGTGGAAATTCCCTCACATCCTTGGTTTGTTGGCGTACAGTATCACCCCGAGTATCGAAGTACCGTGGCAAACCCGCATCCATTGTTCGTAGGTTTTGTAAAAGCGGCATTAGTTCAAAAACAACAACAAACTAATGCCAGTTTGGCATAAACTCCAGTTTTGGACATATATTTGCCACTTTAAAAGTCGAAAAAGCAGATTTTTCACTAAATAACTTTCATGGAAGAAAAGAAACTGGACGTCAAATCCATTATTGGTTTTGTATTGATTTTTGGAATACTCATTTTTATGTTTTACCAAAATCAGCCCACACCTGAAGAGCTTGAAGCCCAAAAAGCGGAGCAAGAAAAAATTGAGGCCGCAGCTAAAAAAGAAGAAGAGAAAATTCAACCAGAAGTTACGGATAGTTCTGCAACCATAGATTTACAGGATTCCACGGCAGTTGCCAGTTATAAGAGTTCAGTCGGTGCTTTCGGTTTTACTAAGGCCTCAGAAGGCACTACAACAATTGAAAATGAGGTACTTTATTTAGAAGTGGCCAATAAAGGAGGACAAATTGTGGAGGCCAAAATGAAAAATTTTGTGACCCACGATTCTGTTCCAGTATATCTGGTAAAAGAAGGAAATGCCAGTTTTGGACTTAATTTTTCTACGTCGGATAATAGGGTCCTTAATACAAAGGATTTGTTTTTTGAACCTTCATCGACAAAAAGTGGTGATAATCAAGTCCTTTCCATGAAAGCGAAGATTTCCGAAAGTCAGTTTTTGGAATACCGCTATGAAATGAAGCCAACCGATTATTTGGTAGATTTTACGATTCGTTCCCAAGGTCTTAATGGGGTACTAAATTCAAGCCGACCTATTGAATTGGAATGGGACGTTAAGGGTATACGGCACAACAAGAGTGTCAACTATGAAAATCGTTATACACGTTTGACCTATAATCACGATGAGGGAAAAATAAGCAAGCTCTCTGAGAGCAGCGATTTGGACGAAGAGACCGAGGTTGATGTAAAATGGTTATCCTATCGTCAACATTTTTTCAGCTCTATTTTAGCAACGGACAATCATTTTAAAAAAGCAGAACTGAGTTCCAAGAACTTGGTAGAGGAAGAAAGTAAGGAAACACTCTTTACAAAAGCGTTTCGTACAAAGGCGCCCATAGAACTGCAAGGTGGGGAACTTTCCCAAAACATGCATTGGTATTATGGTCCTACAGATGTTAAAGTACTGGATGATTACAAAGATTTGGGCTTGGTGGAATCCATTCCCTTTGGTTGGGGGATATTCGGTTGGATAAACAGGTATGTCTTTACACCATTTTATGAATTCTTAAGCTCGTTCTTGCCATTTGGTATCGCCATTATCGTAATGACCATCATTGTACGGTTGGCATTATCTCCGGTAACCTATAAGTCGTATCTCTCCCAGGCCAAAATGAAAGTTTTAAAGCCAGAGATTACGGAGTTAAACGAGAAGTATAAGGACAATGCAATGAAGAAGCAGCAGGAAACCATGAAGCTGTACAACAAAGCTGGTGTGAGCCCCATGAGCGGCTGTATCCCTGCATTGTTGCAATTGCCTATCTTTTATTCGCTGTTCATGTTTTTCCCCACGTCATTTGCATTACGGCAAAAGTCTTTCTTATGGGCCGAAGACCTTTCGTCTTATGATACTATTTTTAATTTACCATTTGCGATTCCGTTTTACGGTGATCATGTGAGTCTTTTTCCAATTTTGGCATCAGTGGCGATATTCTTCTATATGACGATGACGACTGGACAGAGTATGCAGATGCAGCAGCAACCCGGTATGCCCAATATGAAATTTATTATGTACCTGTCACCGGTAATGATGTTGTTTTTCTTCAACAACTACGCTAGTGGTTTGAGTCTATATTACTTTATCTCCAACTTGATTACCATCTTTATTATGTTGGCAATTAAAAATTACATTTTGGATGAGGATAAAATCCACGCCCAGATTCAAGAGAACAAGAAAAAGCCCAAAAAGGAGAACAAGTTCCAGAAAAAGATGCGAGAAATGATGGAGCAGGCAGAGGCGCAAAAGAAGACTGGGAAGCGTTAAATCAAGATTGATTCAAAAGTAAAAACTCTCCTTAGTATTTAAGGAGAGTTTCACCATTTATAGATTTAGTTTGGAAAGATTTGGGACTTCAAAGATGCATCTAAATACCTGCTAAAAAAAGTAATAGTTGTAAAACAGACGGTTTTGTATGGTAAACGAGACGCTTTTGATGTGTCATCGATTAACGGTAAAAATCATCTTTAAAAAGCAATCCCCGTAATTTAAATCACGGGGATTTTAATAAATAAAAACTTACAAAATTCTCTTTTTCTAATAGATTTTGTTAATGAAGTGCATCTATTATTTCTTGTGGTAGAAGCACTTTGTCTATAATATGTACAATACCGTTACTAGCTTCATTATCCGCTGCAACTACTTTTGCAGGAGTATGTGTTTTGTCCCTGATTTTGATAGGGTGTCCCGCAACTGCTTCAATCTTCTCTCCTTGCTCTGTTGTAAGCTCTACATGGCCAGTGATAGCCGAAGATGGGATAGCTTCCCCCGCTACAACATGGTACAATAACAATTGAGCCAATAATGCTTTTTCTTCAGCTGTGTCAAAATCTTCTAAACTATTATAGTTATTTCCCAAACCATCCAATAATTCTTTGAAAGCTTTATTGGTAGGAGCGAATACCGTAAATGGTCCGTCACCGCCTAAAGCATCCACTAAACCTGCATCCGCTTGAATCAAAGCTTGAACTAACAGGCTTAAATCATCTACGGATTGTGCCAGTTGTACAATGTCTGGTGTAGGTGGAAATAGAATGTCCAACACAGCCTGTGGAAGTAAAACCTTATTGATAACGTGAACAACGCCGTTACTAGCTTCAACGTCTTCAAGAACTACAGTGGCATTATCATCGGTAGCATCCTCGATATGAATGGTTCCATTTTTTATGTTGACACCAACATTTTCACCTTGGAAGGTTTCAATTTGATCTCCATTATTTAATGTATCAGAAAATGCAGCAGTACCTGCAACAACATGGTAGGTAAGAACCGTTACCAATAAGTCTTTTTCTTCTTGTGTGTCAAAATCGGCAAGGCTCTTGAAGTCATCTCCCAAGAAATCCAACAAGTCTTTAAAGGCTTGGTTTGTTGGAGCGAATACAGTAAAAGGACCATCACCACTCAAGGTTTCTACCAAACCTGCATTTGCTGTCTGTAATGCTTCGACCAAAAGGCTAAGATCATCAGTTTCCACTGCGATTTCTACGATAGTTTTCAATTGTAAAGAGGCTACAAAATCCAACGCTGCTTGTGGCAATAACACTTTATCTATGGTATGTGCAACGCCATTGGATGCAATGATATCCGTACCAGTAATGTTTGCATTAACATCTGAGGCATCCCCGATTACAAAAGTATCGTCACTTGCAATTACGCTTATAGAGTTTCCATCAAAGGCAGTTGGAACATCGCCTGGTGCTAAATCAGCTTCTAAAACTTTTGATGGAATTACATGATAGAGCAGTATGTTTCTTAAAAGAACGATTTCTTCTTCAGTATCAAAATCTGCTAAAGAGCTGTAATCATCTCCCAATATTCCCAATAATGCTACAAAGGCATCATTCGTTGGTGCAAAAACCGTGAAAGGACCTTCCCCATTCAATGTATTTGCTAAACCAGCCTTGATTACTGCTTCTTCTAAAATCGAAAGTGCATCTGTTGCTACAACAATGTCCACTAAGGTTGAGGTCTCTTCCTCTTCATTGAGCATATCGATAATTTCCTGTGGTAAAAGTACTTTATCAATAACATGTACAATACCATTTGAAGCAGGTACATCTTCAATAATGACCTCTGCATCTGCATCTGTTGCATCTTGAACGAACACAGTGTCATCCTGAAGACGAATAGTTACGTCTTCTCCTTGAACGGTTGGAATCTTTTGTTCGTCATCCAAACTTTCGGCTGTAGCCGCAACACCTGTTACTACGTGATATTGTAGAATCGTAGCAAGAATGCCTCTTTTTTCTGGTGAGTCAAAATCTTCAAGTGAATCAAAACCATCTAAATCCTTAAAGAGTTGCGTGAAGGCTTCATTCGTAGGTGCAAATACGGTAAAAGTTCCCTCGCCATCAAGGGTACCGACCAAATCTGAATCTTCGTTTTCATCGGCTTTTGTTAAAGCCGCGACCAATGAACTTAGTGCATCGGTGTTTTGAGCAGTTTGTACAATTGTACTTTGGGCTTCTGTTTCTTTGTCTGTTGTTCCATCGTCTTCTTTATCACAGGAAGAGAATGCAAATACTGTTAGAACTACCAAAAAGAGATAGCCCTTTAATCGTAAATAATTTTTCATTTTGAAAGTGTTCTTAGGGTTAAATATAGTGTTGAGATAAAGCAGGCCTCCCAAGGGAGACCTGCCCAATGAAATTAATTTTCTGTATCTGGTATAAGTACGGCATCCAATACATGGATTACGCCATTTGCAGCTTGTACGTCAACTGCGTCAATACCTATTCCTGTATTTCCTGCACCATCTGTTACATCAGCAATGTTGCCGTTAGTACCTGGTAGGGTGATTGAAAAAGTATCACCTTCTAAAGTAGCAGGTGTAACGGTTACACCGTTTTCAGTTAAATCTGTTGAACGGATATTCACATCAGCAATAACATGGTGCTCCAATACACTGGTAAGTAGACCAGAATCAATATCAGTTAAGCCGTCCCACATATCGTTGCTATCCAATAATGCTTGGAACGCATCGTTTGTTGGGGCGAATACCGTAAATGGACCATCACCTCCGAGTGTAGAGACAAAGTCTGGTTGTCCATCTGTGGTCAAGGCGGCTACCAAAGACTCAAAGGTTGGGTCTGCAGTTGCAAAAGTTACCACCGTTGGTAAATCTATTACTTTATCAACAATATGCACTATGCCATTCAGTGCTTCAACATCTGCGGTTTCCACAGTAGATACACCATTAAATACAACGCCATCTGTTGTGTTGTAGTAAATACTGATGTTATCATCCTCTCTTGTAGCAAGGGTATTTGCGTAACCAGAACCTGCTGCTTCCAAATCAACTTGAAGCAATGCGCCACTGATTACATGATTTTTCAATACATTGGTCAACGTTTCAACAGGGATATCTGCAAGCTCATCTTCACCCAAGAATTCGGCAAAAGCTTCATCGCTTGGCGCGAGCACCGTGAATGGACCATCACCTTTAAGTACTTCATCTAAATCTTCATCTGCGGCAAGCAATGCGGCGACTAAGCTTTCCAAGTTCTCGTTACCCGAAGCTAAATCAGTAATGGTAATAAGTATCCTTAACTGGTCTATAACTTCTTGTGGTAACAATACCTTATCGATGATATGTACAACGCCGTTTGTGGTTTCTACGTCGGCTGTTGTAACCTCGGCATTAACATCAGTGGCATCATCAATGAAAACGCCTCCTTCGGTAGAAATTGTTAAAGTGCCGGTCTGCAATGTCGTCAAAACTTGGCCGTCGCTCAAATCAGATGAAAGAGCGGCTGTTCCAGAAATGACATGATATGATAAAACAACTGCCAGTACATTTTGAAGCTCTTGTGTATTGAAATCGTCTAAACCATCAAAATCACCCAATTGTTTAAATAAATCATCAAATGCAGCATTGGTAGGTGCAAAGACCGTGAAAGGACCATCTCCACTTAAAGCACTGACCAAATCGTTGTCGGCACTTTCATCAGCTTTTTTTAATGCACCCACCAAACTGCTTAAATCGTTTTCGGCATCAGCAGTTTCTACTATATTCAAGGTAGGTGTTGGGGTCGTTGGCCCATTGTCATCATCGTCCGAGCAGGACGCAAAAATAAAGACAACCGCCAGTAATGTGAGTTTAGATAATTTAATCAGTGCTTTCATTTAATTTTTTTTAGATTAAAAATTGTTTAACGTTACAAAGATGTATTTAAACATAATAGGTTGCTTTTGTTTAATCTATTTTATAAAATATTTAACAATTTAATTGAAAACACTAAACATTACAGCAAAAAAAATTGGGCTGTCCATTATAGACAACCCAATTTTTTAAAAGAATGCTATAACTCTGCTACATGTCAAGTTTGTTTAAGGCTTGCTTAGGAAGTAGTACTTTATCCACAATATGAATGACTCCGCTTAAAACTTCAATATCTGGTGAAGTGACATTGGAAGGCTCACCAGTTTGGTCAATAAGCTGTATTCCACCATTTGTATTTATGTTTAACTTTTCTCCTTGATATGTAATCAATTCTTGGCCATTGGTCAACTGTGTTGATTTAGCTTTTGTACCTTCTATATAATGATAGGTAAGAATCGTGCCCAATAGTTTTAGTTCTTCTTCGGTATCAAAATCAGCTAAGGAATCAATACCGTCCAGTTGATCGAACAAATCTAGGAACGCTTGGTTTGTGGGAAGAAAAAAGGTGAACTCGGTATTTAGAATATCTTCAAAACTTTCATGCACTAATAGGCAAGCTGCTATGGCCAACTCTTTATGCTCTGGGTCTAGTCTATCCAAAATTCTCGTGATGGTACTCTCGGTTCTGGAAACTATGGTATCGATTACTGATTGTGGAACCATGACCCTGTTGATGGTATGGATGACACCATTGCCGGCAGGAATATCGGTAACTCTAAAACTTACATTAAGACCCAATGCATCCTGTAAAAAAAAAGCGTTGTTTACATAACCTACTGCTATGGTATCATCGTTTAATAGGGTATTTAAATCACCAATGACCAAATCATTAGCAGTAAATACACCGGGCACAACATGGTAACTGAGCACTTGCCTCAACAAATCAATTTCAAAATCGAGGTCAAAGTCTTCGAGTTTGGTAAAAGATTCCCCTAAAAGACCAAAAAGAAAGTTTATGGTTTCCCCGGTTGGAGCAAAGACCGTATAAGGACCTTCTTCACCTAATGTATCCAATAATCCCGTGAGCTCTAACGCTTCCTTTAGGAAAGTAAGCTCATCGGAATCTTCAAGCAGTTCCTTTATTGTTGGAATACCTGTGTTTGGGTCATCTGGATTCAAGGCGTCCAAAAAATCCTGTACTTCTTGAGGAATCAAAATTTTGTCAATAATATGGACTACTCCATTGCTTGCTTCTTTATCTATTTCCTCGAGGTTTGCATCAATGTCCGAAGCATCTCCAATTACAAAGGTATCATTGGAGGCTATTACCTCAATGTTCTCATTCTCTAGCAAGGTAGGAACGGTGCCGGGAGAAAGCTCATTGGAAGTAATATTTCCTGAGACCACATGGTACAGTAAAATCTGCTTTAAAATTTGAAGTTCCAAGAAATTATCAAAATCATCAAAGCTTGTAAAGCTATCTCCAAGAAGTTCAAAAAGTTCTTCAATGGCTTTGTCCGTTGGGGCAAACAATGTGAATGGACCTTCTGCATTCAAATCCTCATCCAAACCTACTTTTAAGACGGCCTCTTCCAACAGGGACAATTGTTCTGTTTCAACAACAATTTCTACAATACTTGGTTTTGGAAAAAGTATATCCAAGGCAGCTTGTGGTACTAAAACTTTATCCACAATATGAACCACGCCATTGGAAGCATTATTGTCCGCACTAACTACTTCGGAAAGGTCATCTGTTTTGTCCGTTATAAAAACACTTCCATCTACGTTAACTTTTAAGCTTTCAGTCTGGAGTGTCTCCAATACTTTACCATCCGATAAATCAGAGGATAAAGCAACAGTACCAGAAATAACGTGGTACTTTAAAATTTCAGCTAAGAGGGCCTTTTCTTCTTCCTCATCAAAATCTTCGAGCTTTTCAAAACCTTCAAGCTGATCTAGAAGTGCATTGAAAGCGTCATTGGTGGGAGCAAAAATGGTTAATTGGCCATCTGCGGATAATGTTTGTACCAAATCAGCATCAGCTAATTCAATTGCATCCATTAAAGTACTTAACATATCAACACTTTCTGCCAGTGCTACGATATTGGGTAATGTGGTTGGATCATCATCGGTATTGCCAATTTCATCATCTGTCTTTGGGTTGGCGTCGTCATTTTTGCTGCAAGAGCTTATAAAAAGGACTAAAATCAATACTACAAGGGATTTTCCTAAATGCGGGATGTTTTTCATTTTTCAGATTAATTTGGTTCTGTGTTCTAGGCTTGAAAATAGAATATAATGCCCTCAACCAGTTAAATGTAGTCTTAATTCTAAGTTACCCCAGTTTTAAATATCCAGCCTCAACGTTAAGGAAATTGTACTTAAGCTCTACCGATCAATCCCTATACGGTATATGTTGATAAGACCTACACGAGATTATTTTATCTGGTATTCAGCATACAGTGTTGCGCTCATTTTAAGAATCCCTTTGCTTATAGCTATCGATTTTTCTTGTAAAACGTTGGGTTGCTGTGCCATGCCAAATTCATTTTCAGGTTGAAATATGTTTTTCTCGAGCATAGAACCGGAAATTTCGACATTCCCAATTTTTAAGATTTCCTTCTTGGACTCTGGTAGTTCCTGTAGCAATCTATCAGCAAGTATTTTCGATTTTTCGAGTGCCTTCACATAGGCAGCGTTTTCTAAGCTATCAATTTTTGAGTGCGAATAACTCAAACCACCCAAATCAAGGTTTCTGTTCTCGAGCAACTCCGTATAAATCTCACTGAGCTTTTCAATATTTCTTACTGTGATAAAAACACTTGTGGAACTCCTGTAACCTTCAAATATGTTTGAATTGTTTCTCCAAGTATAGCTCTTGTTCATAGCTACTGAAGTTGTTAAAATATCATTCTTTTCTATTCCAAAACCCAATAAACGATCATGGAGTATATTTGACTTATCGACCAAGCATTTTTTCGAAGTTTGTATTGATTTGTTCAAACAGCTTAAATCTATATGAAAAGTAGCCATATCGGGGGGTGTTTCTACTTCTCCAAAAGATTTGATCATGATGGTTTTAAATTTTGAAGGTTCAACAATTGAACCATTTTGACAGTTTACGAAGAACAAAAGACCAAGGATTGCAATAACTTGTTTCATGTACTATTTTTTATGGAGCATCTATTCATAGGGTGTATGAACGTTGATACAAAATTTATTTTTAACTATTTATGATGTTAGTTGGTGGTATCTGGAATCAAAATGTCATCCACCAAATGAAGCACACCATTTGATGCTTGAAGATTGGCGCCTACAATTCTTGTGGTATTGTTATTGGCACCATCGATAAGGTTGATTTGATTCCCAATAATCCTTACCGTTAAATCATCTCCTTCTATGGTTTCAAGAGTCATGCTTTGTTCCATGTCGCGTGTAACAATATTCTTGGAGGCAATAACATGATGTTCCAAAACAGGTGTAAGGTCATCGCCAGTAGGTAGATCCCCAAAATCTTCAAAAGCGTCATTGATCGGTGCGAATACTGTAAATGGGGCAGGTGCTTCTCCGTTTGGGGTATCAAGAGTTGCCATGAAATCTGGTTGTCCCGGAGATGTTAACGATTTTTCCAGTTCGTTCAACCTGTCATCTACTGCAATGAAGTCCGCAAGCGTAGGTAGTTCAAGAATCGCATCTATTTGATGCAAGATACCGTTAGAGGCCCTTTTGTTTGAACTGGAACTAACAATCTTGGCCTTTCCACTGATTACGATACCGTTATCATTTTTAAAGTATAGATTGATTGAACTGTTTTGAGCAATTCCAGGTGAAGAGGTTATCATATATCCTTCTTCTGCCGAAACAAAATCCTGCGTATTGACTTCCCCTACTACAATGTGTGCCAACAATAATTTTCTCAAATCCGCTTTGGAAATATCAGAAAGTGCTTTGCCGTCAAGAAAGGAATTAAAAGCTTCATCCGTAGGTGCTAAAATAGTATTCAGTCCACTACGGTCTAAATTGTCAAGCAGCTCTACTTCTTCCAAGGCTGTCTTTAACATTTGAAAATTAGTGTCATTTGAAATCAAGTCGGCAAGACTTTCATCTGGTCGATTTATACCATCGTCGTCCAAAGAGCATGAATTGAAACTCAAAGCCATTAATAATAAGGTAGAAAAAAATAAAGAAAATCTCATTTGTTATTTAGTTTAGGTTATTACTTTTCTTGAAGATGAAAAAAGTGGAAAGCGTTGCTTGTAATCTTAAGAAGTCATTTGTTAAAATTAAAATCTACCTATAATTCGTAATTTTGCACTCTAAATTGATAAGTAAGTTGAAAAAAGTTGTTGTTGGACTTTCAGGAGGTGTTGATTCGAGTGTAACGGCCTATCTTTTAAGAGAACAGGGGTACGAAGTTATTGGTCTATTCATGAAGAATTGGCACGATGACTCCGTAATTATATCTGATGAATGTCCTTGGTTAGAGGATAGTAATGATGCACTTATTGTTGCTGAAAAATTAGGTATACCCTTTCAAACAGTGGATTTAAGCGAGGTATACAAAGAACGGATAGTGGACTATATGTTCAATGAATATGAAAGAGGGAGGACGCCAAACCCTGATGTACTTTGTAATCGTGAGATAAAATTTGATGTCTTCCTAAAGATAGCCCTACAATTGGGGGCTGATTTTGTGGCAACAGGGCATTACTGTAGAAAGGGAATCATTAAGAATAAAAATGGCTCAGAAACCTATCAGTTGTTATCGGGTGTAGACGGGAATAAAGATCAATCTTATTTTTTATGTCAACTTTCCCAAGCGCAGTTGAGCAAGACCTTGTTTCCAATTGGCGGGCTTACCAAACCAGAGGTTAGAAAAATTGCAGCGGAAAACGATTTGATTACCGCCGATAAGAAAGATTCTCAAGGACTGTGTTTTATAGGGAAAGTACATTTGCCGGATTTTTTGCAGCAAAAATTGAAGCCCAAAAAAGGTGTTATTGTTGAAGTACCGAATACCGCATCCCACTTTATAGCAGAGTCACCGGAATTTGAAGATAAAGCTGAGGAATTGGCATACTACTCAAAGAAACCGGCGTATGTTTTATCCGATGGGAAAGTAGTAGGGGAACATCAAGGAGCGCATTATTTTACAACAGGACAACGCAAAGGCTTGAATGTTGGAGGAACTAAAGAACCACTTTTTGTAATTGATACGGATGTGGATAATAATATCATCTATACGGGACAGGGAAAGTCTCATCCGGGGCTTTTAAGGAACACCCTATTTGTAAGTGAAAACGAACTTCATTGGGTACGTGAAGATTTGGCTTTAACGATTGATGAAACGATGGAGGTAGAAGCAAGAATCCGCTATAGGCAACCTTTGCAAAAAGCCATACTTTACAGAACTGAGAGTGGGCTTTACGTAGATTTTGAAGAAAAGCAATCTGCCATAACCGAAGGCCAGTTTGTAGCGTGGTATAAAGGTGATGAACTAATTGGCTCAGGCATTATTTCTTAATATATGCAGCACAATAAGATTACCCAGCTTTTTGGAGTAAAATACCCTATTGTACAAGGAGGAATGATCTGGACAAGTGGCTGGCGTTTGGCATCTGCGGTTTCCAATGCCGGCGGATTGGGACTGCTCGGAGCTGGTAGTATGTACCCAGAAGTTCTAAAAGAGCATATTGAAAAATGTAAAAAAGCAACCGATAGACCCTTTGGCGTAAACATTCCCATGTTGTACCCAAACATTGAAGAATTGATGGAAATCATTCTGAGCAGTAGGATAAAGATTGTCTTCACCTCAGCGGGAAATCCAAAAACGTGGACCAATCATCTACAGAACCATGGTATTACTGTGGTACATGTGGTCAGTAGTGTGAAGTTTGCGTTAAAAGCTCAAGATGCCGGGGTGGATGCCATCGTGGCCGAAGGGTTTGAAGCGGGTGGACATAATGGAAGGGACGAGACCACAACAATGGTGCTAATTCCATCAGTAAAAGAGGAAATTGATATTCCTTTGATTGCTGCGGGCGGTATCGCTACAGGGAGGGCCATGTTGGCAGCAATGGTTCTGGGGGCCGATGGCGTACAAGTAGGTAGTCGTTTTGCTGCTAGTGTAGAAGGTTCTTCACATGATTTGTTCAAAGAGCAGATCGTAACAGCAAAAGAGGGGGATACACAATTAACACTAAAGGAATTGGCTCCCGTTCGCTTATTGAAAAACAAATTCTATAAAGATGTTCAAAATGCTTATGCTGATGGGGCAACTGTGGAAGATTTGAAAAATTTATTAGGTAGGGCAAGGGCCAAGCGAGGTATGTTTGAAGGGGATTTGAATGAAGGGGAACTGGAAATTGGTCAAGTATCTGGACTTATCCATGAAATTAAATCGGCAGCATCTATCGTAGAAGACTTGATGGCAGGGTTTAATAAAGGAGTAGAAGAAGTCAAAAGTTTTTAAAATAATCAGCTTTCTTTACATTTACGATTGTAATGAAAAAGCTAACCCCTATATTTCTTCTTTTGATACTTACGGTACACTTGCACGGTCAGGTGGAACGTGATAAGGCACTACACTTTCTAGGAGGTAATCTTTTTGGCTTGGCAGGAGCAGGTATTGCGAAAAATGCTTCTGATGGGAACAGGGTTTGGACCTTTATGGGAGCTGTTGCCGGTGGTACGTTAATCGGTTTGGCCAAAGAAACGGTTGATGCCGGTCAGCGAGAGAATGGTTGGGACAATGATGATTTGCTCGCAACTATTTTAGGGGGAGTAACAGTTGGTGTGGCCATTGAGCTTTTTTCCAAAAAGCGTGATAAGATACCTAAACATGATTCCTCAGCAACCCATTTTAATTTGAATAAGTTGCATAGTAGTCAGTATGATGATAAACTTTTTATTACTGAAGAAACATTACCTAACTTAACGTCTTTTGGTCTTTCTTCAAGTCTTATAAACAACTACCGCTCTCACTAATAGTACTAAAGAAGTCCTCTTGCTTTAATTTCAAGATATTTATTTATGGTATTGATGGACAAGTTTTCCGGTTTGGTCAAAATGGTTTGAATGCCATACTGTTGTAGCTCTTTTTGCATGAGTCTTTTTTCCAACGAAAACTTTTCAGCAATTGTTTTGTGATAAATGGTCTGCAAATCTTCGGCATCTTCACTGATAAGGGATTCAAGTTCTGTATTTTCAAAAAACACAACAACAAGAACATGTTTTTTAGCAATGGCCAATAGGAAGGGAAGTTGCCTTTTTAGTGCTGAAATATGCTCAAAATTAGTGTATAACAAAAGTAAACTTCTATGATTTACCTTTCGTTTTAGATGGGCATAAAGCAAACCAAAATCCGAATCGGTGAATTCTGTGGTAATGTTATATAATTTCTCTAAAATAGTGTTGAGGTGGGAGATTTTTTGCAATGCTGGCACAAACGTTTCAATTTTTTTGGAGAACGTGATCATACCCGTTTTGTCATTTCGTTTTAAAGCTACATTGGAAAACGCAAGGGTAGAATTAATGGCGTAATCCAATAACTTCAATCCGTTAAAGGGCATTTTCATCACCCTGCCGGTATCGATAATGGAATAGATGGGTTGCGATTTTTCATCTTGGTATTGGTTGACCATTAATTGGTTTTTCTTTGCCGTAGCTTTCCAATTAATGGTCCGTATATCATCACCTTTTATGTAGTCCTTTATTTGTTCAAACTCTTGTGTATGTCCTATTCGCCGTATTTTTTTTAGCCCAAACTCGCTTAAACGGTTGCTTATCGCCAAAAAGTCATACTGTTGCATCTGTATGATGGATGGGTATACGGGAACCATTTGGTCTTTTTGGAATATATATCGTCGTTTTATAATTCTCAAAGGGGAAGAGGCATATATATTCAAATTACCGAAGATATATTCCCCCCGTTCTACGGGCCTAACCGTATAATTGAACAGATACTTTTCTCCTTTGGTGAGGTATGTTTTGTATTCAAAATCACGTTTTTGAAATTGGACGGGAAGTTCATCAATCACAACAACTCCTGTTCTAAAAGGATATTTTGAAACAAGCTCGGTCTGTAATTCGTTGTCATCACTATTAGAAAGCTTTTGCGGTGTGCTTCGTTTTCCTATGATAGCATTAGCTGTACCATATAAAAGGTAGCAATCGCAGACGAAAAGGACCATAAGAATAAAGACCAGTACCCAGGCTATGGGGTATAGCTCAGGAAGCCAATAGGATAGGACAAAGCTAGCCGCCAAAATTGCGACATACTTAAAGATCCTATTATGAATATAAAATGACCTTAGAAAGCGCATTTCTTTATCTTGGAATTTCTACAGATTCCATAATCATGGTTACGACACTTTCGGTGGTCATTCCTTCCATTTCTCTTTCTGGAGTTAGAATTACTCTGTGATTAAGGACCGGGACCAATGCTTTCTTTATATCTTCGGGAATTACAAAATCCCTTCCCGAGATTGCTGCAAAAGCCTTTGAGGCATTTAGGGTAGCAATGGAAGCTCTTGGTGAAGCACCCAAGTACAAATGTGGATGGTTTCTGGTACTGGTAATTATGTTTGCAATGTAAGTGATGATTTTTTCCTCTACGATGATATCATGAATATTCTTCTTGAACTCTGCCAGTTTTTTTGGAGTAAGTACTGCTTTAATGTTTTCTTCAGGTTTTTTACCTTTTCGCCCATGATGGCTTTCAATTATTTTAATCTCTTCCTCAACTGAAGGATAGTTTACCTTAATCTTGAAAAGAAATCTATCGAGCTGTGCTTCGGGCAGTGCATAGGTGCCTTCTTGTTCAATAGGGTTTTGTGTTGCCAGTACCATAAAGGGTTCGGCCATTTTATATGTTGTCCCATCTACAGTAGCCTGTCTTTCTTCCATAGTCTCAAACAGTGCAGCTTGGGTCTTGGCGGGTGCCCTGTTTATTTCATCTATTAGGACGATATTGGAAAAAATGGGACCTTTTTTAAACTCAAAAGCTGAGGTCTGCATATTAAAAACAGAAGTTCCCAGAATATCACTTGGCATTAAATCTGGCGTAAACTGTATCCTGTTAAAATCTGTTTTTAGTGTCTTTGCAAACAGTTTGGCAGTAATGGTCTTCGCAATTCCGGGTACACCTTCTATCAAGGCATGGCCATCCACCAAAAGGGAAACAATCAATAGATCTACAAAGTGCCGTTGCCCTATAATGACACTTCCCAATTCTTTTTTTACGAGTTCTACTGTATTTTTTAGCTCCTCTAAGGGAACTCTGTTATCAAAGTTTAAATCATTATTTTCCATCAACCTTAGCTTTAAATGCTTCTATTTTTTTGTTTAGTTGTTGTAATTCCATATCAGTAATCTGTTCTTTGGATTCCATGTTGTGAATAAGTGCAAACAATTGTTGTACATCTTCCAAAGTATTATTGCTTCTTGTGGCAAGTCTGCGTAAAAATGATTCGTCAATATCTTGTGTGGCCATGTAGAGCTTTGTACGTATATATTCCAGAAAGTAAGCCACCTTATGTTCCGTAATTTTTTTTTGTTCCCCACTTTCAAAGTACATGTCTGCAATTGTTCTGGTAAATGCCAAGGTCTGGTTTTTTAAAGGAGCAACTACAGGTATTGCCCGTTGCTTGCGTTTGCCTTCAAAAATAACGTATACCAAAGCACCGATTAGGACCAGATAGTACGCCCATTTCAGCTCTTTTGTATTTAAAAAAAGGTACATAGGGGAGGTATAAAAAGATTTTCCAGATTTATGGTGGTTATCCATCAGAATGGATTTTCCTTTATCCAAGTAGGATAAAAGTCCTGCGGTATAGTCTTTATTTTCATCTTTAAGGATGAAGTAGTTGGTAAAGGCTTTTGGAAATGTGGAGAGAATAATTTCTCCGTTCCCAAAAGGTTGTTTAACGATATTTATGTTTTTCGGGTTGATTTCTGTGCTGTCCGGTTTCGCGTACACCTGTCCTAAAACAATTGTATTTAGAGTGTCTATTTGATCAAAGGCAAGTGTATAATAGTCCTTTTCAAAAGAAATGGTATCCGTTTGTAATCCTGGATTTACCAGCTCATGATAAAAAAGAGGGTTTAGTTGCCCGCCACTGTAGATGCTGTATTGTTCAAGGTTTAAAGTATCCAATAACTGCTCTTCAAACCCATCCGAAGCAATAAAAAGTGTATTTCCCTTACTGGTCCAATCGAGCAAGGTATTTAGCTCTGCTTCTCCAAAATCTACGAATCTGTTTACGAATATATAGGTGCCCTCAATAGAATCGTTCCTGCTCAGGAATTCAAATGGAGGTTTACGAACCTGTTTCGTTTTTGAGGGGAAATATTTCTCCATCAAATCATTGAAAACATATGTGCCATAAGGGATTTTGTGATGGGAAACATAAGATTCTGACCAATTGATTTTCTTGGGCTTGTTATATTCAATAAGAAAAATAAGTCCTAATGTGATAATCGCTATTACTATGTAGACCCAACCTTTCTTAAACATCTGTTGCAATTGATTTTTTAAGCGATGCGAAAACGGCCTCGGCCTTTGAATAATTATGTTGGTCTATGGTAAACTCACCGTACCAAATATAATCGTACAGTAATGTCGCTTTTGCAAAAGCATTTTTTAGGGTACTGCCAGAAAGTTCGTTAATGTAGTCATCATTGGTTTTTTGGAGCTGCCATTCAATTAACTCTCGCTCAGAAAGCAATTTTAAAATAAAAAGATAGTAGTACCTGATGGCTAATCGGTAATCGTTTTTTGCTAGGGCTTCTTTGATGAGCTTTTGTATGTCCTGAGTTTTAATAATACGTTCTTCCTCTGATAGATTAACAAGATTAGGATTCTGCTGACTGTAGATTAAAGAACGGGTGTTGGCTTTGATAAAAAAACGCATGATCAGAAATAATAGAACTGCTAAAAGGAGGTAGGGCAATGCTTTTAAAAAATAGGCCAGATAGCCAACTGCTTCATCAACCCCAAAAAGCCATTCAAAAAAACGACGTAAAACACTATACAACCAGTTTTTGATATCATCCCACCATGTTTTTTCCACCTTGACGACCTCATAGTCAAAGCTTTCATCTTCTTGATGTGTTCTTAAATCCTCTTCAGAAATTTCGAATGTTGTGATTTCAGAACTGTCGTATTTGATAATAGAATCGTTCTGGGAAAAACTACTGCCCCAGCATAAAAGAACAAACCCTAAAACCAACTTTTTTAGCATTTAGTCCTCTCCAGATTTTCCCAGGTTATCAATCCGTTCGTACGTACCCGTAAAATTCTTTAGTTCATTAAGGTTGAAGAAAATAAATGAGGTTGTCACTAAAAGTATAATATTCATTAAGAAGCGGACCAAAGTACTTATGATGTTCAATAGTAGGTAGATAGGGTCATTGAATATTCCAAAGCTTTCAGCATCCATTTCTCCCGAAAATATTCCCATCTTGGCCCATGTGTAAATCACCGCTGGCAAACTAAAAGCATATGTAGCTATGGCAACAATAATGTAAACAATTAAAAGTGTGGCAAAGGTAATCCACCAGTTTTCTTTGATCAATGTAAAGCTATACTGATAAGAATCCATTACGTCCTTCTTTAAAAAAACAAAAATAGCGAAGGATAGCGATAACGGAACAGCAAGATAAATGCCTGGTATGAGACAAAATAGCATCCCGGCCCCAACTGATAAAGAAACCAAAATACCCAATCCGATAAATGCCCAGAATGAATCATATACCTCTTTTTGGATGTCTTCAAAAACAGGATTTCCCTTTGTATTGATGTACGATTTTATGTAAATCAATACAGTGGCTTGTGCTAGGACATAGGCAGCTATAGAACTTGCAAACAAAGCAATAACCGCAAGAATCATTATAAGGGGTGAAAAATTGCTGTCAAAGACATTGGGATTGCTTAATGCCGTAAAATTGAAAATATCTCCGATGGTATACATATAAAAAGCCATTGAGATAAGCATGACCAATAAGTAGGGACCTACAATTCTTAATATTGCCCCAAAGAACGGCTTAAATTGATTTCTAATAAACCCAAAAGAGTCCGAGAGTATTTCACCCAGTTCTCGTTGTTTTTTAAACTCAATGTATTGTGGTTGTTGCATGTTGTCTTTTTCTTTTCAGTTGGTTAGGGTATATGATATAATAGAATAGAATAAGGCCCAGAGAACCCAATATGATAAGTATAGCGAGCCAGTCTGGCATTTCGGTATGTCTTGTGACAAAACCCTCTAAAAAACCAGCTATGATAAAAAAGGGAACGGTACTTGCCATTATTTTCAATCCATTTTTTACGCCTTTCTTAAAAGACTCCAGTCGAGTATAGGTGCCAGGGAACAATATGCCATTGGCAAGGACCAACCCAGCGCATCCTGCGATTATGATGACCGATATCTCGATGGTACCATGAATCCATATAGTGCGAGCCGACTCCCATAATAATCCTTTTTCATAGAAAAAATATTGGAAGCTTCCCAACATTATTCCGTTTTGTAACATGACCATTAGTGTACCAATACCTAAAAAAATACCGAAAGCAAATGCATAAATGGCCACTTTTATATTATTAATGGTAATGCCCAAAAACATATTGAATTCGCCCTGTTGTTTGTAAACGGCCATAGGGTCTCCTTTTTCAATATTTTCCAGCGTCATGTTCACATAACCGTTTCCTAAAATAGAGCGGACAAAATCACCTTCATTTGCCGCAGAAAAAGCACCGACAGTTACAAAAAATGTAAAAACAAGGAATGATATCAATAATTCCCTATGGTGATTGTAAAACATACTTGGAAATTCTGTTTTCCAAAATGTTATGATTCGATTTTTGGATTCTCGTTTGGTCTTATAAATCTTTTGGTGTGCCTGAGAGGCCAGGGAATTTAAATAAAATTCGGTGTTACTGCCCTTGTAAAAAGTCTTTGCGTAGCTAAGATGGTCCGTGATTTCAATGTAGAGGTCAGAGAGCTTATCGGGTTGGAGCTTGTCTTTATTGTTTAGAACATTTTCAAAAGCAACCCATTTATCTTTATTTTGCTTTACAAAAGCAGCCTCACGCATTAAATATGATGGTTTATTAGTAAAGAAACTAAAATATGAATCAATTTCAAATAGAAACTGCCCAAAATATAAGCATAAGTCAAAATACTTCCAATTTGGGCGAACGTATGCTGGCATATCTTATAGACAGTTTAGTGATTGTCATCTATACCATTTTGATTTTCATACTTTTAATTTCTTTGGATATTGATATTGCCGACAAATGGGCTTATTATTTGGTATTGAGCCTGCCTGCATTTTTATACTATTTGCTCTTTGAAACATTCTCAGATGGAAAGACTATCGGGAAGGGACTAATGTCGTTAAGAGTGGTAAAGCTAGATGGTTCCAAACCAAGCTTTTCAAATTACTTTGTACGATGGGCGCTTCGTATTATAGATGTAAGCCTAACCTCTGGTGGAGGAGCCGTTCTAACCATTTTGATTCGGGGAAATGGTCAGCGAATGGGTGATATTGCAGCAGGGACAACTGTGATAAGCGAAAAGAAAAAGATTTCTCTGCGAGATACTTTGCTAAGGGAATTGCCCGAAGATTATCAACCTCAATTTCCCCAAGTGACCATATTTAAAGACCCCGAAATGCGGACGATCAAAGAACTGTACGATAAGTCAAAATTAAATGGTGACCACAATATAATTATCTCCTTGGAAAAGCGAATTAAGGAAGTGACCGGTATCAATACACAGTTAAAACCTATTGACTTTGTTGGAATCATCATAAAGGATTATATCCACTATACCCAAAATTTATAGGTTCATGTTTTATCAAACTATAGATATCTTGGGAACAGTGGCGTTCGCAATTTCCGGAGTGCTCGTTGCCATGGAAAAACGTTTGGATTTATTCGGAGTGCTGATTATTGCCTTTGTTACCGCCATTGGTGGTGGAACATTACGTGATTTACTTATTGGAAATACACCAGTAGTCTGGATACGTGATTTAACTTATGTAATCACCATTGGAGTAACGGTATTTTTTGGAGTGCTTTTCGTCAATCAATTAAAATACCTTAGGAAATCCCTGTTTTTGTTCGATACCATTGGTATTGGGCTTTACACTATGCTGGGGATAGAAAAAGGCCTTCAAGCCGGACTTTCTCCTGTAATTTGCATAGCACTGGGCACGATGACCGCTAGTTTTGGCGGTGTCATACGGGATATCCTCTGTAATGAGATACCTGTAATTTTTAGAAAGGAAATCTATGCCACAGCCTGTATCTTGGGTGGAGGAAGCTATTTTTTGCTGACCTTATTGCCCATAGGTGAAAATTATGCATACATAGCGGCGATACTCGTAGTAATTTCGCTTCGGCTCTTGGCGGTCAAATTTAAAATTAGATTGCCGAACATCTATCAAAAAGAAGTTTGATCAAAGTACTTCTGCCTTTAGAATATACACGTTTTGCAGCGGCCAATCCCCATCACCTACTGCAACATTGTTGATTTTATCCACAATATCCATACCGCTGATCACTTTTCCAAAAGGCGTGTAGGATCCATCCAAATGATAAGATCCTGGTTTGGTCACCACAATAAAGAATTCATAAGGAGAGGCCAACATATGCGGATTGTCCCTTTCGCTACTTGGCATAGAAATAACACCTCTATGATGTTTGTGTCCTTTTTTTGCGTCAGGTGGAAGAAGATAGCGTCCAATTTTGGTTCTTTTACGGGCGGTTTCTATATCATCGGAATTTCCACCCTGTATGATAAACTTCTTCACAATACGATGAAACTGTGTATTGTCAAAATATCCTTTTTCGGTCAAATAGATAAAATTTGCCTTATGATACGGGACATTGTCATATAATTGAACAGTAAAACTGCCCATACTTGTAGTAAGCTTGACTTTATCTTTTTTTAGTTCTTTTGCATAATCAAAAAAGAAATCTATTGCATTTTCTTCGGTCAGAACAAAGGCTTCTTCTATATTTTCAACAACCGTATCCTTTTTCTTTTGGGTCGAATCTATTTCTATTGCTGCAAGTTTCGTGGAAGAACTTTTCTTTTTGGATGATTCACCACAGGAGACCAAAAATAATAGTATACTTGCAAGCAAAGCAGATTGTTTTAGCATCATGAATTTTGAAGAGTTTTATCAACAAGCTTTAAAAATAAAAAATCTACCTCTTCCCGGAACGGATTCACACCATAAAATGTCACCGGCAATGCGAATCAAATGGTTGGAATCTAGGGAGATTGAAAAAATGAAACCCAGAAAGGCAGGAGTGATGGCACTTTTTTATCCAGATTTGTACCAAAAAACAAAGTTGCTTCTTATTCTGCGTAAAACGTATGAAGGTGTACATTCCAATCAAATTGGGTTCCCAGGGGGGAAAGTGGAAAAGGAGGATAAAAATCTTTTGGATACTGCATTGCGAGAGACCCATGAAGAAGTAGGTGTTCCGCCAGAATCCGTAGAAGTATTAAAGCAACTTAGCGAGGTATATATACCACCGAGCAATTTCTTGGTGCAACCATTTATTGGCATGTATTCCAACCCTAAACCTTTTCTTATACAAGAAAGCGAAGTAGAAGACGTGGTTGAGGTCTATTTGCACGATTTTCTTGATAATGCGAATCTAATGGAACAAAAATTAAGCACTTCGTATGCCAAAAATATCAATGTACCTGCTTATAAATTAAATGGTTATACAGTTTGGGGAGCTACGGCCATGATGATGAGCGAAATCAAGGAACTTTTGGAGCAAGTCCTTTGAGGGCTATTTTGTAAATTAGCGAACGACGGAGATTATATGGGGCTATTTAAAGAAAATCCTTTTGGACATATTTTATTTTTGAAGCGATGGTTGATTCGTATCGCAGGCATGATTACACACCAACGCTATAAAGGATTCAATACTTTAGAGATTGAAGGTTCCCAGATTATAAGGGATTTACCCGAAACAAATGTATTGTTCGTCAGCAATCACCAGACTTATTTTGCAGATGTCGTTGCTATGTTCCATGTGTTCAATGCAAGTTTGAAGGGTAGGGACGATTCCATTAAGAATATGGGGTATTTATGGAATCCTAAACTGAACATCTACTACGTTGCGGCGAAGGAAACCATGAAGCAGAGCTTGGTGGCAAAAATATTCGCCTATGCGGGCTCCATTAGCATTGAACGAACCTGGAGAGCCGATGGTAAGGATGTAAATAGGCAGGTAAAGTTTAGTGATATCAGCAATATAGCCATGGCGCTGGAGGATGGATGGGTAATAACATTTCCGCAAGGAACGACCACCCCGTGGAAACCTTTGCGCAAAGGTACGGCCCATATTATAAAAAGATACAAACCCGTTGTAGTACCCGTTGTTATAGATGGTTTTAGACGTTCTTTTGATAAAAAGGGTTTGCGGGTGAAAAAGAAAGGTATCCTACAATCCATGCAGATAAAGGAACCATTGGAGATTGATTATGATAACGAATCTATTGATGCCATTATAGAAAAACTGGAATATGCAATTGAACAACATCCTTCTTTCTTAAAGGTCATTCCAAAGGAA
This sequence comes from Flagellimonas sp. 389, assembly GCF_018449435.1. Taxonomy (GTDB): domain Bacteria; phylum Bacteroidota; class Bacteroidia; order Flavobacteriales; family Flavobacteriaceae; genus Flagellimonas. The sequence continues at coordinate 75,977 of NZ_JAHCMU010000017.1, read as the reverse complement.
GAATTGGCCGAATACGAAGCAGAACACCAAAAAAGGCGTTATCGATATAAAGGGGACTAGACTTCCAGTTTCTGTAACTCCCTATGATTATGTCTTAACTTTCTTGTAAGTAAACCATAGAGTAAAAAGTAAATACCACCAAAAATAGCTGTGAAAAGAACGCCAAAAATTGCTAGTCCCAGCATGAAGGCGAATTTTACTTTTTCTTCTGAAACCATCTCGATTTTTCCAATTAAGTTGAAAATTTCCAGAACATTATCACTTAAATATACTCCAACGATGAGTAACGCAAATGTCAATAGCACCATGGAAAGAGAGAAAAAAACATAGTGCTTTACCGTTTTTCTGGTTTTCAAAATATTGGTAGTGAGTTGTTTGGCGCTATCCAATACAGAAATCTCTTTATATCGTACGTAGAACTGATAAATAAAGTAGAAAACCACCAAATATTGTAAAATGGTAACAACTAATATCACATTCGATAATCCTAATTGTGAATAGATATCCAAATTACTTTTTACGGAAGGAATAAGATATAACAGATGTGGTAGTGCAAATTCTATGATACTTATGTAGAATATCCATTTCACAATAGAGGACGATTTTTTCCAAATCATCTTGTATATCTCATCATAAGTGAGTTGAGGAAGGTGTGCTTCCTTTTTCTGCCAATCTTGCTTTAAGAGTTCCAGTTCATCCATCATATCCTAAGGATTTAGTATGGTTCTTAATTTATTTTTAACTCGGTTCATTTTGACCCTAGCATTTACTTCGGTAATTCCCAATGTTTCTGATATTTCAGCATAGTCTTTGTCTTCCAGATAGAGAAAAACCAAAGCTTTATCAATATCTCCCAACTGTTTTACTGCATTGTACATCAGTTGTAACTGTTTTTCTTCCGTATCATCATATTCGTCGGTCTTTATTTTAAAAATTACCGAATCATAATCTTGGGTCTGCACGCGTCTTTTGGATTTTCTATACAGTGTTATCGCAGTATTGAGCGCTACCCTGTACATCCATGTACTAAATTTTGCATCTCCCCTAAATTTGGGATAAGCTTTCCACAATTGAATTGTGATCTCTTGGAACAGATCGTTGTGGGAATCTCTATCATTAGTATATAGAGTACAAACCTTATGAACAATATTTTGATTGTTCTCAAGTTCCGTTACAAAACGATGTTCCAGTTCTTTATTCACTCAGGTTGGTAAGTTTGCTTAATAAGTATGGACAAAGCAAAATTTGTTACGATCCGTTTAAAATAAATTTATTTTCGGTAGTCAAGTGCTGGTGGTCTGTTGCCCAACAAAGGTGTATATTCAAAATCCTCACCTCTTCTTTTTTCCAGTTCTGCCTTGGCATCCTCAACAGTTTTTGGATTTTTAAAAAGATCCATGGCAGTTAACGTAAGTGTTTTAGCGGCAACCATCATTCCTTTTGTTCCTATGGAAGTTCCGCCAGCGGCAACGGCTTGCCAACTATGGGCTGGAGTACCGGGAACCCAAGTAGCAGCTCCCATACCAACGGTGGGCACGGTATAGCTTACATCACCAACATCTGTAGAGCCATAAGCACGGGCTTCTTCTTTGTAGGGTTGAACATTTTTGGCCTTGTCCATATTCAACTCTTTGTAGCCTAAGCTTTTGGAAATCTTATCGGCAAATACTTTCTCTTCTTTAGAATAGGTTATTCCGCCTATTTCTGATAGGTTGTCATGCATTATTTTTTGTAATACCAGATTGGGCAAAAGCTCATGTGTGCCACCGATCATTTCATAATCCATTGTTGTTCCGGTTCCTAGGGCGGCTCCCTCGGCAGCTTTTACCATACGGTCGAAAATATCGATGACCACATCCCTATTATTATGTCTTGCATAATAATAGACCTCTGCAAAATTTGGGACTACGTTTGGCGCTTTTCCTCCGTCGGTGATTACATAATGTATTCTTGCTTCTTGGGGTATGTGCTCGCGCATCATGTTGACCATAGCGTTCATAGCTTCTACCCCGTCAAGTGCCGAGCGACCCATTTCTGGAGCGCCTGCAGCATGAGCCGAGATCCCGTAAAACCTGAACTTAGCTGATTTGTTTGCTAATGCCGCTCCGGCGCTCGCAGCATTTTGCGAACTAGGATGCCAGTGAAGTGCAACGTCCACATCATCAAAAAGCCCTTCTCTAACCATATATACTTTCCCAGAACCTCCTTCTTCGGCCGGACATCCATAAAAACGAACAGTTCCTGATGTATTACTGCTTTTTAACCAATCTTTTACTGCAATTGCCGCTGCCGTAGAAGCCGTACCGAACAAATGATGTCCGCAAGCATGTCCAGCTGCCTTATTGGCCGATTTTTTCTCTGGAACTGCTTGTTGCGACAGCCCGGGCAACGCATCGTACTCTCCCAAAATTGCAATGACGGGGTATCCAGAACCGTACTCGGCCGTAAAAGCCGTGGGAATACCTGCCACTCCCTTGTTTATAGAAAACCCTTGATCGGAAAGTGTTTTTTGCAATAAGGCCGAACTTTCATTTTCCATATATCCCATTTCAGCAAGATTCCAGATTTCTAAAGCGATATCCCCATATTGTTTTGCTTTGGTATCCAGACTTTTTAAAGCTATGTCCCTGTCTTTTTGAGAAAAACTAGAAGTAACGGACATTAGTGCCGCAATGGTAAAGAGTAGTGTTCTTTTCATTAGAAAGTTATTTTGTTAGTTATGATTTTAAAGATACTAAAAAACATATCTCAAAATAGTTTTGCGCATTTGGGAATGCTTAAATTTGATGCTATGTCAGCTATGAATATTCCACAATCCAGTTTCCCAAGGGTCATTATCATAGGTGGTGGCTTTGGGGGTATTGCCCTTGCAAAAAAATTGAGAAAAAAAGAGGTACAGGTAGTTTTGTTGGACAAACACAATTACCATACGTTTCAACCTTTGTTGTATCAAGTATCTACCGGAGGTTTAGAGCCCGATTCTATAGCCTACCCCATTCGCAAGGTGATACAAGGGTACCCCAATTTTTATTTTAGATTGGCCGATGTGCGCCATATTGATACAACGAAACGGAAGCTGAAGACCAATATTGGAGAGATATTATACGACTATCTTGTGGTGGCCACAGGTTCTGAAACGAATTTCTTTGGAAACGAAAACATAGAGACCAAAGCTATGGCGATGAAATCCATCCCTCAGTCTTTGAATCTTCGTAGCCTTATTCTGGAGAATTTTGAACAAGCATTATTGACCGATGATTTGCACGAGCGTGATGCGTTAATGAATTTTGTTATTGTTGGCGGTGGCCCTACAGGAGTGGAGCTAGCAGGAGCTTTGGCCGAAATAAAAAAAGGGATTTTACCTAAAGATTATCCGGATTTAGACACCAGAAGAGCACAGATAAACCTTATACAGGGAAGTGATAGAATTCTTCCCGCCATGAGTGAGGTCGCTTCCAGTAAAGCGGAACAATTTCTGGAAAGCCTTGGTGTCAATGTTTGGAAAAACGTTCGGGTAACAGATTACGATGGGAATCTGGTAAGTACCAGTTCAGATATTTCCTTTAACTCGGCAACTTTGGTCTGGGCAGCTGGTGTTAAGGCGGTTAACATAGCTGGCTTGAATGCGAAGGAATTGTTAAGCCGTGGTAGCCGTTTAAAAGTAAATCGATTTAACCAGGTCGAAGGGTTTGAAGAAATCTTTGCAGTTGGTGATGTGGCACAAATGGAAACCGAAGCTTTTCCAGATGGTCATCCCATGATGGCACAGCCTGCGATGCAACAAGGTGAGAATTTAGGTGAGAATTTAATCCGAATTTTAGAAAATAAATCGCCAAAACCTTTTGTTTACAGAAATAAGGGTAACATGGCCACTGTAGGCCGAAATAAGGCAGTTGTGGATTTGCCCAAGTTTAAGTTTCAGGGGATTTTCGCTTGGTTCGTATGGATGTTCGTACATCTATTTTTTCTAATTGGTTTTAGAAATAGGGTAGTGGTCTTCATTAATTGGGTGTACAATTACATTAGGTTCGACCGAGAAGCACGATTGATAATACGGCCCTTTAAAAAACAAAATCAAATAGACAAGACTCAAATACCGGGCTAATCAACTTTATAGACACAAGCTTGATAGGGTTTCAGCTCAAAATTGGCGTTGTCCTTTAATGCACTGTTGGTATCGTTTGAAATCAATAGTTTCATTTCTTTGCCCATGAAATCGGTTAGTTGGATAACTGCCTTTTGTTCAGAGAAACTAAGAAGTACCAGATAATTTTCCGAATCCATACTTCTTGTGTAGGCATAAACTTCTTCACTATACTTCACTAGCAATTGATAATTTCCATACACCAAACCTAAGTGGGTTTTTCGTATCTGAACCATTTTTTTGAAATAGTTCAATACGGAACTTTTATCTTTTTCCTGTTCGGCAACGTTGAGGCCATCTTTATGATTTGGATGTACCTTGAGCCAAGGTTTTTTCTTCGAGAAACCAGCATTTTCCGAAGCATCCCATTGCATAGGTGTTCGCCCATTATCACGGCTTGCATCTTTTTCGTTGGCAATAAACGTTTCTGTGTTTATACCTTGTTGTTTCAGTAATTCGTATCTATTCAAGGTATTAATGTCTTGGTAATCATCAATATTGTCAAAACGGATATTGGTCATTCCAATTTCATCACCGTAGTAGAAATAGGGTGTCCCTTTCATGGTCAATAAAAATGTATGAAGCATGGTGGCGGAATTGTACCAATGTTCAGGAGAATCGTTTCCCCATCGGCTTACGGTCCTAGGATTATCATGATTGCTCAAGAACATGCTGCCCCATCCCTTCTTTGCAAAGGTCTCATCCCAATCGGAGTGAATTTTTTTGAATTCGGAAAGCTTCCATGGGTCTTTGCGCATCCAGAATACCTCGTCACCATCCCGGTCAAGGGACATCAACTCAAAATGGAAAAACATATTGAGCTCTTCTCTATCTTCATCCACAAATAATAATGCTTGGTCTCTGTCGACCCCCGGGGTTTCACCAACGGTCATGATGTCGTATTTGCTCAATACTTCTTTGTTCATTTCATGCAAATACTCATGCAGCTTTGGTCCATTGGCATAAAATGGAATGAAGTTTCCATTGTATTCATCAGGAAGTTCTGGATAACTGGTGTCTTTGGAAATAAAGGGAATTACATCCATTCTAAAACCATCGACCCCTTTTTTAAACCAAAAATGCATCATGTCGTAAATCTCTTGACGCACTTTGGGGTTCTCCCATTTTAAGTCGGGCTGTTTTACCGAGAAGTAGTGGAGGTAGTAACTATCCGTTGGTTCATCATACTTCCATGCATTTCCATCTACATCAAAATAACTAAAGCGCTTTGGCGGTTTTCCATTTTCAGCGGGCCACCAATGGTAGTAATCTCGATAGGGATTATCTCTTGATTTTCTTGATTCTTGGAACCATTTGTGTTCATCGCTGGTATGGTTAACGACCAAATCCATGACCAGTTTTAGGTCACGTCTATGCATTTCCTCCAACAGTTCATCAAAATCTGCCATGGTCCCAAATTCGTCCATGATATTTTGATAGTCACTAATATCATATCCATTATCATCGTTGGGAGATTGGTAAACAGGGCATAACCAAATAATATCAATTCCTAGCCTCTTTATATAATCCAAACGTTTTACGATTCCCTGAATATCGCCAACTCCATTTCCTGTAGTATCTTGAAAACTTCTAGGATATATCTGATAAACGATTCCCTCTTTCCACCAAGTGCGTGATTGTTTCATTAAAAAAATGTATTAAATACTGATTTGATCGCAGTAGTTATTCCGTTATCCTTTTTGGCACATCCTCATCGTAATTCAATGTCCATTGTGTGCCATATACGTCTTCATAGGTAATTTCGAAATCGAATTTATTGCGATATAATATAGTACGAAAGGTCTTAAACTCTTCAGAATTATCAAAAGAGATAATCTCAACTGTTTCGTTTGCAGGAATCAAAGTGCCAATGGTAAGGGTGCTGTACAAATAGTTGACAGTGTCCAAAAACTTGTTCGTTTTGGTCAATTCTTGTAACAAATCATCTGTATTGTTGAAATTCTGGTTTTCATTTATGGTAATATTGAACGCTTTCACAAACGCTGGACCAACACCATCATTGCCTACAACCATTTTATGGTTACCTTCAGAATCATCGAACCACTGGGTGAGATAAGGCATTACAGTGGCACTTTGCTGTTTCTGAATGAGTTTGTTTTCCTCTCTTGCCAGATAGGATTGATAAAGTAGTGCTATTAAAGAAACGACACTGATAAAAAATGCAGAAGAACTAATGATTCTATCGGTTGACCAGCGATTTTTGGTTGATTTATTTTTTTTGCCCATTAATGTGTTGTGATACTTGAATATACTTTTAAAAGTAAAAGATAAAAAGGTCTCTTGCAATCTCATCGCAAATTAATAACATTCCCGCTAAGAAGGTTAAAATTTGCACAATTACATAAGCAAAGGTTTTTTTGAATTAATTTAGAGTTCGAAGCCAAACAGTTTTGAAGTGATAAAGATTATAGGTTTTTTAGTTTTTTTTGCGCCTCATTTTTTTCTGAACGCTCAAGTGCTAAACCAGTATAGTTTAGAGGAAAAACCTAAATTGCTAGTTGACGGCTTTAGCTACCCGGATTTTAATGATGGTTCTCGCTACGCCTCATTTTCGTTACGATATCTATTGACCAATACTACTGAAATAGGTGTTTTTGGAAATCATTATAGAAATATGATAGCCGAAAGATTTCAAATACGCTTGCAAGTAAAACAATATTTGAATAAAAATGCATTTTTGATTGGTGGCTATGAACAAGAGTGGGATTTACGAAATCAAAACATAGGTACTCCAAACAACAGACCTTTACAAAGCATTTTTTACGGAATGGGTTACGATGTTAAGCCGGGCCTTTCATTGGAGGCGATGATACAAAATCCAATTAATAACCCAGGTTTTAGTCCCCTTGGATTGGATAAGCCCTCTTCTAGTTTTAGACTCAATTCAAAGTTTAAGTTTTAGCTATTTCATTTTTCTGGGATGAAACTCATTTAAGACATTCACCAAATGGGTTCTGTTGACATGCACATAAATTTCTGTAGTGGTTATACTTTCATGCCCAAGCATTTGCTGAATTGCCCGTAAATCTGCGCCGTTTTCCAAAAGATGCGTAGCAAAGGAGTGTCTGAACGTATGCGGGCTTATATTCTTTTCAAGACCGATTTCTTTCGCCAATCGTTTTATGATCGTAAATATCATGGCCCTTGTAAGTTGTTTACCTCTTCGGTTTAAAAAAAGGAAATCCTCATGTTCCTTTTGGATGTTCGAATGGTTTCTAATTTCATTCGTGTAAATATTGATATATTTTTTGTTTATCGCGCTAATGGGCACAAATCTTTGTTTATTCCCTTTTCCAGTAACTTTTATAAAATCTTCATCAAAATAAAGATCAGATAGTTTAAGATTGACTAGTTCGGATACCCTAAGACCACAGCCGTACAAAGTCTCTAAAATGGCTCGATTGCGTTCCCCTTCTGGTTTGGATAAATTAATTGCCGCGATTAATTTGTTGATTTCCTCTAAAGCCAGCGTATCGGGTAGTTTTCTCCCAATTTTAGGCGGCTCTATTAAATCCATGGGGTTATCGGTTCGATAATCTTCAAAAATCAAATAACCAAAAAAACCCTTTAATCCAGAAATGATTCGTGCCTGGGAACGCGGGTTTATGGTTTTGGCAATATCATAGATAAATTTTTGAACGGTTTCCTGGCTTATCTGAATAGGTGTTTGGTCAATCTCGTAAGCATTTAAATAGTTCGTCAACTTTTGCAGATCCAAAACATAGCTGGAAATTGTATTTTCTGAAAGTCCCCGCTCTATCTTTAGGTAATTTTGGTAATCCTGTAACGCTTGTTGCCAGTTCATTGGTTAAAGATAGCCGTTAATTTTTTCACTAAAATTTTAGGTACAATATGGAATCCATCAATTGAAAGCTGCCATTGGTCAAATGGGACAGCCACAACTTCTTGACATTGCTACTTTCGCTTAAGTAACTAAAATCTTAAAAAATGTTGAAAAGAATAGTATTGATTTTTGCTTTAACAGGAACAGCTTTAACCGGAGTGGCTCAAGACATCAATTTTGGACTAACTGGTGGTTTTGCAAATGTCAGACAAACAGTTAAGGAAGGTAATATTACCATATCAGATTCGGAATCCGGGATTTATGCTGGGGCCTTTGCCAACTTCAGTGTCAACAATAATTTTGCAATTCAGCCCGAGCTGTTATACTCTGCCGTAGAAGATGTACAGGCAATTGTGGTGCCCATTATGGGTAAATTCTACATGACCGACATTTTGTATCTACAAACAGGGCCCCAGATAGCCTTTTCCTTGGAAGATATACCCGATGATTTTACTGGTGTAGAATTTGGCTTGGCGGGAGGTTTGGGTCTGGATATTACAGATTTGTTTTTCGCACAGGCGCGATATTCTTTTCAATTGAACAACTCCTTTACTGGAAACGACAACGTAAAAGTAAGGTTCAATTATTTGACCATTGGGTTGGGGTATAAGTTTTGGTGACACAGCTCCAATGGAAACCGGGCAACATGATCAAAGGGCTAAGGCGTTGTATAAAGACTTGGTTTTTGTTCCCCATACACAATTGATTAGCAGCTAGACTTATAAAATCCGTAATGAAAGCTTCGCGATAGTATTATAATTTCCAACACACAATCTAAAGATATTAACTTATGAAAAAAACAATCATTTTTACTGTTTTAACTATAGTCTTATTATTCGATTCCAATGCCCAAGAGACCAAATTTGGTTTTAGGGCCGGTGCAAACTTTTCCAATTTAAAATTTGTTTCGGATTTTGGGGGAGCTATGTCGGAAGGTGCCACAAATCCTTTTGCAGGTATTCTTTTGGATGTAACGCTTTCGGAAAAACTTCATTTACAGCCTGAAGCATTATTTTCTATAGCGGGTGCTAGGGATGCAGGCATAACCTATGTAAATGTTCCTCTCTTGCTCAAGTACTATGTAGTCGAAGGCTTTAATATTATGGCTGGCCCGCAATTGGGGATACTCGTGGATGCAGAAAATGGTACGGAAGTTCTTAAATCCACCAACTTTGTGTTAAATGTTGGATTGGGATATGATTTGCCGATGGGCTTGTTCTTTGATGCAAGGTATAATTTTGGATTATCCAATATTTACGATGTTGAATTGCCCAATGCTATTCAAGATGATTTAGCATTTGAGGATTTTGAAATAAAGTATAAAACAAAAGGCTTTCAACTGGGCGTTGGCTATAAGTTTTGATGTGACTGGAAGGTGTTATTAAAGCTTAACTGGCCTTAGCTTTTGTTTATTAAGGCCAAGTATTTTGAAAACAAATGATACTATTCATGGATAGTTTACGTTTTTAAATCTCCAAAACTAATCGACCATGAAAAGAACATATTTATTTTACATTGCTATTTTTATGACCTTGTTAATTGCCAATGCTCAAGATAGAAGCAGTTTTAAAGCTGGTATGAATGCGGGAATACCTGTTGGAGATGCCTCCGATTTCTCTTCTTTTAGTATCGGTTTTGATATGGCCTACCACTGGGGAGTTTCGGAATTATTAGATGTAGGTTTGGCCACGGGCTTCGTAAATGCATTTGGTGATACCGAAACTATTTCTGAAGGTATTATTGAAATTGAAGCCGAATTTGAAGATTATCAGTTTATCCCCTTGGCGACATCGTTTAGAATTTACCCTACGTTTGAATTCAAGTTTGGTGCTGATGTTGGTTATGCAGTTGGCATAAACGAAGGTAATGAAGGCGGATTCTATTATAGGCCTATAGTCGGCTACAATATCACAGGTAACACAGAACTTAATGTATCCTACACGGCTGTAGACAACAATGGAACTTTTGCCATTGCCACTCTTGGTGTTTTATTTCTTTTTTGATAAGATATACTACATTCACAGCGCATAAAAATCATATTACTGCTTACTTAAGCAAACTATAAACTTTTGCATGTTGATATATCTCAATTTTAACATATGATTGAAGTTATAGTAATAAAACTATACTCATTTTGTATTTTTAGCGTTTGAACCTAAAATCTTAAATTCTATAAACCATGAAAAAAATATTTTTTGTCTTTGCTTTAACCCTTTTATTTTCGTTGAACACAAAAGCACAAACCAGCTATAAAGGTGCTGTGGGGCTCGGTATTGATTTATACGACAATGCGACTTTTGTTGGTCCTAGTGCCAAATACTTTTTTTCCAGTAATCATGTAGGTCAGGCCGACTTAGGTTTTGAGGATGGTGGAACTATTTTCACCTTCTTATATTCCTACCACAAGCAATTTGCTGGAGCACCAGGCCTAAGATGGTATGCAGGTGTTGGCCCCAGCATAATCCTTGTCGATAATTCTGATAATATATTTTCATTGCGGCCGCATGCTGGTTTGGACTTTAAAATAGACGGCGTGCCACTGGTTTTCAATTTTGATTGGAGACCTGCCATTGCGTTAAGTGACGCTGGAGAGACCGAAGGTGGAGCATTTGGCTTTGGGATACAGTTCGCTTTTAATTAAGCCGATTTTTACATAATATAGCTAAGAGGTCGCCCAAAAATTAATTTTTGGGCGACCTCATTTTTTTGAATTAAAATATGCCCCTATATTTATCTGCATGAAATTAATTATCATTAATGGCCCAAATTTAAATCTATTGGGAAAACGCGAACCCGAAGTCTATGGTGATACGACTTTTGAAGACTATTTCTCTAAACTTCAATTCAAGTTTAAAGCAACACAGCTTGAGTATTTTCAATCCAACATTGAAGGAGAGTTGATTGATAAGCTTCAAGAGGTAGGTTTTTCTTATGATGGTATCATCTTAAATGCCGCTTCTTATACCCATACTTCTGTTGGCATTGGGGATGCGGTCAAGGCCATAGAAGCTCCAGTTGTGGAAGTACATATATCCAATACCTTTAAGCGAGAGGAGTTTAGACATGTTTCCTACATATCTTCAGGAGCAAAAGGAGTGGTTTTAGGTTTTGGCCTTCAGAGTTATGACCTTGCTATACAGAGTTTTTTAACCTAGATTTTTAAGGTATTTTTTATCGGCATAAAATGTGCCGAAAGGTAATAACGATGCCACAAACAAAATAGAGAATTTTCTGATTCCCCATTTTCGTTCCCAACAAAAAACCAATGCGATAACGACATAGGCTATAAAAAGGAATCCATGTGCATAACCGACCACCTTATTGGGTTCTAACATTCCCGCCCAATACTTTAGCGGCATGGTCAAACCAAACAAGAGCAGGAAAGAGATTCCTTCTAAAATTGCTGTAATCCTAAAAGCTTTGAGCATGGTCTAAACTATAGGTGGATTACCTCGTCATATGCATCTGCAACAGCTTCCATAACGGCTTCGCTCATGGTAGGATGTGGATGTACTGCCTTTAAAACTTCATGTCCCGTAGTTTCCAATTTTCTGGCAACAACAGCTTCTGCAATCATATCGGTTACACCGGCACCGATCATATGGCAGCCTAACCATTCTCCATACTTGGCATCGAAAATTACTTTTACAAATCCATCTGAAGTTCCAGAGGCTTTTGCTTTTCCACTTGCAGAAAATGGAAATTTACCCACTTTAATATCGTACCCTTGTTCTTTGGCTTGTTTTTCAGTAAGTCCTACAGAAGCAACTTCTGGCATACAGTAGGTACATCCAGGAATGTTTCCATAATCTAACGCTTCTACGTGCATTCCTGCGATTTTTTCCACACAAAGAATGCCTTCTGCAGATGCAACGTGCGCCAAAGCTTGGCCTTGGGTAACATCTCCAATGGCATAATATCCCGGAATGTTGGTCTGGTAGTAATCGTTGACCAATATTTTGTCTCTGTCCACCGCTATCCCTACATCTTCCAATCCAATGTTCTCGATATTGGTTTTTATACCTACTGCAGATAATACAATGTCAGCTTCCAGTACTTCTTCGCCCTTCGAAGTTTTTACGGTAGCTTTTACACCTTCTCCCGAAGTGTCTACCTTAGTGACCTCTGCAGAGGTTTTTATTTTAACGCCTGTTTTTTTGAAACTACGTTCCAGTTGTTTGGAGATATCTTCGTCTTCTACGGGAACGATATTGGGCAGATATTCTACAACGGTAACTTCCGTGCCCATCGAATTGTAGAAATAAGCAAATTCGATTCCGATGGCACCACTACCAACAACGATCATTTTCTTCGGTTGTTTTTCCAAGGTCATGGCCTCACGATAGCCTATTACCTTTTTTCCGTCCTGTGGCAGGCTTGGTAGTTCACGGCTTCGTGCTCCGGTAGCAATGATAATATGGTCGGCGGAATACTCGGCAGGGTCACCATGCTCGCCTTTGACCACTACTTTTTTTCCCGGTTGTATTTTTCCAAAGCCGTTTAAAACTTCAATCTTATTTTTCTTCATCAAAAACTGAACACCTTTGCTCATGCCATCGGCTACACCACGGCTTCTTTTAACAACGGCATCAAAATCGTGTTCTACGTTTTCGGCATTTAGGCCGTAATCTTTGGCATGCTTCAAGTATTCAAAAACCTGAGCGGATTTCAATAGTGCTTTAGTAGGGATACAGCCCCAATTAAGACATACGCCACCTAAACTTTCTTTTTCTACAATAGCTGTTTTGAATCCAAGCTGAGAAGCTCGTATTGCAGTTACATATCCACCAGGACCACTACCCAAAACAATTACATCGAAATTGCTCATTCGTTTTTGATTTTAATTATTAAAAATGAAGTGCAAAAGTACGCAATTAAGACACCAAAAACCAAGTGTTAAATCCATTGAATTATCTTCGGCCTTGATTTAAGAAATGTCTTGTCCAAACATTTTTTTGTTGAAACCCCCAGAGCTTCCTTTGGGGATTGAAAGTGAAATCCATTCCGAACCTTTAATCATCCTTCCAACAAAAACAAGCTGGCCCACATGATAGGAATAATGTGCCAACTGCCGATTGATGGCCTCAACAACAGTATGTTCTTCATTGCGGATTTTAATCTTTGTGTTGAAATTAGATGCATCGATACTGGCGATTGCTTCAAAAAGGCAATTCCACCCTTTTTCCCAAGCAATGATCATTGTTTTTTTTGAATCATAGGCTTCGACAAATTCCGTATCTCGATTTCGCCAAGTTTTTTCGCCATCCTCGGTCAAGAAATTGGTCCAGCGGCTCAACATATTGCCAACCATATGCTTTACGATGATAGAAATGGAATTGTCGTTAGGGCCGTGTACCCAATGGATTTCATCATTGGAAAGTTGTGCAAAGGTTTTGTCTCCCAATGTTTTATATCGATGAAACTCAAAGAGAACATTTTTTAAATAGTTTTCTTCAAACGTCATTCCTGTTCCTTGGCATCAAAACCAATACTAACCGAGTTAATACAGTAACGCTGTCCCGTTGTTTCTTTGGGGCCGTCATTAAAAACATGGCCTAAATGGCTTCCACAGTTTGCACAGACGGTTTCGGTCCTTAGCATACCATGGCTGGTATCCCTAATATATTCGATTGCTCCTTCTACAGCTTTATCAAAAGAAGGCCATCCACAGCCGCTTTCGAACTTGTGCTCGCTTTCAAAGAGTTTTGCATTGCAAGCTTTACAATGATAATTGCCATTTTCAAAATGGAGATTGTATGCTCCAGTATTTGGTCGCTCTGTACCTTTTTGCCTCAGTACATAAAACTCTTCGGGAGAGAGCTCCTCTTTCCATTCAGCTTCCGTTTTCTGAATATCGTATTTGTTTTCCATATCTTTTTTTGGTCGATGGCAGATGGATTTTGCAATTTTCCTGAATCCTAGCCCTCTAAAATATAAGCTCTAAGTTTTTAAGTTGAAAATTCGCGGCATGTTGTTATAAAAGTACATTTTTAACGAACAAAGAACAAAGAACAAAGAACAACGAACAACGAACAACGAACAACGAACCCTACTTCACATCTGGAATGAAGTCCAATGCCACGCCATTGATACAATGTCTTTTTCCGGTCGTGTCGCTAGGACCATCATTAAAAACATGACCTAGATGTCCTCCACAGGTCGCACAGTGTTCCTCGGTACGTGCGTAACCAATTTTATAGTCTACGTCATACGCTACGTTCCCTTCTATTTCTTGGTCAAAACTTGGCCACCCCGTTCCCGATTTAAACTTGTTCTCGCTTCTGAACAATGGGGTTTGGCAGGCAGCACAAACATAAGTTCCTTTTTCTTTGTTTTCCAATAAATCGCTTGAGAATGCATTTTCGGTTGCCGCTTTTCTAAGTACGTAGTATTCCATATCGGTCAGCTCGGCTTTCCATTCTGCATCCGTTTTGGTTACGGCATAAGCAATTTCTTTTTCTTTCGTTGTAGTTTCCTTTTTCTCTTCTTGTGATATACCCTTACACCCAGCAATACTTATGAGTACTAGTAATAGCAATTTTTTTCCCATGTAATCTTTTTATAAATAGACGTAATTTTAAGTAGAACCTTTCAAACTAATATAAATAAAAAAAATCCCTTTCGAAAGAAAGGGATTTTTCTGGTTTAATATCTTGAAGAAATAAAACTTCGTATCTCAAAACTTGTGGGATACAGTAATTTATTCTTTGATTATACTTTCAATGTCTTGAACATTTACACTATCCAAGCTCATTGCGGTATTAATGTTGGACAATTGATCTGCAGACATGGTTGCGATTAGATCGGCCGCTATTATAACTACTCGAACAGGTATATTCTGGGTATCTACAGCCTCTAATGTACTAAGGTCATTATCACCAATAATTTGCAATTCAACAGTGTTGATATCATGATCAAAAACGTATTGAAATTCTCCAAACTCATCAAAAATACTTGCAGGTAACGGTGTAAATAACCCGTCTTCCAAGGAGATGTAAACTAAAAAAACAACATCATCGACTAAGATGTCATAAGATAGCAGATTACTTCTCCAAATATTGCCCTCCACATCGTAACTAAAATTTGCGGTCTCTTCGAACACTTCAGTTATGGGAGCATCAAGTCCATCTTCTCCGTCCCTTCCGTCAAATCCCGGAGGACCTTCGGGGCCTTCACATGACACGGTAAATAAAATAAGCAGTGCTCCAATTAGTACATTAAATTTATTCATAATTTTTGATTTTTGATTTGTCTTCATTGTATTTGTTTTTTTGTTAAAATCAAAAAGCATTCCATTTTTGTGTAACGTTAGTTTTATTTTAAACCAAGTGTTTAAAATCGAATTCTTGGTCAAAGATGTAGTATCTTGTACACGTTAAATCAGCATGTATGTCCAAGGTAGTTGCCCATAGTCTTTTTACTGAATTTGATATCAATCTTTTTAAGGGAGGAAAGCATTTTCGGCTTTATGAAAAATTGGGCGCCCACTTAACGGAAGTTGATGGTGTCAAAGGGACTTATTTTGCGGTTTGGGCTCCTTCGGCAAAATCTGTGGCCGTAGTTGGGGATTTTAATTTTTGGCAAGTAGGGGAGCATCAGCTCAATGTACGTTGGGATGAAAGCGGTATTTGGGAGGGCTTTGTACCTGGAGTGGACAAAGGCACAAAATACAAGTATAAAATTCAATCGCATAACAATGACATTTGGACCGAAAAAGCGGACCCTTTTGGCAGGTACTGCGAAATTCCCCCAAATACGGCATCTGTAGTTTGGGACGGCCCATATAGCTGGAAGGATAAAAAATGGATGGATTCTAGAGAGGCCCACAATGCGCTGGATAAGCCTTATTCGGTTTATGAAGTACATTTGGGGTCTTGGAAAAAGAAAAATGGCTGGGAATCGCTTTCCTATATTGAATTGGCGGATGAACTCGTTGATTATGTTGCTGAAATGGGCTTTACCCATGTAGAGTTTATGCCCATAATGGAATATCCTTATGACCCTTCTTGGGGATATCAATTGACAGGGTATTTTGCACCAACATCCAGATTTGGAAAGCCTGAAGATTTTAAACTGCTTGTTGATAAATTCCACCAAAAAGGGATAGGGGTAATTTTGGATTGGGTACCGTCCCATTTCCCCGAAGATGCCCACGGTCTTGGATTTTTTGATGGCTCTCACTTATATGAACACCCAGACAGAAGAAGAGGCTACCATCCTGATTGGAAAAGTTTGATTTTCAATTATGGACGAAACGAAGTACGAGCGTTTTTGATCAGTAATGCAATTTTTTGGCTAGATCAATATCATGTGGATGGACTTCGTGTTGATGCAGTAGCTTCGATGTTGTATTTGGACTATTCCCGCGAAGATGGTGAGTGGGAACCCAATATGTATGGTAATAACGAGAATTTAGAAGCCATGTCTTTTCTTAGGGAAATGAATCAAGAAGTATATGCGAGCTTTAAAGGTGTACAGACCATTGCAGAAGAATCTACGGCCTTTACAGGAGTTTCCAAGCCTGTACATTATGGCGGACTTGGTTTTGGCATGAAATGGATGATGGGTTGGATGCACGATACGTTGGAATTTTTTAAAAAGGAACCGATTCATCGTTCGTACGACTTAAATATGATGACCTTCAGTATGACTTATGCGTTTACTGAAAATTTTATGCTTCCATTTTCACATGATGAAGTAGTTTACGGTAAACAATCACTGCTGTACAGAATGCCCGGTGACGAATGGCAACGTTTTGCCAACCTAAGATTGCTTTTTGGATACATGTTTACCCACCCTGGAGGAAATCTGCTTTTTATGGGAGGGGAATTTGGGCAATCTTCCGAATGGAATTTTCAGGAAAGCTTGGATTGGCATTTAACGCAGTACGATTTTCATTCAGGGATTCAAGAAGTCGTCAAAGATTTAAATGCGTTGTACAAAAACAACCCTGCACTCTATGAAAAACAATTTAGTCCAGAGGGTTTTCAATGGGTTGAATACAATGATCAGGAAAATACGGCCATAACTTACATGCGAAAAGGCCATGATTCGAAGGATGACCTCATTGTTGCTTGCAATTTCACACCCGTGCCCAGAGAAAATTATAGGGTTGGGGTGCCAAAGACAACACAGTTAAAATTGCTGTTTAACAGTGATGATAAAAAATATAGCGGTTCCGGAAAAGGCAAAAAAACGCTAAAACCTTCAGCAAAAGAATGGAACGGTCATAAGCAATCTGTTTTAATGACGTTACCTCCCTTGAGTGTAGTGGTTTACCGATAGTTATTTTACGCAAACGTTGTAGTAAAGTTGTTTAAAACATCTTTTTAATTTCTCGGTATAAAGCCTTTCTTTTGTGAGACCTAATCACAGAAAGATGATTACCAACACAGAGATTGAAAAAAGAGGTAACCAGCACCCTAACCATATAGTCGACTTTAAGCACGAAAATGATAAGCTTTATTTTACCACCCAGAACGGTGTAATTTTGGAGCTGACCATACTACGCGATAGTGTGGTACGGTTCAGGTACGCGACCGAACATGTTTTTGAACCTGATTTTTCTTATGCCATAAGCGACGACGTTAGCTTGGGGTACAACGAGCTTGAAGTAAAAGACGAGATTCCCGAGTATGTAGTTACCACATCAAAAATTAAGATATACATCAACAAGTCCAACCTAAAGGTGCAGATTGTCGATTTGGAAGATGTAATCATTAGTGATGACGAGTTGGGGTTTCATTGGGAAGAGAACTATGACTATGGGGGTAACATTGTTAAAATGGGAAAAGTATGTCATTCTGGCGAAAGCTATTATGGCATGGGTGACAAAGCTTCGCACACAAATTTAAAAGGCAAACGCGTAAATAATTGGGTAACGGATTCATATGCCTATGGTAAGGACCAAGAACCGTTGTACAAATCAATACCGTTTTATGTTGGACTAAAGGAAAACATAGCCTATGGGGTTTTCTTTGATAATTCGTTCAGCACATATTTTGATTTTGCCAATGAAAAAAGAAATGTGACCAGTTTCTGGGCAGATGGGGGAGAGATGAACTATTATTTCTTTTATGGCCCAGAGATGAGCCAAGTGGTCGAATCCTATACTGATTTAACGGGAGTACCTGAATTACCACCATTGTGGGCATTAGGATTTCATCAATCCAAATGGAGCTATTTTCCAGAACGTAAGGTGAAGGATATTGCGGCTACATTTAGAAAACTTCAGATTCCTTGTGACGCTATTTATTTGGATATTGATTATATGAATGGTTTCCGATGCTTTACGTGGGACAATCATCGTTTCCCAAATCCAAAGAAAATGATTGAAGAACTGGAAGAAGATGGTTTCAAGACTATTACCATGATCGATCCGGGAATAAAAATCGATAGGGATTATTGGGTCTATCAACAAGCAATGGACAATGGATTTTTTTGTCGCCGTGCAGATGGTCCGCATTTTAAAGGAAAAGTATGGCCTGGTGAATGTAAATTCCCAGACTACACAAATCCAGAAGTACGGGAATGGTGGGCCGGACTTTATAAGGAAATGATTGCTGAGATTGGCGTTCACGGCGTTTGGAACGATATGAACGAGCCTGCGGTCATGGAAGTGCCCACAAAAACAGCCAATCTTGATGTGCGACATGATTACGATGGTCATCCTTGCAGCCACAGGAAGGCACATAACATCTACGGAATGCAGATGGTGCGCGCCACTTACGAAGGAATCAAGAAATTTACCTTTCCAAAACGTCCGTTTGTATTGACACGTGCTGCGTATTCCGGTACGCAGCGTTATGCCTCTACTTGGACGGGAGATAATGTTGCAACTTGGGAACACCTTTGGATTGCCAATGTACAGATGCAACGCATGTGTATGAGCGGTTATTCCTTTGCAGGTTCCGATATTGGTGGTTTCGCCGAACAACCCAATGGAGAATTGTTTGCACGATGGATGCAATTGGCAATTTTTCATCCATTTTGTAGAGTGCACTCCAGTGGAGATCATGGCGATCAAGAACCTTGGTCATTTGGTGATGAAATAACCGAAATAGTTAGAAAATATGTGGAACTGAGGTATCAATTGTTACCTTATTTGTACACGATGTTCTATAAGTACATCAAAAATGGGTTGCCAATGCTTCAATCCTTGGTTTTCTATGATCAGAAAGACACGCAAACGCACTTTAGAACGGACGAGTTTCTATTTGGTGAACAAATGTTGGTATGTCCGGTCCAGGAACCCAATGCACAGGGTAGAAGAATGTATTTCCCTCAAGGTAAATGGTATAATTACTGGACCGATGAAGTAATTACTGGGGGGTCTGAAAAATGGGTAGCAGCAGAAATAGAAACGATACCTTTATTTGTTAAAGAAGGCGCCATGATTCCCAAATACCCGGTACAACAATATGTTGGAGAAAAAGATTTTAAAGAACTGGGAATCGATATCTATTATAAAGAAGGAATAGAAAACTCTATGGTTTATGAAGACCAACAAGATGGATATGATTATAAAAAGGGGCGCTTTAGTTTAAGAAGGTTCAGGCTGCGCGGAAAAGAAAATCAATTGATCATACAACAGTTCAAGGATGGAAATTTTACCACTCCGTATGAAAAATTTAAACTCACTTTCCACGGATTGCCCTTTACCATAGCAACGGTACAGTTGGATAACGAGGTTGTGGATAATAAAGACATAAAATTAAATGGTAACAATATTATCGAAATAAGCAAAGATTTTACGGAATTGCATATCATCGGAAAATAATATTTTTTGTATTTTACCTAAATTAAACACTATACAATACCATGAAAAAAATAGTTCACATAGCAGTTGTTTTTTTAATCGTTACTGCCTGCAAAACAAATCCGTTTACTGGAAAAAGTACATTGAATTTTTATCCCAATAGCCAAGTATTTCCTATGGCTTTTGCCCAATATGACCAGTTTTTGACAGAAAATAATGTTGTAACTGGAACTTCAGAAGCACAAATGATTACCAATGTTGGCCAGCGTATATCATCTGCAGCTGAGCGTTGGTTAAATGCCAATGGTCACCCTGGATATCTTAAAGATTATCAATGGGAATACAACCTCGTAAAAGATGAGACCGTAAATGCATGGTGTATGCCCGGTGGTAAAATTGTCTTTTATACGGGGATTTTGCCCATATGTCAAGGTGAAACGGGTGTAGCCGTCGTAATGGGACACGAAGTGGCCCATGCTTTGGCGGACCATGGGGCGCAACGCATGAGTGCAGGAATGTTGCAACAAATTGGAGCAGTTGCAGGTAATGTCGCAATTAAGGACCCAGAAAAGCGTAACATGTTCAATCAAGCGTATGGTGTTGGATCTTCTTTGGGCGTTATGTTGCCATTTAGCAGGGGTCACGAAACAGAGGCCGATAGAATAGGGCTACAAATTATGGCGATTGCTGGCTATAACCCAGATGAAGCAGCTAACCTTTGGAGAAGAATGAAAGCCAAATCTGGAGGACAGTCTCCACCTGAGTTTATGAGTACACACCCTTCAAATGATACAAGAATCAGTAACTTAACAGCATGGGCTCCTGATGCCAAAAAAGAAGCTGCCAAATTTGGAGTGACTTCATTTAAATAATTAGATTGAATGCAGCAAACTTTAATGTCATTGGACTGTTCCCTAACTAAAGGAAGAGTCCAATGACATTTTTATTTATATATGGTTTATGACTAAAGTATTGGCATTAAAAGGAAGTAAAAAATTACTGAATGCATGGGCATTTTATGATTGGGCAAACTCTGTATACAGTCTTGTTATTTCTTCAGCTGTCTTTCCAATTTTTTATGGAGCGTTGTTCCGTATTGCAGAGATTGAAAAAGTTACCGTATTCGGGGGAGAAATTGCAAGGGCACCATTGATCAGTTATGTGACTTCCCTGGCATTTGTCTTTATAGCGATTATAACACCTTTAATCTCTGGGATAGCGGATTATTTAGGTAATAAACGGCTTTTTCTAAAGTTTTTCTGCTATTTGGGTGCGCTATCGTGCATTGGGCTATACTGGTTTTCTTTAGAGAATATTTATTTTGGATTACTATGCTATTTTTTTGGATTGGTAGGGTTTTGGGTAAGTTTTGCCATAAATAATTCCTATTTGCCAGATATTGCATTTCCAGACCAACAAGACGGTATTAGTGCCAAAGGATTTTCATTGGGATACATTGGTAGCGTGATTCTACTTGTTTTTAATCTGGCAATGGTGATGCAACCAGCCTTGTTTGGAATTACAGATAATGGTAACGAAGTAGCCGAAATAAAAGCAATGAAATATTCTTTTGTATCTGTGGGAATATGGTGGATACTCTTTAGCCAATATACATTTACTGTTTTGCCGAAAGGTTACAAAAAGGAGGGGGAGCGAACCAATATTATCCTTAACGGATTCAAAGAGCTGCGGAGTGTTTGGAAACAGCTGGGAACCGAAACCCGTCTTAAGCGATATTTGGGGGCATTCTTTGTTTATAGTATGGCTGTACAGACCATCATGTTGATTGCTACTTATTTTGGTGAAGAAGAAATTAATTGGGGCACGGATAGTGAACGAACCACAGGGCTTATAATAAGTATCTTAGTGATACAGATCGTAGCAATTTTTGGGGCAACGGTCACAGCTTTTGCTTCTAAGGCTTTCGGTAATATTAAGACCTTGGTCGTTATCAATATTTTCTGGGTACTCTTATGCGTATATGCTTATTTTCTGCAGACTCCTATGGATTTCTACATCGCCGCTGGTTTAGTCGGAATCGTTATGGGAGGAATACAAGCATTGTCGCGATCAACTTACTCCAAGTTTTTACCAGAAACGACTGATACCGCTTCATTTTTTAGTTTTTACGATGTGGCCGAAAAAATAGGTATTGTCATTGGTACCCTTCTTTACGGTATAGTGGCACAAATCACAGGAAGTATGCGGGATGGCACTATCTTTTTAGGACTATTTTTTTTAATTGGCGTATTCTTGTTGTTACGAGTGAAAAAGCGCTGAATGGGCAATCTAACTGTTTTTACAACGTTGTTTAGTTCGACCTCACATTGTTTAATTAAAATTTTTATTCAATGATTATTTTTGGAAGTAGAGCGGCGCATGTAGTCACAATGCCTGTTCGTAATTCAGTATGTTCAAGTTGTTCAAATTCTGGAACAATCAATTTAAGTGTATTCAGAAATCATTTTCATGTGTTTTGGATACCAATGTTCCCGTACAGTAAAAAAGGAGTATCCCAATGTAGCCATTGTAAAAATGTGTTGACGCATAAGGAGATGCCAGAAAGATTAAAAAACGAGTACCATAAAATTAAACAAGAACATAAAGGGCCTGTTTGGCAGTTTTCAGGATTAGTGCTGTTGGTTTTCTTGATATGTTTTATTGCTTTTCAAATTAATACGGACAATAAAAACGAGAGTTTATATATTCAATCTCCTGCAAGCGGCGATGTCTATTACCAAAAGCTGCCAAATGGTTCATACAGTACCGGAAAAGTGGTGAATGTAACCAATGACAGTATTTATTTGGTATTCAATAAGTTTGAGATAGCTAAAATGAGCAGGGTATATAAAATTGATAAAGAGGAGAATTATGCTTCTGAAGCGTTTTCAATCCATATAAAGGATTTGAAAAAAATGTATGAAGACAACGAAATCTATCGTATAAAAAGAGATTAAAAAATTATCATAAATTTAAAAACCCTGACCAATGAAGTGGTCAGGGTTTTTTATTTTGATTGATGATGATTTTGTTTTTTGATTGGTTATAAACTCCGTTCTAATATTTGGAGATATCCCCAGAACCGGAAGACTTGGTTTTTAGCTTTTCGGGATTCCCGCGGTAACTAATATCTCCTGAGCCTGAAACTCTGGCATCTAAGCTTTTATTAGCAGTGACTTTTATATCGGCAGAACCGGATACTTGTGCTGTAACATTATCAGCTTCAAGGTTGTAGGCTTTAATATCACCTGAACCTGAAATCTGTACCTCCAAATCAGTGGTACGGCCGTCAAGATTTATATCTCCAGAACCAGACATGGTGGCTGTTACGCTTTCTGCCTCAATAGAAAGTGTGATATCGCCCGAACCGGACATTCTGGTCTTAAAATCACCTGTTTTAATTGTCTTTTTACCAACAATATCACCAGAACCGGATAAAGTAACTGCATCAATGGTCTCAACGGGAACGGTAATATGGATTCCGTCTTTCCAATTGGATGGTTTTAAGTTTAGACCTTTTTCCACTTTGATTACAAGTTTACCATCCTTTACTTCGGTTTTAATGTGTTCCAGTAAATTAGATTCACCTCTTAGTGTAAGTTCTCCTTCATTACCGTCTACTAAATCTACATCGAACCAACCTGCCAACGCCACTTCGTCATAACTCCCAACAGAGCGTTCTATCGTTGTTACATTACCATTTCCTTTAATTCTTCTTCCCCATTGGGCATTTGTAATAGCTACCATGGATAGTGCTAAACCTAGTGTGATGATTTTTTTCATAGTTGTGTGTTTACTGATTGCTTTTTGATTTGACATTTAATTTTGATAAAACGATATTCCACCATACTCACTATTGATATTTACGATATTTCCTGAGTTTGCTTTACCGTAATACCCCTTATAATACTTTTCACTGGATTTTTCTTTACTAATATTGATCTCGAAATCATCTTTGCCACTAACACTGGCGTACTCTGCGATAATTTCAAAATCGAAATAATATTCTGGATCGTACCCAATTTTAATTCCGGTGTAATCTGTCCTAATGTCTATGTTACCCGCATCGGATGCCATTTCATTAATTTTGACAGATCCATAATCAGATGTGATACTAACATTTCCGTGAACAGTTCCAAGTTTTACACCAATGTAGTCTCCATTCCCAGTTACATTTTTCACTTTCCCTACTTCAATGGAACCGTAATCACTCGTGTAATCCAAATTTTCCATTTCCCTGATAACGGCGTTGGTATAATCTGCCCTTACAATTAGATTCCCTGCTTTTTCAATTGTAAATCCTGAATAATCTGCAATTATTTCACCACTATTAATATAGTCAAAAGTAGAGCGGGAAGTATAATCGAATCGGAGTTCATTGTTTCGTCCTCGTAGTTCTCCAACATCAATTTTCCCATAATCGCAGTATATTTTGGCATGTCCGTCTATTCTATCCAGATAAATATTTCCGTAATCATTGCTTAGGCTTACGTTATTTTTTACCGGGACTTTTATGGTGTAATTTACTTGAACATTTACATTTTTACTTTTCCCCCATTTCCATCCCCACCTATTGCTTTTATCACCAAAGAGTGTTCTTGCTGACACTAAACTGTTACTGGCTTCAAAATCAACATCTATCTCGTCTAAGCGTTCCCGTACCTTCTCTTCGTTGTTACCATTGGTTTTTATATGAACCTCTATTACGATACGGTTTTCGTTCCATGAGGTAATGTTAAGGTTACCATAGCTGTTCTTTACCTTAAGGAGTGCATTGACAGATACATTGAACTCTTTTTTAATGGTTTTTTCCTTGGTGTATCTTCCGCCCATTTTACCCGTGCCCGCATTTATTGAAAACGGTATAATGGCAAATGCCAATAAAATATATTTATATAGTAGAATTTTCATCATTGTATGATTTTAGATTTTTAATATTTTCAACGTTGACCAATACCTCTTGTAAAAGGTCAATTCTAGTTTGAAAGTTGGTTATCATGGCATTTAAAATAAATTTACTGTTGCCGCCATTTATGAGTTCTTTCTCAAGTGCTTTATAATCAGTTTCGAGTTTATCCAGTTGTACCAATGTATCATCCACCAATTGTGCCGTTGCTGGGGATTTTTCATCCTTGAGCAGTTGTACTTGTTCTTCAATTAGACCGGCAAAGTAAGATTCGGTTCTTGAAACTTCTGGAGAAATCTCCACGACCTGTTCTCTTACACTTTGTTCGGTGGTGAACAGTTGTAGCCCTACCATGCAAATAAGTACTACGGACGCCGCAATCGATAAGGGCTTCCACCAAGTGGTTTTTTTCCTTGCTATGGAAACTACACCGTTATGCTGGTTCAGCTTTTCCAAAAACCTTTCCTGATGCCCACTTTTAGGCTCCTCAAAGTCAAAATCATTTTCAAGATTTTTAAAAAGCTGTTCTAAATTATCTTTATTCATAGTTCTGTATTTACAGTCAATTTTTTTCTAAGACTCTGCTTGGCTCTAGAAATTGTGGTTCTACAATTAGCATAGCTAATGTTCATAATGTCACTGATTTCCTCGTAATCGTATCCTTCAATTAGATGTAAGGTCAAAGAAACTCTGTAATTATCTTTTAAACTTTTCATGGTCTCCATCACTTTTTGAGCCTTCAGTTCAGTATAACCATTGTGATTCAAAGCAACTTCATCATTATCTTCGACCTTGTACAATACTTCATCTAAATCAACAGCTTTTGTTTTTTGCTGTTTTTTGTAATGATAGATACTGTTGTTTATCACAATTCGCTTTAACCATGCTCCAAAGGTTACATCTCCTTTAAATGTATGCAGTTTCGTAAACGCGTTCAAAAACGATTCTTGCATTACATCCTCAGCTTCCGCAGCGTCCTTTACAATTCTAAAAGATATGTTGTACATAGCTTTATAGTACCTATTGTAAATTTCCAGTTGCGCACTTTGTTTTCCTTTTAAACAAGATTCAAGCAGTGCATCAGTATGTTCATTTTGGTGGCTCAAAAAATGAATGGTTTGTCTTAGAGATGGATGAATTTATCAATTGTTACACTTTTTCTAAAATTTTAATTTTTAATGGCACAAGAATTGCCTTTATGGAAGAGAAAAAGAACCCCAAACCCTTTATAATTCTTGTTTTAAAGCTATTAAAAGGGCTGGTTGTTCAATTATAAACTGAAGATATGGGTCGTTTGTGACAAAATGACCGAAATTGATGCTATGGGAGAAATAAAAATTTCAACTTTTGACAATATTTCACTGCAAGGTCTAGATGAAGATGCAGAATTAATACCATTGTTGACACCAGAGGATGAAGAGGAAATGAACAAGGAAGACCTTCCGGAGACATTGCCTGTTCTGCCTTTACGCAATACCGTACTCTTTCCGGGAGTGGTGATTCCAATTACTGCTGGAAGGGATAAGTCCATAAACCTAATAAAAGATGCCAATAATGGTTCTAAAACCATTGGTGTGGTCTCACAGAAAGACGAAGAAACGGAAAACCCCGGAGTGAAGGACATCAATACTTTGGGAACCGTTGCACGAATTTTAAGGGTCTTGCAAATGCCCGATGGAAATACAACGGTCATTATTCAGGGAAAAAAACGGTTTGAAATTGCCGAAGTGGTTTCTGAAAAGCCTTATCTGACCGCTACTGTAAAAGAAGCCGCAGAAGAGCGACCCGATGAAAAAAGCGAAGAGTTCAAAGCGATCATAGATTCTATTAAAGAATTGGCATTCAAGATTATTAAGGATAATCCAAATATTCCAAGTGAAGCGACTTTTGCTATCAAGAACATACAGAGCAATTCGTTTCTCATCAACTTTGTATCGTCCAATCTCAATCTGAGCGTTGCCGAAAAGCAAAATCTTCTTGAGATTCCAAATTTACAAGAGCGTGCACTGACGACTTTGAAGTACATGAACACGGAACTTCAGAAACTGGAATTGAAAAATGATATCCAGTCCAAGGTCCGAAGTGATATGGATCAGCAGCAAAAAGAGTATTTCTTGCATCAACAAATGAAAACCATTCAAGAAGAACTTGGAGGGATTTCGTACGAGGAAGAAGTAGATGAAATGCGGGCCAAGGCCAAGAAAAAGAAATGGAACAAAAAAGTTAAGGAACATTTTGAGCGCGAACTAGCTAAAATGCAGCGCATGAATCCACAGGTTGCGGAATATTCCATTCAGCGTAACTATTTGGACTTGATCTTGGATTTACCATGGAACGAATTTTCCAAGGATAAGTTCGATTTAAAAAGGGCCCAGCGAATTTTAGATCGTGATCACTACGGACTTGAAGACGTTAAACGAAGAATCATCGAGTACCTTGCGGTCTTAAAACTTCGAAACGACATGAAATCGCCCATTCTTTGTCTTTACGGACCCCCGGGGGTCGGTAAAACATCTTTGGGAAAATCCGTTGCGGAAGCTTTGGGGAGGGAGTATGTGCGTATGTCGCTGGGAGGCTTGCGTGACGAAGCCGAGATTAGGGGACACCGTAAAACCTATATTGGTGCTATGCCCGGGCGAATTGTCCAGAGCCTTAAAAAGGCAGGTACTTCCAATCCAGTTTTCATTTTGGACGAAATCGATAAACTTTCAAATAGCCATCAGGGCGACCCTTCTTCTGCCATGTTGGAAGTATTGGACCCTGAGCAAAATAGTGAGTTCCATGATAATTTCCTGGAGATGGGCTATGACCTTTCCAAAGTAATGTTCATTGCCACCGCAAATAATTTGGGAAGCATTCAGCCCGCTCTTCGAGACCGAATGGAAATCATCAACGTAACAGGATATACCATCGAAGAAAAGGTAGAGATTGCCAAAAAACACCTATTGCCAAAGCAGTTAAAGGAGCATGGGCTTTCGAACAAAGATTTAAAAATTGGAAAGCCACAATTGGAAAAGATTGTCGAAGGATATACCCGAGAATCTGGAGTGCGTAGTCTGGAAAAGCAATTGGCAAAAATGGTGCGCTATGCGGCCAAATCCATAGCTATTGAAGAGGAATATAACATCAAGGTCAACAATACCGATGTAGAAAAAATATTGGGACCTGCCCGATTGGAGCGTGATAAATACGAAAACAACGATGTGGCCGGAGTTGTCACAGGTCTGGCATGGACCAGCGTTGGAGGCGATATTCTCTTTATAGAATCCATCTTATCCAAGGGAAAAGGTACACTGAACATCACGGGAAACTTAGGGAAGGTGATGAAAGAATCTGCTACGATAGCCATGGAGTATATCAAATCCAATGCAGATAGTTTTGGAATCGATTCTGAGGTTTTTGACAACTACAACGTGCACATTCATGTTCCCGAAGGAGCCACACCAAAAGATGGCCCCAGTGCCGGTATAACCATGCTTACCTCTTTGGTCTCGCTCTTTACACAGAAAAAAGTGAAAAAGAGCTTGGCGATGACAGGGGAGATAACCCTTAGGGGAAAAGTGCTGCCCGTTGGCGGAATCAAGGAAAAGATTTTAGCGGCTAAAAGGGCTCGTATCAAGGAAATCATTCTTTGTGAGGATAATAGAAAGGA
Organism: Flagellimonas sp. 389; assembly: GCF_018449435.1. Lineage (GTDB taxonomy): Bacteria > Bacteroidota > Bacteroidia > Flavobacteriales > Flavobacteriaceae > Flagellimonas. The sequence continues at coordinate 47,652 of NZ_JAHCMU010000017.1, read as the reverse complement.
TATTCAAGAAATCAAGGAGGATTATTTAAAGGGACTTACGTTTCACTATGTTTCTGATATGAGCGAGGTGATAGCCATTGCCGTGACCAAGACCAAGGTCAAAAACGCAAAGAAACTTTAGTTTTTCTAATGATTTTCTAACTATTTTTAGCATTACTGAACTAAATTCAGCATAAATGCAAAAAATTACCATTGCCATAGACGGATACTCTTCCACAGGCAAAAGTACCCTAGCCAAGCGTTTGGCCAAGGCGCTTGATTATGTGTATGTGGATACGGGTGCCATGTACCGTGCCGTAACCCTTTTTGCCCTAGACCAAGGTTTGATAGGGGAAAAAGAGGATATTCCTTCCCTAATAGCGCAGCTGCCCACTATTGATTTAAAATTTGTTGCGAACAAAGCACTGGGCAAATCTGAAATGTTCATGAACGGCAAAAATGTGGAACGGGAAATACGGACAATGTACGTTTCCAAATATGTCAGTAAGGTTGCTGCGATTGAAGAGGTAAGGCATATGTTGGTGAAATTGCAACAAGAAATGGGCAACAAGGAAAAAGGCATCGTGATGGATGGTAGGGATATAGGTACCGTCGTTTTTCCTAATGCGGAACTGAAGTTTTTTATGACCGCTTCACCCAATACCAGAGCGACCAGACGATACAAAGAGCTGTTGGATAAGGGCGAACAAGTAAGTTTTGAAGAAGTATTGGAGAACGTTCAAAAGCGGGATTTTATAGATTCTACCCGCGACGTATCTCCTCTGCGAAAAGCAGATGATGCCATTGAATTTGATAATAGCGACATGGGGCTGGATGAACAGTTTGAGCGTGTTCATAATTATACGCTTCGGGTTATAACAGAGCGGGAATAACATAAGTGGATTTTTTGGGTAAACGTATCGGCTATGAACAGTTGGGGATTTTAAGAATTAATTTTTCGGTTTAGTATTGACCTTTGTTTTATTTTTGTGCTTTCTTTTTATCACTACTGTCCCAATTGCTTATAACCATTATTGTGCAGCGCTTTTCAATAATTTTCAATCAGTTTTTTAACTATCACATTGAAGTTCTTCTTGTTAATTCCAATTAGTTCGTCTGTAGCTTTTAAATAGCTTTCCAATCTGTTTTCCCTTCCAGCGTTAATTAGTTTTGTAATTCCTTCCTTTCTTTTTTTTGTCTCAATTTCTTGGGCAATGATTCCGGCTATTGTGGAACGTACAGAAATTTCAGGTGCTATGTCGTTGAAAATCTTCTTATTACTCTTAAAAAGTTCATAGAGATTCGTTTTCGGATTTTTAGACAGATAATTTTGCAATTCCAGTACCAATCTTTGATGTGTGATCATTTCGCCATTGTTGTCAGTGTAATAGGCATTTCCCCACAGATAAGCAATCCCCTCTTCGGTTATCCAATTTCGATTTTCACGTTTATTGATTTTTCCAGAATAATAGTGGAATATATCGTGTGAAAAATCTTCGTTACTCATTATTGCAAAGATTGTTTTTGAGTCAACCCCATAGCCATCTCTGTATTTTCCGTTTGGAAAAAGTGAATATTTGAAACCCATGAGCTCTAATATTTCCTGAAAATTATCGGTTATGTAGAAATCCAATTTTTCTACTTCTAAACCCAGTTTTTCTGCTATTTCAGAATTTTTTTTATTGAATAGTTCCGCTCTTTTGATGTTAATATCACTCCTGTAATGATAAGTAATGTTACCAATAGCTTGTGTTTTCCAGTAGCGTGTCAAATAATCAATTGGCACTGAAAATGTGAATTTGTCATCAATTTTAGTTGCGATTAAATCTATGATATACAGAAGAACCGGGTCTGATTCGGGTTCCTTATAGGAAGTGTATGAAATGGAAACAAAGTATTCACCATTAGATATCGGATAAACATTTATCAACTGTTTATCTTTGAATTTCAAAGCCGAACTGTCCTTTTTTTTCTCGTAGTTTACCAATTCTTGGAGTAGCGATTGTGTCAATTCTACTCTTTTAGGTGTTAACAAACTTTCATTTATTTTTCCTTTCGTTATTTCTGATAAAAGGGATTCCAAACTTTGATTGAAATTTTGTTTTTTGATAGAATCCATCGGATTTTGTAAAAAATGTGGAATTATCACTGTTTCTTGGGCAAATAATGCGGTAAAGAGAAAAAGTAGAATTATGGTTAGAATGTTTTTTATCATTTCGTTTTTCTTAAATATTGTACAACGTTTAAGGTATGATTTGTTACATGGTAGATTATATCAACCGATACGTGAAGTTCTTGATTTTTAACATAAAAATCAGTTAGAATTGGTGAATAGCCTTTCCAGGTTTATGGAACACCCTTTTCAGTTGATATAAAAATGCTCACTACGAAAAAAGGTGCCTTTTGGGCACCTTTTTCTATCAAATTTATCAGTTCGAGCGCAGTGGACAACTATAGAAAATATCTAAACTGTGCTCAATATGACATCAAATTAAATATTCGGAATCACCAACACCTGATCGGGATGGATAACATCCGGGTTGCTCAAAATATTGGTATTGGCATCAAAGATTTTATTGTATTTCATGGCATCACCGTAGTAATGCTTGGCAATCTTGCTTAAGGATTCCCCACTTTTTACAGTGTGCCTGTGATACACGGAGTCATCCGCAACAGATATGTTCGCTTGAACATCAGAAGGGCTTTCACCACCAATTTGTTTAATTTTATCCCAAATGGCATTTTTCTCGTAAGGCGTATTTGCTGTTCCTTTGATTTTCAAAACGCCTCCGTCTTCAGAAACATCACCGCCTTGTATCCCCAATTCTTGGCCTAGATCCAAAACTGCTTGGTATTTTGCTTTTGCACTCATAGTAATATGTATTGTTTTAATGGTTAATATTTAGAAACAATATAGATATAAAAGTCACAATACGATCTAAATTTTCATTAATTATTGCATTAATCAAATAACCAATCACAAGGGTTTGTAAAACAAGGAATTAATTGTATTTTTGCACTCCTTTTTAACAAATAGCAAGAGGAAAAGGGAAGATAAAAAACAAATAACAGCTTCTGCAGTAATTGTTTAACTCTTGTAAAACTGTAGAATACAAATTTAAATCAGCACATGGCTGAAGAAAAAACAAGCGTTGAGGTAGAAGAAACTACTGAAACAGTACAAGAAACAAAAGAAAAAGTTCAGACCCAACAGGATCCAAAAGAGTATCTTGAAAATTTTGATTGGGAAAAGTACGAAGAAGGCATTGAGCGCGTAGACGATACAAAGCTTAAGGAATTCGAAGCACTTGTAGAGGAAAACTTTGTGGATACCGCAGATGAAGAAGTGGTTGAAGGTAAAGTAGTTCACATGACCGACCGTGAGGCTATCATTGACATCAATGCAAAGTCAGAAGGTGTTATTTCGTTGAACGAGTTCCGCTACAATCCTGACCTTAAAGTTGGGGATAAAGTTGAGGTTCTTATCGATATTCGTGAGGACAAGACCGGACAATTGGTGTTGTCCCACAGAAAAGCAAGAACGATCATGGCTTGGGACAGAGTCAATGCTGCCCATGATAAAGAAGAGATTGTTCAAGGTTTTGTAAAATGCAGAACCAAAGGAGGTATGATCGTTGATGTTTTTGGAATCGAGGCATTCTTGCCAGGTTCGCAAATTGACGTAAAACCTATCCGTGATTACGATCAGTACGTTGGTAAAACCATGGAATTCAAAGTGGTTAAGATCAACCACGAATTCAAAAACGTAGTTGTTTCCCACAAAGCACTTATCGAAGCGGATATTGAAGAGCAGAAGAAAGAGATCATTGGTCAGTTGGAAAAAGGACAAGTATTGGAAGGCGTTGTTAAAAACGTTACTTCTTACGGTGTCTTTATCGACCTTGGTGGTGTTGATGGATTGATTCATATTACAGACCTTTCTTGGAGCAGAATCAACCACCCGAACGAAGTTGTTGAATTGGACCAAAAACTAAATGTGGTAATCCTTGATTTTGATGATAACAAATCAAGAATCCAGTTAGGTCTTAAGCAATTGGAGAAACACCCATGGGATGCCCTTGGGGATGAGATAAAAATAGGTGACAAGGTTAAAGGTAAGGTCGTGGTCATTGCAGATTACGGTGCCTTTATCGAAGTAGCCGAAGGTGTTGAAGGGTTGATTCACGTTTCTGAAATGTCTTGGTCTACACACTTGAGATCTGCACAAGATTTTGTTAGCGTAGGTGATGAGGTTGAAGCGGTTGTGTTGACTTTGGATAGGGAAGATCGTAAGATGTCCTTAGGTATCAAGCAATTGACTCCAGACCCATGGACAGATATTACATCTAAGTACCCAGTAGGTTCCAGACACAAAGGAATCGTAAGAAACTTTACAAACTTTGGTGTGTTTGTTGAAATGGAAGAGGGAATCGATGGATTGATTTACATCTCTGACCTTTCATGGACCAAGAAAATTAAACACCCATCTGAATTTGTAACCGTTGGCGATACTTTAGAAGTTGAAGTATTGGAATTGGATGTGGACGGACGTAAACTAAGTCTTGGTCACAAACAGACTACTGAGAACCCTTGGGATAAATATGCTGAAGAGTTTGCGGAAGGAACCGTTCACAAAGCAGCTATCTCTGAAATTGTAGATAAAGGTGCTACAGTAACTTTCAATGAGGATATTGTAGGTTTTATACCTTCAAGACACATGGAAAAAGAAGATGGCAAAAAGCTTGGAAAAGGCGAAGAGGTCGATTTCAAGATTATTGAATTCAACAAAGACTTCAAGCGTGTTGTTGCAAGCCATACGGCTATCTTTAGAGAGCAAGAAGAACGTAATGTTAGTACAGCTAAAAGAAAAGCAGCTGCAGCTGCAGAGGAGTCCAAAACCACCCTTGGTGATGCAAACTCTCAGTTACAGGCGTTGAAGGATAAAATGGAAGCCGATTCTAAAAAGTAATCGGTTTATATCAGATATTTTAGAAGCCCTGTCCTTAAAAGGACGGGGCTTTTTTATTTTCATACCTTTTAAAGAATTGTTTACTTTTGCCTGTAATAGAGTCGGCAGCAAAGCATATGAGTCAAAGAGTACTTCTTACTTCAAAAGAAATCAACATTATATTGCATCGTTTGGCTTGCCAGCTTTTAGAAAACCACCTTGACTTTACCAATACTGCCTTAATAGGAATTCAGCCTAGGGGCGTGTATTTAGCAGAGCGTTTGACCAAAATTCTTCAAGAAGAATACAAGGTCAAGCATATTGATTTGGGTTTTCTGGATATCACATTTTATCGCGATGATTTTGGCAGGGGCGATAAAACGTTAAAGGCAAACACGACTAAAATCAACTTTTTAGTTGAGGACAGAAACGTTGTTTTCATTGATGACGTACTTTATACTGGGAGAAGTATAAGGGCGGCATTAACGGCAATTCAATCTTTTGGAAGACCTTCGGATATTGAACTATTGACCTTGATTGACAGAAGATTCAGTAGGCATTTGCCAATCCAACCCAACTACAGAGGACGACAGGTAGATGCGATCAATGAAGAAAAAGTAAAGGTAATGTGGGAAGAAAATGACGGAAAGGATAGTGTATATTTAGTAAGCAAATAATTAAAAATGAGTGAATTAAGTGTAAATCACTTACTGGGAATAAAATATCTTAACAAAAAGGATATCGAACTCATTTTTGAAATAGCAGATCATTTTAAGGAAGTTATCAATCGCTCCATTAAAAAGGTTCCCACGCTTAGAGACATTACTATCGCCAATATCTTTTTTGAGAACAGTACCCGTACCAAACTTTCTTTTGAGTTAGCGGAAAAACGTTTGTCAGCAGATGTTATTAATTTTTCTGCCTCACAATCCTCGGTGAAGAAAGGGGAAACCCTGATAGATACCGTAAACAACATCCTTTCCATGAAAGTGGATATGGTGGTTATGCGTCATCCAAACCCGGGAGCAGGGATTTTTTTGTCAAAACATGTAGATGCAGCGATTATAAATGCTGGGGATGGGGCTCATGAGCATCCTACGCAAGCACTACTGGATTCGTATTCTATTCGAGAAAAGCTAGGAGAAGTTGCAGGGAAGAATGTTGTTATTGTTGGAGATATTTTGCACTCCAGAGTGGCATTATCCAATATTTTCGCTTTAAAATTGCAAGGAGCAAATGTTAAGGTTTGTGGGCCAAAAACGCTGATTCCAAAACATATTCCATCGCTAGGAGTGCAGGTTGAGACAGATTTACGAAAGGCTTTGGAGTGGTGCGATGTAGCCAATATGCTACGTGTACAAAACGAACGAATGGATATCAGTTATTTTCCATCTACACGCGAATACACCCAGCAATTTGGAATCAATAAAAAACTACTGAACAGTTTGGAGAAAGAAATTGTAATCATGCATCCCGGACCTATAAATAGGGGAGTGGAGATTACAAGTGACGTAGCCGATTCCAATCAGGCCATAATTTTAGAACAGGTTGAAAATGGTGTGGCCATACGCATGGCCGTGATTTATTTGTTGGCATCAAAAATTAAATAATATGATTTTCGATAAAGAAGGAACTACAACAACGGTTTTTCAAGAAAACATATCAATTTCTGCCTTCTTGGAAAACTTTAAGAATGGGTATGCTAAAATTAAGCACGACAACATCATTCTGAATCTTTTTTCATTTGATACACTGACTTCAGACGATATCTTGGAGTTTTTGGTGGTTTCTAATACACATAAAGCTTCGGGCAAATCTTTTATTTTGGTAACCGATAAAGTATCCTACGATGAGATTCCAGAAGAAATTAATCTGGTTCCCTCCATACAGGAAGCGAAGGATATCATTGAAATGGAAGAGATTGAACGAGATTTGGGAATTTGATTGATAGTAGTCAGTGGTCAGTGGTCAGTGGTCGGTACTCATCAGCTAGTTCTTATTCTTTAAATATGATAAATATAAAAATGAGCTTTTTGAAAACGTATCTTAGAATTGTACTATTGACAATCATTCTTGTGAAGTACCCTCAATTTTCCATTTTCATTTAATATGAGGTTAACAATTCTCGGATGCTATTCCGCTACTCCTCGCACATTTACCAATCCTACTTCGCAGGTTTTGGAAATACGAAATCATATTTTTTTGATTGATTGTGGTGAGGGAACCCAAGTACAGTTGCGGAAAAATAAAATCAAATTTTCACGAATAAAGCACATCTTCATTTCACATTTGCACGGAGACCATTTTTTTGGACTGCCAGGGCTTGTTTCCACGTTTCGATTGTTGGGCAGAGAATCAGAACTCCATATCTATGGTCCAAAAGGTATTAAAGAAGCGATTACGTTACTTCTTAAATTGGGAGATTCATGGACGAACTATCCCCTAATTTTCCATGAACTCAGTTCAAAAGAAACCGAATTGGTTTTTGAAGATGATAAAGTAAGTGTACGCACTATCCCGTTAGAACATAGAGTGTATACCAATGGCTTTTTGTTTAAGGAGAAACCGGCATCCAAAAAACTGAACGTTGAAGCTGTTGCCAAGTATAAAGTTGATAAAAGTCAATTCAACAATATTAAAAACGGAAAGAATGGCGTTTCTAAAGATGGAACAGCAATTTTAAATAAAGAACTTACGCTAGAACCGCCGCCTCCCAAGAGCTATGCTTTTTGTAGTGATACGGTGTATAAAGAATCTATCTTGCCCATTATTACAGATGTTGACACGCTCTACCATGAATCCACTTTTTTAGAAACAGAATCCCATCTTTGTAAAAAAACCAAACACTCCACAGCAAAACAAGCGGCAGAAATCGCCAAGAAAGCCAATGCGAACCATCTTATTTTAGGACATTATTCCACGCGATACAAATCCATTGAGCTCTTTAAAGAAGAAGCAATGCAGGTATTTCCAAATGTTGTATTGGCCGAGGATGGAAAATGCTTTGAACTCTAACTTTTTAGCATTAAAAACAAAAGTGCATCAATCTTTTTAGTCTGCATTCTTTTGTGGAAATTTGTGTATCACAAGAACAAAAGATGCAAAAGGACTTAAGCAACTACCGAAAATCGTACGAAAAAAGTGAATTAGCAGAAAATTCCATCAAGGAGAATCCGTTGGAGCAGTTTCAAAAATGGTTTTATGAAGTTGAGGCTACAGATGGTTTAGAAGAAGTGAATGCTATGACCGTTTCTACAATTGGTGTGGATGGATTCCCAAAAAACAGGGTGGTACTCATGAAAAAATACACTCACGAAGGATTCATTTTTTACACCAATTATGAGAGTGAAAAAGGGAAAGCCATAGAAAACAACCCTTCCGTTTGCCTTTCGTTTTTTTGGCCCAATTTAGAGCGACAAGTAATTATTAAAGGCAAAGCAGAAAAGATAGCGGAAAACCTTTCGGATGGTTATTTTGAATCCAGACCCATGGGCAGCCAACTTGGGGCTATTGTATCGGATCAAAGTAGCATAATAACCTCAAGAGAAGCATTGGAGAAAAAACTACATGATTTGGAGAAAGCGTACGAAGGAAAACAACCCGAAAGGCCATCGTATTGGGGCGGTTATTTGGTAAGGCCTGTTTCCTTGGAGTTTTGGCAAGGTCGCCCCAATCGTTTGCACGATCGTATACGATACACGCTTCAAGAAGATTTTAATTGGAAAATTGAACGTTTGCAACCCTAAATCCTTAAAAAATATGAAAACGATAATCTTGGTCAGGCATGGAAAATCCTCATGGGATTATGAGGTTTCGGATAAAGATAGACCATTAAAAGAACGGGGAATCAATGATGCTCATTTGGTTGCTACAAAGTTTAAAAAGAACGGTTTTAATATTGATTTCGCTTATTCCAGTCCTGCAAATAGGGCATTGCACACTTCCATGGTCTTTTTGCGCAACCTAGATTTTGATTTTGATAAGTTTCAGGTCAAAGAGGAGATTTATGATTTTTCTGGAAATAGTGTTCAACGGTTTATAAAAGCTTTGGATAACAAGCATAGCACCGTGCTTATTTTTGGTCATAATTATGCCTTCACATCACTTGCAAATAGATGGGGAGATCAGTATCTTGAAAATGTTCCTACATCTGGATTGGTCCAAATAAAATTTGACGTTTCCAAATGGGAAGAAATAACAGAAGGAATTACTGAACAGGTCATTTTTCCAAAACATTTAAAGTAATACATGATCAAGACAAAGAATCAATACGTAAATAGGGAAATAAGCTGGTTGCACTTCAATGCCAGGGTACTGCAAGAAAGTGCGGATACAAATGTACCATTGATAGATAGGCTCAGGTTCTTGGGTATTTTCAGTAATAACCTTGATGAGTTTTTTAAAGTAAGATATGCCACTGTAAAGCGTATTGTTGATGTTGGTAAAACGGGCAAAAGTGTTTTGGGAGGTGAAAAGGCAAAAGATTTGTTGGAAGAGATTACAAAAATTGTAATCGCTCAGCAGGCAAGGAGTCTTGAAATCCTGAACAGTATTGAAGAAGAGCTTAAAGAAGAAAATATCTTCATTATAGATGAAAATGAAATAGATGAAAACCAAGCCGAGTTCATAAGGGAATACTTCTTTAAAAAGGTAAACCAAGAACTCATGACCATTATACTTAATGATCTTACCGAATTTCCCCTACTAAAAGATACAGCAGCTTATTTGGCCGTTAAAATGGTCATGCTGGATAATGAAACGGCGGCAGCACATGGCAATAATAGATACGCTTTGATTGAAATTCCAAAAGGGATAGATCGTTTTGTGGTATTGCCCAAACAAGGAGATAAAAATTACATTATCATTTTAGATGATCTGATCCGGTTTTGTTTGGACAGTGTCTTTACCATGTTCGAGTTTAAATCGATTACGGCGCATATGATCAAGATTACGCGCGACGCTGAACTGGATATCGATAATGATTTGACGAAGAGCTTTATCGAGAAGATTTCATCTAGTGTTGAGGATAGAAAAATAAGTGATCCCGTTCGTTTTGTTTATGATAAAAGTATCGATAAGGATACGCTCCAGTTTCTGAAGGAAAAAATGAACATTATCGATACGGATAGTGTGATTCCGGGAGGTAGATACCATAATAGGAGGGACTACATGGGTTTTCCCAGTTTAGGTAGAAATGATCTAATGTATGAAAAAATCGAGCCTCTACCAGTAAAAGGGTTCAGCATGAAAGGCAGTCTACTGGAACTGATAGCTCAAAAAGACTATCTCATTTACACCCCTTATCATACGTTTTCCTATGTTACCAAATTTCTTAGGGAAGTTGCATTGGACCCTAAAGTCAGGACAATCAAAATTACTATCTATCGCTTGGCAAACGACAGTCAGATAGCATCCGCTTTGGTCAATGCCGTGAAGAACGGTAAACAAGTTACGGTACAAATAGAGCTACAGGCAAGGTTTGACGAGCAAGCGAATATCAAATATGCGAATCAGCTTCAGGCAGAGGGCATCAAACTAATTTTTGGTGTACCCGGTCTAAAAGTGCACAGTAAGATTTGTTTGGTGGAAAGAGAGGAGATGTCAGGCATCAAAAGGTATGGTTTTGTAAGCACGGGGAACTTTAACGAATCCACGGCAAAAATCTATACGGATTATACCTTGTTCACCGCCCATGAAGGCATTCTTAAAGAAATGGGCAAGGTTTTCGAGTTTTTTGAAACAAATTATAAGATCAATAAATACAAGCATTTAATAGTTTCTCCCCACTACACCAAGTCTACTTTTATTAAGCTGATCGATGACGAAATAGCCAACGCTATAGTAGGGAAAGTAGCTTATATAAAAATTAAGATGAATAGTTTAACATCTTATAAAATGGTGGACAAACTGTATGAGGCAAGTAGAGCGGGGGTAAAAGTTCAGCTGATTATAAGAGGTGTTTGCTGTTTGGTCCCCGGTATAGAAGGCATGAGCGAAAATATTGAGGCCATAAGTGTTGTGGATAAATTCTTGGAACATCCGAGATTGTTTATTTTCGGGAACGGCGGCAACCCAAAAATATATATTTCTTCTGCTGATTGGATGACTAGAAACCTCGATTTTAGAGTAGAAGTTGGTTGCCCCATATATGATGAGGATATTAAACAGGAGTTACTGGATACCTTTGATATTTCTTGGCGAGACAATCAAAAAGCGAGGATTTTTTCCGAAATGCACGATAACGCATATAGACAAAACAGTGCGGATGAAGTAAAATTGAGGTCTCAATTTGCCCTTTACGATTACTATCAACAAAAATTAGAATCCTAATATTTCCGAATTGAGAATACGAAAGTTCGCGGCTATCGATATTGGTTCCAATGCAATTAGGTTGCTCATCCACAATGTAATCGAGCATCGTGAAAAACCAACAGTTTTCAAGAAAAGTGAATTGATACGAGTGCCCATACGCTTGGGCGAAGATTCCTTTACAGTGGGTGAGATATCCGAAAGAAATCTAGCTAGATTAATTAAGACCATGAAATCCTTTGATTTGTTGATGCAGGTCTATGGAGTTGAAAAATATATGGCCTGTGCAACGTCTGCTTTGCGTGAAGCGAACAATGGTCAAGTGGTGGTGGAGCAAGTACTAAAAGAATCAGGCGTCAAAATAGAGATTATCAACGGAAAGAAGGAGGCCTCGATCATTGCATCTACAGATTTGAAGGACTTGATAAAAAAGGACAAATCCTATTTGTATGTAGATGTAGGCGGAGGAAGTACCGAGTTTACGGTTTTTAAAGAAGGGAACCTGTTAGCATCAAAATCATTTAAAATAGGAACGGTAAGAATCTTAAATGATTTGGTGAAAGATGCAGTATGGGATGAAGCAAAAGCATGGATTATACCTCACTTTGATAAAGAGAGCAAGGTTGAGATTATTGGTTCGGGCGGAAACATCAATAAGCTCCATAAAATGTCAGGTAGAAAAATGGGACAACCGTTGTCCTTTATTTGGCTGAATGCTCAATACCATTTTTTGAACAGTATGGCATACGATGACAGAATTTCCGAATTAGGGCTAAATCAAGATAGGGCAGATGTGATAATTCCTGCTACTAAAATATTTTTGTCCGCCGCAAAGTGGAGCGGGGCCAAAAAAATAAATGTTCCTAAAATTGGATTGGCGGACGGTATGATAAAAACACTTTATTACCAATAATGTTCTAAGTTAACCGTGCATGGTTTCCTTTTTGCCCAAGTCCTGCATCAAGGTTGCTTCGTGGTCTAAAAGTTGTTGCCATTTTTTGTCCACTTCTTCCCGATTTCCATATTTACGGGCAAATTTTAAAAACATCGTGTAGTGGTTGGCTTCACTCACCATTAACTTTTGATAAAAATCCGCCAAATCGGTATCGTTCATTTCTTCGGACAGTAACCTGAAGCGCTCGCAGCTTCTGGCTTCGATTAGGGCAGCGTACAAAAGCTTATGAACCAGATGTGTTTCCCTACTACCACCTTTTGGAAAGAATTTCATCAGTTTTATAACATACTCATCTTTACGTTCACGGCCCAATACCCAGCCACGTTTCAAGATTTTATCATGAACCATATTAAAATGTCCCATTTCTTCTCTGGCAAGAGCGGTCATTTCTTTGACCAGTTCGGATTTCTCTGGAAAACCGATAATAAGGGATATAGCCATACTTGCAGCCTTCTGCTCACAGTAAGCGTGGTCTGTAAGGATTTCCTCTATGTTTTTTTCAACAATGTTCACCCATCTTGGGTCCGTAGGTAATTTTAGTCCTAGCATTGGATTCTATTAAATATTTGAAACTTAGCAAAGATAAAAGTATTTCGTTCAATGCGTTTTGGTTTTACTGGGAAGAGCAGATGAAGAATTGAAGGTTAAAAATCTAGATCGAATTCTTTACGTAAAATATCTAGAGCAGGGTTTTTCTCCCGTAACTTTTGATATTTTTCCTCTGGAGTAAAAGCAAATTTCTTCGCTACGACTTCATTAACGGTTATATACAGCGAAATGGAATAGTTGTTCAGTTTTTGCTTTAAATAATTTAGCATTAAACTTTGTTCCCGTTCCACTTCTTTCTTCATGGTGTCGTTTGGAAGCTCAATCCATATAATATGTTCTTTTTTTAATTTTGGGACGTCTGTTTGAAGGTTGCTAGCCAGTATTTTTCGACCTTCATCCTCTAGTTGTTGTACAAAATCATTCCAGTGCTTTTGCATTTCGCCTTCTGTGAATGGTTCTTTTGGAAGCTCTTCTTCTGCAATTGGAGGTGATTTAATGTTCTCATGTTCCTTTTTGGCCTTAATGCTGGACAATGACAATCCCGATACTCGATTTGTGGTATTTTTTAACTGGATTTTTTTAACAGGAGGTTTTTCTAATATAGGCTCCTGTTGTTCAGTATTTTTAGCTATGGGTTCTATAGACGCTACTTCATTGGCAGTAACTTTCTGTTCCGGTTTTTCTTCTTGTGGAACGACAACATCGTCTTTTGCAGTTGGTTTTGCAGTAAAAAATGAAGCTGGAACTATGAAATCAGACTTTTTTTTTTCTCCATTAAAAGTAATGGAGGCCAATTTCATTAAGGTTAATTCTACAAGTAATCGTTGATTTTTACTGGTCTTGTACTTTAAATCACAATCGTTCGCTATTTCTAAGGCTTGAAGCAAAAATTCTTTGGAAGCTTTTTTGGATTGTTCCTGGTATTGGTTCTTTACATCGTCCCCAACTTCTAATAAAGAAAGTGTTTCGGGATGTTGACAGACCATTAAATCCCTAAAATGTGATGCTAGGCCAGTAATATAGTGGTGTCCATCAAACCCAAGTGAGAGTGTGTTGTTAAAGAGCATCAGTAACTCTGGAATATTATTTTGAATGATGAGGTCGGTACTCGAAAAGTAAGTGTCGTAATCGAGAACATTCAGGTTTTCCGTGACTCCTTTTCGAGTCAATTGTTTTCCAGAAAAACTGACCACTCTATCAAAGATGGAGAGCGCATCTCGCATAGCCCCATCCGCTTTTTGCGCTATAATGTGCAGCGCACTTTCTTCCGCTTCTATTCCTTGCTGTTCTGCTATATATTTTAAATATGAAGCTGCATCTTTTACCGTTATTCGCTTAAAATCGAAAATTTGACAACGGGAAAGTATGGTAGGAATAATTTTATGTTTTTCGGTAGTTGCCAGAATAAAAATAGCATGCTTAGGAGGCTCTTCCAACGTTTTCAAAAATGCATTGAAAGCGGATTGGGATAACATGTGCACCTCATCGATAATATACACTTTATATTTTCCAACCTGTGGCGGTATGCGTACTTGGTCTATAAGACTTCGGATATCATCTACGGAATTATTGGAAGCCGCATCCAGTTCAAAAATATTGAAGGCAAAGTCTTCATCATCCTGTTCGGTACCATCCTGATTAATTTTTTTGGCCAGGATACGGGCGCACGTAGTTTTACCTACGCCCCTTGGTCCACAGAACAAAAGCGCCTGCGCCAAATGGTTATTATCAATGGCGTTTAGCAACGTATTGGTAATAGCCTCTTGGCCCACAACATCCTTAAAGGTTTGGGGACGATATTTTCGAGCTGATACTACAAAGGGTTCCAAATCAGGAAAAATTTTGTATTCTACAAATATAAAAATAGCAGTTAGCAAAGCGGCCTAAGGTTAAGGAAGTAAGCTATTTTTTATTAACAATTACTTTACCTTTGTGGCCAGCAGGCCACCTTATCGTCTTGTGCCGAACTTGTTTCGGCATCTTTTTGAATTTGGTCAACATTTTTTTAGAGGCCCCAAATCAAGTTTGGGACAAGGAGGAAAGTCCGGACACCATAGTGCGGCATAGCGGGTAACGCCCGTCCACCGAAAGGTGAGGACCAGTGCAACAGAAAGCAAGTACAGTTAGGCTGTAGTGAAATCAGGTAAACTCTATGCGGTGAAACGTCATGTAAACCAATGTTTGAGGGCTGCACGCCCAAATTGGAGGGTAGACGGTTGGAACTTTTAGGCAACTGAAAGTCTAGATAAATGATAAGGAATCCTAATCCTATTTATGGGTAAGAGATTTACAGAATCCGGCTTATGGCCTGCTTTTTTAAACCAAAAGCCAACAAAACTAGATTTTGTTGGCTTTTGGTTTCTATTCCATAATTGCTAACCTTGAGGGCTTAAAAAAATATTAACTTTTAGAATCAAAAAAACTAAAAATACTACCGCCATACTTTCTGTTTTCCGAGAAATGTTCGTGTTGGGATAAATCAGTTTGATCAGAATGTTCGATAATCAAAAGACCATCTTCCAGTAGCAAATCTTTTTCGAAAACCAGGTTTATGATTTTCTCAAACTTTGCATCTTCAAAATTATAAGGAGGATCGGCAAAAATTAGTGTTGCTTTTTCTTTGGTTCTTTCTAAGTACTTAAAGACATCGGATTTTAATGTAGTGATTTGAAAATCGAGCTCCTTTGCTGTTTTTGAGATGTATTGAATACACCCTGCGTAACTATCAACTGTAATAATCTTTTTAGCTCCTCTTGATGCAAATTCAAAGCTGATGTTTCCACTACCAGCAAATAGATCTATGATTTGGAGCTCATCAAAATAAAAACGATTGTTTAATATATTGAAAAGTCCTTCTTTAGCCATGTCAGTAGTTGGCCTTACCGGAAGTTTTTTAGGTGCCACAAGTCTTTTTCCCTTGTATTTACCAGATATGATGCGCATTATAAGGCACTTAATAATGTGAAATCGAATGTTTTGCCCTCTATATTTTCTATTGGAAAAGTATTGTTTTTTGGGATAAATACAGAGACGTTTTTTATGTACTTGTAGCATAGCTCATAAATGGTATCGCCCTCTTCTACGAGACCAAATAATTTTAATTGTACATTTTCCAAATTCAATTGTAATTGTTCTAGACTAAAGAGTAGGTAATAAATAAAATCTTCATGGGTCTTGTATTCGAAATGATTATAGAAAAGTATTTTTTTATCAGCGATTACCGCAATTTCCATTTCTTTTTTGGAAACCTGAACATAGCAGGTCGGCCCTGTAGAAGTTCTGGTCTGGTTTAAAAGCATCGTTATCAAAACTGTGCCACTATGCTTAAATTCGAATTCACCAAAGAGATCAAAAACATAATTATTGATATTGGTAAAGGGGATATAGACGTTAACGATGTCATGATTACTGATCTCATCGAAGACAATTTGGTCATTTGCCATTATCTTGGCATTGAACTTGAGATAATTTGGTAGTTCTTCTTTAGTAAAAAGTGTTTTTGGAACCAAGCTGAACAATGCGTTGTTATGAATAACAACAACTTCATCAAAATCCTTGTTAAGCTTTGTTTGTTGATTTAAAACTGATTTTAATTCTTTCAGAATTAAATATGGGGTAGAAGAGGTTTTAAAATCTATTTTTTCAAAAGCCAATATAGTATTGGAAATAGTATCTAGAACACAAAAAGAAAGTCCATTCAGGCCTACCTGAATGGACAATTTTTTAAAAGTGTTGTCTGTATCTGAACTTGTTATCTTATTTGTCTTTTCTATCATAGATTGGAGGCCAGTTACCATTTGAACTTACATCCGTAAGAGAACCTACTTTAATTTCTGTACCGTTCACTTCTTCAACGCTCTTATGCGCATTTTCTCTTGCTAACAAATCTTCTGGCTGATCGTATAGGATAATATTTTTCTTGACTTTGGCCTCAAAGACAGGAGCTTTGAATCCCTGTTTGTCTATAATATCAGCTTTCATTTCAAATTTCTCGCCTCCTTGAGCATAGGGTACGTTCATCATTGTCTTATAACTTAGATCATCTTTAAACAATGAATCTTTAACTTTCACTAGTCCGAGTGTATCTATAATAACGGTATCCTTTTGAAGTTCGATTTGATACGTTTTATCAAAACGCATGAAAGAGGAATCTCTTTGTTGGGTAATCGTGTAGCTTCCTGTATCAATAAACTGGATAAGACTATTAAAATCCTTTGCGAATTTTCCATTCACCGTTCTATAGGCTTCTTGGGAATCTCTAATGTCTTTGAGCTTTGCAATTACTTGCGTAAATCTTTCTTTTCTTATCTTATTGAACTCAATAGGTGCATTTATGGATTGATAGATTTGATATCCTAAGAAAATACTTAAAAGCCCAAAGAGAATCACAAGAACTGGCTTTATCTTTTGTGGTAAAAATCTATCAATTAAGAATACAAGGCCTAGGGTCAAAAGGCATATAACTAAAACAATAATGATTAAGTTTAACATACTAATACTGTCTTTCTGAATTAATTTAGCGGTTACAGACAAATCTACAATTTTTTTTTAATCACGAAACTTTTTGCTTCAAAAATCCATGCTATCTTTAGAAGCTTATGAACAATTTTGAGCCTACCGCTTTTTTAGCCATCCTATTGGAAAAATTTCCGCATGCGCCAACCATAAAACAACAAGTTGCTTTAGAAAAACTTTCAAAATTTGTATTGAATACGAAACAAGAAGAAGTATTTCTATTGAAAGGATTTGCCGGTACGGGAAAGACAACTTTAGTTGGAACAATAGTAAACAGTCTTTGGAAAGTAAAAATGAGTGCTGTTTTAATGGCGCCCACTGGTAGAGCGGCCAAGGTGATGTCCGTTTATTCAGGTAACAAAGCGTTTACCATTCATAAAAAAATATACTTTCCAAAGAAACAGACTGGAGGAGGTATTCAGTTTGTTTTGGCCCCCAATAAGCATCTTAATACACTTTTTATTGTGGATGAAGCCTCTATGATTCCCGATACCCCTGCAGATTCCAAACTTTTTGAAAATGGCTCGTTGCTAGATGATTTAATGTTCTATGTCTATTCCGGTCACAATTGCAAATTATTATTGATTGGTGATACTGCCCAGTTACCACCTGTAAAACTAGACTTGAGCCCCGCTTTGGAAGAACAAAGACTTTCATTGAACTACAACAAAGAAGTTGAATGTTTGGAATTGGATGAGGTAATGCGGCAAACAAGTGATTCGGGGATTCTATATAACGCTACAAATCTAAGGGAACAGCTCCAGTCCTTTTTTTTTGAAGAATTTAAATTTGAAGTAAATCCTTTTAAAGATATCATTAGATTGATCGATGGCACGGAAATTCAGGAAGCTATCGATACCGCTTATAACCAAAATGGGAAAGAGGAAACCGCGATTATCGTTCGTTCCAATAAAAGGGCAAATCTCTACAATCAAAATATAAGGGAACGCATACTTTTTCTGGATAATGAGATAGCGGTAGGGGATTTTATGATGGTGGTGAAAAACAATTATTTTTGGTTAAGACCTAACTCGGAGGCCGGGTTTATCGCCAATGGAGATATTATCGAGATATTGGAACTATTTTCTATAGTAGAACTGTATGGATTTTCCTTTGCCGAAGTAAAAGTGAAAATGGTGGATTATCCCAATCAAAAACCTTTTGAAACTGTTCTTTTGTTGGATACGATCAATGCAGAAACCCCATCACTTTCCTATGAAGAGGGAAACCGACTCTATCAAGAAGTGCTTCAGGACTACGCACACGAAAAGTCTAAATACAAGAGGTTTATGGGAGTAAAAAACAATAAATATTTTAATGCACTACAAGTTAAATTCTCTTACGCCATAACATGTCATAAATCCCAAGGAGGGCAATGGAACACTGTTTTTGTGGAACAGCCCTATCTGCCCAATGGCGTGGACAAGGATTATTTGCGATGGCTGTATACAGCGGTCACTAGATCTAAAGAAAAACTATTTCTTATTGGATTTAAAGATGATTTTTTTGTTGACTAAGAATAGCCTATTTTAGTCAAAATCATGGGGATGTCACCAGACACTATCATAAGTATTTTTTTGGGCATAGGCCTAGCCGCTTCTGTAGGTTTTAGAGTATTCCTTCCACTCTTTGCCTTAAGTTTTGCAGCGTATCTGGGTGTTTGGGAACTTAATGATAATTGGCAATGGATAGGAAGTTTAACCGCATTGATTATGTTGGGTGTTGCAATGATAATAGAGATTTTTGCGTATTTCATCCCTTGGGTTGATAATCTATTGGATAGTCTTGCCGTACCCTTGGCAGCTATTGCAGGTACTGCTGTGATGGTATCTACGGTGGCAAATTTAGACCCGGTCATAACATGGTCCTTGGCCATTATCGCAGGGGGCGGCACTGCAACGGCCATAAAAGGAGCCAATGCTGTAGGGAGGGTGACCTCTAGTACTACAACAGGAGGTGTGGCAAATCCCGTAATATCAACAATTGAAACGGGAACTGCTGTAGCGGTCTCAACCGCTTCAATCTTGGTGCCGCCGATTGCAGCAATTCTAGTCATTATTATTCTATTCATAATATTCAGGATATATCGTAAACTAAGACCCAGAAAATGATTTCACACATTTTAAACAAATACTCGTGAAAATAATTTCAATGATACCCGCTAGGTACCAAGCTTCAAGGTTTCCGGCTAAGCTTATGCAAGATCTGGAAGGTAAACCTGTAATCGTACGAACTTATGAAGCTGCCATACAAACTGGATTGTTTGATGCGGTTTATGTAGTGACGGACAGCGCTATAATTTTTGATACGATTTCGGCCATAGGCGGACATGTACTTATGAGCGTAAATGAGCACGAAAGTGGCAGTGATAGAATTGCTGAAGCAGTTACAGAACTGGATGTTGATATTGTCGTCAATGTTCAAGGTGACGAACCGTTCATAGATGAAGTAAGCTTACAGAAAGTAATACAGGTATTTCACCAAGATGAAAAAAAGGAAATCGACTTAGCTTCCTTAATGACTCCAATAACCGATTGGGACGAAATTTCCAATCCAAATACGGTTAAAGTTATCGTGGACAATCAGGATTTTGCGCTTTATTTTTCACGTTCACCTATTCCATATCCTAGAGATAAAACTATTGAAGCTACCTATTACAAACACAAGGGAGTTTATGCTTTTAGGAAAAGGGCCTTGCTAGATTTTCAACGGTTGCCCATGCTTCCGTTAGAGGCTAAGGAGAAGATAGAGGCAATTCGGTTTTTGGAATATGGGAAAAAAATAAAAATGGTCGAAACGCATGTAACTGGTATAGAAATTGATACTCCTGAAGACTTAGAGCGAGCAAAAAAAGCATGGAAATAGATTTTAAGGACATAAAGGTTATTGGTTTTGATGCTGACGATACGTTGTGGGTCAACGAAACCTATTTTAGGGATACAGAAGAGCGATTTGCAGAATTGTTGGAAGGTTATGAGACCAAAAACAAAATTGACCAAGAACTCTTTAAAATGGAAATGGACAATTTGCCTCTGTATGGTTATGGTATAAAAGGCTTTATGCTTTCCATGATAGAATCTGCATTGGATTTATCAAATAATAATGTACCACAAGAAACAATCTTCAAAATTTTAAATCTAGGGAAAGAGATGATTTCCCATCCTGTTGAATTATTGGATGGAGTGGAAGAGGTTTTGGCCAAACTGGAGGATAAATATAGATTAATCGTACTCACCAAAGGTGATTTGTTGGATCAGGAAAGAAAGCTTGAAAAATCTGGTATTTCCAAATATTTTCATCATGTAGAGGTGCTTAGCGATAAGAAAGAGCAAAATTATAGTAACCTATTGGAGCATTTGGAAATCAATGTTAAAGAGTTTTTAATGATAGGAAATTCTTTAAAGTCAGATGTATTACCTATATTGAATATTGGGGCAAATGCCATTCATATTCCTTTTCATACAACATGGGCACACGAAATGGTAAATGATTCCGAACAAATAAACAACCACTTAAAACTGAACAGCCTTAGAGAAATTTTAAAGTATTTGGATAACGTATAAGACGGAAAACAATTTGAAGAAAAGCGAAATAAAGTTAGAGAAGAGAACTACGTACCGTAATTTTCCAATGGTTCCTAGAGTGGTTTTTGGACAAGGCAGTTTTAGTCAGTTAGGAGATATTTTGTTGCCCAAACGAAGAAATTCCAATGCTCCGTTCATCTTTTTAGTGGACGATTATTTTGAGAACAAGGAACTCGCGATGAGCATGCCATTGATGTTCAACGACAGGTTAATTTTTGTTTCTGCAGAAGAGGAACCTAAAACAGAGCAAGTGGATGCTTTAGTACATGAAATTAGAGAAAGTTTCAGTGAATTACCTTCTGGAATTGTTGGTATAGGAGGGGGCACACTTCTAGACCTAGCAAAAGCGGTTGCTATACTTCTTAATAACAAGGGACAGGCCAAAGACTATCAAGGCTGGGATTTGGTTAGCAGTCCTTCCATATATCATGTTGGAATCCCCACAATAAGTGGAACAGGGGCTGAAGTTTCAAGAACAACAGTACTATTGGGACCAGAAAAAAAACTTGGAATAAATTCAGATCATACAACATATGACCAGGTGCTCTTAGATCCAAATTTGACGAAAACCGTTCCTAAAGAACAATGGTTTTATACAGGAATGGATTGCTTTATACATTGTGTCGAATCTTTGAACGGTACATATTTGAACGCATTTAGCCAGAGCTATGGCGAAAAAGCCCTTGAGCTTTGCAAAGATGTATTTTTAGGGGATATTTCGGAAAGTGAGTCTAGGGATAAACTTATGATGGCCTCTTGGCATGGAGGTATGAGCATTGCATATTCACAAGTAGGTGTAGCACACGCTATGAGCTATGGTCTTTCTTATCTTTTAGGAATAAAACATGGCATAGGGAATTGCCTTGTTTTTCAACATCTCGAAGAATTTTACCCAGATGGAGTAGATCTTTTTAAACAAATGCTAACTAAACACCATATAAAACTGCCCCAAGGAGTTTGTGCAGATTTGACCCAAAATGATTTTGATACCTTAATCAATGTTTCTCTAGGTATGGAGGCGCTATGGGAGAATGCACTGGGTAAGGACTGGAAACAAATCATGACTCCAGAACGTCTACAAACTATTTATCAAAAAATCTAGAACATATTATCATATAGTCTTGCTTTTAATAAGCAAACCAAACACCTTCCATGCGTAAACTATATAAGTTTTTATATTTTAAAATTTTGGCCTGGAAGCTGATCGGGGAATTTCCCAATGTAGATAAATGTGTTGTTGCCGTGGTTCCCCATACCCATTGGTTGGATTTCTTTTTAGGATTGTTGGTTCGGAAAGTAATCAATGAAGAAATTAATTATATTGGTAAACGAAGTCTTTTTAAACCTCCATTTGGATGGTTTTTTAGATGGACGGGAGGAGCGCCGATTGATCGTTCAAAAAGTTCCAATACCGTTGAAAGCATCGTAAACATTTTTAAAGAACGCAAGGTTTTTAGATTTGCCTTGGCTCCAGAAGGTACCCGTAAAAAAGTTTCGGAACTAAAAACGGGATTTTACCACATAGCAGTAATGGCACAAGTTCCAATAGTAGCCGTTGCATTTGATTTTGGGAAAAAACAGGTGAAGATTTCAGAGGCAATATACCCTACCGGGGAAATACAAGAGGATTTTAAAGTATTTCATGATTTTTTTGATGGAGTGGTAGGGAAAATCCCTGAATACAGTTTTTAGATTTTTTTCAAAACCTGAGGTTTGGGTTTCTCTATTTTTTTTGTGTTTCCCGGGAAAACCATATCGGTACTTGAATATGACCCACCAAAAGTAAGCGCCGCGGCATATACCTGTTTAATGGCATCCTCTACCTGATGCTCCGATAGTTCTTTGAGTGGATGTGTAAAAACAGACCAGATAATTTCATCGCTCAGTGCATATTTTACATCCAGTGCCGAATGGAAATTGGCGACCATGGCATTCAACAGCTCTTCTTCCCCAATACGCTCACGTTTTACAATAGGGGAAATAATGCGCATCCGATTGGCATTTTCATCAAAAACACAAATCAATACCACTTTTTTAATCGAGAAATGATATGAGTTTCCATTGGTTTTCACCGTGTCCGCCTGTTTTACTATGATATCGTGGAGTCCATCAGCTGTCATCTCTTGTGAATGAACACTATTTGCAAATACGTATAAAAGGAAGACTAAGAATAAATTTCTCATGTTGGGTCTGTTTTGTTCTTTGTCGTAAAACTGACCGAGAGTTTACAAAATCGGGGTGTTCAAGTAGTTATGATACTATTTTCAAGTACCTTATAGAATCTCAATAAGTAGGCATTCTAAATTTCTTTTTTTTATAAAAATTGATATCAAATTGAAGAACTGGAAAAAGTAATGTCCCTTTAACAAAAAATATAATCTTTTTCTCCAATCCCTACGTATAAGCTTATGATAGATGATATGTTTAAAGGCTTTAGCCCGTTCGTATATTTTATAGCATCAAAGGAAAATGTCGAATAATCCAATAAAGAACTTACTGGTCAGGAGGATAGCTATCCTAGTATTTACTTCTTTCTCCATGATTGCCCACTGTCAGGTCATCTCCTACAAGGACAGCCTTAAAGTTGGAAAGTATAAAGGCATGGCGGACTTTCAATACAAAATGGTGGAAAACGATACGGTATTGGACGGCCCGTTTCAATTGCAACGTTCGAACCTCGGCGCTTTATTGGCAAAAAGTGACTATTCTTTCTTGTTCAAAGGGGTGTTTAAAGATAATTACCCTAACGGATATTGGAAATTTCAGTTCGGCGAATTCCAGTCAGATAGTATTACGCAGGTATTGGATTATCAATATATTTTGAACATTACAGGAACGCAAGAAGAAGCGGAAGGTATTTTGAACAATGGAAAACCTGATGGAACATGGACCATAACCAAAAATCGCATCAAAGACTCTGAGGTGGATGAAGTACTGTTCAAGAGTGCCATTGAATTTAACAACGGAGTGCCCCAAAAAAGCTTCCGTATTGAAAGTGAAGGTACAACACTGGTGGGTAGATTTTTGCGCAACGGATTGGCACATGACGAGTGGACACTTTATTCCGAAGATGACATCGGCGTGGTGGAACGCTGGTACTTTAAAGATGGTCGTTTAGAGAAGATTGAATTAAATACAGATGGTGAAAACAAAGTAATCAACCTTTACCAAAGCAGGGTTCTTGACGAAAAAATCATCACCTTGGATGATAACTATCTAAAGATTCTTGATGTCGTACAGCAATCTCAAGACACTTTTAATTTGTCACAAAGTGCTATCAATAAATCACTTGCGGTAAACGCGGCTTATTATGGCAAGATAGATGGTGTTTTATCTGAATTAGGTGAATCAGCTTTCTATCCGGAGTTTAAGGTCAAAGTTCCTTATTACCCAATAGATTCTTTAGAATCCAAACAAATGGATTCCGTAAAAACATTGTACCAGAAGTCCAAATTGATAAGTGGGTCATTATTGAACAACACACAATTGACCATTTTGAAAATGGCCGATGAAGATGCCCAATTCCTACATTCCGTTGTTGTCGCCATTTCTGAAAACTTTGTTGATCCCCTAGAAAATATTTTGGGTTTTCATGAATCGAATATTCTTCAATACGTTCCAATTGACGAATTGATTGAACATGTATGGCCAAATGGAAAACCTTCCACCGAAATAATTGTTGGCGGTCAAGAAAATGAGAACAAGGTCTTCAAAGGGCCAAGAGCGCCGGACTTCGATTTTACCCAAAATAACATAGCGTCAATCTATAAAATGGCACACTATGCCACGTTGAGTCTAGATTCCATTCAGCAGGTTTTAAACGATAAACTGACCAAAGATAAACGGCAACAAGAGTTTATTGCACTGGAAGAGAGGATAATAGCGCAAGTAAATCAATTGAACAATGATTTAGATTCTTTGTCGGATAAATTGCCGTTGAAGTACATGAAGTCGTTTGAAAAAGTTAAATCCACCGCCGACCAAAACCTCACCCGATATTCAAAAATGGAGGAGACCAAAGAAAAAATGGAGCTTGGTCGTCATTTAGTACGCTGTTTTGAGTCTATGGATATGCTGACCAAAGCACTGGCACAGCAACCTGGTAGGATGCAAGTTATTGAGGAAAAGTATCAAGATGCCATTTGGAACCCGTTTATGGCAAACATAATGAATGAAGAGGTGAAAAAGCGAATTACCTCTGCATACCAAAGAGTATTGATCCCGCACATATTGGATAGGGTAGAAACAGAACTTAACTGTGACAATGTTGAAGAACTGGTCGGATTGTTGAACAATACGCACCGGCGTATGTTGGAAATGCGAGATGAGGATACCTCAAGGTTGGAACGCAAACTTAAAAGGGAACAAGATCCATTGGTAATTATACAGTTGTTCAATTTAGAATCCCTTGGCAAAACTGAGAAATGAAGGTATATTGTAAGAATATAGTTTGGTTTTCAGCTTTGTGCTTGTCGTGTTTTGTATCCACGATGGTGGCTCAGGATGGTGAAGTGCTTCCAGAAGAATCCAAGTTTAAGGACCCAGGTACCAGAGTATGGTTTAATTCTTACGGCAATATCCGTATATCAAAACGTTTGTTTTGGGATGCCCAAACCCATGTTCGCTTTGAAGAAACCGAAGATACTCCGTTCATTGGTCAAATAGGTCAAATATATAATCGACATGCTATCGGATATATTTATTCAAAAAAGGTCAATTTTAGTCTTGGAGGGGTAGTGCGCATAAATTTTAATACTGATGAAGATTCTACGGAACGAAATGTTGTTCCCGAATGGCGTATCTGGCATCAATACCAATTTGCACAACCTCTGTACAGTGCCATGATATACCATAGGATCAGGATTGAGCATAGATGGACCCAAGGTTTTGAGGAAAACAGCGAATATATTTTTAGGAATCGATGGCGTTACATGTTCAGGGCAAAAGTCCCTTTGACCAATCACAAACTAGTGCCAAGGACACTTTACGTTTCACCGGAAGCAGAATTGATCATGCAAAGCGGTAAGGAAGTAGTTGGTAGTGTTATGGAGGATTTACGTTTGACCACTACTTTGGGCTATATTGTGACCCCAAGATTAACATTGGCTGCCGGATTAATGTATTCACAAGGACAAACCATTGAGAATGCAGGTATTTTTAAACAGGGTTGGACCATGCGTTTCCATGTTTATTTTTCACCTGATATCAGAAAAGTCAAAAACAAACTTCCTGCTATTCACTTAGATGACTAAAACACTATCCAATACAAAGAACAATACATAAGCTATGAATAAGGCAAAAAATATTGGAATGATTTTATTGGTAGTTATGGTGTTAATAGCTACCTACGGATTTTTTAAGATCACCAGCTTAAAAAAGGAATTAAAAACTTCTGAGGATAAGGCATCGGGCATGTTTAAAAAAGTAAGCGAGTATGACGAGTTACTGCGAATCGACTCTTTGCTCGTAATAGGTGAATACGATTCAGCCATAAATGCGTATACTTCTCAACTGTCGGATAAAGATGTAGAAGAAGCTTCTGGAATACAGCTGCGTATCGATATTGCCAAAAAGTTATCCAACTTGAATAGGAGCCAACAATTTTCTGAATTGGACTTGACAGAAAAAGATTCTTTGGATTCCATTCAAAATGTTCGAATTTCCAGTATCCCCAGAGAAATTAAACAATACGATTCCTTGAACTTTGTTTTGGAGAAAACCAAAGTAGAACTGGTGAGTATAAAACGGCAACTACAGCGAAAGTCTTTTGGTGAGTACATAACGTTCACCAATAAAAAAGGTAGTCAGTTCCATTATGTGGGCGAAGTGAAAAATAATAAGGCCAATGGTTATGGTATAGCCTTGTTGAATACGGGGAGCCGCTATGAAGGAGAGTGGAAGGATAACCAACGCCATGGTGAAGGGAACTTTTACTGGGCAGATGGCGAACACTACTCAGGGAATTACATAAATGACCAACGCACCGGATATGGCACCTATTATTGGCCTAATGGAGAAAAATATACAGGCCAATGGAAAGATGATAAACGCAATGGCGAAGGTGTGTTTTATGGTGCTGATAACCAAGTGGTCACCCAAGGTATCTGGAAGAATGACAAATTGGTCGAAGAAGACAAAAGTAAGTCTTAAATCAATAGCTACTTTAAGTTAAGCTGTTATCCCAAATGACATGCTACCAATCATAATTAAGATTGTTGGATAAAATGCAAAATAAATCCTTCTATTTGCAAGAATACTAGGTAATCATGAAATAAAGGATAAGTAAGTCTTTTATATTGACATTTATCATATTTCCACCTTCAAAGGTAATGTACTTTTGTTCGCATGAAAAGTTTGGTAATCTGTTTTGTTGCTATTCTTATGTTGGTCAAGCCACTTTGGCCAGTTGCGGAATATATACTTAATTATGATTATATCTCAAATGTTCTTTGTGAAAACAAAGATAAACCCCAGCTTCAATGTAATGGTAAATGTTATCTCGCCGTAATGATAGCAAAGGAGACCGAACAGAATGAAGAAAATCCGTTCGGAACGTCCCAAGAAATGGAAATCCCCCAAATTACATTCGACCAAGTGGACAGCCTTCTTAAAAGGATGGACAATTACACCTTTATCACAAAATCTTCTTTTTTATACCATAATTCGCTCAATGGGCGTCTTTTGGTTTTTGAGCTAGTTCAACCTCCCCAAACCGCCTGAATCTAGGAATCAAATAGCTGCAAGCACCATCGATTTTGCTGATAACAATGGAGCGTGCAAAAGTTGAACTATCAAATTACGATTATGAAATCTACACGCGATTATAAAGGGTGGCTGGTCGCCCTAATTTATATGGGCTTCCTTTCTATGGTAGCCCAAGAGACCAGCACAATTAAATTATTGGACAAGAATAATACCCTGCCAATTGTAGGGGCAACTTTTGAATACGGAATTCAAAATGGAATAACAGATGGAAATGGAAACTTTCAAGTTTCATATGATGAGGAGAATTCCATAATCTTTTCACACATCAATTATGGAAAATGGACCTTAAATGACGAAGAGGTCTTGACATTATTCCGTGATAAAGTTTTTTACCGGCAAAGTGTCATGGTCAATTTGTATCCGGTAACGGTGATTGCACTTAGGCCTAATGAAAAGCCTAATGACAGATTGAAGATGGGCTATCAAGAACAACTGGCACATGACGGTGCTGCCATACTCAACCAGAACCCAGCGTTAAACAGTATTAGAAAAGGGGGCAATTATGGTTTTGACCCCGTATTTAGAGGGTTTAAATACGACCAATTGAACATTGTACTAGATGGTGCACAGGGTGCGACAGCAGCTTGTCCAAATCGTATGGATCCGCCTACAAGCCAAATGGCTCCAAACATGTTAGATAGAATCGAGGTGTTCAAGGGCCCCCATGCCCTTCGCTTTGGAACAGGTTTTGGGGCGACCATTAATTTTATGCCCGTGAAGTTACGCTTCACAGAGCAAGACGAGATATATGGTAGGGTTTCAAGCGGATATGAAGGTAATGGAACAGTATTTAGAAATGAGGGAAAACTAGGTTTTAGTGGCGACAACCATGATATCTCATTATTTGGTTCCTGGTCTGAAGGCAACGATTATACAGCAGGAAATGGTCAGACCATAGCTGCTGACTTTAACCGTGGAAGTTTTGGTACCAATATGGGCTTTAGAATTACCGATAGCAACCAAATCAGATTTTCGGTTATTTACAATGTCGCTAGAGATGCTGATTTTCCTGCTTTACCGATGGATTTGAGAGATGATGATACTTGGCTATTCAATGCCAGACATGATATGACTTTTGATAAAAAAAACCTGAGTTCGTGGAATACCACCATATTCGGTTCATTTGTAGACCATTTAATGGATAATCTTTTAAAACCTTTAGATCCAAGGATGTTAAATGCGCAAACGAATGCTACCACTTACAATTTTGGAGGTAGAACCGAAGGTATCTGGAACTTTGAGAAATCAAACCTGTTTGCCGGTGCAGATTTTAGGCGTGAAGGGGCAGAAGGCATACGAATACGTGAATTTCTGATGGGACCGAATGCGGGCCGTACGTTCGAAGATAATGCGTGGCAAGATGGCTACATTGCCAAGGGTAGTATGTTTGGTGAATACCACTTGAATCTAAATAAGACCCTGTTGGTTTTTTCTACTCGTTTAGAGCTAAATACAGCAGATATTAATGATGCTGCCGATGAGTTTGTACAAGCCAATGGCGATACCCGGGTTTCACAGTTCAATCCGAGTTTTAGTTTGGGCGCAACCACTAATACGGGCAAGAATGTCACCTTTGGCATTTGGTTGGGGCGAGCACAGCGTAGTGCAGGGCTTACCGAACGTTTTATCAACTTTTTCCCGGTAGGTCAAGATCCTTTTGAATTGTTGGGCAATCCGCAACTTGATCCAGAGATCAACAACCAACTGGATGTAACTTTTCAATGGAAAAGCGATCATACGAATATAAACGTTGATGTATTTGCTGGGTATTTACAAGACTTCATTTCTTCTTTTATTGATGATGACCTATCTCCCAGATTGCCAATGAGTCCTGGGGTACGGCAATTTGTCAATATAGAGGATGCCTATAAAACAGGATTTGAATTGAGTTGGAACCAAGAATTGTTGGTGGGCCTACAACATCAATTGGGCATTGCCTATACCTATGCAAAAGATTTGGAACGTAATGAACCTCTACCAGAAATAGCTCCTTTAGATTTAAGGTACAGCTTAATAGGTAATTATGCAGATGGTAAACTTCAACCCGAATTGGTATTTAGGCATGTCATGCAGCAGTCTCGAATATCGCAGGAGTTTGGGGAGACAGAAACTCCGGCCTTTTCATTATTGAACGTTCAAGTGGCTTATCAACTGACAAAAGGGGCCAAAATAACAGCAGGAGTCAACAATATTTTTGATGAAAACTATTATGAGCATTTAAACAGGTCGGTACGAGGAAACAATGTTCCAATTTTGGCTCCGGGCAGAAATGCGTTCGCATCGATTAATTTTACTTTTTAGCGCAGTTCGCCTTTAATAATAAAAAACCTTCCAAAACTTAATTTGGAAGGTTTTTTATTTCTAAAAATATAACGCTGCTTACTCTGCACAATGGGCACAGGCATTTATCACCTTCGCAATTGTAATTGCCGTCTGCGTGATAGAATGGGTCTTGTTATTTGTTTCTTAAAGGATAACTAAATCATTTTGCAAATAGCGGATACTTCTTTAGTCGTATATGTTTTCCTCTTTTTAAAGTTCGTCGGACATTGATGTTGAGTCTCTCCCAATATATTAGTTTTGGTATCGTTCGAACTTTCTTTTATCTTGTCTTCAACAGGCCATATTAATATTCAGGTAGATAAAGAGCAGTGTTATGAATTTAGATTTAGTTTTTATATTTACTCTTTTCTTTAGAAGTATGAGACCATAAATGTTTCAAACCTGTAATTTTAAAGGAAACCTATTAAAAACCATGCTGTTAAAGTGGTAAAACAGACTTGCCACTTTGTATACTTTCAATCAAATCTTCTAAACGATTCTCTTCAAGGTTTTTAACAAAATTTGTCTTCGCATTACCAACTAGATGATGTATGGGGCATGGTCGCTCCTCATTACATTCACTAAGGCTCAACATACAGGAATTAAGTCGGCTATCACCATCTATGACCTTTACGATTTCTATTAATGGAACTTTAATGTTTTCAGGTGTCATATAAAATCCGCCACCTGGCCCTCTAACGGAGGATACAATTTGATGTCGTGACAGTTCCTGCAATAGCTTTGATAAATATGCTTTTGGAATATTGGTAGGATTACTAATATCCTTTGCTAAAATCTTCTTCTTTTCAGAAGAATTAACCGCAAGATAAAGTACAGCTTTTAGGGCATATTTAGTAGAAGTGGAAAGCATAAGCAAGATTTTTCAACAAATATAAAGATTAAAAGACTTTTTTATCTTCTATATGACATATATCATGTTTTTAGCATTAAAGAGGGGTTATTTTTGAAAAATTATTAAAAATACCCCTCTATGAAAGTAAATATTGCAATTTATTCAGTTTTATGTGCCTTTTTCCTTTTTGCTTGTGGTGGTAAAGAAGAGAAAAAGAAAGATGGGTTCAGTGTAGATCGAACCAAATCTACCGAAAAAGTTGAAGAAACAACTCCTAAAACCAGTGAAGTACCTGCTTCCCAACGAATTACATTGGATAATAAAGGAGTAGGCCAAATAAAGGAAATTACCCTAGATCCAGAGATTGATGATGCTATGGTGACGAAAGGGGCCGAACTGTTCAAAACCAATTGTACCGCTTGCCATAAAACCGACAAACGTTTCATAGGGCCAAAAATGGAAGGGATTCTTGACAGAAGAAGCCCAGAATGGGTAATGAACATGATTCTTGATCCAAAGTTAATGACCGAGGAAGACCGTTGTGCCAAAGATCTTTTAGTGGAATTTAATGGTGCTGCGATGTCGAATCAAAACCTAACGGTTGAGCAGACACGTTCATTACTGGAATTTTTCAGAACCCTCTAAACTCTAATGTATATGAAAACAAAAGAATCAACCATGAAACTATTTGTACCATTACTGATTTTATTTATGGTAACGGCGTGCAATACTAAAACTAAAACCGAACCGGTATCAACTATTGGTGTGGAAGTATCCAAAGAGCAAGGACAAGCCTTTATCCAAAATGATGAATCTACCCCTACGGTATTGAGCATAGCCATAAACTCACCTGATCATACAACCTTGGTTGCGGCGGTACAAGCTGCAGATTTGGAAAATGCTTTGGTCAATGCAGGGCCATTGATGGTATTTGCACCTACGAACGAAGCTTTTGATGCACTACCCGAAGGAACTGTGGAAAACCTGCTAAAGCCAGAAAATAAGGATGCTTTAGCCAATATCTTGAAGCATCATGTTACCCCTGGCAAGTATGATAAGGAGTTTCTGAAAAAGTTTAAAAAATTGGGGCAAGCCAACGATCAAAACACTACGGTTGAGGTGAAAGATGATGATGTATATGTTGGCGGTGCAAAAATATTGGCAAGCGTACCTGCTGGCAATGGAATCGTACATGTTGTGGACAAAGTCATACTACCACCTTCCGAGGAATAGAATTTAAACAAACTAAATACATAACAAGAATGAAAAAGTATCACTATTATATGATGGCCTTGATAGGGGTCGCCATGATTATCTCGAGTTGCGGCAATGGTAGCAACAAATCTTCATCTAATGGAGCTTTGGGGTCGAGCGCAGCAGAAAAAGTATATGTAGCGCCCGGACAACAAGATGAGTTTTATGCTTTCCTTTCAGGCGGATATAGCGGTAACTTGACCGTGTATGGACTACCATCTGGTAGAATGTTCAAGGAGATTCCTGTTTTCTCGCAATTTCCAACATCAGGCTATGGGTATTCCGAGGAAACCAAACCCATGTTGAATACGTCTTTTGGATTTGTTCCTTGGGATGATGCGCACCACCCAGATATTTCGCAAACTAATGGAGAATTGGATGGAAGATGGATTTTTATCAATGGGAACAATACGCCACGCGTTGCAAGAATCAACCTAAGTACTTTTGAAACAGAGGAAATTATCGAAGTACCTAACAGTGCTGGTAATCACAGTTCTTCTTTCATAACCGAAAATACGGAATATGTGGTCGCAGGGACACGTTTTTCCGTACCGGTCCCTCAAAAGGATATGCCCATCAACGAATACAAAGGCAATTTTAAGGGAGCACTGACCTTTATCAGTGTAGAGCAGGAACACGGTAACATGGATATTAAGTTTCAATTGTTGATGCCCGGGTTTAACTATGACCTTTCACATCCCGGTCGTGGCGATAGTCATGGATGGTTTTTCTTTACTACTTATAATACCGAAGAAGCAAATTCTTTAATGGAGGTGAATTCATCTCAAAATGACAAAGATTTTATAGCTGCGGTAAATTGGAAAAAGATTGAAGAATATGTAAACAATGGTGGTGGAACCAAAATGCCTGCCGACTATGCCCATAACGTTTACGATGAAGGTACCCATATGGGAACGAGTACCATGAAGAAAGAGGTTTTGACCGTAGATCCTTTAAAAGTTCCGGGAGCTGTATTTTTCTTGCCAACTCCAAAATCTCCACATGGTTGCGATGTTGATCCCACGGGACAATACATTATTGGCAACGGTAAGCTTTCCGCCGACTTAACGGTACATTCGTTTGATAAAATGATTGTAGCGATAGAGGATGAAAAGTTTGATGGTGAAGCTTACGGAATCCCTATTTTAAAGTTTGAAGATGTTTTGGCCGGAACAGTAAAAAGTGGTGGCCTAGGACCACTTCACACAGAATTTGATGAAAAAGGCAATGCATACACAACGTTCTTTATTTCATCCGAAGTTGTAAAATGGAAGCTGGGTACCTGGGAAGTCATTGACCGTAAACCAACCTTCTATTCCGTAGGTCATCTTATGATTCCCGGGGGTAATTCCCGTAAACCTTTTGGTAAATACGTAGTGGCTATGAACAAAATCACAAAAGACCGTTATCTGCCCACTGGACCAGAAATGGAGCACTCCGCACAGATCTATGATATATCGGGTGAAAAAATGGAGCTGATCTACGATTTTCCGACCCACGGTGAACCACATTACGCAGCAGGATGTCCAGCTGAATTATTGGCGCCAAAATCCAAGAAAATCTACAGGTTGGATGATAACAAGCATCCATATGCCGTTAGTAATCCTTCAGAGGCTAGGGTAGAAAGAAATGGCAAGGAAGTACACATTTACATGAGTACTATCCGAAGTCACTTTACACCAGATAACATAGAAGGAGTTAAGGTGGGGGATAAGGTCTATTTCCATATAACCAATCATGAGCAGGATTTTGATGTGCCACATGGCTTCTCTATAATCGGTCAGAATACATCGGAACTATTAGTTATGCCAGGACAGACAAAAACGTCTATTTGGGAACCCAAAAAAGTAGGGGTATGGCCTTTTTACTGCACAGATTTTTGTTCTGCATTACACCAAGAAATGCAGGGATACGTACGGGTATCTCCAGCAAATTCAGACATTGAACTTTCTTGGTCTTTAGGAGAGTAACACCATCTAACCAATGATAGAAGCGGGCTGTGTCGATGACCTGCCCGCTTTTTTTTAATTACAGGGGAAACATCAAGGTGTCATAATCAAAAAATGAATAAATGAAAAAGGCTAGTTTAGTAATGATAGTTGGTTCTGCATTATTAATGGGACTTTTCGTGTTCCCATTGTGGAACATAGAACTGGGAGCACCACAATATCCAGAACCTTTGGGAATCAATATTTACATTAATGGCTTACAAGGGCAAAGTGAATTTGATATTCAAAACATAGATGGCCTCAACCACTACATTGGCATGAAAACGTTGCCAAAGCCAGAAGATATGTGGGAGTTCAGTGTATTTCCACTTGTTATAGGCGGAATGGTATCTTTAGGCGTACTTTTCGGAGTTTTGGGGTACTTCGATAAAATATCCTATCATTGGTTTTTTGGATGGTTTATTTTGATGACCATTCTAGGTGTTTTGGGCATGTACGACTTTAATGCTTGGTTGTTGGATTATGGAACAAACCTAGACCCAAAAGCGATAATGAAATTGGTGAACCCAGACGGAACTCCAATGAGTTATAAACCACCATTATTGGGGCATCAAAAAATGTTGAATTTTGATGCGTATTCCTATCCAAGACTTGGAGCTTATTTCATGTTTCTTGGTATGTGCCTTACCCTAATCGCCGGTTATTTGGGTTGGAAGTATAAAAAAGCGAGCAATCTTTACTATTCAACTTAACATCGTGCTTATGAAGAAGATATTGTTTTTATCCTTGATTCTTGGTATATCATGTTCTATTGGTCCAAAACCAATTGCCTATGGTGAGGCTGGATGTCATTATTGTAAAATGACAATTGTCGACAAACAACATGCTGCACAGATGGTCACCAAAAAAGGAAAGGTATTCAATTTTGATGCTACTGAATGCATGCTTAACCATCTTAAGGATATCGACCAAGAAACCATTCAAATTGGGTTGGCGAACGACTACAATGCACCGGGAAAACTAATTGATGTAACCGAAGCCACTTTTTTGATTTCTGAAGGAATACCTAGTCCAATGGGCGAGTATTTAACTGCTTTTGCAACCAAAGATGCCGCACAAGATGGACTTGATGAACATGGAGGCGAAATATTCACATGGGAGCAGCTTAAAGAGAAATTCAGATAATAGATACTAAAGTGCCAGAAAGTATGGAAAATATTGAAATCGAGAATACCATAGCAATTCAAGCATTTGAAGGGTTGCAAGTAAAGCAACTTGTAAAAAATGATTCACTTGAAATTTTGAGCATCAGTTTAGCAAAGGGAGCAGTTTTTCCTCCTCATGAATCGCCCAAAGACGCCCATTTAATAGTTTTGGAGGGACATATTGCTTTTTATATAGGGAAAGACGCTGTAGTTCTTAAAAACCAACAAAAAACCAGTTTTCCTAAACAAACAGAGCATTGGGTAGAGGCTTTCCAAGACTCTAAATTCCTTATTATCCGATAATGAAAAAATACGGCCTTACCTTACTTATTTTTGTAGTGTTGCATGTGCAAGAAGTATGTGGTAATACCATTGAAGTATGCCAAACATGTCCTCTAAAATCGATTAAAGAAGGTATAGCATTAGCATCGGATTATGATACGTTGTTGGTTAAAAAAGGTACTTACAAAGAGTTCAATATTATTATTGATAAACCGCTAACGCTAAAAGGTGAAAACTATCCCGTAATCGATGGGGAGAAAAAAGGGGAGATCATCAGAATTACTTCGGATGGGGTAACGGTAGACGGACTTTTTCTTATCAATGTAGGGGTGAGCTATACAACCGATTATGCCGCTTTACGTGTTGTAAAAAGTGAAAATTTTGTAATCCAGAACCTTGTATTGGAGAAACTTTTTTTTGGGATTTATTTGGAAAAATCCAACAATGGAAAAGTTTACCATAATAAGATTATTGGCGATGCCAAGGACGAATACAACTCTGGCAATGGCATTCAATTATGGTATTCCCACAATGTTTCCGTAGATCGTAATATTGTTCAAGGTACTCGGGATGGTATTTATCTGGAATTTTCAGATAATGTTACCATCAATAATAATAGCAGCACGAACAACCTTAGATATGGACTCCATTTTATGTTCAGTAACCATGATGTTTATACGAATAACATCTTCGAGAATAATGGTGCGGGGGTAGCGGTCATGTTCTCTAAACACATTAAGATGCTGGACAATACATTTCGAAAAAATTGGGGAACTGCAGCTTATGGAATTTTATTGAAGGAGATAAATGATGGTGAAATATCGGGAAATATCTTTGAAGAGAATACCGTAGGGATTAACATAGAAGGCTCCAACAGAATTACCTATAGCAACAATGATTTTATTCAAAACGGATGGGCCGTTAAAGTACTGGGGGCTTGCTATGCCAATGAGTTTAAAAACAACAATTTTTTGAACAATAGCTTCGATATCTCCTACAACAGCAAATTGAACGATAATGTATTCGATAAAAACTATTGGAGTGATTACACGGGATATGATCTTGATAAGGATGGAATAGGGGATGTACCTTATAGACCCGTGAAGCTATTCTCTTATATTGTGAACCGTACCCCAGAAACTATTGTGCTGTTACGCAGCCTATTTATGGATATTATCGATTTTTCTGAGAAGGTTTCACCCGTTTTTACACCGGATAAACTTTTGGATGCCAACCCACGAATGAAAAGGACGCAATGATACAGATTGAAAATTTATACAAGAAATTCGGTAAAAATGAGGTTTTAAAAAACCTTAATCTTTCAATCGGTGCAGGCGGTATCATAGCCATCTTAGGGCCAAACGGATCGGGGAAAACTACGCTGATCAAGAGTATTTTGGGAATGGTGGTTCCCAATAAGGGAACTATTGCCATTTCAGGAGTATCGATAAAAAATCAATGGAAATATCGAAGGGAAATAGAATACCTGCCGCAAATAGCCAATTTTCCAGGCAATCTTAAAGTTAAAGAGTTGATACGAATGATAAAGGATCTTAGGGAAAGGCCAAGCGAAGAGGAAGTCCTGATTTCCCTTTTTGGACTTAAGCCTTTTTTGGATAAACGGTTGTCAACATTATCGGGCGGAACCAAACAAAAAGTAAACATCGTATTGACCTTCATGTTCGATAGCCCCTTGATTATTCTAGATGAACCAACAACCGGATTGGACCCTGCTGCACTCATACGATTAAAGAAACTGATTCAGAATGAAAAAGAGAAAGGAAAAACTATTTTGGTCACTTCCCATATCATGCAATTTGTAGAAGAAGTAGCTGATGAAATTGTCTATTTATTAGAGGGGAATATCTACTTTAAAGGAAGTATACATGACCTAAAGCTAAAAACTGACCAAACCGATGTAGAACGTGCCATAGCCACACTAACGACCGCTAATGCTTAAGATTCTAAAATATAGCTTTTACGACCTTGTCCGTAGCCGTTGGAGTTACGCGTACTTCCTGTTTTATCTAGGTCTGGGATTTGTGCTGTTATTCCTGAACAACGATGTTTCCAAGGCCATAATCACCTTGATGAACGTCATTATAGTATTGGTGCCACTTATAGGAACAATTTTTGGAATTATGTATTACTACAATTCCAAAGAATTTACAGAACTACTATTGGCACAACCCATTAAGCGTTCCTCGATTTTTTTAGGTCAATATTTGGGAGTGGCAGGTTCGTTGACACTAAGTTTGGTATTTGGTCTGGGTATTCCCTTCCTTTTGTACGGACTGCTAAGAAGCGATGCAATTTTTGATTTTTCGCTCTTGTTGGTAACAGGGGCCTTTTTGACCTTTATTTTTACCGCTCTTTCGTTTAACATGGGACTTTCCAACGAGAATAAAATTAAAGGATTTGGATATGCGGTATTGCTTTGGCTTTTTTTGGCCGTAATCTACGACGGACTGTTTTTGATGTCGCTCATTGTTTTTGAAGAATATCCTTTGGATACGTTCTCCATAGTGGCCACAACGTTAAACCCAATTGACCTATCAAGAATTTTAATACTGTTAAAACTGGACATTTCTGCACTGTTGGGATACACGGGAGCAGTTTTTAAGACGTTTTTTGGAACACAGCAAGGGTTTTTTATCTCCATTTTTATGCTGATACTTTGGACCGTTCTGCCTATCTGGCGACTCATTGTTAAATCCAAGAAAAAGGATTTCTAAAATATAAAGAACTTCAAAACCTGAATGAAGCCTGCTGCAGAATATTAGCCTTCTAAGCCTGATAAATCAACAATGTATTGGAGCGCAGAGTGCTAGCTACATGGTATGATATACATTCTTAGAATTATATTAAATCCCTGTTCCATTCACATAAATAGGAAATCTAGGTTATTTATAAGATAAACTATAGTTTAAAGTCAAAAAGTTATAATTTATATCAGAATTCATTTAATTGAACAATCTAATTTTTAAAAAGTTTTTTAGAAGTCAAGTACAAATTTTCGATCCTTCAAAGAATCGTATACCTCTTTATCAAAACGATAGAGCTTGGCTGCCCTGTGA
The DNA here is from genome assembly GCF_018449435.1 of Flagellimonas sp. 389. GTDB lineage: Bacteria > Bacteroidota > Bacteroidia > Flavobacteriales > Flavobacteriaceae > Flagellimonas. Next base: position 9,106 of record NZ_JAHCMU010000017.1, on the reverse strand, counting down.
GAGACGTCATCCTGTTTCTCATTGCAGTCGATGAGCAGTTTCATGCCCAAAATTTTCCGCCTAAAATTGGGCTTGTCCAATTTGATTCCGAGTATGGATTCATATAAGTTTTGTAACTGAAATAAAGTAAACTTTTCAGGAAGTAGGTTAAAACCAATGGGTTCTTGTTTTACCTGTTTCTTAAGTGTACTGAAAGCAAAATCGAGTATTTCACGATGGTCATAGGGTAATGGAGGTATTCTTTCCGGTTTGAACCACTTCGCATCAGAGGCGGTAAAACCTGCGACCAGATTAAAATCAGCAGCCTTTATCAATGAGTAATAAGCTACGGTAACAACACGTTTCGTGGGGAATCTGTCTACACTACCGAAAGCTTTCAGTTGTTGTAGATAAATATTTTCAACGTTTGTCAACAAATATAGGATTCTATATGCCGCGGCGTCAAGAGACTCATCTGTATTGATCCATCCGCCAGGTAACGCCCATTTTCCCTCACTAATACCTTCTCCATGCTTCACTAACAAAACTTCTAATCCATTGGTAAAACCGAAAATAACGCAATCTATGGACAGGTCGTCCATTATCAACCCTGTTGATTTCATATCGTTCTTTATAAACGTTGGCAAAAGATAGCAAAGAAAATAAATATAACTAATAATAGTCATAATGACTATTATTAGTTATATTTATATCCCAACACAACGTTTTTTATATATGTACTATATTGGTTATGATATTGGTAGTTCTTCAATAAAAGCTGCACTTTTGGATGGTGAAACCAATGTCGACATAGGAATTGCAAGTAGTCCAAATACTGAAATGGCCATTTCCAGCCCTCAACCAGGATGGGCCGAACAAGACCCGGTGGTATGGTGGGAACATATAAAACTGGCAACAAGAAAACTTCTCAAAACAACCGGTGTGAATCCATCAGATGTAAAGGGCATTGGTATTTCTTATCAAATGCACGGCCTTGTTTTGGTCGACAAACTGGGGACTGTACTTCGGCCGTCCATTATCTGGTGCGATAGTAGAGCAGTAGGGATTGGAAATCGTGCTTTTGAAACGTTGGGACAGCAAGAATGCTTTGACCATATACTGAACTCCCCAGGTAATTTTACAGCTTCCAAACTCCGTTGGATAAAAGAAAATGAGCCTGATTTATTTGATAGGATATTCAAGTTTATGCTGCCGGGAGATTATATAGCCCTACGTATGACAGGTGAAGCAAATACAACCGTTGCCGGACTTTCAGAAGGCATGTTATGGAATTTTGATGCAGGGAAACCTTATAAAAAACTACTCGACTATTATGAAATACCAAACGAATTAATACCTAGTTCCGTACCTACTTTTTCAGAACAGGGTTACCTTACTCGAGAGGCGGCCAATGAATTGGGACTAAACCATGGAATACCCGTAGGTTATCGTGCTGGTGATCAACCAAACAATGCCATGTCCCTTGGCGTATTGGAACCGGGACAAGTTGCCGCTACGGGAGGGACTTCGGGCGTAGTATACGGAATTACAGATAATCTCGTTTACGAACCCCATAGCCGCGTAAATAGCTTTGCACATGTTAACCATAGTATGGACAACCCCCATATTGGCGTCCTCCTTTGTATAAATGGCTCTGGTATACAATACCGTTGGATAAAAGAACAACTTGCTGAAAAGGGATTCTCTTACGATGATTTGGAAGAAGCAATCAAAAAAATACCGATAGGTGCCGAAGGTTTGCGCATGCTTCCTTTTGGTAACGGTGCTGAACGCATATTGAACAATGTAGATGTTGGATGTCATCTATGTGGACTTCAATTTAATAGACACTCAAAAAACCATCTCTTTCGGTCGGCATTGGAAGGCATTGCTTATTCTTTTGCATATGGTATGGAGATAATGAATCAAATGGGTATGGACATTACATCCATTCGGGTCGGCAATGACAACTTGTTCAGGTCGGAGGTTTTTGGCAATACAGTGGCTACATTGATGAAAGGGCCAATAGATATGGTGGAGACAACCGGAGCAATAGGTGCAGCACGGGCTGCAGCTTACAGTATGGGTCAATTTAATTCATTAAAAGAAGCCATGGCGGGCGACCGGATGATCAGAACATATGAGCCTGCTAGAAATACTGATGCCTACTATAGCTCTTATAGGCTATGGAAAGAAGATTTAAAAAAAGTAACAGGGTTCAATTAGAAAATAACTATCAAAACGATCCAATAAAAATCAATCTATAAATAATAAATTCATGGGCAAACAAGTGATAACAGGAAGCAAGGAGTTTTTCAAAGGAATAGGAAAAGTCCAATTTGAAGGAAAAGAGTCAGACAATCCTTTGGCTTTTAAATATTACGATGCAAAACTTGTAGTGGCAGGCAAAACCCTGGAAGAGCATTTTCGTTTTGCCATTGCCTATTGGCATTCCTTTTGTGGAACTGGAGGAGATCCCTTCGGTCCTGGTACCAAAGCATTTCCATGGGACTCAAAAACCGATGCCCTGGATCGTGCAAAAGATAAAATGGATGCCGCTTTCGAATTCATTACCAAGATTGGGGCGCCGTTCTACTGTTTTCACGACTATGACCTTGTCGATGAAGCGGAGACGCTCTCTGCTTCCGAGAAGCGATTACAGGAAATTACGGACTATGCCTATCAGAAACAGTCAGAATCGGGTGTTAAACTGCTTTGGGGAACGGCCAATCTGTTTTCCAACCCTCGATACATGAACGGGGCAGCTACAAATCCTGACTTCAATGTGGTTGCTCACGCTGGTGCACAGGTTAAACAGGCATTAGATAGCACCATTAAACTAGGTGGAGAAAATTATGTGTTTTGGGGAGGCCGTGAAGGATACATGTCCTTGCTCAATACCGATATGAAAGCAGAGTTGGATCATTTAGCAACATTTCTCCACATGGCCAAAGACTATGCCCGGGCGAACGGTTTCAAAGGAAACTTTTTCATTGAACCCAAGCCTATGGAGCCGATGAAGCACCAATATGATTTTGATGCGGCAACGGTAATCGGGTTTTTAAGGGAATATGATCTGATGGATGACTTCAAGCTCAATTTGGAAGTGAATCACGCCACGCTCGCACAGCATACCTTTCAACATGAAGTACAGATTGCTGCCAATGCAGGCATGATGGGTAGTATGGATGCCAATCGGGGGGATTATCAAAATGGTTGGGATACCGATCAGTTCCCAAATAATATTTATGAAATGGCCGAGGTTATGCTAGTATTTCTAGAATCAGGGGGGCTCCAAGGCGGAGGTATTAATTTTGATGCAAAAACGCGGAGGAACTCTACGGATCTTGAAGACTTATTTTATGCCCATATAGGAGGGATGGATGTATTTGCCCGTTCAATTATCCTTGCCGATAAAATCCTTGAGAAATCAAACTATAGGAAATTAAGAGAAGAGCGGTATGCCTCATTCTCCTCAGGGGCGGGAAAGTCATTTAAAAATGGAAAACTTTCCTTGGATGACCTTACGAGATTAGCACTTGAAAACTCCAAACTTGAACAGTTTAGTGGGAAACAAGAGTTATTTGAAAATATAATTAACCAATATTTATAGATTTTGAAAAAAGGATACCTAACAAAGATAACGTTGGTCGCCGCTCTGGGTGGTTTGCTATTTGGATACGATACTGCTGTTATTTCTGGGACCGTTGGCTCCCTTAAAAGCTTTTTCGTTGATCCTCTGGGCTACGACGAATTACGAGCAAATTCTTTATTGGGCTTTGTGGTTTCAAGCGCTTTGATCGGTTGTATTATAGGAAGTATTTTGGGCGGCTATTTTTCGGTCCGTTTTGGGCGTAGGAAAAGTTTAATGCTGGCAGCGCTACTTTTTTTAATATCGGCACTGGGTTCGGCTATGCCAGAGTTAGGTTTTGCAGCTATAGGTGAGGGAAACCATGCCCATCTCAAACAGTTTATTTTTTATAGGATTATTGGAGGTATTGGTGTAGGACTGGCTTCTATGCTAAGCCCAATGTACATCTCAGAAGTGGCACCAAGTAAACGCCGTGGCAGCTTGGTATCCTGGAACCAGTTTGCCATTATTTTTGGTATGTTGGTGGTATACTTTGTTAATTACGGTATTTCCAACCAAGGCAGCGAAGACTGGCTCAAAATGGTGGGATGGCGTTGGATGTTTGCCTCGGAAATCATACCCGCTTTACTATTTTTCATATTGTTGTTTGTTGTCCCAAAGAGTCCAAGATGGTTGGTGCTGAAAGGAAAAGTGGAAGAGGCGCGTGCAATTCTGAATAAAATAAATCCAAAAGAGAGTACCCAAGACATCATAGAGAGTATTGTTGGCGGAATTACCCGCCATACTTCAGAAAGCTTATTTTCCTATGGGTATCTTGTCATTTTTATAGGTATCCTTCTTTCTGTTTTTCAGCAATTTGTAGGGATTAACGTGGTACTTTATTATGCTCCTGAAATCTTTAAAAATGCTGGGGCCAATACAGATACATCGCTGCTGCAGACCATAATAGTAGGTGCTATCAACCTCACTTTTACGGTTATAGCTATCAAAACGGTAGATCGTTTTGGTAGAAAACCATTGCAAATTATCGGTGCCATAGGTATGGGGATAAGTATGTTGGCACTGGGAACTACATTTTCCACCAATACTATGGGATTACTTTCACTGATCAGTATATTGGTCTATGTGGCTGCTTTTGCTATTTCTTGGGGTCCCGTTACTTGGGTGCTATTATCGGAGATGTTTCCCAATAAGATTAGGGGCAAAGCCATGGCCTTGGCAGTAGGAGTACAATGGATATCCAATTTCATCGTATCACAGACTTTTCCGATGATGAACGAAAATTCATGGTTGACCGAAAAATTCAATCACGGTTTTGCGTATTGGTTGTACGGTATCATTGGTTTTATCGCGGCGTGGTTTGTATGGAAATGGGTGCCTGAGACCAAGGGGAAATCTTTGGAACAAATGGAGGAACTTTGGATTAAGGAATGATATTACGAATAGGATTATGGTATTGAAATCTTGTTTTGGGAGCGTATTGGATTCCATGTAAAAAATGCTTGCTATCAATAAAATCAGCCCCAATGTTTGATGCAAAAGCAGAGACTCCTACACTCAAAAGATTTACATCCCCAACGATATTTCTATTGGGCATGGCCAGATTGTTGTATATGGCCATTGTTTGCCCCGCCACATTGCGCACATAATGTTGCGTGCGTACCAAATTGTTGTTCCAGTAGGTCTCTTTTTTCACTCTTTGGTTCCTGTCGTCGTAGAAAAACTTTAGCAATGACATGCCCATATCTTGGTGTTCTTAACTGGTTCGGCACCCGTCACAGACGAGCACTAGCGAGGGACTATTAAACCAAATCATAAAATCATCAATTAATCCCATTCTTCATCACAATAATTTATCGATATAAATCTAGAGGATTCGGTGATTGCTTTAGCACCTAAATACACTTCTTTCCCATTTGAACTCAAACGCATCCATCCACCAGAATTTAAGTTATAATCATAAATGGTGTCATTCAGAATCAGTTTTCCCTTGATTCCGCAATCAAATGTACCATAACATTGATTCCATTCGTAACTTGAAATTTCATGAAGTCGATAAGAAATATCTAGTATGTCTTTAGAAACGTTGACCCAATTTTTACAGTCCTTGTCTTCAATATTATTATTGTAGATACTATAGGATAAAACTGAATCTTTTGTCATATTATGATATATTCTACTAGCTTCTTTTATTGTTTTTTCCTCTTGTAGTTTGACGGTATTTTCTTCTTCTATAGATAAAGAGGAATCGACTTTATTCGATACCGATTTTTTACAAAAACTTGCCGATATAATAATACTAATCAATATTAAGAGCTTTAAGTACGGTTTGCCCTTCGCCTGCCGTCTTTCTCTGAACTTTTTCATGTGCATAGATATTTTCACAATGGACGTTATAGTGGTTTTTGATTTGTTGTACCAGTAATGTAGTTGCATCAATTTGTTCATTTGTTAATGAATCCCATTCACCATTTTTATAGTTTCCAACTACTTCGATTCCTACAGAGTTTGTGTTTTGAAGAATGCCAAAATATTCAGGATACATTTGTTTTGAGCTTGATGAATATATATGGGCCACCGAAGTGTTCAGACTTGCTGTTTGGTATGTAGTACCATCGGTGCGCTAGCGGGGGGTATGTGTCCCAAGTCGATCGCTGTAGTTGGTATGGTCCTATTCCCAAATATCCCCAATTAAGTCTGGTAAATAGAAAACAAGAAATGTAACCAGAATGATGAATCCAAATCCAACTTCAAAGCAGTACTTGCCTTCTGTTCTAATTTTCCTATATGGAACTTTAAATCCTTTATAAATCCATATAAGCAATGCCCCAAGGGAAGCAATATTACCAAACTCACCACCCATATGTTATTCTTTTTGTGATTCTTGATAAAGTGTCCTGAATCTAGTTTCTTGTGTCATAAAATCATCAATGTTTTGCCATGTTTCCTTAATTCTAGAATCATGAGTATTGAGCATGTCACGATAAGCTTTTGCCCTTAATTGTGCATGATAGGTGCCTTTAAACAAACCTTTTGTATATGATGCAAAATCCGAAAATAATAGTACTGAGGATTTGGTACTTACTGTTCCCAGTTTAACTGCTCTATTCATTCCTAAAGTTGCTATTGTTAGAAAGCCATCCATTTTTGCATCAATCATGCTATTATAACCTCTAGGGCTTGCTCCACCAATATGCCTTCCTGTAAAAAGTACTTTAAAGTTATCAGCAGTCCCAAAAGTCAATTCGGCACCTGCATGTTTTAACAAGTCAAAACCACCCGTAGGTGCTTCGTTTCTCCAAAATTGAAAGTTTTGCAAATCAGAGGTAGGCCTTATTTGTGCAGGAATACTATTTTTCCAAGCATCGGTAAAATTAAATGTAGCTGTTGCGTCTGCATCTGTTGTAAACCCACTGGTAACAGAACTAGTATTGAAGCCCCATTCGCCATTGCTCTTGTAAAGTTCGCCCGGATCAAGCCCTGCTTTAACTGCCCTGTTTCTAGCCCATTTTGCGAACAATTTCCATCTCCAACCACCGTCGGAATCTATACCATTGATAGGGTCATTGCCCATACCAACATAGGGCGAACTATACTGCCCATAAGGGTCAGTGGTCAACCATCTCCCGATACGAGAGTCCCAAAGTCTGAGTTCGAACGCTTCTATCCCAGTCTCCGGATCCTTTTCCTGGCCCTGGAAGGCATACCTATAATTCCCTACGATATTGCGCCCCGGCATTGGGGATCCAAAGGGATAGTAGTCGCTCCAACTATGGATGTTCGGCTCGTTGCCCACCTTTACAAAGGTTGCCCGTATGTTGCCCAGATGGTCCGTAAGCTCGTAGAGGTAGGTCTTTTGGTCGTTAATGCCGTTATAGGCGACCCCAATGCGCCCGGCACCGTAAACGGGCTGTTCCGCAAGGGCCAGATCGGTGTATATGGCCATTGTTTGCCCCGCCACATTGCGCACATAATGTTGCGTGCGTACCAAATTGTTGTTCCAGTAGGTCTCTTTTTTCACTCTTTGGTTTCTGTCGTTGTAAAAGAACTTTACCAGGGGCATGCCATACCTCATATCTCGGTGTTCTTAACTGGTTCGGCACCCGTCACAGATGAGTGCTAGCGGGGGTTACATTATTTTATAGATTACTGACCCAATCCTATCTAAGGAAGTCTTAAGAGATACATCAATTCTTTTCTAGGATTCCATTCTATGGTTAAATTGTCAGATATATCTTTCCCTCTGTTAAAAGTTCCGCCCAACACTATATAATCGGAAGCGTTATGGACAAGATAAAAGCCTGAAAAATTATCAGTATAAATTTCAAAATCAATACCTTCTTTATTCCTGAATAATCTATTTTTTATCTGATATATGGTATCCGTGTTCTTTATAATGTATAATTCTTTGAACAGGGTATCATTCACCATATTCCCAATAACTACATCACCTATCGTTTTATCGTTGGCATCAATCAACGAGTGAACTTTTTTAAAGGAAATCGTATCTTCTTTAGTTATTTCAAAAGGTTTTTTATCATCTTTACATGAAAAAATCATAACAGTGATTACGGCAAGTCTAATTACTATTCTCATATTAATTATTAATCCTAGTCCAATCTAATTCTCTTCTATAACTGGTGCCACCATGTCTATCTGTGTAGTTGTCCAAATAGTCAATTTCTCTCCTTTCCAATACACCATTACCTTGCGAAGGATGTAACATGTGCGTGTCGTTCATTATCGTTGTAACATGGTCAATAATCCCGTCTGAAGTGTAATCATAAAAAATCAAACTTCCTCTACCTCCTTCGGTATTTACTGAATAGTTCCTAAACAATCCATCGGCATTGGTGTCGATAAAAGTATGGTTCAATACTTGTCTTATTCCGTATATCAATGTTCCAGAACAATCAAAACAATCAGGGCCGTTAGCACCCCAAACATATGGTGAGCCAATTAATGGTTCTACCGTATTTGCCAATTGTTCATTGAAAGATAGAGTGGCTCCTGGTCCAACAACAACTTCATCCAAAAAATTTACTTTGTAAAACTCTCCTGTACGATAGTTTTTAAATGAGCCGTCTGAGAACCCGAACGCACCGGTATCCGCATCATAGAAGCTGAGTCCCTTGTGTTCATAACCTTCGATTTGCTCTGACCCGTCGAACCAAACATATTCATCGGTAGGGTTTCCATTCTCATCTAATTTTCTATACCAATCATCAGCTTTTCCACCGTCAGGGTCTATTTGACCAACCCAGTTATTGCCCATTGCCATGTAAGGTGAATTATACTGCCCATAAGGATCTGGGTTCAACCATCTATTGATACGGGGGTCATACAATCGGAGTTCAAAAGCGGGCTTTCCAGTCTCGGGGTCTGTCTCTGCATATTCTCCCTGATACCCGTATCTATAGTCTCCAACGACATTTCTATTAGGTATCGCCATCCCGCCGGGGAACTAATCTAATATCTTTTTTAAGGACACTTCCTTAATCTTCCTAATGCTCCTTTTTCAAAAATTTATAAAGA